>NZ_BBJX01000005.1 GCF_000739995.1 Comamonas granuli NBRC 101663 | reverse complement strand
GCATGACATGCCTAATTTTTGTTGAGAGTTTGGAGTAGGACTCCACCTCCCCCACTCAACATAAGCGATTGCAGGACCTGACGGTGATCGCTGCAATAATGACCAACACCAAGATGGAGGGGGTGCAATGGCAAAGAGACGCAAATCCAGCCCGCTGGAGGACATGCTCGATCTGGTTGCCATGCTGTCATGGTGGGTGGGGGTAACTCTGGGAGTCGCAGGGTATCTGCTGTTGCATTGGTTGGCCTCACCGATGCCGGTGACAGGGGTTCAACCCGGCCAAGTGGCTGGATTGGTGCAGCAAGCGATCATCAAGGGGCTGGCGACCGCTGGCCAATACATCGTCCCGATGATCTGTTTTGCAGGGGCGGCACTTTCTGCATGGCGGCGCAAGCAGCGCCGGACATTGGCTAGCGATACGGCCCAAGCGCAAAGCGCGAACGCACTGAACGGAATGAGCTGGCGAGAGTTTGAATTGCTGGTCAGTGAGGCGTTCAGGCTGCAGGGGTTCCGTGTCGCAGAAACTGGTGGCAGTGGTCCAGATGGTGGCATTGATCTGTCCCTCACCAAGGGAACCGAAAGATTCTTGGTCCAGTGCAAACAATGGAAGGCATTCAAAGTCGGTGTGGATGTGGTCCGGGAACTCTATGGCGTGATGGCGGCCAAAGGCGCAACCGGCGGATTTGTGGTCACTTCCGGGCGCTTTACTGCTGAGGCTAAAGCCTTTGCCGAAGGCCGCAATGTGCAGTTGATAGATGGCCCAAGTCTTTTCGCCATGATCCAGCAGGCGAAGCAATCCATGCCTTCAGCAGCCAAGCCGCCAGAAAAAATGCCAGCAATCGTTCAAGCGTCAGCCGCTGTTGAGCCAGTTTGTCCGCAGTGTGGTGCAGGTATGGTCAAGAGAACGGCCCGCAAGGGAACAAATGCCGGTGGGGCCTTCTGGGGCTGTTCAAATTTCCCGAGCTGCCGCGGGGTGCGGCAGTCTTTGTAGACCGAAATACTCTCCTCTCTCGCTTTTCTTCCCCATCCATCTCTGCCCCCTGCCCGCTCACAGCGGCTGCAGTGCACGCTGGCTCTCGAAATACCGGGTGGCACCTGTCAGTGGATCGGTAAATTCCAGTGACCGTGCCAGGAGCTGCAAGGGGCGCGAGAAGTCCCCTTCAGGCGGGTCTTTGACCTCGGGGTAAAACGGATCGTTGCGCAGCGGCAAGCCCAGGGCGGCCATGTGCACGCGCAGTTGGTGGCGCTTGCCGCTGACCGGCTCCAGCCGGTAGCGGGCCCAGGGGCCGTGCGTCTGCAGCAACTGCATGCGCGTGTGGCTGTTGGGTGTGCCCGGCACTTCGTGCATGAGGAAGAACGCCCCGCTTTCCTCCAGCCGGCTGTGGTGCTCGCGCGGAAAGTGCAGGTCGGCGCGCCAGGGAGCGATGGCTTCATAGTGCTTGCGGATGGCCCGGTCGCGGAACAGCCCCTGGTAGGCGCCGCGCGTGGCGCGCTGCACCGAGAACAGCACCAGCCCGGCGGTGTCGCGGTCGATGCGGTGCAGGGGCGAGAGCTCTGGCAGGTGCGGATAGCGCTGGCGCAGGCGCACCAGCAGGGTGTGCTGCAGGTAGCGCCCGGCCGGCGTGATCGGCAGGAAATGCGGCTTGTCGGCCACGAGCAGGTGTTCGTCGCAGTACAGCACCTGCGCCTCGAAGGGAATCACGGCCTCGTCGTCCACCTGGCGGTAGTAGTACAGCCGTATGCCGCGCTGGAACGGGCGCCCGGGCGCGACGGCAGCGCCGTATTCGTCGACCACCTCGCCACACGCCATGCGCTGCTCCCACCCGGCGCGCGAGACGGCAGGAATGCGCTGCGCCAGAAAGTCCAGCATGCTGCCGCTGCCCGCCGATGGCAGCACCACGCAACTGGGCTGCACGCCCGCGCGCGGGGGCAGCACATCGGGGCGGCTGGGGTTGTGCATGGCGGCGGGTCAGCAGGCCAGACGGCGGCGAGCGTGCTCGCAGGCCTCAGGATGTGCCCAGGCTGCGCACCCAATCGCACCAGCGGGCCGCTGCGGCAGCCTCCGGGCTGTCGCGCTGCTCCAGCAGGTGCGGCCAGCGGCGCTGGCAGCCGTTGGCGATGCTCTCGAGCTGCCAGAGCGCTTCGCGCACCACGTAGGCCAGTTCGGACAGGCCTTCGTCGTCCCCCTGCAACTGCTGCAGCAGCAACTCGTGCTGCTGCGGATGCGCGCCAGCCTCGGTCAGCGCACGCTTGAGCATGCCCAGGCGCTCGTTCACAAAGGCCAGCGGGCCTTGCGGCGGTGGCTGGTCCGGGCCCATGTCCTGCTTGGCCTGCTCCCATTGGTCAAAGGCCTGCGTGAGCTGCGCCCCCAGGCTCTGGAGCTGTCCGTGGGCCGGCATGGCGCGGTGGGGCGCCGCTCCAGACTCCTCGTAGAGCAGCGGCAGCACATGGGCAACCAGCGGGGCAGGAAACTTGCGATGGTTCAGGCGCAGCATCAGCGATAGCTGCTGCGCCGGGTGGTCAGGGTATTTTTCATAGAAGGCGGCCACCACTTCTGCCAGCAGAAGGATCTGTCCCATGGGGGAAATGTCGCGCCCCTGCAGGCCGCGCGGATAGCCCGTGCCGTCCATGCGCTCGTGGTGCTCCAGAATGGCCTCCGCCACGGTGGAGTCGTAGGCCTGCACGTCGCGCACCATGAGCATGGCGGTGACCGGATGGGCGATCAGGTGCTTGCGCGCCGCACCCGTCGGCCTGTGGCGCGGATCGCGCCAGGCGGGGTCCATGTGCAGCGCACCCAGGTCGTGCAGCAGGCCGGCAGCCGCCAGGTCGGCGCAGGCGCGCGCGTCCATGCGGTTGCGCAGCCCCAGGTACAAGGCCACGAGCATCATGCGCAGGCTGTGCGCGAACAGGTCGGGCATTTGCTCGCGCATGACGGTGAGCTTGAAACCCAGGCGCGCCGGCAGCACGACCTGCTGCAGGGGCGCCACCAGTGCGTCCGGACTGCCCAGCGCCTGGCAGAGCATCGCCGCCAGGCCGTCCGATGCGCACATGTCGGCGGCCGCCTGCTGCACGACCTGCAGGGTGACGGCGTTGTCCACCGTCAGGTGGGTGTCCATGGGCTCGCGCAACTTGTGCTGCACCAGCCGGTCGTACATGCGGCTGTCGATGCGCGCGCCCTTGTCCACGAGCTTGATGCCGCTGGCGCTGTAGATGGCGTCCTGCGTGACCACCGCACAGCGCTCGGCCATGTCCGTCACGCTGCGCAGGTAGGGGTCGCTGTCGTGCGCGCTGGCACCCGTTTGGAGCAGTTCGTCGATCATGGAAAGTGCTGGGAAAGAGCCCAAGCCTGTACTGTATAGATATCCGTATGGCCGCCCGCAGCACTAGGGCGCTGCGCCTGGCGGGACGGCCAGGCGCGCGGCGCAGGCGTTGCGCCATTGCAGCACGGCGGCGTCGCCCGGGTCGGCGCTCTCGGCAAGCTGCGGCCAGCGGCTGTGTGTGGCATCGACGATGTGCTGCAACTGCCACAGCGCCTCGCGCCCCAGCAGGGCCAGCTCGGCCAGGCTTTGCGCGTCGCCCCGCAGGTGGGGCAGCGCCTCGGCCTGCTGCTGCGGGTGGGAGCCGGCCTCGAACAGGGTCTTTTGCAGGGCTGCGAGCCGCTCGGCCACGAAAGCGCAGGCCTGTCCAGACGCCGGCAGCAGCGCCTGCGCCGGCAGCGGCGCACTGAGCGCCTCCCAGACACTGAAGGCCTGCGACAGCAGAGCGATGGTGTTTTCCACGTCCTCCTGCGCCACACGCACGTCCTTGTGCCGCACGTCGATCTGCAGCACGGGCAGCAGGCGGGCCACGAGCGCCGCCGGATACTTGCGGTGGTTGAGCCGCAGCGTCAAGGACAGGCGCTGCGCGGGTGCTTCGTCGGCGTATTTCTCGAAAAAGGCCGCCACCATCTCGGCCACGAGCAGGATCTGCCCCATGGGAGAGATGCGCTCGCCCGGCAGGCTGCGCGGGTAGCCGCTGCCGTCCATGCATTCATGGTGCTCCAGCACCGCCTGCGCCACGCTGCGCGGATAAACGTTCTGCGCCTGGATGAGCTGCATGGCCGTGACAGGGTGCGCCGCCAACTGCTTGCGCCCTGCCCCGGTGATCCGGTTGGCGGGGTCGTGCCATACCGGGTCCATGTAGAGCGCGCCCACATCGTGCAGCAGCGCGGCACAGGCCAGGTGTACGCAGTCCCGCTCGCTCCAGCCGGTCTGGATCCCCAGGAACACGGCCGTGAGCATCATGCGCACGCTGTGCGCGAACAATGCAGGGTGCTGCTCGCGCATTACCGTGAGCATGAAGGCCAGCGGCTGGGGCAGCAGCATGGAGCGCACGGGGTCGAGCAGCCTGTCCTCGCCGCGCTCGTCCGCCAGGGCATACACCCACAGGCCCGCCAGCGTGTCCGTCTGGCAATGCAGGCGCGCCACCTCCAGCACGGACTCCACGGTCACCATGTTCTCCACCGTGAGGCAGGTGTCGAAGCGCTGGCGCAACTGGTGCTGGCGCAGGCGGTCATACACCTGGCGGTCCACGCGCAGGCCCTTGTCCACCAGCTTCATGCCCTTGAGGTTGTAGATGGGCTCCTGGGTCACGACGGCACGGCGCTCGGCCATGTCGGTCACGGCGCGCAGGTAGTGGCGATCGTCAGGGGCGCCATCCACAGGCAAGGCGTCGGGGCTCTGGTCGGGGTCGGTCATGCGGCAATCGTCGGCCTAGTCTGGAAGGAACTATACGGCAACGCTGAACCATTCCCTCGCGCACCGCGCCCGCCTGGAGAGCATGCAGAAAAAAGCCGGGCGCTGCGGCCCGGCTGGTATGCAAGCCGCGCGGGCTCACTGCAGCAGGGGCACCCCTGTCTTGGATTGCAGGAAGTCAAAGCTCACGCCCGGAGCCAGTTCCACGACCTTGAGGCCCTGGGGCGTCACGTCCATCACGGCCAGGTCGGTGATGATGCGGTTGACCACGCCCTTGCCCGTGAGCGGCAGGGTGCAGCTCGGCAGGATCTTGAGGTCCTCGGTGCCGTCCTTCTTGCGCGCCACATGCTCCATGAGCACGATCACGCGCTTGACGCCGGCCACCAGGTCCATGGCGCCGCCCATGCCCTTGACCATCTTGCCCGGAATCATCCAGTTGGCCAGGTCGCCCTTGTCGGTGACCTGCATGGCGCCGAGGATGGACAGGTTGATCTTGCCGCCGCGGATCATGGCGAAGCTCTCATGGCTGCCGAAGATGGACGAGCCGGCAATGGTGGTCACGGTCTGCTTGCCGGCGTTGATGAGGTCGGCATCGACCTGGTCCTCGGTGGGGAACGGGCCTATGCCCAGCATGCCGTTCTCGGACTGCAGCCACACCTCCTTGTCGCCGGTGTAGTTGGCCACCAGCGTGGGAATGCCGATGCCCAGGTTCACATAGAAGCCGTCTTCCAGCTCCTGCGCCGCGCGGGCGGCCATTTGGTCTTGGGTCCAGGGCATGGTCAAGCTCCTTTGGATTCGGTGATGGTGCGCTTCTCGATGCGCTTTTCGGGGTTCGGGTTGTGCACGATGCGGTGCACGTAGATGCCGGGCAGGTGGATCTGGTCGGGGTCCATGGCGCCCGTCTCCACGATCTCCTCCACCTCCACGATGCAGACCTTGCCCGCCATGGCCGCAGCCGGGTTGAAGTTGCGCGCCGTCAGGCGGAACTGCAGGTTGCCGCTCTTGTCGGCGCGGTGCGCCTTGACCAGCGCCACGTCGGGCACCAGCGAGCGCTCCATCACGTAGGTCTCGCCGTCGAACTCGCGCAGCTCCTTGCCCTCGGCCACCATGGTGCCCACGCCCGTCTTGGTGAAGAAGGCCGGAATGCCCGCGCCGCCGGCGCGCAGCTTCTCGGCCAGCGTGCCCTGGGGCGTGAACTCCAGCTCCAGCTCGCCCGCCAGGTACTGGCGCTCGAACTCCTTGTTTTCGCCCACGTAGGAGCTGATCATCTTCTTGATCTGGCGCGTCTCCAGCAGCTTGCCCAGGCCGAAGCCATCGACGCCGGCATTGTTCGAGATCACCGTGAGGTTCTTCACCCCGCTGTCACGCAGCGCATCGATCAGTGCCTCGGGAATGCCGCACAGTCCAAACCCCCCCACGGCCAGCAACTGGCCGTCCGCGACCACGCCCGCGAGGGCCTGGGCTGCCGAAGGAAATATCTTGTTCACGAAAGTCTCCTCATCATTAACGGGATACCGTACGATACTACTTACTTTTTTACGTAGTATTCCCTAGATATTTGCACCATGGACGTTGACTACCGCCTGGCTTTCGAGATGGCCCCCGTAGGGATGATCGTATCGCGCAACCGCAGCATGGTGGATTGCAACCGCCATGTCTGCGAGATGTTCGGCTACTCGCGCGAGCTGCTGCTGGGCCAGTCCTTCCTCATGCTCTACCCCAGCGCGGACGAGTATGAGCGCCTGGGCGCGCACATGGCGCCCATCCTCAACGCCAAGGGCCTGTACTCGGACAGCCGCATCATGAAACGCGCCAACGGCGAACTGTTCTGGTGCCACGTGTCGGGGCGCGCACTCAACCGCGACACCCCGCACGCATCGGGCATCTGGAGCTTCGAGGACCTGAGCTCGCAGCGCCCGGTGCGCGCCGAGCTCACCGGGCGTGAGCGCGAGGTCTCCGCGCGCCTGCTCGAAGGCCTCACCTCCAAGGAAATCGGCAAGGCCCTGGGCATCAGCCACCGCACCGTGGAGATCTACCGCGCGCGGCTGATGCGCAAGTACGGCGCCTCCACCGCGGCCGACCTGGTGCACAAGCTGCTGGCCGGATGATCCCCGTATGATGGCTGGCGTCACCCACACGCACGGAGGCCCCTCGTGAACGCCCGCTACCCCGTCCCCAGCCTGGACAACATCCCCGAAGACATCCGCACGCGCATCCTGGCCGTCCAGGAAAAGGCCGGCTTCATCCCCAACGTCTTTCTTGCGTTCGCCCGCCGCCCGGCCGAATGGCGCGCGTTTTTCGCCTACCACGACGCGCTGATGGCACCCGAGACCGTGGGCCGCAGCAGCAACCTCACCAAGGGCGACCGGGAGATGATTGTCACCGCCACCAGCGCCGCCAACCAGTGCCTGTACTGCGTGGTGGCGCACGGCGCCATCCTGCGCATCTATGAGAAAAAGCCCCGGGTGGCCGACGAGGTGGCCGTGAACTACCGCAAGGCCGACATCACGCCACGCCAGCGCGCCATGCTCGACTTTGCCCTCAAGGTCTGCCAGCGCTCGCACGAGATCGAGGACGCCGACTTCGCCGCCCTGCACCAGCACGGCTTCGACGACGAGGACATCTGGGACATCGCCGCCATCACCGCCTTCTTCGGCCTGTCCAACCGCATGGCCAGTTTCGCCGGCATGCTGCCCAACCCGGAGTTCTACCTCATGGGACGCGTGCCCAAGCAAACCTGACGCTATCGATTCAATAGCTGTAAGCGCTTATCCGGTAAGCGCTGCAGGCCAAAAAACCCAAAAATATCGAACTCAGGGCGTCACCAGCGCGCGCATCCAGTCCGGCAGGGTGTGCGCCTTCTGCTGCGGAAAATCCACCCACATGGTGGTGGCGCCGCCCGCGGCGCAGATCACGCCGGGCTGGTCGGTGCGCTCCAGGGTGCACCAGGTCTCGAAGGTGGTGCGGCCGGGGTCGCTCACGTACATCTTGGCCAGCACCTCGCCCGGGTATTCGAGCTGGCGGTAGAAGTTGCAAAAGGCATTGACGATGACCGGCCCCTGGCCCTGCGGGTCGGGGTTACAGCCCACGGCGCGCATCCACTCCACGCGCACCGTCTCCAGGTAGCGGAAGTACACCGTGTTGTTCACATGGCCCATGGCGTCCATGTCGCCCCAGCGGATGGGCAGCACCATCTCGAAAGCCAGCTTCCGGACCTCGGGCAGTTCGTATTTCATGGCGCCCCCGGGCTTCAGACGGCAAAACCGTCGTCGGCGGCAATGATGGCGCCGTTGATGAAATGGCTCTGGTCGCTCGCCAGCATGACGATGAGCGCATCCAGGTCCTGCGGCTGGCCCACGCGCTTGCGCGGCAGCATGGCCAGGAGCTTCTTGCCCTGCTCGGTCTCCCAGTGGCGGTGGTTGATCTCGGTGTCGATATAGCCCGGGCAGATGGCGCTGGTGTTGATGCCGTAGCGTCCCCACTCCAGGGCCATGGCGCGCGTCATGTGCACCACGGCGGCCTTGCTCATGCAGTAGGCGCCGATCTGCGGCAGCACCTTCAGGCCCGCCATGGAGGCGATGTTGATGATGCGCCCGCCCGTGAAACTGCCGGGAGCGGCGCCTTGCGCGCGTGCAATCATGCGCCGCGCGACTTCCTGGGCGACGAAGAAGGCGCCCTTGGTGTTGGTGTCGAAAATGAAGTCGTAGTCCTCGGGCTGCACGTCGAGCAGGCGCTGCGTGGTCGATACGCCCGAGTTGTTCACGAGGATGTCGATGGAGCCCATCTCCGTCTCGGCATGCGCCACGGCGGCCTTGATGGAGTCGTGGTCCGTCACGTCGAGCTCGACGACGTGGGCGTCACCCCCCTCGCCTTCGATGCGCGCGCGCAGCTCCTTGAGTTTTTCGATGCGGCGGCTCGCCAGGACCACGCCGGCGCCAGCGCGTGCCAGTGTTCTGGCAAACTGCGCCCCCAGGCCGCTGGATGCGCCTGTGACAAATGCGATGCGACCCGACAAATCGATGCTGTACGCCATTTAGAGTTTCTCCACTGAACAAAAAGAACGACCGTTCGATTTTCGCCGAACGCATGCATACAATCGGTCACCCTTAGGACAGGGCGACACACCCGGTCTGCTGACAATTACCCCATTATCAAACGCCCCGACGAGAAGCATATGACCCCAGAAGAAATCCTCGCCCAGTTCGGTCCCCGCGAATCCATGGAATACGACGTGGTGATCGTCGGCGGCGGCCCCGGGGGCCTGGCCACGGCCATCCGCCTCAAGCAACTGGCCGCGGAAAAAGGCCAGGACATCTCCGTCGTGGTGCTGGAGAAGGGCTCGGCGCCGGGCGCGCACATCCTCTCGGGCGCCATCATGGACCCCAAGGCGCTCACCGAACTCATCCCCGACTGGAAGGAAAAGGGTGCCCCCCTGAACCAGCCGGTCACGGACGACGCCTACAGCTTCCTGAGCGAGCGCTCGGCCTTTCGCGTGCCCAACATGTTCCTGCCGCCGTTTGCGCACAACCACGGCAACTACATCGTCAGCCTGGGCGCCGTCACCCAATGGCTGGCCGAGCAGGCGGAAAGCCTGGGCGTGGAGATCTTCCCCGGCTTTGCCGCCGCCGAAGTGCTCTACACAGACGGCGCCGACAACGGGGGCGTACCTGCGGTACGGGGCGTGGCCACCGGCAACATGGGCCTGGGCAAGGACGGCGAGCCCACCGAGAACTTCCAGCTCGGCATGGAACTGCTGGGCAAGTACACCATCTTCGCCGAAGGCGCACGCGGCCACCTGGGCAAGCAGCTCATCGCCCAATACCAGCTCGACGCCGGGTGCGACCCGCAGAGCTTCGGCATCGGCATCAAGGAGCTGTGGGAGATCGACCCCGCGCGCCACCAGCCCGGTTTCGTCATGCACACCGCCGGCTGGCCCATGGAGAACGACACCTACGGCGGCGCCTTCCTCTACCACCTGGAGGGCAACAAGGTCGCCGTGGGCTTCGTCACCGGCCTGGGCTACACCAACCCCTACCTGAGCCCCTTCGAGGAATTCCAGCGCTGGAAGACCCACCCCAACATCCGCTGGTACTTCGAGAACGATAAAGGTGAAATCACCGCCAAGCGCCTGTCGTATGGCGCGCGCGCCATCAACGCCAGCGGCCTCAACGCCCTGCCCAAGACCGTGTTCCCCGGCGGCGCGCTCATCGGCTGCGACGCGGGCTACCTGAACGTCAGCCGCATCAAGGGCAGCCACGCCGCCATCAAGACCGGCATGCTCGCGGCCGAGGCGGCGTATGAGGCCGTCACCGCCGGACGCCAGCACGATGAACTCAGCGCCTACCCCCAGGCCTTCGAGCAAAGCTGGCTCTACACCGAGCTCAACAAGGACCGCAACTTCAAGAACTGGTTCAAGTACGGCTTGAGCGTGGGCACGCTGATGAACGGCTTCGAGCAATTCGTGCTGCGCGGCCACATGCCCTGGACGCTACACCGCGACAAGGCCGACCACGAGTACTTGAAGCCCGCCAGCCAGTGCCAGCCCATCGCCTACCCCAAGCCCGACGGCAAGCTGACCTTCGACCGGCTCTCCAGCGTGTTCATCAGCAACACCAACCACGAGGAGAACCAGCCGGCGCACCTCACGCTCAAGGACGCCAGCGTGCCGGTGAGGATCAACCTGGCCCAGTACGCCGGCCCCGAGGCACGCTACTGCCCAGCCGGGGTATACGAGTTCGTGCCCGACGAGGCGGCGGGGGGCAACGCCCAGCGCCTGCAGATCAACGCGCAGAACTGCGTGCACTGCAAGACCTGCGACATCAAGGACCCGACGCAGAACATCGTCTGGGTCACGCCCGAGGGCGGCGGCGGGCCGAACTACTCGGGCATGTGAGCTGCTCCTGAATGCAGAGCTGCCGGCGCTCGCCCCGCAAGGGGGAGCGCCGGTTTTTATTGCCAGAACCGGGAGCGTCTTGTCGCCCCTGTCGCCCGTGCAACAGCACCGGCTGCCGCAGCCGCGCCGCCCCACTGCAGGGTATGGGGGCGTGGCGTACACTTGCGCCCCGGCGCAGCGCCTGGCTGCTCGCCGCTGATATCAACCGGTTAAATCAAGGACGGATAGAGATGCAAATGAAGAAGTTGCCGTGGATGAGCCTGGGCGCCCTGACGCTGGCCGTGGCCGCGATCGCACCCGCAAGCGCGCAGGAAAAATCCGTGGCAGTGACCGCCATCGTGGAACACCCGGCACTGGATTCGGTGCGCGACGGCATTCAGGCCGCGCTCAAGCAGGCTGGCTACGAAAGCGGCAAGAACCTCAAGTGGCAGTACCAGAGCGCCCAGGGCAACACCGGCACGGCGGCGCAGATTGCGCGCAAGTTCGTCGGCGACAAGCCGGACGCCATCGTCGCCATTGCCACGCCCTCGGCCCAGGCCGTGGTCGCCGCCACCAAGAGCGTGCCCGTGGTCTACTCCGCCGTCACCGACCCCGTGGCCGCCAAGCTGGTGCCCAGCTGGGAGCCGAGCAAGACCAACGTGACGGGCGTGTCCGACCTGCTGGCGCTGGACAAGCAGATCGACCTGGTCAAGCAGGTGGTGCCGGGTGCCAAGCGCATCGGCATGGTCTACAACCCCGGCGAGGCCAACTCGGTGGTCGTCGTCAAGGAACTGCAAAAGCTCCTGCCCACGCTGGGCATGACGCTGGTGGAAGCCGCCGCCCCCCGCTCGGTGGACGTGAGCAGCGCGGCACGCAGCCTGATCGGCAAGGTGGACGTGATCTACACCAACACCGACAACAACGTGGTCTCGGCCTACGAGTCGCTGGTGAAGGTGGGGCAGGACGCCAAGATCCCGCTCATCGCCTCCGACACCGACAGCGTCAAGCGCGGCGCCATTGCGGCCCTGGGCATCAACTACCGCGACCTGGGCGAACAGACCGGCCGCATGGTGGTGCGCATCCTCAAGGGTGAGAAGCCCGGCGACATCAAGAGCGAAGTCAGCACCAAGATGGAGCTGTTCGTGAATCCCAGCGCCGCCGAGAAGCAGGGCGTGAAGCTGCCCGAGGCGCTGATCAAGTCGGCCGCCCAGGTCATTCAATAAAATACCGTCGCTTGCACGGCTGTACAAGAGCCCCCTCGGGGGCTCTTGTCTTGTTTCCCCCCTCTTCTTTCATCCCCGCCCCATGTCCTTGTTTTCTCTTCTCGGGGCCGTCGAGATCGGCCTCATCTTCAGCTTGGTGGCGCTGGGCGTCTATATCTCTTTCCGGCTGCTGCGCTTTCCCGACCTGACGGTGGACGGCAGCTTTCCGCTGGGCGGCGCGGTCTGCGCCATCCTGATCTCGGGCGGCACCAATCCCTGGCTGGCCACGCTGGCAGCCACCGCAGCCGGTGCGGCGGCGGGCCTGGTCACCGGCTGGCTCAACGTCAAGCTCAAGATCATGGACCTGCTGGCCTCCATCCTCATGATGATCGCGCTCTACTCGATCAACCTGCGCGTCATGGGCGGGCCCAACGTGCCGCTCATCAACGATCCCACGCTGTTCACCCAACTGCAGCCCGAGAGCATGGCCGACTACGTGGCACGCCCGCTGATCCTGCTGGTCATCGTCATCGCCGCCAAGCTGCTGCTGGACTGGTTCTTCGCCACCGAGCGCGGCCTGGCCATCCGCGCCACCGGCTCCAATGCGCGCATGGCGCGCGCCCAGGGCATCAACACCGGCGCCATGGTGCTGCTGGGCATGGCCGTCTCCAACGCCCTGGTGGGCCTGGCCGGCGCGCTGTTTGCGCAAACGCAGGGCGGCTCGGACATCTCCATGGGCATAGGCACCATCGTCATCGGCCTGGCGGCGGTGATCGTGGGCGAGTCCATCCTGCCGTCGCGGCGCATCCCCTGGGCCACGCTGGCCGTGGTGGTGGGGGCCATCGTCTACCGCTTCTTCATTGCTGCGGCGCTCAACAGCGACTTCATCGGCCTGAAGGCGCAGGACCTGAACCTGGTCACGGCCCTGCTGGTGACCATCGCCCTGATCATTCCGCAGCTCAAGCGCAAGCTCAGCAGCCGCAAGGCCTGACCCCCGAGGAGACTCCGCCATGCTGAGCGCACAAGACCTTTTCATCACCTTCAACCCCGGCACGCCCATAGAGACGCGCGCCCTGCGCGGCATGTCGCTGGAGATTCCGGCCGGGCAGTTCGTCACCGTCATCGGCTCCAACGGCGCGGGCAAGTCCACCTTCCTCAACGCCATCTCGGGCGACCTGGGCGTGGACACTGGGCGCATCGCCATCGACGGCCTGGACGTGACGCGCCGCCCCGTGTGGGAGCGCGCCGAGCGCGTGGCGCGTGTCTTCCAGGACCCCATGGCCGGCACCTGCGAGGACCTGACCATCGAGGAAAACATGGCCCTGGCCCAGCAGCGCGGCACGCGCCGCGGTCTGCGCGGCGCCGTCAAGGCGGCTGAGCGCGCCATGTTCCGTGAACGCCTGGCTACTCTGGGCCTGGGGCTGGAGAACCGCCTCACGGACCGCATCGGCCTGCTCTCGGGCGGCCAGCGCCAGGCCGTGAGCCTGCTCATGGCGGCGCTGCAGCCCTCGCGCATCCTGCTGCTGGACGAGCACACCGCCGCGCTCGACCCGCGCACCGCCGACTTCGTGCTGCAGCTCACCGCGCGCATCGTGGCCGAGAACCAGCTCACCACCATGATGGTCACGCACAGCATGCGCCAGGCGCTGGACGTGGGCCAGCGCACCGTGATGCTGCACCAGGGCCAGGTGGTGCTCGACGTGTCCGGCGAGGAGCGCCAGCGCATGGACGTGCCCGACCTGCTGCAAATGTTCGAGAAAGTGCGCGGCGAAAAGCTCGCCGACGACGCCCTGCTGCTGGGCTGAGCCCGCGGACCCGCAGCCGCGGTGCCCGGCGCGGGCCCGCCCGCCGCGCCTCACACCCAGTCGCACTCGCAGGTGAAGTGGCGCAGGAACTGCGGCTGCTTGGTGATCCTCACCCCGCGGATGCTGGCGGCCTTGTCCTTGAGCTCGGCGATCACCTCGGCGGCGTAGTCGAAGTGGCTTTGCGTGTACATGCGCCGCGGGAAGGCCAGGCGCACCAACTCCATGCTGTGGTAGGTCTCGGTGCCATCGGCCAGCCGCTTGCCGAACATCACCGAGCCGATCTCCACGCCGCGGATGCCGCCTTCGAGGTACAGCGCATTGCACAGCGCCCAGGCCGGGTAGTGCGCCACGGGCATGTCCGGCAGCACCGTCCTGGCGTCGATGTACACCGCGTGCCCGCCCGTGGGCTTGACGAAGCCCACGCCCGCCGCCTCCAGGCGCTCGCCCAGGTATTCGGCGGTGCGCAGGCGGTAGCGCAGGTAGTCTTCCTCCATGCCCTCCTCCAGGCCCACGGCCAGGGCTTCGAGGTCGCGCCCCGCCATGCCTCCGTAGGTGGGAAAGCCCTCCATCATGATGAGCCCGTTCTTCACGGCGTCCAGCCACGCGTCCGAGCGCAGCACGATGAAGCCGCCGATGTTGACCATGCCGTCCTTCTTCGCGCTCATGGTGGCGCCGTCGGCGTAGGAGAACATCTCCTGCACGATGGCGCGGATGGGTGTGTTCTCGTAGCCGCTCTCGCGCATCTTGATGAACATGGCGTTCTCGGCGAAGCGGCACACGTCCATGATGAAGGGCTTGCCGTATTTTTTGAGCAAGGCGGCGTAGGCGCGGATGTTGGCCATGGACACGGGCTGGCCCCCGCCCGTGTTGTTGGTGACGGTGAGCATGCCGAAGGGGATGCGCGCGCCCTCTTTTTGCAGCACTGCTTCGACCTTCTCCAGGTCGATGTTGCCCTTGAACGGCGCGAGGGTCGCCGGCTGCAGCCCCTCGGCGACCACGCAGTCCACGGCCTCCACGCCCATGGACTCGAGGTTGCCGCGCGTGGTGTCGAAATGGCAGTTGTTGGGCACCAGGTCGCCCGCCTTGCAGGTGGCGGCGAACAGCACCTTCTCGGCCGCGCGGCCCTGGTGCGTGGGCACGAAATACGGCATGCCGGTGATGTCCTGGATCACCTTTTCCAGGCGGTAGAAGCTGCGCGCGCCGGCGTAGCTCTCGTCGCCCTCCATGATGGCGCCCCACTGGCGGCTGGACATGGCGCCTGTGCCGGAGTCGGTCAGCCAGTCGATCAACACGTCCTCGGCGCGCAGCTTGAACACATTGAGTTTGGATTCCTGCAGCAGGCGCTCGCGGTCGGCGCGCGTGGTCATGCGGATGGGTTCCACACTTTTGATGCGGAAGGGTTCGATCAGGGTCTTGGGCATGGGTAGGGGCTCCGGGGTGTTCTTGTGGGGCGCAAAGGTAGCACCGCAAAAAACCCCATGGTGTCGGTTATTTCCAACACCCGCCCAAAAATTGCGGGCGCGGACCGCATGCGATCCCGCGCCCGAAAATCCGCATCAAAAATGACTCTGGCGCTTATGTATCAAGCGCAAGCAGCTATCATTTCAATAGCCAACTCAGTACATCAGGCCAGTATCTGGGGTGCCGCCCCCGTGAGGCGCTGCACCAGGCCCTGGGCCAGCCGGTTGACGATGCCGTAGACCGACAGTTGCGGGTTCGCCCCCACGCTGGTGGGAAAGAGCGAACCGTCGTGCACCGAGAGGTTCTCCACCTGCCAGTGCACGCCGTCGGGCCGCACTACGCCCTGCTTCTCGCTGGCCGCCAGGCCGCAGCCACCCATCACGTGCGCGCTGACCACCTTGGCCAGCAGCGGCTGCATGGGGAGCTGTTCGATGCCCGCCTTGGCCTGCGCCCAGGTGGTGTAGAGCGCGCCGCGCTCGTGCACCGGCAGCACCTGCCGCGCCCCGCCGGCGAACTGGATTTCGGCCATGGCCAGCAGCGCGCGGCGCGCGCCGTCCATCACAAAGCCGGTGAGCGGGTAGTCGAGCACGGGCGAGCCATCGCTGCGCAGCTTCACGCGCCCGCCCGGCGCCTGCTCGTGGAAACCGTCGCGCAACAGCGCGAGCAGCACATGCGTGTGCGGGAACTGGCGCAGCAGGTCGGCCTGCGCCTGGCCCATGCCGGGCATGGTGGTCGCCAGGATCAGCGGATGCAGCGGCGGCGCCTCGATCTTGAAGCCCATGGGGCCGTCGATGGGCTGCGTGCCCAGGTAGTGGTCGGTACACAGCGACTGCGGCGCGCCGGCCCAGCCTTCCACGCGCTGCTCCATCACCGCCGCCGTCATGACCACGGGGTGCAGAAAGGTGCGCACGCCCAGGCGGCCGTGCGGGTCGGGCGCCTTGGAGCGCAGCAGCACCGCGGGCGAGTTGATGGCCCCGCCCGCCAGCACATAGTGGCGCGCCGTGATGCGCGTGCGCTGCGCATCGCCCGCCACGGCGCCATTGGGCAGCACGCCCACGCAGGCGAGCGCCTGCACCTTGCCTGCGGCCATCTCCAGGTGCTCGGCGCGCGTCTGCACCAGCAGCGTGGCGCCCTGGTCGAGCGCGGCGGGGATGGTGGTCACCAGCATGGACTGCTTGGCATTCGTGGGACAGCCCATGCCGCAGGAGCCCAGGTTCCAGCAGCCGCGCACGTTGCGCCGTATGGATTCGACCGGAATGCCCAGTTTGACCGCGCCGCTGCGCAGCAGCTCATTGTTCTCGTTCGGGGGCATCTGCCACGAGGAGATGCTCAGGCGCCGCTCGGCCTGCTCGAAATACGGCTCCAGCGCCTCGGGCGTGTAGTCGGCCAGGCCGAAATGCTGCGCCCAGTATCCCAGCGTGGTCGGCGGCGTGCGGAAGGAGCTGGTCCAGTTCACCGTGGTGGAGCCGCCCACGCAGCGCCCCTGCAGGATGGTGATGGCCTTGTCCTCGGTCTTGCGGCCCGCGCTCTCCTGGTAGAGCTGGGGGTAGGCGTCGGACTCGCGCTGGCGGAAGTCGCTGCTGCTCTTGAGCGGCCCCTCCTCCACGATGACCACGGACAGGCCGGCGCGCGTGAGCAGTTCGGCCGTGATGCCGGCGCCCGCGCCGGAGCCGATGATGGCCACATCGCAGGACAGGGTCTCGGGCGCCGCGCCGTGGGGACCGCCCCGCACTTTCCAGCCGCGCTGCAGGCCCTCACGGATGGGATCGGGTAGTTTGCTCATGGGGATGGAGGGGGTTCAGATGTCCTGGGGGCCGGGATAGCCCACCACGGCCCAGGTGGATTCGTCGGAGAAATACGCGCCGCCCACGATCTCGTGCAGCGCCTGGTAGGCCTGCTGGCGCACCTGCAGGCGCGAATAGCGCATGCCGTCGAGCGCGGCGGCCACTTCGGCGGGAGCGGCTTCCAGCCAGCCGCTGGCCAGGCCCGCCAGCGCCAGGCGCCCCGCGCTGCTGCCCAGCAGCCCGACGAGCTGCGACAGCTCGGCCTGCACATGCGGCGGCAGGTTCTGCGCCAGGGTGTCCACGCGATCGGCCATGGCGGCAAGGGCCTGCTGCTGCGCCACCGCGTCCTGCGGCAGCGTGCCCTGCAGGATGGCCCGGCCCACGCCCATGAACAGCGCCCGGCCCGCCTCCGTGAGACGCCCCTGCACCAGGCCAGGCTGCAAAAGCGCCACCGCGCCGCCCGCCAACGCCAGCACCGTGCCCGAGACCAGGCCCAGCTTCAAAAGGGTTCGTCTTTGCATCGCAGAACTATCGCACGCCCGCCCGCCCCGCTGCTAGAGGTGGCCGCCTAGAGGGCACTGGGGTTTGTCTTGATGCCGCAGACCGCAGCCAGGGCAGCCCGCACCCGCCCGGAACCCGGCAGGCCATGCGCCACAATAGGCGGCAGTTCCGGCGCCCCCCCGCACACTCTCCCGCACCCCCTCTTGCTCCACCCCATGGCCCCTACCCTGCTCATCGTCTACCACTCGATGACTGGCGGCACGCGCCAGATGGCCGAGGCCGTGCGCGACGGCGCAGCGCAGGAGGGCTCGGTGGCCGTGCGGCTGCTGCATGCGGCCCAGGCGCAGGCCGCCGATGTGCTGGGCGCACACGCCCTGGTGCTGGCCACGCCCGAAAACCTGGCTGCCATGAGCGGGCAGCTCAAGGACTTCTTCGACCGATGCTACTACGACGTGCTGGACCAGGTGAACGGCCGGCCCTATGCCTGTCTGGTGTGCGCGGGCAGCGATGGCCAGGGGGCGGTGCGGCAGATCGAGCGCATCGCCACCGGCTGGCGCCTGCGCCGCGTGGCCGAGCCGCTGGTCGTGTGCACGCATGCGCAGACGCGCGAGGCCATTCTGGCGCCCAAGCACATCGCCCCGCAGGAGCTGGCCCGCTGCCGCGCCCTGGGCGAGGCCCTGGCCGCCGGGCTGGCGCTGGGCGTGTTCTGATCACTGGGGCATGCCCGTCCATTGCCGGCGGCTGGTGCGCAGGCGAAAGCGCTGGCGGTAGGCGCCGGGCGTGGCGCCGGCCAGGCGCGCAAAAATGCGCCGGAAGCTCCCCACATCGCTGTAGCCGCACTGCTGGGCCACGGCCTCCACCGTGAGGTAGGTGGTCTGCAGCAGCACCTGGGCCTGTGCCACGCGCAGGCCGTGCAGGTAGTCCAGCGGCGTCTGCCCGTGCACCTGGGCAAACCAGCGCAGCAGGGTGCGCGGGCTGGTGGCGGCGGCGCGCGCCGTCTCGGCCAGGCTGTAGGGCTCGTGGCGGTGCTCCTGCAGCCAGCGCCGGGCGCGCTCCAGCGCGCCCGCGGGCGTGGGCTCGCCCGTGGGCGTTTGCACGCTCTCCGTGGCGGTGAGCTGGCGCGGCACGTCGAAATCCAGCACCGATGCCGCGGCCCGGGCGAGTTCGGCCACGTCCGTGCCGGCCAGCAGGTCCAGCCAGGCGGGCAAGGTGTGCGCCAGCGAGGCCGTGCTCCAGAGCGCGCCGTCACAGTGCCAGGGCCGCTCGCGCCGCCAGTGCACGTGCTGGCCGGCCATGCGCAGCACCGAGGGCGCAAAAGCCCAGGGCAGCGCCACCTCGCGGCCCTGCAGCAGGCCGCACTCGGCCAGCAGCGCCGTGCCATTGAAGAGCGCCGCCACCGGCGCGCCGCGCGCGGTATGGGCGCGCAGCAGCGCCGCGGCGTGGCGCGCCTGGCGCAGGCAGATCTCCTGCAGGTGCGGGCCGCTGGCGGCCATGGCGCCGGGGTGCACCAGCACGTCCAGGCTGCCTCCGGGCGCCGCGCTGGCGGGCAGCGGCGGCGGCACCTGCGTGCCATGCGGCAGGCACAGCCAGGCCCAGGCCAGCGGGGGGGCCGCCGGGCCGCGCATGGCGGCCAGGGTGTTCATGGTGCGCAGCACGTCCACCACCAGGGTGGCATTGCTGGCGATGCAGTCGGCATCCCAGAAGATGCCGACCCGCAGTGCGGCCGGGGCGTCGATAGGGTCCATGGGTGGCGATATTGCCACCATTCATGGCGATACCGGCGCCACGGCTGCCCCTGCTGCGGCCCTAGCATGCCAGGGTGCCGGCCCTTGCCCCAGGCTCGGGCCGGCACGACGCACCAGCCATACAGCCACGGAGACAAACAGCATGAAACAGACAGCCGGCCTGTTGGCCGCGCTCGCGGCCGCCGCCCTGGCGGGCTGCGCCAGCGGCCCCGCCACCCTGGGCGAGCGCAGCGTGACCATCGAGCGCACCGCCTACGGCATTCCCCACATCACCGCACCCGACCCGCACGCGCTCGCCTACGGCGTGGCCTATGCCTACGCGCAGGACAACGTCTGCATGACGGCGGACCAGCTCGTCACCGTGCGCAGCCAGCGCAGCCACACCTTTGGCGCCAAGGCCACGGGCCTGCTGGGGCGGCGCTACCTGCCCAACGCGCAGATCGACCTGTTCATCGCCGCGCACATGGACGACGCCGCCCTGGAGCGCGCCTGGGGCCAGGCCAGCGCCGCGACGCAGGCCCTGGCGCAGGGCTACGTGGCGGGCTACAACCGCTACCTGAGCGACAACGCCGCGCGCCTGCCCCAGGCCTGCCGCGGCAAGCCCTGGGTGCAGCCTATGACGCTGGCCGAATACCGCCGCATGGCCGAGATCACGGCGGCGCAGGCCGGCATCGTCGCGCTGGCCGACGGCATGCTGGGCGCGCAGCCGCCCCAGCCGGCAGCCAAGGCCGCGCAGGCCGGCGCCCCCGCGGTGGATCTGGCCGACGCCGCCCAGGCCCTGCGCGAGCGGGGCCTGCTCGACTCGCCCCTGGGCTCCAATGCCTGGGCCTTCGGCAAGGACGTGACGGCCAACGGCAGCGGCATGCTGCTGGGCAACCCGCATTTCCCCTGGAGCGGCCCGAACCGCTTTTACGAGATGCACCTCACCATCCCCGGCCAGATGGACGTGATGGGCGTGGGCATCGGCAGCTACCCCACGGTGTCCATAGGCTTCAACAAGGACGTGGCCTGGTCGCACACCGTCTCCACGGGCAAGCGCTTCACGCTGTACGAGCTGCAACTGGCCGAGGGCGACCCCACCACCTACCTGGTGGACGGCAAGCCCGAAAAAATGACGGCGCGCACCATTGCCGGGCGCACGCTGTGGTCCACGCGCTGGGGGCCGCTGGTCGTCATCCCGCGCGCCGGCCTGACCTGGAACGCCCAGACCGCCTACGCCCTGCGCGACGCCAACACCGGCAACACGCGCATGCTCGATGCCACGCTGGCCTTTGCGCGCGCCCGCTCCGTGGAGGACATGCGCCAGGCGCACGCCGGCCTGGGCCTGCCCTGGGTGAACACCCTGGCCGCCGACCGCAGCGGCCGCGTGCTCTACGCCGACGTGAGCGTGGTGCCCGACGTGGACGCCGCGCAGCTCGAACGCTGCGCGCCCAGCAAACCCGCGGCCGCACTGCGTGCCGCCGCCGGCCTGGTGGTGCTCAACGGCGCCCGTGCCGACTGCGCCTGGCAGCAGGACCGCCGCTCGCCCGTGCCGGGGCTGATCCCCATCGAGCGCATGCCCATCGCCGTGCGCAGCGACTGGGTGCACAACAGCAACGACAGCTTCTTCTACACGCACCCGGCGCAGAAGTTCGAGGGCATCTCGCCCCTGGTGGGCGACGCCAGCCTGACGCGCCCGCGCACCCGCGCAGGCCTGGCCGAAATCCCGGAAATGCTGGGCCGCGGCAAGGTCACGCTGCAGGCCATGCAGGAGCAACTGTTCCAGAACCGCAACTTCATGGCCTCGGTCATCGTGCCCGACCTGCGCGCCGCCTGCCCCCAGGCGCCCAGCAGCGAGGCGCGCGCAGGCTGCGCCGCCCTGCAGGGCTGGAGCCTGCGCAACGAGCTGGATGCGCGCGGCGCCCATGTGTTCCGCGAGTTCTGGCGCACGGCGCGCAGCATCCCCGGCGTGTACCGCGTGCCCTTTGACCCACGGCAGCCCGTGGCCACCCCGGCAGGGCTGAAGATGGACGATGCCGCTGTGGCGGCCAAGGTCTGGGGCGCACTGGAGGGCGCGGTCAAGACCATCCAGGCCGCGGGCTTTGCCCTGGATGCGCCGCTGGGCAGCGTGCAGCGCCCGGCCATCACCGAGGCCCCCATCGCGCTGCACGGCGGCGAGGAGTTCGAGGGCGTGCTCAACAACCTGGGTCGCCAGGAGCCCGCGCCCATCAACGCCCAGGGCCTGCGCATCGACTACGGCACGAGCTACGTGCAGACGGTGACCTTCGACGCGCGCGGCCCCGTGGCGCAGGCCATCCTGACCTACGGCCAGTCCACCGACCCCGCCTCGCCCCACGCCACGGACCAGATGAAGCTGTTCTCGCGCAAACAGTGGCATACCCTGCCCTTCCACCGCGAGGACGTGCTCCAGGCCCGCGTGGGCGAGCCGCTGCGCCTGCGCGTGCAGCCCTGAAGCGCGGC
Organism: Comamonas granuli NBRC 101663; assembly: GCF_000739995.1. Classification (GTDB taxonomy): domain Bacteria; phylum Pseudomonadota; class Gammaproteobacteria; order Burkholderiales; family Burkholderiaceae_C; genus Simplicispira; species Simplicispira granuli. Next base: position 435,761 of record NZ_BBJX01000005.1, on the reverse strand, counting down.
TGCGCGGCCTTCAGCCCGGCCGCGCGCCGCCGCTGGCGCGCAGGTGCTGCACCAGCGCGCTGGCAAAGCCCGAGAGCTCGGCACCGCGGCGCACGCAGACCTGCAGGTCGCGCTGCGCCCAGGGCTCGTCCAGCGCCACGACCACCGGCGGGTCGTTCAGGCCCGCGCGCGGCACGGCGCTGCGCGGCACCAGGCCGATGCCCACGCCCGCGCCCACCATGCGGCACACGGCCTCGAAGCTGCGCACCTGGATGCGCACGTCCAGGTGCCGCCCCAGCGCCGCCGCCGCGTTCATGGTGAAGGTGTGGATGGCCGAGCCCGAGTGCAGCATGACGAAGGCCTGGTCCAGCACCTCGGCAAAGGCCACGCTGGCGTGCTGCGCCAGCGTGTGGCCCTGCGGCACGATGAGCACCAGCCGGTCCTGCCGGTAGGGCCACAGCAGCACGCCCGCGCCCTGGCCGCCCACATCGGCGAGCACGCCCACGTCGATCTCGCCGTGCGCCACGGCCATGGCGATCTCGGTGCTGGTGCGCTCCTCCAGGCTCACGCTGACCTGCGGGTGCTGCTTGAGAAAACCGGCCAGGTCGTCGGGCAGAAAGCTGTGCGTGGCGTGCGTGTTGGCCCACAGGCTCACATGGCCGCGGATGCCGCTGGCAAAGGGCGAGAGCTCGGCGTGCATTTGTTCGATGCAGGCAAACACCTGGCGCGCGTGGCGCAAAAGCGCCTCACCCGCGCGCGTGAGCGCCAGGCCGCGCGGCTGGCGCTCGAACAAGGGGGTTTGCAGCGCATCCTCCAGCCGGCGCAGCCGGTGGCTGGCCGACGAAGGCGCCAGGAACGCCCGCGCCGCACCGCGCGTGAGGTTGCGCTCCTCCGCCATGGCGACGAACAGGCGCAGGTCGGTCAGGTCATAGCTCATGCAGGCACCATTCGATAAAGGCGAACACAGACTTGCCATATTAACCATGGTGCAACGCGGCAAAACTCGTCAACATAGCGGGCACGATGAAAACCCCCAGCCCCGGCACCACCCCGCATTCGCCCAGCACGCACGCCACGGCCCTGCCCTGGGCTCACTGGTCTCCCCAGCGCCTGGGCTTTGCGCTGGCCCTGCTGGCGGCGCTGGGGTTCTCGTTCAAGGCCATTTTCGTCAAGCTGGCCTACGCCGTGCCCCAGGCCCAGGCCGTGGACTCGGTCACCCTGCTGGCGCTGCGCATGCTGTTTTCCCTGCCCGCCTTTCTGTGGGTGGGCTGGAAGGCGGGCCGCGGCCTGGCGCCGCTCTCGCGCCGCGACATGGCGCTGCTCGCCGTGCTGGGCCTGCTGGGCTACTACGGCGCCAGCATCCTGGACTTCGTGGGCCTGCGCTACATCACCGCCAGCCTGGAGCGGCTCATCCTGTTCACCTACCCCACGCTTACGCTGCTCATCGGCGTGCTGTTCATGGGCCAGCGCGCCTCGCGCCGCGACATCGCCTCGCTACTGCTGTCCTACGCGGGCATAGGCCTGGCCTTTGCACACGACCTGCAACTGGCCAGCGACATGGGCGCGGTGCTGCTCGGCGGCGCCTTCGTGCTGGGCTCGGCCGTGTGCTACGCGCTCTACCAGGCGGGCAGCGAGCCCGCCATCCGGCGCCTGGGGGCAGCGCGCTTCACGGCCCTGGCCATGCTGGTCTCCACCGCGGCCACGCTGCTGCACTTTACCCTCACCCAGCCGCTGCAGGCCCTGGTGCAGCCCCTGCCGGTGTACGGCCATGCCCTGGGCATGGCGCTGCTGTCCACAGTGCTGCCGGTATTCATGACCTCTGCCGCCATCCGCTACATCGGCGCGGCCAAGACCGTGCTCGTGGGCACCCTGGGGCCCATGCTGACCATCCTGTTCAGCTTCTGGCTGCTGGGCGAGCCGCTGTCGCTGTCGCAACTGGGGGGCGCGGCGCTGGTGCTGGCGGGGGTGTTGTTGGTGGGGCGGCGGTAGTTTTGGCTGGACGGCAGGGTCAGCAACCATGGCCACTGGATGGAATTGACCGCTGATTTGGCTGCTGTTGGCCAAGAGCGACCGGTGACGGGTAGTGAGAGCGGACGCTCAACACCTGAATTAAACTGCACCGCGAAGCGGCGTCGGCTTGAATGGAAGCGCGTATCGCCCAGGTGGAGCGGCAGTTGAGCATGGCCGCCCAGCAAAGCCCAGCCTGCACCCTGCTGCTGTCGGTGCCCGGTATCGGGCTGCTCACGGCCACCGCGATGGTGGCAGCCACCTCGGGGGATGTGACGCACTTTGCGGACGCACGCCACTTCTCCAGCTGGTTTGGCCTGACGCCCCGCGAGTACAGCTCGGGCGGCAGCCGCTATCTGGGCCGCATCTCCAAGAAGGGAGACCGCTACTTGCGCATGCTGCTCACCCACGGTGCGCGCAGTGTGTTGCGAGCGGCCAAGGTGGCCGAAGGGGCGGGCAAGGAGGTACAGGGCGTGCGCCGCTGGGCGCTGGATGTGCAGGGGCGCAGCAACCACAACAAGGCCACCTGCGCGCTGGCTAACAAGCTGGCGCGCATTTGCTATGCGACGCTGCGCGATCACAAGCTGTTCGATGAAGCAGCCCGGTTGAACATGAAAGAGAACCGCCAGAGCTTTGTGATGCCGCACTGACACCGACCAGGATCACCACGCCAGGCGTCTTACCGATTCACCACTTGCGACGAGATGATCGACCATCATGGCCCATCGGGTTCCTCCCACACCGCACTACGCCGATAGCTCTTCCGGCAGCTTGCCTGTCGCTTGTAACGTGTGGCGAAGCGGTGACGCAGATTCCATGTCGGCACGGGACATTCACGATCCCACTACAGATGCCGGATATACGACTGCAGGTGTTTTACCCCCTGGTCACCAATCGGTCAGGCTCTTGCTGTTGTGGGGGAGTCCATATACGAGGGGTTAGCCATCAGCGCGCGGCCGACCTGACTCGAAAGCGAATCTGCTATCTGGGCTTGGCTGAGAGCATTGGGCTAAGCAACTCATCCGCCAACTCTGACAACTTGGCCGAATCGCGAAAGCTGCCTTCAAATGCCAACATCTTGTCTGAATCGATGGCTGGACTGAAGTCGAGCAACAGGTGAGTAAATCGGTCAAAAACATCTGGTTGGTTGCACTCGGCACTCGGATCGTCCGTTAGGCGGTATCTGAGCAGACCGGCGGGAATGGCTGGTGGACCCTTTGCGCGAGGAAGATCGATAGCTTCCCTGCGTCTGACCAGTGGGTCCTTCTTGCTCGACAGGATGCCCAGGATAGCTGTATACGATCCGGAAATTATTCCTACAAGACGCGGTCGTGACTTTGATGGATTATCAACAAAGACAAGATTGAACTCTGATTGATTTACGTTTATCGCGGGTCCGGGCAATCCGTTCAAGGCTCTTTCAATCTCAGTCTCTGTGTCCGTGAAGGTCTTTTCGTTGAACAGAAAGACGACTAAAGCTCTATCAAAGGAGGCTTCCTTTCGTAGGCGGATTGAGGCTGCGCTGATTTCTGGATTGATTCCGCGGTAGGCAGAGTTCCAAAACGCCACAAAGGCGCGCGCCATTGGGAGAATAAGATGACTACGAAAAGCTACGACGTCAATGTCATAAATTTGGTCTAGGACGTTCGAGAAGCGTGTTGTTCGACCCGCTGACAGGAATGCAGAGAGGACCTGCGCCTGCTGTGTCTTCCCCTCAGTGCATATGTACTGTGCTGCAAAGTATTCCGCTAACGATTTGTGTGACCATCGATAGTAGTCTCCGTCTTTGATGAATACAGGTACTGCACGAATTAAGTCATCGAGGAAATCGCTCTCTGAGAAGGTGGTCGTGCTGCATACGTCGCGCGCCTTCCGGATCCAGCCAAGCACCGTGTCGGTGTCGCCTTCTATCTCGCCTTTCATCACAGAGACAAAGCCAATGATTCGGAGAACGCGATGGAATGTATCGATGTCTAGGCCAGACTTCTTTTCCCGAGTGTTGTACCCGTCCTTGGATGAATCGTGCCAATCGAACAACGCATCGAACACCTGACGATAGAAAATATGCTTCTTTATCGGGACATTCTGCTTGTACTCAAAGCTTCGATACAGCAAGCTTGTGAGTAGTGGATTCTTGAGAAACTCTTGAACTGCGCGAAAATCTCGGCCTGTCAGTTTGGAGATCAACTGCTCTGCACGTCCGCTGCCTTGATCGTATTTGCGGATGAGAGAAAAAGACTCGTCCTTCTTCAACGGCCTAATGCCATACTGCTTGAATGTTGGGAACGCAAGCAACCCGGTCTCTGGTCTTGACGTTATGACATACGTATTATTTGGGTATTTTTCAAGGAAATCCTTTATGTCTTTGGTGACTGTTTCACGATCCTTGAACGGCACTTCGTCGTAGCCGTCGAAAAATACTATAATTCCGCCTTTTTTGAATATTCTTTCCACCTGGCGCCTGGCAAACTTCGGCTCATCCTCTGAAATTGGTGAAGCGTTAAGTTGCCTTTGTATGACAGCCAGAATGGTGTTTTGGATCGACAGATGGCGAAGTTCTAAAAAGACGGGAATGGCATATGCTGACTTCAAACTTTGAAGGAATAGGAATTTAGACAGGGTGGATTTGCCCATGCCTGCCGTGTCGGTAATTAATACCCTCGTCTCCGCCGGCAGAAGCTTGGTATGAAAGCGATCAATGCAGATTTCATCGGCATCGCGAGGCTCGTCAGTCTGTCGCGTCGGAATCAAGGTGAGGGGTATATATAGATCGGCGATAGATTTTTGATGACCAAAGACGATTGTATTGAGGCGCGAGTGCCGTTCGGCTTGAATCGTAATGTAGTCGGAGAATCGATCACCAAATGCAGAGATTGCCTGCGTGGAGAGGGAACGAAGTCCGCTGAACGTAGCGGTCAATGCGGGTTTGACAATTTCCGAAATCGCGGCTTTTGTGATTTCGTATGCCAGAAATTCGACTGGACTCGTTGCCATGGATTGCTGTCTCCGCGAGGGGGCTGGTTTGGACTGATGTTGAGGCTGGACGCTTTTGCCTGAGCGGTGATTGAATGTGCGAGTTGGGTCGCGAGGGGGTGACTCTGATGGCTAACTTATGGCTTATCTGACCAAACACCGGATACCTACAACCGTAGTCGTTAAACAAATTCGCATGGCACCCAAAAAAAGTGTTTGAAATCAATCCTGTAAAGCATCGCACTGGATGCATGAACAGGTATAACAGATCTAACAAACCTGACTGGGTACCTCCCCGGTCCGCCCGGCTGCTCGATCAGGTGCGCGAACGGGTTCGCTACCTGCACTACAGCCTACAGACCGAGAAGGCTTATGTCTACTGGGCCAAGGCGTTTGTGTTGTGGGCGGCGCGCAGCCATGGTGGGTTTCAACATCCGCGCGATATGGGGCAGACCGAGGTCGAAGGTTTTCTGACCATGCTCGCCACTGAGAAGCAGGTTGCACCAGCCACCCACCAGCAGGCACTCAACGCACTGCTGTTTTTATACCGGCAGGTGCTGGACATGGAGTTGCCCTGGATGCAACAGATTGGCCGCCCACCAGAACGCAAGCGTATTCCGGTGGTGTTGACGGTGCAGGAGGTTCAGGCGCTGCTTTCGCTGATGACGGGCACCGAGGCGCTGTTGGCTGCCTTGCTCTACGGTAGTGGACTGCGCTTGCGCGAGGCGCTGGGATTGCGGGTCAAGGATGTGGATTTCGACCGCCACGCGATCATTGTGCGCAGCGGCAAGGGCGACAAGGATCGCGTGGTGATGCTGCCCAGGGCGCTCGTGCCCCGGTTATGGGCGCAACTGATTCAGGTTCGCGCTGTGTGGGGGCAGGATCGCCAGGGGACGTGGCGGCGTGTATCTGCCTCATGCGCTGGAGCGCAAGTACCCCAGGGCGGGCGAGAGCTGGGCTTGGTTCTGGGTGTTTCCATCGGCCAAGCTGTCTGTGGACCCGCAAACGGGCGTGGAGCGTCGCCACCACCTGTTTGAAGAAAGACTGAACCGGCAACTGAAAAAGGCGGTGATGCAGGCTGGCATTGCCAAACATGTATCTGTCCACACCCTGCGCCACTCATTCGCCACCCACTTGTTGCAAGCAGGTACAGACATCCGAACGGTGCAGGAGTTGTTGGGGCATTCGGACGTGTCCACGACCATGATCTACACGCATGTGCTGAAGGTGGCGGCGGGTGGGATGGCCAGCCCACTGGATGCGCTGGCATTTGAGAACTGAAGGCCCAGTTGTCGGAATGTGGGGGAAGGACTGCAATGGGTCGATTCCACCAGTTCACATCGCCAAAACAGCACTGACGGGAAAAATGTGAAAGAAATTCATCCCTAGCGCCTACCCATCAAGCGCAAGCAGCTATCAATTCAATAGCAATCACCCCGGATTCAACACCCCCTGCCGCTGCCCCACCGCCTCGCGCAGATACGCCCAGGTGGCCTGCATGCGGGCCACATGCTTGTTTTCGGCGGGCATGCTCATCCAGAACGTGCGCGTAAAGCGCGCCTGGCCCGGCAGCACGGGTTGCACAGCAGCGTCCTGCGCCGCCACAAAGGCGGGCAGCACGGCCAGGCCGGCACCGGCGCGCACGGCCTCGAACTGCGCCAGCACGCTGGTGCTGCGCAGCGCGTACTGGCCGGGGCGGTGCAGTTCGTCGAGGATTTGCAGCTCCTTGCTGAACAGCAGGTCGTCCACGTAGCTGATGAAGCTGTGGCCGCGCAGGTCTTCGGCCGTGCGGATGGGCGGGTGCTGCGCTAGGTAGCTGCGCGCGCCGTAGAGTTGCAGCACGTAGTCCGTGAGCTTGACCACGATGACCGGGCCGCGCGCCGGGCGCTCCAGCGAGATGACGATGTCGGCCTCGCGCCGCGACAGGTGCACCAGGCGCGGCAGAGCCAGCAGGTCCACCACCAGGCCGGGGTGCTGCTGCGCAAAGCGCGCCAGCGGCGCGGCCAGCACCAGGTTGCCGAAGCCCTCGGTGGTGCCTATGCGCACCACGCCGTGCAGCCCCGGTCCCACCCCGGGCGCGGCGCTTTGCACGGCGAGAAAGGCCGCCTCCATGGCCTCGACGCGCGGCAGCAGCGCGCGCCCGGCCTCGGTCAGGCGGTGGCCCAGCGCCTCGCGTGCGAAAAGCGCCGCGTCCACCTGCTTCTCCAGCCCCTGGATGCGCCGCGCCACGGTGGTGTGGTCCACGCCCAGGCGGCGGGCCGCGCCCACCAGCGTGCCCGCGCGCGCCAGTTCGAGGAAGAAGCGCAGGTTGTCCCAGTCCATGGGGGCCGATCGGTTGTTGTGCATATTTGCAAATCTCGTGCGCAATGTTGGATATTGTGCTTACAAAATCGCAAAGCTACGATGCTCGCCATCCGGGCATGGTGCCCGTGCCCTTTTCAGGAGACTACCCCCATGGATGCTGCCGTCAAAGTTGCCACCGTCAAACTGCTGATCAACGGCCAGTTTGTTGAATCCAAGACCACCGAATGGCGCGACGTGGTCAACCCCGCCACGCAGCAGGTGCTGGCGCGCGTGCCCTTCGCCACGCAGGACGAAATCAACGCCGCCGTGGCCTCGGCCAAGGAAGCCTTCAAGACCTGGAAGAAGACCCCCATCGGCGCGCGCGCGCGCATCTTCCTGAAGCTCCAGCAGCTCATCCGTGAAAACATGGCCGAGCTGGCTGCGCTGCTGACGGCCGAACAGGGCAAGACCCTGCCCGACGCCGAGGGCGACGTGTTCCGTGGCCTCGAAGTGGTGGAGCACGCCAGCGCCATCGGCAACCTGCAACTGGGCGAGCTGGCCAACAACGTGGCCAATGGCGTGGACACCTACACCCTGCTGCAGCCCCTGGGCGTGTGCGCCGGCATCACGCCGTTCAACTTCCCGGCCATGATTCCGCTGTGGATGTTCCCCATGGCCATCGCCACGGGCAACACCTTTGTGCTCAAGCCCTCCGAGCAGGACCCCATGGTCACCATGCGCCTGTGCGAACTGGCGCTGGAAGCCGGCATTCCGCCCGGCGTGCTGAACGTGATCCACGGCGGCGAGGCAGCCGTGAACGCCATCTGCGACCACCCCGACATCAAGGCCATCAGCTTCGTGGGCTCCACCAAGGTGGGCACGCATGTGTACAACCGCGCCAGCCTCAACGGCAAGCGCGTGCAGTGCATGATGGGCGCCAAGAACCACGCCATCGTGCTGCCCGACGCCAACAAGGAGCAGACGCTCAACGCCATCGCCGGTGCCTCGTTCGGCGCCGCCGGCCAGCGCTGCATGGCCCTGCCGGTGGTGATGCTGGTGGGCGAAGCCCAGAAGTGGCTGCCCGACCTGGTGGCCAAGGCCAAGACGCTCAAGGTGTCCGGCGGCACCGAAAAGGGCACGGACGTGGGTCCGGTCATCTCCTGCGCTGCGCTCTCGCGCATCGAGGGCCTGATCGAGCGCGGTATTGCCGACGGCGCCACGCTGGAACTCGACGGCCGCAAGCCCCAGGTGGCCGGCTACGAGAAGGGCAACTTCGTCGGCCCGACCATCTTCAGCGGCGTCAAGCCCGGCATGGCCATCTATGACCAGGAAATCTTTGGCCCCGTGCTGAGCATTGTGGCCGCCAAGGACCTGGACGAAGCCATCGCGTTCATCAACGCCAACCCCAACGGCAACGGCACGGCCATCTTCACGCAATCGGGCGCGGCGGCGCGCAAGTTCCAGGAAGAGATCGACGTGGGCCAGGTCGGCATCAACGTGCCCGTGCCCGTGCCCGTGCCGCTGTTCTCGTTCACCGGCTCGCGCGCCTCCAAGCTGGGCGACCTGGGCCCCTACGGCAAGCAGGTCATCCTGTTCTACACCCAGACCAAGACGGTGACGTCGCGCTGGTTCGACGACAGCACCGCGGGCCAGGGCGTCAATACCACCATCAGCCTGAAGTAAGCCCCCGGCTGCCCTCCCCGCCCCGCGGGGAGGGATTTCAAAGAAAATAGGCCTCCAGCGCTTTACGGTAAAGCGCTGGCAGCTATCAAAAAAAGAGCAAGAGACACCCGCATGGACTTTGAACTGACCGAAGACCAGCGCGCCTTTGCCGACACCGCGCGCCAATTCGCCCTGGCCGAGTTGGCCCCGCACGCCGCGCACTGGGACGCCGAGGGCATCTTCCCGCGCGAGGCCATTGCCAAGGCCGGCGAACTGGGCTTTTGCGGCCTGTACGCCCCCGAGGCCGCGGGCGGCCTGGCCTTGCCCCGGCTCGACGCCACGCTGGTGTTCGAGGAAATGGCGGCCGTGGACCCCTCCACCACCGCCTTCATCACCATCCACAACATGGCGACCTGGATGCTCGGCACCTGGGCCCAGCCCGAGGTGCGCGACCACTGGGGTCCGCTGCTGACCAGCGGTGAAAAGCTGGCCTCCTACTGCCTGACCGAACCCGGCGCGGGCTCGGACGCCGCCTCGCTCAAAACGCGCGCCGAACTGGTGGGCGCCGAATACGTCATCAACGGCTCCAAGGCCTTCATCTCCGGCGCGGGCAGCACCGACGTGCTGGTGCTCATGGCCCGCACGGGCGACGCGAGTTCGGGCGCTGCGGGCATCTCGGCCTTCGCCGTTCCGGCCCACACGCCGGGCATCAGCTACGGCAAGAAGGAAGAAAAGATGGGCTGGAACAGCCAGCCCACGCGCCAGATCAGCTTCGACAACGTGCGCATCCCCGCCAACCACCTGCTGGGCCGCGAGGGCGAGGGCTTCAAGATCGCCATGAAGGGCCTGGACGGCGGGCGCATCAACATCGCCACCTGCTCGGTGGGCGCGGCGCAAGGCGCGCTCAAGCAGGCGCAGCAGTACATGCAGGACCGCAAGCAGTTCGGCAAGCCCATCGCCAGCTTCCAGGCGCTGCAGTTCAAGCTGGCCGACATGGCCACGGAGCTGGTGGCCGCGCGCCAGATGGTGCGCCTGGCCGCCAGCAAGCTTGATGCGGGCGACGCCAACGCCAGCACCTACTGCGCCATGGCCAAGCGCTTTGCCACCGACGCGGGCTTCAACGTCTGCAACGAGGCGCTGCAACTGCACGGCGGCTACGGCTACATCCGCGAATACCCGCTGGAGCGCCTGATGCGCGACGCGCGCGTGCACCAGATCCTGGAAGGCACGAACGAGATCATGCGCGTCATCATCGCCCGGCGCATGCTCGACGGCGACGCGCCGGATGTGATCCGCTAGCCCCCCCGCCATGCCCGCCCGCCCCCTGGCCGACGAAACCCTGCACCTCATCGCCGCGGTGCGGGACGCGCTGGCCGAGCACCTGGGCGCGGACGCCACGGTGGACGAACGCAAACTGTTTGGCTGCCACGCCTTCATGGTGGACAGCAAGCTGTGCCTGGCCGTCAAGGGCGAAGACCTGCTGGTGCGCCTGCCGCCGCTGGAGCACGCCGCCACAGCCGAAACGCCCGGCGTGCGCGAGCTGGACCCGCGCGGCGGCATGCCCGGCTACTTCTGGGTGGAGCCCGCAGGCTACGCCACCCGGCCCCAGTGGCAGCACTGGGTGCAAACCGCCCTCGCCTACAACCCGCAGGCCAAGGCCTCGCCCCGGCGTGCCAAGGCGCGCCAAGGGACCATGGCATGACATTTCAAGCATTTTTAGCTTCTAGCGCTTATGCAGCAAGCGCTAATAGCTCCTAAAACAATAGCATCTCTCATCCCATCCTTCCCCACCGACCAGGAGACAACACCATGCAAATCGCATTCATCGGCCTCGGCAACATGGGCGGCCCCATGGCCATCAACCTGCACAAGGCGGGCCACAGCGTCAAGGCCTTCGACCTGAGCCAGGATGCGCTCGCCAAGGTCAAGGCCGAAGGCCTGAGCGTGGCCACCAGCGCGCAGGACGCCGTGCAAGGCGCCGAAGCCGTCATCACCATGCTGCCCGCCAGCCAGCACGTGGAAGGCCTGTTCCTGGGCAACGGCAACCTGCTGGCCAGCATTGCCAAGGGCACGCTGGTGATCGACAGCTCGACCATCGCCGCCGCCACCAGCCAGAAGGTCGCCAAGGCCGCTGAAAGCCTGGGCATCGACTTCATCGACGCGCCCGTCTCCGGCGGCACCGGCGGCGCCATCGCCGGCACGCTGACCTTCATGGTCGGCGGCAGCACCGCCCAATTGGAGCGCGCCCGCCCCCTGCTGGAAAAGATGGGCGCCAACATCTTCCACGCCGGAGCCGTGGGCGCGGGCCAGACGGCCAAGATCTGCAACAACATGCTTCTGGGCATCCTGATGATCGGCACCAGCGAGGCCATCGCCCTGGGCGTGGCCAACGGCCTGGACCCCAAGGTGCTGAGCGAAATCATGCGCCGCAGCTCGGGCGGCAACTGGGCGCTGGAGAAGTACAACCCCTTCCCTGGCGTGCACGAGAACGCCCCCGCCAGCAAGGGCTACGCCGGCGGCTTTGGCACCGACCTCATGCTCAAGGACCTGGGCCTGGCCCAGGAAAACGCCATGGCCACCAAGGCCAGCACCCCCCTGGGCGGCCTGGCCCGCGCCCTCTACGCGGCGCACAGCATCGCGGGGCATGGCGGCGAGGACTTTTCGAGCGTGATCAAGATGGTGCAGAAGAAGGCCTGAGCCACGGCGCTGCGCGCAGGCCGGCACGGCCCAGGGCCGGCGCGCGCACTCCGCCCGGACATCAGGACCGCACGGCTTTTGCAGGTGCAAAAACGACTGGGCCTGCCGTTACAGGCAGGCCCAGTCGTATGGTAGGAGCCCTGCGGCGGCCGTGAGGGCCGCCGCGCGGTCGGGCGGGCCGGGGGCGCCTTCAGTCGGCCGTGGCTTCCTCAGGCTCGGCAGGCTCGGAGCGCGCGGCGCGCTCCTTCTTCGGCAGGGGCTGGATGTCCAGGCGCACCTCGGAGGTTTCCTGGCCCTTGTCGTCCGTGCCGTGCTCGATGTCCACCGTCAGGCGGCCGCCGTCCTGCAGGCGGCCGAACAGCAGTTCGTCGGCCAGGGCCTTGCGGATGGTGTCCTGGATCAGGCGCTGCATGGGGCGCGCGCCCATGAGGGGGTCGAAGCCCTTTTTCGCCAGGTGCTTGCGCAGCGCGTCGGTGAAGGTGACCTCGACCTTCTTCTCGGCCAGTTGCGTCTCCAGTTGCAGCAGGAACTTGTCCACCACGCGCAGGATGATCTGCTCATCCAGCGGCTTGAAGCTCACGATGGCGTCCAGCCGGTTGCGGAACTCGGGCGTGAACAGGCGCTTGATGTCGCCCATCTCGTCGCCCGCCTGGCGCGGGTTGGTGAAGCCGATGGCCGCCTTGTTCATGGTCTCGGCGCCCGCGTTCGTCGTCATGATGATGATGACGTTGCGGAAGTCGGCCTTGCGCCCGTTGTTGTCCGTCAGCGTGCCGTGGTCCATGACCTGCAGCAGCACGTTGAAGATGTCCGGGTGCGCCTTCTCGATTTCGTCGAGCAGCAGCACGGCGTGCGGCTTCTTGGTGATGGCCTCGGTCAGCAGGCCGCCCTGGTCGAAGCCCACGTAGCCCGGGGGCGCGCCGATCAGGCGGCTCACGGCATGGCGCTCCATGTACTCCGACATGTCGAAGCGGATCAGGTCCACGCCCATGATGTAGGCGAGCTGCTTGGCCGCCTCCGTCTTGCCTACGCCCGTGGGGCCGCTGAACAGGAAGGAGCCGATCGGCTTGTCGCCCTTGCCCAGGCCCGAACGCGCCATCTTCACGCTGGAGGCCAGCACTTCCAGTGCCTTGTCCTGGCCAAAGACCACGCTCTTCAAGTCGCGCTCCAGCGTCTGCAGCTTGCCGCGGTCGTCGTTGCTGACGTTGGCAGGCGGAATGCGGGCAATTTTTGCCACGATTTCTTCGATTTCCGTCTTGCCGATGGTCTTCTTGCGCTTGCTGGGCACCAGGATGCGCTGCGCCGCACCGGCCTCGTCGATCACGTCGATGGCCTTGTCGGGCAGGTGGCGGTCGTTGATGTACTTGGCCGACAGCTCGGCGGCAGCCTGCAGGGCGGCCGCAGCGTACTTGACGCTGTGGTGCTCCTCGAAGCGCGACTTCAGGCCCTTGAGGATTTCAATGGTCTCGGCCACCGTGGGCTCGACCACGTCCACCTTCTGGAAGCGCCGCGACAGGGCCGCGTCCTTCTCGAAGATGCCGCGGTACTCGGTGAAGGTGGTCGCGCCGATGCACTTGAGCTGGCCGGACGAGAGCGCCGGCTTGAGCAGGTTACTCGCGTCCAGCGTGCCGCCCGAGGCCGCCCCCGCACCGATGAGGGTGTGGATCTCGTCGATGAACAGGATGGCGTTGGGCTTGTCCTTGAGGTTCTTGAGCACGCCCTTGAGGCGCTGCTCGAAGTCGCCGCGGTACTTGGTGCCTGCGAGCAGGGCACCCATGTCCAGGGCGTAGACGGTCGCCTCCTGCAGCACCTCGGGCACCGTGCCTTCGGTGATGCGCCAGGCCAGGCCCTCGGCAATCGCCGTCTTGCCCACGCCGGCCTCGCCCACCAGCAGCGGGTTGTTCTTGCGCCGGCGGCACAGGATCTGGATGGTGCGCTCGACCTCGTAGTCGCGCCCGATCAGCGGGTCGATCTTGCCTTCCTTGGCGGCCTGGTTGAGGTTTTGCGTGTACTGCTCCAGCGGCGAGGCCTTCTCGCTGCGCTCGGCGCTTTGCGCCCCCTCCTCGCCCTCGGGCGGGCTTTCGGGCTTGGCGGGCTCCTGGGGTTCGCCCTTCTTGATGCCGTGGGCAATGAAATTGACCACGTCCAGGCGCGTGACGCCCTGCTGGTGCAGGTAGTAGACGGCGTGCGAGTCCTTCTCGCCGAAGATGGCGACGAGCACGTTGGCGCCGGTCACCTCCTTCTTGCCGTTGCCGGTGGACTGCACGTGCATGATGGCGCGCTGGATGACGCGCTGGAAACCCAGTGTCGGCTGGGTGTCCACTTCATCGGTGCCGGCCACCTGGGGGGTGTTGTCCTTGATGAAATGGGTGAGCGAGGTGCGCAAATCCTCGATGTGGGCCGCGCAAGCGCGCAGCACTTCGGCAGCGCTGGGGTTATCGAGCAATGCAAGCAACAGATGCTCCACGGTAATGAACTCGTGGCGCTGCTGGCGGGCCTCGACGAAGGCCATGTGCAAGCTGACTTCCAGTTCCTGGGCAATCATGTGAGAACTCCTTTGTGCTTGCAGGTCAGGGATAGGGGACTACTTCAGGGCGGTGTGGCCTTTATTCAACCGGCTCACACACGCATTGCAGGGGGTGGCCCGCCTGGCGGGCCGCATCCAGCACCAGTTGGACCTTGGTATTGGCAATGTCGTGCGGGTACACGCCGCACACGCCTTTGCCGTCCAGGTGGATCTTGAGCATGATCTGGGTGGCGGTTTCGCGGTCCTTGTGGAAAAACTCCTGCAGCACGACCACGACGAACTCCATGGGGGTGTAGTCGTCGTTGAGCATCAGCACCTGGTACATCTGCGGGGGCTTGATTTTCTGCGGCACCCGTTCGAGCACGACCGTGCCGTCGCCTTCCGGCGTGGGCCGGTGCACGATCGGGCCTGGGGGTACTGCAGGGGGTTGGGTAGCCATGGATTTCATTCTAGCGAGCAGCTTCGACAGTTGCAGAGTCGAGATGTTTGACCATTCAGGGCCATTTCAAGGGCTCAGTCATACACCACGGCGACGGCGCCGCCCGCGGCCTGCGCGCGCCATGCGGCCAGGGCCGCATCACTGGGGTAGACGCGAAAAGCGTCGCCAAGTTGCAGTTCGGCCGCAGCGCCCTCGCCGCCCTGCGTGCAGCGCACCGACAGGCGCACGCGCAGGCCCTGCAGCAGGTCGCCGTGCTCGGTGGATTCGGTGCGCGCCGGGAACTCGCGCAGCAGCCGCCCGACTTCCGGCGGCGGCAGGCCCGCCGCCACATGCAGGTAGCGGCCGAAACGGCAGCGCGCGCCGGCCAGGTCGTGCACCTGCTGGACGATGAAGCGCGCCTCGAAGCCGTTGCGCCCGGGCTGCAGGCGGCCGCTGACGATGACCAGCTCGTCGTCCTTGAGCAGCTCGCGGTAGGTCTGGACGACGGACTCGCTGGCCGAGGCCTCGACGCGCGCGGCGCCGTCTTCGAGCACGAAGATGCCCTGGCGCCCGCGCTGGCCGGTGACGACACGGAAGTCGGACACGATGCCGGCGACGGTCTGCGTCTCGCGCGTGTCCACCAGGTCGGCGATGCGCGTGCGCACGAAGCCCGCGATCTCGCGCGCCCCTTCGTCGAACAAATGCCCCGAGAGGTAGAAGCCCAGGGCGGTCTTCTCCTGCACGAGCTGCTCGCGCACGCCCCAGGGCGGCACGTCGGCCAGCTCGGGCTCCTGGGTGCTGGAGCCGTGGGCGTCGTCGCCCATCATGTCGAACAGGCCGCCCTGGTTGGCGTTGGCGAGCTGCGCCGCGGCAAAGTCGAAGGCGCGGTCGATGGAGGCCGACAGCGCCGCGCGGTTGCGGTGCAGGCTGTCGAAGGCGCCGGCCTTGATGAGTGCATCGACCGTGCGCTTGTTGATGCGCCCGCGGTCCACGCGCACGCAAAAGTCGAACAGGCTGGTGAAGGGGCCTTTCTCATGCCCGCGCGGGCCTTCGCCGCGTCCCTCGCGCGCGGCGACGATGGCCTCGATGGCCTGCTGGCCCGTGCCCTTGATAGCGCCCAGGCCGTAGCGGATCACGGTGTCGCTCACCGGCTCGAAGCGGTACTGGCCACGGTTGATGTCCGGCGGCTCGAACTGCATGCCGAACTGCCGCGTGGCGTCCTCGTGCAACACCTTGAGCTTGTCGGTGTCGTCCATCTCCACCGTCATGTTGGCGCAGAAGAACTCGGCCGTGTAGTGCACCTTGAGCCAGGCCGTGTGGTAGGCCAGCAGCGAGTAGGCGGCGGCGTGCGACTTGTTGAAGCCGTAGCCCGCGAACTTCTCCATCAGGTCGAAGACCTCGTCGGCCTTCTCCTGGCTGATGCCCTTCTCGGCCGCGCCCTTGCGGAAGAGGTCGCGGTGCTGGGCCATTTCCTCGGGCTTTTTCTTGCCCATGGCCCGGCGCAGCATGTCGGCGCCGCCCAGGCTGTAGCCGCCCAGCACCTGCGCCGTCTGCATCACCTGCTCCTGGTAGACCATGATGCCGTAGGTCTCGGCGAGCACCGGCTCGACCAGGGGGTGCGGGTACTCCACCACTTCCTTGCCGTGCTTGCGGTTCACGAAGCTCGGGATCAGGTCCATGGGCCCCGGGCGGTACAGCGCGTTCAGGGCGATCAGGTCTTCCAGGCGGCTGGGCTTGGCCTCCTTCAGCATGCCCTGCATGCCGCGGCTTTCAAACTGGAACACGGCCTCGGTCTTGCCCTCGGAGAACAGGCGGTAGGTGGGGCCGTCGTCCAGCGCGATGTTCTCGAAGGCAAAATTCTCCTGGCCCTTGTGCCTCCGGACGATGAACTCCTTGGCGATCTCCAGGATGGTGAGCGTGGCCAGGCCCAGGAAGTCGAACTTCACCAGGCCGATGGCCTCCACGTCGTCCTTGTCGTACTGGCTCACGGCCGATTCGCTGCCGGGCTGCTGGTACAGGGGGCAGAAGTCGGTCAGCTTGCCCGGCGCGATCAGCACGCCCCCGGCGTGCATGCCGATGTTGCGCGTCATGCCTTCGAGCTTTTGCGCCATCTCGATGATGGTGCGCACGTCTTCTTCCTTGCGCACGCGCTCGTACAGCTGCGGTTCGAGCTCCAGGGCGTAGTTGTTCTTGTCGCCTTCCTTCTTCTGCTCGGGCGGGTAGGCCAGGGTGTAGGTCTGGCCCGGCTTGCCCGGCACTAATTTTGAAATGCCGTCGCAGAAGGTGTAGCTCATGTCCATGACGCGGCCCACGTCGCGGATGGCCGCCTTGGCCGCCATGGTGCCGAAGGTGGCGATCTGGCTCACGGCGTCCTTGCCGTATTTTTCCTTCACGTAGTCGATCACGCGGTCGCGGTTGGCCTGGCAGAAGTCGATGTCGAAGTCGGGCATGGACACCCGCTCCGGGTTCAGGAAGCGCTCGAACAGCAGGTTGTACTGCAGCGGGTCCAGGTCGGTGATCTTGAGCGCATAGGCCACCAGCGAGCCCGCGCCCGAGCCCCGGCCCGGCCCCACGGGGCAGCCGTTGGCCTTGGCCCACTGGATGAAGTCGCCCACGATGAGGAAGTAGCCGGGGAAACCCATCTTGAGGATGGTGCCCAGCTCGAACTCCAGCCGCTCCACATAGCGCGGGCGCTGGCGCTCGCGTTCCTGGGGGTCGGGGTACAGGTGCGCAAGCCGCTGCTCCAGCCCCTCGAACGAGGCCAGGCGGAAGTATTCCTCTATGGGCATGCCCCCGGGCGTGGGGAAGTCGGGCAACTGCGGCTTGCCCAGCACCAGGGTGAGGTTGCAGCGCTTGGCGATCTCCACCGTATTGGCCAGGGCCGAGGGCAGGTCGGCAAAGAGCTGCTGCATCTGGGCCGCGGTCTTGAAGTACTGCTCGCGCGTGAAGCGGCGCACACGCCGCGGATTGGCCAGGATTTCGCCCTCGGCAATGCACACGCGCGCCTCGTGGGCCTCGTAATCGTCTTCGGTGGCGAACTGCACGGGGTGCGTGGCCACCACCGGGAGCCTCAGGCGCGCGGCCAGCGGCACGGCCGCCGCCACATGGGCTTCGTCCTCGGGGCGGCCGGCGCGCTGCACCTCGATGTAGAAGCGGTGCGGAAACAGCCCGGCCAGGCGCAGGGCCAGGTCCGTGGCGCCGGCCTCATCGCCGCGCAGCAGCGCCTGGCCCACCGGCCCGGCCTGCGCACCCGAGAGCGCGATCAGGCCCTCGCCCAGCTCCTGCAGCCAGGCCCAGGAGCACAGCGCCTGGCCCTTGGCGGCATTGCCCGTCCAGGCCCGCGCCAGCAGTTCGGACAAATGCAGATAGCCCTGGCGGCTTTGCACCAGCAGCAGCATGCGCGCGGGCGCATGCCCGGCCTCGGCCTCCAGCATGATCTCGGCGCCCAGCACGGGCTTGACGCCCTTGCCGCGCGCCGCCTTGTAGAACTTGATGGCGCCAAACAGGTTGTTGAGGTCGGTGATGGCCAGCGCCGGCTGGCCGTCGGCGGCTGCGCTGGCCACCACGTCGTCGATGCGGTTGGTTCCGTCCACGACGGAAAATTCGGTGTGCAGGCGCAGATGGACAAACATGCCTGCATTGTAGAAACCCGGCACGCCACGGCGCCCGCACAGGCCGGCCGCGCAGGTGGGAAAGCCGTCGCTACAATCCGGTGGCAATGCGTGCCCGCAGGCCGGCCCCGGCCCCGCCGCAGCCCCAGCCTCTTACCGCCAGAAAGCCCTTGTCCATGCTGCGTGTCCGTCCCCTCCTTCTCCCGGCCCTGCTGGCTGCCGCCCTGGCCGCGGGCTGCTCCAGCACCCCCGAGGACAAGACCACCGGCTGGACCACGGACCGCATCTACTCCGAGGCGCGCGACGAGCTCAACAGCGGCGGCTACGACGCCGCCGTGCCCCTGCTCGAAAAGCTCGAAGGCCGTGCGGCGGGCACGCCCCTGGCGCAGCAGGCGCAGCTCGACAAGGCCTACGCGCAGTACAAGGGCGGCGAAAAGGCCCAGGCGCTGGCCACGCTGGAGCGCTTCATGAAGCTGCACCCCACCAGCCCGGCCATCGACTACGCGCTGTACCTCAAGGGCCTGGTCAACTTCAATGACAACCTGGGCCTGTTCTCCTGGGTGTCGCGCCAGGACCTGTCCGAGCGCGACCAGAAGGCGGCCAAGGACTCGTTCGAGGCGTTCCGCGAGCTCGCCGCACGCTTTCCCGAGTCGCGCTACGCCCAGGACGCGCGCCAGCGCATGACCTACATCGTCAATTCGCTCGCGCAGTACGAAGTACACGTGGCGCGCTACTACTTCCAGCGCGGCGCCTACGTGGCGGCCATCAACCGCGCGCAACTGGCCCTCTCGGACTACGACGCCGTGCCCGCGCAGGAGGAGGCGCTGTACATCCTGGTGCAGTCCTACGACGCGCTGGGCCTGGTGCAGTTGCGCGACGATGCGCGCCGCGTGCTCGAAAAGAACTACCCCCGGAGCCCGTTCCTGACGCAGGGCTTCAAGGGCCCCAGCAACCCCTGGTGGAAGTTCTGGTAAGCGGCCGCCGCACCGCCAGGTGGGCCCGCCAGGCGCCAGGGCGGCAGCCAGGCTTGGCACAAATGCGACACCACGCCCGATAATGGGGGCGCCAGGGCGCCCCGTGCCGGGGCGCGCGGCATTTCCTCCAGACACAATCCACGCCATGTCCAGACCGATTCGTCTCAGCGCATCCACCGGCATCCACAAGGGTGACCGGGAGTACCAGCAGGACCAGGTGCTGCTGCTGTCGCACCCCCGCTACAACGGCTGCGTGCTGGCGGTGCTGGCCGACGGCATGGGCGGGCGCAGCGGCGGGCGCAAGGCGTCCGACCAGGTGATGCTGACCGCGCGCCAGCTGTTCGAGCGCTATTCGCCCGAGACCGACGACCCGGTGGCCATGCTCAAGAACCTGGTGCAGGAGGCGCACATCGTCATCCGGCTCACGGCCATCACCTCGGAGCAGGAGCCCCACAGCACGATTGCCGCCTACCTCATCAACCCGCGCGGCGACTGCCACTGGGTGCACGCGGGGGATTCACGCATCTACCACTTCCAGAACGGCCGCATGATGTACCGCACCAGCGACCATTCCTATGTGCAGGCCCTGGTCGATCGCGGCGAAATCACCGAGGCCGAGGCCAACAACCACCCGCACTCCAACATCCTGGTGGGCTGCCTGGGCACCGAGAGCGACCCGCCCATCACGACGCACATGATCCACCAGCTGATGCCCGGCGACGTGCTGCTGGCCTGCAGCGACGGCGTGTGGCACTACTTCTCGCCGACGGAGCTCGCCTCGGTGGTGGAGTCGCTGTCCCCGCGCGAGGCCACGGAGTTCCTGATCGAGAAGGCGCGCATGCGCGCCCGCGGCACGGGCGACAACCTCTCGCTGGTCATCGTGAAGATCGAAGCGCTGGTGGAAGAGACCAAGACCCCTGCCCCGCCGCTGTTTCCCCGCCCGCCTGCGGCGGCCTGAGCCGCGCGGGCGCTTCAGGGAGCCGGCTGGCAGCGGCGCTGCCGGCGGATGCCCACGGGCCGCGTCGCGTGCCTTGCGCGCCTCGTACTCCTGCAGGCGCTTGCGCGCCGCCTCCTGCTTTTCCGCCTGGCGGCGCCGGTTCTGCTCTGCCTGCTCGCGCAATTGCTGCTGGCGCTGCGCCTGCTCGGCCGCGCGCTGCGGCCGGTGCGGTTCGGCGGCCCGCCGGGGCTGCTTTTCGCGGGCGGCGGGCTGCGGGTGCGGCGCCGCCGCCGCACGGCTGGCGCGCTGCTGTTCGCGCTCGTTGATGGATTGCTGGCGCTGGCGGGCGCGCTCCTGGCGCTCTGCCTGGTTGAGCTGCTCCTCCTGCCGGCGCAGCGCGTCGAGCTGGCCATGCGCCTGACGGCGCACGCGGCGCAGGCAGTCCTCGACGGCAAAGCGCTGCTGGCACTGCGCCTCGTCCTGTGCCTGCTGCTGCACGATGGCCGCACGCTCGCGGCTGATGCGCGCCCGCTCGGCGGCGCGCTCCGGCGCCGCGTCCGCCCCTTGCTGGGCGGCGGCCTGCAGGGCGGGCCAGAGCAGCAGCAGGCCCAGCCAGACGAACGGGCGGCGCGGCGCGGTCATGTCAGCCCCGTATCGACCGTGCGCCGCTCGAGCTGCAGGTATTCCTTGGACTGCATCTCGTTCAGGCGCGAGACCGTGCGCGGAAACTCGTGCGCCAGCGGCCCCTCGGTATAGAGTTCTTCGGGCGGCACGGCGGCCGAGACGATGAGCTTGACGCGCCGGTCGTACAGCACGTCCACCAGCCAGGTGAAGCGCCGCGCCGGCGAGGCCAGGTTGACCGGCATGTAGGGCACGCCCGAGAGCAGCACGGTGTGGAACTGGCTGGCGATCTCCAGGTAGTCGTTCTGCGAGCGCGGGCCCATGCACAGTTCGCGGAAGTCAAACCACACCACCCCCCCGGCCTTGCGCAGGGCGCGGATCTCGCGCGCCTCGATGTGCAGCACGGGCTCCTCGTCGCGCACCTCGGCCAACTGGTCGAACATGGCGGCCAGGGCGGCGTCGGCCTCGGGGCCCAGCGGGCAGTGGTAGAGCCGGGCGTTCTCCAGCGTGCGGCGGCGGTAGTCGGTGCCGTTGTCCACGTTGACTACGTCCATGCGCTCATTGAGCAGCGCAATGGCGGGCAGGATGCGGTCGCGGTGCAGGCCGCCGGGGTAGAGCTCGTCGGGCTTGAAGTTGGAGGTGGTGACGAAGCCCACGCCGTTGTCGAACAGCGCCACCAGCAGGCGGTGCAGGATCATGGCGTCGGTGATGTCCGCGACGTGGAACTCGTCGAAGCAGATCAGCTTGTAGCGCTTGGCCATGCGCTCGCCCAGCACGTCCAGCGGGTTCTGCGTGCCCTGCAGGGCAGCGAGTTCGCGGTGCACCTCGCGCATGAACTCATGGAAATGCAGGCGCACCTTGCGCTTGATGGGCACGGCGTGGAAGAAGCAGTCCATGAGGAAGCTCTTGCCCCGCCCCACGCCGCCGTACATGTAGACGCCGCGGGGAATCTGGGGACGGTTGATGAGCTTCTTGAGGGCGTTGGAGCGGCGCTGCTTGTACGCGCCCCACTCCTGGGCGCAGCGCTCCAGGGCCGCCACGGCGCGCAATTGCGCGGGGTCGCTCTCAAAGCCCTTGGCGGCGAGCTCCGCCTCGTAGGCCTGCCTGACGTTCACCGGCGTTCCTCGCTATCAAAAATAGAGCTTCTCGCGCTTGCTGGATAAGCGCTGGAGGCATATTTCATGCATATTTTCTTGGAGGGAAATGCATTCGCTATCAAAAAAATAGCTTCCAGCGCTTATCTGGCAAGCGCTGGAAGCCAATTTTGCTGCAAATCCTCAGAAGTTGAGCGTGCGCTTGTCCACGGCCAGCGCCGCTTCCTTGGTGGCTTCGCTCAAGGACGGGTGGGCACGGCAGATGCGCGCGATGTCCTCGGCGCTGGCCTTGAACTCCATGGCCACCACGGCTTCGGCGATCAGTTCGCTGGCCATGGGGCCGACGATGTGCACGCCCAGGATCTCGTCGGTCGCGGCATCGGCCAGGAACTTGACCATGCCGGTCGTGTCGCCCAGCGCGCGCGCGCGGCCGTTGGCCAGGAACGGGAACGTGCCGGCCTTGTACTTCACGCCTTGCTCTTTCAGCTGCTGCTCCGTGCGGCCCACCCAGGCGATCTCGGGGCTGGTGTAGATCACCCAGGGGATGGTGTTGAAGTTCACATGCCCGTGCTGGCCGGCAATGCGCTCGGCCACGGCCACGCCCTCTTCCTCGGCCTTGTGCGCCAGCATGGGGCCGCGCACCACGTCGCCCACGGCCCAGACGCCGGGCAGGTTGGTCCTGCAATCGCCGTCCACCACGATGGCACCGCGCTCGTCGAGCTGCAGGCCCACGGCTTCGGCGTTCAGGCCGATGGTGTTGGGCACGCGGCCGATGGAGACGATGAGCTTGTCCACCTCCAGCGCCTGGGCCTCGCCCTTGGCGTTGGTGTAGGCCACGCTGACCTTGGACTCCTTGCCCTTCTTGCCGGTCTTGATCTCGCCGATCTTCACACCCAGCTCGATCTTCAGGCCCTGCTTGTCGAAGGCCTTCTTGGCTTCCTTGGCGATCTGCTCATCGACCGCGCCCAGGAACGTGGGCAGGCCTTCGAGCACCGTCACGTCGGCGCCCAGGCGGCGCCAGACCGAGCCCATTTCCAGGCCGATCACGCCCGAGCCGATCACGCCGAGCTTCTTCGGTACGGCGCCGATGCGCAGCGCGCCGTCGTTCGACAGGATGTTCTCCTCATCGAACGCCACGCCGGGCAGCGCGCGGGCGTTGGAACCCGTGGCGACGATGACCTGCTTGCCCACCAGGGTCTCTTCCGCCGCGCCGGCCACCTTGATCTCGTAGCCGCCCTCGACCGCCTTGACGAAGGAACCACGGCCATGGAAGAAGCTGACCTTGTTCTTCTTGAACAGGTACAGGATGCCGTCGTTGTTCTGCTTCACGACCGCATCCTTGCGGCCGACCATCTTGGCCACGTCCATCGTCACTTTGCCGGTGCTGATGCCGTGCTCGGCGAAATGCTTGTGGGCGTGCTCGAAATGCTCGGACGACTGCAGCAGCGCCTTGGAGGGGATGCAGCCCACGTTGGTGCAGGTGCCGCCGGGGGCGGGGCCGCCCTTGTCGTTTTTCCACTCGTCGATGCAGGCCACGTTGAAGCCCAGTTGCGCGGCGCGGATGGCGCCGATGTAGCCGCCAGGGCCGCCACCGATGACGATGACGTCGAATTGTTTGCTCATTGCTTTACTCTCCTGTGCGCACCGCTTTCAGTGCGCAAGCTTGAGGGTGATGACCCCGCCGACGATCATGGCCACGCCCAGAAACCTGGTCAGCGTGGCGGCATCGCCGAAGAACAGCACCCCGATCAAAAACGTGCCGGCGCCGCCGATCCCGGTCCACACCGCATAGGCGGTGCCGATCGGGATCTCCCGCTGCGCCATCCACAGCAGCCAGCCGCTGATGCCCATGGACACGATGGCGCCGGCAATGCCGCTCACGCGGTATTCGGGCTGTTGGGACAGCTTGAAGCCCAGGGGCCAGCCGATCTCGAACACGCCCGCGAGCAGCAGGTACACCCAGGCCATCGCGCTCTCAGATGTCGAACAGCAGACGCGACGGGTCCTCCAGCGCCTCCTTCATGGCCACCAGGCCCAGCACGGCCTCGCGGCCGTCGATGATGCGGTGGTCGTAGCTCATGGCCAGGTAGTTCATCGGGCGGATGACGATCTGGCCGTTCTCCACCACGGCGCGGTCCTTGGTGGCGTGCACGCCCAGGATGGCCGACTGCGGCGGGTTGATGATAGGCGTGGACAGCATGGAGCCGAACACGCCGCCGTTGGAGATGGAGAAGGTGCCGCCGGTCATCTCCTCGATGCCCAGCTTGCCGTCCTTGGCCTTCTGGCCGAATTCGGCGATCTTCTTCTCGATGTCGGCAAAGCCCATCTGGTCGGCATTGCGCAGGATGGGCACCACCAGGCCGCGCGGCGAGCCCACGGCGATGCCGATGTCGAAGTAGCCGTGGTAGACGATGTCGTTGCCATCGACCGAGGCGTTGAGCACGGGGTACTTCTTGAGGGCGTGCACGGCGGCCTTGACGAAGAAGCTCATGAAGCCTAGCTTGACGCCGTGCTCCTTCTCGAACTTCTCCTGGAACTTCTTGCGCATCTCCATGACGGGCGCCATGTTGACCTCGTTGAACGTGGTCAGAATGGCGTTGGTGGCCTGCGACTGCAGCAGGCGCTCGGCCACGCGGGCACGCAGGCGGCTCATGGGCACGCGCTGCTCAGGGCGCTCGCCCAGCTCAGGGGCGGCGGAGGCGGCCACCTGGGGCAGCGCCTTGGTGGGCACGCCCGTGGGAATGGCGGCGGCAGCGGGCTTGGCGCCCCCGGCCACGGCGGCGAGCACGTCGCCCTTGGTCACGCGGCCGTCCTTGCCCGTGCCGGCCACGGCCGAGACGGACAGCTGGTTGTCGGCCAGCAGCTTGGCGGCGGCCGGCATGGCCACACCGCCCTTGCTGCCACCCGTGGCAGCCGGCGCGGCCGGGGCGGCTGCAGGTGCGGGGGCGGGCGCGGCGGCCGCCGGGGCCGGCACACCGGCCACGGCGGCGGTGTCGATCTTGGCGATGAGCTGATCGGACACGACCGTGCCGCCATCGCCCACCACCAGCTCGGTCAGCACGCCTGCGGCGGGCGCGGGCACCTCGAGCACGACCTTGTCGGTCTCGATTTCGATGAGGATCTCATCGGCGGCGACGGCTTCGCCGGGCTTCTTCTTCCATTGCAGCAGGGTGGCTTCGGCCACGGATTCGGACAGTTGGGGGACCTTGACTTCAACGATTGCCATTTTGAATTCTTTCCAATGCGATGTTTTGTACTGAGAGCGTGGGTTCAGAGCCTTACTTGGTCAGCACAAAACCCTTGAGCTTGGCGAACGCGGCTTCCACCAGGTTCTTTTGCTGCTCGGCATGCAGGTGCGCATAGCCCACCGCGGGCGACGCCGAGGCCGCACGGCCTGCGTAGCCCAGCTTCTGGCCCGGCAGCATGTTTTCGTGGATGTTGTGCTGGATGAAGAACCAGGCACCCTGGTTCTGCGGCTCGTCCTGGCACCACACGATGTCGGCGGCGTTGGGGTATTTTTTGAGCTCCGCGGCAAAGGCCTTGTGCGGGAACGGGTAGAGCTGTTCGACACGGATGATGGCCACGTCGCTACGCTCGTCCTCGGTGCGCTTCTTCACCAGGTCGTAGTACACCTTGCCCGAGCAGGCGATGACGCGCTTGACCTTGTCGCCCTTCTTGGCGATCGCCTCGTCGCGCTCGCCCAGCACGGTCTGGAAACCGCCCTTGGTGAACTCGGACAGCGGCGAGGTCGCGTCCTTGTTCCGCAGCAGCGACTTCGGCGTCATGATGACCAGGGGCTTGCGCAGGTTGCGCACCATCTGGCGGCGCAGCACGTGGAAGATCTGGCTGGCCGTGGTGGGCTGCACGATCTGCATGTTGGTGTCGGCAGCGAGCTGCATGAAGCGCTCCAGGCGCGCCGAGCTGTGCTCGGGACCCTGACCCTCGTAGCCGTGCGGCAGCATCAGCGTGATGCCGTTGACGCGCCCCCACTTGACCTCACCCGAGGCGATGAACTGGTCGATCACCACCTGCGCACCGTTGGCGAAGTCGCCGAACTGCGCTTCCCAGACCACCAGCGTGTTGGGATCGTTCGAGGCGTAGCCATACTCGAAGGCCAGCACGGCCTCTTCGGAGAGGATGGAGTCGATGACGACGAACGGCGCCTGGTTCTCGGCCACGTTCTGCAGGGGCACATAGGTGCCTTCGTCCCACTTCTCGCGCTTTTGGTCGTGGATGACGGCGTGGCGGTGCGTGAAGGTGCCGCGGCCGCAGTCCTCGCCCGACAGGCGCACGGGGTAGCCCGAGGCGACCAGCGAGGCAAAGGCCATGTGCTCGCCCATGCCCCAGTCCACGTTGATCTCGCCCCGGCCCATGGCGGCGCGGTCGTCGTACACCTTCTTGACCAGGGTGTGCGGGGTGACGCTCTCGGGGATGGTCGTGATCTTCTCGGCCAGACGCTTCCATTCGGTCAGCGGAATGGCGGTGTCGGCAGCATCCGTCCAGGTCTTGCCCAGGAAGGGGCTCCAATCGACAGCGTACTTGCTCTTGAAGTTGGTGAGCACCGGATCGACCGTGTGCTTGCCCGCATCCATGGCGGCGCGGTAGGCCTTGGCCATGTCGTCGCCCAGCGTTTCACCCAGGCCCTGCGCGGCCAGCTTGTCGGCGTAGAGCTTGCGTGTGCCGGGGTGCTGGCCGATCTTCTTGTACATCAGCGGCTGGGTGAGCATGGGCGTGTCCTGCTCGTTGTGGCCCAGCTTGCGGAAGCAGATGATGTCGATCACCACGTCCCGGGAGAACTCCATGCGGTACTCCAGCGCCAGTTGCACGGCCAGGCACACCGCCTCGGGGTCGTCGCCGTTGACGTGCAGCACGGGCGACTCGATCATCTTCACGATGTCGGTGCAGTACAGCGTGGAGCGCAGGTCGCGCGGATCGGAGGTGGTGAACCCGATCTGGTTGTTGATGATGATGTGCACCGTGCCGCCCGTGGTGTAGCCGCGGGTTTCGGACAACGCCAGGGTTTCCTGGTTCACGCCCTGGCCGGCAAATGCGGCATCGCCGTGCACCAGCACGGGCAGCACCTGCTTGCCCTTGGGGTCGCCGCGGCGGTCCATGCGCGAACGCACCGAGCCCTCGACCACAGGGTTGACGATTTCCAGGTGCGAGGGGTTGAAGGCCAGCGACAGGTGCACCGGACCGCCCGGGGAGGAGACGTCGGAGCTGAAGCCCTGGTGGTACTTGACGTCACCGGCGGGCAGGTCTTCGGGGGCCGTGTGGTCGAACTCGGCAAACAAGTCCTTGGGCATCTTGCCCAGGGTGTTGACCAGCACGTTCAGGCGGCCGCGGTGGGCCATGCCGATCACGATCTCCTGCACGCCCTTGGCGCCGGCACTCTGGATGAGCTCGTCCATGGCGGCAATGAAGCTCTCGCCACCTTCGAGCGAGAAGCGCTTCTGACCCACATACTTGGTGTGCAGGAAGCGTTCCAGGCCCTCAGCGGCCGTGAGGCGGTCGAGGATGCGCTTTTTCTTGTCGGCGTTGAAAGCGGGCTTGGAGCGGATGCCCTCGAGCTTTTGTTGCCACCAGCGCTTCTGCCCCTGGTCGGTGGCGTACATGTACTCGGCGCCAATGGTGCCGCAGTAGGTCTCGCGCAGCGCGTTGAGCAGCTCGCGCAGGGGCATCTTGTCCTTGCCGAAGAAGGTGTTGCTCGTGTCGAACACCGTTTCCTGGTCGGCATCGCTGAAGCCGTAGAACGAAGGCTCCAGTTCGGGAATCTGGGGGCGCTCGGCGCGCTTCAAGGGGTCCAGGTCGGCCCAGCGTGCACCCACGTTGCGGTACGCAGCGATGAGCTGCTGCACGGCGGTGCGCTTGCGCCCCATCTCGGCATCCGTGCTGGCCACCACCACCTTGGTGCCGCCGGCCTTGGCACGCTCGGCAAAGGCATTGATGACGGGCAGGTGGGGTACGTCGCGTGTATCGCTGCCGTCCACGGCGGGTACGTGCTGCAGTGCATCGAAGTACTCGCGCCAGGAATCGGGCACGCTGCCCGGGTTGGCAAGGTAGTTTTCGTACATCTCTTCGACGTAGGGCGCATTGCCGCCGAAGAGATAGGTGTTGCCTTGGTAGGCTTGATAAACGGATGTCGTCTCGCTCATGTTCCGCTGACCTCCGTCTCCCTGAAGGAGACATTAGCTGGTTTACAAACCTTCCGCGACACGGCTGAACCGGTTGGCGGATGCGACTGTGGCTGGGGAAGGGCCTGGTACGCCCGCCATTGTGCCACTGTTCGCCCTCAGCCGCTTGGGGTCTTTGCCGTGCCGGGGCAGCGCAGCGGCGCATTTTTCCGCGCCGGGCCACCCGGCGGGCGCCGCGCGTGGCGTACATTCGCGCTTGTTCCATTCCACTGCCCTGCACATGACACATTCAACGCTGCAGAACAAGACCTTTGTTCTTTTGCTGGTGGCGGTTTCGCTGGCCTTCGGCGCGATTCTGTGGCCCTACTACGAGGCCGTGTTCTGGGGCGTGGCGCTGGCCATTCTGTTCATGCCGCTGCACCGGCGCATCCTGGCGCGCATGCACGGCAAACCCAACCGGGCGGCACTTGTGACGCTGCTGCTGTGCCTGGTGGTGGTCATCCTGCCCCTGTCCTTCATCGGCGTGTCCATGGTGCAGGAGGCCACCCACATCTACGACCGCTTGCGCTCCGGGCAGCTCGATTTTGGCGCCTACCTGCAGCAGGTCATTGCCGCCCTGCCCGACTGGCTGGTGGGCCTGCTCGACCGCCTGGAGCTCACCAGCGTGGCAGCCATCCAGCAAAAACTCTCGGCCTTTTCGGTGCAGGCCGGGCAAATCATTGCCACGCGTGCGCTGAGCGTGGGCCAGAACACGCTGCAATTCGTCGTCAGCTTCGGCGTCATGCTCTACCTGCTGTTCTTTCTGCTGCGCGACGGACCCGCCCTGGGCAAACGCATCCACCAGGCGATTCCGCTGGACGATCAGCACAAACGCGACCTGAGCGCCAAGTTCATCACGGTGATCCGCGCCACCCTCAAGGGCAACCTGATGGTGGCTGCCACCCAGGGCCTGCTCGGCGGTTTCATTTTCTGGATACTGGGCATCCAGGGGCCGGTGCTGTGGGGGGTGCTCATGGCCTTCCTCTCCCTGCTGCCCGCCGTGGGCGCGAGCCTGATCTGGGGCCCGGTGGCGATCTACTTCCTCGCCACCGGAGCACTGTGGCAGGCCGCCGTGCTGACGGCCTTTGGCGTCACGGTGATCGGCATGGTGGACAACCTGCTGCGCCCCATCCTCGTCGGCAAGGACACCAAGATGCCGGACTACGTGGTGCTCATTTCCACGCTGGGCGGCATGACCCTGTTCGGCCTGCACGGCTTCGTCATCGGGCCGGTGATAGCAGCGCTGTTCATCGCCTGCTGGGACCTGGTCACGCCCAAGGCGTCCTGATGCACGGCCCGGCCATCCGCCTCAGCCGGGCAGGCCCGGCCTGCGCAGCTTCCGGTAGAGGGTGCTGCGGCCTATGCCGAGCATGCGCGCCGCCTCCGAGTAATTGCCTGCACAGGCCTGCAGTGCGCGTGCAATGCTGTACCGCGACAATGAGCGCAGATCCGTGGGCAGGTCCTCGGATGGCTCCGGAGTGGTGCCCGGCTGCTGCCGCAGCACATGCGCCAGGTCGTCGGGCAGGTGCTGCCAATCGATCACCAAGTCGTCTTCCTCAAGCAAGGCACACACGGTGCGCAGCACCGAGGAGAGCTGGCGCATATTGCCTGGCCAGGGGTAGGCACGCAGCCGCTCCCGCAGCCCGGCAGCGATGGCCAGCGTCTTGTGCGGCATGAGCGCCTGGAGCTGGCTGTCGAGCAGGTGGTCGAAATCCGTGCGTTCGCGCAAGGCAGGCAGTTGCAGCGTCAAGCCATTGAGCCGGTAGTAGAGGTCCTCGCGGAAACGCCCGGCCTCGATCTCCTGGGCCAGCCTGCGGTGGGTCGCGCAGACCAGGGCAAAGTCCACCGCAACCGGCTTGCCCCCGCCCAAGGGGCTGACCTCGCGGTCCTGCAGCACGCGCAGCAGCCGTGCCTGCAAGGCCAGGGGCATGTCACCGATTTCATCGAGGAAAAGCGTGCCGCCCTCCGCTTCGCGGATACGCCCTGGCGCCCCCTCCCGGCGCGCGCCGGTGAATGCGCCCGGGAGGTAGCCAAACAGCTCCGCCTCGATGAGCTGCTCCGGCAACGCCGCGCAATTGACCGCCACAAAAGGCTTTTGGCTGCGCGGCCCGCTATGGTGCACCGCGCGGGCGAAAACCTCCTTGCCCACGCCGGACTCGCCCTGCAGCAGCAGCGCAATGGGTTTGCCGGCGACCTTGCGCGCACGCTCCACGGCCGCATGCCATACCGCGTCCCCCGTGTCGATGCGGGAGAGCGCGTCCCCCACCGGCGCAATGTGTTCGCGCGCCGGAACCGCCGTGAATATGGCCGTCTGCGGGAGACGGCCAGACTCGGCCTTGACCCACAGCGCCTGCCCGGCCACGGTGTGCACCACACGGGCCGCGGCGCCAGGCTTCTGGCTCCATTGCCACAACTGCTCCAGAGGCTCCGTCAACACCGCGTCGAGGCGGATTGCGCCCACATCGCGCCACTGCAGGCCCAGCGCGCTGAGCGCCGCGACGCTGGCGCCCGCCAGCACGCCGTCGTCACGCACGGCGAGCAAGCCCTCGGTGACCGTGCCCAGGCCCTCGGGCTGGGCATGCAGGCGCAGGCGCAGTCCCTGCCAATGCCTCGGGTCGTGCTTGGTCTCGAACAGCCGGTGCTCGATGATCCTGACGGCCGAGCGCACCAGTCCCAGAGTATGGCGGTGATACCCCCGGTGATCGCCCGAAACGTCCAGCGCCCCCAGCAGACGCCCGTCGGCGGCATGGATGGGAGCGGCCGCACAGGTCAGGAAGCTGTTGCGCTCCAGAAAATGCTCCTGTGCGTGCACCACGAGTGCCCGGTCGTCGGCCAGCGCCGTGCCTATGGCGTTCGTCCCGCGGTACTGCTCGCTCCAGGTCGCACCAGGCCGCAGGGCCACGCGCTCGGCGCGCCCCATGAAACGGGAATCGCCCGAGGCGTGCAGCAGCATGCCATCGGCCCCGGCGAGAATGACCAGGCTGTCGGAGTCGCGCGTCTGCTCGCACAGAAACTCCATCACCGGCCGCGCATGGGCCACCAGTTCGCGCTGCATATCCAGCGCCCGGGCCAACTGGGCGCCGGATGCATGGGGCACGCCGGACATCCGCCCGCAAGGCTGCAGGCCCGCCTGCCAACTGCGCAGCCAGGAATTCGAGAGCTCGGGCGGCAGCGCGTCCGCAGGCAAGGTGCCCGCATTCATCAAATGCCAGCGCGCGCTGCGCAAGGCACCAGGCACCGCTCGCCCTGAAAGGACTGTGGAAGGCATGGCCATGGGTCTCCGGTATTTTTTTCGGTGGCCGGGATGGGTGCACCATCTCCGACATCGCTCTTGTGGCAATGAGGCGACCGGACCATTGTGCGCGATTCACCGAGCCCATTTCAGCCGGAAAACCCCGCCTGCTGTCCCGTTTTGGCACACCTGTCGCAGGCCCATGGCACAGCCGCAGCACAGCACGAGCGCACAGCCCCGCACTTTGGCCCGGTTTGCCCGCCCCTGCGGGTGTGGCACGCATCCTGCAATGCATGGACCGGACGCGCCGCACCGACAGCGCAGCGCGTTGACAGTGCCCCCCATTCATCCATAGGAGACTGCGCATGTTGTACGCACCCCCCGGTTCCCCGGACGCCAAAGTCAGCTACAAGACCCGTTACGACAACTTCATTGGCGGCCAGTTCGTGCCCCCCGTCAAGGGTGCCTATTTCGATGTGCTGACACCCATCACGGGCAAGCCCTACACCCAGGCCGCACGCTCCACGGCCGAGGACGTCGAGCTGGCGCTGGATGCAGCACATGCCGCCGCCGCACAGTGGGGCCGCACCCCGGCTGCCGAGCGCGCCAACCTGCTGCTGAAGATTGCCGACCGCATCGAGCAGAATCTGGAGCGGCTCGCCTACGCCGAAACCGTGGACAACGGCAAGGCCATCCGCGAGACGCTCAATGCCGACATCCCGCTGACCGTAGACCACTTCCGCTACTTTGCCGGTTGCCTGCGCGCACAGGAAGGCAGCATCAGCGAGATCGACGCGGACACCATCGCCTACCACTTCCATGAGCCCCTGGGCGTGGTCGGACAAATCATTCCCTGGAACTTCCCCATCCTGATGGCGGCCTGGAAGCTGGCACCGGCGCTGGCAGCGGGCAATTGCGTGGTGCTCAAGCCCGCGGAGTCCACGCCCATTTCCATCCTGATTCTGATGGAGCTGATCGCCGACCTGCTGCCCGCGGGCGTGGTCAATGTCGTCAATGGCTATGGCCGCGAGGCCGGCATGCCGCTGGCATCGAGCCGCCGCATCGCCAAGATCGCCTTCACCGGCTCGACCGCCACCGGCAAGGTGATTGCCCAGGCCGCCGCCAACAACCTCATTCCGGCCACGCTGGAGCTGGGCGGCAAGTCGCCCAACATCTTCTTTGCCGACGTGGCGGACGCCGATGACGCCTTTTTCGACAAAGCCATCGAAGGCCTGGTGCTGTTCGCCTTCAACCAGGGTGAGGTGTGCACCTGCCCGTCGCGCGCCCTGATCCAGGAATCCGTCTACGACAAGTTCATGGAACGCGCCCTGGCCCGCGTGCGGGCGATACGGCAGGGCAGCCCGTTGGACACCGACAGCATGATGGGCGCACAGGCCTCCGCCGAGCAGATGAGGAAGATCGAAACCTACCTCGCGCTGGGCAAGGAAGAAGGCGCGCAGGTGCTCGTGGGAGGGGACCGCGCGCACCTGCCCGGCGACCTGGCGGGCGGCTACTACATCCAGCCCACGCTGTTCAAGGGCCATAACAAGATGCGCATCTTCCAGGAGGAAATCTTCGGTCCGGTACTGGCCGTGACCACCTTCAAGGATGAAGCCGAGGCGCTCGCCATCGCCAACGACACCTTGTATGGCCTGGGCGCAGGCGTGTGGTCCCGTGACGGCGGCCGCGCCTACCGCATGGGCCGTGGCATCCAGGCGGGCCGCGTCTGGACGAACTGCTACCACGCCTATCCGGCCCACGCGGCCTTCGGGGGGTACAAGGAGTCGGGCATCGGGCGCGAGACACACAAGATCATGCTGGAGCACTACCAACAGACCAAGAACCTGCTGGTGAGCTACAGCCCCAAGGCGCTGGGATTCTTCTGATCCACGGTGCGGCAGGCCGGGGCGGCGAATCGCCATCCCGGCACATTCCGAAGCAGCACGCATGGTTGAACGCGTGATCGCAACCGCCGAGGCCCTGGCCTTGATCGAGCAGCTCAAGGCCCGGCATGGGACGGCGCTGATGTTTTACCTGTCGCATGGCTGCTGCGACGGCAGCAGCCCCATGTGCTACCTCGCGGGCGAGCTGGTGCCAGGGCGCTATGACCTGTGCATTGGACAGATCGGCGGCTGCCCCTTCTACGTCAACGAGGCGCAGTACGTGCACCTGCAGCAGCGCCAGTTGGTCATCGGCGTGACGCCGGGCAACGCAGCCGGCTTTTCCCTGGAAGGACCGCAAGGCCTGTGCTTCGTGACCGGATCACGCGCCTACAGCGCCGACGAGTGGCGCCAGTTGCAGGCTCAGTCGTCCGGATCCGCTGCCATATCCGGGAACAGCACCTCGGTGTAGCCGAACTGGGTAAAGTCCTGCATGCGCATGGGATAAAGAATGCCCGCGAGGTGATCGCATTCGTGCTGCACCACGCGTGCATGGAAGCCCTCCACCTCGCGTTCTATCACCCGGCCATAGGGATCCTGGCCTGTGTAGCGGATGCGCCGCCAGCGCGGCACCATGCCACGCAGGCCCGGGACCGACAGGCAGCCCTCCCAGTCCATCTCGGTCTCGCTTCCCAGAGGGGTGATGACCGGGTTCACCAGCACCGTGGGTGGAACCAGGGGACGCTGGGGGTAGCGCGGATTGGGCTCGGAGGAACCGAACACCACGAGCTGCAGATCGACGCCGATCTGCGGCGCCGCCAGCCCCGCGCCGCGTGCATGCCGCATGGTGTCGTGCATATCCTGCACGAGCTGGTGCAACGCCGGCGTATCGAATTCGAGCACCTGGCGAGCCACGCGCAGCAGCCGAGCCTCGCCCATTTTCAAGATGGTATGGATCGCCATGGGGTCTGAATGAGAAGTACATCGGCCATGCCGGCACCAGGATCCGTGTATCCATGGCGGGCACCCCAGCGCCAAGCATAACCGCCCCTGCGTCAGGTGAATGCCGCCCGCCAGCGCACCAGCCCAGGCACAATGGCGCACGAGCACAGTCCGCCGGTCGCACCATGGACACCTCCCCGATTCCCCCTCCCCCCGGCCAGGCGCCCGTGGTACCGCCACCCCCTGCGCAAAAGCACCTGCCCAGGCCCCTGCGCTGGGCGCTGCTGGCGTTTGCCGTTCTGTGCCTGGGCCTGGGAGTCGTGGGCGTGTTCGTGCCCGGCCTGCCGACCACCGTGTTCATTCTCATGGCCGCATGGGCAGCGGCACGCAGTTCGCCACGCCTGCACGAATGGCTTTGGTACCACCCGCTGTTTGGCGCCATGCTGCGCGACTGGGCCGATGGCGGCCGCGTGAGCCGGCGCTCCAAATGGAACGCCACAGTTCTCATGGCGCTGTGCGCGGCCATTCTCTTCTGGACCAGCGACAAGCTCTGGGTTGCCGTCATGGCGTCGAGCTTCATGGGATGCACGCTCCTGTGGCTGTGGCTGCGGCCAGAACCCGGCTGATGCAAAAAGCCTCTCGATCTTCTTTCGGGCATGTTTTTCTGTATATAATGCAAGGCTTGTTCCTCGATAGCTCAGTCGGTAGAGCGCCGGACTGTTAATCCGTAGGTCCCTGGTTCGAGCCCAGGTCGAGGAGCCACATACCGATCATCATTCCCCGATAGCTCAGTCGGTAGAGCGCCGGACTGTTAATCCGTAGGTCCCTGGTTCGAGCCCAGGTCGGGGAGCCAGATGCACACCACCCAGAGAAGCAATTCCTGGGTGGTTTTTTTCTGCCTTGGGCGGGCGTGGTGGCTGGCCGCGTTCACGCTACCATCCGCATGATCGCGGTCCACCCCTTGCACTCCATGCACCTTCCCCTGCCCTGGCTGCTGCCCACAGATCCCCTGCCGGATGTGCACGGCGCCTGGGGTGCGGACTCGCCAGCACCGGGTTTGCTGGCCGCAGGCACCGACCTCGGGGTAGCGCGCCTCCTGGAGGCGTATGGCAAAGGTGTCTTTCCCTGGTTCAGTCCCCACCAGCCGGTGCTTTGGTGGTCCCCGCATCCGCGCATGGTGCTCGATGTAGACCATTTCCGCCTGCACCGCTCGCTGCGCAAGAGCATCGCCCGCATGCGCCAGAGCGCCCGCTGCGAGATCCGCATCGACCATGGCTTTCGCACCGTGATGGCAGCCTGTGCCAGCAAGCCACGCACTGGCCAGACAGGCACCTGGATCGTCCCGGAAATGATCGAGGCCTACACCGCACTGCACGCTGCGGGCCATGCCCATAGTGTGGAGACCTGGATCGATGGGCAACTGGCCGGTGGGCTCTACTGCGTGGCCATAGGCAAGGCAGTGTTCGGCGAGTCCATGTTCGCGCACCGCAGCGATGCCTCCAAAATCGCGCTGGCCGCCCTGGTCGCACTGTGCCGGGCCCAGGGCGCGGCCTGGATCGATTGCCAGCAGAACACCGCGCACCTGGCCTTCCTGGGCGCGCGCGAGATCGACCGCGAAGCCTTTCTCACGCGCCTGGCGCACGCACGGGCAGAACCGGCGCTGGAATGGTCGTTCGACCCCCTATACTGGGACACGCTTCTGGCCGGCCCGAACGCGCAGGCATGACACAGCTCAACGACTACCCATTCCAGACACTGCAGTTCTACGCCACGGCTCCCTATCCGTGCAGCTACCTGCCGGGCCAGGTGGCGCGCTCCCAGGTGGCCACGCCCAGCCACCTGGTGAACCACGAGACCTACTCCCGGCTGGTCACGCAGGGCTTTCGGCGCAGCGGCATGTTCACCTACCGTCCGTACTGCGATGGCTGCCAGGCCTGCATCGCCCTGCGCGTCGTGACCGGGGAATTCCAGCCCAACCGCAGCCAACGCCGCGCCTGGCGCCGGCATGCCTCGCTGCAGGCCAGGGTCATGGCGCCCTGCTTCGACCCCGAGCACTACCAGCTCTACCTGCGCTACCAGAGCGGCCGGCACCCCGGCGGGGGCATGGACCACGACAGCGTCGATCAATATTCCCAGTTCCTGCTGCAAAGCCGCATCCAGTCGCGCCTGGTGGAGTTTCGCGAGCCGGCCACGGACGCCATGCCCGGCAAGCTGCGCATGGTTTCCATTCTCGATCTGCTCGAGGACGGGCTGTCGGCCGTGTATACGTTCTACGAGCCCGAGGAGCACGCGAGTTTCGGCACGTTCAACATCCTCTGGCAGATCGAGCAGGCACGCATGCTGGGCCTGCCCTACGTGTACCTGGGCTACTGGATCAAGGAAAGCCCCAAAATGGACTACAAGGCACGCTTCGTGCCGCATGAAATCCTGCTGCAGGGCGCATGGTCGCGCCAGGCTGCGACCCCAGACAGTAGCGGGGACGCGCAGGCCCATAAAATCGGTGCTACTCCACCCGGCCGCATTTCATGAAAAGAACCGATCCAGACCTTCCATCCAAACCCAGCGTGCAGGTGCTGGAGCGGATGTTCACTCTCATGGATGTTCTGGCCTCACGCGAAGAGGCTATCTCGCTCAAGGAAATCAGCGAACGAACCGGCCTGCACCCCTCAACGGCCCACCGCATTCTCAACGACCTGACCATCGGGCGCTTCGTGGACCGCCCGGAGCCGGGTTCGTACCGCCTGGGCATGCGCCTGCTGGAATTGGGCAACCTGGTCAAGGGCCGGTTGAGCTTGCGTGACGCTGCCTTGCTGCCCATGCGCGAATTGCACCGGCTGACACAGCAACCTGTGAACCTGAGCATGCGCCAGGGCGACGAGATCATCTACGTCGAGCGCGCCTACAGCGAGCGTTCGGGCATGCAGGTGGTACGCGCCATCGGTGGGCGCGCGCCCCTGCACCTCACGTCCACCGGCAAGCTGTTTCTTGCGGCCGATGATGCCCAGCGCGTGCGTGCCTATGCGCTGCGCACCGGCCTGCCCGGGCAGACGCGCAACAGCATCACCCAGCTGCAGGCGCTCGAGCGCGAGCTTGCCAAGGCGCGGCAGACGGGCGTGGCGCGCGACAACGAGGAACTCGAGCTGGGCGTGCGCTGCATGGCTGCCGGGATCTATGACGACCAGGGCCGGCTGGTTGCAGGCCTGTCGATTTCCGCCCCGGCGGACCGGCTCGACGAAAGCTGGCTCGCCAAGCTTCAGGCCACGGCACATGAGATTTCAGCCGCCCTGGGGTTCAAGGGGGCTGCTTACGGCACACCGCAGGCAGCGTTCTCGCTGCCGGTGCGCTGAGCGCGGCCTGCACCGCGCTCTCTTGCTTTTACGCCCCTCAGCCGCTGCGGCCCAGACCGGCCGGCGCAGGGGCAGCCGCTGCGGGCTGCAGGGAGGTGGACGATTCCACCCAGCGGCGCACGCGCTCGGCGTCACCGATCCGGCTGAGTTTGCCGGCCGAGTCGAGAAACACCATGATGAGCTTGCGACCCGCAATCTTGGTCTGCATCACCAGGCAGCGGCCGGCTTCGGCGATGTAGCCGGTCTTCTGCAGGCCAATCTCCCATGCGGGGTTTTTCACCAGGGCATTGGTGTTGCGGTACTGCAGCGTCCTCGGGCCCAGGGCCACCTCATAGCCGGGCGACGTGGAATAGTCGCGCAGCAGCGGATCGGTATGCGCCACATTCACCAGCACGGCCAGGTCACGCGCGCTCGACTGGTTCTTGCTCGACAGCCCGGTCGGCTCCACGTAGCGCGTGTCCGTCATGCCGAGCAGCTTGGCCTTGAGGTTCATCTGCTCGACGAACACCCGCAGCCCGCCGGGATAGGTCCGTCCCAGCGCGTGGGCCGCACGGTTTTCGCTCGACATGAGCGCCAGGTGCAGCATTTCGCCGCGCGTGAGCGTCGTGCCCACCGCCAGCCGGGAGCGGCTGCCCTTCTCGGTATCGATGTCTTCTTCGGTGATGGTGATGGGCTCGTTCATGTCCAGATGCGCCTGGCTGATGATCAGCCCGGTCATCAGCTTGGTCAGGGAAGCGATGGGCAGAACGGCCTGGTCATTCTTGCTGAACAGCACCTCGTGGGTGTCCTGATCGACGACCAGGGCCACGCTGGACTTGAGATCCAGCGGATCGTTTCGCTGGTGCAGGCCGGCCAATTCACCAAACGAGGCGCGGCGATCGGCAGGCCGCGCCTGCCTGGCGCTTGCCGCCGCCGCAGTGCGCACCGCCTTGGCCGGACGGGCCGCATGGGCCGAGGTGGCCTTGGCAGGCGTGCGCTTGGCTTGCACCTTGTGTTTCTTGACCGGAGCCGCGGTACGCTGGGCAGCGTGTGCCGTGCCGCAGGCAAGTGCCAGACCGACCAGAAGAACCGACAAACCCCGGGACCAGCGCTGCAAAGAAGCCATGGATGAAAAACGGTACAAGATGCTACTCCCGGCTGCCAAGAAATGTGACGCAGTGTAATGTCAACAAAATGATCCCGCAAGATCAATATCTTGCGAGATCATTTGAATCCACTCTGTGAAATAGCAGAGGGGGCCGCAGGCACACGGAGCGACGCCACGCAGTCAGCCCTGGGCCGCCACGCGGTCGGCCTTGCTCTGCAGCTTGTTCAGCGCATGCAGATAGGCCTTGGCAGAGGCGACAATGATGTCCGGGTCCGCTCCGACGCCATTGACCACCCGGCCGCTGTTTTGCAGTCGCACGGTCACCTCGCCCTGGCTTTCCGTCGAGCCGCTGATGGCGTTGACCGAGTACAGCACCATCTCGGCGCCGCTTTGCACATGCGATTCGATGGCCTTGAGCGAGGCATCCACGGGGCCGTTGCCATCGGCCTCGGCCACGACTTCCTTGCCGCTGTCCGTGAACACGATGCGCGCATGCGGGCGCTCGCCCGTCTCGCTGTGCTGGGCCAGCGAGACGAAGCCGTACTGGTCGGCATCGCTGCTCACCGTGTCCTCGCTCACCAGGGCCAGGATGTCTTCGTCGAAGATCTCGCTCTTGCGGTCTGCCAGTTCCTTGAAGCGCGCAAACGCCGCATTGATCTCGGTCTCGCTGTCGAGCTGCACGCCCAGCTCCTGCAGGCGCTGCTTGAAGGCATTGCGGCCGCTGAGCTTGCCCAGCACGATCTTGTTGGCCGTCCAGCCCACGTCCTCGGCGCGCATGATCTCGTAGGTGTCGCGCGCCTTGAGCACGCCGTCCTGGTGGATGCCGCTGGCGTGGGCGAAGGCATTGGCCCCCACCACGGCCTTGTTCGGCTGCACGACGAAGCCCGTGGTCTGGCTCACCATGCGGCTGGCCGCCACGATGTGCTGGGTGTCGATGCCCACGTCCAGGCCGAAGTAGTCCCGGCGCGTCTTGACGGCCATGACCACCTCTTCAAGCGAGCAATTGCCCGCACGCTCGCCCAGGCCGTTGATGGTGCACTCCACCTGGCGCGCGCCGCCGATCTTCACGCCCGCGAGCGAGTTGGCCACGGCCATGCCCAGGTCGTTGTGGCAATGCACGGACCAGATGGCCTTGTCGCTGTTGGGAATGCGCTCGCGCAAGGTCTTGATGAAGTTGCCGTACAGCTCGGGCACGGCGTAGCCCACGGTGTCGGGCACGTTGATGGTGGTGGCACCCTCGTCGATCACCGCCTCGATCACGCGGCAGAGGAAATCCACCTCGCTGCGGTAGCCGTCCTCGGGGCTGAATTCGATATCACCCACCAGATTGCGTGCGAAGCGCACCGACTGCTTGGCCTGTTCCAGCACCTGCTCGGGCGTCATGCGCAGCTTTTTCTCCATGTGCAGCGGGCTGGTGGCAATGAAGGTGTGGATGCGCGCGCGGTTGGCGCCCTTGAGCGCCTCGGCGGCGCGCGCGATGTCGCGGTCGTTGGCGCGCGAGAGCGAGCAAATGGTCGAGTCCTTGATCGAATTGGCGATCAGCTGCACGGCCTCGAAGTCGCCGTTGGAGCTGGCGGCGAAACCGGCCTCGATCACATCGACCTTCAGGCGCTCGAGCTGGCGGGCGATGCGCAGCTTTTCGTCGCGCGTCATCGAGGCGCCGGGCGACTGCTCGCCATCGCGCAAGGTGGTGTCGAAAATGATCAATTTGTCAGCCATGGGGTTTCTCCTGGTTCGGATGGTGGGGTGGATACCCGCAGCAACCGCTGTTCTCTGGCGCCTTCAACGAAAAAGGCCCGCTGCGATTGCATACGGGCCTTGCTGGAAAAAGTGCGCGCGCGCCTTACCGTCTCCGCCCGGGGGGGGATAGCAGTAGGGACAGAGCCAGCGATTCCATGGCTTTCAATGTAGCACAAAAATAGTGCGCCGCAGCATGCGCTGCGGATTTTGTGTCATTTGTGCAGGCCGCGCTCATCGGGCTCGTCGGTGGAGGTGCTGATCACGCTCGTGGGCTGTCCGCGCGACTTGCGCACCGCATACACCACATAGCCGCTCAGGCCATACAGCACGAACACACCAAACAGCACCGTGGGCGCATGGATGTTGATGATGGCAATGCCCAGGGCAATGAGCACGATGACGACAAAGGGCACGCTTTTCTTCAGTTGCACGTCCTTGAAGCTGTAAAACGGCACATTGGTCACCATGGTCAGGCCCGCGTACAGGGTGAAGCCGAACATGGTCCAGGTCACCTGGGTCCAGGTCATGATCCAGTGGTCCTGCCCGCGCTGCACGCCCAGTTCGGTCATGAGCCAGATGAAACCGGCCACCAGTGCCGCGGCCGCCGGCGACGGCAAGCCCTGGAAGTAGCGCTTGTCCACCACCCCGGTGTTGACGTTGAAGCGCGCCAGCCGCAGGGCAGCACAGGCGCAATAGACGAAAGCGGCAATCCAGCCCAGGCGCCCCAGACCTTTGAGCGCCCAGACATAGGCGATGAGCGCGGGCGCCGCACCGAAGGACACCATGTCGGAGAGCGAGTCCATTTGCTCGCCAAAGGCGCTCTGGGTATTGGTCATGCGCGCCACGCGGCCATCGAGGCTGTCGAGCACCATGGCACAGAACACGCCAATGGCCGCCAGGTCGAAGCGCCCGTTCACCGCCATGACGATGGCATAGAAGCCGCCGAACAGCGCCGCCAGCGTGAACAGGTTGGGCAGGACGTAAATGCCCTTGCGCCGCTTGCGCACGACCACGCCGCTCTCTACGGGAGACTCTTCCTCATCACGCATCAAATCAATCTCCAAGGCCCGTCCTGCAAGCGCCGCCAGCTATCACAACCATAGCAGCATTGCATCCGGGAATACGCGCAGTGTAGCCGCGTCCAGAAATGGTAAAAGCCACCGAAGTGGCTTTTGCCCGTTGCGCAGAAAATCAGTTGCGCGTCTGGTCCACCAGCTTGTTCTTGGCGATCCAGGGCATCATGGCGCGCAGCTGGGCACCCACCACTTCGATGCTGTGGTCGGCCGTGTTGCGGCGGCGGGCCGTCATCGAGGGGTAGTTCAGGCGGCCTTCCTGGATGAACATCTTGGCGTAGTCACCGTTCTGGATGCGCTTCAAGGCATTGCGCATGGCGGCGCGCGACTGCTCGTTGATGACCTCGGGGCCGGTCACGTACTCGCCGAACTCGGCGTTGTTCGAGATCGAGTAGTTCATGTTGGCGATGCCGCCTTCGTAGATCAGGTCCACGATGAGCTTGAGCTCGTGCAGGCACTCGAAGTAGGCCATCTCGGGGGCGTAGCCGGCTTCGACCAGGGTTTCGTAACCCATCTTGATCAGCTCGACGGCGCCGCCGCACAGCACGGCCTGCTCACCGAACAGGTCGGTCTCGGTCTCTTCCTTGAAGTTGGTCTCGATGATGCCGGCCTTGCCACCACCGTTGGCCATGGCGTAGCTCAGGGCCAGGTCACGGGCCTTGCCGCTCTTGTCCTGGTGCACGGCCACCAGGTGGGGCACGCCGCCGCCCTGGGTGTAGGTGTTGCGCACGGTGTGGCCGGGGGCCTTGGGGGCCACCATCCACACGTCCAGATCGGCGCGGGGCACGACCTGGTTGTAGTGCACGTTGAAGCCGTGGGCGAAGGCCAGCGAAGCGCCTTGCTTGATGTTCGGCTCGACGTTGTTCTTGTACACCTCGGCGATCTGCTCGTCGGGCAGCAGGATCATGACCACGTCGGCGGCCTTCACGGCGTCGTTGACTTCCATGACCGTGAGGCCGGCCTTGCCGACCTTGTCCCACGAAGCGCCACCCTTGCGCAGGCCGACCACGACCTTGACGCCGCTGTCGTTCAGGTTTTGCGCGTGGGCGTGGCCTTGCGAGCCGTAGCCGATGATGGCCACGGTCTTGCCCTTGATCAGGCTCAGATCACAGTCTTTGTCGTAGAAAACTTTCATGGTCGCTCCGGTTGAAATTCGTATGGGTTGAAACTGGGAAACAGGGGATTGTCTTACACGCGCAGGATGCGCTCGCCACGGCCGATGCCGCTGGCGCCCGTGCGCACGGTCTCCAGGATGGCCGTGCGGTCGATGGCCTGCAGGAAGGCTTCGTTCTTGGACTGGTCACCCGTGAGCTCGATGGTGTAGCTCTTCTCGGTCACGTCGATGATGCGGCCACGGAAGATGTCGGCCATGCGCTTCATCTCCTCGCGTTCCTTGCCCACGGCGCGCACCTTCACCATCATGAGCTCGCGCTCGGTGTAGGCGCCCTCGGTCAGGTCCACCACCTTGACGACCTCGATCAGGCGGTTGAGGTGCTTGGTGATCTGCTCGATCACGTCGTCCGAACCCGTGGTCTGGATGGTCATGCGCGAGAGCGAGCCATCCTCGGTGGGTGCGACGGTGAGCGATTCGATGTTGTAGCCACGGGCCGAAAACAGGCCCACAACGCGGGAGAGAGCGCCAGGCTCGTTTTCCAGCAGGACGGCGATGATGTGTCTCATGGTGCAGATTCCTCTTTTTGCGACGGCAGCACGGCCAAGAAGGTGACCGCTACAGACTGCCGTTTTCCGCTGCCCTCCCCCGACGCCGGTAAGCGCCAGGCTCGGCAGGCAATAGATTCGTCGAAAACTATTAATTCAATAGCATGCAGCGCTTGATGCACGCGCGCTGCAGGCCAATAGGGCTTAAAGATCCTCGGACCCGAGCAGCATTTCCGTGATGCCCTTGCCGGCCTGCACCATCGGGAACACGTTCTCGGTGGGGTCGGTGCGGAAGTCCAGGAACACGGTACGGTCCTTGAGCTTGCGCGCCTCGCGCAGCGCGGGCTCCACGTCCTTGGGGTGCTCGATCAGCAGGCCCACGTGGCCATAGGCCTCGGCCAGCTTGACGAAGTTGGGCAGCGCGTCCATGTAGCTGTGGCTGTAGCGGCCCGAGTACTCGATCTCCTGCCACTGGCGCACCATGCCGAGGTAGCGGTTGTTCAGCGAGAGGATCTTGATCGGCGTGTTGTACTGCAGGCAGGTGGACAGCTCCTGGATGTTCATCTGCACCGAGCCCTCGCCCGTGATGCAGTAGACCTCCGCGTTCGGCTTGGCCAGCTTGATGCCCATGGCGTAGGGAATGCCCACGCCCATGGTGCCCAGGCCGCCCGAGTTGATCCAGCGGCGCGGCTCGTCGAACTTGTAGAACTGCGCAGCCCACATCTGGTGCTGGCCCACGTCCGAGGTGATGTAGGCCTCGCTGTCCTTGGTCATGTTCCAGAGCGTCTCGACCACGTACTGCGGCTTGATGACTTCCTTGTTGCCGCGGTCGTACTTCAGGCAGTCGCGGCTGCGCCAGCTATCGATGGTGCTCCACCACGCGGACAGGGCGGCCTCGTCCGGGCGACTGCCCGCTTCGCGGACCATGGAGATGAGCTCGGTGAGCACATCCTTGACGTCGCCCACGATGGGGATATCGACCTTGACGCGCTTGGAGATGCTCGACGGGTCGATGTCGATGTGGATGATCTTGCGCTCGTTCTGCGCGAAGTGCTTGGGGTTGCCGATCACACGGTCGTCAAAGCGCGCCCCCACGGCCAGCAGCACATCGCAGTTCTGCATGGCGTTGTTCGCCTCGACCGTGCCGTGCATGCCCAGCATGCCCAGGAACTTGCGGTCCGTGGCCGGATAGGCGCCCAGGCCCATGAGCGTGTTGGTGACCGGGTAGCCCAGCAGGTCCACCAGCTGGCGCAGCTCCTGCACCGCATTGCCCAGCAGCACGCCGCCACCGGTGTAGATATAGGGCCGCTTGGCCGCCAGCAGCAGTTGCAGCGCCTTGCGGATCTGCCCGCCATGGCCCTTGCGCACCGGGTTGTAGGAGCGCATCTCCACGCTCTGCGGATAGCCCTCGAAGGGGATCTTCTTGAAGGAGACGTCCTTGGGGATGTCCACCACCACCGGGCCGGGGCGGCCGGTGCGTGCGATGTGGAAGGCCTTTTTCAGCGTCATTGCCAGGTCGCGCGCGTCCTTGACCAGGAAGTTGTGCTTGACGATGGGGCGCGTGATGCCCACGGTGTCGCATTCCTGGAAGGCATCCAGACCGATGGCCGCCGTGGGCACCTGGCCGGTGATGATGACCATGGGAATGCTGTCCATGTAGGCCGTGGCAATGCCCGTGATGGCATTCGTCACGCCCGGACCCGAGGTCACCAGGGCTACGCCCACCTCGCCCGTGGCGCGGGCATAGCCGTCGGCAGCGTGCACCGCCGCCTGTTCATGGCGCACCAGCACGTGCTGGATGGATTCCTGCTTGTACAGGGCGTCGTAGATGTAGAGGACCGCGCCGCCGGGGTAGCCCCAGATGTACTTGACACCTTCGGCCTGCAGGGACTTGACGAGGATTTCGGAGCCCATGAGCTCGGG
Organism: Comamonas granuli NBRC 101663; assembly: GCF_000739995.1. Taxonomy (GTDB): domain Bacteria; phylum Pseudomonadota; class Gammaproteobacteria; order Burkholderiales; family Burkholderiaceae_C; genus Simplicispira; species Simplicispira granuli. The sequence continues at coordinate 390,925 of NZ_BBJX01000005.1, read as the reverse complement.
GGCGGAGGCGCCCGCGTGGGCAGCAGATGCCGAAGCGATGTCGGCCTTGGAGATTTCCATGATGAACCTTTGCGAATTTCTCTAACGAAAAACCTTGGGTGCCCCTTGCCGCAGCTCTCGTGAAGCCCGCTCGGAACTTGAGGCCAAGGACATGGGCGCGAAGATCGCCGCGCCGGACCGTGACCCGTTTGCCTTTAGTTGCAGAACGATCATTATCGCACTGCAACAAGGCGATTGCACAGGCACTGGGGAAAAAAGCCATGCAATGCGATAATGGGGCGCTGCTGCCACCGCCGCGGCGCCTGCCTGGGGCGCCCCACTCCTGCACCCGTCCTGTCCGTCCTTGGCCACTGAAAAAGAACTTTCGGATTTCCTCAAGAGCGTGGAAAAACGCGCGTTCAAACGTGCGCTCTACCATGTGCGCAATGAGGAGTCGGCGCTGGACATCGTGCAGGACAGCATGATGCGCCTGGCCGAGCACTACGGGGACAAGCCGCCGGCGGAGCTGCCCATGCTGTTCCAGCGCATCCTCTCGAACTGCACGCTGGACTGGTTCCGGCGGCAGAAGACCCACAATGCCCTTTTCTCGCACATGGCGGATTTCGAGGGCGCCGGGGACGAGGGCGAAGGCTTTGACCTGCTCGAAGCCTGGACTGGGCCGGAAGACGGCGAACAGGCGCAGAGCACCCAGGATCTGGTGGAGCGCGGGCAGGTGCTGCGCGACATCGAAGCCGAAATCCAGGAGCTGCCTCCGCGTCAACGCGAGGCATTTCTCATGCGTTATTGGGAAGAAATGGACGTGGCGGAAACGGCGGCGGCGATGGGCTGCTCGGAAGGCAGTGTAAAAACACACTGTTTCCGTGCCGTGCAGGCCCTGAGCAAGGCGCTGAAGGCCAGAGGTATCAGACTATGAATCACATTCCAACGCCATCGAGTACGCCGGACATGGACCGGTTTGCGCGCCGACTCGCCGCGCACCTGAGCACGGGCACCGAGGAACTGCCCTACGACATCAGCGAACGCCTGCGCGCCGCGCGTGTGCAGGCGCTCGCCCGGCGCAAAAAACCCGTGACCGTGCTGCACACCTCCCCCGCCGTGCTCACGGGCGGGCACAGCGCGGCGCTGGGCGGCGGCCCCCAGGGCCTGTCGTGGTGGCAATCGCTGCTGTCGGCGCTGCCCGTGGTGGCGCTGCTGGCGGGCCTGGTCATCATCCAGCAGCAGATGGACGAGGCCGGCATCCACGAAGTGGCCCAGGTGGATGCAGCGCTGCTTGCCGACGACCTGCCGCCCGCGGCATACTCCGACCCCGGCTTTGTCCAGTACCTGAAGACGTCCGGCAACCTTTCCGGCCAGTGAGTCTGCCCTGCGCTTGATGCCCCTCCACGACCACGCGTCCCCGTCAGTCCCCAGCCGCAGTCCCACGCCAGCCATCGTGCTGGCATTGGCCTTGCTGGGCGCACTGGTGGCTGGCGCCTGGCAGGCCATCCGGCAATTGAACGAGGTGCCGGGCACGGTATTCACCACCCCGGACAACGCCTACCGGCCCGCAGCCCCCTCCGTACCTTCCAACGGCCGGCCCAGCGCGCTCGACGCCGGCGGCCCGGGCTGGGAGACCCTCAACACCCCGCAAAAACTGGCCCTCTACCCCCTGGCCGAGCGCTGGGCGCTCATGAGCGAGGTGCAAAAGCGCCGCTGGCTCGCCCTGGCGCAGAATTTCCACAAGCTTCCCGAAGAAGAACAGGCGCGCCTGCATGAGCGCATGACCGCCTGGGCCAGCCTCAGTGCGCAGCAGCGCAACCAGGCGCGCATCAATTTCGCCGCCGCCCAGCGCCTGCGCCCCGAGGACAAGCGCTCCCAGTGGAACGCCTACCAGGCGCTCAGCGACGAGGAAAAGAAGCGCCTGGCAGCCACCGCCGCCAAGCCGCACGGCGCGGCCACCTCCATCCAGCCGGCGCCGCCCAAGAAGCTCACGCGCGTGCCCGCTGCCACCCAGGCGCCGGGCAATCTGGCCAACCCGCCCAAGGTGCCGCCGGCGAGCGGGACCACGGCGCGCATTGCCGCCCCCGGCGGCGCGCCCCAGGACAAGCCCGCCGCCCCTGCCGCGCCCGCAGCGCCACCGGCGGCGGCGGCCTCCTCCGAGAGCAGCGGCGCGCCCGCCGCCTCCGAAGCGGCGTCCACCCCCGCTCCCGCACCCGCCGGGCCCACCGAGAACATCTACATCAATTGAGGCGGCAGAGCGCCCCGCCGCCCTGCCCACCGGACCATGCATTCTGGCCCCCGCCCCCCCTCCTCCACCGAGCCCGCTGGCGCCGCCGCGCTGCAGGCGCCCGGCCTGGGCCGGCGCATGGCCTGCTGGCTCTATGAGGGCATGCTGATGTTCGGCGTGGTCTTCATCGCTGGCTACCTGTTCGGCACCCTGAGCCAGACGCGCCACGCCCTGGACAACCGCCACCCGCTGCAGGCCTTTCTGTTCGTGGTCTTTGGCATTTACTTCGTCTGGTTCTGGTCCCGGGGACAGACGCTGGCCATGAAGACCTGGCATATCCGCCTGGTGGACCGCCAGGGCGCGCCCGTGAGTCAGGCGCGGGCCCTGCTGCGCTACCTGCTCAGCTGGGTGTGGTTCCTGCCGCCGCTGCTGGCCGTGGCCCCGTTCGGCCTGCCCGCGGGCGAGATCGCCGTGCTCGTGACCGGCTGGATCTGCGTCTGGGCCCTGGCCAGCCGCCTGCACCCCACGCGCCAGTTCTGGCACGATGCGCTGGCGGGAACGCGGCTGGTCCACTTTGATGCCGGGGCGCGCTGAGCGCCACCGCCCTGCCATGCAGCCTCCCGCACCCGGCGCGCCGGTGAACCCGCAAAAGTCCCGCACGGGCCTGCACCGCCTGTGGCATGCCACGCGCTATTCGCTCGACGGCCTGCGCGCCGCCTGGCATGAGCCCGCTTTCCGCCAGGAGGCACTCGCCGCCCTGGTGCTGCTGCCGCTGGCGCTGTGGCTGGGCCGCAGCTGGGTGGAGGTGGCGCTGCTCGCGGGCAGCGTGCTGCTGCTCATGATCGTCGAGCTGCTCAACACCGGAATCGAGGCCGCCATCGACCGCATCGGCCCCGAATGGCACCCGCTGTCCAAGCGCGCCAAGGACATGGGCAGCGCCGCCGTGCTGCTGTCTCTGCTGCTGTGCGCGGGCGTGTGGGCAGCGGCGCTGTACCAGAGGTTGTTCCATGGCTGAACCCGCTTTTTCCCTGTGTGTGTACTGCGGCTCGCGCCCCGGCGAGGACCCGCGCTTCACCGACGCCGCCCGCGCCGTGGGCGAATGGATAGGCCGGCAGGGCGGCCAGCTCGTCTATGGCGGCGGCAGCAGCGGCCTGATGGGCGTGGTGGCGCGCGCCACGGCGGCCGCGGGCGGGCGCGTGGTGGGCGTGATTCCGCAGGCGCTGGTGGACCGCGAGTTCGCCAACCGCGATTGCGACGAGCTGCACATCGTCACGAGCATGCACGAGCGCAAGGCCTTGATGGCCGAACGCAGCAGCGCCTTCCTGGCCCTGCCCGGGGGCATAGGCACCTTCGAGGAGCTGTTCGAGGTCTGGACCTGGCGGCAGTTGGGCTACCACGACAAGCCCATCGGCCTGCTCAACGTCGCCGGCTATTACGACGCCCTGCTCGGCTTCCTGCAGGGCAGCGTGGCGCAAGGGTTCATGGGCCCCTGGCAGATGGACCTGCTCGACATCGGCACGCAGGTGCCCGAACTGCTGGCGCGCCTGGTGCAGGCAGCGCAGGGCGCGCGCACCGGCGCGGCGCTGCGCACGGTGATCTGAACCCCGCGCCTGGACCCCCGGGGCGGCTCAGATGGCGGAATCGTCCAGGTCGCCGGTGCGGATGCGCACCACGCGCTCGACGGGCGTGACGAAGATCTTGCCGTCACCGATCTTGCCGGTGCGCGCCACGCCGACGATGGCATCGACGCAGCGGTCCAGGTCTTCGGTCTTGACGACCACCTCGACCTTGACCTTGGGCAGGAAATCGACCACGTATTCCGCGCCGCGGTAGAGCTCGGTATGCCCTTTCTGGCGGCCAAAGCCCTTGACTTCGGTCACCGTCAGGCCGGTGACGCCGCACTCGGCCAGGGCCTCGCGCACCTCCTCGAGCTTGAAGGGCTTGATGATGGCGGTGATCATTTTCATGCGGGTACTTCCTTGTGTGCTGCAAATCCGGGGCCGGGCCGCGTTCAGGCGCGGAAACGCTGGGTGATGGGGTAGCGCCAGTCCTTGCCAAAGCTGCGCCGCGTCACGCGAACGCCGATCGGCGCCTGGCGGCGCTTGTATTCGTTGATCTTGATGAGGCGCGTGACCTTCTCGACGTCGGCACGCGCGAAACCGGCGGCAATGATGCTCTCGATGGGTTCGTCGTTTTCCATGTAGCGCGCGACGATGGCGTCCAGCACCTCGTAGGGCGGCAGGCTGTCCTGGTCGGTCTGGTCGGGGCGCAGCTCGGCGCTGGGCGGGCGCGTGATGATGCGCTCGGGAATGGGGTTGGCGCCCGTGCCGTAGGGGTCGTTGGCGTTGCGCCAGCGCGCCAGCGCGAACACGGTGGTCTTGGCCACGTCCTTGATGGGCGCAAAGCCCCCGGCCATGTCGCCGTAGAGCGTGCAATAGCCGGTGGCCAGCTCGCTCTTGTTGCCCGTGGTGAGCACCACGGCGCCGAACTTGTTGGACAGCGCCATGAGCAGCGTGCCGCGGATGCGCGCCTGCAGGTTCTCCTCGGTCGTATCCTCGGTGCGGCCCGCGAAATGCGGCGCCAGCGCGGCCTTGAAGGCCTCGAACTGCGGCGCAATCGCAATCTCGTCGTACTGCACGCCCAGGCGCTCGGCCATGTCACGCGCGTCGATCCAGCTGATGTCGGCCGTGTAGGGCGAGGGCATCATCACCGTGCGCACCTTGTCCGCGCCCAGGGCATCGACGGCGATGGCCAGCACCAGCGCCGAGTCGATGCCGCCCGACAGGCCCAGCAGCACGCCGGGGAAACCGTTCTTGCCCACATAGTCGCGCACGCCCAGCACCAGCGCGTCCCACAGGTCGGCTTCCGGGCTGCGCTCGGGCGCCACATCAGCTATTACTTTAATAGCTGCTGGCGCTTTCTCCACCTGCGTAAACACCAGTTTTTCTTCAAAACCTGGGGCGCGGCCCGCGACCTGGCCCGCGGCATCGAGAGCGAACGAGCGGCCCTCGAACACCACCTCGTCCTGCCCGCCCACCAGGTGGGCGTAGACCAGCGGCAGGCCGGTCTCGCGCACGCGCTCGCGCATGGTCTGCTCGCGCTCGGCGCTCTTGCCCATGTGGAAGGGCGAGGCATTGATCACCGCCAGCAGCTCGGCGCCGGCCTGGGCGCTGTCGCGCGCGGGCGCCGCGTGCCAGGCGTCCTCGCAGATCAGCAGGCCCACGCGCACGCCCTGCACCTCGAACACGCAGGGCGCCTGGCCCGGCAGGAAGTAGCGGCGCTCGTCGAACACCTGGTAGTTGGGCAGCTCGCGCTTGACGTAGCAGTGCTCGATGCGGCCATTGCGCAGCACGCTGGCGGCATTCAGGCAGGGCGCAAAGGCGCCAGCGCCGGGCGCGGCGCGCTGCGCGTGGCCCAGCACGATCACGAGGTCTTTCAGTGGCGCGGTCGCACGGGCCACGGCTTTGACGGCATCATCGCAGGCGGACAGGAAGGCCGGACGCAGGAACAAGTCCTCCGCCGCATAGCCGCACAGGGCCAGTTCGGGCGTGAGCAGCAGGTGCGCGCCGGCGGCATGGGCCTGGCGGGCCGCCTCGACGATCTTCTGCACGTTGCCGGGAAGGTCACCCACCACGAAATTGAGCTGTGCAGTGCAAATGGAAAGCGTCATGGAATGCGAACAGGCCGCCGGGGCCGCTGGATCAAGCGCCGGGCCGCAGCGCCCGGGCGGCGGCAGCCGCCATGGGGTCGGGGGTGGCCATGGCTGAAAACGGCATTATCGCGCGCGTGTCGCCTTCCCTGCAGGAGGTGGACGCCAATGCCTGGAACGCCCTGCTGGCGCGCCAGGCGCACCCCACCCCGTTCATGCGGCACGAATACCTCCACACCCTGGAAGCCAGCGGCAGCGCCACGCCGCACACGGGCTGGACGCCGCGCCACCTCACCCTGTGGCAGGACGGACAGCTCGCCGCCGCCTGCCCGCTGTACCTCAAGAACCACTCCTACGGCGAATACGTGTTCGACTGGTCCTGGGCCCGCGCCCATGCCGAGCATGGCCTGGCCTACTACCCCAAGGCCCTGGTGGCCGTGCCCTTCACCCCCGTGCCGGGCACGCGGTTGCTGGCGCAGGACGGCGCCGCGCGCGCCGCGCTGGTGCAGGCGCTGCGCGGCTGGTGCGCGCAGGCCGGCGTCTCCTCGCTGCACTTGCTGTTCGTCACCGCCGAAGATCGCGCCGCCTGCGCCGCCGCCGGCCTGATGCAGCGCGAGGGCGTGCAGTTCCACTGGACGAACCAGGCGCCCGTGCCCGGCGGCGGCACGCGCCGCTACCGCGATTTCGAGGACTTTCTCGCCCACCTGAACCAGGACAAGCGCAAGAAGATCCGCCAGGAGCGGCGCCGCGTGGCCCAGGCCGGGGTGCGCTTTCGCTGGCTGCGCGGCGCCGACATCGGCCCGCAGGACTGGGCGTTCTTCTACCGCTGCTACGAGCGCACCTACCACGAGCACGGCAACCCGCCCTACCTCACGCGCGGCTTCTTCGAGCACATGGCCGCGCACATGCCCGAGGCCTGGGTGCTGTTCATCGCGGAACGCGTGGGCCAGCCCATTGCTAGCAGTCTGATAGCTGTTGGCGCAGAACCTGCGGGCGCTGGGGGCGAAAAAGACCTTGAATCCGTGGCCTACGGGCGCTACTGGGGCGCCCTGGAGCGCGTGGACTGCCTGCACTTCGAGGCCTGCTACTACCAGCCGCTGCAGTGGTGCATCGCGCAGGGCGTGCGGCGCTTCGAGGGCGGCGCCCAGGGCGAACACAAGATGGCCCGCGCCCTGCTGCCCGTGGCGACCCAGAGCATGCACTGGCTGGCGCACCCCGCCTTTGCCGCCGCCGTGGACGACTTTTTGCAGCGCGAGGCCCAGGGCGTGGGCGACTACCTGGCGCATCTGCAGGCGCACAGCCCCCTGCGCGCGCCCTGACGGGCGCTCACCTATGCCCCTGGCAGCGGAACGGTCACAGCGGCGGCGATTGGCAGCGCGCATAAACATGCATACGATGTGCATGTTTATATTTTTCCCCACCCCGCCATGCCATCGCAACCACGAATCCCCCGCCCTGCCCCGGCACGCCGCGCAGCGCACCGCCTGCCGCACGGAGGCCGGCCATGACGCGCGCCCCGCAGGCCGCGCCGCTGGCACGCACGCTGGAGCAGAGCTACCAGCACGGCTTCGTCACTGACATCGAGTCCGACGCCCTGCCCCCGGGGCTGGACGAGGACACCATCCGCGCGATCTCGCGCAAAAAGCGCGAGCCCGACTTCCTGCTGCGCTGGCGCCTGGCCGCCTTCGAGCGCTGGCGCAGCATGGAACTGCCCGACTGGGCGCACCTGAAGATCGCGCCCATCGACTTCCAGGCGCTGTCGTACTACTCGGCCCCCAAGTCGCTCAAGAACGCGCCCAAGAGCCTGGACGAGGTGGACCCCAAGCTGCTGGAGACCTACGAAAAGCTCGGCGTGCCGCTGCACGAGCGCGCGCGCCTGGCGGGCGTGGCGGTGGATGCGGTGTTCGACTCGGTCTCGGTGGGCACGACCTTCCGCCAGCAACTGGCCGAGGTGGGGGTGATCTTCTGCTCCTTCTCGCACGCCGTGCAAAACCACCCGGAGCTGGTGGAGAAGTACCTGGGCAGCGTGGTGCCGGTGGGCGACAACTTCTACGCCGCGCTCAATTCCGCCGTGTTCTCCGACGGCTCGTTCGTCTACATCCCGAAGGGCGTGAAATGCCCCATGGAGCTGTCGTCCTACTTCCGCATCAACGCGCAGAACACCGGGCAGTTCGAGCGCACGCTGATCATCGCCGAGGAAGGCAGCTCGGTGAGCTACCTGGAGGGCTGCACGGCGCCGCAGCGCGACGAGAACCAGTTGCACGCCGCCGTGGTCGAGCTGATCGCGCACGACGACGCCTTCATCAAGTACTCCACGGTGCAGAACTGGTACCCCGGTGACGAAAACGGCCTGGGCGGCATCTACAACTTCGTGACCAAGCGCGGGCTGGCGGCGGGCAGGCGCTCGCGCATCGCCTGGACGCAGATCGAGACCGGCTCGGCCATCACCTGGAAGTACCCCAGCGTGGTGCTGCGCGGCGAAGGCTCGAACGGCGAGTTCCACTCGATTGCCGTGTCCAACCATTTCCAGCAGGCGGACACCGGCACCAAGATGATCCACCTGGGCAAGAACACCACGAGCCGCATCGTCTCCAAGGGCATCAGCGCGGGCCACGCGCACAACAGCTACCGCGGCCTGGTGCGCGTGAACGGCGGCGCCGAGGGCGCGCGCAACCACACGCAGTGCGACTCGCTGCTCATCGGCCCGGACTGCGGCGCACACACCTTCCCCTACATCGACACCGCGCGCAGCGACGCCGTGGTCGAGCACGAGGCCACGACCACGCGCATCTCGGAGGAGCGCCTGTTCTATTGCCAGCAGCGCGGCATCGACCCGCAGGAGGCCACGGCGCTGATCGTCGGCGGCTTTTGCCAGGCGGTGCTGGAGGAGCTCCCCATGGAGTTCGCGCTGGAGGCCAAGGCCCTGCTCGCCGTCTCGCTCGAAGGCGCCGTGGGCTGAAGGCCAGGCCATTCAATGAAAAAGCGCTGAAAACCATACCCAACAAGCGCAAGCAGCTATCAAAACAGAAGCAAAGGACACCCCATGACAACCCCCAACCCCCTGCTGCAAGTGCGCGACCTGCGCGTGGCCGTGGGCGAGCGCACCGTGCTGCACTCGGTCTCCTTCGACGTGCAGCCGGGCAGCCTGGTCGTGCTGATGGGCGCCAACGGCAGCGGCAAGAGCACGCTGGGCATGGCCCTGGCCGGCCACCCGCGCTACCACGCCACGGCCGGGCAGGCGCTGCTCGCGGGCCAGGACCTGCTGCCCCTGCCCGCGCACGAGCGCGCGCACGCCGGGCTGTTCGTCTCCTTCCAGGCGCCGCCCGACGTGCCCGGCGTGAAGAACAACCTGTTCATCCGCACCGCGCTCAACGCCCAGCACGAGGCGCGCGGCCAGCAGCCGCTCGACGCGTTTGACTTCCTCGCCAGCGCCAAGCAGGCCGCCAAGGAGCTGGGCCTGCCCGAGACCCTGCTGGGCCGCCCGGTGAACGAGGGCTTCTCCGGCGGCGAGAGAAAGCGCAACGAACTGCTGCAGCTCGCCCTGCTGCAGCCGCGCCTGGCGCTGCTCGACGAGATCGACTCCGGCCTGGACGTGGACGGCGTACGCGCCGTCGTCGCCCTGGTGCAGCGCCTGCGCAGCGCGGGCACCGCCTTCATCGTCGTCTCGCACTACCTGCAGATGATCGAGCAGTTGCAGCCCGACACCGTGCTGCGCCTGGACCAGGGCTGCATCGCCGAGAGCGGCGGCCTGGAGCTGGCGCGCAGCATCGCGCGCACCGGCTTTGCACGCCCGCCGCTCCAGACCCTGGGCGTGGAGGCCTGAGCCATGGACAGCGCACAAGCCGAACGCCTGGCCGCCCGCAGCCATTTGCAAAGCCGCGGCTGGATCCCCCGGCGCAGCGAAGCCTTCCACCACCTGCCGCCGCCCGCGCTGGAGCACTGGCTGGGCGAGCCCGGCGACAGCGCCTGCGCCGCCCCGCCCCTGGAGGGCGCGGGCTGGACGCTGCACCCTCTGGGCAGCCACGGCGCCAGCGGCGTGGACGCGCGCTGGCTCGACGCCCTGGACCCCACCCAGCGCAAAGCCCTGTGGGCCGGCCTGCCCGCGCCCGGCGAGGGCGCGGCCGCGCCCTTTGCCTGGGCGCACCGCGCGCTGTGCCGCCAGGGCCTGCGCCTGCGCATCGCCGCCACGCCCGGCAAGGAGGGCGAGACCGTCTGGCTGGAGCTGCGCCACCAGCCGCGCGCCCAGGCCGAGGCGCCGCTGCTGGTGCTGGACGTGGAGCCGGGCGTGCGCTGCGTGCTCATCGAAACGCACGAGCGCAGCGATGGCGCCTGCGGCCACCCCGTGGCGCAAAACCTGCATGTGCACCTGCGCCTGGCCGCAGGCGCCCACCTGCAGCACCTGCGCCTGGCGCTGCCCGGCGCGCAGGACCAGACGGCGCACCACCTGCACGCCACGCTGGCGGCGGGCGCGCACTACGCCCAGGCCCTGGTGGCCGCGGGCGGCGGTTACCACCTGCAGCGCCACGACGTGCACCTGCTGGGCGCGGGCGCGCAGGCGCAGCACGCCGCACTGCTGCTGACCGATGGCCAGCGCCTGGACCACCAGGTGTACACACAGATCCAGGCCCCGGGCTGCCACAGCGGCGTGGAGACCCTGGCCCTGGCGCAGGGCCCAGCCCACGCCGTGGCCAATGCGCACACGCGCATCGCCCCCGGCGCCGACGAGGCCCAGGTGCGCCAGCGCCTCACCGGCATCCCCCTGGCCGGGCAGCCGCGCCTGGTGCTGCGCCCGCACCTGGAAATCCTGCACGACCAGGTGCAGGCCGCGCACGGCGCCACCTGGGGGGCGCTGCCCGAGGAGGCGCTGTTCTACGCGCGCCAGCGCGGCCTGGATGAAGCCAGCGCACGCGCCCTCATCGTCGAAGGCATGGCGCGCGCGCTGCTCGAGCGCTGCCTGGAACCTGCGGGCAGCAGCGGCCTGCTGGCCCAGTGGCTGGAAGGCGGCTGGCTGGCGCGCACGCTGGCACGCTGCCTGCCCGCCCCAGCCGCAGGGCACCTGCCGGCGCCGCAAGCCTGAGACGCCCGTATGCGTTTAAGCATCAAATCGGGCTCCAAGCCTTACCAGACAAGCGCAAGCAGCTACCAGAAAATGAGCGAAACACCTCTTCTCCCCGCCACGCTGCGCAGCCAGTTCCCGGTGCTGCAGCAGGCCATCCACGGCCAGCCCCTCGCCTACCTGGACAACGCTGCCACCACGCACATGCCGCTGCGCGTGCTGCAGGCCATGCAGGACTTCGAAACCCGCGACCGCGCCAACATCCACCGCGGCGTGCACACCCTGAGCCAGCGCGCCACCGACGCCTTTGAGGGGGCGCGCGCCACGCTGCGGCGCTTCATCGGCGCCACCGCAGAGCACGCACTGGTATTCACCTCGGGCACCACCGAGGCGCTCAACCTCGTGGCCCAGGGCCTGTGGGCGGGCGGGCCGGGCCGCGCCTGGCTGCGCGCGGGCGACGAGATCATCGTCAGCGGCCTGGAGCACCACGCCAACCTCATTCCCTGGCAGCAGGCGGCGCGCATGACCGGGGCGCAACTGCGCATCCTGCTGCCCGATGCGCAGGGGCGGGTGCATGCGCAGACGCTCGCGGGCCTGCTGACGCCGCGCACGCGCGTGTTCGCCCTCACGGCCGGCGCCAACGCCACGGGCGAGCGCCCGCCCTACGAGGACCTGCTCCGCCTGGCCGCCCAGGCGGGCGCACTCACCGTGCTCGACGCCGCCCAGGCCGTGGGCCACGGCGCGCCGCAGCTGGCGCAGTTGGACTGCGACTTCCTGGCCTTCTCGGGCCACAAGATGTACGGCCCCATGGGCACGGGCGTGCTGGCCGGCCGGCGCAGCGCGCTCGAGCGCCTGTACCCCCTGCGCCTGGGCGGCGACATGGTGGACTGGGTGGGCTGGCAGGACGCCGGCTTCGCCCCCCTGCCCGCGCGCCTGGAAGGCGGCACGCCCCATGTGGCGGGCGCCGTGGGCCTGGCCGCGGCGGCGCAGTTCATCACCGAGGTGGGCGCAGCCGCCATCGCCCGCCATGTGCAGGCGCTGCGCGCCCAGGCCCTGCACGGCCTGCAGGGCCTGCCCGGGGTGCGCGTGCTCGCGCCGCACGCCACGCAGGCGGCGCTGGTGTCCTTCGTCGTGGACGGCGCGCACCCGCACGACATCGGCACCCTGCTGGACGAACGCGGCATCGCCGTGCGCACCGGCCACCACTGCGCCCAGCCCCTGCTGGACCACCTGAACCTGGGGCCGACCACGCGCGCCTCGTTCGCGCTCTACAACACGGCCGACGAGGTCCAGCGGCTCGTCGCCGCCGTCGCCCATGCCATGGAAGTCCTGCAATGACCAGCGCCGAAAACGATCTCTACCAGCAAGTCGTGCTGGAACACAAGCGCGCGCCGCGCAACTTCGGCCACCTGGCCGCGCCCACGCACCAGGCCCAGGGCACCAACCCGTCCTGCGGCGACCGCGTCGCCGTGGAGCTGCAGTTGCAGGGCGGGCAGATCGAGGACATCCGCTTCACCGGCCAGGGCTGCGCCATCTGCATGGCCTCGACCTCGCTGATGACCGAGGCCGTCAAGGGCCGCGACCTGGCGGCGGCGCAGGCGCTGCAGCAGCATTTCCGCGCCGTGCTCACGGGCGAGGAGGAGCCCGAGAACGCCCCCCTGGGCAAGCTCGTGAGCCTGGCGGGCGTGCGCCAGTACCCCAGCCGCATCAAATGCGCGCTGCTGGGCTGGCACGCGCTCATGCACGCCATCGCCGAGCAGCCGGCCGACGCCACCACCGAGGAGGTCCAGCCATGATGAACCGCCGCCACCGCGAGGACGTGCTGGTGCGCCGCACCGTCACCGTCGAGACCGTGCCCAGCGGCCAGCCCATCGAGCTGGAGGCGGGCCAGCTCGCGCAGATCACCCAGGCGCTGGGGTCGTCCTTCACGCTGGTGGTGGACGGCCAGCTCGTGCGCCTGAAGGGGCAGGACGCCGACGCCATCGGCAAGACACCGCCCGAGGCCATTGCCGTGCCCGAGGACTTGCACCTCGACGACCTGGAGCCGCTGATCTGGGAGACGCTGCGCACCTGCTACGACCCGGAGATCCCGGTGAACATCGCCGACCTGGGCCTGATCTACCGCCTGGACTTCGAGCCCCTGGCCGAGACCGACAAGGTGCGCGTGCTCATCGACATGACGCTCACCGCGCCCGGCTGCGGCATGGGCGAGGCCATTGCCAACGAAGTCTGCGACAAGGTGCTGGCCCTGCCGCGCGTGGGCGAGATCACGGTGAACATGGTGTTCAACCCGCCCTGGGACCGCTCCATGATGAGCGAGGCCGCGCAACTGGCGCTGGGGCTGTAGGGGCCGCGCGCGCGGTGCGTGCGCGCAGGCACCAAAAAGGGCAGGTGGTACCTGCCCTTTTTGGTGGTCGCGCGCTGCGCCGCTTCAGCCGCAGCAGGCGCCGCCGGAGCAGCAGGAGTCCTCGGCTTCGGCCTTGGATTCGAGCTTGCTGATGAGCACGCGCCACAGATCGGGGCCCGACTGCAGGTAGGCCCACTGGAACTGGCCCGCCGCGCGCGACTCGAGCTGGTAGCGCAGCGGCACGGGGTCGTGGTCATTGACGATCTGCAGGGCCTCGCCGGCGTGCAGGGCGTCGAAGCGGCCAAAAATCTGGGCGTGGCGCTCGCGCGGCTCGATGGTGCGCACGTCGATTTCGGTCACGGCGGAAGTGCTCATGGGTCAACCTTTCTGAATGAAGAAGCAGGGAGAAAAATGACGGGGCCGCCTGCGGCGCCCGCGATGGGAGAAAACGCGGCGGCCCGGTTCAGCCGTCCTTGCCGTCCAGGCGCGTGCGCATGAGCCAGGGCGTATAGATGACCAGGTAGATCGCAAAGGCCAGGGCCCACAGGCCGCCCGCGGCGTCGAGCGCGTAGGCGTACCACTGCGGCGCCAGCGCCGGCACGAGCACGCGCAGCACGGCGGCCAGCAGCACCAGGGCGTAGGCCACGACCTCGCCGCGCGAGGCCTGCAGCGGCCGCCCGGTGTGGCCGCGCGCGGTGCGCGTGAGCATGCCGATGATCAGCCCGCCGATGACGCCCACGGCAAACGCGTGCACCGCCAGCGAGTACGCCACCCAGCCGAGCTGCGCCGCCGCCAGCAGCGCAAAGCCGATGGGCATCCAGGCATAGGAGGCGTGCAGCACCCACAGGATGGGGCGCCCCAGCGTGACCTGCGGGCGCCACATCCACAGGCGCACGGCGTGCAGCACGGCGGCCAGCAGGCTCAGGGCGGCCAGGGCCGCGCCCGCCGGCGCCAGCACCCACAGCGCCAGCGCCAGCGCGGTGACGGCGAGCAGCGCGAGCTCGAACTTGCGCGGCATGTTGATCACCAGGCCGGGCGTGACGTTCTTGGTGAACATGGGCACCACGCGCCCGGCCATCACGCTCACCACCATGATGATGAGCGAGAGCTCGGCGTAGAGCGCGTCCACCGCCGGCACCGGGATGGCGCCCATGGCGGACAGGTGGAAGACCAGATTGGCCGCGGCCATGAGCAGCAGCAACGAGATCAGCGGAATGTTGCGCTTGTTGCCCGCCTGCACGAGCACGCGCAGCAGAATCAGCGCCACGGCCGGCAGCAGGGCGACGTCGAGCGCGGCGTACACCGGGTACGGCGCCACGAAGGCCGCCACCCGCGCGGCCAGCCAGACCAGCACCAGCGTGCCCAGCAGCGGGCCGCGCGGCGTGGGCAGGCCCGTCCAGGCCTTCACGGCGGTGAGCAGAAAGCCGACGATGACCCCGGCGGCAAAGCCGAACAGCATTTCGTGGGCATGCCACAGCAGGGGCGCGACCTCCAGCCTGAGCTGCCAATACCCCAGGAAGGCGCCCACCCACAAGGGCACCGACACGCAGGCCAGCAGCGCAGTGACCAGGTAGAACGGCCGGAACCCCAGCCGCAGCACGGGCCAGCCCTGCAGGGCCGCAGGGGCTTGGGCTTTGTCGGAGATGGTCATGAGCGGAGGCAGTGGCTGGGTCATGGCTGCTTGCCATGCACTCCTGCATGGCCCGAAAGAATAATGTTCATTTTACATGAATCTTATCTGCGCGCCAGCCCCTGACCACCCTGGGCCAGGCGGAAGACGGCCACGGCCTGCACCAGCTCGTGCGCCTGGCTGTGCAGGCTGCTGGCCGCCGCCGCCATCTGCTCGACCAGCGCGGCGTTTTGCTGCGTGGCCTGGTCCATCTGCGTGATGGCCTCGCCCACCTGCCCCACGCCCGTGCTCTGCTCGCTGCTGGCGGCGCTGATCTCGCCCATGATGTCCGTCACGCGGCGTATGGCCTGGACCACCTCGTCCATGGTGCTGCCGGCCTTTTCCACCAGGGCGTTGCCCTGCTCCACGCGCTCGGCGCTGGCGGTGATCAGGCCCTTGATCTCCTTGGCCGCCTCGGCGCTGCGCTGCGCGAGGCTGCGCACCTCGCTGGCCACGACGGCAAAGCCGCGCCCCTGCTCGCCCGCGCGCGCCGCTTCCACGGCCGCATTGAGCGCCAGGATGTTGGTCTGGAAGGCGATACCGTCGATCACGCCGATGATGTCGGCAATCCTGCCGCTGGCGGCGCTGATGCCCTTCATGGTCTCGACCACCTGGCCCATCACCTCCCCGCCCTGCCCGGCCACGGCCGAGGCCTGGACCGCGAGCTGGTTGGCCTGGCGTGCGTTGTCGGCGTTCTGGCGCACGGTGGAGCCCAGCTGCTCCATGGAAGCGGCCGTTTCCTCCGGGGCGCTGGCCTGCTGCTCGGTGCGCGCCGACAGGTCGTGGTTGCCCTGCGCGATTTCGGCGCTGGCCGTGGCCACGTGCTCCGAGCCGTCGCGCACGCGCAGCACCACGCTGGCGAGCTGGTCGCGCATGGACGCGATGCCGTGCAGCACGCTGTCCTCGATGGCGCGGGCGGGAATGTCCACCATCAGGTCGCCCTGGGCGATCTGGTGCGTGATGCGGTTGAGCTGGGCCGGCTCGCCGCCGAGCTGGTGCAGGATGCTGCGCGCGATCAGCCATGCCGCGGCCACCAGCAGCAGCGCCAGCACCGCAGCCAGGGCCGCAGCCTGTGCCAGGCGCTGGCGGAAGGTGGCCTGCACCGTATCGACGTACACGCCCGAGCCGATGATCCAGTCCCAGGGCGCAAAGCCCTTGACGTAGGAGGCCTTGTCCACCGGCACCTCGCTGCCCGGCTTGGGCCACAGGTAGTCCACGAAGCCGGCGCCGTCCTTCTGCACGACCTGGACGAACTCGACGTAGAGGAACTTGCCGTTCGGGTCCTTGCGCTGGCTCTGGTCCTGCCCCTCCATTTCCGGACGAATGGGATGCATGACCACCTTGGGCTGCATGTCATTGATCCAGAAATACTCGTCCCCGCTGTAGCGCAGGCCGCGCACCGCCTCCTTGGCACGCCGCTGGGCTTCCTCCTGGGGCATCTGGCCCTGGGCCGCCAGGGCATGGAAGTGCACCAGAATGCCGTGGGCCGCCTCGACCGCCTGGCGCACGCTGTCCTGGCGCTCGCGCAGCAGCATGCTGCGCTCGGAGTACATCAGGGTCAGCGCCAGCACACCCATGGCCGCCACCGCGCAAGCCACCATGACCACCAGCCGCCGCGCAACGCTGAGTCTGTAGAGCAGGTTCATGACTGTCTCCCGTGCCTGCGGCACACGCCGCACTCCGGCCCCCTGCCCAGGGGCTTGCGGCACCCGCAAACAATCCGTTACGGGCAACATACTCCTTTTTCACGGCCCTGGCGAGACCCGGGCCTGCGGCGGCACATTGGAGAGCCCAGCCCAATGGAGGGCGCGCAAACTGTGAAAAAATGTCACAGTGTTTCGCTCTACGGGCTCGGCAAGGGGCTCCGTGAACCCTGATGCCGCTGTTTGCCCGACGACCCACCGCCGCCGCCGTCCCCGACCTTCTGCCCCCTCCGGGCCTGCACCTGCTGGCCATGGAATTTCGCGCGCCCTGGGAATTCGGCGCCGTGCTGCCCGCCTGGCCCCTGCTGCAGAACGCGCCGCTGGGCGACGGGCATTCCATCATCGTGTTTCCCGGCCTCACGGCGGGCGACCCCACCACGCTGCCGCTGCGCCACTACCTGGAATCGCGCAACTACCAGACCTTCGGCTGGGGCCAGGGCCTGAACCTGGGCCCGCGCCCCGGCGTGCTGGAGACGGCCCGGCGCATGCTGGAGGAAACCTGCCAGCGCAGCGGCGCGCGCGTGAGTCTGGTGGGCTGGAGCCTGGGCGGCGTGTACGCACGCGAGCTGGCCAAGGAGATGCCCGACCGCGTGCGCTGCGTAATCACGCTGGGCACGCCGTTTGCCGGCCCGCACACCTCGACCAACGCCTGGCGCATCTACCAGTTCGCCAGCGGCCGCGACCCCGGCCGCGAGCACGAGCAGCACGACCTGCCCGTGGCGCCGCCGGTACCCACCACGAGCATCTACTCGCGCAGCGACGGCGTGGTGGCCTGGCGCGGCAGCATCCAGGCGCCCGCGCCGCACAACCCGCACACCGAGAACATCGAGGTCGTGGCCAGCCACTTCGGCCTGGGCCTGAACCCCAGCGCCTGGTGGGTGGTGGCCGACCGGCTGAGCCAGCCCGCGGGCATGGGAGGCACCTGGAAGCCCTTCCAGCGCCCGCGCATCCCGGGCGGCAGGCTGCTGTTCCCCGACCCGCAGCGCGGCTGACGCCCAAACGCAAAGAGCATGCTGGCCCGGGGCCGGCATGCTCTTTTTTTAATAGCTTCCAGCGCTTGCTGGATGGGCCCTGGAGGCCCAAAAGACTCAGGGTGCGGACTTGCGGAAATTTTCCACGCCGTCCATGATTTCCTGGCGGGCGGCGTCCACGCCGTCCCAGCCCAGCACCTTGACCCACTTGCCGTCTTCCAGGTCCTTGTAGTGCTCGAAGAAGTGGCTGATGGCCTTCAAGCGGGCGGGGTTCACGTCCTGCACGGACTTCCAGCCCTCGTACATCTTGAGCACCTTGGTCGAGGGTACGGCGAGCACCTTGCCGTCGATGCCGGCCTCGTCTTCCATCTTCAGGATGCCCAGCGGGCGGCAGGGCACGACCACGCCCGGCAGCAGCGGGTAGGGGGTGATCACCAACACGTCCACGGGGTCGCCGTCACCCGAGAGCGTCCGGGGCACGTAGCCGTAGTTGCAGGGGTAGTACATGGCCACGGTGAGGAAGCGGTCCACGAAGACCGCGCCGGACTCCTTGTCCACCTCGTACTTGATGGGGTCGGAGTCCATGGGGATCTCGATGACCACGTTGAAGGTGTCGGGAAGGTTCTTGCCGGGGGTGACGCTGTTGAGAGACATGGGTGGGCTGGAGTTGTTGAAAATTGTCCGACAACGGACTCGGGATAAACCCTCATTTTACGGCCCACCCCCTTTCTCGGGGCTTGCAGGCCATTTTTTCGGAGTAAATTGTCCCTGTTGGCCAATCGTCCCCCGGCACTGCCCAGGGGCACGAGGAAGCAACGCAGCGGGGACATTTCCGGTGCGTTGTGTCCCCAGAAGTGCGAATCAACACCCTGGAGACACAAGAATGGCTGGAAACACAGCGCTGACATCCCCCCTCTACCTGGCCCTGGCCTGCGGTCTGATCGCCGTGGTCTACGGCTTCTGGGCCCGCGGCTGGATTCTCTCGAAGGACGCGGGCAACGCCCGCATGCAGGAAATCGCCGCCGCCATCCAGGCGGGGGCTGCCGCCTACCTGGCGCGGCAGTACAAGACCATTGCCATCGTGGGCATGGTGCTGGCCGTGCTCATCGGCCTGTTCCTGGACGCCAAGACCGCCATCGGCTTCGTCATTGGCGCCGTGCTCTCGGGCGCCTGCGGCTTCATCGGCATGAACGTCTCGGTGCGCGCCAACGTGCGCACCGCGCAGGCCGCCACGCAAGGCATCGGCCCGGCGCTGGACGTGGCCTTCCGCGGCGGCGCCATCACCGGCATGCTGGTGGTGGGCCTGGGCCTCTTGGGCGTGACGGGCTTCTACTGGTTCCTCGTGGGCAGCAGCCCGGCGGCGGACAAGACGCTCGCCGGCCTGCTCAACCCGCTGATCGGCTTTGCCTTCGGCTCCTCGCTGATCTCCATCTTCGCGCGCCTGGGCGGCGGCATCTTCACCAAGGGAGCCGACGTGGGCGCCGACCTGGTGGGCAAGGTCGAGGCCGGCATCCCCGAGGATGACCCGCGCAACCCCGCCGTGATCGCCGACAACGTGGGCGACAACGTGGGCGACTGCGCCGGCATGGCCGCCGACCTGTTCGAGACCTACGCCGTGACCCTGATCGCCACCATGGTGCTGGGCGCCCTGCTGGTGGCCGCCGCGCCGGTGAACGCCGTGCTCTACCCGCTGGCGCTGGGCGCGGTGTCCATCGTCGCCTCCATCATCGGCTGCTTCTTCGTCAAGGCCTCGCCCGGCATGAAGAACGTGATGCCCGCGCTCTACAAGGGCCTGGCCATCGCCGGCGGGCTCTCGCTCGTGGCGTTCTACTTCGTCACCACCTGGATCATTCCCGACAACGCCCTGGGCGGCAGCGGCGCGCAGATGAAGCTGTTCGGCGCCTGCGCCACGGGCCTGGTGCTGACCGCCGCCCTGGTCTGGATCACCGAGTTCTATACCGGCACGCAGTATGCGCCCGTGCGCCACATCGCCCAGGCCTCCACCACCGGCCACGGCACCAACATCATCGCGGGCCTGGGCGTGTCCATGCGCTCCACGGCCTGGCCGGTGATCTTCGTCTGCATCGCCATCTGGGTCGCCTATGGCCTGGCGGGCCTGTACGGCGTGGCCGTGGCCGCCATGTCCATGCTCTCCATGGCCGGCATCGTGGTGGCGCTGGACGCCTACGGCCCCATCACCGACAACGCCGGCGGCATCGCCGAGATGAGCGAGCTGCCCAGCAGCGTGCGCGACATCACCGACCCGCTGGACGCCGTGGGCAACACGACCAAGGCCGTGACCAAGGGCTATGCGATCGGCTCGGCCGGCCTGGCCTCGCTGGTGCTGTTCGCCGACTACACGCACAAGCTGGAGACCTACGGCAAGACCATCAGCTTCGACCTGTCCGACCCCATGGTCATCATCGGCCTGTTCATCGGCGGCCTGATCCCCTACCTGTTCGGAGCCATGGCCATGGAGGCCGTGGGCCGCGCCGCCGGCAGCGTGGTGGTGGAGGTGCGCCGCCAGTTCCAGAGCATCAAGGGCATCATGGAAGGCACGGCCAAGCCGGAATACGGCAAGGCCGTGGACATGCTCACGGCCGCTGCCATCAAGGAAATGATCGTCCCCAGCCTGCTGCCCGTGGTCGTGCCGGTGGTCATCGGCCTGCTGCTGGGCCCCAAGGCGCTGGGCGGCCTGCTCATGGGCACCATCATCACCGGCCTGTTCGTGGCGATTTCCATGTGCACGGGCGGCGGCGCCTGGGACAACGCCAAGAAGTACATCGAGGACGGCAACCACGGCGGCAAGGGCTCCGAGGCGCACAAGGCCGCCGTGACCGGCGACACCGTGGGCGACCCTTACAAGGACACCGCCGGCCCGGCCGTCAACCCGCTGATCAAGATCATCAACATCGTGGCGCTGCTCATCGTGCCGCTGGTGGTGAAGTTCCACGGCGGCTGACGCCCCCGGGGGGCCTGGCGCCCCGCGGGCGCGATACCCAAGGGGGCCTGGCCCCCTTTTGCGTGGCGCCGTCTGATCTCGGTCAAAGACCAGCCCCACCCAGGGTCTTGTGTCTTTGTCAGAATGGCGCTCCCTGGCCCGCCCATCCTGAAGAGGTAATTGCGTGCAACACCCTGCACCGACCGTGACCGGCGCCGACGCGGCACTGTTCGAGCGCGTGCTCAGCCACGCCCTGGGCGAAACCCACCGGCTGCTGGAACGCGCCCTGGAAACCACGCGCCACGCGCTGCAAAGGCTGGAGGACAGTGCGCGCACGCCGGGCGAGCGCCATGGGCTCATCGAATCGCGCCAGCAGCTCGTGCGGCTCAGCGCCCTGATGGCCGAGCGCTACCCTGGGGCACTACGCCAGGCCATCTCGCAGGACGCACTGGACCAGAGCAAGACCACGCGCTCGCTGTTCACCGTGCACTTCGACGAGCTCGAACTCATGGACGAGCACCAGATCCACGCCAGCGTGGAGCGCGCGCGCGTGCGCGAAGTCCTGGCCGAGACGACCGATGCCGCGCTGGCCGAATTCGACGCCCTGGTCAGCGCCGCCCTGGGCCTGGCCAGCGTGCAGCCCGGGCGCAACCCCTTGCGGCCCGATGTGTTTCTGCAGGCGCTGCAGACCGTGCTCGGCCAGATGCAGGTGAGCGAGGCCGTGCGGCGCGACTGGATGACCCCCATGGCCCAGGCCCTGGGCGCCGAGCTGCGCGACTTCTACGGCTCGCTCACCACGCAACTGCGCCAGGCGGGCATCAAGCCCATTGGCTACGCCATCCGCCAGGCCGATGGCCGCCATGCCTACGTGGCGGTGGACGCCGCCCAGGGGCACGCGCCGGGGTTTGCCGCCGCCGCGCCGCACGAAAACACCGTGGCGGCCGTGCCCCGCCCGGGCCGGCCGGGCGCCCCCGCGCCCGCCGCCCACCCGCAGCAGGAGGCGCTGCTCACGCTGGAGCGCCTGCGCCGCCTGCTGCACGGCGAACTCGACCCCGGCCAGGCCCCAGGCCGCATGGCGCGCTTTGCCCAGCAGTTCTCCGACACCTTCGACGGGCTGCACGATGCCGCCCAGGCCGAGTCGCCACCGGACTTCGACGTCACCGTGCCCGCGGCCTTCGAGGCACTGCAGGAGATGAAGCAGGTCGACCGGCTCGTCGAGCGCCTGGGCCGGCAGCGCGCCGCCGGGCAGGCGCAGGAGCCCGCCGCCGCGCACCTGGGCCAGGCCCTGGGCCAGGAGGTCGTCGCGCTGATGGTGGACAACCTCGCCCAGGACCAGCGCCTGCTGCCGCCGGTGCAGGACGTGGTGCGCCAGCTCGAGCCGGCCCTGCTGCGCCTGGCCGTGGACGACCCGCGCTTCTTCAGCGACCCCCAGCACCCGGCGCGCCGCCTGCTGCAGGAGATCACCGACCGCAGCCTGGGCTTCGAGGACGTGCAGACGCCGGGCTTCGAGAGCTTTCTGCTCGCCCTGCACGAGTGCACCGAACCCCTGGCCCAGGCGGGCGCGTCCGGGGGCCAGGAGGGTTTCGAGACCGTGCTGCACCACCTGCACGAGCGCTGGGCCGCGGGCGAGCAGGCCCGCGAGCGCGAGCGTGCACGGGCCGTGGAGTCGCTGTGGCGTGCCGAGCAGCGCCACCTGCTGGCCGCGCGCATCGCGCGGCAGATCCAGCACCTGCCGGAGTTCCGGCGCGTCCCGGCCGAGATCGGCGCCTTTCTGCTGGGGCCCTGGTCCCAGGTACTGGCGCAGGCGCGGCTGGGCAACACGGACAAGCACCCCGACCCAGGACGCTACCGGGAGCTCGTGGACGCCCTGCTCTGGAGCGCCCAGCCCGAGCAGACACGCAAGAACCCGGCCCAGCTCGCCCGCCTGGTGCCCAAGCTGCTCGACCGCCTGCGCCAGGGGCTGGCCACCATCGGCTACCCGGAGCACGAGCTGGCCGCCTTCCTGGACACGCTCATGCGCCTGCACCAGATGGCCCTGCAGGCCCCCGCAGCCGACCGGACCGTGCCCGGCAGCACCAGCGCTGCGCCGCCTGCGCCGCCCCCATCGCTGCCGCCCCCATCGCTGCCGCCCGCACCGCCGCCTGCGCCCGAACCCGCGCCAGCACCCTCACCCGCGCGGGCACACCCGCCCATTGCCCCCATCGAGGACGAGCCCTGGCTCGTGCCCGCCGAGGCCCGGGAGTCCGGCTTCATGGAGGCCGGGCCCGCCAGCGGGTCTGCCGGCGCCGCTGCCGAGGCCCCACCGGGCGCGCCCGACATGCCTGTGGGCACCTGGGTGGACTTGCGCGTGGGCGAGCACTGGGAGCGCACGCAACTGACCTGGGCCGGCCCGCACGGCACGCTGTTCCTGTTCACCAGCGCCAATGGCCGTTCCCAGTCCATGACCAAGCGCCTGCGCGACCGGCTGTTTGCCCAGGGGGCGCTGCGCATCGTCTCCGAGCACACCATGGTGGGCGAGGCGCTGGACGCCGTGGCGCGCACGGCCATGCGCAACAGCGTCGATACGCGCCACTGAGCCCGGCGCAGCGCCGCGGCGGCCTCATGCGGGCTGGCGTGCTTGCGGATCGCCGGGCAGGCCGCGTCAGCTCTGGATCTGCGCCCAGAGCTTGTCCAGGCGCTTGACGCTCACCGGCTGCGGCGTGCGCAACTCCTGGGCGAAGAAGCTCACGCGCAGCTCCTCCAGTAGCCAGCGCAGCTCCTGCATGCGCGCGTCCACCTGACCCTTGCGCTCGGCCACCAGGCGCCAGTAGCGCTGCTCCTGCGGGCGCAGCTCGGCCAGGCGGGCGGCGTCGCGCGCCGGATCGGCACGGTACTTGTCCAGCCGCAGCACGATGGCCTTGAGGTAGCGCGCGAAGTGCGCCAGCTGCGACCAGGGCGCGGCCGCCAGGAACTGCTTGGGCATGAGGCGCTGCAGTTGCTGCTGCGCATCCTGCGTGGCCTCGGGCGCGCCCTTGGTGTCCTTGATCTTGCGCACCGCCGTGGCGTATTCCAGCAGGATAGTGCCCGCCAGGCGTGCGACCTCGTTGGCGATCAGCGTGAGGCGCGCGCGCCCTTCCTGCACGCGGCGCTCGAAGTCCTGCGCGTTGGTGGGCAGCGGGTCGAGCAGGAAGGCGCGGTCCAGCGCCACGTCGAGGATCTGCGCGCGCAGTTCTTCCTGCGTGCCCAGCGGCATGTAGGCCACGGCCATCTTCTGCAGGTCGGGGATGTTCTTTTCGAGGTACTTGAGCGCGTCCTTGATCTGCAGCGCGCACAGGCGGCGCAGGCCGGCACGGTGCTTGGCCGCCGCGACCTCGGGCTCGTCAAACACCTCGATGGTGACGGCGTCGCCCGCGTCGATGAGCGCCGGAAAGCCGATCAGCGTCTGCCCGCCCTTGCCGATCTCCATCAGCTCCGGCAGTTCGCCAAAGGTCCAGGCGGTGTAGCGTTGCTCGGCCTGCGCGGCGGGTGCAGTCTTTGCTCTCTTTTCAGGAGCTGCTTGCGCTTTATCTACGGTATTTTCAGATAGTTTTTTATCTGAATCCTGCTTGGATGAAGCGCCAGGCGCTATCTTTAATGAAGCAAGCGCCTGAAAGGCCCCGCGCGCCTTGGCACCCAGTTCGGCCTTGAGCGCGCCCAGGTTGCGCCCCTGGCCGAGCTGGCGGCCGTGCTCGTCCACCACGCGGAAGTTCATGAACAGGTGCGGCGGCACCATGTCGAGCTTGAAGTCGGCGCGCTTGACGTCGAGCGAGGTCTCCTCGCGCACCTGTTTGAGCAGCGCGTCCACCAGCCCGGTGTGGCCCACGCGGTCGGGCGTGCCCAGCAGGGCCGCCAGGCGCGTGGCGCTGTCGGGCAGCGGAACGAAGCGGCTGCGCGGGCGCTGCGGCAGGCTCTTGAGCAGGGCCTGGATCTTGTCCTTGAGCATGCCGGGCACGAGCCACTCGCAGCGCTCCTCCTGCACCTGGTTGAGCACGAACAGCGGAATGGTGACGGTGATGCCGTCGCGCGGGTCGCCGGGCTCGTGCAGGTAGCTCGCGGCGCAGTCCACGCCGCCCAGCCGCACCATCTTGGGAAAGGCGCTGGTGGTGATGCCCGCCGCCTCGTGGCGCATGAGTTCGTCGCGCGTGAGCTTGAGCAGGTCGGGCCGGGCCTTGCTCTCCGCGCGGTACCAGTGCTCGAAGCTGCGGCCGTTGCACACGTCCTGCGGCACCTGCTGGTCGTAGAAGGCGAAGATCAGCTCCTCGTCCACCAGCACGTCCTGGCGGCGCGACTTGTGTTCCAGCTCCTGCACCTTGGCGATGAGCTTGTCGTTGGCGGCCAGGAAAGGCAGGCGCTTGTCCCAGTCCTGCGGCGCCTCGCCGCCCACCAGCGCCTCGCGGATGAACAGCTCGCGCGCGGCGTGCGGGTCCACCTTCTCGTAGCCCACGCGGCGCCCGCTGTACACCACCAGGCCGTACAGCGTGGCGCGCTCGAACGCCACCACCTCGGCGGCCTTCTTCTCCCAGTGCGGGTCGAGCACCTGTTTCTTCAGCAGGTGCGCGCCCACCTCTTCAAGCCATTGCGGCTCGATGGCGGCGATGCCCCGGCCGAACAGGCGCGTGGTTTCCACCAGTTCGGCGCAGACGATCCAGCGCCCGGGCTTCTTGCGCAGGTGCGCGCCCGGATGGCGGTGGAACTTGATGCCGCGCGCGCCCAGATACACGTCCTCTTCCTCGGGCTTGAAGCCGATGTTGCCCAACAGGCCCGAGAGCATGGACAGGTGCAGCGCCTCGTAGCTGGCGGGCTGGGTGTTGAGCGCCCAGTGGTGTTCCGTCACCACGGTGAGCAGTTGGCTGTGCACGTCGCGCCATTCGCGCACGCGGCGCACGTTGATGAAGTTCTGGCGCAGCAGCTGCTCGTACTGGCGGTTGCTGAGCTTGTGCGTGGGGGCGGCCGCCGCAGGCACGGGCTGCGCCGGCGCGGCGGCCTTGCGCTGCGCCACCGGCAGCACGGCCTGCGAGGGGCCACGCGCACGCGCCTGGGCCTGCTGCTGGCGCGCCGAGGGCAGTTGCGGCACGCCGCCGCGCGCGTCCTGCAGCCACTGCCAGAGCTTGAGGTAGCCTGAAAATTCGCTCTTGTCGTCGTCGAACTTGGCGTGCTGCTGGTCGGCCTGCTGCTGCGCCTCCATGGGGCGGTCGCGCACGTCCTGCAGGCTCAGCGCGCTGGCGATCACCAGCACCTCGCTGAGCGCGCCACGCGCACGGGCTTCGAGGATCATGCGGCCCACGCGCGGGTCCAGCGGCAGCTTGGAGAGCTCTCGCCCCATGGGCGTGAGCTCGTTCTTGTCGTCCACCGCGCCCAGTTCGTTGAGCAGTTGGTAGCCGTCGGCGATGGCGCGGCCCGAGGGCGCGTCGATGAACGGAAAGTCTTCCACCACGCCCAGGTGCAGCGACTTCATGCGCAGGATCACGCCCGCCAGCGATGAACGCAGGATTTCCGGGTCGGTGAAGCGCGGCCGGCCCGTGAAGTCCTTTTCGTCGTAGAGCCGGATGCAGATGCCGTTGGCCACGCGCCCGCAGCGCCCGGCGCGTTGGTTGGCCGCCGCCTGGCTGATGGGCTCGACCAGCAACTGCTCCACCTTGCTCCGCAAGCTGTAGCGCTTGACGCGCGCCGTGCCCGCGTCGATCACGTACCGGATGCCTGGAACCGTGAGCGAGGTCTCGGCCACATTGGTGGCCAGCACGATGCGCCGGCCGGTGTGGCCGTCGAAGATGCGGTCCTGCTCGGCCTGCGACAGGCGCGCGAACAAAGGCAGCACCTCGGCGTTGCGCGTCACCGGCTGGTGCGCCAGGTGCTTGCGCAGGTGGTCGGCGGCCTCGCGGATCTCGCGCTCGCCGGGCAAAAACACCAGGATGTCGCCGCCCGCGTTGCCCTGCCAGAGTTCGTCCACGCCGTCGGCGATGGCCTCGTTCAGCCCGTAGTCGCGGCTTTCCTCGAACGGCCGCCAGCGCTGCTCCACCGGGAAGGTGCGGCCCGACACCTGGATCACCGGCGCGGGGCCCTTGGCGCTGGCAAAGTGCTTGGCGAAACGGTCGGCGTCGATGGTGGCGGAGGTCACCACCACCTTCAGGTCGGGCCTGCGCGGCAGAATCTGCCGGATGTAGCCCAGCAGAAAGTCGATGTTCAGGCTGCGCTCGTGCGCCTCGTCGATGATGAGGGTGTCATAGGCGCTCAGCAGCGGGTCGGTCTGCGTCTCGGCCAGCAGAATGCCGTCGGTCATGAGCTTGACCGAGGCGTCGCGCGCAAGCCGGTCCTGGAAGCGCACCTTGTAGCCCACCACCTCGCCCAGTGGCGTTTTCAGCTCCTCGGCGATGCGCTTGGCCACGCTGCTGGCGGCGATGCGGCGCGGCTGGGTGTGGCCGATGAGCCGGCCCTTCTGGCCTGGCGCGGCGTTGCCACTTGCCCCGCCAGAACCTTGACTGGGGCGCTGACCGCGCCCCAGGGCCAGCGCGATCTTGGGCAACTGCGTGGTCTTGCCCGAGCCGGTCTCACCGCAGACGATGATGACCTGGTGCTGGCGCAGCGCCTCCATGATCTCCTCGCGCCGCCCCGAGACGGGCAGGGATTCGGGAAACTCCAGGACGAACGAACGGGACGGCGCAGGCGGCGGCGGGGCGGAAAAAGACATAGGTGCGCATTATCTGCAGGCGGGGCCGCACAATAGCGCTGCCGCGCAACACCACCGCAGACAAGGAGACCCGCCAGCCATGCGCATACTGTTGGTCGAGGACGACGAAGGCATCGCCCAAGGCCTCACCGCCCTGCTCCGGGGCGAGGGCTATGCCGTGGATGCGTGTGCCAGCCTGGCCACGGCCTGGGCGGCGCTGCAGGTCGAGAGCTTCGACATGGTGCTGCTCGACCTGGGCCTGCCCGATGGCGACGGCCTGCAGTGGCTGCGGCGCCTGCGCCAGGCGGGGCGGCACCTGCCGGTGCTCATCCTCACGGCGCGCGATGCGCCGCCCGAGCGCATCGCCGGGCTGGACGAAGGGGCGGACGACTACATCGTCAAGCCCTTCGACCCGGGGGAACTGCTCGCCCGCATGCGCGTGGCCCTGCGCCGCAGCGAGGGGCGCGCCTCGCCCGTGCTGCGCCACGGCGACATCGAAGTCCACCCGGCGGCGCACACCGTGCAGCGCGCCGGCCAGCCCGTGGCCCTGCGCGCCAAGGAGTTCGCCCTGCTGCTCGTGCTGCTGCGCGCCAGCGGCCAGGTGGTGAGCCGCCAGCGGCTGGAAGAGGCGCTGTACGGTTTCGACGACGCGCTGGAGAGCAATGCGCTGGAGGTGCACATCCACCACCTGCGGCGCAAGCTGGGCAATGACCTGGTCCAGACCGTGCGCGGCGTGGGCTATTTCGTGCCGGTGCCGCCAGCGCCGCACACCGCCGGGCCGGCCGCATGAGGGCCGCGCCGCGCCCGCCCCGCCAGCGCCTGCTCTGGCGCCACCTGTGGCTGTGGGCCCTGCTCACGCTGCTGGGCGTCTGGGTCGTGCTGGCCGCCGTGGCCTACTACACCGGCCTGCACGAGGCCGACGAGATCAACGACGGCCAGCTCCTGGCCTTTGCCCAGATCCTGCTGCGCGAGGACATCCACGCTGACCCGCAGGAGCCTCCCGCACCCGCCGCGCAGCCGCACGCCACCGTGTACGCGCCCGACCTGCGTGCCGTGGCCTGGGAGGCGGGCCGCGTGGTCTGGGACACGCACGGCATGGCCGCCGAGCTGCCCGCGGCGCTGCCCGTCGGCCTGCAGACCGTGCACCCGGCGTCCGGACGCGCCGGCCCGGTCTGGCGCGCCTACGTGACCGAGGCCCCCACGGCCGACGGCACGCCGCGCCGCGTGGCGGTATTCATCGACATGGGCTGGCGCCGCGCGCTGGGGCGCGACATTGCCGAGCACATGGTGCGCCCCGCCCTGGTGCTGCTGCCGCTCGCCGCCCTGCTGCTGGCCTGGGCCATACGGCGCGGGCTGGCGCCGCTGGCCGAGCTCTCGCGCGCCGTCGGGGCGCTGGACCTGGACGCCGGGCAGGCCCCCCTGCCCGCGCAGCAGCCGTTCCAGGAGTTCTCCAGCACGGTACACGCCATCAATGCCCTGGCCGCCCGCCTGCAGTCGCAGCTCGAGCGCGAACGGCGCTTCACCGCCGACGTGGCGCACGAGCTGCGCACGCCGCTGACCTCGCTGCTGCTGCAGGCACGGCTGGCGGGCCAGCAGGCCGGCGGGCCTGCGCAGCAGCAGGCGCTGCACCAGTTGGAGCAGGACGCGCAGCGCGCCGCGCGCGTGCTGGGGCAACTGCTGGACCTGGCGCGCGCGCAAAAGCTCGAGGGCGTGGCCCCCGCGCCGGTGGACCTGCACCAACTGGCGCAGCAGGTGCTGGCCGCGCACGCCAGCATGGCCCACGAACGCGGCCAGGAGCTGGCGCTGCAGGCCAGCGGCGGTGCGCTCACCGTGCCGGGCCACGCCACCATGCTGGAGCTGGCGCTGCGCAATCTCGTGGACAACGCCCTGCGCCACACCCCGCCGGGCACGCTGGTCGAGGTGCACGCCGGGCGCGATGCCGACGGCAGCATCTACCTCACCGTGCAGGACGACGGCGCGCGCGCCGGCGCGCCCCCCGCCCCGCCCCACCCGGGCAGCGGCCTGGGCGTGGGCCTGGGCCTGGTGCAGCGCATCGCCCAGGCGCAGGGCGCCGTGCTGGAGGACACGCCGGGCGGGCCGCACGCACCGCACCGCGTGGGCCTGCGCTGGCCCGCAGGCCCCGGCAGCGCCGCATGAGCCCGCGCGCTGGCGCACGCCCGGCCGGCACCGCCTTAAGCCTGCGATAAGCCGCGGCGTGCAGAATCGGGCGCGCTCGCTTCCCCCCTCCCTGCTTTCCGACCGCATGATCGCTTCTCCCGCTGCCCGCCGGCCCTGGCATCCCACCACTCTGCTGCTCGTCCTCTCCCTGGGCCTGGCGACGCTGGGCAATCTCCCGCTGTGGAACGCCCTGTGGAACCTTCCCGAGGTCCACGGCCCCCAGGCCATCGCCACCCTGGGGGCGCTGGTGCTGGTGGTGGCCGCCGCGACCATGGCGCTGCTGGGCCTGCTGCTGTGGCCGCGCTGGCTCAAGCCCGCCGGCCCCGTGCTGCTGGCCGTGACCGCCGCCAGCAGCTATTTCATGGCCAGCTACGGCATCGTCATCGACCCGAGCATGCTGACCAACGTGGTGCAGACCGACACGCGCGAGGCGCTGGACCTGCTCGCCTGGCCGCTGCTGGTCACGCTGGCGCTGGGCGCGCTGCTGCCGGGCGTCTGGTGGTGGCGCCAGCGCCTGCGCCCCGTGGGGCGCGTGCGCCTGCTGGCGCAGCAGCTTGGCGCCGTGCTCGCCGCCCTGCTCGTGGCCGCCGCGCTGCTGTGGCTCACTTTCCAGGACGTGGCCTCGCTCATGCGCAACCACAAGACGCTGCGCTACATGATCAACCCGTTCAACACCGTCTACGCCGTGGGCCGGGTGGCCGTGGGGCGCAATGCGCACGCGGGCAAACCCCTGCAGCCCGTGGGCACCGACGCCCAGTTCGCCGGCACGCCCGCAGCGGCCGACACGGCGCCGCTCATCGTGCTGGTGGTGGGCGAGACGGCGCGGGCCGCCAACTTCGGCCTGGGCGACTACGAGCGCGACACCACCCCGCGCCTGGCCCAGTTGCGCGCCGCGGGCGACATGGTGTACTTCTCGCAGGTCAGCTCCTGCGGCACGAACACGCAGACCTCCGTGCCCTGCATGTTCTCGCCCCTGGGCCGCCAGGGCTATCTGGACGCCGACGGCCCCTACGAAAACCTGCTCGACGTGCTGCAGCGCGCCGGCCTGGCCGTGCTGTGGCTGGACAACCAGTCCGGCTGCAAGGGCGTGTGCGAGCGCGTGCCGGCCCTGGAGACGCGCGCGCTGGAGCACCCCACCCTGTGCCCGGACGGCCAGTGCCTGGACGAGGTGATGCTGCGCCAACTGCCCGAGGCGCTGGCCACGCTCGAGCCCGAGCGGCGCGCCCGCGCCACGGTGGTGGTGATGCACCAGATGGGCAGCCACGGCCCCGCCTACTACAAGCGCTCGCCCGCCACGCTCAAGCGCTTCCAGCCCGAATGCACCAGCCATGCGCTGCAGGAATGCCCCATGGAGCACATCCGCAACGCCTACGACAACTCGCTGCGCTATACCGACCACTTCCTCGCCGAGACCGTGCAGTGGCTGCAGGCGCAAAAGCGCCCCACGGCGCTGGTGTACGTCTCGGACCATGGCGAATCCCTGGGCGAGAAGGGCCTGTACCTGCACGGCATGCCCTACGCCATGGCGCCCACCGAGCAAACGCATGTGCCCATGCTGGTGTGGCTGTCCAAGGCCATGCAGGGCGAGCGCAGCCAGGCCCTGGACTGCCTGCGCCGCCAGGCCGGCGCGCAGCTCTCGCACGACGTGCTCTTTCCCACCATGCTCGACCTGGCGGGCGTGCGCACCACGGCCCTGCAGCCCGAGCGCAACCTGCTCGCCGCCTGCCCGGCCCGGCCGGCCGCGGGCTGACGGCACGCAGAGCCCCGTGGCTTAAGCAACAATAGCGGCCTGACCGCCAGCCGCGCGCTGGCGCCCCCGACCGCCTACCGCCGCGCCTGCAGCATGTCCACCGTCTTCAATTTCACCTTCGTGCCCTGGTTCCGCTCCGTGGCACCCTATATCCACAAGTTCCGGCACCAGACCTTTGTGGTGGGGCTCACGGGCGAGGCCATCGCCGCGGGCAAGCTGCAGAGCATCGTGCAGGACCTGGCCATGATCCAGGCCATGGGCGTGAAGATCGTGCTGGTGCACGGCTTTCGCCCGCAGGTGAACGAGCAGTTGCGCGCCAAGGGGCACGAGGCGCGCTACTCGCACGGCATGCGCATCACCGACCCAGTGGCGCTGGACTGCGCGCAGGAGGCCGCCGGGCAACTGCGCTACGAGATCGAGGCCGCCTTCAGCCAGGGCCTGCCCAACACCCCCATGGCCGGGGCGCGCGTGCGCGTGATCTCGGGCAACTTCCTCACGGCGCGGCCCGTGGGCATCGTCGATGGGGTGGACTTCCAGCACACGGGCCTGGTGCGCAAGGTGGACGCCGTCGGCATTCGGCGCGCGCTCGAATCCGAGGCCATGGTGCTGATCTCGCCCTTCGGCTTCTCGCCCACGGGCGAGGCCTTCAACCTCGCCATGGAGGAGGTGGCCACGCGCGTGGCCAGCGAAATGCGGGCCGACAAGCTGCTGTTCCTCTCGGAGGTGCCGGGCATCCGCGTGCGCCCCGCCGACCCCGAGGGCGAGGACAACCCCATAGACACCGAACTGCCGCTGGCCCAGGCGCGCCAGTGGCTCGCGCGCCTGCCGCCTCCCCAGCAGCCGACGGACGCGGCCTTCTACCTGCAGCACTGCGTGCGCGCCTGCGAGCATGGCGTGGAGCGCAGCCACATCATCCCCTTCGCCGTGGACGGCTCGCTGCTGCTGGAGATCTACGTGCACGACGGCATCGGCACCATGGTCGTGGACGAAAAGCTCGAGGAACTGCGCGAGGCCACGGCCGACGACGTGGGCGGCATCCTGCAGCTCATCGAGCCGTTCGAGAAGGACGGCACCCTGGTCAAGCGCGACCGCACCGAGATCGAGCGCGACATTGCCAACTACACCATCATCGAGCACGACGGCGTGATCTTCGGCTGCGCCGCGCTCTACCCCTACCCCGAGGCGCATACCGCCGAGATGGCCGCCGTCACCGTCTCGCCCCACAGCCAGGGCACGGGCGACGGGGAAAAGCTGCTCAAGCGCATCGAGCAGCGCGCGCGCAGTCAGGGGTTGGAATCCATCTTCGTGCTCACCACGCGCACCATGCACTGGTTCCTGAAGCGCGGCTTCGCCCAGGTGGACCCCGACTGGCTGCCCGAGGCACGCAAGCGCAAGTACAACTGGGACCGCAAGAGCCAGGTGCTGGTCAAGCGGCTGTGAGCGCGCCCGCCGCGCCCGCGGGCCCGATGTAGCGCTCGCGCCGCTGGGCCTTGAGCTGCTGCACGTCCACCAGCACCAGGCCGTCGACGCAGTGGCTGAAATCCGGGTCCACGCCGAAGTCCAGGAAGCGCACGCCGCCCGGCTCGGCCACTTCCGTGTACTGCTTGTACAGCGTGGGCACGCTGCAGCCCAGGTGCGCCAGCAGATGCTTGAGGCGCACGAAATCCGCGCTGCTGTCGCCGCTCGCCGCCGGCTCCAGATCGGTGCCCGGCACATAGGGGCGGCGGGCCTCGGCCACGCCGGGTTCGCCATAGTGGCTGCGGTAGTGGTGCACCAGCAGGTCGCGCGCCGCCTGGGGCATGTCGCGCGAGAGCGAGACCGGGCCGAACAGGTAGCGGCACTCGGGATAGCGCCGCACGTAGGCGCCGATGCCGAACCACAGGTAGTCGAGCGAGCGGCGGCCCCAGTAGCGCGGCTGCACGAAGGAGCGGCCCAGCTCCAGCCCCTGCTGCAGGTACGGCACCATGCGCGGGCCGAAATGGAACAGGCTGTGCGTGTACAGCCCCTCCACGCCCTGGTCCTGCACCACCGCCGCCGTGCGCACCATGCGGTAGGCGCCGACGATCTCCAGATCCTGGGGGTCCCACAGGATGAGGTGGTCGTAGATCAGGTCGTAGCGGTCCAGGTCGCGGCGCCGGCCGCTGCCCTCGCCGACGGCGCGGAAGGCGAGCTCGCGCAGCCGCCCCACTTCGCGCAGCACGGGCGAGTCCAGCCCGCCGCGGAACAGGTGGATGCGCTTGCCGTCCGGCGTCTGCCCCAGCAGCGCGCAGGCGGCCACGGCCTGGGCCAGTGCGCTGCGGTCCACCGGATGGGCGACGGCCGTCTCGGTGTGCAGCAGGCCGGGCCTGTCCTGCGCCACCCGGTACAGGTGCTTGCAGAACAGCTTGGCCTTGGCCGCATCCGGCAAGGGCATGGCGCCGTGGCTGCTGTGCGGGATGGGGTGGCCGATGCGCAGGGCAACGCTCTTGCGGTGCTGGCCGAACATCTCCTGCACCAGCAGCAGCGTGGCCAGCGGCTTGTAGCACAGGGAGGCGCCGTAGAACAGGGCCGAGTTGCGGCCGTCGATGTGGATGGGCACGATGGGCGCCTGCGTCTGCGCCGCCAGGCGCAGAAAGCCGCTGTGCCAGCGCCCGTCGCGCACGCCGCCCGGCCGCAGGCGCGAGACCTCGCCGGCCGGGAAGATGATGACCGCCCCCTCGCCGCGCAGGTGCTCCAGGATGGCCTTGAGCTGGCGCGCGCCGCTGTGGCCGCCCAGCACCGTGACCGGCAGCAGCAGGCGCTGGAGGGGCGCAAGGCTGGCCAGCAGGCCGTTGGCGACGATCTTCACGTCGCTGCGGATGCCGCCCACCAGGTTGAGCAGCGCCAGCCCGTCGAGCGAGCCCAGGGGGTGGTTGGCAATGATGACCACGCGCCCGCGCGCCGGAATGCGCTCGCGCTCGTTGTCGCGCACCGCGTAGCTGAAGGCGAAATGCTCGAGCACCTGCTCGACGAACGGAAAGCCCTCCAGGTGCGGGTACTGCTGGGCGAAATGGCGAAAGCTCTGCTCGTGCAGCAGGCGGCGCAGCATGCCGCGCACGCCCTTGCTCAGCCAGGGATGCCGCTGCAGTTGCGGCAGGTGCAGGTCGACGATCTGGTCCACGGAGATCATGGCGCTCACTCCCAGGTGCATGCGCCGGAGGGGTTCTCCGGCACTGCAGCCATGCTGAGGCCATGCCATGACGGGCCTGCGACAGGCCCGTGACCGATCCGCGACAGGCGCGCGCAGCGCCCGGAGCGCGTCAGAGCCGCACGTCGTCGATCTGCTCGGGGTCGAGGAAGCGCTCGGCGTAGCGCTGGTACACCTTGCCCTGCACGAACACCTCGAACAGATCGGGGTCGATATGGCCCGTGCGCGCCATCTTCTGCATGATGCCCAGCGCCTGCGACAGCTTCATGCCGCGCTTGTAGGGCCGGTCGGCGGCGGTGAGGGCCTCGAACACGTCGGCCACGCCCACCATGCGCGCCTGCCAGGACATCTGCTCGCGCGTGAGGCCGCGCGGGTAGCCCTTGCCGTCCATGCGCTCGTGGTGGCCGCCGGCGTATTCGGGCACGTTCCTGAGGTGGCGCGGCCAGGGCAGCGTCTCCAGCATCTTGATGGTGGCGACGATGTGGTAGTTGATGGTGTCGCGCTCGGCCTGGGTGAGCGTGCCCGAGCGGATGGTCAGGTTCTCCATCTCCTCGGCGCTCAGAAAGCTGGTCTGCAGGCCCTCGGGGTTGCGCCACTGGCGCTGCGTGCCGATGACGCGCACGCGCAACTGGTCGGCCTGCTGCATGGCCTCGCTGCCCTGGTTGCACTGGCGCAGGAACTCGCGGTCCGCCTCCAGGCCCTGCAGCTCGCTGTGCAGCGCGGCCTGGGCGGCGGCCTCGGCGCCGGCGTCCTGCACCGGGCGCAGCGCCAGTTGCGCGCGCAGCGCGGCAATCTCGGCGTCGCGCTTGAGCACCTCGAAGCGCGTGTCGATCAGGCCGATGCGGTCGTAGATGGTCTGCAGCTTGGTGGCCTTGTCGACCACGTGCACGGGCGTGGTGATCTTGCCGCAGTCGTGCAGCAGGCCTGCCATCTGCAGCTCGTAGCGGTCGCGCTCGCTCATGCGAAAGTGCGCCAGCGGCCCGGTGGCGGTGGAGTCGGCCGCCTCGGCCAGCAGCATGGTGAGCGTGGGCACGCGCTCGCAGTGGCCGCCGGTGTAGGGGGATTTTTCGTCGATGGCGACGTTGATGAGCTTGACGAAGGACTCGAACAGCGTTTCGAGCTGGGAGATAAGCAGGCGGTTGCTCAGCGCGATGGCCGCCTGCGAGGCGAGCGACTCGGTCAGGCTCTGGTCCTCGCGCGTGAAGGGCACGACCCGCCCGCTCTCGGGGTCGATGGCGTTGATGAGCTGCAGCACGCCGATCACCGCGTCCTCATGGTTCTTCATGGGCACGGTGAGGAAGGACTGCGAGCGGTAGCCGGTGCGCTGGTCGAAGCTGCGCGTGCCGGAGAAGTCGAACCCCGCCTCGTCGTACACGTCGGCGATGTTGACGGTGCGTTCATGGATGGCCGCATAGGCCGCCACGAGCTGGTCGTTGGGCGTGCCGTCGGCGCGGCGCAGCGGCAGGTCGGGCAGGCCCACGCGCTGGCCCGTGGTGCCGCCCTGGCGTATGCCCAGCGAGTCGGTGCGCATGATCTCGAAGCGCAGCGCGCCGCCGTCGTCAGTGGTGCTGTAGAGGGTTCCGGCATCGGCGCCGGTCAGGGCCTTGGCGGCCTCCAGGATGTTCTCCAGCAGGCGCTCGATGTCACGTTCGCGCGAGAGTTCCGCGCCGATGCGGTTGAGCTGTTCGAGGCGGCCGAACAGTTCGACGACAGTGGATTTGCTCATGATCCTGCCTTTATAGCAGCCGCCGCGCATCCGCGCCGGCCGCTGCCCAGGGCAGGTGTCAGCCGCGGCGCAGGCCGCGCCAGAGCAGCCAGGACAGGGCCAGTCCCGTGGCCATGAAGCACAGGAAGGACCAGTTGGCGATGGAGCCGCCCAGGAACGTCCAGTCCACCGCCGTGCAGTCGCCCGAGCCACGGAAGATCATGGGCACGGCGCGGCGCAGGGGGTAGTTCTCGATCATGCCGTAGAAGTCGCGCCCGCACATGGACACTTCGGGCGGAAACCACTGCAGCCAGCTCTGGCGCGCGGCCGTGAAGGCGCCGAAACCGCTGAGCGCCACCGCCAGGGCGGTCCA
The DNA here is from genome assembly GCF_000739995.1 of Comamonas granuli NBRC 101663. Classification (GTDB taxonomy): domain Bacteria; phylum Pseudomonadota; class Gammaproteobacteria; order Burkholderiales; family Burkholderiaceae_C; genus Simplicispira; species Simplicispira granuli. Next base: position 354,529 of record NZ_BBJX01000005.1, on the reverse strand, counting down.
CGGCATCCACCAGGTTTTTTTGCCGCCAACGCTTGCCAGACCTGTGCAAACAGCTATCAAAATGAAAGCATAGCGCTGCACGATGCACATGGGGCAAGGCTCCAGCCCCACCACGTGCTGCAGGTACAGGCCAAACGCCAGCAGGGCCACGCACAGCGCACTGGTCAGCGCCAGCACGCGCCGGGGGGCACGGTCAAACCAGGAAGCAATCATTCATCACCTTGTGCGCCGCACGCCGGGCGGGCGCCGTGGCGGCGCGCCTCAAATGCCTGCGGCTTGGTCCAGAAAAACGCGGGCGCGCCGCGGTGTGACCACCAGCGTCTCGCCCTCCTTGAACCCCATCTCCCGGAACTGCTGCGCAGGAATCTGCGCCTCGATCAACGGCAGGGATGGTGCATTGTCCGCTGCTTTGGGACCGTCCTGCGCAATAAGTTCCAGCCGCGCGATGGGGCCGACGACGATGGCGCGCTCGAGCTGGGCGAGGATGCCCTGCACCGCGCCCTGCCCCGGCACGGGGCGCTGCACGTCCAGGTCGTGCGGGCGCACGTAGGCCAGGGCGTCGGCGTTCTGCGCCTGGGCATGTTCGGGCGCGGCGATCTCCATGCCGCCCTGCACGTGCACCAGGCCCTCGTGCGCGCGGCCGTGGAACAGGTTCACATCGCCCAGAAAGCCGTAGACGAAGGGGCTGGCCGGGTGGTCCCAGACCTGCTGGGGCGTGCCCTGCTGCTCGATGCGGCCCTGGTGGATGACGACCACGCGGTCGGCCACCTCCAGCGCCTCCTCCTGGTCGTGCGTGACGAAGATGCTGGTCACGTGCAGCTCGTCGTGCAGGCGGCGCAGCCAGCGGCGCAGTTCCTTGCGCACCTTGGCGTCCAGCGCGCCGAAGGGCTCGTCGAGCAGCAGCACCTTGGGCTCCACGGCCAGCGCGCGCGCCAGGGCAATGCGCTGGCGCTGCCCGCCCGAGAGCTGCGAGGGGTAGCGGTCGGCGATCCAGTCGAGCTGCACGAGCTGGAGCAGGCTCATCACCTTCTCCTTGATCTGCGCTTCGCTGGGCCGCTCCTTGCGCGGCTTCATGCGCAGGCCGAAGGCCACGTTGTCGAACACCGTCATGTGGCGGAACAGCGCGTAGTGCTGGAACACGAAGCCCACGCCGCGCTCGCGCACGTGCACGTCGGTGGTGTCTGCGCCGCTGAAGTGGATGCTGCCCGCATCGGGCGTCTCCAGCCCCGCGATGATGCGCAGCAGCGTGGTCTTGCCGCAGCCCGAGGGGCCCAGCAGCGCGATGAGTTCACCCGATGCGATGTCCAGGTTCACGCCCTGCAGGGCCTGGAAGTCGCCGAACCGTTTGCTGACGTTGCGGATTTCGATGCTCATGATTCAATAGCTTTCAGCGCAGGCTGGGCGCGCCCTGCCCGATGTTTTGGCTTGTAGCCGGGCGCTCCGGCGGCAAGGCGGCAGCCTGCTGGCGCTGCTGCTCGTTCTTCCACTCGGCCACGGTCTTGATGACCAGGGTGACCAGGGCCAGCAGGGCCAGCAGCGAGGCCGCCGCGAAGGCCGCGACCGACTGGTATTCGTTGTAGAGGATCTCCACGTGCAGCGGAATGGTGTTGGTCTGCCCGCGGATGTGGCCCGAGACCACCGAGACCGCGCCGAACTCGCCCATGGCGCGCGCATTGCACAGGATCACGCCGTACAGCAGGCCCCACTTGATGTTGGGCAGCGTGACATGCCAGAAGGTCTGCCAGCCGCTCGCGCCGAGCACGATGGCGGCCTGCTCCTCATCGTTGCCCTGGGCCTGCATCAGCGGGATGAGCTCGCGCGCGATGAACGGGAAGGTCACGAACACCGTGGCCAGCACGATGCCCGGCACGGCGAAGACGATCTTGATGTCGTGCGCCGCCAGCCACGGGCCGAGCCAGCCGTTGGCGCCGAACACCAGCACGTACATCAGGCCCGCCACCACCGGCGAGATGGAGAACGGCAGGTCGATCAGCGTGGTCAGAAAGGCCTTGCCCTTGAACTCGTACTTGGCGATGCACCAGGCCGCCGCCACGCCGAACACCAGGTTCAGGGGCACGGCAATGGCGGCGGTGAGGAGCGTGAGCCGGATGGCCGACCAGGCGTCGGGCTCGCGCAGGCCCTCCAGGTAGGCATCCAGGCCCTTCCTCAGTGCCTCGGTGAACACGGCGGCCAGCGGCAGCACCAGGAACAGCAGCAGAAAGGCCAGGGCCACGCCGATCAGCGTGAAACGCACCCAGGGAGCCTCGGTGGTGCCGGCCTGCGCGCGGCGAACAATATGGGTATTCATATCAGCCTTTCATGGCGCATGGCGCTGCAAGCTGGCGCGGCCCAGCCCAGGGCACCCGTGGAACTGGTTTTGCCAGGCCACCGGGTGCGTCCCCCTCCCGAAGGAGAGGGGGACGGCGCGAAGCGACTCAGGGGGTGTTTCATGCTTGGCGGCGCTGCCAGGCCTGCAGCGCATTGATGACCAGCAGCAGGATGAACGAGAGCACCAGCATCACCACCGCCACCGCGGTGGCGCCGGCGTAGTCGTACTGCTCCAGCTTGCCGATGATGATCAGCGGCGTGATCTCCGACACCATGGGCATGTTGCCGGCGATGAAGATCACCGAGCCGTACTCGCCCACGGCACGCGCAAAGGCCATGGCAAAGCCGGTGAGCAGCGCGGGCGTGATGGCGGGCAGGATGACGTGGCGGAAAATCTGCCAGCGCGAGGCGCCCAGGCTGGTGGCGGCCTCCTCCAGCTCTTTCTCGCTGTCTTCGAGCACCGGCTGCACCGTGCGCACCACAAAGGGCAGGCCGATGAAGATCAGCGCAATGACGATGCCCGCGGGCTTGAACGCCAGCTCTATGCCCAGGGGCTCCAGAATGCCGCCCACCCAGCCATTGCCCGCCAGCAGCGCCGTGAGCGAGATGCCCGCCACGGCCGTGGGCAGGGCGAACGGCAGGTCCACCAGCGCATCGACGATCTTCTTGCCGGGGAACTGGTAGCGCACCAGCACCCAGGCGATCAGCAGGCCGAAGACCAGGTTGACCAGCGCCGCCAGGAACGAGGCGCCGAAGGTCAGCCGGTACGAAGCCACCACGCGCGGCGCGCTGACGGCGGCCCAGAACTGCTCCCAGGTCAGCGAGAAGGTCTTGAAGATCAGTGCCGTCAGCGGGATCAGCACGATGATGCTCAGGTAGAACAGCGTGTAGCCCAGCGTGAGCCCGAAACCGGGCAGTACGCGTTTGGCACTCTTGCGAGTGCCTTGGTTGTTATTCATAGGAAGTCATCCATGGCACAGCGCCCCGTGAAACTGGCGCGCCCCCCGGGCGAGGGGCGCCACGCCAGGGCCGCCCCGACTCAGGGAGAGGTTCACTTCGCGTAGATCTTGTCGAACTGACCGCCGTCGTTGAAGTGCACCTTCTGCGCCTCGGTCAGGCTGCCGAAGTACTTGGCCACGGTGAACTGCTTGAGCGGCTTGAAGGTGGCCTCGTACTTCTTCAGCACCTTCTCCGAGCGCGGGCGGATGGCGTGCTTGGCGGCGATCTCCTGCGCCTCATCGGAGTACAGGTAGTCGAGGTAGGCCTGGGCGAGCTGCGCCGTGCCCTTCTTGGCCACGGTGCGCTCGACCACGGCCACGGGGTTCTCGGCCACGATGCTGACCGAGGGGTAGATCGCATCGACCTTGCCGGCGCCGAACTCGCGGTTGATGGACACCACCTCGGACTCGAAGGTGATCAGCACGTCGCCCTGATTGCGCTGCAGGAAGGTGGCCGTGGCGTCGCGGCCGCCCTTGGCGAGCACGGGCACGTTCTTGTAGAGCTTGGCGACGAACTCGGCCGCCTGCTGCTCGGTGCCGCCCTTCTCGCGCACGGCGCCCCAGGCGGCCAGGTAGGCGTAGCGGCCGTTGCCGCCGGTCTTGGGGTTGACCACGATCACCTGGATGCCGGGCTTGATGAGGTCATCCCAGTCCTTGATGCCCTTGGGGTTGCCGTTGCGCACCAGGAACAGCATGGTCGAGGTGGTGGGCGAGGCGTCGTGCGGGAACTTCTTGGCCCAGTCCTTGGCGACCACGCCGTTGTCGGCGAGGAACTGCACGTCGGTGGTGGTGTTCATGGTCACCACGTCGGCGGCCAGGCCGTCGTTCACGGCGCGCGCCTGGGCGCTGGAGCCGGCATGCGACTGGTCGATCTTCACGTCCTGGCCGGTGGTCTTCTTGTAGTGCGCTGCGAAGGCGGCGTTGTAATCCTTGTAGAACTCGCGCGCCACGTCGTACGACACGTTCAGGAGCTGGTTCTGCGCCGAGGCCACGCCGCTGGCGGCCAGGGCCAGGGAGGCCAGAAGGGTTTTGATTTTCAGGGAGGTCATGGTTGCATCACCCGAGCATGGTTGTCGATGGGTGCATTGTGCGAAGGCCGCCTTAAAACACAAAAGAATATATTTTTGTTTATTTATCAAAAAAAGACATAAGCAAACCCTGCATGCTCGTCGCTGGTCCACATGTCCCCACTCCGGATTGATGCATCAAAATGCCTTCAACCGCTTACAAATCAAGCGCCATAAGCTACTATATTGATAGCAATCAAGCGCCTGCAGACAGGTCCGCCTGCCACTGCGGGGTCCGCAGGGCCTGCGCGGCCTCGCCGGTCAGCGACTGCAATAGGGCCAGGCCCAGCGGCCAATCGCCATGGCCGGAGTCAACGTTGATATGCCCTGCCCGGGGCAGGCGCACGAACTCGCTGCCCCAGGCGCGCGCATAGGCGCCGGCCAGGCGGATGGGGCAGTACGGGTCGTTGCTGCTGGCCACCACAATGCTGCGGTAGGGCAACGCGGCATGGGGCACGGGGGCGAAATCGCTCAGAGCCGCCCGGCGCTCGGGGTCGGCGGGCGCGACCAGCAGCGCGCCCGCCACGCGGGCCGCGGCCTCGGGGCCCATGTGCGTGGTGGCGATGCAGCCCAGGCTGTGCGCCACGATCACGACCGGGTGCGCTGCCTCCAGCACGGTCTGCTCCAACTGGCCCACCCAGGCCGCACGCGTGGGCGTGATCCAGTCGCCCTGCACCACGCGGCGGGCCTGGGGCAGGCGCTCGGCCCACAGGCTTTGCCAATGGCCGGGACCGGAGTCGCGCCAGCCCGGAACGATGATGATGGAAGTGGGTGTCACGGTAGGGGGTCCCGCAGATGCCTGCGGCCGCCGACACGCCGGAGGGGCGTCCGGCGCCACGGACAAGGCAGGCGTCGCGGCCCGCTGCATCTGCTCAGTGGTTGCGTCGCACCGGATTCTGCGATCCACCACTTAAAACCCAAACGAATAAATCGTTCTTACTTCATTCCCAAAAAGACTATCCCAGGGGATGCGCGCCTCACAGGCGCACGGCCTCGAACGCCGGGTAGAGCTCGTCGATCCAGTGGTTCAGCTCGTCGTGCGAGACGTCCAGCGCGGCCATGCAGTCCGCACCGTGCTGCTGCCACTCGCGCGAGGGCTCCAGGCCCTCGTGGTGGTGCACCAGGTATTCGGCCAGCAGCCCCAGCGCCACCAAGCGGCGCACCTCGGGGCTGAACTGCTCGGCATGCAGGCAGCTGAAGTCATGGTGCAGCCAGATGGCCTGCGCCACATCGCCAGGCAGGTGCCAGGTGCGCGCCACGATGGCGCCGACCACGGCATGGTCGGTGCGGTGGTTGGCGTTCTCGGTCTGCGTGAAGGTGCGGTCGCGCCGGGCCAGCGCCTCGGTGACGGTGCTGGCATAGCCGCGCACGGCCTTGACCAGCACGGGCATGCCCACGTGGCAGAACAGGCCGAAGCTGTAGCCCAGGCCGGGGTCCAGGCTGTAGAGCTGGCGGCCGATGTGCTCGCAGGCGATGGCGCGGCGCTGCGAGCTCTCCCAGAAATGCTCCAGCAGCGGCGAGCGCACCTGCAGCGCATGGCGCGTGATGAAGGCCGAAAGCAGCTCCACCGCCGGGCGCAGGCCCAGCACGGTGAGCGCCATGCCCACGGTCTGCACGGGCTGGGCCAGGGCGTAGAGCGGGCTGTTGGCCTGGCGGATCAGCGCTGCGGCCATGGCCACGTCGGAGGAGGCCAGTTGGTCTATGGCCCCCGGGTCCAGCTCGGGCGCAGCCACGATGGCCTGCAGGCGCAGCAGCGACTCGGGACACGGCGGGATCACGATGGCCCGCACGGCGGGCAGGACGCGGGCTTTTTGGATGTCTTGGTCGATGGGATGGGTGGTCACGGCACGGCCCGGGCAAATCCACGCGGGGCAACCAGCGCCGCCCCGCCTTGTTTCAATTGCTTGCATTGTGGCGGGAAATGCCCCGCCCGGCCGGGAAAGCCCACAAAAAGCTAGCGCCCCTGCAAGGCCGCGCGCGTAGCCAGGCTGCTGCGCCCGGGCATGGCCTCGCCCAGGAAGTCCAGGAAATGCCGCACCGCCGGCGACAGGCCGCGGCGCGAGGGGAACACGGCGTGCACGATGCCCGGCGTGGGCGCCCATTCGGGCAGCACGCGCACCAGGCGCCGCTCGCGGATTTCCTCGTGGCACATGTAGTCGGGCAGCCAGCAGATGCCCGTGCCCGCCAGGGCGGCGAACTTGAGCGTCAACAGGTCGTCGGCCACGTAGCGCGGGCTGTGCTGCACGGTCTGCTGCGCGCCGTTGGGGCCGATGAGCTGCCAGGTGGCCCGGCCGTCGGGCGCGGACATGGCGATGCTGTCCATGCGCGCCAGGTCGGCCAGCGTGGCTGGCGTGCCCTGGCGGATCAGCAGCTCGGGGCTGGCCACCAGCACCTGCTGCGCCACATCCAGGCGCTTGACCACCATGCTGCCGCTGTCGTCCAGCGAGGGACGCACGCGCAGCGCCACGTCCAGGCCCTCCTCCACGAGGTTCACGGCCCGGTTGCTGACCTGCAGCTCCACCCGCACCTGCGGATGGCGCGCCAGGAAGGCCGGCATGAGCTCGCCCAGCACGGTCTGCGCCAGCGTCACCGGGCAGCTCACGCGGATGGTGCCGCGCGGCTCGGTCTGCACCTGGGCCACGGTGTCCTGCGCCGCCAGCGCCGACTCGCGCACCGCCTGGCAGTGGCGCAGAAAGGCCTCGCCCACGCCGGTCAGCGAGAGCTTGCGCGTGGTGCGCTGCAGCAGGCGCACGCCCAGTTGCGCCTCCAGCTCGGAGACGCGGCGCGAGAGCCGCGACTTGGGGATGCCCAGCGCCCGGCCGGCTGCGGCAAAGCCGCCGCGCTCCACCACTTCAGCGAAGTACAGCATGTCGTTGAGGTCTTGCATGGGTCTTCCTGGCGTGCAATTGTTCTACTGGCAGGACAATCTATCGCATTTTCGCCAACTTATCAAAAACTGTGGCGATCTCCACAATCTATCCATCGCCCACCCACCGTGGCCCCACCCCCCCGGAGATCACCATGCAACTGCTTCACATCGATTCCGCCATCACCGGCAGCCAATCTGTTTCGCGCCAGCTCACCGCGCAGGTCGTGGCCGCCTGGACCGACGCCCACCCCGGCACCCAGGTGGACTACCTGGACCTGGTGGCCAACGCCCCGGCCCACTTCACCATGGAGGCCATGGCGCCGCGCACCGGCCAGACCGAGGGCCTGAGCGCCGCCCAGCAGCGCGAGAACGCCGTGTCCGAGCAACTGGTGCGCCAGTTCCTCGCGGCCGACGTGGTCGTGATCGGCGCGCCGTTCTACAACTTCAGCATTCCCACGCAGCTCAAGGCCTGGATCGACCGCATCGCCCAGCCCGGCCGCACCTTCCGCTACACCGCCAACGGCCCCGAAGGCCTGGCCCAGGGCAAGACGGTGATCATCGTCTCCAGCCGCGGCGGCGTGTACTCCACCAGCGAAGACGGCCGCGCCATGGAACACCAGGAGAGCTACCTGCAGACGGTGCTGGGCTTCTTCGGCGTGACCGACGTGCGCTTCGTGCGTGCCGAGGGCGTGGCCCTGGGCGCAGATGCCAAGACCAGCGCCCTGAGCACGGCGCAGCGCCAGATCGCCGCCGCCGCCAACCTCGACCTGGTGCGCGAAGCAGCTTGAGGGCTCAGGCCGGCTGCTCCAGGGCCTGCGCCAGCGCCTCGCGCAGGCTTGCGGCCAGGCGCTGCGCGTCCCAGGGCCCGGGGCGCAGGTCCGCGCACGACACCGTGCGGCGCAGCATGGCCGGCACATCGTCCGGCCGGCCCAGGGCATCGCACAGCAGCGCCCAATCGGGCCGGCAGGCCAGCGTTCCCGCCACGAGCAGCACCCCCGTGCGCTGGCGCCGCTGCGCCAGCCCGACCAGCTTGCGCCCCTGCGCGTCCACCACCTCCCAGGGCGCCAGGCTGCCGTAGCAGGCCCAGTCCACCACCGGGCCCAGCCGCTCGTTGGCCAGGGCGACCTCCGGCTCCGGCACAGCCGAGGCCGCCACGCCCCATTGCGCCAGCACCTCCACGTGCAACTGCCCCAGGCCGCGGTAGCTGCCCGAGAGCCGCCCCTGCACCCAGGGGTGACCCAGCGGCAGAACGACCGAGGCGCTGACCATCCAGGGCCCCGTGAGCACCGCGCCGCCGCCCGAGGGGCGCACCTGGAGGTCCAGCCCCGGCGGCAGGCGCTGTGCGACGTCCTCGCGCAGCGCCCGCTGGGAGCAGCCCAGTACGATGGCGGGCGCCGCGTAGGTCCAGACGCGAAAGCGCGGCTCGGTGACGGGTTCGGCCATCTGGCGGCGGTTCCAGTCCTGCTCTTGTGCAACGGTGTCGATCGCAGTCTCCAGCGTGAAAAAACGGCACACTATCAACGCGAACCCGCGGCAAGTCAATGCGCGCCGCCGGGCCGCTGCCCCCACCAGAGCCCGAGGAGAACCGCCATGCCCCCCGCATCCCCCGTCCCGGCCGCCAGCGGCGCCAGCGCGCGCGCCGTGCGCATCGCGGCACGCACAGCCCAGCTCGAAGGTCTGGGCATACGCCGCGCCCTGCCCACGCGCCAGCAGCGCATGGTGGGCGCCTGGTGCTTTCTGGACCACATCGGCCCGGTGGAGTTCGCGCCCGGCCAGGGCATGCACGTGGGGGCGCACCCCCATACCGGCCTGCAGACCTTCACCTGGATGATAGAGGGCGAGATCCTGCACCGGGACAGCCTGGGCAGCGCGCAGGTGGTGCGTCCGGGCGCGGTCAACCTCATGACCGCGGGCCACGGCATCGCGCACACCGAAGATTCCCTGCCGTCCAGCGCGCGCCTGCACGCGGCGCAACTGTGGATTGCGCTGCCCCCCGACCAGGCCGGCTGCGCCCCGGCGTTCGAGCATTACCCGCAGTTGCCGGCCTGGCACGAGCAGGGCTGCACCCTCACGCTGCTGGCCGGGAGTTGTGCCGGCCGCACCGCCCCGGTGCGCGTGTTCTCGCCCCTGCTGGGCCTGGACATCGCGAGCGCGCAGGGCGGCCGCCTGCACCTGCCGCTGGACCCGGCCTTCGAGCACGGCCTGCTGCCGCTGGAGGGCAGCGTGCAGGCCGCGCAAGACCCTTTCGGCCCGGGCGAATTCGCTTATTTCGCGCCCGGCACCGCAGCGCTCGCGCTGGAGCTGGCGCCCGGCAGCCGCATCCTGCTGCTGGGGGGCGCGCCCCTGGCCGCGCCCCCCATGCTGTGGTGGAACTTCGTTGGCGCCACGCGCGAGGACATCGACCGCGCGCGGCAGGACTGGGAAAGCGGCTCCGCCCGCTTCGGGGCCGTCGAAGGCGGCGGCCACCGCCGCATCCCGGCGCCCGGATGGGATGGCGCGCGACCGGTGGCCCCGCGGGCAGGTTGAGCCGGTGCGGCAGCGCCGGGCCTACTTCTTCGCGTAGATCTGGTCGAAGGCCGCACCGTCGGCGAAATGCTCCTTGGCGGCCTTGGTCCAGCCGCCGAAGGCCTCGTCGATGGTGAACAGGTTGAGCTTGGGGAACTGCTTGGCGTACTTGGCCTGGGCCTTGGCGGACACCGCCGGGCGGTAGAAATGCTTGCCCGCGATGTCCTGCCCCTCTTCGGAATAGAGGTACTGCAGGTAGGCCTCGGCCACGGCGCGCGTGCCTTTCTTGTCCACGTTCCGGTCCACCACCGCCACGGCGGGCTCGGCCAGGATGGAGAGCGAGGGCGCGATGACGTCGAACCTGGCGCCGAACTCCTTGTCCAGCAGGTAGGCCTCGTTTTCCCAGGCGATCAGCACGTCGCCCTGGTTGCGCTGCGCGAAGGTGATGGTGGAGCCGCGCGCGCCGGTGTCGAGCACGGGGACGTTGCCGTACAGCCTGGCGACGAACTCCTTGGCCTTGGCGTCGCCGCCATATTTGCGCTTGGCGAATTCCCAGGCCGCCAGGTAGTTCCAGCGCGCGCCGCCCGAGGTCTTGGGGTTGGGCGTGATCACGCTGATGCCCGGCTTGGCGAGGTCGTCCCAGTCGCGGATGCCCTTGGGGTTGCCCTGGCGCACCACGAACACGATGGTCGAGGTATAGGGCGCGCTGTTGTGCGGCAGGCGCTTTTGCCAGTCCTTGGCGATCCAGCCGCCGTGGACGTGCAGCGCATCGGTGTCGCCGGCCAGGGCCAGGGTGGCCACGTCGGCCTCCAGCCCGTCGATGATGGAGCGCGCCTGCTTGCCCGAGCCGCCGTGCGACTGTTTGATGCTCACGTCCTGCCCGGTTTGGGCCTTCCAGTGCCTGGCGAAGGCCTGGTTGAACTCCACGTACAGCTCGCGCGTCGGGTCGTAGGACACATTGAGCAGGGTCACGCCCTGGGCCCAAGCCGATGCGGCCCCCAGGGTCAAAGCGGCGGCGGCCAGGGGAAACTTGATAAAGTCACGGCGATGGTTCATGTTGGTGGTTCCGAAGGTTTCGTGGTGCGGTGCAGGGATTCTGGAAGCCGCCCATCAAAACCAGAACTACTGAGTTTTCAGTTTTTAATTACCCAAACATCTAAAAGGCATTCCCATGGCACGCATGGTTCACTGCATCAAGCTCGGCAAGGAAGCCGAGGGCCTTGACTTCCCCCCCTACCCCGGCGAGCTGGGCAAGCGCATCTGGCAGAACGTGAGCAAGGAAGCCTGGGCCGGCTGGATCAAGCACCAGACCATGCTGGTGAACGAAAACCGCCTGAACCTGGCCGACGCGCGCGCCCGCCAGTACCTGGCGCGCCAGATGGAGCAGCATTTCTTCGGCGGCGGCGCCGATGCCGTGCAGGGCTACGTGCCGCCCGCCGACTGACCGGTCCCGGTTTTCTCCAGTGGCGCCCCCGGGCGCCTTTTTTTGTGCACGCAGCGCATTCCGCACCATGACCCAAGGCATCGACTGGCTGGACGACGGCGCCCCCTACAGCACCCGCTTTGGCGACCGCTACCACGGCGCGCAGGGCGCCCTGGCGCAGGCGCGCGCCGTGTTCCTGCATGGCTGCAGACTGCCGCAGGCCTGGGCCGGTGCGCCGCAGTGGCGCATCCTGGAGACGGGCTTCGGCTTCGGGCTGAACTTCCTCGCCACCTGGGCGGCCTGGCGCGCGGACCCGCAGCGCCCGCGCCTGCTGCATTTCGTCTCGCTCGAAGCCTGGCCCGTGGACGCCGCCGACTTGCTGCGCATGGCCGCGCGCGAGCCCGAGCTGCTGGCGCTGGCGCGCGAGCTGCACGCCCAGTACTGGGGCCTGCTGCCCGGCGTGCACCGCCTGTCGTTCGAGGGCGGGCGCGTGCTGCTCACGCTGTGCATCGGCGACGCCCCGGCCCTGCTGCGCGAGCAGGCCTGGCAGGTCGACAGCGTGTACCTCGACGGCTTTGCGCCGCAGCGCAACCCCGAGCTGTGGAGCCCCGAGACCCTGCAGGCCGTCGCGCGCTGCTGCCGCCGCGGCGCGCGCCTGGCCACCTGGACGGTGGCCGGCAGCGTGCGCCAGGCCCTGGCGCAGAGCGGCTTCCGCGTGGAGAAGGTCCCGGGCCTGCCGCCCAAGCGCGCCAACCTGCAGGCCTGCTACGACCCGCACTGGGAGCCGCGCCGCGCCCCCACGCCCTGGCCCGCTCCGTGGGCGCAGGCGCGCGCATGCATCGTCGTGGGCGCGGGCCTGTCGGGCAGCGCCTGCGCCGCCAGCCTGGCGCGGCGCGGCTGGCAGGTCACCGTGCTCGACGAGGGCGAGACCCCGGCCAGCGGCGCCTCGGGCCTGCCCGCCGGGCTGTTCGGGCCGCACCTGTCGGGTGACGACAACCGCTTTTCGCGCGTGGCGCGCGCCGGCGTGCGCGCCCTGCTGCAACAGGCGGGCGTGCTGCTGGAGCACGGCGTGGACTGGAACCCCGGCGGCGTGCTCGAGCGCCGCCCCCCCGGCAAGAACAGCCTGCCCGCGGGCTGGGAGGACGGCCCCGGCGCCGACTGGTACCACCTTGCGCACGCCGCGCAGCTGCAGGCGGCCGGGCTGCCCGCAGACGCCAGCGCCTGCTGGCATGTGCACGCGGGCTGGGTGCGCCCGGCGCGGCTGGTGGCGCAATTGCTGGCGCAGCCCGGCATCCAGGTGCAACTGGGCTGCCCCGTGGCGCGCCTGCAGCGCAGCGCGCAGGGCGACTGGCAAGCGCTGGACGCCACGGGCGCCCTGATCGCCCAGGCCCCGTTGCTGGTGCTGGCCATGGGCCCGGCCACGCGCAATCTGCTGGCGCAGGTGCAGGCGCCGCGCCTGCCGCTGCACTCGGTGCGCGGCCAGATGAGCTGGGGCCTGCAGGCGCCGCAGCAGGCCGGGCTGCCGCCCTTTCCCGTCAACGGCCACGGCGCCCTGGTGGCCCATGTGCCGCACGCGGGCGCCCTGGCCTGGCACGCGGGCTCGACCTTCGAGCGCGGCGAGGAAGAGCTGCCCCCCAGCGCCCCGGAGCAGGCCCAGGCCCATGCCGTCAACCAGCAGCGCCTGCAGGAGCTGCTGCCCGGCGCCGCGGCCCAGTTGGCCCCGCAGTTTGCCGACGCCGCCGCCCTGCAGTCCTGGGCCGGCGTGCGCTGCACCACGCCGGACCGCCTGCCCTGCGTGGGGCCGCTGGACGCCGCCCTGCCCGGCCTGTGGGTCTGCACCGGCATGGGCGCGCGCGGCCTCACGCGCGCCGCGCTGTGCGGCGAGCTGCTCGCCGCCCTGCTGCACGGCGAGCCCCTGCCCCTGGAGGCCGCCCTGGCGCGCGCCCTGCTGCCCGGGCGCCTGCTGGCCAGGCTGCCGACGGAATAAGCTTATTCGCATATAAGAAGCACAAAAAAATCGTTTGCTCTTATATAAAGCGCGCCTACAGTCGCGCCCATGCCTGATTTCGCCTTCGTCATTGCCGGGTTCGCCGTCGGCCTCATCGTCGGACTGACGGGGGTGGGCGGCGGCTCGCTGATGACGCCGGTGCTGATCTTCTTCTTTGGCGTCAAGCCCCACCTGGCCATAGGCACGGACCTGCTGTTCGCCGCCTGCACCAAACTGGGCGGCACGCTGAGCCTGGCGCGCCAGCGCCTGGTGCCCTGGCGCGTGGTGGGCCTGCTGTGCGCCGGCAGCATCCCGGCGGCGCTGGCCGGGCTGGCGGTGCTGCACCGCCTGGGCCCCGACAGCGCCCGCGCCCAGCACCTGATGACCTTCACGCTGGGCGTGGCCCTGCTGCTCACGGCGGCCGCCACGTTCTACAAGGTGCTGGTGTTCTCGCCCCGGCGCCAGGCCGCCGCCGCGGCGGCGCGCAGCGCCCCGGCCGATGTGGCCACCCGGCCGCGCCACTGGAGCCTGCCCGTGCTGCTGGGCGCGGTGATCGGCCTGCTCGTGACCTTCACCTCGGTGGGCGCGGGGGCGATCGGCGTGTCGGTGCTGCTGCTGGTGTTCCCGCGCCTGCCGCTGCCCCGCATCGTCGCTGCCGACATCGCCTACGCCGTGCCGCTCACGCTGGTGGCGGGCCTGGGCCATGCCTCGCTGGGCTCGGTGGACTGGGCACTGCTGGCGCAGCTGCTCGCCGGCTCGCTGCCCGGCATCTGGCTGGGTGCGCGCCTGGTGGCGCGCACGCCCGAACGCGTCATCCGCTCCCTCCTCTCCGTCCTGCTCGCCTGGGCGGGCGCCAAACTCGTTCTTGTCTAGAAGCTCTCCATGTACCAATACACCGACTTCGACCGCCAATTCGTCAAGCTGCGCGCCCAGCAGTTCCGCGACCAGCTCGAGCGCTGGCAGCGCGGCGAGCTGACCGACGAGCAGATGCTGCCCCTGCGCCTGCAGAACGGCTGGTACATCCAGCGCTACGCGCCCATGGCGCGCATCGCCGTGCCCTATGGCGAGATCAGCAGCACGCAGTTGCGCACCTTGGCGCACATCGCGCGCGAGTACGACCGGCCCACGCCCGAGCTGCTGGCGCACGCCCAGGCCACGCAGGATGCCCTGCAGGCCGCCCAGCCGGGCCTGACGCTGGCCGCGCCGGCGCTGCGCTACGGCTACGGCCACTTCACCACGCGCACCAATGTGCAGTTCAACTGGATTCCCATCACGCGCGCCGCCGACGTGATGGACCTGCTGGCCAGCGTGTGCATGCACGGCATCCAGACCAGCGGCAACGACATCCGCAACATCACCTGCGACGCCTGGGAGGGCATTGGCGAGGACAGCATCGTCGATACCCGCCCCTTTGCCGAGATCACGCGCCAGTGGAGCTCGCTGCACCCCGAGTTCTCCTACCTACCGCGCAAGTTCAAGATCGCCTTCAACGGCTCCGCCGAGGACCGCGCCGCCATCGGCTGGTACGACATCGGCCTGCAGGCGCTGAAGAACGAGGCCGGCGACATCGGCTTCACCGTGAAGGTGGGCGGCGGCATGGGGCGCACGCCCGTCATCGGCACCGTGGTGCGCGAGTTCCTGCCCTGGGAGCACCTGCTGAACTACATCGAGGCCATCGTGCGCGTGTACAACGGCTACGGGCGACGCGACAACAAGTGGAAGGCGCGCATCAAGATCCTCGTGAAGTCCGAGGGGCAGAAGTTCATCGACGCCGTGGAGCAGGAGTTCGCCGCCATCGTCGGGCAGGATGGCGCGCCGCACACCATCACCCCGGCCGAGTACGAGCGCGTGGCCAGCCACTTCGTCGTGCCCGCGCTGCGGCCCGCGGGCCTGCCCAGCAGCGTCAACCCCCAGGGCCTGCTGTACCAGCGCTGGCTGGCGCAGAACGTGCGCGGCCACCGCCTGCCGGGCATGAAGACGGTGACCCTGTCGTTCAAGCGCGTGGGCTTTGCCCCGGGCGACGCCGACGCCGACACCCTGGAGGCCCTGGCGCAACTGGCCGAGCAATTCTCCAGCGGCGAGGCGCGCCTGACGCACGAGCAGAACCTCATGCTGCCCTGGGTGTTCGAGAGCGACCTGCCCGCGCTCTACGAAGCAGCGCGCCAGCTCGGCCTGGCCCAGCCCAACATCGGCCTGCTGACCGACATGATCGCCTGCCCCGGAGGGGACTACTGCTCGCTGGCCAATGCGCGCTCCCTGCCCATCGCGGCGGCCATCACCGAGCGCTACCAGGACCTGGACGAGCTCTTCGACCTCGGCCCCATCGACCTGCACATGAGCGGTTGCATCAACTCCTGCGGCCACCACCACAGCGGGCACATCGGCATCCTGGGCGTGGACAAGGACGGCAAGGAGTGGTACCAGATCACCCTGGGCGGCTCCGACGGCACGCTGCTGTCGGGCCCGGCGATCGGCGGCAAGGTGGTGGGCCCGGCCTTCTCGGCCGCCGAGGTGCCCGACGTGATCGAGGCCGTGCTGGCCACCTACCGCAGCCTGCGCATCAACGCCGCCGAGCATTTCATCGACACCCTGCGCCGCGTGGGCCACGACCCCTTCAAGGCCGCCGCCAACGCCGCGCGCCGCCCCCAGGCCAACGCCCAGGCCCTGGCCGAGCAACACTGAGCGACAAGACAATGACCATGAAAATCATCGCTGCCGACGCCGTATCTACGGCTGTGGACACCGAAACCACCCTGCAAATCGCCAACGACGCCGAACTGGCCGACCTGGCCGCCAGCGGCGCGCTGCAGGGCGTGCAGCGCGTGGAGCTGCACTTTCCCAAGTTCACCGACGGCCGCGCCTACACCCAGGCCGTGCTGCTGCGCCGGCGCTACCGCTTCACGGGCGACATCCGCGCCACGGGCGATGTGCTGATCGACCAGCTCGTGCACATGCAGCGCAGCGGCTTCACCAGCGCCGTGCTCGCCCCCGGCGTGGACGCCGCCGCCGCCGAGCGCCAGTTCACGCGCTACGCCGCCTTCTACCAGGGCGACGTGCTGCAGCCGCGCCCGCTGTTCGCACGCGCAGCCCCCGATGCCGCGCCCGCCGCAGCCGAAACCGCCACGGAGCCGGCATGAGCGCCAGCGCCCCTGCCAGCAGCCTCAGCGCCCTGGGCGGGGCCGCCAAGGCCTCGGCCATCGCCCTGTACGCGCGCCCCTCCGAGGGCTACGGCACCAAGCTCGCCGCCGCCCAGGCCTTGCTGCAGCAGGCCGCAGCGCTGGGTGCGGTGACGCAGGCCAACAGCCTGGGCGTGGAGGACATGGTCATCACCGACCTGATCCGCCGCCTGGCCCTGCCCATTCCCGTGTTCGTGCTCGACACCGGGCGCCTGCACACCGAGACCCTGGCCCTGCTGGAGCGCACCCAGGCGCTGGACGGCCTGACGGTGAACGTCTACCGCCCGCGCCCGGAGGCCGTGCTGCACTACATTCGCCAGCACGGCCAGGACGCGCTCTACCAGAGCGTGGAGCTGCGCCAGCAGTGCTGCGCCCTGCGCAAGATGGAGCCGCTGGCGCGCGCGCTGGCCGGCAAGAAGGGCTGGATCACCGGCCTGCGGCGCGAGCAGTCCAGCGCGCGCGCCGAGGTGCCCGCCATAGACCGCAGCGAGGAAGCCAGCAAGGGCCTGACCAAGTTCAACCCCCTGGCCGACTGGACGCAGGGCGACGTGTGGCACTACGTGGCCGAGCACCGCGTGGACTACAACCCGCTGCACGACCAGTTCTACCCCAGCATAGGCTGCGCGCCCTGCACGCGCGCCGTCACCCTGGGCGAGGACCTGCGCGCCGGCCGCTGGTGGTGGGAGCAGGAATCTGCCAAGGAATGCGGCCTACATGTGAAAAAATGATAGCTACCCGCGCTTGATCCATAAGCCCTAGAGCCGAATTTGACTCATAAAACCATGAACGCCCGCATCGACACCTCTGCGCTGAATCACCTCAGCAACAGCCACCTCGACGCGCTGGAGGAAGAAACCATCTTCATCCTGCGCGAGGTGGCCGCCGCCTTCGAGCGCCCCGCCCTGCTGTTCTCGGGCGGCAAGGATTCGCTGGTCATGCTCAAGTGCGCCGAGAAGGCGTTTGGCGTGGGCCGCATCCCCTACCCGCTGCTGATGATCGACACGGGCCACAACTTCCCCGAGGTGACGGACTTCCGCGACTTGCGCGCCCAGGAGCTGGGCGCCGAGCTCATCGTGCGCAGCGTCGAGGACTCCATGGCGCGCGGCACCGTGCGCCTGGCGCACCCGGGCGAGAGCCGCAACGTGCACCAGTCGGTCACGCTGCTCGAAGCCATCGAGGAATTCCGCTTCGACGCGCTGATCGGTGGCGCGCGCCGCGACGAGGAGAAGGCGCGCGCCAAGGAGCGCATCTTCAGCCACCGCGACAGCTTCGGCCAATGGCAGCCCAAGGCCCAGCGCCCCGAGCTGTGGACGCTGTTCAACACGCGCCTGCAGCCGGGCGAGCACTTCCGCGTGTTCCCCATCAGCAACTGGACCGAGCTGGACGTGTGGCAGTACATCGACCGCGAGCAGATCGCCCTGCCGGCACTCTACTACGCGCACCCGCGCCAGGTGGTCGAGCGCCGCGGCCTGCTGGTGCCCGTCACCCCGCTCACGCCACCGAAGGAAGGCGAAACCATAGAGACGCGCACCGTGCGCTTTCGCACCGTGGGCGACATCACCTGCACCTGCCCCGTGGAGAGCCCCGCCGCCACGGCCTATGAGATCGTGATCGAGACCCTGGCCGCCGACGTGAGCGAGCGCGGCGCCACGCGCATGGACGACAAGACCAGCGACGCCTCGATGGAAAAGCGCAAGAAAGACGGGTACTTCTGATGACTACGAATTTGATAGCTGATACCGCAGCAGCAGCGGGCGCTGCAGCGCAAAACGACCCTGTTTCCGCGCTGAAGTTCATCACCTGCGGCAGCGTGGACGACGGCAAGAGCACGCTGATCGGCCGCCTGCTGGTGGACAGCCGTGCCGTGCTGCAGGACCACCTGGCCGGCGTGCAGCGCGGCGGCGAGGTGGACCTGGCCCTGCTGACCGACGGCCTG
Source organism: Comamonas granuli NBRC 101663 (assembly GCF_000739995.1). GTDB lineage: Bacteria > Pseudomonadota > Gammaproteobacteria > Burkholderiales > Burkholderiaceae_C > Simplicispira > Simplicispira granuli. The sequence goes on along the minus strand of NZ_BBJX01000005.1, from coordinate 336,240 downwards.
TCCGCCGAGCGCGAGCAGGGCATCACCATCGACGTGGCCTACCGCTACTTCGCCACCGAGGAGCGCAAGTTCATCATCGGCGACGCGCCCGGCCACGAGCAGTACACGCGCAACATGGTCACGGCCGCCTCGCAGGCCGACGCCGCCGTGGTGCTGGTGGACGCCACCAAGCTCGACTGGCAGAACCCGCACCTCGCACTGCTGCCGCAGACGCGCCGCCACAGCCTGCTGGTGCACCTGCTGCGCGTGCACTCGCTGGTGTTCGCCGTGAACAAGCTCGACGCCGTGGACGACCCCGCCCTGGCCTTTGCCCATATCGGCGCGGCGCTGGCGCAGTTCGCCCAGGAGGCGGGCATTGCCGTGGCCGCCACCGTGCCCGTCTCGGCGCTCAAGGGCTGGAACGTGGTCACGCCCCAGCCCGGCTGGTGCGGCTACGCAGGCCCCTGCCTGCTGCAAATCCTGGAGCGGCTGCCCAACACCCCGGCCGACACCCACCTGCCGCTGGCCTTTCCGGTGCAATGGGTGGAGAAGTTCTCCTCCTCCAGCGACACGCGCCAGGGCCGGCGCGTGTTCTGGGGCCGCGTGGCCGCGGGCCACGTGCAGCCCGGCATGGCTGTGCAGATCTTCCCCAGCGGCCAGAGCGCCAGCGTGGCCCAGGTGCTGGACCATGCGCGCCGCCCCCTGGGCGTGCATGCGGGCCAGAGCGCCGGCATCATCCTCGACCGCGAGGTGGACGTCTCGCGCGGCGACTGGATCGTGGCCGCGCCCGCGCCGGCCGCAGCCGCCGCCGAGGACGACTTCGACACCCCCGCCGCCGCGCCCGCCTGGCCCGGCCGGCGCGAGCTGGCGGCGACCATCGCCTGGATGGACGACGAACCCCTGGTGGCGGGCCGCGTGTACTGGGCGCTGCACGGCCACCGCTGGGTCAAGGCCAAGGTGCGCCGCGTGGTGCACCGGCTGGACATCCACACCCTGGCCGAGGAAGAGGCCGCCCAGCTCGAACCCAATGCCATCGGCCATGTGGAGCTGCTGCTGCAGGAGAGCCTGCCCGCGGCGCCGTTTGCCCAGGCGCGCGTGCTGGGGGCGCTGATCCTGGTCGATACCGCGAGCCACAAAACCGCAGGCGCAGTCCTCGTCCATTGAGCCAGGTCAGCGATTTGCCCACTGCCCGGGAAGGGCCGGGGCGCTGACCTTCCCCGCCCAGCCTAAAATTGGGGTATTCCCGATTCCAGAACAATACTGATCATGACCCACGTCGTTTCCGAAAACTGCATCAAGTGCAAATACACCGATTGCGTGGACGTGTGCCCGGTCGACTGCTTCGTCGAGGGCCCGAACATGCTGGTCATCAACCCGGACGAGTGCATCGACTGCGCCGTCTGCGTGCCCGAATGCCCGGCCAATGCCATCTTTGCCGAGGAAGACCTGCCCGCCGCCGAGCAGGCCTTCATCAAGATCAACGCCGAGCTGACCAACGCCCCCGGCTGGAAGCCCATCACCAAGCGCAAGGCCGCCCTGCCCGACGCCGACGAGTGGAACGGCCAGCCCGGCAAGGTCAAGGAACTGCAGCGGTAATGCACAACCCCCTGTGGCGCTGCGCGCCTTCCCCCTTCTCTCGCAAAGCCATGCTTCGCGGGAAGGGGGACGCCGCCAGTGCTGCGGGGCGGCCCTTGCACGGCGGCCCTGGCCTGCGCCCCGCCAGTTGCGGCGGCCGCTTGGATCGTTGAGTTCTGGAATGCTCAGCACCGACGCCATCGTCATTGGCGCGGGGCCGGTGGGCCTGTTCCAGGTCTTCCAGCTCGGCCTGCAGGGCCTGCGCGCGCAGGTCATCGACGCCCTGCCCCACGCCGGCGGCCAGTGCGCCGAGCTGTACGCCGACAAGCCCATCTACGACATCCCCGCCCTCCCGTCCTGCACCGGGCAGGAGCTGGTGCAGCGCCTGCGGGCGCAGATCGCGCCCTTTGCCCCCACCTTCCACCTGGGCCAGCCGGTGGAGACGCTGCAGGCCCAGCCCGGCGCGGGCTTTGTCGTCGGTACGGCGCAGGGCGCGCTGCTGCAGGCGCGCGCCGTGTTCATCGCCAGCGGCGTGGGCGCCTTCGTGCCGCGCACGCTCAAGCTGCCCGGGCTGGAGGTGTTCACCGGCACGCAGTTGCACTACCGCCTGGACGACAACGCCTGCCTGGCCGGGTTGCACGTGGTCGTGCATGGCGGCGATGAAGCGGCCGTGGCGCAGGCCGTGGCCTGCGCCACGGCGCCCGAGGCGCGGCGCGCCGCGCGCATCACCCTGCAGCACCGGCGCGACGTGTTCGACGCCCCGCCCGCCCTGCTCGCACAATTGCAGGCCCTGCGTGCGGCCGGGCGCATCGCGGTCGCCATCGGCGTGGCCGGCGGCATCGTGCAGGAGCAGGGGCGCCTGGCGGCGCTGGAGCTCACCACGCCCGCGGGTGATCTGCAGCGCCTGCCGCTGGACATGCTCGTGGTGCGCCTGGGCCTGGTGCCGCGCCTGGGGCCCCTGGCCGACTGGGGCCTGCAGCTCGAGCGCAAGCAGCTCGTGGTGGACCCCGCCACCATGGCCACCAGCGTGCCCGGCATCCACGCCGTGGGCGACGCCATCACCTACCCCGGCAAACGCAAGCTCATCGTGAGCGGCTTCCACGAAGCCACGCTCGCCGCCTTCGGCGCCGCCGAATGGCTGGCCGGGCACAGCCTGCCGCTGGAATACACGACCAGCAGCGAACGCCTGCAGCGCCTGCTGGGCGTGTAGCGCGGCGCGCGCGCCCCAGCGCCCGTGCCGGGGGGCGCGCCCGGGCGGCTGTCATCACGCTGTCACCGAATCGCCAAATACTGAGGTGGTTGCCCACTGCAGCCATTCCATGCCTTCTTTCTCCCCTGCCCCGGCCTCGCCTGCAGACGCTGCGCCCACCCCGCTCCCCACCGGCACCCAGGCCGTGCCCGCTGGCGCCGGGACGCAGGCCGCCGCTCCGCTGCTCGACCGCGACCGCAGCATCCTCGCCTTCAACGAGCGCGTCTTCGACTGGGCGCAGCGCAGCGACGTGCCCTTGCTCGAACGCCTGCGCTACCTGTGCATCGTTTCATCCAACCTCGACGAATTCTTCGAGGTGCGCGTGGCCCCGCGCCTCACGGCCGCGCAGGGCGAAGCCGCCGGCCCCGGGCCGCAGGCTGCGGCGTTTGCCGCGCTCATGGCCCAGGCCCAGGACCTCGTGGCGCGCCAGTACACGCTCTACAACGAGGCGCTGGTGCCCGCCTTTGCGGCGCAGGGCGTGCGCGTGGTCTCGCACGGTGCGCGCAGCAGTGCCCAGAGACGCTGGGTCAGGGACTACTTCCAGCGCGAGGTGCGCCCGCTGCTCGTGCCCGTGGGGCTGGACCCGGCCCACCCCTTCCCGCTGGTGGCCAACAAGTCGCTGAATTTCATCGTGCGCCTCAAGGGCGCCGATGCCTTCGGCCGCAGCAACGAGATCGCCATCGTGCGCGTGCCGCGCGCGCTGCCGCGCGTGATCCGCATGCCCGCGCGCGTGGCGCCGCAGGGCGCCATGTTCGTGCTCCTGTCCAGCGTGGTGCGCGCACACCTGCACGACCTGTTCCCCGGGCGCGAGGTGACGGAGTTCTCGCAGTTCCGCGTCACGCGCCACTCGGACCTGGCCGTGGACGAGGAGGACGTGGACAACCTGCGCACCGCGCTGCGCCAGGGCCTGCAGCAGCGCCATTTCGGCCAGGCCGTGCGCCTGGAGGTGTCGGCGCACTGCTCGCGCCTGCTCGCCGACTTCCTGCAGGCGCAGTTCGCCCTGCCGGCGGCCGCACTGTTTCGCGTGCCCGGGCCGGTGAACCTGGTGCGCCTGGCCCAGTTGGTGGAGCTGGTGGACGACCCGGCGCTGCTGTTCCCGCCCTGGCAGCCCGCCTGGCCGCACACCGTCGATCCGGGCCGCTCGTTCCTGGCGCAGTTGCGCGAACGCGATGTGCTCGTGCACCAGCCGTTCGAGAGCTTCGACGCGGTGCTCGCCTTCCTGCGCGAAGCCGTCAACGACCCGCAGGTGCTCGCCATCAAGCAGACCATCTACCGCACGGGCGCGGACTCGGCGCTCATGGACCTGCTGCGCGAGGCCGTGCGCAAGGGCAAGGAGGTGATGGCCGTGGTCGAGCTCAAGGCGCGTTTCGACGAGGAGGCCAACATCAACTGGGCCGAGGCGCTGGAATCCATTGGCGCGCAGGTCGTCTACGGCGTGGTGAGCCTCAAGACGCACGCCAAGATGCTGCTCGTCACGCGGCGCGAGGGGCGGCGCCTGCGCCGCTACGGCCACCTGTCCACGGGCAACTACAACCCGCGCACGGCGCGCCTGTACACCGACCTGAGCTATTTCACGGCCAGCGAGGACCTCACCGCCGACATGGACGGCGTGTTCAACCACCTGGCGAGCCAGAACCGCCCGCCGCGGCTGCGCCAGTTGCTGCTCGCCCCGTTCCACCTGCACCAGCGCCTGCTGGAGAAGATCGAGCAGGTCGGGCAGGCGGCGCAGGCCGGGCAGTACGCACGCATCGTCGCCAAGATGAACGCGCTGACCGACGAGGCCCTGGTGCGCGCCCTGGTGCGTGCGGGCCAGCAGGGCGCGCGCATCGACCTGATCGTGCGCGGCGCCTGCATCCTGCCCGCGCAGCAGCCCGGCCTGACCGAGCGCATCCGCGTGCGCTCGGTCATCGGGCGCTTTCTGGAGCACACGCGCGTGTTCTACTTCGGCGCCGGGGAGCAGGAGGACCTGTACCTCTCCAGCGCCGACTGGATGAACCGCAACATGCTGCGCCGCGTGGAACTGGCCTGGCCGGTGACCGACCCCGCCCTGCGCCAGCGCATCATCGACGAATGCCTGCTCGCCTACCTGCACGACGAGCAGGGCGCCTGGACGCAGCAGCCCGACGGCAGCTACCGCCCCCCCGCCCGGCCGCTGGACGGCGCGGGCGCCCAGGCGGCGCTGATGGCCCGCTACCGCCGCCCGGCCGCTGCCGCACCCACCCAGCGGAGGAAGGCATGATGGACCTGATCCTGTGGCGCCATGCCGAGGCGCACCCGGGCGCCGAGGGCCAGGACGACCTGGCGCGCACGCTCACCGCACGCGGCGAAAAGCAGGCCGCACGCATGTCCGCCTGGCTGGAAAAGCAGTTGCCCGACGGCCTGCGCGTGCTCTGCAGCCCCGCCCGGCGCGCCGAACAGACGGCCCAGGCCCTGGGGCGCAAGTTCAAGCTGCGCGCCGAGCTGCTGCCCCACGGCCAGCCGGCCGAGCTGCTGGAACTGGTGCAATGGCCGCGCGCACGCGGCGCAGTGCTGGTGGTCGGGCACCAGCCGCTGCTCGGGCAGACCGCCGCCCAGTTGCTGGGCATGGACCCGGCGGGCTGCGCCATCCGCAAGGGCGCGGTCTGGTGGCTGCGCCAGCGCCAGCGCATGGACCAGAGCCAGACCGTGCTGCTCACGGTGATGGCGCCAGATTTTCTCTAGGTTTTCCGGCTGCAGCGCTCTTGCAGCGTGCGCAAGCAGCTATGCTTTTGGAAGCATGCCGGCGCCTGCGACCTCAACGCCAGGCCAGCGCCAGCTCCCAGGGCGTGCGCTGCCAGTCCAGGCATTCCTCGCGCAGCAGGTAGGCCGACTGCGGCCACGCGGCCGCCCAGTCCGCGCGCCCGTGCAGCACTAGGCGCGGGCCCGCGCGCTCGAGCCGGATGCCGTCCAGCTCCGGGTCGCGCCGCGCGTGGCACAGCGCCACCGCCAGGCGCAGGCAGGCCAGTTGCAGCACCCAGACGGCATCGCTCCAGTCGATGTCGAGCTTGCGCAGCTTGCCGCGGTGGGCGCGCACCAGCCGGGCCAGGTACAGCAGCTCGGGCTGGGCAAAGCCGGGCGTGTCGGTGTTCTCCAGGATGTAGGCGCCATGGCGGTGGTAGCCGCTGTGCGCGATGCGCACGCCGATTTCGTGCAATTGCGCCGTCCAGCCGAGCACGCGCTGCGCCTGCTCGCCCCCGGGCGCACCGGCCTGCGCGAACAGGGCGCCGGCCACGCGCGCCACGCGCTGCGCCTGGGCGGCATCGGCGCCAAAGCGCTGCAGCAGGCCGGTGACGGCGGCGCTGCGCAGGTCCGTCTCCACGGTCTCGCGCGCCAGCAGGTCGTACAGCACGCCCTGGCGCAGGGCCCCCTGCGCCACGTGCAGCTCTTGCAGGTCCAGCAGGTCGAAGAGCGCGCGCAGCACGCTCACGCCGCCGCCGATCACCGCGCGCCGGTCGTCCTTGAGCCCTTCCAGGCGCACGCGGCTGGCGTGGCCGGCGCGCAGCAGGCGCTGCACCAGCCCGTCCAGGCCCGCACGCGTGATGCGCCCCGCGGGCTGGCCGGCAGCGGCCAGGATCTCGCCCACCGCGCCGATGGTGCCCGAGGACCCGTAGGCCACGTCCCAGGCGCCGCGGTGGAACACGGGCAGCGCCTCTTCCAGCACCGCCCGGGCGGCCACGCCTGCCGCCTCGAAGGCCGCGGCCGTGAGCGCGCCGTCGGCAAAGTGGCGCGTGGACCAGGCCACGCTGCCCAGGCGCAGCGAGGTCACCGCCTGCGCCTGGTACTGGCGGCCCAGGATCAGTTCGGTCGAGCGCCCGCCGATGTCCACGACCAGGCGGCGCTCGTCCGAGGGCGGCAGCAGGCGCGAGACGCCCTGGTAGATCAGGCGCGCCTCCTCGGGGCCCGAGACCACGTCGATGGGGTAGCCCAGCAGGGCGCTGCCGCGCTCGATGAAGGCGGCGCTGTTGCGCGCCTCGCGCAGGGTCTGCGTGGCCACGGCGCGCACCTGGGCGTGGGCAAATCCCGCCAGGCGCTCGGCAAAGCGCGCCAGGCAGTCCCAGCCGCGCTGCATGGCGGCGGGCGAGAGATGGCGCTCGGCATCCAGCCCCCCGCCCAGGCGCACGGTCTCCTTGAGGTAGTCGACGCGCTGGATGTGGCCATGGCCGTAGCGGCCGATCTCCAGGCGGAAGCTGTTGGACCCCAGGTCCACGGCAGCGAGCAGGGTTCCTTCTTGCATGCGGGTCAGGCGCGAGTGTGCGGGCGGCGCAGCATACCAAATGGGATGGCGCGGCCCGTGCGCGTTCAGCCGACGATGCGCCCGTCGGCCGTGAGCATGCTCTGCGTCACGTAGGCGCGGCTGCGCCGGCGCCCGTGGAAGGCCAGCGTGAAGCCCCCCAGGTCCATGTCCTGGCGCTCGCGCAGGGCGGCGAGCACCGCCGCGCGCGTGATCTCCCCGCCCATGCCCTGCAGCACCTGGGCCAGGCAGCGCGCGGCGACGAAGCCCGCCAGGCCCAGGGGCGATGGCGGTTCGTCGAAAAAGCGCCCCAACGCCTGGCGGTAGGCGCGCACGACCGGCAGGCCCGCCGTCACCAGCGGCACGGCCTGCGTGGCAATCACCGAAACGTTGCGCTGGGCCACGCCCATCTGCGCCAGCACCTGCAGGTTCACGTCGGCCAGCGCCACGATGTAGCACAGGCGCCCGGGCGGGAGCTTGAGCCGGCGCACGAAGTCGTGCAGCTCGGGCGTGCCGCCGGCAAACAGCACAATGACCTGCGCGGGCGTGGCCAGTTGCCGGTCGGCCTGCGCGCTGCTGCCGGGCAGGGGCAGGGCCTGCACCCGCAGGCCCAGGGCCTGGGCGGCCTGGGCGATGTTCTCCTGCGCCTGGGTGCGCACGGCGGCCGAGGCGTAGACCACGCCCAGCTCCTGCACGCCCATGATGGCCAGGCTTTGCAGCGCATGGGCAATCTGCTCCTGGTAGCCGGGAAAGATGCCGAACAGCGTGTCGCCGGCCGAGGCGGCGTCCGGGTGATGCAGCCAGGGGGCTACCTGGGCGATGGGCTGGGCCGGCGGTTGCGTGCGGGCCAGCGCTGCCAGCGCCGCGGCGGCGCCGTCGCCCACGCAGCCCGAGAGGGCGATGCAGGCGGGATCGTCCACCACGCTGCGCCAGGCAGCCTGCAGAGCGGCCCCGGTGCCCTGGACTTCGATGGTGCGGTGTTCCACCGCGCGCCCGCGGATGCCGCCGCGGGCGTTGATCTCCTGCCATGCGGCCCGCGCGCCGACCACGAAGTCGCGGCTCACGTCCTGCTGGCCGGGAGACATGTCGGCAATCTGCGCGACCACGAGGGGCGCGCCGTCGGGCATGCGCCCCGGCCGGGCCTGGGCGTGGGCAGCGCCCCAGGGCGCAAGGCTGGCGGCAGCACCGAGTTGCAGCCATTGGCGGCGGCGCAGGGTGGACAGAAACATGGTGACAATCGCAAGTGGATGAGAACGGGCGCCAGACTAGGGGGCGCGCGTGACAGGGCAGTGACAGGTCGGTGACGCCGCCCGCCCCCTGCAGCGCAGGTGTGACAGTCTTTTGCGCTGTCACGTGCATGTCACACAGCGCTCCTACAGTCGGCGGCATCCCTTCCACAACCTCCAGAGGTTTTGTCATGCAAAAGTCCCTTTCCCGCGTGTTCGTCGCCACCCTGCTGGCCGCTGCGGCCCTGCCCCACGCCATGGCCCAGCAAGAGGCCACGGGCGCCGGCGCCAGCTTCCCCGCGCCGCTGTACGCCAAGTGGGCCGCCGACTACCACAAGGCCACGGGCGTGAAGATCAACTACCAGTCCGTGGGCTCGGGCGCCGGCCTGCGCCAGATCGAGGCCAAGACGGTGGACTTCGGCGCCTCCGACGCGCCGCTCAAGGACGAAGACCTGGCCAAGAAGGGCCTGGTGCAGTTCCCCACCGTGATCGGCGGCGTGGTGCCGGTGGTCAACATCAAGGGCATCGGCGCGGGCCAGCTCAAGCTCAGCGGCCAGGTGCTGGGCGACATCTACCTGGGCAAGATCACGCAGTGGAACGACCCGGCGATCGCCGCGCTCAACCCCGGTGTGGTCCTGCCCGACGCCGCCATCGCCCCGGTGCGCCGCGCCGACGGCTCGGGCACCAGCTTCATCTTCACCAACTACCTCTCCAAGGTGAATGCCGAGTGGAAGGCCAAGGTGGGCGAAGGCACGGCCGTGAACTGGCCCATCGGCGCGGGCGGCAAGGGCAATGAGGGCGTGGCCGCTTTCGTCGGCCGCCTGGCCAACTCCATCGGCTACGTGGAGTACGCCTATGTCAAGCAGAACAAGATGACCTACGTGCAGATGCAGAACGCCGAGGGCGCCTTCGTGGCCCCGGATGACGAGGCCTTCAAGGCCGCAGCCGCCGGCGCCGACTGGAACAAGAGCTTCTACCAGATCCTCACGAACCAGCCGGGCAAGGCCTCCTGGCCCATCACCGGTGCCACCTTCATCCTGATGCACAAGAACCAGGACAAGCCCCAGCAGGCTGGCGCCTCGCTCAAGTTCTTCGAGTGGGCCTACCAGACGGGCGACAAGACCGCCGCCGACCTGGACTACGTGCCCATGCCCGAGAAGGTCAAGAGCGTGATCGTCAAGTCCTGGGGTGAGATCAAGGACAGCGCAGGCAAGCCCATTGCGCTGAAATAATCGGCCCGCGGCGGGTGCGCATACCGCGCCCGCCGCCGTACCATGCAAGACAAAGGCCCTCCTGTGTCCACCACGCTGCCCGCCCACCCGGTCGCGCTGCCGCCGCAGCTCTCGGGCTCCGGCCAGACCCTTCCGCCCGCCCGCCCGCCGCTCCTGTCCGGCCGCCTGGCGGATCGCCTGTTTGCCTGGCTGGCCCGTGCGGCGGCCTTCCTCACGCTGGCCCTGCTGCTGGGCATCCTCGTTTCCCTGGTGATCGGCGCCTGGCCGTCCATCGCCGAATACGGCCTGGGTTTCCTCACGCGCAGCGCGTGGGACCCGGTGCAGAACGAATACGGCGGCCTGGTGATGATTTACGGCACGCTGATGACCTCGTTCATCGCGCTGCTGATCGCCGTGCCGGTGAGCTTCGGCATTGCGCTGTTCCTCACCGAGCTCTCGCCCGCCTGGCTCAAGCGCCCGCTGGGCACGGCCATCGAACTGCTGGCCGCCGTGCCCTCCATCGTCTACGGCATGTGGGGCCTGATGGTCTTCGGCCCGCTGCTGGCCACCTGGGTGCAGCAGCCGCTGCAAACCCTGTTCAAGGGCATGCCCTACCTGGGCGCGCTGGTGTCGGGCCCGCCGGTGGGCATAGGCATTCTGTCGGCCGGGATCATCCTGGCCATCATGATCATCCCGTTCATCGCCTCGGTGATGCGCGACGTGTTTGAAGTGACGCCCGCCCTGCTCAAGGAGTCGGCCTACGGCCTGGGCGCAACCACCTGGGAGGTGGTCTGGAAGGTGGTGCTGCCCTATACCAAGACGGGGGTGCTCGGCGGCATCATGCTGGGCCTGGGCCGCGCCCTGGGCGAGACCATGGCGGTGACCTTCGTCATCGGCAACATGAACCAACTGAACTCGCTCTCGGTGTTCGAGGCGGCCAACAGCATCACCTCGGCCCTGGCCAACGAGTTCGCCGAAGCGGGCGAGGGCCTGCACCAGGCCTCGCTGATCTACCTGGGGCTGGTGCTGTTCTTCATCACCTTCGTGGTGCTGGCGCTGTCCAAGATACTGCTGTCGCGCCTGCAAAAGGGCGAAGGAGCCCGCACATGAGCACGAGCACCTCGCAGAAACTGATTTCCGCCGCCGAGCTGGCGCAGGCGCGCCGCGCGCGCTATGCGGCGCGCAAGCGCGTCAACCAGGTGGCGCTGGGTCTCTCGCTGGCGGCCATGGCCTTTGGCGTGTTCTGGCTGGTGTGGATCCTGTGGGAGACACTGCGCCTGGGCCTGGGCGGCCTGTCGCTGACCCTGTTCACGCAGATGACGCCGCCGCCCAACGAGGCCGGCGGCCTGGCCAATGCGCTGTTCGGCTCGGCCACCATGGTGGCTCTGGCCACCTTCGTGGGCACGCCCATAGGCATCATGGCCGGGGTGTACCTGGCCGAATACGGCAAGAGCGGCTGGCTGGCGTCGGCCACGCGCTTCGTCAACGACATCCTGCTCTCGGCCCCTTCCATCGTCATCGGCCTGTTCGTCTACACCGTGGTGGTGGCGCGCTTCAAGAGCTTCTCGGGCTACGCCGGCATCCTGGCGCTGGCGCTGATCGTGATCCCGGTGGTCATCCGCACGACCGAGAACATGCTGCTGCTGGTGCCCGCCAGCCTGCGCGAGGCCGCCTACGCCCTGGGCGCGCCCCAATGGAAGGTGATCACCATGATCACGCTGCGCGCGGCGCGCGCGGGCGTCATCACCGGCGTGCTGCTGGCCGTGGCGCGCATCGCGGGCGAGACGGCGCCGCTCCTGTTCACCGCGCTGAACAACCAGTTCTGGAACGGCGACCTCTCCAAGCCCATGGCCAGCCTGCCCGTGACCATCTTCAAGTTCGCCATGAGCCCCTACGAGAACTGGCAGCAGCTCGCCTGGGCGGCCGTGTTCCTCATCACCGTGGCGGTGCTGGGCCTCAACATCCTGGCGCGGGTGCTCACGCGCCAAAAGTAAACCGATTCCCTGGAAGACTCCCATGCACTCCACTGCCTCCCCCGTTCCGGCCAAGATCGCCGTGCGCGACCTGAACTTCTACTACGGCAAGTTCCACGCGCTCAAGAACATCCAGCTCGACATCCCGGAGAAGAAGGTCACGGCCTTCATCGGCCCCTCGGGCTGCGGCAAATCCACGCTGCTGCGCACCTTCAACCGCATGTTCGAGCTCTACCCCGAGCAGCGCGCCGAGGGCCAGATCCTGCTCGACGGCGAGAACCTGCTCGCCAGCCGCCAGGACGTGGCCCTGCTGCGTGCCAAAGTGGGCATGGTGTTCCAGAAGCCCACGCCCTTCCCCATGTCGATCTACGACAACATCGCCTTCGGCGTGAAGCTGTTCGAGAACCTGGGCGCCACCGACATGGACGAGCGCGTGGAATGGGCGCTGCGCAAGGCCGCCCTCTGGACCGAGGTGAAGGACAAGCTGCACCAGAGCGGCTCGGGCCTCTCGGGCGGCCAGCAGCAGCGCCTGTGCATTGCGCGCGGCATTGCCGTGCTGCCCGAGGTGCTGCTGCTCGACGAGCCCTGCTCGGCGCTGGACCCGATCTCCACCGCCAAGATCGAAGAGCTGATCGCCGAACTCAAGAACGACTACACCGTGGTCATCGTGACGCACAACATGCAGCAGGCCGCGCGCTGCAGCGACTACACGGCCTACATGTACCTGGGCGACCTGGTCGAGTTCGGCGCGACCGAGCAGATGTTCTTCAAGCCGCAGCGCAAGGAGACCGAGGACTACATCACCGGGAGATTTGGATGACCGACAAACACCTTTCCACGCAATTCGACAGCGAACTCAACAGCGTCTCCGCCCGCGTCATGGAGCTGGGCGGGCTGGTGGAGTCGCAGATCCGCCACGCCATCCAGGCGCTGTCGCAGTTCAGCCTGGAGTCTGCCGCCCAGGTGGAGACGCTGGAGAGCCGCGTCAACAGCATGGAGGTGGAGATCGACCACGAACTCACCACCATCATTGCGCGGCGCCAGCCCACGGCACGCGACCTGCGCCTGCTCATGGCCTTCTCCAAGGCCACGGCCAACCTCGAGCGCATGGGCGACGAGGCCACGCGCATGGCGCGCATGGTGCGCTCCATCATCGAGAGCGGCGCCGCACGCTCGCTGCCGACCAGCGACCTGCGCGTGGCGGCCGACCTGGCCTCGGGCCTGCTGCGCAAGGCGCTGGACGCCTTCGCCCGGCTGGACACCAAGGCGGCGGTGGACATCCTCAAGGAGGACGACCTGATCGACCACGAGTTCGACGGCTTCGTGCGCAAGCTCATCACCTACATGGTCGAAGACCCGCGCACCATCTCCGCCAGCCTGGACCTGCTGTTCCTGGCCAAGGCCATCGAACGCATCGGCGACCACTCGAAGAACATCGCCGAGCTCATCATCTACCTGGTCGAGGGGCGCGACGTGCGCCACCAGGCGCTGGCCGACATCGAGACGGTGGTGCAATGAATATGCCTCCACCCGCAGCGCGCTGGCTGGGCCACCGGGGGGCGGCACGGCCATGAAGAAACGACCCCGCATCCTCATCGTCGAGGACGAACCGGCCATCGCCGAGCTCGTCGCCGTGAACCTGCGGCACAACGGCTTCACGCCCATCTGGGCCGAGGACGGCGACGCCGCGCAGCGCGAACTCGACACCCTGCTGCCCGACGCCATCCTGCTCGACTGGATGCTGCCCGGCCAGAGCGGCCTGCAACTGGCACGCAAGTGGCGCCAGGACGCGCGCAGCAAGGGCGTGCCCATCCTCATGCTCACCGCGCGCGGCGACGAGCCCGACAAGGTGGCCGGGCTGGACGCCGGTGCCGACGACTACATCACCAAGCCCTTCTCCACGCAGGAGCTGCTCGCGCGCATCCGCGCCGTGCTGCGCCGGCACACGCCCGAGCAGGCGAGCGAACGCATCGCCATCGGCGCCCTGGAGCTCGACGCCGCCACGCACCGCGTGAGCCACGCCGGCCAGCCGCTCAAGCTCGGACCCACGGAATTCAAGCTGCTGCACTACCTCATGAAGCACGCCGAGCGCGTGCACAGCCGCACGCAACTGCTCGACAGGGTCTGGGGCGACCATGTGGTCATCGAAGAGCGCACGGTGGACGTGCACATCAAGCGCCTGCGCGAAGCCCTGGGCGCGGCCAGCACCATGGTCGAGACGGTGCGCGGCACCGGCTACCGCCTCACGGCAGCGCCGGCGCCGGCGCCAGCGAGCGCAGCGCTAGCAAAAGAATAGCTTCCAGCGCTTTCTGCAAGAGCCATTCAGCATTATTTCTTTTGCAAAGCCTTATTCATAAAGCGCCAGCAGCTATCTAAATAATAGCTACCCACTCCCCCAGCCCCTAGCCACCATGCTGCTGCGAATCCTGATCTTCTTTGCCTTCCCCTGGGCGGGCGGCGCACTCGGCTGGTGGCTGGCCGGGCCCTGGGCGGGCGCGGCGGGCGCCAGCGCGGGCGCACTGCTGTGGTGGGCGGGCGAAGTCTGGAACAGCGCCCGCGTGCTGGCCTGGCTGCGCGCGGGCGACCTGGCGCACACGCCGCGCCTGCACGGCCTGTGGGGCGAGGCGGCCGACCGCATGCGCCGCCTGCTGCGCCAGAGCCAGCAGCGCGAACAGGCCAGCGACGCGCGCCTGCAGGAAATCCTGGCGGCGCTGCAGGCCTCGCCCAACGGCGTGACCCTGCTCGACGCCCAGGGCCGCATCGAATGGTGCAACCAGATGGCGGCCAGCCATTTCGGGCTGGACCCCGCGCGCGACCTGCTGCAGTCCATAGGCAACCTGCTGCGCGACCCCGGCTTCAGCGCCTACCAGGCCGCGCAGGACTATGACCACGACGTGCTGCTGACCGGGCGCGAGAGCACGCCCTCGCGGCCCGTGCGCATCGCCGCGCGCCTGCACCCCTACGGCGACGGGCGCAAGCTCCTGCTCTCGCGCGACGTCACCGCCCTGGAGCAGGCCGAGGCCATGCGGCGTGACTTCGTGGCCAACGTCTCGCACGAGATCCGCACGCCGCTCACCGTGCTCGCGGGCTTCATCGAGACCCTGCAGACCCTGCCGCTGAACGCCGAGGAGCGCGCGCGCTACCTCGCCCTCATGGCGCAGCAGGCCACGCGCATGCAGCACCTGGTGCAGGACCTGCTCACCCTCTCGCGCCTCGAAGGCAGCCCGCCGCCGGGGCACGGCGCATGGACCAGCGTGCACAGCCTGCTGCAGCGCTGCGAGGAGGAGGCGCGCGTACTCGCGCTCATGGTCACGCCCGCGGGCGCGCCGCCGCTGCACCTGCAGTTCCCCCCGGCGGACTTCCAGCGCGCCTGCGGCGAGATCGCGGGCAACCCGGCCGAGCTGCACAGCGCGCTGTCCAACCTCATCGGCAACGCCGTGCGCTACACGCCCGCGGGCGGCAGCATCACCGTGCAATGGCAGCCGCTGGAGGACGGGCGCGCGCGCTTTGCCGTGCGCGACACCGGCGCCGGCATCGCCCCCGAAGACCTGCCCCGCCTGACCGAGCGCTTCTACCGCGTGGACCGCAGCCGCTCGCGCGACACGGGCGGCACCGGCCTGGGCCTGGCCATCGTCAAGCATGTGCTGCAGCGCCACGAGGCCGTGCTGGGCATCGCGAGCACGCCGGGCCAGGGAGCGGAATTCAGCGCCACCTTCCCCGCCCACCGGCTGCGCGGCGCCACGCCGCCCGCGCCGCTCCCCCCTGGCAGCCCCAGGTCTTTGCCGGCCGACTAGAATCCCCACGCCGTTCCGCAAGGCGCGGCATACCGCTGGGGGTGCCCCGCGCCGCTTCAGGCGCGCGGGCTGAGAGAGTCCCTTTGAACCTGATTGAGATCATCCTCGCGCAGGGAAGCCCGCACGCCATGGCACGCCGTACCGCACGCGCGCCGGGCGGCCTTCCTGCACGGCATGGCAAGGAGGCCATTGCATGCACACCACCACATCCACCAATGAGGCGCTGACCCCGGTCGCCGAGGGCGCACGCGTCTTTCGCTGGCACGACCACGCCTCGCTCTGGTTCAGCCTGGGCGTCGGCCTGCTCGTCATGCAGGTGGGCGCCTACCTCATGCCCGCGCTGGGCACGCAGGAAGCCCTGCTCGCCATCGTCGCCGGCTCCATCCTGGGCGCCGGGCTGCTCGGCTGGGTGGCCAAGATCGGCTGCGACAGCGGCCTGGCCAGCGCCGGCCTCATGCACGCCGTGTACGGCCGCCAGTTCGCGCAGTTGCCCATTGCGCTCAATATCGTTCAGCTCGTGGGCTGGGGCACCTTCGAGCTGGTGGTGATGCGCGACGCCAGCGTGGCCATCGCCCGCCAGGGCGGCATGCTCGAGGGCGCAGCCTGGCCCGTGGCCGCCACGCTGCTGTGGGGCGGCGTGGTGCTGCTGCTCATCAGCGGCTCCATGGTGCAGTTGGTGCGCCGCGTGATCGCGCGCGTGGCGCTGCCGCTGGTCGTGCTCTCGCTGCTGTGGCTGTCCTGGCAGTTCCTGGTGCTGGCGCAGGAGCAGGGGCTGGCCGACCTGTGGCAGCGCCGCGGCGAGGGCGGCATGGGCGTGATGGCGGCGCTGGACCTGGTCATCGCCATGCCCATCTCGTGGCTGCCGCTGGTGGCCGACTACGCGCGCCATGGCCAGAGCGGTCGCGGCGCGCTGCGCGGCGCCTGGGCCGGCTATGCCGTGGCCAACATCTGGTGCTACGCGCTGGGCGTGCTGGTGGCCCTCACCCTGCCCAGCCAGGACCTGGTGACCGCGCTGCTGCTGGCCCAGGGCGGCCTGATCGCGCTCTCGCTCATCCTCATCGACGAGGTGGACAACGCCTATGGCGACGCCTACTCGGGCGCCGTCTCCAGCCACAGCCTGCTGCCGCGCTGGAGCGTGCGCCGCTGGGGCATGCTGCTGGCCGTGGTGTGCACGCTGCTGGCCCTGGTGCTGCCCATGCACAGCCTGGAGCCCTTCCTGCTGCTGCTCAGCTCGGTGTTCGTGCCGCTGTTCGGCGTCATCCTCGGGCGCCTGGCCTTTGGCGCCGATGCCCACGCGCTGCTGCAGCGCGCCGGCAGGGCGCATGCCGCGCCCATCGCCATCTGGCTGGCCGGCGTGGCGCTGTACCACCTGCTGCCGCAGCTCGCCCCGGCGCTGGGCTCGGCCCTGCCGGCGCTGGCGCTGAGCTTCGTCCTGGCCTGGGCCACGCGGCCGCGGGCCTGAGCGCGCCGCCCGCCGGCTACTGCCAGCCCCAGCGGCGGCGGTAGTAGCCCTTCATGGCCTGCGTCAGGCCCAGGTAGCCCAGCAGCAGCAGGGGCAGCAGGGCGAAGTACAGCGGCGGCAGCGGCTGCAGCTTGAAGGCGCCCGCCAGCGGCCCCATGGGCAGGAACACGCCCACGGCCATGATCAGACCCGTCATCACCAGCAGCGGCGCGGCCGCGCGGCTCTGGACGAAGGGCCATTGGGGCGTGCGGATCATGTGCACGATCAGTGTCTGCGTGAGCAGGCCCACCGTGAACCAGCCGGACTGGAACAGCGTTTGCTGCGCCGGCGTCTGCGCGCCGAACACGAACCACATGAGCGCAAAGGTCAGCAGGTCGAACACCGAACTGATGGGCCCGAAATACAGCATGAAGTGGCCGATGTCGCCCGGCCGCCAGTGCTGGGGCGCGCGCAGCAGTCCCTCGTCCACATGGTCGAAGGGAATGGCGATCTGCGAGATGTCGTAGAGCAGGTTCTGCACCAGCAGGTGCATGGGCAGCATGGGCAGGAAGGGGATGAACACCGAGGCCACCAGCACCGAGAGCACGTTGCCGAAGTTGGAGCTCGCCGTCATCTTGATGTACTTGAGCATGTTGATGAAGGTGCGCCGCCCCTCGACCACGCCCTCGTCGAGCACCATGAGGCTTTTCTCCAGCAGGATGAGGTCGGCCGCCTCCTTGGCGATGTCCACGGCCGAATCGACCGAGATGCCGATGTCGGCGGCGCGCAGGGCCGGCGCGTCGTTGATGCCGTCGCCCAGGAAGCCGACCACGTGGCCATTGGCCTTGAGCTGGCGCACGATGCGCTCCTTGTGCGCGGGCGTGAGCCGGGCAAAGACGTTGTGGCGCTCCACCGCCTCGGCCAGGGCCGGCCCGTCCATCTGCTCGACCTCGCCGCCCAGCAGCACGCCGCGGCTCTCCAGGCCCACCTCGTGGCAGATCTTGGCCGTCACGCGCTCGTTGTCGCCGGTCAGCACCTTGAGGGCCACGCCGTGCCCGGCCAGCGCCTGCAGCGCGGGGGCCGTGGTCTCCTTGGGCGGGTCGAGGAAGGCCACGTAGCCGATCAGGGTCAGGCCGCATTCGTCGGCCAGGCCGTAGGTGTGCTGCCCGGGGGCGGCGTCCTTGGCGGCCACGGCCACAACGCGCAGGCCCTCGCCGTTGAGCGCGGCGGCCACGCTGCGGATGCGCTCGAGCGCGTCCGGTGCCAGCGGCTCGGTGGCACTGCCGCGGCGCACCTGCGTGCACACGGCCAGCACTTCGTCCAGCGCGCCCTTGGTGATGAGCCGGTGGCCGGCCGCGCGCTCGGCCACGATGACGGACATGCGCCGGCGCGTGAAGTCGAAGGGAATCTCGTCGATCTTGTGGAAATTGTGCAGCGGTTCGAGGTCGCGGTGCACCTCGGCATGCTCCAGCACGGCCACGTCGAGCAGGTTCTTCAGCCCCGTCTGGTAGTAGCTGTTGAGGTAGGCGAGTTCCAGCACTTCCGCGGACTCCGCACCCCAGGCATCGACGTGGCGCGCCAGAAAGATCTTGTCCTGCGTCAGCGTGCCCGTCTTGTCGGTGCACAGCACGTCCATGGCGCCGAAGTTCTGGATGGCATCGAGGCGCTTGACGATGACCTTCTTGCGCGAGAGGAACACCGCCCCCTTGGCCAGGGTGGAGGTCACGATCATGGGCAGCATCTCGGGCGTCAGGCCCACGGCGACGGACAGCGCGAACAGCAGCGCCTGCAGCCAGTCGCCCTTGGTGAAACCGTTGAGCAGGAACACCAGCGGCACCATCACCAGCATGAAGCGGATGAGCAGCCAGCTCACCTGGTTGACGCCCACCTGGAAGGCCGTGGGCGCGCGCTCGGCCACTGCCACGGAACCGGCCAGCACTCCCAGGCAGGTGCCGTTGCCCGTGGCCAGCACCACGGCGGTGGCGGCGCCCGAGACCACGTTGGTGCCCATGAAGAGAATGTTCTCCAGCTCCAGGGGACTGGCCGCCGCGGCATCGCGCTGGGTGGCGAACTTCTCCACCGGCAGGGACTCGCCCGTCATGGCGGCCTGCGCCAGGAACAAGTCCTTGGCCGTGAGCACGCGGCAGTCCGCCGGCACCATGTCGCCCGCCGACAGGGCGATCACATCGCCCGGCACCAGCAGGCGGATCGGCAGCTCCGCGCGCTCGGCCAGGCCGTCCGCGGCACGCGGGCGCAGCACGGTGGCCGTGTTGCTGACCATGTGCTTGAGCGCATCGGCCGCCCGGTTGGACTTGCCCTCCTGCCAGAAGCGCAGCAGCGTGGAGAGCAGCACCATCGCACCGATGGTGAGGGCGCCGGTCAGGTCGTCGGTGAGCAGGGAGACGGCCGCCAGCACGCTCAGCAGCAGGCTGAAGGGGGTGCGGTAGCAATGCCACAGGTGCAGCCACCAGGGCAGGGGCTTTTCGTGCCCGACCTCATTGGGCCCCACGCGCGCGCGCAGGGTGCGCGCCTCGTCCTCGGTGAGGCCTGCGGTGCGGCTGCCCAGGCGCGCCAGCAGGGCCTCGGGGGCGCTGGCAGCGCTGGCCGCCAAGGCCTGGCCCAGCGGCGCGGGCAGTTCGCGGCCTGCGCCTGCCGCCGGCAGGGACTCCGGCAGCAACCGGCGGCGGAAATGGCGGCCCATGCGCCGCACCCGCAGAAAGGTCGCAAAAACATCCCTGAACCGCACGACGGGCATGGCGCTCCTCCTGGGCCGCGCCCTGGGGCATGCGACCGCCAGCCAGCCGCCCGGACCGGGGGCGGCTGACAGCACGGCGGCCGGCGCGCGCGCCGCGCAGCGCCTGCTCCCCGCCCGGCCCGCAGGGTAGCGTCCCGACGATAACCCGCCAAGCCGCCGCCGGTGCAGGCCCGGCACAAAAAATCAGGCGCTCACGATGCGCTGCGCCACGGGCGCGTAGCCGTGGTTCAGCGGGCCATGCCCCTGCCCGGTGTGCACCCCTGCCCCAGCCGCAATGGCGCCCAGGATGTAGGCACGCGCCTGTGCCACCGCCTGCGCCAGCGGCAGGCCCTGGGCCAGTTGGGCGGCGATGGCCGAGGACAGCGTGCACCCCGTGCCATGCCCGTTGTGCGTGGCAATGCGCTGCGAGGACAGGCGCGTGCAGCGGCCGCCTGGCTCGGCGAGCACGTCCACCACCTCATCGCCGGGCAGGTGCCCGCCCTTGAGCAGGGCTGCCGGCGCGCCCAGTTGCAGCAGCGCCTGGGCCGCGGCATCGAGGTCGTCCAGCCCGGCCAGGGGGCGCCCCAGCAGCAGCGCGGCCTCGTCGAGGTTGGGCGTGACGACTGCCGCCAGCGGGAACAGCTCGCGCACCAGCACCTGCACCGTCTCCTGCGTGCTCAGGCGGTCGCCGCTGGTGGCGACCATCACGGGGTCGAGCACCACATGCGGCAGGCGGTAGCGGCGGATGGCGTCGGCCACCACGCGCACCACGTCGGGGCTGTGCAGCATGCCGATCTTCACGGCATCGACGCCGATGTCCTCGACCACGGCGTCGATCTGCGCGCGCAGGATCTCGGGCGGCACGCCGTGGATGGCGCGCACGCCCTGCGTGTTCTGCGCGGTGATGGCGGTGATGGCCGTCATGCCGTAGCAGCCCAGCGCTGCGAAGGTCTTGAGGTCGGCCTGGATGCCCGCGCCGCCTCCGCTGTCGGAGCCGGCGATGGAGAGCACGCGCACGTAGCGCGGTGCAGGTGCGGTGGAAGGCGCAGAAGAAGGCAGCGAAGATGTCATGGCCGCAAAATTATGCATGCGCCACATCAAATCAGGGACAAGCCGCTTGTGCTGTAATCGCCTTTTGCGGACGAAACAGGGGTGTCCCGCCACTGCAGTGGATGCGGACTGAGAAACACCCTGGGGCAGCACGCCCCGTTACCCGATCCAGATCATGCTGGCGTGGGGAGTTTCCAGTGCAGGCGCCACCTGTTTTGTCCCCGGGCCTTTCTCGAACGGACACACATGACGCGCGCAACCACCTCCTTCACCATCCTGGGTGCCGGCCTGCTCGGGCGGCTCCTGGCCGTCACCCTGGCCCGCCAGGGCCACACCGTGAGCATTTACGACAAGGGCGGCCCGCTGGGCGAGCACTCTGCCGCGCGCGTGGCCGGCGGCATGCTCGCGCCCCTGGCCGAGTCGGCCGTGGCCGAACACGGCGTGGTGCGCATGGGGCGCCACGCGCTCGCGCGCTGGCCCGAGCTGCTCGCGCCCCTGGCCATGCCGGTGTACTTCCAGCAGGAAGGCACGCTGCTCGTCTGGCACCGCCAGGACGCGCCGCAGGCCGCGCACATGCGCCAGCAGCTCGATGCCACGCGCGCGCACATCCCCGAGCTGCCCGCCATGGAATGGCTCGACGCCGAGGGCATGGCGCGCATCGAGCCGGCGCTGGCCCCGCGCTTTGCCCAGGGCATGTACCTGCCCGGCGAAGGCCAGCTCGACAACCGCCAACTGCTCGCCTCCCTGGCCCAGGAGATGGAACGCCTGGGCGTGCAGGTGCACTGGAACACGCCGCGCGAGCTCGCCGCCTTCGGCAGCGGCCACACCGGCTGGCTGCTCGACTGCCGCGGCCTGGGCGCGCGCGGCGAATGGCCGCAACTGCGCGGCGTGCGCGGCGAGGTCATCCGCATCCATGCCCCCGAGGTCACGCTGCAGCGCCCCACGCGCCTCCTGCACCCGCGCTACCCCGCCTACATCGCGCCCAAGGAGAACCATGTGTTCGTCATCGGCGCCACCGAGATCGAATCCGAGGACCTGTCGCCGGTGAGCGTGCGCTCCACCCTGGAGCTGCTGAGCGCAGCCTACGCCGTGCACCCGGGCTTTGCCGAGGCGCGCATCCTCGAGTCGTCCGTGCAGTGCCGCCCCGCCCTGCCCGACAACCTGCCCGCCATCCGCCAGGTGGCCCCGCGCACCCTGCAGATCAACGGCATGTACCGCCACGGCTACATGATCGCGCCCGCGCTGCACGACGTGGTGCTGGAGCTGCTGGACCAGGGCGCCTCGGCGCTGGGCAGCCGCTTCGACCTCGCCATGGAACTGCTGTGAACCGCCCCGGCCCCATGCACGTCCTGATCAACCAGCAGGCCTTCGACCTGCCCGAGGGCGCCACCGTGGCCGACGCACTGGCCGCGATGCAGGCCCGCCCGCCCTATGCCGTGGCCGTGAACACGGTCTTCGTCCCTGCCACCGAACACCCGCACCACCGCCTGCAGGCAGGCGACCGGGTGGAAGTCATCTCCCCCGTCACCGGGGGCTAACACCATGCACAACGCCACCTCCTCCAACGACAGCCTGGTCCTGTACGGCCAGACCTTCTCCAGCCGCCTGCTGCTGGGCACGGCGCGCTACCCCTCGCCCACCGCCCTGCAGGCCGCCGTGCAGCGCGCGCGCCCGGCCATGGTCACCGCCTCGCTGCGGCGCCAGGGCAGCAACCCGGCCGAGAGCGGCCAGGGCTTCTGGGAGCTGCTCTCCAGCCTGAACGTGCCCGTGCTGCCCAACACCGCCAACTGCCACAGCGTGCAGGAGGCCATCACCACGGCGCAGATGGCGCGCGAGGTGTTCGGCACGCCCTGGATCAAGCTCGAAGTGATCGGCGACGACTACACCCTGCAGCCCGACACGCTCAACCTGGTGGCCGCCGCCGAGAAGCTGGTGCGCGAGGGCTTTTACGTGCTGCCCTACACCACCTACGACCTGGTGCTGTGCCAGCGCCTGGTGGACGTGGGCTGCCAGGCCGTCATGCCCTGGGCCGCGCCCATAGGCACCGGCCGCGGCCCCATGAACCCCTACGCCCTGCAACTGCTGCGCGAGCGCCTCGATGTGCCGCTGCTCGTGGACGCCGGGCTGGGCCTGCCCTCGCACGCCTGCCAGGTCATGGAATGGGGTTACGACGGCGTGCTGCTCAACACCGCCGTGGCCCAGGCCCAGGACCCCGTGGCCATGGCCGGCGCCTTTGCCGACGCCGTGCAGGCCGGGCGCGCCGCGTACCGTGCCGGCGCCATCGAGCCGCAGCAGGCCGCCCAGCCCAGCACCCCCGTGCTGGGCACACCGTTCTGGCACCAGGCATGAGCACCGCCACCGACACCGCGGCCCTGGCCGACGCCATCGTGCATGCGCATGCCGCACGCTTTGCGCCCTGCACGCCCCAGCCCGTGCCCGCAGCGCACGACGCTGGTCCCGTGTTCCAGGCCGCGCTGCAGGCCTGCAGCCGCCTGGGCTTCATTGGCCCGGACGCGCTGGCCCTGGCCCGCGCCTGGCAGGCGCAGACGCAGCGCACCGGCGGCTTCGACGCCGCCAGCTGGCCCTGCGACGCGCGCGACTTCGGCCTGCAGGCGCTGCCGCGCGCCCAGGCCTTCGCCCCCTGCCCGCACGCCCTGGGCCTGTACGCCGTGCTGCCCGACGCCGACTGGGTGGGCCGCATGGCACGCGCCGGCGTGCCCACGGTGCAACTGCGCTTCAAGTCCGAAGACCCGGCGGCCATTGACCGCGAGGTGCGCGCCGCCGTGCAGGCCGTGCAGGGCACGGGCGCGCTGCTGTTCATCAACGACCACTGGCGCGCCGCCCTGGACGCCGGCGCCTACGGCGTGCACCTGGGCCAGGAAGACCTGGACGCCCTGCCCGCCGCGGCGCTGCAGGAGCTGCGTGCCAGCGGCCTGCGCCTGGGCGTGAGCACGCACGGCTATGCCGAGATGCTGCGCGCCGACGCCGTGGGGCCCAGCTACATCGCCATGGGAGCGGTGTTTCCGACCACGCTCAAGCGCATGGCGACGGCGCCCCAGGGCCTGGCGCGCCTGGCCGCCTATGCGCAGTTGATGCAGGCCTACCCGCTGGTGGCCATTGGCGGCATTGCGCTGGAGCATTTCCCGGCCGTGCTGGCCACGGGGGTGGGCTCGATCGCCGTGGTGCGTGCGCTGGTCGCCGCGCCCGACCCGCAGGCCGCAGCCGCGCAATTGCTGCGCGCCATGCAATTCTGAGTCTTTTTGGCCTCCAGCGCCCTCTGGGCAAGCGCGAGCAGCTATATTTTATATAGCACTCAAGGCTTGCGCAGGGACGGGTCCAGGCGCGCCTCGAAGCGATCGCTGTTGGCGCCAAAGCCCACCACCTGGCCCGGTGCCGGGGGGGTGGACGGCTGCACGGTGGGCACATCGCCCGACGCCAGGGGCGCCAGGGGCGGCAGGGGCTCACCGGGCAAGGGGCCGGGGTCGGTCATCGTGAAGTCGATGGACATGCCCGAATCCACGCTTTGCGTGGCGGACGGAGCGGCCTGCGGCGCCGCGCCGCTGGTCGGCGGGTCGTTGAGCCAGGCAGAGTCGAATTCCAGCAGGCTGTCCTCGAAGTCGCCGTCCTCGGGCGGCTGCGGCGCAGCAGGCTCCGGGGCAGCGCCTGCCAGCGGCGCAGCGGCCTGCGGCGTGGTGCGCGCGCGCGGCGGCGGTGCGCCGCGCGCCGAGGCGGGCGTGGTGCGAGCGATCGCGTACAGCAGCAGCAGGTCGTCGTAGGCTTCGAGCTCGAAACGCGCATGCGCCGTGGCGTCGCGGCGAAACAGCAGGCCCTCGAGCAGGGGCAGAACGGATTCGTCGCTCCACACGGCCTCGATGCGCGCCAGGGCCTCCGGGTGGGCGAACAGGGTGCGGCCCGGCTGGTTGAACGCGCCGAACTCGGGCACCTGGGCGTTGAAGTGCTCGTGGAACTGCGCGCGCAACTGGTTGAAGTCGTCCACCCGGCTGAGCGAACGGTACAGGCGCAGCAGGTCCAGGTAGGCCGCTGGCGCCGTGGTGGCGTTGGCGGCGATGTATTTCTTCATCACCTCGATGGCCTGGCTGTGCTCGCCCACGGAAACGAAGAATTCGGCCTGCTGCTGCAGGTCGAACAGCTCCTCGGGGTTGATGAGCAGCGCCGGCTGGGGCGCGGCCTGCAGCGCCGCCGGCGCGGCGGGCGGCTGGGGCGCATGCCCCAGCGCGACCAGCAGCGAATCGGTGGGCTCCAGGTGCTCGGGCTCGGGCACGGAAATGGGCGCCGGTGCGGCGGCGGGCGGCGGCGGCGCCACGACCGGCTCTTGGTCTTCCGCAGGCGCGGGCGGCTGCAGCGGTGCCGGGGCGGTGGTGCCACCGGCGGGCGCCTGGGCTGCCACGGCCTGGTGCCAGTCCCGGCGGGCCTGGTCCGCCTGCAGGCGCATGCGCCAGAGCAGCCAGCCCATGGCCGCCAGGGCTGCCAGCGCCAAAGCGCCCAGGGCATAGACCACGCTGGCGGGAAAGCGCTCCTGCACTTCGCGCTGCAGATCCTGGGCCAGGCGGCGCTCCTGCTCGGCCTGGCCGCGCGCCAGGGCCAGCTCCTGCTGCTGCGCGGCGCTGCGCGCGCCCTCCTGCAGCAGCTCCTGCGCGTCCATGTTCAGCGCCTTCCACTGCGCCTGCCACTGGGCGCGGCGCTCGGGCGTCGCGGCGTCCTCCTGGGTGGCCTGCATCTGCGTGCTCAGGCGCAGGGGCAAAGGGGCGGTGTCGTCCAGCCAGTCTTCCAGCGGTTCCATGACCAGGCGCGCAGCCGGCGCGGGCTGGGCCGGTGCGGGCTGCGGACGCACCGCCTTGGGCTTGGCGCGTGCCACGCGCTCGGGCCGCGCCTGGGGCGGCGTTGGCTCGGGGCGCGGCAGCGGGGCGGCGGCGGCGCGGCGCGGGGGCGTGGCGGCGGCGCTGGGCAGCGGGCCTGCCTGCGCGGGCAGGCCGGTGGTTGCGCTGCCCGCCCCGGAGGCCCCAGGCCGCGCGGGCGCCGGCAGCGCCGGTGCGGCGGCGCGCTCGAGCGCGCCGGGGGCCGGGGGATCGACCAGAAAGGTGTAGCTGCGCGTGATCTTGCCCGTGCAACCCGCCGAGAGCGTGACGCCGAGCACGGGTTCGTCGGCCGCCTCGGCGCTCAGCACGCGCACCATGCCCGGCCGACCCGCCAGCGCGGGCAAGGGCAGCACGCGCACGCGCGTCAGCGGCCGCTCGCCGGAGACCACCTCGGCGCTGAGGCAGGAGTCTTCCAGGGTCTTGCCCGGATCGGCGATCACCTCGAACGACACATCGACCGGGCGCCCCAGCACCACCTGCCCGCGGGCGGCACCGAGCGTGAGCGCCGCCGCCGAACCGGCGCCGGCTCCGAGGCAAAAAGCGATCAGGACATGGCGGACAATCACGTTTACATTCTTTTTCAAGCCAGTTCCGGATTCTTGCACAACATCTATCGGAATGGTGATCACGATTACCACATGACATACTCGACAGATTCCCCATTTGCCACCGTGGGCGTGGTAGGTGCCGGCGCCATGGGCCGCGGCATCGCGCAACTGGCCGTGCAGGCGGGTTGCCAGGTGCGGCTGCTCGACGCCCAGGCCGGAGCGGCCACGGCGGCGCAGGCGGCCGTTGTCGCACAGTGGCAACACATGGCGGCCAAGGAGCGCATCAGCGCCGACCAGGCCGCGGCCTGGTCCGCGCGACTGCAGGCCGTGCAGGAGCTGCAGGCCCTGGCCGGCTGCACGCTGGTGGTGGAGGCCATCGTCGAGCGGCTGGACGCCAAGCAGGCCCTGCTGGCCGAACTCGAGGCCCTGCTCGGTCCCGACGCCGTGCTCGCCACCAACACCTCCTCGCTGTCGGTCACGGCGCTGGCCGCACGCATGCAGCGCCCCGGGCGGTTTGCGGGCCTGCACTTCTTCAACCCGGCGCCGGTGATGAAGCTCGTGGAGATCGTCCCCGGCCTGCGCACCGAAGCGAGCGTGTGCGAGCGGCTGGCGGCCCTGGTGCGCGCCATGGGCCATACGCCCGTGCGCGCGCAGGACACGCCGGGCTTCATCGTCAACCACGCCGGCCGCGGCTACACGACCGAGGCGCTGCGCATCGTCGAGGAAGGCGTGGCCGACTACGCCACCGTGGACCGCATCCTGCGCGAGCAGGCGGGCTTCCGGCTCGGGCCGTTCGAGCTGCTCGACCTCACGGGGCTCGATGTCTCGCACCCGGTGATGGAGTCGATCTACCACCAGTTCTACGAGGAGCCGCGCTTTCGCCCCAGCGTGACCACGGCGCAGCGCCTGGCCGGCGGCCTGCTGGGGCGCAAGAGCGGCGAAGGCTTTTACCGCTATGCCGAAGGCGTGGCCCAGATGCCGGCCGACGCCCCGGTGCCGCAGGTCGAGCGCGTTCCGCCGGTGTGGGTCTCGCCGCGCGCCGCGCGCAGGCCCGAGATCTACCAACTGCTCAAGCGCCTGGGCGCCGACATCGAGACCGGCGCGACGCCCTCGGCCGGGGCGCTGATCCTCGTGGCACCGCTGGGCTTCGATGTCACC
Organism: Comamonas granuli NBRC 101663; assembly: GCF_000739995.1. Lineage (GTDB taxonomy): Bacteria > Pseudomonadota > Gammaproteobacteria > Burkholderiales > Burkholderiaceae_C > Simplicispira > Simplicispira granuli. The sequence continues at coordinate 309,176 of NZ_BBJX01000005.1, read as the reverse complement.
ACGGTCGCCGTGGTCGAGCGCCTGGACCCGTCGCGCACCCTGGGCATCGACATGTTCGTGGACGACGCCAGCACCCGGCGCCGCGTGCTCGCCACCAACCCCGCCACGCGCCGCGACATGCGTGACGCCGCCCATGCGCTGCTGGCGCGCGACGGCAAGGCCGTGAGCGTGCTGCGCGACGGCGGGGGCTTCGTCACGCAGCGCGTGGTGGCGCACATCGTCAACATCGCGGCCGACATGTGCCAGCGGCGCATCTGCACCCCGGCCGACCTGGAGACCGCCGTCACCCTGGGCCTGGGCTACCCGCTGGGCCCGCTGGCCCTGGGCGACCGCTGGGGCCCGACGAACGTGCTGGAGGTGCTGTTCAACCTGCAAACCGTGTACGGCGACCCGCGCTACCGCCCCAGCCCCTGGCTGCGCCGGCGCGGCGCCATCGGCCTGAGCCTGCTGCACGTGGAAGAATGACGCCTTCGCCGCCCCGGCCCTGAGCCCCCCTCCCCCCCCGCCACCATGCCCGCAGAACTCCGCAGCACCAGCCACGGCACCACCCTGGTCCTGACCATCAGCCACCCCGAACTGCGCAACGCGCTGGAGCCGTCCATCTACGCCGCGGGCATCGAGGCCCTGGGCAGCGCCGAGCGCAACCCGGACGTGCGCTGCGCCGTCATCACCGGCGCACAGGGCACGTTCAGCGCCGGTGGCAACCTGCAGCGCCTGCAGGCCCAGCGCGCGCAAGGCCTGCAGGCGCCGGAGGAAAGCATCCGCGCGCTGCACCACTGGATCGAGGCCATACGCACCTGGCCCAAACCGGTGATTGCCGCCGTGGAGGGCGCGGCCGCGGGCGCGGGGTTTTCGCTCGCGCTCGCCTGCGACCTGATCGTGGCCGCACGCAACGCGCGCTTTGCCATGGCCTACACGCGCGTGGGCCTCTCGCCCGACGGCGGTGCGAGCTGGTCCCTGGCGCGCGCCCTGCCCCGCACGCTGGCCGCCGAGCTGCTGCTGTGCGGCGAGAGCGTGGCGGCCGAGCGCCTGCACGCGCTCGGCGTGGTCAACCGCCTGGCCGACCCGGGCAGCGCCCTGGAGGCCGCGCTCGCCCTGGCCGACACCCTGGCCGCGGGCGCACCGAATGCGCTGGCCAGCACCAAGGAGCTGCTGGCCGAGGCCGAGCAGCAGCCGCTCAGCGCCCAGCTCGACCTCGAGCGCGCGCACTTCCTGCGCAACCTGCTGCACGCCAACGCGGGCGAGGGCATGGCCGCCTTCCTGCAGAAGCGCCCGCCGCAGTACCGCTGAGGCGCGCGCCGCGCCGTTCGCACCGGGCACGCTGCGGACGCCGGTCAGCTATTTTTCTGATAGCTGCTCGCGCAACAGGTGCGCGCGCTACAGCCATTTCCAATCTAGAAAACCCCTCTGCCCGCCGTGCCCGGGCAGCGCGCAGACGCGCAGGTGACAACCCCCCTCCCCCCCAGCGGTCCCGCACGCGACAATGTCCGCGTTGCCAGTCACCCAAAAGACAGACCATGGACGATCCGATTCTTACCATCGATGAACGCTCAGCAATCAACTCCGGTCGCTGGTTTTCATCCCTTTCACCTTCGCTGCGGCACGACATCCTGCGATGCGCCTACGTCAAACGCTACAAGGACGGCGACCTGATCGCCGCACGCGGCGATCCGCCCGAGGAGTGGATCGCCTGCGCCAAGGGCGCGGTGCGCGTGAGCTCGACCTCGATCTCGGGCAAGCAGATCACGCTGACCTACGTGGAGCCGGGCATCTGGTTCGGCGACGTGGCCATCTTCGACGGCGACCGGCGCACGCACGATGCCTATGCCCATGGCGACACCACCGTGCTGGGCGTGGCCAAGGCCGACTTCCGCAAGATCCTCGCCCAGCACGTGGAGCTGTACGAAGCCATGCTGCGCCTGCACGCACGGCGCATCCGCCAGCTCTACGGCCTGGTGGAAGACCTCAACACCCTGCCGCTGCGCGCGCGCCTGGCCAAGCAGTTGCTGCACCTGATGCGCAGCTACGGCATTCCCAGCCTGGCGCATGGCGACGAGATCCGCATCGGCCTGCAACTGGCGCAGGAAGAGCTGGCGCAACTGCTGGGTGCTTCGCGCCAGCGCGTGAACCAGGAGCTCAAGGCCATGGAGCGTGAGGACATCATCCGCATCGAGCCGGGCGGCCTGGTCGTGCGCGACCGCGACGCCCTCATGCACATCGTAGACACCGACCACTGAACCCGCCCCTCCATGAGCAACTTCGATCACTTCATCGGCACCCGCGCCGTCTCCGAACAGCACGCCTTCGACACCGCCGCCTTGAGCGCCTGGCTGGAAAAGCACCTCGACGGCTTCCAGGGCCCCCTGAGCGTGGAGATGTTCAAGGGCGGCCAGTCCAACCCCACCTACAAGCTCATCACGCCGGGCCAGAGCTACGTGATGCGCGCCAAGCCCGGCCCGGTGGCCAAGCTGCTGCCTTCGGCCCACGCCATCGAGCGCGAGTTCGCCGTGATGAGCGGCCTGGCTGCTACCTCCGTGCCCGTGCCGCGCATGTACGCACTGTGCGAGGACGAGTCCGTCATCGGCCGCGCCTTCTACGTGATGGAGTTCATGCAGGGCCGCGTGCTGTGGGACCAATCCCTGCCCGGCATGACGCCCGCCGAGCGCGCCGCCATCTACGACGAGACCAACCGCGTCATCTCCGCCCTGCACACGGTGAAGTTCGCCGAGCAGGGCCTGGCGGGCTACGGCAAGCCGGGCAATTACTTCGAGCGCCAGATCGGCCGCTGGAGCAAGCAGTACGTCGCCTCGATCACGCAGCCCATCCCCGAGATGGACCAGCTCATGGCCTGGCTGCCCGCCCACATGCCGGCGAGCGCACGCGACGAGGGCCGCGTCTCCATCGTGCATGGCGACTACCGCCTGGACAACCTGATGTTCCACCCCACCGAGCCGCGCGTCATCGCCGTGCTGGACTGGGAGCTGTCCACGCTGGGCCACCCGCTGGCCGACTTCAGCTACCACTGCATGGCCTGGCACATACCGCCCGGGCATTTCCGCGGCATCGGCGGACTGGATCTGCCAGCGCTGGGCATTCCGTCCGAGCAGGACTACATCCGCAAGTACTGCGAGCGCACCGGCCTGGCCACGCCCGAGGAGCTGGCCGCCGACTGGAACTTCTACCTCGCCTACAACCTGTTCCGCCTGGCCGCCATCCTGCAGGGCATCGCCAAGCGCGTCGAGATGGGTACGGCGTCCAGCGCCCAGGCCAAGGCCTCGGGCGAAGGCGCGCGGCCCCTCGCGCAGCTCGCCTGGTCGTTCGCGCAGCGCGGCTGAACCCGCTCCCACTTTCCCACTGTTCATCTAGGAGAACCCATGGACTTCGACTACTCGCCCAAAACCAAGGAACTGCAGGCCAAGCTGCTGAAGTTCATGGACGACCACATCTATCCGGCGGAGGCCGAGTACGCCGCCGAGCTGGCCGCCAACACGGCGGCGGGCAAGCGCTGGACGCCGCTGCAGACCATCGAAAACCTCAAGCCCAAGGCCCAGGCCGCCGGCCTGTGGAACCTGTTCCTGCCGGTGGACACGGCCCAGGCCTCGGGCTACCACGGCGCCGGGCTGACCAACGCCGAATACGCCCCCCTGGCCGAGATCATGGGCCGCGTGCTGTGGTCCAGCGAGGTGTTCAACTGCTCCGCGCCCGACACCGGCAACATGGAGACCATCGCCCGCTATGGCTCCGAGCCCATCAAGGCCGCCTGGCTCAAACCCCTGCTCGAAGGCAAGATCCGCTCGGGCTTCGCCATGACCGAACCCGACGTGGCATCGAGCGACGCCACGAACATCGCCACGCGCATCGAGCGCCAGGGCGACGACTACGTCATCAACGGCCGCAAATGGTGGACCTCGGGTGCCATGGACCCGCGCTGCAAGGTGCTCATCACCATGGGCAAGACCGACCCCGAGGCGCCCAAGCACTCGCAGCAGAGCATGATCGTGGTGCCCGCCGACACCCCGGGCGTGAAGATCGTGCGCGGCCTCAACGTGTTCGGCTACGACGACGCGCCCCACGGCCACGCCGAGGTGATCTTCGAGAACGTGCGCGTGCCGGCCGCCAACATCCTGCTGGGCGAGGGCCGCGGCTTCGAGATCGCCCAGGGCCGCCTGGGCCCCGGCCGCATCCATCACTGCATGCGCCTGATCGGCCTAGCCGAGCGCGCGCTCGAACTCATGTGCAAGCGCGCCGTCGCGCGCGTGGCCTTCGGCAAGGCCGTTGCCCAGCAGACCGTGACGCAGGAGCGCATCGCCGAGGCGCGCTGCAAGATCGACATGGCGCGCCTGCTCACGCTCAAGGCCGCCTGGATGATGGACGTGGCCGGCAACAAGGTCGCCAAGACCGAGATCGCCATGATCAAGGTGGTGGCGCCCAGCATGGCCTGCCAGGTGATCGACTGGGCCATGCAGGTGCACGGCGGCGGCGGCGTGAGCGACGACTTCCCGCTCGCCTTCAGCTACGCCCAGGCGCGCACCCTGCGCTTTGCCGACGGCCCGGACGAAGTGCACCGCAACGCCATCGCCAAGTGGGAGCTGGGCAAGCACATGCCCGTCAAGCCCGCCCACTGAGCGGGCACACCCGGCAGCGCCGCGCGCGCCCTCAGGCGGCCGGCGGCGCTGCCGGGGCGGCCGCCTCCGGCGCAGGCGGCGGCAGATGGTGCATGGCCACCTGGGCCACCATGAGGAACAGCGCCAGCGCGTACTCCAGGTCCGGCAGGTGGCTGGGCAGGGTCTGCATGCGCAGCAGCAGGCCACCTTCGTCCAGCATGAGCACCAGCGGCACCTGGCCGGGCGCAGCCGCCTGGCCTTCGTGCATGGCCTGGGCCACGACCGCCGCGTGCACGCACTGGCGTGCATCGCGCGCGCGGCTGCCGAGCACGGCAAAGGCCTGGCGGAACGAGGCCGGCCAGTGCGGCACGCTCACTTCTTCGAGAATGGACAGCCAGCGCAGCTCCTGCGGCAGGCTCTCGGTCACCGTGGTCTGCACATCCTGGGTGATGGCACCGTAGGCCCGCACCTCCAGCTCTTCCTTGAGCGCGCGGTTCATCAGCATCACGCTGGCGCCGGGGTCTATGGGCAGCTCGGCGCGCAGACGCAGCTCTGCGCCCTGCATGTAGTCGCGCGTGGGCGTGCCGCTCTCGAGCTGCCAGGCGTGTTCGCCCAGACGCCCTTCCAGCGTGTAGCCGCCCTCGCCGTCTGCTGCGGCATAGCGCCAGCCACGCGCCGCGGCCCAGTGTGCCAGCTGGGCCGGCGTGACAACGCCCGGGGGCACCGCCGCCGGGTGGGGGCCCAGGCCCAGGGCTTTGCGCAAACCGTCGAGCATGGCGCTCCTTTCACAGAGATGGAATAACAACCACAGGCACCCGCCGCAGGCCGCGCACGGAAGGCGGCTAGCGCGACAGGCGCATGCTGCTTCCCGAGACCTCGAAGTGCAGCACGGGCGCGCCGTCCTCGAAGGGCATGCCCAGGGCAATGCGCCCCGTGCCGTGCAACAGGCAGGTGTCGCGGCGCAGCGGCACGGCCGTCTCGCTGCCCTCGAACCACACCCAGGTGCCGTAGCTGCTCTGGTCGGTGAGGGCGAAACGGCCATGGTGCCACTCGATGCGCGCGTGCACGCGCGAGACGCGCGGATCGGGCACGCACAGCGGCATCTCGCTGGAGCGACCGATCTGCACCGGCATCTGGCTGGAGGAAAACTCCCGCTCGCCCCCAGGCCAGTGGATGCGGATGCTGCCCAGCAGGGAATCGAGCGGCGTCACCGTGCTCGGCAGCCCGGCCTGCATGGTCAGCATATCGCCGGCGTCCTCGCCGTCGCGCCACTCGGCGAGAAACACCATCTGCGATTCGGACTTGCCGCGGATCTCGAACATGCCGAGCTTGCGAAAGCGCACGCCGGGCACGATCCCGGCGTCCACGGCGGCGACGTCGTTCACCCAGACCTCGCTGGGGCCGGCTTTCTCGCACAGGCGCGAGGCCACGTTCACGGCATCGCCATAGGTATCGCCCTCGACCTCCAGAACCTCGCCGCAGGCCACGCCGATGCGGATCTCCGTGTGCATGGGGCCGGGCCAGCGCTGCAGGTTCACCTGGTGCGCACGCTGCAGTTCCCCCGCCATGGACACGGCCTCATGGGCGCTGGCAAACACGCCCAGCACGCCATCGCCGAGGTTTTTCACCACACGCCCCTCATGGGACTGGATGGCATCGCCGATCCACTGCGTCATGCGCAGAACAATGGCCGCCGCACGTTCATTGCCAAGGGACTCGTAGAGTCCGGTGCTGCCTGTGAGGTCAGCAAAGATCACCGTCGAGATGGAGCTCATGGGAACAATGCGCCGGTTTGCGGATGGGGTGGCTTGCAGTGTATCAACCTGCAACCCGCGGCGGGGCATGCCCGCCCGATGCGGATTGCAGCCAGCGCGCAGCGCCCTGCCCGGCGGCGCGTCCGGTGGCGCAGCAGGCAGTGAGCAGGTAGCCCCCGGTGGGTGCTTCCCAGTCGAGCATCTCGCCCGCGCAGAACACGCCGGGCAGGGCCTGGAGCATGAGCTGCGCATCCAGCGCCTCGAAGGCCACGCCGCCGGCCGTGCTGATCGCCTCCGCCAGCGGCCGCGGCGCCAGCACGGTGACGGGCAGCTGCTTGATGGCCTGCGCCAGGCGCGCCGCATCCTGCATGCCGTCCTTGCCCAATTGCTCATAGAGGATGGCGGCCTTGATGCCTTCGAGCCCCAAACGCCCCTTGAGGTGGCTGGAGAGGCTGCGCGCGCCGCGCGGGTGGCGCACCTCGGCCAGCACGCGCTCGGGCGTGTGGTCGGGCAGCAGGTCGAGCAGGAAGGTCGCGTGCCCATGGGCGGCGATCTCGTCGCGCAGCAGGCTGGAGACGGCGTAGATCAGGCTGCCCTCCACCCCCGTGGCCGTGGCCACGAACTCGCCGCGGCGCGCGAAATGGCGGCCCTGGCTGTCGGTGAACGACAGGGCCACGGACTTGAACGGCTGGCCCGCGAAGCGCTCGGTGAAATGCGGCGTCCACCCCACGGCGGGCGCGCTGCCACGGCCGATGAGCTCGCGCAGGAAGGCGCGCCGCGTCTCCCCCAGCGGCGCGTCCACGCGCGCCACGTCAAAGCCGCAGTTGGCCGGCTGCAGCGGCGCGATGGGCACGCCGCGTGCGGCCAGCAGCGGCACCCAGGCGGCATCGGAGCCCAGGCGCGGCCAGCTCGCGCCGCCCAGGGACAGCACCGTGGCGCGCGCGTGCACCAGGCATTCGCCCTGCGGCGCAGCAAAGCGCAAGGCCCCGTCCGGCGCCCATCCGAGCCAGCGGTGGCGCATGTGGAACTGCACGCCCATGCCGCGCAGCCGGTGCATCCAGGCGCGCAGCAGCGGCGCTGCCTTCATGCCGGTGGGAAACACGCGGCCGGAGCTGCCCACGAAGGTCTCCACCCCCAGACCCAGCGCCCAGGCGCGCAGGGACTCGGCGCCAAAGCGCTCCAGCAGCGGTGTGAGCTGCGCGCGGCGCGTGCCAAAGCGCGCGGCAAAGGCGGCGAAAGGCTCGGAGTGCGTGAGGTTGAGCCCGCCCTTGCCTGCCAGCAGAAACTTGCGCCCCGCGGACGGCATGGCGTCGAACACATGCACGGCATGGCCCGCCTGGGCGAGCACCTCGGCGGCCATGAGGCCGGCCGGGCCGGCGCCGATGAGGGCCGCGTCGCAATGCAGGGAGGGGGCGCAAGCGGCAGGGGAGACGGAGGCGGCGGTGGAAGCGGCGGGGGAGGCGGCAGAAGCGACAGGCATGGAGCAATCATGCCACCGGGCGCCGCTGCATGCCCGCCTACAGCCGCACCAGCCGCCCGTCGCCACTCAGAAAGGCCGCGTGCACCGCTTCGCCCGGCACCTGGGCCTGCACGGCGGCGCGGTAGCGCTGCAATTGCGCCAGCAGCTCGGGCTGGCGCTCGGGCTGCAGCGCGCTTTTGTAGTCCAGCACCCACCAGCGCGCGCCCGCACGCGGCTGGTGTAGGCACACCAGGCGGTCCAGGCGCAGGCTTTGGCCCTGGTGCAGCAGCGGCGCCTCGTTCACGGCCAGCGCCACGGCGGCCTGGTCCCAGGCCCAGGCGCCCTCGCCTTGCAGGATGCTGCGGGCCAAGGCGGCAGCGGCCTCGGCCGCCGCCCGGGGCAAGGCGTATTCGCGCGCCAGTTGCGCCAGTTGCAGATCGCTCCAGCCCTGGTCGCGCGCCTGCTCCAGCGGCAGGCCGGCCACGCCCACCTGCTCGAGCAGCGCGTGCATGGCGCGGCCCTGGCGCGCGGGCAGGTCGTCCTCGGGGGGCGCAGGCGGTGTGGCCGGCGGGGCGGCGGGACGCGGCGCGGGCAGCTCCCACAGGGTGAAAGCGGCGTCCTGCAGGGCCGGGCCCGGGGCCAGGGCAGCCAGGGCCTGCGGGTCGGCGTCGTGCTCCATCAGCGGCGCCAGGCGCGCCCACCAACTCCCCGGGTTGGCGCTGCTGGACTGCACGCAGGACAGCACCAGGCACTGCTTGGCGCGCGTGGCGGCGACGTAGAGGGTGTTGAGCTCCTCGCGCTGGCGCTCGGCCAGCTCGGCGGCCAGGGTGTCCTCGGCGCTGGGCGGCGGGTTCGCTTCGCTGGCCAGGAAGATGAAGCGCCGCGGCGCGGCCTGCTCGCCCGGCCAGTCCACGAGCACGGCCATGGTCTCGGCCCGCTTGCCGCGCGCATCGGTATCGAGCAGCAGCACGCTGTGCGCCTCCAGGCCCTTGGCGCCGTGCACGGTGAGCAGGCGCACGGCCTGGGCGTCGGCGCGGCTGGGCGCGCGCAGGCCGCCTTTCTTCAGGGCACGCACGAAGGCGTAGGGGGTGAGGTAGCGCCCGCCGTCCTGCTGCAGCGCGCAAGCCAGCAGCGCGCGCAGGTTGGCCAGCACGCTGGCGCGCTGCGGCGCCGGCGCGGCCGCGGCAAAGCGCGCGGGCACGTCGGCGTGCTGGTAAATGGCCTGCAGCGCATCGTGCGGCGGCAGTTGCTCCACCCAGGAGCGGTAAAGTGCCAAATCGGCCCCTAGCGCTTGGTATTCGGGCGCGAGCAGCTCTGTTTTTTGTAGCAAATCAAACCAGCCCAGGTGCTCATGCCCGGGCTGGCGGCGCAGCAGGGCCAGGTGGGTGAGCAAGGCGTCGGGCGCATGGAACAGCGGCGAGCGCAAGGCACGCGCGAGCGCCAGGTCGTGCCCGGGCGAGACCAGCGCATCGAGCAGGGCGGCCAGGTCCTGCACCTCGGGGGCTTCGGCCAGGTCGGTCTTCTCGGGCTGCACGCAGGGGATGTGCAGGGCGCGCAGCGCCTCCTGCATCTGGGCCAGGCGCTCGCGCTTGCGCGCCAGCACCATGATGTCCTGCGCCGGCACGCCCTGCGCCATCTGCGCCGCCACCCAGCGCGCCGCCTGGGCGCATTCGCGCATGCGCAGGGTTTCCTCGGCCTCATGGCGCGGCGTGGCGAGGCTGTCGCGCCACGCCGGCAGAGCCGCATCGTCCGCGTCCGCACCGGGGGCGGCCGGCTCCGGCACGATGGGCGGCAGGCGCAAGAGCGCGCCGGCGGACTGCGACTCGGTGGTGTGCCTGCGGTAGCCGCGGTATGCGCCGTCGGACTGCGCGGCCTGCATGGCGGCGTTGACGGTGGCGATGATGGCCCGTGCATTGCGCCGCGTGTGGTCGCAGGCCAGCAGGTCGCCGCCCAGGGCCGTGCGCACGAAGTCCTGCGCCGCCAGGAACACCTGCGGCTCGGCGCGGCGGAAACGGTAGATGCTCTGCTTGGGATCGCCCACGATGAACACGCTGGGGGCCTGCAGGCCGCCGCCCGCGCCCGCGTAACCCGCCAGCCAGGCCTGCAGGGCCTGCCATTGCAGCGGGTTGGTGTCCTGGAATTCGTCGACCAGCAGGTGGCGCACGCGCGCGTCCAGCCGCTCCTGCACCCAGCCGCCGAGCACGGGGTCGGCCAGCATGGTCAGGGCCATGCGCTCGACGTCGTTCATGTCCACCCAGCCACGCGCGCGCTTGAGCTGCGCGTACTGCGCGCACAGCGCGCGTGCCAGCCGCGCCATGCGCTGCTGGTGCAGCCAGGCCTGGTGCTGCGCGCACGCGGCCAGGAGCGGCTGCAGTTCGGCCTCGGCCTCCTGGGCGGCCGGGTATTTCTCGAGGTTCTTGCTCAGCCGGTCGGCCGTGGCGACGAAGAGCGCTTTGCGCAGCAGGGCCAGGCGCTGCTCCAGGCCGTCCTGGGCGAAGGCATCGACGATGGCGGCCGCGGCCTTTTGCGGCGTCTTGTTGCTTTCGGCGTCCAGCAGCCGCGCCCACGCCTGCCAGCGCTCGGCGGCGGCCGCACCGGCCAGGGCCTGCACGGGGGAATCGAGCCCGGCCAGGCGCGGGTAGACCGCGCCGAACGGCGGCACCGACGCATCGACGGTACCGGCCGCGTCCGCCAGCAGGAATTCCACGCGCTTGTCCAGCGCCGCCTCCAGCGCCTTGTGCGTATTGCTGCGGCCATGCGCGGCGATGCAGGCCTCGTAGTCGGCGCGCAGCGGCGCATCCTGGGCCACGGCCTGCAGGAAGGGGCGCCAGACCTCGGCCTTGGCCTGCGCGTCGTCTTCGAGCAGATCGTAGTGCGCGGGCAGGCCGCTGTCCTGCAGCAAGGCCAGCGGGGCCGTGGAGAGCAGCGCGGCAAACCAGCTGTGGAAGGTGCGGATCTGCAGCGGCCGGCCGCTGGCAAACAGCTTTTGCTGCAATTGTTGTAGCGGCTCGCGCAGCTCCAGAGCGCGCTGCGGGTCGATTCCGCGTGCAATCAGCTCCTTGTCCAGATCCTCGGGCGCGGCCTGGGCGAACTGCGCCAGCCATTCCTGCAGGCGCTGGCGCATCTCGCCCGCGGCTTTCTTGGTGAAGGTAATGGCCAGGATCTCGTGCGGCGCGCAGCCCTCGAGCAGCGCGCGCAGCATGCGCGAGACCAGCATCCAGGTCTTGCCCGCGCCCGCACAGGCCTCCACGGCCACGCTGCGCTGCGGGTCGCAGGCGATGGCGTAGAAGGCCGCGCGCGACACCGGCCGGCCATTCCATTCGTAGGCAGCTTGCTGCGTCATTTCCCGTCCCTCACCCAGGTGCGGGATGCCGTGCGGCCGCTCCAGGCAGTGTTCCTAGGCATTCCAGAAATCCTTGCGGCACAGGCCGCGTGCGGCGCACCAGTCACAGACGCTGCCCTCGCCCAGCGCCGGCAGGTGCGCGCCCTGCGCCAGGCGGTCGAAATCCTCGCGGATGCCGGCGAGCAGCGCCGCGCGCAGCGCAGCCACGTCCGGCGCCTCGTGCATCTGCGTCTCGCCGCGTTCGCCCACGTTGACATAGGCGGCGCGCAGCGCGCTGTCTGGGCCGCCGCCCTGCACCAGGGCGGCGTAGAAGGCGAGCTGGGTGTCCTCGGTGCCGTCTTTCACGCGCTCCCGGGTCTTGCTGCTGCCCTCGGTCTTGTAGTCGAGCAGCAGCGTGGCGCTGCGGCCCTGCGCGGTGGTGGCGGTGTCGATGCGGTCGATCCGGCCGACCAGCTCCAGCGCGCCGTGCGCCAGCGCCAGCGGCTGGCGTGCCGGCACCTCGGCCTGGGCGAACTGCGCGCCCGCGGCCTCGTGCGCCGCAAGCCAGGCCAGGTAGCCCTCGCGCACCTGCGGCCAGCCGGCGGCAAAGGGCAGGAAATCGGCCTCGGCCAGCGCCAGCGCCTGTTGCGCCTGCTGGGCGGCCGCATCGAGCAGGCGGCGGCGCTGCGCCAGGTCGGGCGTGGGCGCGGCCTGCAGCGCGTCATGGAACTGCTGCAGCACGGCGTGCAGCCAGGTGCCGAAGTCGCGCTTGTCCACTTCGGTCTCGAGTTCCTCCACCTCCTGCAGGCCCAGCAGGCGCAGCGCATAGAAGCGGTAGGGGCAGTGGCGCAGATCGGCATAGGCCGAGGCCGAGAGCTGCGTCGGCAGCAGCGCCGCAGCCTGCGGCTGCGGGCGCGCCACGGGGGCGGGCGCCACGCTGCGCGGCACGCGCGGGTCGGTCGCTGCCGGCGCGCACCGGGCTGCCGGCAGGGCCTGCACCAGCGGGCTGGCCAGCAGGGGCTCACCGCCCTCGTCGCTGCCGCGCCACAGCAGGTCCACCGAGGGCTGGCGCAGCGCGCAGGCCCATGCGGCGCGCTGCGCGGCCTCCAGCGCCGCGCGCGTGGGCAGGCCCAGGGCCTGGCGCTGCGCGGGTGTCCAGATGCCGGCGGGCTCGGGGGCGGCCTGCAGGCGCTTTTCGTCGCAGCCGGGCAGCACCAGCGCGGCAAAGGGGCGCGCAAGCAACTGCGGCAGCGGCAGCACCACCACCTCGGCCGCCCGCCCGGCCTGCGTGGCCGGCTTGTAGCGCGCGGCTTCGAGCACGTCGTCGGCCCAGCGCGTGAACTCGGCCAGCGACAGGCGCCGGCCCGCGCCCTCGGCAGCATCGAGGAAGGCGTCTTGCGCATCAAGCAGGTGCAGCTCCAGCAGCACGCGCGCCCCGGCCGGGTCGGCTTCGAGCAGCGGCCACTGGCCGCTGGCCTGCAGCAATTCGCGCAAGGCCGCGCGCCAGGCCGCCAGCGGGCGGTCGCCGCGCAGCAGGCGGCGCAGGGCCTCGACCTGGTCGCGCGTGCCGGCAAGTTCCGGGCGGGCGGGCTGCGGCGGCGCGGCCAGCGCGGCCGACCACTGCCCCAGGGCGCTGCGGCGCAGCCAGCGCTCGAGCGCGCGCAGCGCGCCCTCGGGCAGCACGGGCAGGTGCTTGAGCCAGGCGAGCACGGCATCGGTGCTGGCATTCCAGGCGCAGGCGCGCAGGGCCGCCATGACCTGGGCGGCAGCGCGCGTGGTCGAGAGCGTCCAGCCGTTTTCGTCGCGCACGCTCTGGCCGCAGCCTTCGAGCAAAGCACTGATGCGGCGCACCAGGGCGCGGTCGGTGCTGGCCAGGGCCACGGGCACGCGGCCCGCCTGCACCTGCGCAAGCACGCAGGCGGCGGCGCGCTGGGCTTCGTCCTCGGCGTCCAGCGCGGGGTGCAGGCGCACAGGCGGGCCGCTGGCCGCATGCAACGCCCCCTGGTCCTGCGCCTCCTGCCATAGCGGCAAGCGCAAGGCGCGCGCGCCCCAGGCAGCGCACAGCGCAGCCGCCAGCGGGTCTGCCTGGAAGCCTTCGAGCACCACCAGGGCATCGACGGCCTGGCGCACGCCGGGCTCGAACAGCACATCGCTGGCGTGGCGCGAGGCCACCACCCACTCCAGCGCGATGCGCGCCAGGGCCGCCTCGTAGCGCAGAGCGCCGCCCTCACCCGCCAGGCCCAGCGCCGCACGCTGCTGCCCGGCCCAGGCCGGGCGCGCGGCAGGCGCCAGCGCGGCCACCACCGGCGCGAGCTGCGTGGCCGCCTCCAGCAGCGGAGCGGTGAGCATGGCGGCCTGTGCACCCAGCCCCGCACGCTCGAGCAGCGCCGCCGCGGTGAAGCTGTCGCGCGCCACATCCAGCGCCAGGTCCAGGCCCTGCGGCACAAAGCCGCCCAGCTGCTGCGCCCAGTTGCGCGTGGTCTCCAGGCGCGGAACGAAGCCATCGGGCGCATGCAGCGCCCACTGCTGCTGGGCCTCGGCCATGAGCTGGGCGTAGGGCACGAGCACCACGGTGCGCGCCAGGTGGGCGCCGCAGTGCTGCGCGTGGGCCTGCACGGCCTGGAACACCTGCTGCCACAGGGGCATGGGAGCGGGCTGCGCCGGCCGGCGCATATCGGTTTTCGCTATGACTGTCATAGCATCTGGCAGAGTGGGCACACCGCCGGATGGGAGTTCGGTTTCTGTCACAATGGCCCCAATTTAACCGCACTCCCATCTGCCAATACGCAAGGAAATCCCCATGGCCAGCGATCTGATCAAACAACTCTCTGACGCCAGTTTCGAAGCCGACGTGCTCAAGGCCAGCACCCCGGTGCTGGTGGACTACTGGGCCGAGTGGTGCGGCCCCTGCAAGATGATCGCCCCCATCCTCGACGAGGTCGCCACCGCCTACCAGGGCAAGCTCACCGTGGCCAAGATGAACGTGGACGACAACCGCGAGGTTCCGGCCAAGTTCGGCATCCGCGGCATCCCCACGCTCATGCTGTTCAAGAACGGCGAGCTCACCGCCACCAAGGTCGGCGCCATGAGCAAGGCCCAGCTCACCGCCTTCATCGACCAGCAACTGGCCTGAGCCCCGTCCCACCGGCCGCGCCCCATGCGGCCGGCCGGGCACGCGCCGCGCCCAAAGCCCGCCTGGCGCTCCTTTTTTTCCTGTCATAATCACTCCCTGATCGCCGCGCCGCATCCATCCTGCAGCGGCAGGCAGCCGATCCCAGGCACGCTCCGTCCGCCACCACCCGTGGCCTGCACGGTCCGCGGCCCATCCCCTCACACCAAGACAATCCACTCCGCCTGAGGAGTCATTCATGCACCTTAACGAGCTCAAGGCACTGCACGTGTCTGAAGTCCTGAAGCAGGCCGAAGCCCTGGAAATCGAGAACGGCAGCCGCATGCGCAAGCAGGAGCTGATGTTCGCCATCATCAAGAAGCGCGCCAAGGCCGGTGAACAGGTGTTTGCCGACGGCGTGCTCGAAATCCTGCCCGATGGCTTCGGCTTCCTGCGCAGCCCCGACACCAGCTACACCGCCAGCACCGACGACATCTACATCAGCCCCAGCCAGGTGCGGCGCTTCAACCTGCACACCGGCGACATGATCGAGGGCGAGGTGCGCATCCCCAAGGACGGCGAGCGCTATTTCGCACTGACCAAGCTCGACACGGTCAACGGCCTGGCACCCGAGCAGAACAAGCACAAGGTGATGTTCGAGAACCTCACGCCGCTGTTCCCCAAGGAACAGATGCGCCTGGAACGCGACATCAAGTCCGAGGAAAACATCACCGGCCGCATCATCGACATCATCGCGCCCATCGGTCGCGGCCAGCGCGCGCTCATCGTCGCGCCCCCCAAGAGCGGCAAGACGGTGATGATGCAGCACATCGCCCACGCCATCACGGCCAACAACCCCGACGTGCACCTGATGGTGCTGTTGGTGGACGAGCGCCCCGAGGAAGTGACGGAGATGCAGCGCTCGGTCAAGGGCGAGATCATCGCCTCCACCTTCGATGAGCCCGCCGCGCGCCACGTGCACGTGGCCGAGATGGTGATCGAGCGTGCCAAGCGCCTCGTGGAGCTGAAGAAGGACGTGGTGATCCTGCTGGACTCCATCACGCGCCTGGCGCGTGCCTACAACAATGTGGTGCCCTCCAGCGGCAAGGTGCTCTCGGGCGGCGTGGACTCCAACGCGCTGCAGCGCCCCAAGCGCTTCTTCGGCGCGGCGCGCAAGGTCGAGGAAGGCGGCTCGCTGACCATCATCGCCACGGCCCTGGTCGATACCGGCAGCCGCATGGACGAAGTGATCTTTGAAGAATTCAAGGGCACGGGCAACTGCGAAATCCACCTGAGCCGCCGCCTCTATGAAAAGCGCGTGTTCCCCGCCATCGAGCTCAACAAGAGCGGTACGCGCCGCGAAGAGCTGCTGCTGGCGCCCGAGATCCTGCAGAAGACGCGCATCCTGCGCCAGTTCATGTACAACATGGACGAGATCGAGTCCATGGAGCTCATGATCAAGAAGATGAAGGAAACCAAGACCAACGTGGAATTCTTCGAGGCCATGCGCCGCGGCGGATAAGCCGTTGTTGTGCGATAATTGAGGGCTTTTTGCGGAAAGTACACTGGAATAGGCCGGTGCGGCTCCCGCTGACCAGGAAAGAAGACACCATGAAAGAAGGCATCCACCCCAACTACCGCGAAGTGCTGTTCGTGGACCTGTCCAACGGTTTCAAGTTCGTGACCCGCTCCTGCGTGAACACGAAGGAAACCGACACCTTCGAGGGCAAGGAATACCCGCTGTTCAAGCTCGACACCTCGAGCGAGTCGCACCCCTTCTACACCGGCACGCAGAAGTCGGTGGACAACATGGGTGGCCGCGTGGAGCGCTTCCGCAACCGCTTCGGCAAGACGGCTGCCAAGTAAACCAGCGTTTTTTGCTTGCCAAGGCAGCCCGGGAGACCGCGCTGCCTTTTTGTTTGCTCCCGGACACCCCCACCCTGCCTGCCGCGAGACCTCCGCGTGAACCAGCCCAGCCCCGCCATCGTTGCCCAGAACGCCGTGCAAAGACTGCCCCGGTGGGCGCTGCTGCTGCTGTGCACGGCGTACATGGTGCCCGGCTTCGTGGGCCGCACCCCCTGGCGCGGGGCCGATATGACGGCCCTGGGCTACATGCTGGAACTGGCCCAGGGCCATACCCCATGGATGGCGCCCTTGCTGGGCGGCATGCCCCCCGAGACCGACGGCCTGCTCCCCTACTGGCTGGGCGCCTGGGCCATGGGCCTGCTGTCACCCGCCCTGCCCATGGAACAGGCTGCGCGCATCCCCTTCGTGCTGCTGCTGGTGCTGACCCTGGTGGCCACCTGGTACGGCATCTACGCCCTGGCACGCAACCCGGGCGCGCAGCCGGTGGCCTTTGCCTTCGGCGGTGAGGCCCAGCCGGCCGACTATGCGCGCGCCATGGCCGACGGCGGCCTGCTGGCCCTGCTGGCCTGCCTGGGCCTGGCCCAGCCCTCGCACGAAACCACCTCCTACCTGGTGCAGCTGTGCTGTACCGCCCTGGTGTTCCACGGCCTGGCGGCCGCGCCCCTGCAGGGCGCCAGCGCCGGAGCCACACTGGCTGCGGGGTCGGTGGGGCTGGTGCTCAGCGGCGCCCCGGCACTGGCCGTTCTCTACCCCCTGGGCGCTGCCGTGCTGTCGCTGGTCTGCGCCGATGCGCACGAGGCCGACGACAACACTTCGCGCGCAACAAGGCCCTGGCCCGTGCTGGCGCTCGCCGTGGCCCTGGTCGCCGCACTGCTGGCATGGTGGCTGGACATGTGGCGCTGGCGCCTGGCGTGGCCGCAGGACCAGGACAAGGAATGGCTCGCCCTGGCCCGCCTGTTGGCCTGGTTCACCTGGCCCGCCTGGCCGCTGGCGCTCTGGACGCTGTGGCGCTGGCGCCGGCACATCCTGCACCGCCGGCCGCAGCGCCACCTGCTGCTGCCCCTGTGGTTCGTGCTGATTTCCCTGGTGACCACCGCCGCCACCCAGCCGGCCGACCGGGCCCTGCTGCTCAGCCTGCCGGCCCTGGCGGCCCTGGCGGCATTTGCCCTGCCCACCCTGCGCCGCAGCATGGCCGCGCTGATCGACTGGTTCACGCTGCTGTTCTTCAGCATCTCGGCCATCGCGATCTGGGTGATCTGGCTCTCCACCCAGACCGGCGTTCCCGCCAAACCGGCGGCGAACGTGGCCAAATTGGCGCGCGGTTTCGTCCCCGAGTTTTCCCTGGCCGCACTGGCCATCGCCCTGGCCGCCACGCTGGCGTGGTGCGCGCTGGTGGCGTGGCGCGCCGGCCGCCACCGCAGCGCCATCTGGAAAAGCCTGGTGCTGCCCGCCGCCGGGGCCACGCTCTGCTGGCTGCTGCTCATGAGCCTGTGGCTGCCCATGCTCGACTATGCGCGCAGCGATGCGCCGCAGATGCGCGCCGTGGCACGCCTGGCCGGTGAGCCCGCCTGCATGCACATGCATGGGCTGGACCGCAACCAGATCGCTGCCCTGCAATGGCACGGCAAGCTGCGCCTGATGCCGCTGCAGGCGGACGCCTCCTGCGGCTGGCTGGTGCTGGCCCCGCCCGACCCCGCGCCTGCACCCAATGCGCCGGCGCCCCTGCCCGCACCGGACCTGAGCGGCTGGACCCTGCGCCACACCGTAGACCGCCCCACGGGCCGCAACGACGTGCTGGAGCTCTACCAGCGCGACGCGCAGCGCGAATGAGCGACATCTCCCTGATCGCGCGCCACGCGGGCACTGTGCTCGTCGGCCAATTGGCGGTGATGGCCTTTGGCGTGACCGACACCATCGTCGCAGGCCGCCATGGCCAGGCTTCGCTGGCCGCGCTCTCCATCGGCTCGGCCATCTACATCAGCGTCTACGTCGCCTTGCTGGGCATGCTGCAGGCCCTGCTGCCGATCTGGTCCGAGCAGCGCGGCGCACGCGCACCGCAGGCCATTGGCGCATCCCTGCGCCAGTCGCTCTACCTCTGCGCCCTGGCTGCCCTGCTGGGCATGGCCCTGCTGCTCAACCCCGGGCCGGTGCTGGCCTGGACGGACGTGCCCCTGGAGCTGCGCCCCACCGTGCAAGGCTACCTCGGCGTGCTGGCCTGGGCGCTGCCGCCCGCCCTGCTGTTTCGCGTGTTCAGCACCCTGAACCAGGCGCTGGGCCATCCGCAGCTCGTGACCTGGCTGCAATTGGCATCGCTGCTGGTGAAGATCCCGCTCTCGATCTGGTGGACCTTCGGCGGCGCCGGCCTGCCCGCGCTGGGCCTGGAGGGCTGCGGCTGGGCCACCCTGGCCGTCAACTACAGCATGCTCGTACTGGCCCTGTGGCTGCTGCGCACGCAGGATCTGTACACCCCCCTGCAGCTGTGGCGCCGCATCGAGCCACCGGACCGCCGCCAGCTCGCCGCCTTCGCCCGGCTGGGTGTGCCATCGGCGCTGGCCGTCACGGTCGAGGTGACCTCGTTCACCCTGATGGCCTTGTTCATCGCGCGCCAGGGCAGCCTGGCCGCTGCCGCGCACCAGATTGCCGCCAACATGGCCGCGGTGCTCTACATGCTGCCGCTGTCGCTGGCCATTGCCACCAGCGCCCGGGTGAGCTATTGGCGCGGCGCCGGCCAGGAACACCGCGCCCAGCACGCCGCCCATATAGGTTTTTGGCTTCTAGGGCTTGCCAGTTGTACGCTGGCAGCTCTACTATTCATAGCGAAAGACAGCATGGCCGCGGTCTATTCGCGCGACCCGGAGGTGGTGGCCGCCGCCGCCCGCCTGCTGCCCTGGGTGGCGCTCTACCACCTGCCCGATGCCATGCAGACCCTGAGCATTTTCCTGCTGCGCTGCTACCGCATCACGCTCGCGCCCCTGGCCGTCTACGGCATTCTGCTGTGGGGCGCAGGCCTGGGCGGCGGCTATCTGCTGGCCTACCAGGGCCTCGGCCCCATCGCGCCCACACCGTCACCCACGCCCTTCTGGGGCGCAAGCGCCGCAGCGCTGGCGTGTACCGCCCTGTTCCTGGTGTGGATGCTGCGCCGCGCCTTGGCACAGGCCCTGGGCCCGGCCCCCTCCGGCCCAGCGCCGCACAGCCCCTGACCGGCTGCCGCGCCCGCTCCGAGCATGGCACTGCGGCTTGGGCATCACCGCAAGCCCCGCACGAAAACGGCGCCCTGGCGCGCCGCAAAACAGAAAAGCCCGCTACGGTGGATATAGCGGGCTTTCGAGCGATAACGCGGTATTTGTGGTGGGTCGTGCAGGATTCGAACCTGCGACCAACGGATTAAAAGAGGCTGTCTGGCCTTTTTTTCGATTCCAAAACCACGGCTTTCAGACGCACGCACCATGTCACCGGGTGCCAAACGTAGCCAAATTTTGCTGTCTGCAGCTACGTTGGAGCTACGTTTTATGAGCAACCAAAAATACACCTTTGCCGCGCCAGTCAAGGCCTCTGATTGTTGGGACTGGATCAGGCCCGAGGACGTGGTGAGACATGCACTCGCCGCGTTCTATTGGGCCTGCAACAATGTCAAGGCCCCCAAGGGGGAGAAATTTCTCGGCGCTGATGGGCGGCCCTACGCTGACCGGGAAACCTTTGCTGATTGCATGACGCACTTCTTTGATCTGCGTGTCAAGGCCGAGGCTCATTCAATCGGCGTTGGCGACTACGCACCTGAGGCAAAAATGCTGGAACGGTGTACGCAACCACGCTCCGCATAGACCACTGAGCTTGTCCACAAAACCCACAGGCCGAAGGCCCGGCGACCCCCCGTCGCTTGCGACGAACAGGGGGTGGGAGCCGGGGAACCTGTGGGGGCTTGTGGTCAAGCGGCGCTCGTCATGTCAGCTTCGCCACTTGAGGTCTACGCCAATCCACATTAGACTTTTGGCTGCGACAGCTTGATTTCAGGCTATTTCTGACACCGACACTGGGTCGCCCCGAGCATCGGGGTTGCGGTAGAAAGCAGGAGCTACCGTAGGAGCCAATTTCCCGTTCACATACATACCGCGCCTGTCGCGAATTTCCAACTTCTGGAGTTCGCATGCGGTTACCTGCATCACTTTCTTTTTCCTATGCAGTCCAGGCAGCGGATTTGCTGCCCGTGGGTGGGCAAGCGGCGAGCTGCGCGCCCGCGGGCGGCGAAGCCGCCGGGCTTGTCTCATCTAAAACAAGTGGCCCTTCATTTCTGGATGTTGGGTTTTCACAAAAACTCGTCATGGAGCGGCGCGTCAAGCGCCTGCGTCGCCAAGTCTGGGCGGGTGGTCATCTCCAGCGCTTCGGTGCACCAAACGGCGTGCGTGAAAACGTCTGGTTCGTCACCCTGACCTATCGCGGGGTGCATGACTGGCAACCGCGCCACATTTCCAAATGCCTCAAGGCCGCACGCCGCTGGTGTCACCTGCGCGGGGTTCCTTTCAGGTACCTCTGGGTTGCCGAGCTGCAGCAGCGTGGCGCCCTGCACTACCACCTGGCAATCTGGCTGCCCAAGCGCCTACAGCTGCCCATGTTCGACAAACAAGGGTGGTGGCCCCATGGGATGACCCAGCGTGTCATTGCAAAGAACGCCGTCGGGTACCTCATGAAGTACCTGTCCAAGATTTCTCCTTTCCACCAGTTTCCCAAGGGAGTACGACTCTATGGCCTCGGAGGACTCACCCAGCAGGCCCGCAGCATTTGCAGTTGGCTTAATTTGCCCAGCTGGTGCAAACAGCGATTCGGTGTGGGAGAGCTCCAAACCATGGCGGGTCGTCGTGTGGTGCGCGCAACGGGGGAAATTCTTGAAGCCATGTACCGACGCGTTTTCCACCCTTCCGGTATGCGCTTGTACCCCAATGGCCCACTACCTGCGCGATGGTCTGACGGCCCCTATTCGTCCATAGATTGCGCAGCGCTTCATGCTGGCTCGTCATGACATTGCGCACCCTGAATGTGGACGAGGCAGCGTCTCTACTGCACATCCACCCGCAAACGCTCATGACCCGCGCTCGCTCGGGCGTCATACCTGGATGCAAGGTCGGTCGCGCCTGGGTGTTCGTTGAATCTTTGCTGATCGAGTACTTGGTGACACAATCGACGTTGCGTGTGTCTGTAGCCGGTACTCAGGAAGAAACTGAATGTCGCTCTACAGAAGAAAAGACTCGTCCTTTTGGTGGGTCAAACTCCCGGCAATCCGGGGCGAATCTGGCCCTCTACAGGTCAGCACTGGGACTGCCGACAAACGGAAGGCCCAAGAATTCCATGATCGGCTGAAAGTCGAACGATGGGAGCAAGACAAGCTCGGCGCCAAACCACGTCGTACGTGGGAGGAAGCCGTGCTGAAGTTCTTGGAAGAAACCGCCCACAAGCGTACGCACGAACGCGATAAGTCGATCCTGCGCTGGCTGGATGACTACCTCGGCGGCCGATACCTCGATGAAATCGACCGCGCAACGATTGACCACATCAAGGCAACGCGAGCGAAGATTGCGACGCAAAGCACGGCCAATCGCTACCTGGCATTGATCCGTACCATTCTGCGCAAGGCTTACCATGAATGGGAATGGATCGAGCGCGTTCCGAAGGTGTCGCTCTATCGCGAAAGAGAAGGGCGCATCCGCTCACTCACACCCGCTGAATTCGCGAGGCTGCTGCAGCACCTCCCACCCCACTTGGCCGACATGGCGATCTTCTCGGTCGCTACTGGCCTGCGGCAAGGCAATGTGCGTGGGCTGACATGGAGCCAGATCAATCTGGAACTGCGCCACGCCTGGATCGCCCCCGAGCAGTACAAGAACGGCAGAGCACACGCGGTGCCGCTAAACGACATGGCCATGGCCGTGCTGCAAAAGCAGATCGGAAAACACCCAACGCACGTTTTCTCGTACCGTGGTCACCCTATCGCCAACGTATCGACCAAGGCTTGGTGGAAGGGCTTGGAACTGGCTGGGATCGAAAACTTTCGATGGCACGACCTACGGCACACCTTCGCGACCTGGCATCGGCTGGCGGGCACGCCGACGCATGAGCTTCAAAGACTGGGCGGATGGAAAACGATCTCAATGGTGGAGCGGTACGCACACGTAGCGCCAGAAGGCTTGCAGGTCGCTGCAAGTCGGCTCGATAATGTGCTTGGCTACGCTTTGGCTACGCCAAATGAGAAAAGGGACTGACCATGACAGCCAGTCCCTCTGTATCTTTGGTGGGTCGTGCAGGATTCGAACCTGCGACCAACGGATTAAAAGTCCGCTGCTCTACCGACTGAGCTAACGACCCATCACGCGACGGCCACACCGCAGTGCGAAACGCCGTGAAGCCTTGGATTCTAGCATGAAAAAATCGCCATCCGGCGGATGCAGTGCCGCATCAACCTCGGGCTTGCCGGGCCAATGCATCGAGCACCCAGCCGGCCGCGCATTGGCCGAAGGTGGCCGTGACAGCCGCCACCGAGCCGTAGCCATGGCAATTGAGGCTGCCGTCCCCCTGCACGGCGCAGGAGGCGTCCGGCGGGGCCACGGCCTCGCGGCTGAACACGCACTGCACGCCCATTTTCTTGCCGTCCCGCGGCGCACCGTGGTGCTTGCGCAGGCGGTAACGCAATTGCGCCAGCAGCGGGTCGTGGGTCACCTGCGACAAATCATCGACATCGACCTTGTGGGCCAGGCGCTTGCCGCCGGCCGCACCGACGGTGATGAACAGCGCCTGCGTCCGCCGGTCACGCGCCCACGCAGCCATGGCGGTCTTGGCGGGCATCTGGTCGCAGGCATCGATGACGGCATCGACGCCGGGCGGGAGGATATGCGGCCAATTGCCGGGCTCCACGAATTCTTCGATGGCCTGCACCCCGCAGCCGGGGTGGATCTGGGCAATGCGCTCGCGCATGGCCTGGACCTTGGCCTGACCCAGGGTGCCGTCGAGCGCGTGGATCTGGCGGTTGATGTTGGACTCGGCCACGTGGTCCAGGTCGATGAGCGTCAGGCGCGCTACGCCGCTGCGCGCCAAGGTCTCAGCGGCCCAGGAGCCTACGCCGCCCACGCCCACCACCACCACATGCGCAGCGCGGATGCGCGCTGCGCCGGGCTTGCCATAGAGACGGTCGAGCCCGCCGAAGCGGCGCTCCAGCGCAGCAGATTCGGAGGGACCGGGAGGCGGAAGGACTTGCGGGACCACGTATGAGCGCCCGGCCTCACTTGAGCCGTGCCAGGCGTTCCTTGGCTGCCGGTGCAGCTTCGGACTGCGGATAGGCGTGCAGCAAGTCCTCCAGGGTCTTGCGCGCGCCGCGCACTTCCTTGAGTTCGATCTGGCAGTTGGCGATGGACAGCATGGCCTCGGGCGCACGCGCATGCTGGGGCGCTGCCGCCAGCAGGGCGCGGAAGGTCTGGACCGCTTCCTTGTAGTCGCGCGTGGCGTACTGCGCATTGCCCAGCCAGAAGCGGGCCGAAGGCAGGTAGCCGCTGCCCGGGTACTGCTTGAGGAAAGTGGCAAACAGACCCTGCGCATCGGCGTAGCGGCCTTCGCGGAAACGCGCCAGCGCGGCCTCGAAATCGCGCTTCTCGCCCGGGTCGGCCTGGAACTGCTGGCCGTCGATGCTGACCTGCACGGGTTCGAACTGGCGCAGGCGCTCGT
Source organism: Comamonas granuli NBRC 101663 (assembly GCF_000739995.1). Taxonomy (GTDB): domain Bacteria; phylum Pseudomonadota; class Gammaproteobacteria; order Burkholderiales; family Burkholderiaceae_C; genus Simplicispira; species Simplicispira granuli. Next base: position 285,358 of record NZ_BBJX01000005.1, on the reverse strand, counting down.
CCACCCCCTGGGCGATGTCTTTCTGGCGGCGCTGCAGCTCGGCCACTTCGCGCCCGAGCTGTTCGTTCTGGCCGCGCAGGCCGGCGACCTCGGCCTTGAGGGCATCGATCTGCGATTGCAGATCCAGCAGGCTGCGGCGCAATTGTGCGTTGTCCTCGCCGGCGCGCTGACCGGATTGCTGCAGCGCATCGACACGCTGGCGCATCTCCAGGATCGCACGGCGCGCTTCGCTGTCCTCGAACAGCGCGGCGCGGCCCTGCGGCACGTAGGCACACGCCAGCGCCAGGGCCAGCAGCAGGGGCGCGCGGCGCAGGGGGGGCATCAAGCTGCGCATGGGCTGGCCGCTCAACGGTAGGAGATCTCGGCGCGGCGGTTCTTGGCGTAGGCCTCTTCACTGAAGCCCTGCATGGCCGGCTTTTCCTTGCCGAAGCTCACGGCCTCGATCTGGTTGTCCGACACGCCCAGCAAGCCCAGGGCGCGGCGCACGGCCTCGGCGCGGCGCTGGCCCAGGGCCAGGTTGTATTCCCGGCCGCCACGCTCGTCGGTGTGGCCTTCGATGACGGCACGGCGTGCGGGGCTGGCCTTGATGAAACGCGCATGCGCCTCGATGACGGCCTGGAACTCGGGCTTGATGACGTAGCTGTCGAAATCGAAGTACACCACGCGGCTCACGCCCACCGGGCCGGCCTTGTCGGCCGCCGATTGCGACAAATCCACCCCTTGCACGCCGCTCTGCCCGGCGTTGCCCGACTGCGAGCCCTGGCTGGAGAGCGGGGCTCCGCTCTTGTCCTCGACGGGAACGTTGTCGAGATCCACCCCCGAACTGCAACCCGCGACCAGGGCGGCAGCGGCAACGACATAGGCAATACGTTTGATCATGAAAAGCTCCTGCATGGCTGAAACCAAAAGATGGAAAAAGTTCACTGGAACTGGTAGGGGCCCCAATCGGGCTCGCGGATGTCGCCGCCCTGCCCCGCCAGCCGGGCCTTGATCTTGCCGTCCAGCGTGGTGGTCATCAGCGCCTCGCGGCCCTGCTGCTGGGTGGCGTAGACGATGAGGCGGCTGTTGGGCGCAAAGCTCGGGCGCTCGTCGGCGCTGGTGTCGGTCAAGGCCGTGGCGGCGCCGGTCGCCAGCTCCATGGCGTGCAGCCTGAAGGCGCCGTTCACGCGCGAGACATAGGCGAGCCAGCGGCCGTCCGGGCTGATGGCGGGCGAAATGTTGTAGCTGCCGCTGAAGGTCACGCGCTCGGCATTGCCGCCGCTGCTCGCCACCTTGTAGATCTGCGGTGCCCCGCCGCGGTCGCTCACGAAGTAGATGAAGCGCCCATCGGGCGAGAAGGCCGGTTCGGTATCGATGCCGCTGCTTTGCATGAGGCGGCGCGGCTCACCGCCATTGGCGTCGATGGTGTAGAGCTGCGAGTTGCCGTCGCGGCTCAGGGTGATGGCCAGGGTGCGCCCGTCGGGCGACCATGCGGGGGCGCTGTTCGAGCCCTTGAAATTGGCCACCAGGCGGCGCCGGCCGCTGGCCACGTCGTGCACGTACACCACGGGCTTGCGCGACTCGAAGGACACATAGGCCAACTGCCCGCCCGAAGGCGACCATGCCGGGGAAATGATGGGTTCGGGACTGGCGAGCGCCGCCTGGGCGTTCTCGCCGTCGGAGTCGGCGACCCACAGGCTGTAGCGATTGCCCGCCTTGGTGACGTAGGCGATGCGCGTGGAGAACACGCCGCGCACGCCCGTGAGCTTTTCGTACACGAAATCGGCGATGCGGTGCGCCACCAGGCGCAGGTCGGCCTGCACCACCACGTAGCTCTGGCCGCCGAGGTCCTGGCCACGCACCACGTCCCACAGGCGAAAGCGCACGTCGTAGCGGCCATCGGCCAGGCGCACGACGCTGCCCGAGACCAGCGAATCCGCACTCTTCTGGCGCCACAGGGCCAGGTCCGGGCGGGTGGTCTCGTCCAGGCGCATGCCGGCGGTATCGACGCCGCGGAACTGGCCGCTGCGCTCCAGGTCCGCCTGCACGATAGCGGAGATCTTCTGCGGCGACTGCGCCTCATCGCGGAAGGGCGCGATGGCAATGGGCAATTGCGTCATGCCCACGCCCGTGACTTCGACGCGGAACTGCGCCGCGGCCGGCAGGCTGGCCAGCGCGCCCAATGCCGCCAGGCACTGGCGGCGCGTGAAGGGGGACGTGGGGACGGGGGAGGAGGATGCGGGTAGGCGTTGTGTCGTCATGCGCGATGGGCAGCAAACGGGCGATAGCCGCTTGTCAGGGTGAGAATGTTACACACTCGGGAGCGCCCTCCCTGTCACAAACTGTTGGACTCGGCCGGAAAAGTAGAATCGCGACCGCATGCAAGCCCCCGACAACGGCCCGCCCGGCGCCCCCCCCTCCCCTGCCGAACCACCCGCACAGCCCCTGCGCGCGCGCCTGTCCCGCCTGGCGGTGTACTTCGGCCTGCAGCACCGCCTGGCCTGGGCGGGTGCGATTCTGGCCACGCTGGTGGGCGCCATCACCGAACCCTTGATCCCGGCCCTGCTCAAGCCCTTGCTCGATCAGGGGTTTTCCGAGGGTTCGCTGCAGCTGTGGATGGTGCCGCTGGCCATCATGGGCGTGTTCCTCGTGCGTGGGCTGGCGCAGTTCGTCGGGCAGTACGCGCTCGCACGCATCGCCAACGAAGGCATGCTGCTGCTGCGCAGCCGCCTGTTCGAGCGCCTGCTGGCGGCGGACATGGGCCTGTTTGCGCGCCAGTCGGCCAGCACCCTGTCCAACACCGTGGTCTACGAGGTGCAGACCGGCGCCACGCTGCTCGTGCAGGCGCTGCTGGGCATCTCGCGCGACGGCTTCACCCTCGTGGCCCTGCTGGCCTACCTGCTGTACCTGAACTGGCAGCTCACGCTGATCGTGGCCGTGGTGGTGCCCGGCGTGGCCTGGATCATGAAGACGCTCTCGCGCCGCCTCTACCGCCTGACCAAGAGCGGGCAGCAGGCCACCGACGAACTCGCCTACGTGGTGGAGGAAAACGTGCTCGCGCACCGCATGGTGCGCCTGCATGCGGCCCAGGCGGCACAGGCCAGCCGCTTCGAGACCCTCAGCCGCAGGCTGCGCAGCCTGGCCATCAAGTCGACCATCGCCTCGTCGGCCATGACCCCGCTGACGCAATTGCTCGCCGCGGCGGCGCTCTCGGCGGTGATCTGCGTGGCGCTGTGGCAGGGCCGCAGCACCGCGGGCAGCGCGCACGACGTGACCGTGGGCGGCTTCGTGGCCTTCATCACCGCCATGCTGATGCTCATTGCCCCCATCCGCCGCCTGGCCGACGTGGCCAACCCCATCACGCGCGGTGTGGCGGCGCTCGAACGCGGACTGCACCTGCTGGGACACACGCCCGCCGAGCAAGGCGGCCGCCATGCGCCGGGGCGCGCACGCGGCGCGATCGCGCTGCGCGGGGTGCGCGTGGCCTTCGCCGCCGACCAGGCGCCGGCCCTGGCGGGCGTGGACCTGGACGTGCGCCCCGGCGAGGTCGTGGCCCTGGTGGGCCCCTCGGGGGCGGGCAAGACCACGCTGGTGAACCTGCTGCCGCGCTTCGTGGCGCACAGTGCGGGCGAGGTGCTGCTCGACGGCCACGCCATCGAGGACTGGGACCTGGCAGCCCTGCGCGCGCAGTTTGCGCTGGTGAGCCAGGACGTGGTGATGTTCAACGACAGCATCGCCGCCAACGTGGCCCTGGGCCAGGCCGTGGACCGCCAGCGCGTGCAGGCCTGCCTGGCGGCGGCCAACCTCGCGGACCACGTGGCGGCCCTGCCCCAGGGCATGGACACCGTGGTGGGGCACAACGCCATGCAGCTCTCGGGCGGGCAGCGCCAGCGCCTGGCGATTGCGCGCGCGCTCTACAAGGACGCCCCCATCCTGATCCTCGACGAGGCCACCTCGGCGCTGGACACCGAGTCCGAGCGCCTGGTGCAGGACGCGCTGCAGCGGCTCATGCAGGGGCGCACCACGCTGGTGGTGGCGCACCGGCTCTCGACCATCGAGCACGCGGACCGCGTGGTCGTGATGGAGCGCGGGCGCATCGTGGAACAGGGCACGCACGCCGCCTTGCTGGCCCGCGGCGGCCTGTACGCACGCCTGCAGGCGCGCCCGGCAGACGCCGGGGAACCTGCTTGAGCGCTCTCCTGCGGCCTACCAGCGGCCGCGCTGGGGTTGGCGCCGGCGGATGGCCGCGGCGACCAGCTCCACCATGTCCTGGCGCCCCGCGCGCAGCGCGAAATCGGCGGCGCTCAGGCGCAACTGGTTGCGCAGCGCCGGGTCGGCGCCCTCGCGCAGCAGCAGCTCGGCCGCCTCGCGCGTGCCGTAGTGCACCGCCATCATGAGCGGCGTGGTGCCATTGGGCGAGGCGGCGTCGATATAGGCATGGTGCTCCAGCAGCAGCGCAATGATCTCGGCCTGCTGCGGTGTGGTTCCGGTCGCCGCGTAGTGCAGCGGCGTCCAGCCGGGCTTGTTCACGTCGGCATCGCGCGCGATCAGCGCGCGCACCGCCTGCACATGGCCGCGCAGCGCCGCCATCATGAGCGCGCTCTCGCCCTGGGCGTTGCGCGCCTCGACCTGCAGATCGCGCGCCTGCATGAGGGCGTCGAACGCCTTGAGCGCGCCCGCCTGCAGCGCCAGGATCAGGCCAGGCTGACCCTTGGGGTCGCGCGTGTTCGGGTCGAAGCCGCGCTGCAGCAGCGCGGCGATGGTGCCCGCATCGTCGCGCGCGATGGCCGCGAAAAAATCCTCGTACGAGCCCGCGCGGGCCGGCAGGCTGCCTGCCAGGGCCAGCAGCAGCAGGGCGCGGCGGGCCAGGGGCGCGCCCCTCATGCGGCCACCACCTGCGGGAACAGGCGCTCGAAGTTGCGCTCCGTGGCCTCGGCCACCGCCTCGACGGCCAGGCCGCGCACAGCGGCGATCTGGCGCGCGACCTCGGGCACATAGGCGGGGGTATTGGTCTTGCCGCGGTAGGGCACGGGGGCCAGGTAGGGGCTGTCCGTCTCGATGAGCATGCGCTCCAGGGGCACGAAGGCGGCAATGTCGCGCAGGTCCTGCGCGTTCTTGAAGGTGATGATGCCGGAGAAGGAGATGTAATACCCCAGGTCGAGCGCGGCACGCGCCACCGCGGCCGTCTCGGTGAAGCAGTGGAACACGCCGCCGGCGCTCGCGCTGCCGCCGTCCTCGCCCTCCTCGCGCAGGATGGCCAGGGTGTCGGCCGAGGCGCTGCGCGTGTGGATCACCAGCGGCCTGGCGGCCGCGCGCGCCGCGCGGATATGGGTGCGAAAGCGCTCGCGCTGCCATTCCAGGTCGGCGATGCTGCGCCCGCCCTTGCGGTCTTCCATGCCGTAGTAGTCCAGGCCGGTCTCGCCGATGGCGACCACGCGCGGCAAGGCGGCGCGCTCGACGAGCTCCTGCACCGTGGGTTCGGCGACGCCCTCGTTGTCCGGGTGCACGCCCACGGAGCACCAGAAGTTGTCGTAGCGCAGGGCCAGCGCGTGCACCGCGGGGAATTCCTCCATGGTCGTGCAAATGCACAGGGCGCGCCCCACCTGGGCGGCCTGCATGGCGGCGCGGATGGCAGGCAGTTGCTCCGACAACGGCGGAAAGGACAGGTGGCAGTGCGAATCGGTGAACATGGCGAACCAAGAAAAATGCCGATCCGCACGGGCGCGGACCGGCAGCGGCGCGGCGGGCGCGTCAAATCGTCTGCGTGGGGCGGTCCGAACCCAGGGCAGCGCCCAGGATCTGCTCGATCTTGACCTTGAGCTGGGCCGACTTCTCGTCCTTGGGGAACTGGATGCCCACGCCCTGCGTGCGGTTGCCGCCCGCGCGCGCGGGCGTCACCCAGGCCACCCGGCCCGCCACGGGGTAGCGCTGGGTGTCCTCGGGCAGGGTCAGGAGCACGTACACGTCGTCGCCCAGGCGGTACTCGCGCGTGGTGGGCACGAAGATGCCGCCTTCGACGAAGAACGGAATGTAGGCGGCATGCAGGGCGCCTTTTTCCTTGATCGCCAGCTGCATGACGCTGGGACGGGGTGCAGTGGACGGGGAGCTCATGATCGTGCGGGCGGTATGGCAGTGGCCGAGTGTAGGACGTTTCGCGCCTGCGCGACAAGCGCCTCGAGCAGCAGGCCGGTGTTGTACGGGTGCTCGGCCGTGCGCGCGGCCTGCATGAGCGCGCGCGACCAGCGCGCCAGGGCGGCCAGCGGTGGCGCGGGCGGCAAGTCGGCCGCGGCAAAGTAGCGCGGCGCGGCGCCCACGCTGCAGGCCATGAGGTCATGGCAGAGCTTTTGCAGCGCGGTGATGGCCTGCGCCGGGCGGGCCTCGGCCAGCATGGCCGGCGTGCCCTGCAGCAAGGCCTTGGGGAACTGCGCCCAGGCCTGGGGCGCCAGGCCGCTGCGCGCCAGGTGCAGCGCATCATGGGGCCGCCCCCCGGCGGCGCGCAGCCAGGCCTCGGCCGCCGGGCCGGGCACGCCCTGCGCGGCCAGCCAGGCCTGCATGGGCTGCGCGCCGGGCCAGTCCATGGCATGGCCCAGGCAGCGGCTGCGGATGGTGGGCAGCAACTGGTGCGCCGCCTCGCTGGCCAGCACGAAGCGCACGTCGCCGGGCGGCTCCTCCAGGGTCTTGAGCAGGGCGTTGGCGGTGACGTGGTTCATCTGTTCGGCCGGGTACACCAGCACGGCCTTGCCCCGGCCGCGCGCACTGGTGCGCTGGGCAAACTCCACGGCGTCGCGCATGGCCTCCACGCGGATCTCGGCGCTGGGCTTGCGCTTTTTCTCGTCGATCTCGGTCTGCGCCTTCTCGGGCAGGGGCCAGCCCTGGGCGAGCATGTCCTGCTCGGGCATGAGCACGCACAGGTCGGCATGGGTGTGCACGTCGATGGCGTGGCAACTGGCGCACTGCCCGCAGGCCGCGCCGTCCCCGGCGGGCGCCTCGCACAGCCAGGCGCGCACCAGCTCCAGCGCCAGCGCGAACTGCCCCAGACCCGAGGGCCCGTGCAGCAGCCAGGCATGGCCGCGCTGGGCGAGCAGTTGCGTGCGCTGCGCCGCAATCCAGGGGGCCGGCGCTGCAGCGTGCGCGCTCACGCGCCGCCTCCCTGGGCTACTGCGGCTGGCAGCCAGCCGCGCTGCGCCAGCACCTGCCGCAGCTCGGCCCACACCGCTTCGCGCGGCTGGGCGGCGTCCAGCCGCGCGAAGCGCTGCGGCGCGGCCTGGGCGCGCCGGGCATAGGCCTGGGCCACGCGCGTGAAAAAGGCCTCGTCCTGCGACTCGAAGCGATCGGGCGCGCGCGCCGTGGCCAGGCGCTGCGCGGCCATGGCCGGGGGCAGATCGAACCACAAGGTGAGATCGGGTTCACGCATCAAATCGGGCTGCAGGGCAAGCCCAGTCTGCGCCATGCGCTCCAATATTGATAGCAAATCCCAATCGAAGCCGCGCCCGCCGCCCTGGTAGGCGAAAGTGGCGTCGGTGTAGCGGTCGCACAGCACCACGTCGCCCCGTGCCAGCGCGGGCTCGATGACCTGGCGCAGGTGGTCGCGCCGGGCGGCAAACACCAGCAGCGCCTCGGTGAGCGCGTCCATGGGCTCGCCCAGCAGCAGGGCGCGCAGCTTCTCGGCCAGCGGGGTGCCGCCGGGCTCGCGCGTGACGGTGACGCTGCGCCCCGCGCCGCGCAGGGCCGCGGCCAGCGCCTCGATGTGCGAGGACTTGCCCGCGCCGTCGATGCCCTCGAAGGTGATGAACAGGCCTGGGGTCATTTCTTTTGCAGTTGGTAGCGCTGGACGGCGCGGTTGTGCTCGTCGAGCGTGGCGCTGAAATGGCTGCTGCCGTCGCCGCGCGCCACGAAGTACAGGGCGCGCGTCGCCTGCGGCTGCACCGCCGCCATGAGCGCGGCCTTGCCCGGCATGGCGATGGGCGTGGGCGGCAGGCCCGCGCGGGTATAGGTGTTCCAGGGCGTGTCGGCCTGCAGGTCGCGCTTGCGCAGGTTGCCGTCGAACTTCTCGCCCAGGCCGTAGATCACGGTAGGGTCGGTCTGCAGCAGCATGCCGGCGCGCAGCCGGTTGACGAAGACGCCGGCGATCTGCCCGCGGTCGGCCGCCTGGCCGGTCTCCTTCTCGACGATGCTGGCCAGGATGAGCGCCTCGTCGGCGCTCTTGAGCGGCGTGTCGGCGCTGCGCTGCGCCCAGGCGGCCTCCAGGTGGCGGTCCATGGCGTGCAGGGCGCGGCGCAGCACGGCCAGGTCGCTGGAGCCCTTGGCGTAGGCGTAGGTGTCGGGGAAGAAGCGCCCCTCCGGGGGCACGCCCGGGCGCCCGAGCTGCTGCATGATGGCGGCGTCGTCCAGGTCGGCAGTGTCGCGCCGCAGCTCCTCGCGCGCCAGCGCGGCGCGCACCTGGCGGAAGGTCCAGCCCTCCACCAGCGTGAGGCTGCGCAGCGACTCCTCCCCGCGCACCAGCTTGTCGAGCAGGGTGAGGGGCGTGGTGCCCGGCGGGATTTCGTAGTTGCCCGCGCGGATCTCGCGCACCTTGCCCGAGAGGCGGAACCAGGCGAACAAGAGCCGCGCATCCACGCGCACGCCCGCGCGCTCGAGGTCGCGCGCGATGCTGCGCGGCGGCGTGCCAGGCTCGATGGCGAGCTCCAGCGGTTCGCTGCCCATGGGCAGCGGCGCGTGCAGCCAGCCCCAGGCCACGGCGCCCAGCCCGACGGCCACCATCAGTGCCAGAAGAAGGAATCGGCGCACAACCCTGATGCGAGTAGGAGTGAGGAACCGGGCATCATAATGGAGCCATGTCAGCCATGCTCCAGGGCGTAGCCCCCCTCGAAAACCTGGGCGTCATCCGTGCCGAAGGCGAAGACGCCGCCAAATTCCTCCACGGCCAGCTCACCCACGACTTTGCCCTGCTCGACCTGGCGCATGCGCGCCTGTGCGCCTTCCTCTCGGCCAAGGGTCGCATGCAGGCGAGCTTCATCGGCTTCAAGCGCAGCCCCACCGAGGTGTGGCTGGTCTGCAGCCGCGACCTGCTGGCCGCCACACTCAAGCGCCTGTCCATGTTCGTGCTGCGCGCCAAGCTGCGCCTGAGCGACGCCAGCGCCGAGCTGCGCGTTGCCGGCCTGGCCGGTGATGCTATTCAATCGATAGCTGGTGGCGTACAGCCCATGTGGGCCAAGGCCGATTTGGGCCCTGCCAGCCTGGTGCACCTGCCCGCGGCGGCGGGCCAGGCGCGCGCGCTGTGGGTGGGCCCGGCCAACGAGCCCCTGCCCGCCGGCGCCGCGCTCGACCCGGCGCTGTGGGCCTGGGGCGAGGTGCAGAGCGGCGTGGCCACGCTGAGCGCGCCGCTGATCGACGCCTTCGTGCCGCAGATGCTCAATTACGAATCGGTCGATGGCGTGAGCTTCAAGAAGGGCTGCTACCCGGGCCAGGAGGTCGTGGCGCGCAGCCAGTTCCGCGGCGCCATCAAGCGCCGCGCCTATATCGCCCATGCCGATGCGCCGCTGGCCGTGGGCGCCGAGGTGTTCAGCGCGCAGGACGCCGAGCAGGCCTGCGGCACCGTGGTGCAGGCGGCCGCAGCGCCCGGCGGCGGTTGGGACGCCATCGTTGCGCTGCAGATCGCCGCGGCCGAGGCGGGTGACCTGCATGCGGGCGCACCCGCCGGCCCCGCACTGACCCTGGGCACCCTGCCCTATCCCTTGCGCGACGACCTCTGATGCAGCCACCTACCACCGCGCCGGGCGCCAGCCCCTGGCGCATGTCCGTCGCGCCCATGATGGACTGGACCGACCGCCACTGCCGCTACCTGCATCGTCTGCTCACGCGCCACACCTTGCTGTACACCGAGATGGTCAATGTGGGCGGCATCCTGTTTGGCGGTACCGAGCGGCACCTGCGCTACAACGCCGAAGAACACCCCGTGGCCCTGCAATTGGGCGGCAACGAGCCCGGCAAACTGGCCCAGGCCGCGCGCCTGGGCGAGCAATGGGGCTACGACGAGATCAACCTCAACTGCGGCTGCCCCAGCGACCGGGTGCAGCGCGGCGCCTTTGGCGCCAGCCTGATGAAAGCGCCCTCCCTGGTGGCCGACTGCGTGAAGGCCATGGTGGACGTGGTGCAGGTGCCCGTGACGGTCAAGCACCGCATCGGGCTCGACAAGGAGGAGAGCTACGCTTTCGTGCGCGACTTCATCGGCACCGTACAGGACGCCGGTTGCCAGGTGTTCATCGTGCATGCGCGCAATGCCTGGCTGCAGGGTCTCTCGCCCAAGGAAAACCGCGACATCCCGCCGCTGCGCTACGCGGTGGTGCACCGGCTCAAGCAGGACTTCCCGCACCTGACCATTGCCGTCAACGGCGGCATCTGCACCGATGAGGCCGTGCAGGCGCAACTGCAACAGGTCGATGGCGTGATGGTGGGCCGCGAGGCCTACCACAACCCGTGGTGGCTGGCGCGCTGGGACACTCTGTACTTTGGCGCACCCGAGCGCCAGCTCAGCGTGGAAGCCGTGGAAGACGCCATGGTGGACTACATGGAGCGCGAAGCCGCGCAGTACGGCACGCCCTGGTACGCCATCGCGCGCCACATGCTGGGCCTGCGCCACGGATTGAGCGGCGCCCGGCGCTGGCGCCAGGTGTGGAGCGACCACCGCCTCAAGGACCTGCCGGCGCGCGAAGTGGCTGCCCAGGCGCGCGCCGCCTGCACCCTGCGCGCCTGAGGGCGCACGGCACGTGCGCACCGCCCCCGGCACAGCGCGCGGTGATCCTCAGGATGCGAGCTGCCGCTGCAGCCAGGCGCCCAGGGGTTCGGGCCGGCCGAACAGGTAGCCCTGCAGGCCGTCGCAGTGGCTGGCGGTGAGGAAGTCGGCCTGCGCCTGCGTCTCCACCCCTTCAGCCACCACGCGCAGCTTGAGGTGGCGCGCCACCGACAGAATGGATTGCACGATGGCCGTGTCGTTGGGGTCGTCCGGCGCGTCCTGCACGAAGCTGCGGTCGATCTTGAGCTCGTACAACGGCAGGCGCTTGAGATAGGCCAGGCTGGAGTAGCCGGTGCCGAAGTCATCGATGGAAAAGCGCAGGCCCATGCGCACCAGCTCGGTCATGCGGGCGATGGTGTTGTCCAGGTCGTCGATCAGCAGGCTCTCGGTCACCTCCAGGATCAAGTGGTCGGGCGGCGCGCCCGTCAGCTCCAGCATGGCGCGCAGGCGCTCGACGAAATCCTCCTGCCGGAACTGGCGCTGGCTCACGTTCACCGAAATCGACACCAGGCGCCCGGCGGTCTGCAAGCGGGCCAGGGTTTCGCAGGCCTGCTGCAGCATCCAGTCGCCCATGCGCAGGATCAGGCCCGAAGACTCGGCCACCGGGATGAAGCGCGCAGGCGGCACCGGGCCGCGCACTGCGTGGCTCCAGCGCATGAGCAGTTCGCCGCCCTCCACCGTGCCGTCGGGCCGCACCTGGGGCTGGATGTAGGCCGCCAGTTCCCCCGCGCCCACGGCCTTCTTCAGGTCCTGCTCCAGCGCCAGGCGCTCCTGCACGTCGGCCTGCATGGCCTCCTCGTAGAAGCAGATGCGGTTGCGCCCGAGGTCCTTGGCACGGTACATGGCCGTGTCGGCCTCGCGCAGCAGGTCCTCCACGCCCTCGCCGTGCTTGGGAAACAGGGTGATGCCTATGCTGGCCGTGCTGCTGTAGGCGTGCGCCTCGATGCTGTAGGGCTCCTCCAGCGCGGCGCGCACGCGCTCCCCGCTCAGCAGGGCACCGCGGCCGGCGTTCTCCATATCGGGCGCGATGTCGTTGAGCAGCAGCACGAATTCGTCGCCCCCCAGCCGCGCCAGCGTGTCGCCGGGCCGCAGCAGGCCGCCCAGCCGCTGCGCGACCTGGTTCAGCAGCATGTCGCCGAAGCGGTGGCCGCGCGCGTCGTTGATCTGCTTGAAGTTGTCCAGGTCGATGAACAGCAGGGCGCCCACCTCGTGCGCGCTGCGCGCCCACGCCAGGGCGTGGGCCAGCCGGTCGAGCAGCATGCGCCGGTTGGGCAGACCCGTGAGCGTGTCGAAATAGACCAATTGGTGGGTGCGCGCCTCGGCCTGCTTGCGCTCGGTGATGTCGCGCGCCAGGGCGATGAGCTGCGCCTCCTGGCCCGGCGCCCCGGCCGCCTTGCGCGCCACGGACAGGTCGAACCAGTGCGCCTGGCCGGCCAGCTCCAGGCGCAAGGCCTGGCCGCTCGCATGCCCGCTGCGCGCCGCCTCCTCCAGCGCCGCACGGCAGGCAGCGGCATCGCCCTCGGCCACAGCGTCCTGCAGCCGCCGGCCGACCAGGCCGGCGACCGGCAGGGACTGCGCCGCGCTGCCCGGCCGGCAGTGGTGGATGCGGCCATCGGGGCCGAGCTCGAACAGCAGGTCGGGGATGGCGTTGAGCGTGCCCTGCAGGTCGTCGCGCGTGCGCCGCAGGGTGTCGGTCATGCGCAGCGCCAGCGCCACGGCGCGCTCGCGCGCGGTGGCCAGCACCCAGGCCAGGCCGCCCACCAGCAGGCTCAGCACCGCGCCCAGCAGGGCGGCCATGCCCGGTCCGGAGCTGTCCTGCAGGCGCTCCTCGAAGCCGGGCAGCGGGCGCATCACCAGGGTCCACCGGCGCCCGCCCAGCTCCATCCAGCGCGTCTCCTGCAGATCGGTGTCGGGCAGGCTGGCCGGCGGGGTCAGGCGCCGCGCGGGGTCCAGGGTGTCGCCCTCGTAGATGGCCAGGTCGATGTCGCGGTCCAGTTGCGGACGCATGCCCTGCAACAGTTCTTGCATGCGAAACGGCGCCGACACCCAGCCCACGATGCGCGCGCGCCGCTCGGGCACCGAGCCGGGCAGCACGCCCCCCTGGTACAGGGGCAGGTACATCACCATGCCCAGGCGCTCACTGGCCGCGGTGTACTGGCGCAGGGGGATGGGCGCGGTCAGCGCCAGCTCGCCCGTGTCGCGCGCGCGCTCCAGGGCCTCCAGTGCGCCGGGGACCGTGGAGACGTCATAGCCCAGCGCCCGGCGGTTGATGTCGTCGTTCGGCTCGATGTGCGTGATGAGCAGGTATTGCGCCCGCTCTCCGCCGGGCTGGATGCGCAGGTCGGTGAGGGCCTGCGCCTGCTCCGGTGTGAAGCGCCGGATGTAGGCGATGCCCTGCAGGCCTGGCAAGGCGTCCTGCAGGTTCAGGGCATCCACGTAGGCGTGGAACTCGTGCGGGTCGATTTGCTCCGACCCGTCGTAGTAGCCCTTGACGCCGCGCAGCACCATTTGGTAGGTGTCGATGCGGCCCTTGATGCTGAAGGCGATCCGGTCCACGGCCTGGGTGAAGGCCTGCTGCCGGCGGCTGCGCTCGGCCTGGGTCTCGGCGTACCAGTAGGCCAGGGTGAGGCACAGCAGCACCGCCGTGAGCATGGCCGCCGTCCAGCCGGGGCGGCCCCAGCGGCCCGCGGCGGCGGGCGGCAGTTCGGCGGCTGAGGCAGGGCTTGGAGACATGCAAAAGGGCGGGTTCGCGCCGGTAGCGGCACCACCATGGGCCGCGCAGCGGTGCGGGAAAATACAGAAAAAGAGAAACGCCAGAGCCCATTATGGTCGGAGCGCCGCAGCCTGCGCTGGCGCCTGCGCCCACCGGCCGCGCGCGCTGCGCCGCGGCGGGCGCCTGGCCGTGAGAAATTGATGCCAAAACAGGCTCAAACGCTTAACCATCAAGCGCCAGCAGCTCTCATTCCAATAGCACTACCGGTTGGAGAGCGCAGAGTGCATCTTGACCTCTGTCACGCCGGCGACGCCATCCCCGGGGTTTCACGGCCTGCAAACGTAAACAAATGCTGCTATATTGCACTGCAACATAAGAGATTTTTCCATGCTCTACCAGATTTTCGAAACCCAGCGCTCCTTCATGGAGCCCTTTGCCGATTTTGCGCGCGCAGCCTCGAAGTTCTACAGCAACCCCTTGTCGCCCTTCCAGAAACTGCCGCTGGCGCAGCGCATTTCCGCCGCCTACGACCTGCTCTACCGCCTGGGCAAGGACTACGAGAAGCCCGAGTTCGGCATCAAGACGGTGCCGGTCAACGGCGTGGAGGTGGCCATCCATGAGCGCGTGGAGATCGAGAAGCCGTTTTGCGAACTGCGGCGCTTCAAGCGCTTCTCCGACGATCCCAAGACGCTGGAGCTGCTCAAGACCCAGCCCGTGGTGCTGGTCGTGGCGCCGCTGTCGGGCCACTACGCCACGCTCTTGCGCGATACCGTGCGCACCATGCTCAGCGACCACAAGGTCTACATCACCGACTGGAAGAACGCGCGCATGGTGCCGCTGTCCGAAGGGGACTTCCACCTCGACGACTACGTGCACTATGTGCAGGACTTCATCCGCCACCTGCAGGGCATCTACGGCAATTGCCACGTCGTGAGCGTGTGCCAGCCCACGGTGCCGGTGCTCGCGGCCGTCTCCCTCATGGCCAGCCGCGGCGAGACCACGCCCCTGTCGCTGACCATGATGGGCGGCCCCATCGACGCGCGCAAAACCCCCACCGCCGTGAACAACCTGGCCATCGAGCGCAGCTACGAGTGGTTCGAGAACAACGTGATCTACCGCGTGCCCGAGAACTACCCCGGCGCCGGCCGGCGCGTGTACCCCGGTTTTCTGCAGCATGCGGGCTTCGTGGCCATGAACCCGGACCGCCACGCGGTGAACCACTACGACTACTTCAAGAACCTGATCAAGGGCGACGACAGCAGCGCCGAATCGCACCGCAAGTTCTACGACGAATACAACGCCGTGCTCGACATGGACGCCCACTACTACCTGGAAACCATCAAGACGGTGTTCCAGGAATTCCGCCTGATGCACGGCACCTGGGATGTGCGCTCGCCCGAGGGTCAGCTCGAGCGCGTGCGCCCGCAGGACATCACGCACAGCGCCCTGCTCACCATCGAGGGCGAGCTCGACGACATCGCCGGCATAGGCCAGACCAGCGCCGCGCACGAGCTGTGCACCGGCCTGGCCAGCAAGGAGCAGCGCCACCTCGAGGTGCCGGGCGCGGGCCACTACGGCATCTTCAGCGGACGGCGCTGGCGCGAGCTGGTATATCCGCAGGTGCGCGACTTCATCCGCGAACACCAGGCGGCCACCGCCCCGGCACCGGCCGCCACGGCCGAGGCCCCCGCGGCCCCCCCCGCGCGCAAGCGGCCCGCCAAGACCCCATGAGCGCGCGCGCGCCAGCGCCCGGCCGGCCGCCTGCGGCCTCCCTGGCCGAGCGCCTGCTGGACGCCCTGCCCCAGACCCAGTGCCAGCGCTGCGGCTATGCCGACTGCGCGGCCTACGCCCAGGCCATGGCCGCAGGCGAAGCGGCCATCAACCGCTGCCCGCCGGGCGGGGCGCAGGGCGTGCAGCAGCTCGCCGCCCTCACCGGCCGCCCGGTGCTACCCCTGGACCCGGCCTGCGGCAACGAAGGCCCGCGCAGCCTGGTGCGCATCGACGAAGACTGGTGCATAGGCTGCACGCTGTGCATCAAGGCCTGCCCGGTCGACGCCATCGTGGGCGCCAGCAAATACATGCACACCGTGCTGCCCCAGGACTGCACGGGCTGCGAGCTGTGCATCCCCGCCTGTCCGGTCGACTGCATCATTCCCTACAACGCCAGCGGCACGGCCACGGGCTGGGCGGCCTGGTCGCCCGCCCAGGCCGAACAAGCGCGCGAGCGCTATGCGCGCCGCAGCGCCCGCCTGGCCGCGCCAGAGCCACCGCCGCCGCCGCCGGCGCCCGCCGTGGCAGAGCCGGCCCCACCCACGCCGCAGGAGCCCCAGCCGGCCCCCGCCACCGACGCCGGCGCACGCCAGGCGGCCATAGCCGCGGCCCTGGCGCGCGCCCGGGCCTTGCGCGGCGCCGCCTGAACGCGGCCGCCGCAGCAGAGTCCGCCTTATTCAGCGGCCGGCCAGGGTCTTGTAGACGCCGCAGCCCACGTACAGGTCGCCCAGCAGGCAGACGTAGGACATCTTGGTCTGCACCGTGCCCGTGGCCGGGTTCTGGATGCCGTACTCCACCCAGCCGGGCTCGCGGTCGGCCTGGGCGATGATGTCGTGCACCAGCCGGTCCCCCTCGATGCCGGGAATGTCGCGCACCCGCGTGCCCACCTTGGCCGGGTTGCCGCCAAAGGCCAGGTAGGTGCCCTGGGTATCGAGCGCGAAGACGTACATGTCGCGGTCGTGGTAGGGCTGGGCGGGGTCGGTGAGCGTGCGCAGGAACTGCTCGCGCCCCACCCGGCGGTGCAGGTCGGCCGCCTGGGCGACCAGCGCCATGGCCTCGTCGGCCGTGCCCTGCTGCAGGCGAAAGCTCTCCACCGCGCGCGCCAGGGTGCTGGCGCGCCCCTCCAGCGCCGCCGCATGCGCCACGGCGTGCTCGACCATCTGGGCATTGCGCTGGGTGATGTGGTCGAGCTGGCGCACCGCCGTGGCGATTTCCTGCAGGCCCGTGCTCTGCTCGGTGTCGGACGAGGCGATCTCGGACAGGGTACCGGCCAGCGAGCGGATGGCGTCGTTCATCTGGGCCATGCCCTGGCCGGCCGAGCCGATCAGGCCGGCGCTGGTCTCCACCTGCCCGACCGAGGCACCGATGAGGTTGCGGATCTCGCGCGCCGCCTCGGCCGAGCGCCCTGCCAGGGTGCGCACCTCGGAGGCGACCACGGCAAAGCCGCGGCCCTGCTCGCCGGCGCGCGCGGCTTCCACGGCGGCATTGAGGGCCAGGATATTGGTCTGGAAGGCGATGCCGTCGATCACGCCGATGATTTCGTTCATGCGCCGTGCGCTCTGCTGGATGGCCTGCACCGACTGCACGGCGAGCTCCATGGCGCGCGCGCCCTCGGCGGCGTCCTTGCTCACGCGGGCGGCGCGCTCGTCGGCAGCGCGCACGCTCTGCGCATTGCCCTGCACCGTGCCCACCATCTGCTCCACGCTGGCGGCGGTCTGCTCCAGGTTGGCGGCCTGCTGTTCGGTGCGCTCGGACAGCGCGCGGCTGTCGCGCCCCAGGGTCTGCCCGGCCTGGGCGACCAGTGCGGCGTTGCTGCGGATGTCGGCCACCATGGCCGAGAGGGTCTGCACCATGCGGTCGAGCAGGCGCATGAGCTCGGCCACCTCGTCCTGCCCTTGGCTGGCCACGTGCACCGACAGGTCGCCGCGCGCCGAGCGCTCCATGTGCTGCGCCAGTTGCCGCAGCCCGCCGTGCAGGCTGGCGTGCAGGGACCACAGCAGGTACAGCAGCACCAGCGCACCGCCGCCGCGCACCAGCCAGAACCAGGCACTGCCAGCGCCCGCGAGATCCAGCAGCGCCAGCAAGGCGAGCAGGCCCAGCACCGCCACCCCCACCAGCGCCAACTGCCCTGCAAGGCGGAACCGGCGCATGAGCCACAGCCCCGGCCGCAGCAGCGCGGGCGCATCATGAGTCTCCATGGGCAATCCTTTGGTGTGATGTCGGCAGGGCAGTGGCGCGGGGCGGGGAGCGGGCCACTGGCGGCAAGGGTGGGCCATTGTCGAAACTCCAGCCTTCATTGAACTTACACGCCGGCCCGGGCGGCGCCGTGCCGGGGCCGCGCCATCTTTCATAATGGCGCACCATGAATCCCTTGCTCTCCCGGCTGCAGCCCTATCCGTTCGAGCGGCTGCGCCAGCTTTTCGCCTCCGTCACCCCTTCTCCCCAGCACCGTGCGATCAGCCTGGGCATCGGCGAGCCGCGCCACGCGACGCCGCCGTTCATCCAGGACGCCCTGGTGGCCGGCCTGGAGGGCCTGGCCCGCTACCCCTCCACGCTGGGCGAGCCGCGCCTGCGCCAGGCCTTTGCCGGGTGGCTGCAGCGCCGCTACGGCCTGGCGCTGGACCCCGACACGCAGATGCTGCCCGTCAACGGCTCGCGCGAGGCCCTGTTCGCCTTTGCGCAGACCGTCATCGACGCCGGCGCCCCGCAGCCCACGGTCGTGTGCCCCAACCCCTTCTACCAGATCTACGAGGGCGCGGCGCTGCTGGCCGGGGCCACGCCCTACTTCGCCCCCAGCGATCCGGCGCGCAATTTCGCCGTGGACTGGGACAGCGTTCCGGCCTCCGTGTGGGAGCGCACGCAACTGCTGTTCGTCTGCTCCCCGGGCAACCCCACGGGCGCCGTGATGCCGCTGGCCGAGTGGGAAAAGCTGTTCGCCCTGTCCGACCGCCATGGCTTCGTGATCGCCTCGGACGAGTGCTACAGCGAGATCTACTTCCAGGGCGAGCCCCCGCTGGGCGGCCTGGAGGCGGCCGCGCGCCTGGGGCGCAGCGACTTTCGCCGGCTGCTGGCCTTCACCAGCCTGTCCAAGCGCAGCAACGTGCCAGGCCTGCGCAGCGGCTTCGTGGCGGGCGATGCGCGGCTCGTCCAGGACTTTCTGCTCTACCGCACCTACCACGGCAGCGCCATGGGCCCGGCGGTGCAGGCGGCCAGCATCGCCGCCTGGAACGACGAACAGCATGTGGTGGACAACCGCGCCCTGTACCGCGCCAAGTTCGCCCAGGTCACGCCCCTGCTCGCTCCCCTGATGGACGTGCGCCTGCCCGATGCCGGCTTCTACCTCTGGGCGGGCGTGCCCCCGCACCTGGGCATGAGCGACACCGAATTCGCGCGCGCCCTGCTGGCTCAATACAATGTCACGGTGCTGCCCGGCAGCTTCCTGGCACGCACATCGGGCGGCGTCAACCCGGGCGCGGGCCGCGTGCGCATGGCGCTGGTGGCCGAAACCGCCGAGTGCGTGCAGGCTGCCGAGCGCATCGCCCAGTTCATCCAATCCCACCCATCCCGGCAATCATGAGCCAACAACTCCAGAACACCATCGAAAGCGCCTGGGAGCAGCGCGCCAGCCTCTCCGCCGCCTCCGCCCCTGCCGACGTGCGCGAGGCCGTGGAGCACGTGCTCGCCGAACTCGACAGCGGCCGCCTGCGCGTGGCCACGCGCGAGGGCGTGGGCCAGTGGAGCGTGCACCAGTGGATCAAGAAGGCCGTGCTGCTGTCCTTCCGGCTGCAAGACAACGTACCCATCCAGGCGGGCGACCTGGGCTTCTACGACAAGGTGCCGACCAAGTTCGGCGGCCTCGGCGCCGAGGCCCTGGCGGCCACGGGCGTGCGCGTCGTTCCCCCCGCGGTGGCGCGCCGCGGCAGCTTCATCGGGCGCGGCGCCATCCTCATGCCCAGCTACGTGAACATCGGCGCCTACGTGGACGAGGGCACCATGGTGGACACCTGGGCCACCGTGGGCTCGTGCGCGCAGGTGGGCAAGCATGTGCACCTCTCGGGCGGCGTGGGCCTGGGCGGGGTGCTCGAACCCCTGCAGGCCAACCCGACCATCATCGAGGACAACTGCTTCATCGGCGCGCGCTCGGAGATCGTCGAGGGTGTGATCGTCGAGGAGAACTCCGTCATCAGCATGGGCGTGTACATCGGCCAGAGCACCCCCATCTACGACCGTGCCACGGGCGAGGTCAGCTACGGGCGCATTCCGGCAGGCTCGGTGGTCATCAGCGGCAGCCTGCCCAAGGACGGCGGGCGCTACAGCCTGTACGCGGCCATCATCGTCAAGCGCGTCGATGCGCAGACGCGCGCCAAGACCAGCATCAACGACCTGCTGCGCGATTGAGCCGCACCACCCGCGCCAGCGCAGCACCACCACGGAGGGAGACAGCATGAGCACGATGGAACGCATCCTGCGCCTGATGGCCGAGAAGAAGGCCTCGGACGTGTACCTCTCGGCCAACGCACCGGCGCTCATCAAGATCAACGGCGAATGCGTGCAGATCAACAGCCAGATCCTGCCGCCCGAAGCGCCCAAGAACCTGCTCGCCGAGATCGTCCCCCCCGACCGCATCGAGGAGCTGGAGGAAACCGGCGAGCTCAACATGGGCGTGCCCCTCACGGGCGTGGGGCGCTTTCGCGTCAGCGCCATGCGCCAGCGCGGCAGCTACGCCGTGGTGATCCGCTTCATCAGCCAGCAGGTGCCGGAGCTCAGCGAGCTGAGCCTGCCGCCCGTGCTGGGTGACCTGATCCTGGAAAAGCGCGGCCTGATCCTGGTGGTGGGCGCCACGGGCTCGGGCAAGAGCACCTCGCTGGCGGCGATGATCGACAAGCGCAACAGCCTGATGTCCGGGCACATCCTGACCATCGAGGACCCGGTGGAATACCAGTTCCGCAACCGCAAGTCCATCGTCAACCAGCGCGAGGTCGGCAGCGACACCCAGTCGCTGCAGATTGCGCTGAAGAACGCCCTGCGCCAGGCGCCGGACGTGATCCTGATCGGCGAGATCCGCGACCGCGAGACCATGTCCGCCGCCATTGCCTACGCCCAGTCGGGCCACCTGTGCCTGGCCACGCTGCACGCCAACAACAGCTACCAGGCGCTCAACCGCATCCTGTCGTTCTACCCCGTCGAGGTGCGCCCCACGCTGCTGGGCGACCTGTCCTCGGCCCTCAAGGCCATCATCTCGCAGCGCCTGGTGCGCACCGCCGCTGGCGAGCGCCTGCCCGCCGTCGAGGTCATGCTCAACACCAAGCTCGTGGCCGAGCTGATCGAGAAGGGCGACTTCTCCGGCGTGCGCGAAGCCATGGAAAAGTCCATGGCCGAGGGCTCGCAGACCTTCGAGGAAGACCTGGCGCGCCTGATCATGGAAAACCGCATCGACCGCAAGGAAGGCCTGGCCTACGCCGACTCGCCGACCAACCTGATGTGGCGCCTGCAGAACGACTTCTCGCTCGCCGCCAAGGCCGCGCAGGCGCACAAGGAAGCGCGCGAGGCGCAGGCGCAGGACGACGCTCCCTCCTTCACCGAAATCGTGCTCGACATCAAGCCCGGCGCCTGATTCCCCACCCCTCTTCCATGTCCTCCACCCTGCAACTGGCCCAGGCGCTCATCGCCCGGCCCTCCACCACCCCCAGCGACGCCGGTTGCCTGGACTTGATCACCGAACGCCTGCAGGCCCTGGGCTTTGTCTGCGAACGCATGGACAGCGGGCCGGACAGTTTCCGCGTCAGCAATTTATGGGCAAAACGCAGTGCAGCGCCTGCCCATCAAGCGCAAGCAGCTATCAAAACCATAGTATTTGCCGGCCACACCGACGTGGTGCCCACCGGCCCGCTGGAGCAATGGGGCAGCCCGCCTTTCACCCCCACCGTGCGGGGCGACAAGCTCTACGGGCGCGGCGCCAGCGACATGAAGACCTCC
Source organism: Comamonas granuli NBRC 101663 (assembly GCF_000739995.1). Taxonomy (GTDB): domain Bacteria; phylum Pseudomonadota; class Gammaproteobacteria; order Burkholderiales; family Burkholderiaceae_C; genus Simplicispira; species Simplicispira granuli. The sequence continues at coordinate 264,128 of NZ_BBJX01000005.1, read as the reverse complement.
ATCGCCGCCTTCATCGTCGCGGTGGAGGAATTCCTCGCTGCCACACCCGATCCCGGCATGGACATCGCCCTGCTGCTCACCAGCGACGAGGAAGGCCCCTCCGTGGACGGCACCAAGATCGTTGTCGAGCGCCTGCGCGCGCGCGGCGAGCGGCTGGACTGGTGCATCGTCGGCGAGCCCACCTCCGTGCGCCAGACCGGCGACATGATCAAGAACGGCCGCCGCGGCACCTTGAGCGGCAAGCTCACCGTGCACGGCATCCAGGGCCACATCGCCTACCCGCACCTGGCGCGCAACCCCATCCACCAGGTGGCCCCGGCGCTGACCGAGCTCGTCGCCATGCGCTGGGACGAAGGCAACGCCCATTTCCCGCCCACGAGCTGGCAGGTGAGCAATATCCACGGCGGCACGGGCGCGAGCAACATCATCCCCGGTGCGGTGGTCATCGACTTCAACTTCCGCTTCTGCACCGAATCCACGGCCGAAGACCTCAAGCAGCGCCTGCTGGCGGTGCTCGACCGCCACGAGCTCGAATACGAACTCCAGTGGACCCTGGGCGGCGAGCCCTTCCTCACCACGCCCGGCGAGCTGGTGCAGGCCGTGCAGCAGGCCATCGCCGAGGAAACCGGCCTGGCCACCGAACTGTCCACCACGGGCGGCACCAGCGACGGGCGCTTCATCGCCACGCTGTGCCCGCAGGTGATCGAACTGGGCCCGCCCAACGCCAGCATCCACAAGATCGACGAGCACATCGCGCTGGCCGACATCGAGCCGCTCAAGAACATCTACCGGCGCACGCTTGCCCACCTGAGCACCCTGGCCCGCACAGGCGCCCCGGCATGAGCAGCGCCAGCCCCACCGCCCTGCCGGCGCTGCAAGGCGCCACCGTGGGCGCGCTCGTCGCCGCCGGCGCGCGCCTGCTCGAAGCCGCCGGCGTGTCCTTCGGCCACGGCACCACCAACGCCCGCGACGAAGCCGCCTGGCTGGTGCTCTGGCGCCTGGGCCTGCCGCTCGACAGCCCCCTGGGCGAAGACCCCGGCTCCATAGAAGACAGGCCTGTAGCGCCCGCCGATCAAGCGCTGGTAGCTACACTTTTTGAAGAACGCATCCGCAGCCGCAAGCCCGCCGCCTACCTCACGCGCGAGGCCTGGCTGCAGGGCGTGCCCTTCTACGTGGACGAGCGCGCCATCGTGCCGCGCAGCCTGATCGCCGAGCTGATCGCTGACGGCGGCTTCGACGATTTTCTGGGCGCACACACGCAGCGCGTGCTCGACCTGTGCACGGGCAACGGCAGCCTTGCCGTGCTCGCCGCCATGGCCTGGCCCGAGATCCACATCGACGCCGCCGACATCAGCGACGACGCCCTCGCCGTGGCCCGCATCAACGTCGAGCGCCACGGCCTGCAGCACCGCATCCGCCTGCTGCACAGCGACGGGCTGGCCGCCTGCCCCGGCCCCTACGACCTGATCCTGTGCAACCCGCCCTACGTCAACGCCGCCAGCATGGCGCAGCTCCCACCGGAATACCGCGCCGAGCCCACCCTGGCCCTGGCCGGGGGCACGGACGGCATGGACTTCATCCGCCGCCTGCTGCACGCCGCCCCGGCCCGCATGAGCGAACACGCCGTGCTGGTACTGGAGATCGGCAACGAGCGCGCGCACTTCGAGGCTGCGTTTCCCCAACTGCCCGTCTTCTGGCTGGACACCAGCGCCGGCGAGGACCAGGTGCTGCTGGTGGAGCGTGCGGCCCTCTCCTGCTTTTCCCTTCCTGAATGATCAATCTCAAGAACATCACCTTGCGCCGCGGCGCCAAGGTGCTGCTGGACGGCGTCAGCGCCACCATCAACCCCGGCGAACACGTGGGGCTGGTGGGGCGCAATGGCGCCGGCAAGTCCAGCCTGTTTGCCCTGCTCAATGGCTCCCTGCATGAGGACGGTGGCGACTTCGAGCTGCCGGCGCACTGGCGCATGGCGCAGGTGGCGCAGAACATGCCCGAGACGGAGGAGTCGGCCAGCGATTTCGTCGTCGCCGGCGACACGCGGCTGGCCGAGGCCCAGGCCCGGCTGGCGCTGGCCGAGGCAGGTGACGACGGCATGGCCATTGCCCAGGCACACAGCGACCTGCACGACGCCGGCGCGCACGACGCCCTGGCACGCGCGCAGGCGCTGATCCTGGGCCTGGGCTTCAAGGTGGGTGAGCTGCAGCAGCCGGTCAACAGCTTTTCCGGCGGCTGGCGCATGCGCCTGCAACTGGCGCGCGCGCTCATGTGCCCCAGCGACCTGCTGCTGCTCGACGAGCCCACCAACCACCTGGACCTGGACGCACTGGTGTGGCTCGAAGCCTGGCTGCAGCGCTACAGCGGCACGCTGGTCGTCATCAGCCACGACCGCGAGTTCCTCGACGCGGTGACCAACGTCACCCTGCACATCGAGAACGCCCGGCTCACGCGCTACGGCGGCAACTACAGCCGCTTCGAGGAGCTGCGCGCGCAGCAACTCGAACTGCAGCAGGCGAGCTACGCGCGCCAGCAGGAGAAGATCGCGCACCTGCAGAAGTTCATCGACCGCTTCAAGGCCAAGGCCACCAAGGCGCGCCAGGCACAAAGCCGCGTGAAGGCGCTCGAGCGCATGGAGCGCATCGCCCCCGTGCTCGCCGAGGCCGAATTCACCTTCGAATTCAAGGAGCCCAGCAATCTGCCCAACCCCATGCTGGTGATCGACGACGCCAGCTTCGGCTACCGCGCCGAGGACGGCACGCCCACCACCATCCTGCAGCATGTGCAGCGCAGCGTGATGGCAGGCCAGCGCATCGGCATTCTGGGCGCCAACGGGCAGGGCAAGTCCACCCTGGTCAAGACCATTGCCCGGCAGATGGCGCCGCTGGCAGGCCGCGTGACCGAGGGCAAGGGCCTGGCCATCGGCTACTTCGCGCAGCAGGAGCTGGACGTGCTGCGCCCCGCCGACAACCCGCTGGAGCACATGATCCGCCTGGCGCGCGAGCTCGGCGCCGAGGCGCGCGAACCCAGCCGCGAGCAGGACCTGCGCAACTACCTGGGCAGCTTCAACTTCACGGGCGACATGGTCAAGCAAAGCGTGGGCAGCATGAGCGGCGGCGAAAAGGCGCGCCTGGTGCTGGCCATGATCGTCTGGCAGCGCCCCAACCTGCTGCTGCTCGACGAGCCCACCAACCACCTGGACCTGGCCACGCGCGATGCGCTGTCGGTGGCGCTCAACGAGTTCGAGGGCACCGTCATGCTGGTGAGCCACGACCGCGCCCTGCTGCGCGCCGTGTGCGACGAGTTCTGGCTCGTGGGCCGCGGCGCGGTGGGCCCGTTCGACGGCGACCTGGACGACTACCAGCGCTACCTGCTCGACGAGGCCCGGCGCCTGCGCGAGCAGGCCCGCGCCGCAGGCCTGGCGGCAGAGCTTGGCAGCGCATCATCGACGGCAAAATCCGTAGCTGCCAGCGCGCAGCCAGCAAGCGCTGAGGGGCAAAAAGCGCCTGAAACGCCGGCCGCCGCCCGCGACCCGCGCGAGCAGCGCCGCCAGGAGGCCCAGGCGCGCCAGGCGCTGGCGCAAAAGCTGCGCCCGCTCAAGCAGGAGCTCGAGCGCATCGACCGCCGCCTGGCCGAGCTGGCCCAGGAGCGCAGCACGCTGGAGCAGCGTCTCTCCGAGCCCCTGGTGAGCGCCGACATCGCCGACTGCGGCCGCCGCCTCAAAGCGGCAAACGACGAGACGGCCGCGCTCGAAGAGCGTTGGCTGGAGCTCTCCAGCGAGATCGACAGCGCAAGCGCCTGAAAAAGCCGGCACGCGCACCGCGGCCGTGCTGAATTTCGGGTGTTTTTGGCCTCCAGGGCTTTTGCAGCAAGCGCTGGCAGCTACGCTTTCAGGAGCAAAATGGGCGGCACGAGACGTGCAAAAAAAGCCTGCCGGGCTGTCAACGGCTGCGCACGGCGCTGCGTTGTAGAGCCATCAACGGAGCTTTTTGCCATGAACACCTTTTTCACCCTGAACGCCTGGCCCGAAGACGAGCGCGACCGCAAGCGTGCCCCCGCACGCCTCTGAGCCACGTTCCGGCCAACGCCCGGGGCCGGCAAGAGCCCCCACAAAAAACCCCGCAGCCGCGGGGTTTTTTTGTAGCCGGCGGGCGGATCAGCCCATGTGCAGGCCGCCGTTGACCGAGAAATCGGCCCCGGTGGCGTAGCCGCCCTCGTCGGAGGCCAGCCAGGCGATGATGGAGGCGATCTCGCTGGGTTCGCCCAGGCGCTTGACGGGCACGGTGGCGACGATCTTCTCCAGCACGTCCGGGCGTATGGCCTTGACCATGTCGGTGCCGATGTAGCCCGGGCTCACGGTGTTCACCGTCACGCCCTTGGTGGCCAGCTCCTGCGCCAGCGCCATGGAAAAGCCGTGCATGCCGGCCTTGGCCGCCGAGTAGTTGGTCTGCCCGGCCTGGCCCTTCTCGCCGTTGACCGAGCTGATGTTGATGATGCGCCCCCAGCCTTTTTCCACCATGTCGGCCACCACCTGCTTGGTGACGTTGAACATGCTGTTGAGGTTGGTCTCGATCACCTGGTCCCAGTCCTCGCGCGTCATCTTGACGAACATGCGGTCGCGCGTGATGCCGGCGTTGTTCACCAGCACGTCGATGCTGCCGTGCTCGGCCTTGGCCTTGGTGAAGGCTTCCACGGTGGAATCCCAGTCGCCCACATTGCCCACCGAGGCGTAGAAGGTGTAGCCGAGCGCCTTTTGCTCATCGAGCCACTTCTGGTAGTCGCGCGTGGGGCCGCAGCCCGCGATCACCTTGAACCCGTCCTTGTGCAGGCGCTGGCAAATGGCGGTGCCTATGCCCCCCATGCCGCCTGTGACATACGCTACTTTCTGACTCATCTCCTGTGCTCCTTGACGGTTTCAAACGATTGCGCTTCCACTCTACCCAAGTTTGGTGCAGGCGCCCGCCCAGGTAAACACTGAGAGGCGCGCTGCGGCGGGCGCTTCAGCGCTCCAGCGCCATCGAGACGCCCATGCCGCCGCCGATGCACAGCGCCGCCAGGCCCTTCTTCGCGCCGCGGCGCTGCATCTCGTGCAGCAGCGTGACGAGGATGCGGCAGCCCGAGGCGCCGATGGGGTGGCCGATGGCGATGGCACCGCCGTTGACGTTGACGCGCGCGGGGTCCAGGGCCAGCTCCTGGTTCACGGCGCAGGCCTGGGCGGCAAAGGCTTCGTTGAGCTCGAACAGGTCCACGTCCGCGGCACTCCAGCCCGCACGCGCCAGCGCCTTGCGCGAGGCCGGCACCGGGCCCATGCCCATGGTCGCCGGGTCCAGGCCGCTGGTGGCGTAGGCGGCGATGCGCGCCAGGGGCGTCAGGCCCAGGGCGGCGGCCTTCTTCGCGCTCATCACGACCACGGCGGCGGCGCCGTCGTTGATGCCCGAGGCGTTGCCCGCCGTCACGCTGCCCGCCTTGTCAAAGGCGGGGCGCAGGCCGGCCAGGGCCTCGGCGCTGGTCTTGCGGTTGAGGTATTCGTCGGCGTTGAACAGCAGGGGATCGCCCTTTTTCTGCGGCAGGCTCACGCCCACGATTTCATCGGCGAAGCGGCCGGCATCCTGCGCGGCGGCGGCCTTTTGCTGGCTGGCCAGGGCCAGGGCGTCCTGCATCTCGCGCGTGATGCCGTACTGCTTGGCCACGTTCTCGGCGGTGATGCCCATGTGGTACTGGTGGTACACGTCCCACAGGCCATCGACGATCATGGTGTCCTGCATCTTCCACTCGCCCATGCGCTGGCCGTCGCGCGAGCCATTGAGCACGTGGGGCGAGAGGCTCATGTTCTCCTGCCCGCCGGCGACGACGATCTCGCTGTCGCCCGTGGCAATGGCCTGGGCGGCCAGCATCACGGCCTTGAGGCCGGAGCCGCACACGGCGTTGATGGTCAGGGCCGGGGTTTCCTTGGCGATGCCGGCCTTCATCATGGCCTGGCGCGCAGGGTTCTGCCCCACGCCCGCGGCCAGCACCTGGCCCATGATGACCTCGCCCACCTGGTCCAGGCCCACGCGGGCGCGGGCCAGGGCCTCCTTGATGACGATGGCGCCGAGCTCGGTGGCGGGCGTCTTGGCGAGCGCGCCGCCGAACTTGCCCACGGCCGTGCGGGCGGCCGAAACGATGACGATGTCTTCCATGGTGTGTCCTTTGTGCAGTGAAATGAAAAAATGGGGGCGGCCGGGCCTCAGGCCTTTTGCTTGACGTAGCGCCCGGGCGCGGGCTCGATGGCCTTGAATCGGGCGCCCTTGCCATAGGCCTTGGGCGCGGCCACCAGCTTGCCTGCGTGGGCCTGGAGCCACTGGGCCCAGTCGGGCCACCAGCTGCCCTTGTGCTCGGTGGCGCCTTCGAGCCAGGCGTCCAGCGTGGCGGGGAGCTGGCCGTCGGCGCGGATCCAGTGGCTGCGCTTGCCCTTGGCCGGCGGGTTGATGACGCCAGCGATATGGCCCGAGGCGCCCATGACGAAGCGCTTGTCGCCCGGCAACACCTGGGTGGAGGCGTAGGCCGCACGCGCCGGCACGATATGGTCCTCGCGCGAGCCGTAGATGTACACGGGCAGCGTGACGCGGCCCAGGTCGATCTTCTGCCCGCACACCGTGAGCTTGCCGGGCTTGATGAGATTGTTCTCCAGGTAGGTGTTGCGCAGGTACCAGGCGTAGAACGGGCCCGGCAGGTTGGTGCTGTCGCTGTTCCAGTAGAGCAGGTCGAAGGGCGGCGGCGTCTCGCCCTTGAGGTAATTGCCCACCACGTAGTTCCACACCAGGTCGTTGGGGCGCAGGAAGCTGAAGGTGGAGGCCATGTCCTGGCCCTTCATCAGGCCGCCCTGGCCCATCTGCATTTCGCGGAACTGCACCATGGCCTCGTCGATGAACACATCGAGGATGCCCGTGTCGGTGAAGTCCAGCAGCGTGGTCAGGAAGGTGCCGCTCGCCACGGGCTGCGCGCCGCGCGCGGCGAGCACGGCCAGCGCCGTGCCCAGGATGGTGCCGCCCACGCAAAAGCCCAGCGCGTTGATCTGCTCGGCGCCGCCGATCTGGCGCACCGTCTCGATGGCGCGGATGGCGCCGTCCTCGACGTAGTCGTCCCAGGTCTTGCGCGCCAGGGATTCATCGGGGTTGCGCCAGCTCACCACAAAGGTGCGGTGGCCCTGCTCGACCGCGTAGCGGATCAGCGAGTTCTCCGGCTGCAGGTCGAGGATGTAGAACTTGTTGATGCACGGCGGGATGAGCAGGAAGGGCCGCTCGTGCACCTTGGCGGTGAGCGGCTTGTACTCGATGAGCTGGAACAGCTCGTTCTCGAACACCACCGCGCCCTCGGTCGTGGCGACGTTGCGGCCCACCTCGAACAGACTTTCATCCGTCATCGACACATGGCCCTGGCGCAGGTCGTGCAGCAGGTTGGCCACGCCCAGGGCAATGCTCTCGCCCTGGGTCTCCATGGCTTTCTTCTGCGCATCGGGGTTGAAGGCGAGGAAGTTGCTCGGCGCCATGGCGGCGATCCACTGCTCCACCGCAAAGCGGATGCGCGCGCGCGTCTTGGGGTCGGCCTGCACGGCGTCGGCCAGGCCCATGAGGGTACGCGCGTTGAGCAGGTAGGCCGCCGCCGTGTAGGCGGCCACGGGGTTGCACGCCCAGCCCTCGCCGGTGAAGCGCTTGTCGGCCGCGGCGGCCTGTGGCGCACCGCGCAGGCCCTGCTGCCACAGCCGGGCGGCCTCCTGCAGGTATTCCTGGTGCAGGGCCTGGAGCTTGTCGGGGGCAAAGCGGATTTCCGGCACCGGGGCCGGCACCGGGCCGGGCGGCGCTGCCTGGAGCGTCTGCAGGGCCTGCGCCCAGCCCTCGCCCCACATTTTCTGCCACTGCTGGGCGCCCTGCGCCCAGAGAGAATCCTGGTCCATGCTGACTCCTGTGCGGCCGCGCACGCTGCCTGGGCAGCGCCGTCAGCCATGTTGCGCATCCCCTGCGGGACGGTGCTGGTATGGTAACGCTCCTTACCTTGCACCGGCCTGAATTCCACCGCTCGCAGCCATGTACCTCGTCCTCATCGCCTGGTTCTACGTCACCCTGCTCATGGCCCTGGCCGAGGCCACCAGCCCCGCGGGCTCGGTGCTCGGCGCCGTGGTCACTTTCGTGCTCTACGGGCTGCTGCCCATGGGCATCGTGGGCTATATCCTGGGCACGCCCGCGCGCAAGCGCGCGCTGCGCGCCCGCGCCCAGGCCGAGGAGGCAGCGGTGCGCCAGGCCGCGGGCCCGGCCTCAGCCCAGCCAGATGCAGGCGGCCATGCGCCCGCTGCCGCCGAGGGCGGCGCCGTCGCGCCGGTGCGAGAAGAACCGTGAGGCCTGCGTGGCCGTGCACCAGGCGCTGCCCGAGTCGTTGCCGTAAATCTGCGTGATGCCCAGGGCCTGCAGGCGCTGGCGCGCCAGCGCCGCCAGGTCGGCCAGGTACTTGCCCGCGCCCTGGGGGCGAAAGTGCTGCACGGCAGCCGCATCGTGCGCGCAAAAGGCCGCGCGCACCTCGGGCCCGACCTCGAAGGCCTGCGGCCCGATGCACGGCCCGAGCCAGGCCAGGGTGCGTGCGGCCGCAGCGTGCACGCCCTCCGGCGCTACATTTTCCGTAGCTGCCGGCGCAGCATGGGAGAGCGCCAGGGCCGAAAATTGCTGGTAGACCGCTTCGATCACCCCCACGCCGCCCTGCCCCGCCAGCCCGCGCCAGCCCGCATGGGCGGCGGCCACCACGCGGCCTGCGGTGTCGGTCAGCAGCAGCGGCAGGCAGTCGGCCACCATGATGGTGCAGGCCAGGCCGCGCTGCGTGCTCACGCAGGCGTCAAAGCGCCCGCCGTCGACCATGCCCGGCGCCAGCACGGCCACCTGCGTGCCATGCACCTGCTGCAGGAACACCGCGCGCGCGCCCGGCGTGGCCGCCTGGAGCACGGCCTGCAGGCGCGCTCGGTTGGCCGCCACGGCGCGCGGGTCGTCGCCCACGTGGTCGCCCAGGTTCATGCTGTCGAAGGGCGGCAGGCTGCAGCCGCCATGGCGCGTGGTGCACAGCGCATGCACATGGGCCGGGGCGGGCCAGGCCGGCTGCAGCCAGTCAAGGGGCATCTGGGACATGCGCGCCAGTGTATCGGCGCCATGGCACACTGGCGCCCTGTTCTTTCGCATTGCACTGCCATGGCCACCGTCTTCGCTCCGCCGCCCGTCCCCACCGTGCCCGTGCTGGGCACGGCCAGCCGCTTTCCCGTGCGGCGCATCTACTGCGTGGGGCGCAACTACGAAGAGCACGCCAAGGAAATGGGCTTTGCCGAGCGCGAGGCGCCGTTCTTCTTCCTCAAGCCCGCCGACGCGCTGCTGCCCGTGGAGGCCGGCGAGACCGCCCGCCTGCCCTACCCCAGCCTGACGCACAACCTGCACCACGAGGTGGAGCTGGTGGTGGCCATAGGCAAGGGCGGGCGCGACATTCCGGCCGCCCGCGCCCTGGAGCATGTGTACGGCTACGCCGTGGGCCTGGACATGACGCGCCGCGACCTGCAGGCCGAGATGAAGAAGCAGGGCCGGCCCTGGAGCATTGCCAAGGGCTTCGACCACAGCGCGCCCATCGGCCCCATCACCCCGGCCAGCGAGGCCGGGGCCGTGGACCAGGCGGCCCTCTGGCTGCGCGTGAACGGCCAGCAGCGCCAGCACAGCCATGTGCACAAGCTGATCTGGAACATTGCCGAGACGCTGCAGCACCTCTCGGCCGCCTGGGAGTTGCAACCGGGCGACCTGGTCTTCACCGGCACGCCCGAGGGCGTGGGCGCCGTGGTGCGCGGCGACCGCATCGAGGCCGGGGTCGATGGGCTGCAGCCCATCGCGCTGCAGGTGGTATGAGCCGCGCGCCCAGCCGCTATTGTTTCAGGAGCTGCTCGCGCTCATTCCGAAAGCGCTGCAGCCCGATTTGACCTCAAGACCTGCATGTACCTGCGCAGCCCCATCCGACACTGCCGCGCCTGCGGCACCGCCATGGTGTACCGCCTGCCCGACGATGGCGACACGCGCGAGCGCGCCATCTGCCCGCAGTGCGGCACGGTGCACTACGAGAACCCGCTGAACGTGGTGGGCACCATCCCCGTGCTGGCCGACGGGCGCGTGCTGCTGTGCAAGCGCAACATCGAGCCGCGCTGGGGCAAGTGGACGCTGCCCGCGGGCTTCATGGAGCTGAACGAGACCACGGCCCAGGGCGCCGCGCGCGAGACCGACGAGGAAGCCGGCGCACAGATCGAAATGGGCCCGCTGTTCGCCCTGCTCAACGTGCGCCAGGTGGGCCAGGTGCACCTGTTCTACCGCGCCACGCTGCTGAGCGAGGCCTTCCACCCGGGGCACGAGACCATCGAGGCGCGCCTGTTCACCGAAGACGAGGTGCCCTGGGACGAACTGGCCTTTCGCACCGTGCGCGAGACGCTGCGGCGCTGGTTCGCCGACCGGCGCGCGGGCCACTTCGGCATGCACTGCGTGGACATCGAGTAGCAGCGCCCCCGGGCGGCGCCACTGCCAGGCCGCGCCGCGCGCGCCCGTTCAGGGGCGCGATTCCACAAAGAACGGCACATTGCTCTGCACCGCTGCCGGCGCGGGCACCACCACGCCGCGCTGCACCGGCGCCGTGACCACGGTGCCCGGCTGCGGCTCAGGCGGTGCGCCGGGGTCTGCGGCCTCGGGAACGTTGCCGTAGGAGCCTGGCGGAAAAGGCTGCGCCTGGGGCGTGGCATTTTCCAGCGGCAGCAGCGGCGCTTCGGTGATCTCGGGCCGCTCCGCTGCGGCGGGGACCGGCGCGGCGGGTGCCGGGCCCGGCACCGGCGCGGCGCCGGTGGCGCGGTCGGGGGCATCGGGCCCGCCCGTGCGGCGGCCGAACAGGTCGTACACCCAGTTGCGCACACCGGCCACGGCGGTGCCCACCCAACTGCTTTCCTCCTCGTCGATGAAGCGTTCGTTGGTGTCGATCAGCTTGGCGCGCAGCGCCTGCTGGAACACCTCGCCCACCATGGGCAGCGCGCTGTGCGCGCCCTGGCCCCAGTAGTCGCTGCGCAGGGTGATGCGCCCGTCGTTGAAGCCCACCCACGCGCCCGCCACGAGCTGCGGGTGCATCAGGATGAACCAGCCGTCGGTGTTGTCCTGCGTGGTGCCGGTCTTGCCGGCCACGTCGGCGCTGATGCCGTAGCGGCCGCGGATGGCCACGCCCGTGCCCTTGTCCACCACGCCGCGCATGGCGTCGCGCAGTTGCTGGGCGGCCGTCAGGCCCAGCACGCGCTCGGGCGCGGCGGGGGCAAAGTCTTCCAGCACCTTGCCGTTCTTGTCCTCGATGCGCGTGATGACCCGGGGCGCGCGGTAGCTGCCGGCACTGGCAATGGCGCCGTAGGCCGCCACCATTTCCTTGAGCGTGACCGGGCTGGTGCCCAGGGCCAGCGAGGGCACCACGTCCAGCTTGGATTCGCGCACGCCCATGGCCCGCGCCAGTTGCGCCACGCGCATGGGGCCCACCTGCTGCATGAGCTGCGCGGTGATGGTGTTCTTGGAAAACGCCAGGCCGTCGCTCAGCGTCATGGGCATGTCGCTGGGCGGCCTGTTGCCGTCCGTGGGGCGCCACACCTGCTTGTTGCCCAGCGGGATTTCCACCGCGGTGTCCATCAGCGTGTCGCTGGGCAGCAGGCCCTGGTCGAACGCGGCGCCGTACACAAAGGGCTTGAAGGTGGAACCCGGCTGGCGGCGCGCGGCCTGGACGTGGTCGAACGGGTCTTGCGCGAAGTCGCGGCTGCCCACCCAGGCGCGCACCTCGCCCGTGCGCGGGTCCATGGCCATGAAGCCGGCCTGCACGCGCGTCTTCTCTTGCCGCAGCGTGCGCAGGAAGGCGGGGTCGCCCAGCAGATCCTTCAGCACATCCTCGGGCGCCGCGCCCTTGGCCACGGCGGCTTCGTAGCGCGCCGATTCGCGCACCAGTTGCTGCACCAGCGGGTTCTTGGGGTTCCAGGCGTTGCGCGCGGCCCAGGCCCCGTCGGCCACGCCCTGCAGCGCCCGGCCCTGGCGCGCCACGGCCTGGTTGGCCAGTTGCTGCAGGCGGTAATCGATGGTGGTGCGGATCACCAGCCCGTCGGCATACAGGCTGTAACCATTGCGGTCGGCCCAGTCGATGAGCTGCTTGCGCAATTGCTGCGCCAGGTGCGGCGCGGGGCCGGCCGTTTCCACCTGGCGCTCGAAGCGGATGCGCAGCGGGCGCTTGCTGAGCGCGGCGTATTCCGCCTCGGCCAGCTTGCCGCGCTTCTTCATCTGCGCCAGCACGGTGTTGCGCCGGGCCTGGGCGCGCTCGGGGTTGAGCACCGGGTTGTAATAGGCCGTGCCCTTGAGCATGCCGATGAGCGTGGCGCTCTCCAGCACGTTGAGCTCGTCGGCCGACTTGTCGAAATAGGTGCGCGCCGCCATCTCGATGCCGTAGGCGTTGTAGAGGAAGGGCACGGTGTTCAGGTAGGTCTCCAGAATCTCGTCCTTGGAGTACAGCGCCTCGATCTTCAGCGCCGTGATCGCCTCCTTGATCTTGCGCGTGAGCGTGGGCGCCCGGCCAATGTCCTCGGGGTACAGGTTGCGCGCCAACTGCTGCGTGATGGTGGAGCCGCCCTGCTTGTCGCCCCCCAGCGTGCGCACCAGCGCCGACGCCGTGCGCCGCCAGTCCAGGCCCCAGTGCTTGTAGAAACGGTGGTCCTCGGTGGCGATCAGCGCGTCCACCACCGGCGGGGCGATCTCGGCAAGCGGCACCCACGCTCGGTTCACCCAGCGGTATTCGGCCAGCAGCTTGCCATCCGCCGCCACCAACTGCGCCGGCTGCTCCGTCTTGGCCTTGCGGATGTCGCGGATGCCCGGCGTGAAGGGAATCAGCACCAGCACATACAGCAGCAGCGCCAGCCCGGCCGCCATCAGCGCCCAGAGCAGGCTGTGCAGCGAGAGCAGCTTCTCGGGCCGCTGCAACGCACGCGCCCACACCGGCCGCAGCGCGGCCCAGCGCGTGCGCAGGAAGTCAGGGAAAGACATGGGGTTTGGAGTCAAAAGTGGCTCAAACGCTTGATGGGTAAGCGCTAGAAGCTATCAAATTGGGAGTCTTGCAGGCAGAGTGAATGGCTTGCAGGCCCCTCCGCATGGCAGGCGGGAGGTGCGCAGTTATACCGCCAATCGCCCGGAATTGCGGTGTGGGGTTGTAGCGGCGAAGACTGCCACGGGATGCGTAATTTGCGACGGGTGCGCATCCACGCCGCGATCGGTGTTGGTTACAGTACCGCCATGGCACCCACCATTGTTCGTGACGGCCCCTTTCGTCTCTTCTTTTTTTCGCGGGAAGAGACACGCATTCATGTGCATGTCTCACACGTGGACGGTGAAGCGAAGTTCTGGCTGACACCACAGGTGGCTCTGGCCAACCATACGGGTCTTTCCGAGACCCAACTTCGGCAAGCGCAAGCCGTTGTGAATGCACACCTGAAGGAGATCCAAAATGCCTGGACCCACCACTTTGGCGGCTGAAGTCACCCATATTTCAAAGCACGGTTTTTGGCTGCTGCTTGCCGACGAGGAACTGCTCGTCCCCTTTGATCAATTCCCCTGGTTCCGAAAGGGGACGATCGAACAGATTTCCGAAGTTCAGTGGCCGAGCCCTGACCATCTTTACTGGCCAATGTTGGACATCGACCTGTCGGTGCAGTCCATTCGCAACCCGTCCTCGTTTCCACTGGTGTCAGGCGCAGCAGGCTGACGGGTTAACCGTCACGGACACGCATCAGCAGCGCCGACGCCGTGCGCCGCCAGTCCAGGCCCCAGTTTCACCCAGCGGTACTCGGCAAAGAACTTGCCATCCGCCGCTACCAACTGCGCCGGCTGCTCCGTCTTGGCCTTGCGGCTATCGCGAATGCCCGGCGTGAACGGAATCAGCACCAGCCCGCCCGCCATCAGCGCCCAGAGCAGGCTGTGCAGCGACAGCAGCTTCTCGGGCCGCCGCAGCACGCGCGCCATTGCCGGCTGCAGCGCGGTCCAGCGCGTGCGCAGGAAAGCGGGGAAAGACATGGGGTTTGGGGTAAAAAGTGGCTCAAACGCTTGATAGTAAAGCGCTAGCAGCTATCAAATTTGGAGTTCTGCAGGCGGGATGGATGGCTTGCAGGCCCCACCGCTTGGAGGGCGGGAGGTGAGCAGTCATACCGCCAATCGGCGGGGATTGTGGTGTGGGGTTGTAGCTGCCGAGGCGGCTTCGAGATGATTGCCTAGAATGGCGCTGGTGTTAGGGAAGCTCTTCACGGGGGCATACGGCTCGATCTGCGCGACCAGCTCGGCCCAAGGTACCACCAACTCCATGGCATCGAGGAACTCGCGCTTGCGGGGGCGCTTGACGGTGTTGCTCAGGCCCAGGCTGCTTTGCTTCATACCGGTATTGTCTTGGTTTCAAGCACGCCCCGTCACGCCTCGCAGGGATTCGTGCAGAGTATCCTTAGCGACTGGACCTCTTAGGTTTTCTTGTGAGCGAACTTTGCCATTGCCAGGATGCAGCCGATTCCCACCGCGCCACCGATAGGGATGCACAGCCACAGCGCCCAAAAAAGTGCCCAGAACGTCGTCTGTACACCCATCGCTTTCAGAATGAAGTACGAAGCAACGTAGGCAGCTCCGAACACACCAACCATAACGCCCGTGCTGCCCGCATCTGTCCCCGCTACTGCCGGGCCGGTAGTAGCCGGTTTTGGCGCTGCACTAGCGTGTTTGCTCCTCTCACCTTCAAGAAATGCCTTCTCATCTGCAGACAGCTTACCGACATTCAACGTCCGCGAAGCGACGTCATGGATAAATGAAGCGGCGCCAGGCACGTTCGGGTCTAGCGATAGCGCAAACTCGCAAAGTTTTACTGCTTCCACGCAGCGTGTGGCGTGCTCGTACGGCGTGTCGGGCACAGAGATGAACTGCATCGTGTGCTGCAGCGAGGTCTGGAAATAAGCGTTCGCAATGAGAACAGCTGCGACAGCGCAGTCCATGCTCACAACTGTCGTGATTGCATCGTCGTCACCCGCAAGCCGCACTGCTGTGCGGTAGCACTCGATGGTTTCAGGTATCCGCGAATGCGCAAGCGTCGAGAGATAGCCGGCACTTGTTCCTTTGCCCACCCATGCCCAAACGTTTTTGCTGTCAATCTCAAGCACGCTTGTGAAGTACCCGAACGCCTCTGTGTGGTTGCCTGCAGTCTCAGCCGCTTGGGCAAGCTCAAGCAGGTGAACAACTTTGCTAGCAGCGGTCTTCTCAGACTCACGCAAGAAGACGTCGGTACCGCAGAACTCGCACTGCACGGAATCCTTGCCTTCGGGCACCTGCAGCTTCCCTGAGCATTGTGGACAAATCGCTGGAATGAACTGCACGTGCGGGCTCCCTGTAACTTGTTGTGACAGAGGATTTATACCTCACTTGCGGCCAAAGCCTAAGGAGCCTCTGCACGAATCATCGCGCCGTGTGCATCTGCGGACTCGGGCGGTCTGCGGCGTTGTCACCGCATCGCAACACATTGCATACGCCATAGTGGTTGATCCAATCCGTCGCACGTGGTGAAGGAAACTGGCGCTACGCCGCCGCCCCCAACCCCAACTGCTGCAAAAACGGCAACGTCTTCTCCGCCGCCCGCTGCCCCTCGGCAATGGCCTCTTCGGCGCGGTAAAAGTCCATCAGCCCCAGGTGCGCCAGTTGCGGCGCAATCACCACCTCGGGCGGGTCGCCGGCCATGCGGCTGCGGGTGATGCGCACCTGCATGATGTTGACGCTGGCCAGCACCACTTCCAGCAGCGAGGGCGCGGGGACGCGGTCCGGGTCGGGGGTGGGCCGCAGGGCCGCCAAGCCGCCCTGCAGGCGGCTGAGCCAGCCAGCGGTGTCCTCATCGTCCTCCGGTGCCTCGGCGGGCGGCTTGGCCGGGCCGTTGGCGCCGGGCTTGCGCAGGTGGCGGCCCAGGATGTCGGCGTTCAGGTCCACGGCGATCACGATGTCGGCGCCCATGGCGCGGGCCAGCGACACGGGCACGGGGTTGACCAGCCCGCCATCGACCAGCAGGCGCCCGTCGCGCTGCGCGGGGGTGAACAGGCCGGGCAAGGCCATGGAGGCGCGCACGGCGTCGGCCGTGGAGCCGGTGCGCAGCCACACCTCGCTGCCCGAATGCAGGCCCGTGGCCACGGCGGCGAAGGGGATGTCCAGCGCCTCGATGGGGCGGTCGGAGAAGCGGCTGCGGAAGAATTCGATCACCCGCTCGCCCTTGAGCATGCCGCCCGCGAGCTTGAAGTCCATGAACGAGAACACGGTGCGCCCGGTCAGGCCGCGCGCCCATTGCTCGAAGCGGTCCAGCTCGCCCAGCGCGTAGGCCGCGCCCACCACGGCGCCAATGGAGGCGCCGCACACCAGGTCGGGCTGGATGCCCGCCTGCTGCAGCGCGCGGATCACGCCGATGTGCGCCCAGCCGCGCGCCGAGCCGCTGCCCAGGGCCAGGCCGATGACGGGTTTGCGCGGGGCGGTCATGGCTGCTGCCCCGCCGGGGTGGAACCCGCCAGCAGCGTCAGCATGCCGGCCTCGTCGAGCACGGGCACGCCCAGCTCCTGGGCCTTGGCGAGCTTGCTGCCAGCCTCCTCGCCCGCCACAACGTAGTGCGTTTTCTTGCTGACCGAGCCGGCCACCTTGGCGCCGGCGGCCTCCAGCAGGTCCTTGGCAGCGTCGCGGCTCAGCGTGGGCAAGGTGCCGGTGAGCACCACCGTCTTACCCGCCAGCGGCAGCGTGGCGCGCTCGGCCGGGGCGCCCTCTTCCCAGGCCACGCCACAGGCGCGCAGTTGTTCGACCACCTCGCGGTTGTGCGGCTGGGCGAAGAAGGTGTGGATGGCTTCGGCCACCACGGGGCCCACGTCGTTCACCTGCAGGAGCTGCTCGACGGTGGCGTCCATGATGGCGTCGAGCCCGCCGAAGTGGCGCGCCAGGTCCTTGGCCGTGGCCTCGCCCACGTGGCGGATGCCCAGGCCGAACAAAAAGCGCGGCAGCGTGGTGCGCTTGGACTTTTCCAGCGCGGCCAGCACGTTCTGCGCCGATTTTTCGGCCATGCGCTCCAGGGTGATGAGCGCCGTGAGGCCCATGCGGTAGAGGTCGGGCAGCGTGCGGATCACGCCCTGGTCCACCAACTGGTCCACCAGCTTGTCGCCCAGGCCCTCGATGTCCATGGCGCGGCGCGCGGCGAAGTGCAGGATGGCTTCCTTGCGCTGCGCCGGGCAGAACAGGCCGCCGGTGCAGCGGTGGTTGGCCTCGCCCTTTTCGCGCACCACGGCGCTGCCGCACACGGGGCACTGCGCGGGCATGCGGAAGTTGGGCACGTAGCCGGCGCGCTGGCCGGGCACCACGCCCACCACTTCGGGAATCACATCGCCCGCGCGGCGCACGATGGCGGTGTCGCCCACGCGCACGCCCTTCTTGCGGATCTCGAACAGGTTGTGCAGCGTGGCGTTGGTGACGGTGACGCCGCCCACGAACACCGGCGCCAGCCGCGCCACGGGCGTGAGCTTGCCGGTGCGGCCCACCTGCACGTCGATGGCCTCGACGCGCGTGGCCATTTCCTGCGCAGGGTATTTGTGCGCCACCGCCCAGCGCGGCTCGCGCGTGACGAAGCCGAGCTGCTGCTGCAGCGCCAGGCTGTTGACCTTGTAGACCACGCCGTCGATGTCGTAGGGCAGCGCGTCGCGCGCGGCGCCGATACGCTGGTGGAATGCTATTAATTCAGAAGCACCTAGCGCAATGCCCGCCTGCGCTGCCACCGGAAAACCCCACAATTTGAGCTGCTGCAGTACCGCGTGGTGCGTGGCGAACTGCGCGCCCTGCACCTCGCCCAGCCCGTAGGCAAAGAACGACAGCGGCCGCTGCGCGGCAATGCCCGAGTCGAGCTGGCGCACGGCACCCGCGGCGGCGTTGCGCGGGTTGACGAAGGTCTTGCCGCCCTGCGCGCGCTGGCGCTCGTTCAGGGCGTCGAAGTCGGCGCGGGCCATGTAGACCTCGCCGCGCACTTCCAGCACGGGCGGCGCATCGGCCGGCAGCGCCAGGGGAATCTGGCGGATGGTGCGGATGTTGTGCGTGACGTCCTCGCCCACCTCGCCGTCGCCGCGCGTGGCGGCCTGCACCAGTTTGCCTTGCTCGTAGCGCAGGCTCATGGCCAGGCCGTCGAACTTGGGCTCGACCACGTATTCGACGGGCGGGTCATCCGGCGTGAGCTTGAGTTCGCGCCGGATGCGCGCGTCGAAGGCCTCGGCGCCGCTGGCCTCGGTGTCGGTCTCGGTGCGGATGCTGAGCATGGGCACGGCGTGCCGCACGGGGGCCAGGCCCTCCATCACGGCGCCGAGCACGCGCTGCGTGGGCGAATCGGGGGTGACCAGCTCGGGGTGCTCGGCCTCCAGGGCCTGCAGGCGCAGGAAGGCGCGGTCGTATTCGGCGTCGGGCACGCTGGGGGCGTCCCGCACGTAGTACTCGTGCGCCCAGCGGTTGAGCTGCTCGCGCAGCGCTTCGATTTCGATAGCTGCTTGCGCTTTCCCATCATGCCCTGGGGCCGAAAAAAGCTCCAAGTTTTCGGTCATGGGTGGCAGGCCCCCGTCAACTGAACACGCGCCGCGCCTGGGGCGATCCGGCCGAGAGGTCGCGGCCGTCGAGCTGGTCGTAGAGCTGCTCCAGGTCGGCGGCAATGGGGTCCATGGCCATGGCGGGCAGGGGCTGGCCGTTCTGGTCGCACAGCACGCCGTCCATGCTCTGGCACAGCGCGGCGGCGACTTCGCGCAGGCGCGCAAAGGGCTGCTCGGTGCGCGGCACATGGGCCACGTCCAGGCTAAGCGCGAGCTCGCGGATGGCGGACTGCTCGGGGTCGTCGGACAGCGCGGCCTGGGTGTCAAAGCCCAGGCTCAGCAGCGGCGCCTGGCCCGGCTGGGCGCCGGGCAGCACGAGGCGGCCGGGCAGCGACCCGGGCACGAAGCCCAGGCGCGCGGCGTTCTGCTGCACGTAGCCGGGGCTCCAGGCGGCCTGGCGCGCCACGAGGCTGAAGGCAAGCTGCGCGTCGTGCTCGGTGGCGAACTGGTCGAGCTCGCGCGCGCGCGCCACCTCGTGCAGCATGTCGGGGAACTCGGGGGCGGCACCCAGCGCGTCGGCAAAGGCCTGGACCTTCATGACGAACTCGGAGAACTCGATCTGGTTGAGCGCGCCCAGGCGGTTGGCCAACTGCACCCCGGCCTGGAAGGCGCGGTAGCGCTGGCCGGGCTGCGGAAATTCCCATTGCCCGGTGGCGTCGTTCTGGCCCTCGATGGCGAAGGGCTTGCTGCCCGCACGCCGCGTGGGCGGCAACTGCGCCAGCGCGGCCTCGCCGGGCACGGTCTGCTCGGGGACGATGGCGGCGATGGCGTCGATCAGCGGGTCCAGCGCATAGCTGCGCTCGGCGGCGGCATGCGCGGCCGCAGGCACGGGCATGGAGAGCGCCTCGGCGGCATCGACGCCGTGGATGGCGGGCTCGGGGCCGCGCTCCAGGCCGTGCACGGCGGAGAACGGGTCGGGCGCGCCGTCGAGGTCGTCCAGCGCGGGCTCCAGGCGGCGCGGCGGCTCGGGCGGCGCGTCCCGCTCGAGCGGCAGGGCTTTGCGCGGGGCGTTGCGGTGCGTGGTCCAGGCGTTCCAGGCGACGACCAGGGCGAGCAGCACGCCCCCGATGATGGCCAGGCTGATTTGCAGGGAGCTCATGGTGGTATGTGGGAGGTTCAGGCGTCGGCCATGGACAGGGCGGACTCCATGTCCACCGCGACGATGCGCGAGACGCCCTGTTCCTGCATGGTCACGCCGATGAGTTGTTCGGCCATTTCCATGGCGATCTTGTTGTGGCTGATGAACAGGAACTGGGTGCCCTGTTTGCTCATGGCCGTGACGAGTTTGGCATAGCGCTCGGTGTTGGCATCGTCCAGGGGCGCGTCCACCTCGTCGAGCAGGCAGAACGGCGCGGGGTTGAGCTGGAAGATGGCGAACACCAGGGCGATGGCGGTAAGCGCCTTCTCGCCGCCCGAGAGCAGGTGGATGGTCTGGTTCTTCTTGCCCGGCGGCTGGGCCATGACCTGCACGCCGGAGTCGAGGATTTCCTCGCCCGTCATGATGAGCCGCGCCTGGCCGCCGCCGAACAGCTCGGGGAACATGCGGCCGAAGTGCGCGTTGACGGTCTCGAAGGTGCCCGAAAGCAACTGGCGCGTCTCCGCGTCGATCTTCTGGATCGCGGCCTCCAGGGTGTTCATGGCGAGCGTGAGGTCTTCGGTCTGCGCGTCCAGGAAGGTCTTGCGCTCGCGCGCCAGGGCGAGCTCGTCGAGCGCCGCGAGGTTGACCGCGCCCAGCGCGGCGATCTCGCGGTGCAGGCGGTCGATCTCGCCCTGCAGGCCCTGCAGGCGCACCTGGCCGGCGGCGATGGACTGGGCCACGGCCTCGAGGTCGGCCTGCGCCTCCTCCAGGAGCTGGCTGTACTGCTCCAGGCCCAGGCGCGCGGCCTGCTCCTTGAGCTGCAGTTCGGTGATGCGCTGGCGCAGCGGCTCGAGGGCGCGCTCGAGCTGCATGCGGCGCTCGTCGCTGGCGCGCAGTTGGGCGGTGAGGCCGTCGTACTGGCTGCGGCGCTCGCCCAGGGCCTTTTCGCGCTCCATCTTCAGGTTCAGCGCGTCCTGCAGGCCGCCCTGGGCGGCAGCGGCGGACAGGCGCGACTGCTCCTCGTGCGCGCGCTGCTGCTCGTCCTGCAGCGCGCGGGCCTGGCTGTCGGCGGTCTCCAGGGTGCGCGCGAGCTCGGCGCGCCGCGCCGTGAGGCTGCGCTGCGAGAACTGCGCCTCCTGCGCCTGGCGCTCGAGCTGGCGCTGCTGCTCGCGGCATTCGTGCAGGCGGCGCTCGGCCTCGATCACGCGGTCGCCCAGCTGCGCCTCGCGCTCCTGGCTGTCGGCCAGTTGCATGTCCAGCTCTTCAAAGCGCGCCTCGGCCGCCACGCGCCGCTCCTGCAGCTCGGCCAGCAGGGCGTGCACTTCGTCCAGGTCGGCGCCGATCTGCTGGCTGCGCACGCGCGCCTGCTCGGCCAGTTGCGCCAGGCGCAGGGTCTCGACCTGCAGCTCGTGCGCGCGGCCCTGGGCCTCGCTGGCCTCGCGCCGCGCGCTCACCAGGCGCGCGGAGGCGTCCTGGTAGGCCGCCTCGGCCTTGAGCAGGGCGCTGCGCGCCTCGTCGCCGATGAGCTGCTGGGCGCGCAGCTCCTTGTCCAGGTGCTCGATCTCCTGCGCACGCGCCAGCAGGCCCGCCTGTTCGGAGTCCTGCGCGTAGAAGGCCACGCTGTGCAGGCCCACGGCGTGGCCGCTGGGCACGTAAATGGTCTCGCCGGGCTGCAATTGGCTGCGCTGGGCCAGGGCCTCGTCCAGGCTGGGGGCGGTGTAGCAGCCCTGCAGCCAGTCCAGCAGCAGGGCGCGCAGGCCTTCGTCGCCCACGCGCAGCAGGCCGGACAGGCGCGGCAGGCGCGCCGCGGGCTCGGGCGCGGCGGTGGCGGCGGCCTTGCTGTAGAAGGCCAGGCGGGCGGGCGGCGCGTCCTGCGCGCTGCTGCCGAGGAAGCCGCGCACCAGGTCCAGGCGACCCACCTCGAGGGCGCCCATGCGCTCGCGCAGCGCGGCCTCCAGGGCGTTCTCCCAGCCCTGCTCGACGTGGATGCGCGTCCACAGGCCCTGCAGGCCGTCGAGCCCGTGCCGTGCCAGCCAGGGCTGGAGCTTGCCCGAGACCTTGACCTTGTCCTGCAGCGCCTTGAGCGCCTCCATGCGCGCCGACAGGTCGGCCTGGCGCGCGCGCTCGTCGTTGACGGCCTGCTGGCGCTGGCGGCGCTCCTCATCGAGCCGGGGCACGGTCTCCTGCAGCTCGAACAGCACGGCCTCGGCCATTTCGGCGGCCTCGCTGGCCGCGGCGAGCTGCTCCTGCAACTGCTGCAGGCGCGCCTCGTCGGGCATGGCCAGGGCGCCCTGGTCCAGGCGCAGGCGCTCGCTGCGCGCCTCCTGCTGGCGCGTCTGCTCGTCCATGCTGCGCTGCTCGGCGGCAAGCACCTGGATCTGCTGCTGCACCTGCACCACGGCGGCGCGCTGCTCGCTGGCACGCGCCTGCGCCTGGCGCAGGGCTTCTTCGAGGTCGGGCAGGCGCAGCTCCTGCTCCTGCACCTGCGCGGCGAGGATCTCGGCCTGCTCCTCGGCGTCCAGGCCCGCGCCTTCGAGGCTCTCCATCTCGGCGGCCGCCTCCTGCTTGCGCGCGGCCCACTGGGCGATCTGCTCGGCCAGTTGTGCCAGGCGCTGCTCCACGCGCTGGCGCCCTTCGACGACGTAGCGGATCTCGGCCTCGAGCTTGCCGACCTCGGCCGTGGCCTCGTAGAGCTGGCCCTGCGCCTGGTTGACGGCGTCGCCCGCGGCGTAGTGCGCCTGGCGCACGGTCTCGAGCTCGGCCTCGACATGGCGCAGGTCGGCCATGCGCGCCTCCAGGTCGTTGACGGCCTGCAGGCCCTCGGCGCGCACACGGGCCTGATCGGCTTCGGCGTCGGCACGCTTGAGGTACCACAACTGGTGCTGGCGCAGCGTGACGTCGGCCTGCAGCGCGTTGTAGCGCGCGGCCACCTCGGCCTGCTTTTCGAGCTTGTCGAGGTTGGCGTTCAGCTCGCGCAGGATGTCCTCCACGCGCGTGAGGTTCTCGCGCGTGTCGTGCAGGCGGTTTTCCGTCTCGCGCCGGCGCTCCTTGTACTTGGAGACGCCCGCCGCTTCCTCCAGGAACAGGCGCAGTTCCTCGGGGCGCGATTCGATGATGCGGCTGATCGTGCCCTGGCCGATGATGGCGTAGGCGCGCGGCCCCAGGCCCGTGCCCAGGAACACGTCCTGCACGTCGCGCCGGCGCACGGGCTGGTTGTTGATGTAGTAGCTGCTGTTGCCGTCGCGCGTGAGCACGCGCTTGACGGCGACCTCGGCAAACTGGCTCCACTGGCCGCCCGCGCGGTGGTCGCCGTTGTCGAAGGTGAGCTCCACGCTCGCCCGGCTGGCGGGCTTGCGGCTGGTCGTGCCGTTGAAGATCACGTCCTGCATGCTCTCGCCGCGCAGCTCGCTGGCCTTGCTCTCGCCCAGCACCCAGCGCACGGCGTCCATGATGTTGGACTTGCCGCAGCCATTGGGCCCCACCACGCCCACCAGTTGGCCGGGGAGCATGAAGTTGGTGGGTTCGGCGAAGGACTTGAAGCCGGAGAGCTTGATCGAATTGAGTCGCACGGGGCTGGCAGTGGGTGGCGGCGCGCGGCAGGGCGGCCCAGGGCAGGACAGCCGCAAATGATACCGTGCCTGCCCGCCCCGGGGCACCGCCTGCCGCGAACTCTGCATTCAGGTGCAAAAAACGGCTCCAGGGCTTGCCAGCCAAGCGCGACAAGCTATCAAAACCGAAGTAGAGCCCTGCTGCGGCCGCAAAATGATTGTCTAGACAATCATTGACTAGACAATTAAAATCCGCGCCATGTCCGGTACGCCCCCGCCCCCTGCCCCGCCGTTCTACGACGCCACCCACCTCGCTCCCGAGGACAGCGTGGGCTACCTCATGCGCAAGGTCATTACGTCCATCCGCTCGCAGGTCGATGCCGGGCTGGCGGCGCACGGCCTGACCTACACCCAGTGGCTGCCGCTGTTCAAGCTCTCGCTGTGCCAGACCTCCACCACCGTGGCCGGCCTGGCGCGCGAGCTCGAAACCGACCCCGCGGCCATGACCCGCGTGCTCGACCGCCTGGAGGCCAAGGGCCTGGTGCGGCGCGAGCGCGCCACGCACGACCGCCGCGTGGTGCAACTGGCCCTCACCCCGGCCGGACAGGCCATGGCGGCGCAGGTGCCGCCCGTGCTGGCCAGCGTGCTCAACGCCCACCTGAGCGATTTCACCCACGAGGAATGGCAACTGCTCCTGCGCCTGCTGCGCCGCATGCTGGCCAACGGCAGCGCCTGATTCCGCTCTTTCACCTTCTTGCACCATGACACCCACAGGCAACCCCTTGGCGGCACGCGCCCGGCGCTGGCGGCTGCAGACCACGGCGCTGGCCGGCGCCTGGCTGCTGGCCGCCTGCGCCAGCCCCGGCCCGGCCCATGAGCCCCTGGCCGCCACCACCGCCCAGGCCGCGGGCCTGGCCAGCGCCCCACCGCAGCAAGCCCTGGCCCCGGCGCAGTGGTGGCGCCAGCTTGGCGACCCCACGCTCGACACCCTCATCGAACAGGCCCTGCAGGGCAACCCCAGCCTGGCCGTGGCGCGTGCGCGCCTGGCCCAGGCCGTGGCGCTGAGCCAGGTGCGCGAGGCCGCCAATGGCCCGCAGGCCACGCTGGGCGCGGACCTGGCGCGCCAGCACTACACCGCGCAGGGGCTGATCCCGGCGCCCGTGGCGGGCCATGTCTATTCCACGGGCAACCTGCAGGCCACGCTGGCCTGGGCGCCCGACTTCTTCGGCCAGCACGCGGCCGAACTGGAGGCGGCGCTGGGCCAGGCGCGCGCAGCGCAGGCCGACGCCGCGGCCGCCGCCAACCTGCTGGCCGCGCAGGTGGCGCGCGGCTACGTGGGGCTGGCCCGCCTGCAGGCCCAGCGGGCCGTGGCCGAGCGCGCCCACGCCCAGCGCCAGGAGCAATGGGCCCTCACGCGCGAGCGCGTGCAGGCGGGGCTGGACAGCCAGGTCGAGCTCGCCCAGGCGCAGGCCGCCGTGCCCGATGCCCGCGCGCAGATCGAGGCGCTGGACGAGCAGATCACGCTGGCACGCCGCCAGCTCGCCACGCTCAGCGGCCAGGCGCCTTCCGCCCTGGCCGCCCTTGATCCGGCGCTGGCGCGTCTGCAGGCCCTGCCGGTGCCGCCGCAACTGGGCGCCGACCTGCTGGGCCGCCGCCCCGACGTGGTGGCCGCGCGCTGGCGCATCGAGGCGGCGACGCAGGGCGTGGCCGCCGCGCGTGGCGAGTTCTACCCGAACATCAACCTCGTGGCCTTCGTGGGCCTGAATGCGCTCGGGCTGGACCGGCTGTTCCAGGCGGGCTCGCGCCAGTTCGGCGTGGCCCCGGCGCTGCGCCTGCCGCTGTTCGACGGCGGGCGCCTGCGCGCCCAGCTCGGCAGCCGCCAGGCCGAGCTGGACGCCGCCATCGCCCAGTACAACGGCGCGGTGCTCGACGCCGCGCGCGAAGCGGGCGACGCCATCGCGTCGCTGCAGTCGCTCACGCGCCAGCAGGCGCAGCAGGACCAGGCCGCGGCCGGTGCCGAGCAGGCCTGGCGCCTGGCGCAGGAACGCTACCGCGCGGGCCTGGGCAGCTACCTCAGCGTGCTGGCGGCGGAAAGCCAGGTGCTCGCCCAGCGCCGCCAGGCCGTGGACCTGCAGGCGCGCCGGCTCGACACGCACGTGGCCCTGATGAAGGCCCTGGGCGGTGGCTGGCAGGACGACACCGCCGCCCTGGCCGCAGCGCCCCAGTGAGCTCCGCACCCGCAGGCCGAACACCCCTCACGATCCCATTGCGAAAGACCCCGCCATGAGCGAACCCCTGACCTCCCATGCCGCCAGCAGCGCGCGCCGCCGCGGCCTGACCCTGATCGCCCTGGCCGTGGCCCTGGCCGGCGCCGGCTGGGGCGGCTGGCACTGGATGCACGCGCGCCACTACGAAACCACGGACAACGCCTACGTCGCCGGCAATGTGGTGCAGATCACGCCCCAGGTGGGCGGTACCGTGGTGGCCATCGGCGCCGACGACACGGACCGCGTGCAGCGCGGCCAGGTGCTGGTACAGCTCGATCCGGCCGATGCGCGCGTGGCGCTGGAGCAGGCCGAGGCGCAGCTCGCACAGACCGTGCGCGAGGTGCGCCAGCTCTACGCCAACAGCACGGCGCTGCAGGCCCAGGTGGCCTTGCGCAAAGCGGAACTGGCCCGCGCCCAGGCCGAGCAGGCGCGCCTGCAGGACGACGTGGACCGCCGCGCCCCGCTGACGGCCAGCGGCGCCGTGGGCAAGGAGGAATTCCAGCACGCCAGCAGCCAGCTCGCTGCGGCGCGCAGCAGCGTGGCCGCCGCGCAGTCGGCCGTGCTCGCGGCGCAGGAGCAGTGGGCCGCCAGCCAGACGCAGACCGAGGGCCTGAGCGTGGAGCAGCACCCCAGCGTGCAGCGCGCCGCCGCGCGCGTGCGCGAGGCCTTCCTGGCCGCAGGGCGCGCGCAATTGCTCGCCCCCATCGACGGCTACGTGGCCAAGCGCGGCGTGCAGCTGGGCCAGCGCGTGCCCGCTGGCGCGCCGGTGATGACCGTCGTGCCGCTGGCCGAGCTGTGGGTGGACGCCAACTTCAAGGAAAGCCAGCTCCAGCGCCTGCGCATCGGCCAGAGCGCCGTGCTGACGGCCGACGTGTACGGCGACAAGGTGCGCTACCACGGCACCGTGACCGGCCTGGGCGCGGGCACGGGCGCCGCCTTCGCCCTGCTGCCCGCGCAGAACGCCACGGGCAACTGGATCAAGGTCGTGCAGCGCGTGCCCGTGCGCATCGCCCTGGACGCGGACGAAGTGGCCGCGCACCCGCTGCGCGTGGGCCTGTCCATGCTCGCCGAGGTGGACGTGCGCGACACCAGCGGCAAGGCCCTGGCCGACGCCCCGCGCAGCGCGCCCGTGGCCTCCACCACGGTGTACGACGCACAACTGCAGGCCGCCGACGCCCAGGTGCGCCAGATCATCGCCGCCCACCTCGGGCGCAAGGCGGCGCAGCCACGCGCCGGCGCCCCGGCCACGGTCCGCTGACGCATGGGCTCCGCCGCCTCCCTCCCCCCGCGCGACGGCGCCGCACCGGCGCCGGCCGCGCCGCGCACCCCGCCGCCGGCCCCGGCGGCGCACCCGCCGCTGCAGGGCACGGCGCTGCTGCTGGGCACGCTGTCGCTGTCGCTGGCCACGTTCATGAACGTGCTGGACTCGTCCATCGCCAACGTCTCCATTCCCGCCATCGCGGGCGACCTGGGCGTGAGCCCGGCGCAGGGCACCTGGGTCATCACCAGCTTCGGCGTGGCCAACGCCATCTCGGTGCCGCTCACGGGCTGGCTCACGCAGCGCTTCGGCGCGGTGCGCCTGTTCACCGTCAGCGTGCTGCTGTTCGTGCTCACCTCCTGGCTGTGCGGCTTTGCCTCCTCGCTGGAGGCGCTGGTGTTCTTCCGCGTGCTGCAGGGCCTGGTCGCCGGGCCCATGATCCCGCTGTCGCAAACCCTGCTGCTGGCGAGCTACCCGCCCGCGCTCGCGGGCACGGCCCTGGCGCTGTGGGGCGTGACCACGCTGGTCGCGCCCGTGGTCGGGCCGCTGCTGGGCGGCTGGATCACGGACAACATCTCCTGGCCCTGGATCTTCTACATCAACGTGCCCGTGGGCCTGCTCGCCGCGGCGCTCACCTGGGGCATCTACCGGCGGCGCGAGACGCCGGTGCGCAAGCTCCCCATCGACAGCGTGGGCCTGTCGCTGCTGGTGCTGTGGGTGGGTGCGCTGCAGCTCATGCTCGACAAGGGCAAGGAGCTGGACTGGTTCGCCTCGGGCGAGATCACGGCCCTGGCCATCGTCGCGGTGGTGGGCTTTGCCGTGTTCCTGGTCTGGGAGCTGACGGACGCGCACCCCGTGGTGGACCTGCGGCTGTTCGGCCAGCGCAATTTCGCGTTTGGCGTGCTCGCGCTGTCGGTGGCCTACGCCCTGTTTTTCGGCAACGTGGTGCTGCTGCCGCTGTGGCTGCAGCAGTGGCTGGGCTACACCGCCACCAGCGCCGGCATGGCGCTGGCGCCCGTGGGGGTGCTCGCCATCGTGCTCACGCCGCTGGTGGGGCGCAAGGTCGGCCAGTGGGACCCGCGCCGCATGGCCACGGGGGCCTTCATCGTGTTCAGCCTGGTGCTGTGGATGCGTTCGCAGTTCACCACGCAGACGGACTTCGTGCACATCATGGTGCCCACCGTCATCCAGGGCGCGGCCATGGCCTTCTTCTTCATTCCCCTGACGACCATCACGCTCTCGGGCCTGCCGCACACGCGCATCCCGTCGGCCGCGGGCCTGTCCAACTTCGTGCGCATCACGGCCGGGGCCATGGGCACGTCCATCGCCACCACCCTGTGGGAGAGCCGCGCCGCCCTGCACCACGCACGCCTGACCGAAGGCCTGGTGCAGGGCCAGGGCGTTTTTGCGCACACCCTGGACATGCTCACGGCCACGGGCCTGAGCCAGGCCCAGGCGCTGGCGCAGATCAACCGCCTGATCGACCAGCAGGCCTACACGCGCGCGGCGGACGACATCTTCCTGGCCTCGGCGTACATCTTCCTGCTGCTGATCGGGCTCATCTGGCTCACGCGCCGCCCGCAGCCCGCGTCCGGCCAGGGCGCGGCGGATGCGGGCGGCGCGCACTGAGCGCTGCGGCGCATCTGCGCTGCCCGCCAGTGCAGCGCGCCCAAAGAAAAAGCCCTGTGAATCAATGATTCACAGGGCTTTTGATGGTTGGCGGAGTGGACGGGACTCGAACCCGCGACCCCCGGCGTGACAGGCCGGTATTCTAACCGACTGAACTACCACTCCGCGTCGGTGCCGCTTTTACACTCTTGCGAGTCAAGTGCGACAAAACTTGGCGACCCTACGGGGATTCGAACCCCGGTACCTACCGTGAAAGGGTAGTGTCCTAGGCCTCTAGACGATAGGGTCAAAACCTGGACGAAAAACAACCGACTGTTTTGGTGGAGGTAAACGGGATCGAACCGATGACCTCTTGCATGCCATGCAAGCGCTCTCCCAGCTGAGCTATACCCCCAAACCTAGCAAACAAATGGCGGAGTGGACGGGACTCGAACCCGCGACCCCCGGCGTGACAGGCCGGTATTCTAACCGACTGAACTACCACTCCGCGTCGGTGCCGCTTTTACACTCTTGCGAGTCAAGTGCGACAAAACTTGGCGACCCTACGGGGATTCGAACCCCGGTACCTACCGTGAAAGGGTAGTGTCCTAGGCCTCTAGACGATAGGGTCAAAACCTAGATTGTATTCAGGTTGGTGGAGGTAAGCGGGATCGAACCGCTGACCTCTTGCATGCCATGCAAGCGCTCTCCCAGCTGAGCTATACCCCCCTTGGATTCGGGCTGTGAATCACTTCACTGCCGTCATCACCTGAGCCTCGCATTATAGACAGATTTTCAGCGTGTTTTCAAACGTGCGAGGATTTTTTCGCGTCCGAGCAGTTCCAGTACCGCATCGACCGAGGGCGTGTGCGCCGTCCCGAGCGTGAGCACGCGCACGGGCATGGCCAGTTGCGGCATCTTGGCGCCCTGCGCCTTGAGCACGTCCTTGAGCGTGGCGGCAATGGCCTCCTTGCTCCACTGCACCGTGGCGATGGCGCTGGCAAAGGCCTCCAGCAGGGGCTCGGCCGCGGGCGTCACGTGCTGCGCCAGGTCGGCGGCGTTGCGCTCGATGGCGTCCACGTAGAACAGGCGGATCCAGGCGGCCAGGTCGACCAGGGTGTCGCAGCGGTCCTTGAACAGCGCGCACAGGCGCGGCAGGCGCGCGTCGAGGTCGGCGGCCGGCACGCCGGCCTGGACCACGAAGGGCGTGACCAGCGCGGCCAGGGCTGCATCGTCCAGGGCCTTGAGGTGCTGGGCGTTGACCCAGCGCAGCTTGGCCTCGTCGAACTGGCCGGCGCTGCGGCCCAGGTGGTCGAGGTCGAACCACTGCAGGAATTGCGCGCGGCTGAAGATTTCGTCGTCCCCGTGGCTCCAGCCCAGGCGCGCGAGGTAGTTGACCATGGCGTCGGGCAGGTAGCCCGCGTCGCGGTACCAGGTCACGGGCTTGGCGCCGTGGCGCTTGCTCATCTTCTCGCCCTGCTCGTTGAGCACCGTGGGCAGGTGGGCAAACACGGGCACCTGGGCCCCCAGGGCCTCGAAGATGTGGATCTGGCGCGGCGTGTTGTTCACGTGGTCGTCGCCGCGGATGACGTGGGTGATGCCCATGTCCATGTCGTCCACGCAGACGCAGAAGTTGTAGGTGGGCGTGCCGTCGGGGCGGGCGATCACCAGGTCGTCGAGCTCGCTGTTCTGGAACTCGATGCGGCCCTTGCACTGGTCGTCCCAGCCGACCACGCCGCCCTGGGGCGTCTTGAAACGCAGCACGGGCTGCACGCCGGCGGGCACGGGCGGCAACTGCTTGCCGGGTTCGGGGCGCCAGGTGCCGTCGTAGCGGGGCTTTTCCTTGTTCGCGGTCTGGCGCTCGCGCAGCGCGTCGAGCTCCTGCACGCTCATGTAGCAAGGGTAGACATGGCCGCTCGCCTGCAACTGCGCCAGCACGGCCTTGTAGCGGTCCATGCGCTGCATCTGGTAGTACGGGCCTTCGTCGATGTCGAGCTGCAGCCAGGCCATGCCTTCGAGGATGACGTCCACGGCCGCCTGGGTGGAGCGCTCCTGGTCGGTGTCCTCGATGCGCAGGATGAAGTCGCCGCCGTGGGCACGCGCAAAGGCCCAGGGGTAGAGCGCCGAGCGGATGTTGCCCAGGTGGATGAAGCCCGTGGGCGAAGGGGCGAATCGGGTGCGTACTTTGGTGGTCGTGGTGGTCATGGCAGGGTATCCAGTCCGCGGGCGAGGTCGGTCTGCAGGTCGCCCAGGTGTTCGAGGCCCACGGAGACGCGCACCAGGCCCTGGCCGATGCCAGCCGCCTGGCGCTGTTCTTCCGTGAGGCGGCCGTGCGAGGTGCTGGCCGGATGGGTGATGGTGGTCTTGACGTCGCCCAGGTTGGCGGTGATGGAGCACACGCGCGTGCTGTCGATGACGTGGAAGGCATGGGCGCGCAGGGCCTCGGCGCCCTGCCCCGCCACGTCGAAGGACAGCACCGGGCCGCCCAGGCCGTTTTGCTGGCGCATGGCGAGCTGGTGCTGGGGGTGGCTGGGCAGGCCGGGGTAGTACACGCGCGCCACCTTGGGGTGGGCCTCCAGCCAGCGCGCCAGCTCCAGCGCCGCGGCGCTTTGCGCGTTCACGCGCAGGGCCAGGGTCTCCAGGCCCTTGAGCACCACCCAGGCGTTGAACGGCGCGAGGTTGAGCCCGCCGCTGCGCAGAAAGGTGCCCATGACCTTGTCCACCAGGGCCAGCGAGCCGCACACGGCCCCGGCCATGACGCGGCCCTGGCCGTCGAGCAGCTTGGTGCCGGAGTGCACGACCAGGTCGGCGCCGAACTGCGCCGGGCGCTGCAGCACGGGCGAGGCGAAGCTGTTGTCCACGGCCAGCAGCGCGCCATGGCGGTGCGCCAGGTCGGCGAGCGCGGCGATGTCGCACAGGTCGGTGAGCGGGTTGGTCGGCGTCTCGGCGAACAGCAGCCTGGTGTTGGGGCGCATGGCGGCCTGCCAGGCGGCCACGTCGGTCTGCGCCACGAAGCTGGTCTCCACGCCGAAGCGCGCCATCTCGGTGCCCAGCAGCCGGATGGTGGAGCCGAACATGGATTGCGAGCACACCACGTGGTCGCCCGCCTTGAGCATGGTCAGCGCCACGAGCAGGATGGCCGCCATGCCGGTGGTGGTGGCCACGGCGCATTCCGTGCCTTCCATGGCGGCCAGGCGGCGCTCGAAGCTGGTGACCGTGGGGTTGCCCGTGCGGCTGTAGGTGTAGCCCTCTTCCTGGTTGGCAAAGCGCCGCGCGGCGCTGGCGCTGTCGCTCTGCACGAAGCTGCTGGTGAGGTACAGCGCCTCGCTGTGTTCGCCCCATTGGCTGCGTGCGACGGCCTCGCGCACGGCGAGCGTGTCGGGGTGCAGGCCCGGGGGCAGGGTCGGTTCGGTCACGGTGCGGCTTTCAATTCAAAAACGATAGCTGGTGGCGCTTGAAAACAGAGGATTTCAGATGATTTTTATGTTGAAAACCAATCTGGACAAGCGCGAGGTGCTCACTTTTTTGCCAAGGTACAGCGCCGCCGCCCGGTTCAGGCGTCCGGCGCATCCGAGGTGTTGGGCAGGGCCAGGCGCGAGGTGTCGGCCTCGTCCTCGCCGCCGCGGTTGCGGCCCTCGTTCAGGGCGGTGACCTGCGCTTCGGAGATGTCGCCCGTGATGTAGACGCCGTCGAAGCACGAGGCCTCGAAGCCCTGCACCTGCGGGTTGACCTTGCCCACGGCCTGCTTCATGGCCTGCACGTCCTGGTAGATCAGCGCATCGGCGCCGATCCACTCGCGGATCTCCTCGACCGTGCGGCCGTGCGCGATGAGCTCGGAGCGCGTGGGCATGTCGATGCCGTAGACGTTGGGGTAGCGCACCGGCGGGGCGGCCGAGGCGAGGTACACCTTGGTGGCGCCGGCGTCGCGCGCCATCTGCACGATCTCCTTGGAGGTGGTGCCGCGCACGATGGAGTCGTCCACCAGCAGCACGCGCCGGCCCTTGAACTCGCTGCTGATGGCGTTGAGCTTCTGGCGCACGGACTTCTTGCGCACGCCCTGGCCCGGCATGATGAAGGTGCGCCCCACGTAGCGGTTCTTCACGAAGCCCTCGCGGTACGGGATACCCAGCAGCTGCGCAAGCTGCATGGCGCTGGGGCGGCTGGATTCGGGGATGGGGATGATGGCGTCGATCTCGTTCGGCGGCACGGTGGAGATGACGCGCTTGGCCAGCGTCTCGCCCATGTTCAGGCGCGCCTGGTAGACCGAGATGCCGTCCATCACCGAATCGGGGCGCGCAAGGTACACGTACTCGAAGATGCAGGGGTGCAGTTGCGCGTGCTCGGCGCACTGCTGCGTCTCCACGCGGCCGTCGGTGTGCACGAACACCGCCTCGCCCGGGGCGATGTCGCGGTCCAGCACATGGCCCGTGCCCTCCAGCGCCACGGACTCACTCGCCAGCATGGTGCTGCCGTCGCTGCCATGGCCCATGCACAGCGGGCGGATGCCGAACGGGTCGCGGAAGGCCAGCAGGCCGTAGCCGGCGATCAGCGCGATCACGGCATACGAACCCTTGATGCGCCCGTGCACGGCGCGCACGGCGGCGAACACGTCCGCGCTGCGCAGCGGCGCACCGCTGCTAGCACGCGCCAGCTCGTGCGCCAGCACGTTGAGCAGCACCTCGGAGTCGCTCTCGGTGTTGGTGTGGCGGTGGTCGGTGTCGGCCAGCTCGGCGCGCAACTGCCGCGCGTTGGTGAGGTTGCCGTTGTGCACCATGACGATGCCGAACGGCGCGTTCACGTAGAAGGGCTGCGCCTCTTCCTCGCTGGCGGCGTTGCCCGCCGTCGGGTAGCGCACCTGGCCCAGGCCCACGCTGCCGGGCAGCGCGCGCATGTTGCGCGTGCGGAACACGTCGCGCACCATGCCCTTGGCCTTGTGCATGAAGAACTTGCGCCCTTCCTGGGTGACGATGCCGGCGGCATCCTGGCCCCGGTGCTGCAGCAGCAGCAGGGCGTCATAAATCAGTTGATTGACAGGGGCGCGGCTGACGACGCCGACGATTCCACACATAAGAGTTGCTTTCCATCCAGAAGGCCCGCTAGGCGGGCCAATAACTGCCCAGGTCCTGCGGCAGCAGCGGCCGCAGGTCGTTCTTGACCCATTCAGAGAGCAGGACGGCGCTGCGCGCCTCCTGCCACCAGGGCGCCCGGTCCAGTTGGGTCAGCCCGGCGACGAACACCGCCACGAGAATCACGAGCACCCCGCGCAGGGCGCCGAACACGGCCCCCAGCACACGGTCCACGGGCCGCAGGCCCAGGGCCTGCGCCAGTTTCTTGCCCAGCCAGGCCACGAAGCTGCAGGCGAACACCGCGACCAGGAACACGGTGATGAAGCCGGCCGCGTAGCGCAGCGTCTCCGACTGTTCCTGCAGCGGCAGCAGCGCCGCGGCGTCCAGGGCCAGCCACTGGGCCAGCATGAACGCGGCCACCCAGGCCAGCAGCGAGAGCACCTCGTAGACCAG
The DNA here is from genome assembly GCF_000739995.1 of Comamonas granuli NBRC 101663. Lineage (GTDB taxonomy): Bacteria > Pseudomonadota > Gammaproteobacteria > Burkholderiales > Burkholderiaceae_C > Simplicispira > Simplicispira granuli. The sequence goes on along the minus strand of NZ_BBJX01000005.1, from coordinate 230,150 downwards.
GCCGCGCCAGGCCCCCAGCAGCATGGAGGCCAGCAGCACGGCGGCGAAGATCCAGTCCAGGGTTGCCATCATGGGCCACGCGTCAGAGCTGCAGCACGGACACGGGCAGGCTCAGCGCCTTGATGCGCGCCGCCGTCTTGTCGGCCTCGGCATGCCCCTCGAAGGGGCCCACGCGCACGCGGATGCGCTTGCCCTGGGGCGTCTCGACCACCTGGGTGTAGGTCTTGATGCCGGCGCGTTCGAGCTTGAGGCGCACCTCGCGCGCCTTCTCGACTTCGGCGTAGGCGCCGATCTGCACGATGTAGCGGCCGGCCGCCGGCGCGGCAGCGGGCTTGTCGGCGCTGCGGCCTTCGAGCAGGGCGCGCGCGCGCGCAGCCTCGGCGTCGGCATCGCGGCGCGCCGGCTCGGCACTGCGCGGCTCTGCAGCGCGCGGCTCTGCAGCGCGCGGCTCGGCGGCAGGGCGGGTGTCGGCGCGCGGCGGCGCGGCGGCCGAAGCCGCCACAAAGGCCGGCGCGGCAGCCGGGCGTGTGGGCGCGGGTGCGGGTGCGGGTGCGGGCGCCGGTGCGGACGCGGCGGCGGGCGCTGCCCGCGCGGTGCTGGCTGCGTGCGCCACGGTCTCGGCCGGTGCCGGCTCAGGGGCCTGGGCGGCCGGTGCGGGGGCCGCAGACGCCGGCAGGGGCGCCACGCGCTCGCGGTCGGGGATTTCGATGGGGATATCGACCGGAATCGGCCGGGGCTGGGAGTCGAACAGCACGGGAAAGCCCACCACGCCCAGCAGCACCAGCACGGCCGCGCCGATCAGCCGGTGGCGCGCACGCCGGCGCATGACCTCGATGCTCTCGGCCGGTGCCGCGCGCGCGGCGCGGCCCGCCTTGGCCTTGCTGTCCTGCCCCTTCTGGCCGGGCCAGCGTAACTTGAAAAAAGCCATGGACTTGAATGGAACCGGTGTCAGGCCAGGTGCTTGGCCTGCAACCGCGGTATGCCGCCCTGCAGCACGCCGCCCACCGTATGGAAGGAGCCAAAGACGATGATTCTATCAGCGGGGTTCGCCTGCGCCATGGCGGCCTGCAGGGCCTCGGCCGGGCCGGGGTGGGTGCTGCAGGTGGCGCTGCGCGCGCCCGCGCCCGCCCGTGGCAGCGCGGCCCAGCGCTCTGCGAGGCTCGCGGCCGTGGCGGCGCGCGGCGTGGGCAGGTCGGTGAAATACCAGCGGTCCACGATGGGCGCGATGCGCTCCAGCATGGGCGCCAGGTCCTTGTCGGCCATGGCGCCGAACACGGCGTGCGTGACCGGGAAGTAGCCCATGGCGTCCAGGTTGGCCGTGAGCGCCGCCACCGAATGCGGGTTGTGCGCCACGTCGAGCACCAGCGCGGGCTGGCCCGGCACCACCTGGAAGCGCCCCGGCAGGTCCACCATGGCCAGGCCGTTGCGCACGGCCTGCGCCGTGACCGGCACGCGCTCGCGCAGCGCCACCAGGGCGGCCAGCGCGCCCGCGGCGTTGACGAGCTGGTTGGCGCCGCGCAGCGCCGGGTAGGCCAGCCCCGCGTAACGCCGCCCCCGGCCCGCCCAGCTCCACTGCTGGCGGTCGCCCGCGTAGTTGAAGTCCTGCCCGAAGCGCCAGAGCTCGGCGCCGATCTCGCACGCATGGTCGATGACGCTCTGTGGCGGCATGGGGTCGCTCACCACCACGGGGCGGCCCGTGCGCATGATGCCGGCCTTCTCGCGGCCGATGCTCTCGCGGTCCGGGCCGAGGAACTCGGTGTGGTCCAGGTCGATGCTGGTGATCACGGCGCAGTCGGCGTCGATGATGTTGGTCGCATCCAGCCGCCCGCCCAGGCCCACTTCCAGGATGGCCAGGTCCAGCAGGCTGTGGCTCATCAGGCGCAGGATGGCCAGGGTGGTGAACTCGAAATAGGTGAGCGGCACCTCCTCGCCGCCCGCGGTGCGCGCCTGCTCCACGGCCTCGAAATGCTCCAGCAGGCTCTCGGGGGCCACGATTTCGCCGTGGATGCGGCAGCGCTCCTGGAAATGCACCAGGTGCGGCGAGGAGTACACGCCGGTGCGGTAGCCGGCCTGCAGGGCCACGGCCTCGATGATGGCGCAGGTCGAGCCCTTGCCGTTGGTGCCCGCCACGGTGATCACGGGGCACTGCAGGCGCAGCGCCATGCGGCGCGCGACCTCGGCCACGCGCTCCAGGCCCAGGGCGATGGTTTGGGGGTGCAGGCGCTCGCAGTGGGCAAGCCAGCCTTCCAGGGTGTGGATTTTGCTTTGCATACGGAGCGCGATTGTCGCGCAGGCCCGTTCTGGCGCATCATGGGCGCCATGAAACACACACCCCTGACATTGTTTGGCATTGCACATTGCGATACGGTGCGCAAGGCCCGGGCCTGGCTGGCGGCCCAGGGCCAAGATTGCGTGTTCCACGATTTCGGCAAACAGGGCGTGCCGCCCGAGCACCTGGCCCTGTGGGTGCAGCAACTGGGCTGGGAGGCGCTGCTCAACCGCCGCGGCACCACCTGGCGCAAGCTCCCGCCGGGCGAGCAGGAGCGCGTGCAGGACGCGGCCAGCGCCATGGCGCTGATGCAGACGCACCCCAGCGTCATCAAGCGCCCCGTGGCCGAGTGGCCGCAGCAGGGTGGGCAGCCGCGCGCCACGGTGGGCTTCGATGCGGTGCTGTGGGCCGAATGGGCCAAAGCGTAGGAAACCGCACATTTGTTTACGCATCTTTACCCGCGCAGAGCGCGCGCGCAGCAGGGGACCGATAAACTTTTTCCCCATGCGGCGCGTTAAAAGCGCACCGGCTTTATAGGAAACCGTCCATGATGAAAAAAGCGATTGCCTTCTCGGTCCTGGCTGCCACGGCGGCGCTGTCCCACGCCCAGGAGCAGGCGCGCGTGCTCTCGGCCACGCCCATCGTGCAGCAGGTGGCCACGCCGCGCCAGGTGTGCACCAACGAAACCGTGTACACCGGCCAGCGCAATTCGGGCGGCGGCGCGGTGCTGGGCGCCATCGCCGGCGGCGCAGCGGGCAACGCCATCGGCAAGGGCAGCGGCCGCGCTGCGGCCACGGCCATCGGCGTGATCGGCGGGGCCGTGCTCGGCAACCACATCGAGGGCCAGGGCCAGCCGCAGTACGAAACCGTGCAGCGCTGCGGCACCGAGACCTACTACGAGAACCGCACCGTGGGCTACACCGTGGTGTACGAATACGCCGGGCGGCAGTACACCACGCAGACGGCCACCGACCCGGGCCGCTACATCAACGTGCAGGTGCAACCCGTGAACGGCCCCGTCCCCTACGGCAGCTATGTGCAGCCCGGCGTGGTCACCTCGCCCTACGCGGCCCCGCCGCAGCCGGGCGTGACCATCATCGAGTACGGCTACGAGGGCGACCCCTACTACCGCCGCCGCCACCCGCACCGGTACTACAACAACAACCCCTACGACCGCTGAGGCGGCGCAGCGCACCTCCTGGAGGGCCCGGCCGGGCCCTCCTCTTTTTTTGCCCGCCGCTTTTGCCGCGCGGCCTGCGGCGGGAGCCAGGCCGGTCGCCTAAAATCGCCCGTTTGACCTGCTCCTCTGCGTATTTCCATGACCACCGAACAACTCGACGGCGTGTCCGTCACCACCCGGGCGAACGTGTATTTCGAGGGCAAGTGCGTGAGCCACGGCATCACCCTGGCCGACGGCACGAAAAAATCCGTGGGCGTGGTGCTGCCCGCCACGCTGACTTTCAAGACCAGCGCGCCCGAGGTGATGGAATGCGTGGCCGGCGCCTGCGAGTACCGCCTGGCGGGCACGGACACCTGGCAGCACGTGGGCCCGGGCGAGCGCTTCAGCGTTCCCGCGCATTCGAGCTTCGACATCCGCGTGACCGAGGCCTACCACTACATTTGCCACTTCGGCTGAAGTCAAGCGCTTTTTTGGCCTCCAGCGCTTACCAGCCAAGCGCCAGCAGCTATCATTTTTGAAAGAAACTCCATGGCAACCATCCTGCAACACCTCCCCGTCGGCCAGAAGGTCGGCATCGCCTTCTCGGGCGGCCTGGACACCAGCGCGGCGCTGCGCTGGATGAAGAAAAAGGGCGCGTCGCCCTACGCCTACACGGCCAACCTGGGCCAGCCCGACGAGCAGGATTACGAGGCCATCCCGCGCAAGGCCATGGAATACGGCGCGGAGGCAGCGCGCCTGATCGACTGCCGCACGCAACTGGCGCACGAGGGCATCGCCGCCATCCAGTCCGGCGCCTTCCACATCAGCACCGGCGGCATCGCCTACTTCAACACCACGCCGCTGGGCCGCGCCGTCACGGGCACCATGCTGGTGGCCGCCATGAAGGAGGACGACGTGCACATCTGGGGCGACGGCTCCACCTTCAAGGGCAACGACATCGAGCGCTTCTACCGCTACGGCCTGCTGACCAACCCGGCGCTCAAGATCTACAAGCCCTGGCTGGACCAGGCCTTCATCGACGAGCTCGGCGGGCGCGCCGAGATGTCGGCCTTCATGACCCAGGAAGGCTTTGGCTACAAGATGAGTGCCGAGAAGGCCTACAGCACGGACAGCAACATGCTGGGCGCCACGCACGAGGCCAAGGACCTGGAGTTCCTCAACAGCGGCATCCGCATCGTCAACCCCATCATGGGCGTGGCGTTCTGGAAGCCCGAGGTCGAGGTGCTGGCCGAGGAGGTCTCCGTCACCTTCGAGGAAGGCCAGCCCGTGGCCCTGAACGGCAAGGAGATTGCCGACCCGGTCGAATTCTTCCTGGAGGCCAACCGCATCGGCGGGCGCCACGGCCTGGGCATGAGCGACCAGATCGAGAACCGCATCATCGAAGCCAAGAGCCGCGGCATCTACGAGGCCCCCGGCATGGCGCTGCTGCACATCGCCTACGAGCGCCTGGTCACCGGCATCCACAACGAGGACACCATCGAGCAGTACCGCGTCAACGGCCTCAAGCTCGGCCGCCTGCTGTACCAGGGCCGCTGGTTCGATCCGCAGGCCATCATGCTGCGCGAGACCGCCCAGCGCTGGGTGGCGCGCGCCGTCACCGGCACCGTGACGCTGGAGCTGCGCCGCGGCAACGACTACTCCATCCTCAACACCGAATCGCCCAACCTGACCTACGCGCCCGAGCGCCTGTCCATGGAGAAGGTGGAGGACGCGCCGTTCAGCCCGCTGGACCGCATCGGCCAGCTCACCATGCGCAACCTCGACATCTCCGACACGCGCGACAAGCTGGGCGTGTACGCGCGCGCCGGCCTGCTGTCGCTGGGCGGCAATGCCGCGCTGGCACAGCTCGAAGACGCCGGCCCCCGCAAGTAAGCCCCAGGCGCAGCGCATGCAAGCCCCCCTCTCCCCCATCCGCGTCGGCATCGTGGGCTACGGCAACCTGGGCCGTGGCGTGGAAGCCGCCATCGCCAAGAACCCGGACATGGCCACCGCCGCCATCTACACGCGGCGCGACCCGGCGCAGCTCCAGCCCCTGGGCGCCGGCGTGGCCGTGCACGGCCTGGACGAGTTGCCCGGCCACCGCGACCGGCTCGACGTGCTCATCCTGTGCGGCGGCTCCAAGGACGACCTGCCGCGCCAAAGCCCCGAGCTGGCGCGCCACTTCAGCCTGGTGGACAGCTTCGACACCCACGCCCGCATTCCCGGGCATTTCGCGGCCGTCGATGCCGCAGCGCAGGCCGGCCGCACGACGGCGCTGATCTCCGCGGGCTGGGACCCCGGCATGTTCTCGCTCAACCGCCTGATGGGCGAGGCCCTGCTGCCCGACGGCGCGACCTACACCTTCTGGGGCAAGGGCCTGAGCCAGGGCCACTCCGACGCCATCCGCCGCGTGCCCGGCGTGGCCGGCGGCGTGCAGTACACCATTCCCGTGCCCGAGGCCGTGGACAAGGTGCGCAGCGGCGTGCGCCCCCAGCTCAGCACGCGCGAGAAGCACCGGCGCGAATGCTACGTGGTGCTGCAGGCCGGCGCCGACGCCGAGACCGTGCGCCACACCATCGTGCACATGCCGCACTACTTCGACGAGTACGACACCACGGTGCACTTCATCAGCGCCGAGGAGCTCGCGCGCGCGCACGGCGCCATGCCGCACGGCGGCTTCGTGATCCGCAGCGGCAACACCTCGGCCGGCAGCCAGCAGGTCATCGAGTACCGCCTGCAACTCGACAGCAACCCCGAGTTCACCGCCAGCGTGCTCGTGGCCTACGCGCGCGCCGTGCACCGCCTGCAGCAGGCCGGCCAGTACGGCTGCAAGACGGTGTTCGACGTGCCCCCGGGCCTGCTCTCGCCCAAGAGCGCCGAGCAACTGCGCGCCGAATTGCTCTGAGGCCTGCGCGCCGCGCAGGCGGCGCAGGCGCCCCGGGCGGGCCGCGCAATCAGGGCCAAAATGGCCTCCAGCGCTTGATGGGCAAGCGCAAGCAGCTATCGAAAGAGAAGCAAATGAGCGAACAGCAACGGGTGGCCATGGTGGTGGCGGGCGGCAGCGGCATGGGCGCTGCCGCCGCGCGCAAGCTGCATGCAGCGGGCTTTGCCCTGGGCATCCTCTCGTCCTCCGGCAAGGGCGAGGCGCTGGCCCATGCACTGGGCGGCGTGGGCGTGACGGGCTCGAACCAGAACGTGGCCGACCTGCAGACGCTGGTGGACGCCGTGATGCAGCGCTGGGGCCGCATCGACGTGCTGGTCAACGGCGCGGGCCACGGCCCCAAGGGCCGGCTGCTGGAGATCAGCGACGCGGACTGGGTGCGCGGCCTGGAGGTCTATTTTCTCAACGTGGTGCGCGCCACGCGGCTGGTGGCGCCCATCATGCAGCGCCAGGGCGGCGGCAGCATCATTAACATCTCCTCGGCCTGGGCGTTCGAGCCCGCGGCGCTGTTTCCCACCTCGGCCGTGGCGCGCTCGGGGCTGGCAGCGTTCACCAAGATCTTCTGCGACGAGTATGGCGCGCACAACATCCGCATGAACAACGTGCTGCCCGGCTGGATCGACAGCCTGCCGCAGACCGAGGAGCGCCGCCGGTCGGTGCCCTTGCAGCGCTACGGCACGGCCGAGGAAGTCGGCGCGACGGTGGCCTTCCTGGCCAGCGAGGGCGCGGCCTACATCACGGGGCAGAACATCCGGGTCGATGGCGGGCTGATGCGCAGCGTGTGAGCCGTCAGGGCGCGGCCACCGCGGGGGGCGCGGGTGGCGTGCGCATGGTGCGCACGATGGCCGCCAGCAGCACGCCGTAGGCGGGCACGAACAGCAGCAGGCTCACCGCCAGCTTGATGGCGTAGTCCACCCAGGCGATCTCCACCCAGTGCGCGGCCATGAACGCGTCGGGGCTGCGCCAGAAGGCGATGGAGAAGAACGCCGCCGTATCCAGCGCCTGGCCGAACACCGAGGCCGCCGCGGGCGCGAGCCACCAGGCGCGGCTCGTCTGGCGGATGCGGTCGAACACCTGGATGTCCAAGAGCTGCCCCAGCACGTAGGCGGCGAAGCTGGCGAAGGCGATGCGGAACACGAAGGTGTTGAACGCGCCCAGCGACTCCCAGCCGTTGAAGCGCCCTTCATGGAACAGCACGCCCACGACGTAGGAGGCGACGAGCGCCGGCAGCATGGCGCGCGTGATGACGCGGCGCGCCTGGGGCTTGCCGATCAGACGCACCGTCAAATCCGTGGCGAGGAAGATGAACGGGAAGCTGAACGCGCCCCAGGTGCTGTGAAAGCCCAGCAGCATGATGGGCAGTTGCACCAGGTAGTTGCTGGCGATGACGATGGCGATGTGGAACGCCACCAGGAGGGAGAGGTACAGCGGCACGCGCGACGGCGGCGCCTGGATGGTGCTCATGGCAGTCCTTTTTGGTGAATGGGGGCGAGGGAACCCATGCTGGCGAAAGTGCCGGGGCGCGATTGTAGCGGATGGCGGCGCCCGCCCGCCACAGCGATTTCAGGTGTTTTGGGCCTTCAGCGCTTGTGCAGCAAGCGCAAGCAGCTATCAAAAAAGTAGTGCGAGACGCTCCGGCCTTCAGACCACCACCGGCTCGGGCTCCAGGCGGATGCCGAAGCGCTCGTACACGCTGGTCTGTATGGCCTTGGCCAGGGTCATGACCTCGCCGCCGGTCACGCTGTCCTCGGGCGTGCCGCGGTTGACCAGCACCAGGGCCTGCTTGTCGTACACGCCGGCACGGCCCACGGTCTTGCCCTTCCAGCCGCAGGCGTCGATGAGCCAGCCCGCCGCGAGCTTGACGCTGCCGTCGGGCATGGGGTAGTGCACGATCCGGGGCTCGCGCGCGATGATGTCCTGGCACTGCTCGGGCGTGACGGTGGGGTTCTTGAAGAAGCTGCCCGCATTGCCCAGCGTGTCCGGGTCGGGCAGCTTGGCGCGGCGGATCTCGCACACCCAGTCGAAGATCTGCTGCGCGCTGGGGTGCGCCACGCCGGCCTCGGCGCGCTTTCGCTCCAGGTCGAGGTAGCCGAGCTGGGGCACCCAGGGGCGCGGCAGGCGCAGGCGCACATGGGTGATGATGGCCCGCCCCGCCAGCCCCATGCCGCGCGGCGCGCTGCCCGGCGCACCGGGCAAGGCGGGCGCGTGCTTGAACACCGAATCGCGGTAGCCGAAGGCGCATTGCGCGGCATCGAGGGTGAAGGTCTCGCCCGTCGCCAGGTCGAAGCCGTCGAGCGACTCGAAACGGTCCTGCAGCTCCACGCCGTAGGCGCCGATGTTCTGCACCGGCGCCGCGCCCACGGTGCCGGGGATGAGCGCCAGGTTCTCCAGCCCGGGCCAGCCCTGCGCGAGCGTCCAGGCGACGGTCTCGTGCCAGGACTCGCCCGCGCCGACCTCGATGGTCCAGGCCCTGGCCCCCTCCTGCACCAGGCGGCGGCCGCGGATCTCCATTTTCAGGACCACGCGCTCGACGTCCCCGGTCAGCACCACATTGCTGCCGCCGCCGAGCACGAACACCGGCCGGCGCCCGAGCACGGGGTCGGCCCGCAACGCCTGCAGGTCCTGGACCGAACGCACGCGCACCAGCGTCTGGGCACGCGCGGCGATGCCAAAGCTGTTGTAGGGCTGCAGCGACACGTTTTTCTCGACTACCATTGGCCAGATTGTCGCACCGGGCCCCGCCGGGCGGCCCGCCTTTCTGGAGAAACACCCCGCCATGCCGTCTTTTGATACCGTCTGTGAAGCCGACTTCGTCGAAGTGAGAAACGCCGTGGACAACACGGCCAAGGAGATCGGAACGCGCTTCGACTTCAAGGGCACCTCTGCCGCCATCGAACTCAAGGACAAGGAGATCACGCTGTTCGGCGACGCCGATTTCCAGCTCACCCAGGTCGAGGACGTGCTGCGCAACAAGCTGGCCAAGCGCGGCGTGGACGTGCGCTTTCTCGACGTGGGCAAGCCGCAGAAGATCGGCGGCGACAAGCTCAAGCAGACCGTCAAGGTGCGCAACGGCATCGACAGCGAGCTGGCCAAGAAGATCCAGCGGCTCGTCAAGGACAGCAAGATCAAGGTGCAGGCCGCCATCCAGGACGAGAAGGTGCGCGTCACCGGCGCCAAGCGCGATGACCTGCAGGCCGTGATGGCGCTGATCCGCAAGGAGATCGCCGACATGCCGCTGTCGTTCAACAACTTCCGCGACTAGCCCCCTGCCCCCGCGGGCCCGCCGCCATGCTGCAGCACACCCCCTCCCTGCGCGCCCTCGCCTGGGCGCTTGCCTGCGCCGCAGCGGCCTGCGGCAGCGCCTGGGCCGCCCCGGCCGTCACCCTGGCGGGCATGCTGGGCGGCAAGGCCCTGCTCGTGGTCGACGGCAGCCCGCCCAAGGGCGTGGCCCCCGGCCAGACACACCTGGGCGTGAAGGTGCTGTCCGTCGCGCGCGACGAGGCCGTGATCGAAATCGACGGCCGGCAGAGCACGCTGCGCGTGGGCGAGGCCCCGGTGAGCGTGGGCCGGCGCAGCGGCATGGGCCAGCGCATCGTGCTCCAGGGCGACAGCCGCGGGCACTTCATCCAGCAAGGCCTCATCAACGGGCGTGTCATGCAGTTCATGGTGGACACAGGCGCAACCACCGTGGCCATAGGGCGGCCCGATGCCGAGCGCATGGGCCTGCCTTACCAGAAAGGCCAGGCCGTGATGCTCAACACCGCCAACGGCGCCACGCAAGGCTGGCGCCTGCGGCTGGACTCGGTGCGCATCGGCGACGTGGAGGTCTTCCAGGTCGATGCCATCGTCACCCCGCAGGCCATGCCCTACGTGCTGCTGGGCAACAGCTTTCTGGGCCAGTTCCAGATGACGCGCACGAACGACCAGATGGTGCTGGAAAAGCGCAATTGACCATGACTGCCCCCGCCCCCCTGCTCCACGCCCAGGACGACGAGTACGAGGACTTGCTCAGCCTCTGGAGCGACCTGGAGGCAGGCCTGTCGGTGCTGCTCGCCCGCCCGCGCCAGGCGCAGGACTTTGCCGCCAAGGTGCGCCAGTTCGACCAATGGCTGCAGGACCTGGTGACGCACGACATCGACGGCTCGCTGTACCTGATGTTCCAGCTCGCGGCGACCTCCACCGTGGGCTACAGCGCCTCGCACGCCCTGGTGTGCGGCACGCTGTGCCACATCATGGCGCGCGAATTCGGCCTGCCGGAGAACGAGCGCAACGCCCTGGTGCGCGCCGCGCTCACCATGAACATCGCCATGACGCGCATGCAGGACGAACTGGCCGTGCAGCGCGAGCAGCCCAACGCCGCGCAAAAGGAGATGATCGGCAGCCACCCTGTGCAATCGCAGGCCTTGCTCGAGGAGCTGGACATCACCAACGACCTGTGGCTGGACCTGGTCGCCCAGCACCACCAGCGCCTGCCCGAACGCACGCCCCTGCAGCAACTGAGCCCGGTGGACCGGCTCACGCGCATCCTGGGCACCATCGACCGCTACGCGGCCATGATCAGTCCGCGCAAGTCGCGCCCGGGGCGCAGCGCCACGGACTCGGTGCGCGAGCTGGTGGGCAAGGACGTGCAGGAGCGCGACGAGGTCGGCCTGATGCTGGTGCGCACCGTGGGCCTGTGCCCGCCCGGCACCTTCGTGCGCCTGGACAATGGCGACATCGCCGTGGTGCTGCGCCGCAGCGAAAAGCCCAATCTACCGCTGGTGGCCAGCGTCGTCGAGCGCGGGGACAAGGTGCTGAGCGCGCCGCGCCTGCACCAGACGGCCGAAGGCCCGCCGCGCGTGCAGTCCGCCCTGGCGCGCAACGCGGTGACGGTGGACCTGAACCACCGCGCCATGGTGCGCCTGGGCCTGTACGCCGCCCAGCCGCGCCAGTACCTGGCCACGCAGCCCGCAGGCCTCTGAGCGCCGCCGCGCTGCGAAAGCGGGGGGAAGCAGCGCAGCCGCTCAGGGGGGGTGTGCCCTACTCCCTCAATGCCCCCAGTAGATCAGGGCGTCGCGCCCCCGCACCGACAGATCGACCCGGGCCCCCACGGGCAGCAGTACCTTGGTGGCCACATGGCCGTAGGGCAGGCCCGTGAGCACCGGAATGCCCACCTGGCTGCGCAGCCAGTCCACCACGCTCTGCAGCTTGAAGCCCTTGTCGTGCGGCGCGAGCCGGTAGTTGGTGAACTGGCCCAGCAGCAGCGCCTTCTGCCGCGCCAGCACGCCGGCGTGCAGCAGTTGCGTGAGCATGCGCTCGATGCGGTACGGGTGCTCGTTCACGTCCTCGACGAACAGGATGCCGCCATCGACCTGCGGGAAATACGGCGTGCCCACGAGCGCGCACAGCACGGCGAGATTGCCGCCCCACAGCGTGGCGCCGGCGATGTCCAGCTCCGGCAGCGGCAGCTCGGGCGCGCCGGCCGCACGCCGCTCCTTGGGCAGGCGCCAGCCGGCGCCCTCGCCATGGCCGCTGAGCAGGTCGTCGAAGCAGGCCTCCATGATGTCGTCGGGCACGCCCTGCACGCCGAAATCGGCGCCCAGCACGGGGCCGGCCCAGGTGACCGCGCCCGCGCGCGCCAGCACGGCGCACTGCAGGGCCGTGAAGTCGCTGATGCCCACGAACTGCGTCCCCCCCTCCACCGCACGCGCCACGGCCGCGCCGTCGATGCCGGGCAGGATGCGCGTGAGGCCGTAGCCCCCGCGGGAGATCAGCGCCACGTCGGCGCCGCTGGCGGCGGCGCGGTGGATGGCCGCCAGGCGCGTGGCATCGTCGCCGGCAAAGCGCGTGTGCTGGGCCAGGGCGTCGGGGTCGATCTCGACCTCGTGCCCCAGGGCCTGCAGGCGCTTGACGCCGCGGCGAAAGGCCGCCTTGTCGCGCACGGCGCTCGACGGCGAATAGATGTAGATGTGCTTGGGGCCGTGCGCATGGCCGCAGCCGCAGTGTGCGTGGTCGTCGTGGTCGGAAGGCAAGGCGTCCGGGCCCGGTGCGGCCCGCTCCATGGTGGCTAGGGCACGAAGTATTCCACAGCCTGGCGCGCCACCGGCTCGCCCTGCTCCTGCACGAAGTGGCCCGCGTGCGGCAGCACCACGAGCGGGGCGGCGCCGCGCACGCTCTGCTGCAGTTGCTGCATGACAGGCACGCCCAGCACGGGGTCGGCCGCGCCGGCAAAGAGCAGGCTGCGGCCCGTCCACGCGTGCTGCCAGAAATCACGGGCGGCGCGCGCGAGCGCGGCACCGGCGGCCTGCGGATGCTCGGGCACCAGGCGCGGGAAGGCGCGCAGCGCGGCGCGGTGGCCCGCGTCGGGGAAGGGCGCATCGTAGGCGGCGCACTCGGCCGCGCTCAGGTGCGGGTTGCCGCGCGCGAGCAGGCGCCCCACGCCATACAAGGGCTGGCGCGCGCACATCGCACGCCAGTCCAGAAAACCCTGCGACAGCGGCGCATCGCCCGTGGCCAGCAGCGTGTTCATGGCCAGCAGGCCGGCAAAGCGCCCGGGCATCTCCATGGGCAGCGTCAGTCCCAGGATGCCGCCCCAGTCCTGCACCACCAGCACCACGTTGCGCAGGTCCAGGCGCTGCACCAGTTCGAGTAACACCTGGCGGTGCCAGGCAAAGCTGTGTGCGTCCTCCTTCTTGGGCTTGTCACTCTGGCCGAAGCCGATCAGGTCGGGCGCGACCACACGGTGGCCGGCCTGCGTGAACACGGGCAGCATGCGCCGGTACACATAGCTCCAGGTGGGGTTGCCGTGCAGGCACAGCCAGGTGAGCGGCGCGGCGCGCGGGCCTTCGTCGAGGTAATGCAGGCGCAGGCCGCCGAGCGCGGGCAGGTCGCTCAGGTAGTGCGGCGCCCAGGGGTAGCCGGGCAGATCGGCAAAGCGCTTAGCGGGCGTGCGCAGCGCATCCTCGCGCAGCGGGTGCGCGGCCAGCGCCTGGGCACGCTGCTGGCTGCGCCGCGTGCGGAAGAACGCCGCCAGCAGCGCGCCGCACTCCTGGGCCAGCACCCCGCCCTGCACCTGCGTGTGGTGGTTGAGCAGGGGCTGGGCAAACAAGTCCACCACCGAGCCCGCGGCGCCGGTCTTGGGGTCGGGCGCGCCGTACACCACACGCGGCAGGCGCGCGTGCAGCAGCGCGCCGCTGCACATGGCGCAGGGTTCCAGCGTGACGTAGAGCGTGCAGTCCTCCAGCCGGTAGTTGCCGCGCTGCTGCGCTGCCGCGCGCAGGGCGACGATTTCGGCGTGCGCCGTGGGGTCGTGCCCCGCCACGGGGGCGTTGCGCCCGGTGGCCAGCACGCGGCCCTCATGCACCAGCACTGCGCCCACGGGCACCTCGCCCGCGTGCGCCGCGGCCTCAGCCTCGGCCAGGGCCAGGCGCATCCAGTGGGTGTCGTCGTGCACCGTCATATCGTGGTATTTGCTATTTTTTCAGTAGCTGCTTGCGCTTGGCGAGCAAGCGCCAGAGGCCATTTTCATGCCCATTTGCACCCGCGCGGCCAAGCTGCCTCAGTCCGCCACCATGCCCAGGGTCTGCATCCACTGGGCCAGGCCCTGGGCGCCCGCATCGCCCGCACGGTAGGCCGCATACATGGCGGCGTGCGATTCCCTGCGGTGCTGGTTGAGCTTGAGCTTGCACTGAAGGCTGCTCACGTGCAGCTCGAAGGCCACGATGCCCGCCAGCATCTTGTGCGCAAAGCCCTCGCCCAGGGCGCGCCACTGCTCGGCATAGGGCGGCTCATGGTCGCCGATCAGCGCCTTGAGCAGGGCATCCTTGGCGGCGGGCTCCTCGACGAACACGGTGCGCACGCGGCAGTGCACGGCCAGGTAGTTCCATGTGGGCACGCGCTCGCGGTCCGGGTACACCGCGGGCGAGAGGTAGGCATGCGGCCCGAGAAAGGCCACCAGCGCCTCGGGGCGCTGCTGCAGGTAGCGCCAGTGCGGGTTGCCGCGCGCGCAGTGGCCCAGCAGCACGCGCTGCGAGCCGCGCACCTGCAGGTGCAGGGGCAGGTGGGTGATGAACGGAAAGCCCTCGTCGTCGGTGGAGACGAGGCTGGCCAGCGGGTGGGCACGCATGAGGGCGTCGGCATGCGCGCCGTCGAGGCTTTGGAACTGGGCGGGCAGGTACATGGCAGGGTCTCCGGCAGGCCCCACTGTAGCGGCAAACCCGGGGGCGATTCAGCCCAGCACTTCCTTGAGCGCGGCGTCGTACAGGTCGGTGAGCTTGTCCATCACCTCCAGCAGGCGCTCGCTGGTGGTGGCCAGGGTTTCCATGCCCTTGTCGTCGGGCTTGCGCTGCAGGGCCGCCTCGAAGAACAGCCACTGGCCCCGGCCCAGCTCGAGCTCGTTGCGGATGGCCGGCGTGCTGATGGGCGCGGCCGCCAGGGCGTCCAGGGCCAGGCGGAATTCGGTGGCGTCGGCCTTCATCTGCTCGCGCAGGCCCTTGCCGTCGAGCCGGGCCGCCGCGAGGAAGTAGTCGCGCGCCATGCGCTGCGAGAGCGCGCGCTGGCGGCCCGCGGTGTTCACGAGCTTGGCGGTGTTGATCCTGGCGGCCTTCTCGAAGGCCTCGGTGGCGGACTGCGCCGCCGCCATCATGCGGTCGGACTGCTGGGCCACGGCGGCCACCGACTCGCGCGTGGCGGGGATGACCAACAGGGACTCGGTGGTGTCCGCATGCTTCTGGATGTCCATCACATGCCGGGCCAGGTCCGCGGGCCAGGGCACCTTGGCCAGGTCGTCAAAGCCGCGGCGCACCTGCTTGCGCGCATCGGCCAGGGTGCGCGCGGACTCCTCGGGCAGCACGCCCAGCAGGATCTGGCAATAGGCCTTGGCCATGCGCTGCGACAGCGCGCGGTTGCGCGCCGCCCGGTTGATGGCGGTGGACATGGCCAGTTGCGCCTGCGCCGGCGTGAGCACGGAATAGAGCGCGACCGCCGCCGCGCCCTGGATCAGGGCACGGCGGGAAGAAGTACGGGCAACGGAGCAGTCAAGGGTTTTCATGGATTGCCATCACATGGGAAATGAGAATGAATTCTGCGCGCCTGCACCCGAGGCTCCACTGAGGTAGATCAATCCCCTGCGGGCAGCAGCGCCTTGGACGCCCCTGACGGGCACATTGGTACCGCCGGCGCAGCGCGCCGTGGGGCACAATCGCCCCATGTCTGAACGCGTGATTCCCCTGGTGGACCAGCGCAGCGCCGCGTTGGCGGTGCCCCTGCCCACCACGCCGGTGCCAGCCACGGGGCTGCTGGCCGATACACTGGGCCGGCCCTTGCGCGACCTGCGCATCAGCGTGACGGACCGCTGCAACTTCCGCTGCAACTACTGCATGCCCAAGGAAGTCTTCGGCAAGGACTACCCCTACCTGCCGCACGCCGACCTGCTGCGCTTCGAGGAGATCACGCGCCTGGCCGCCATCTTCCTGCGCCACGGCGTGCGCAAGATCCGGCTCACGGGCGGCGAGCCGCTGCTGCGCCGCAACATCGAGGGCCTGGTGGCGCAGCTCGCGGCCTTGCGCACCACCGACGGCCAGCCGCCCGAGATCACCCTCACCACCAATGGCTCGCTGCTGGCGCGCAAGGCCCCTGCCCTGCGCCAGGCCGGGCTGCAGCGCGTGACCGTGAGCCTGGACGGCCTGGACGACGCGGTGTTCCGGCGCATGAACGACGTGGACTTCCCCGTGGCCGAGGTGCTGGCCGGCATTGCCGCCGCACGCGCGGCCGGCCTGGCGCCGGTCAAGGTCAACATGGTGGTCAAGCGCGGCACCAACGAGCACGAAATCCTGCCCATGGCGCGGCATTTCCGCGGCACAGGCGTCATCCTGCGCTTCATCGAATTCATGGACGTGGGCGCCACCAACGGCTGGCGCATGGACGAAGTCCTGCCCTCGCGCGAGGTCATCGCGCGGCTGCGCGCCGAACTGCCGCTGGTGCCGCTGGAGCCGACGGCACCGGGCGAGACGGCCCAGCGCTGGGGCTATGCCGACGCGCAGGGGCGGCACGACCCCGCGCTGGGCGAGGTGGGCGTGATCAGCAGCGTGACCCAGGCCTTCTGCGGCGACTGCAACCGCGCGCGCCTCTCGACCGAAGGGCGCCTGTACCTGTGCCTGTTCGCCGACAAAGGCTACGACCTGCGCAGCCTGCTGCGCTCGGGCGCGAGCGACGATGCCATCGCCAGCGCGCTGGGCGCGATCTGGCAAGGCCGCAGCGACCGCTACTCCGAGCTGCGCAGCAGCCTGCCCGCGGAGCCGGGCACAGGCAAGCGCCGCATCGAGATGAGCTACATCGGCGGATGATATGGAAACACCCCCTGAGCGGCGGCGGGGCGGCCCTTGCGCGGCTGCCCTGGCCTTGGGCTGCGCCCCTGGCACGCGACAGGGCGGACCTCCGCACCAGGAATGACTGACATGCCCGCCATTGCCCCTGCAGACATCACGGGCCTGGTGCTGGCCGGCGGCCAGGGCACGCGCATGGGGGGCGTGGACAAAGGCCTGCAGCCGCTGCACGGCGTGCCGCTGGCGCTGCACGCGCTGCGCCGGCTGGCGCCGCAGGTCGGTACCGTGCTCGTCAACGCCAACCGCCACCTGGCCGCCTACCAGGCCTGGGGCGCCCCGGTCTGCCCGGACACCCTGCCCGGCTTCGCCGGACCGCTGGCGGGCTTTCTGGCCGGGCTGGAGCGCTGCCGCACGCCCTGGATGCTCACCGTGCCCTGCGACAGCCCCTTCTTTCCCAGCGACCTGGCGGCGCGCCTGGCCACAGCCGCCCAGGCGCAGGGCGCGGACCTCGCCATCGCCCTGGCGCCCGATGGCCCCGGCGCCCCGGCGCCGCTGCGCCCCCAGCCCGTGTTCTGCCTGCTGCGCAGCGCCTTGCGGCACAGCCTGGCGGATTTCGTGGCGGCGGGCGGCCACAAGGTGGGCGCCTGGGCAGCGCAGCACGCCTGTGCGCAGGCGGCCTTCGACCGGCCGGGCGACGACCCCCGGGCCTTTGCCAACATCAACACCCTGACCGAGCTGCAGCACCTGGCCGGCGCCCCCGGTGACGCCAAGGCTTGATATCCATCAAGCAAAATCCCGCGCCCGCCGCGGCGCCAGCCTCTAGAATGACCATTTTCGGAAAAGGGTCAAAACATGTGGAAAGGGATCGTGCGGGGATGGGTGCTGGCCTGCCTGGCAGCCGTTTGCGCCATGCCGCCGGCGCTGGCGCAGCCGGCCAAGGCGCGTGCCACGGCGCATGTGGACCTGGACGCCCGCTTCCAGGAGGTGCAGGCCACGCCGGCACTGGCCGGCGAGCTGTACCGCCTGGGCCGCAAGGTGGCTGCCGTGTGCGCGCACTGCCATGGCGACGGCGGTAACAGCACCAAGCCGTCGATTCCCAACCTCGCGGGCCAGAACCCGGCCTACCTGCTCGAGCAGTTGCGCCAGTTCGCCGATGGCCGGCGCCGCAACGAATTCATGGAGGGCATGATCCGCGCCATGAACGCCGACGAGAAGATCGGCATGGTGCTGTTCTACGCCGACCAGGACGTGCGCCCCCAGCCCGCGGCCGACCAGGCGCTGGTGCTCAAGGGCCAGTCCCAGTTCAACAAGAACTGCGTACGCTGCCACGGCAGCGAGGGCCGCGGCAGCGCGCAGATCGCGCGCATCGCCGGCCAGCAGCCCGACTACCTGCGCACCACGCTGCGCCGCTACCGCGACGGGGTCGATGTGCGCAGCAATTCCATCATGACCGCCAATACGCGCTACCTCACGGACCCGGACATCGAGGCCGTGGTGGCCTACGTGTCATCCATGCCCTGAGAAGGCGCGACCTCATCCGGCGAGCAAGCGACGATGCGGCGCGCCTTGCCGCTGCGCCCGCGCGGCACGGCGTGGCCCAGCTCGGTGCGCACCGTGAGGGGCGCCAGCCCCTGGCTGGCCGCCCAGCGCTGCAGCACGGCGCGGCAGCGTGCGGCGGCGGCACGCCCCGCGGCGCCCTGCTGCGGCAGGCGCAGCAGCAGGGTGCGCGCGTCGAGCTGGCGCAGGTGGAAGTCGAATACGCCCGCCCCGTCCTCCAGCACGGTGGAGAGCGCCAGCGGCAGCAGCGTCGCCGTGCCGCCGTCCTGCGTGGCCATGCGCAGCGCATCGTCCTGGCGGCCGCACACCTCCATCAGCGGCAGGGGCGAGCCGCAGGTGCACAGCTCGCTGTGCAGCGTGACCTGGTCGCCCAGCTCGCAGCGGATCAGCGGCTGCACGTGGTTGGCCAGGTTGGTCAGCAGCACGCTGCACGAAGGCGCCCCGGCGGGCACCGGGCGGTGGTGCTCGTCCACGGGTTCGAGGATCACCCAGTCGGCGTTCAGGTGCATGTGGCCATGCGCACATTCCCAGCCCATGGCCAGGAATTCCGAGGCGCCATAGCTGTTGCGCAGCACGCCGCCCAGGCCGTGCTCGATGTGCGCGCGCACCACGGGGCTGAGCGTCTCCCCGCCGGTCCAGACCTCGCGCGGGCGGATGCGCAGGCGCCCCTCCAGCGCCTCCTGCGCCAGCAGCGCCGCCGCCGTGGGATAGGTGATGAGCACGGTGGGGTCGTAGGCGTTGAGCGCCTGCACCAGCTCGGCGACCGGCGCCTCGATGGCGAAGCTGCGCGTGGTGGCCGCGATCCAGGGGTTGATGCTGCGCAGGCGCTGCAGCGAGACGATGCTTGCGAAATGCCCGCCGATCGCGCCCACGAAGGCATGCCGGTCGGCCAGGTGCAGCGGGTCCATCCAGTGCACCAGCGGGCGCGGTGCGCTGCGGCGCAGGGCCTCCAGCGCGTCGTACACGGCCATGGCATGGCCGTCCTGCACGAAGATGCCCGGCTGGCCCGACGTGCCCGAGCTCTCCCACACCATGTAGCGCCCCAGCCAGGGATCGGCGATGCGTTCGCGCTCGGCCATGAAGGCGCGCAGTTCGTCCAGGCGCAGGCGCGGGTCGGTCACCCAGTCGTCAAAGCGTGCCATGAGCGCGCCGCGCGTGACCACCGGCAACTGCTCCAGCGCCATGCCTGCATGCGCGCCGGGGCCCAGCCATTCACGGTACAGGGGCGAGCCGCGCAGGGCGGCGTCGAGCAAGAGTGCAAGCCGGCTGCGCTGGCGCTGCGCCAGGCCCGCGCGGCTGCCGCGCTGGGCGACCAGCACGTCGAGCGAGACCGTGGACAAACGCAACAGGTCGAACACCGGATTCATGCAGCCATCCTCCTGCCAGACACATCATAGGCGCGCTGCCGGCGCGCGCCGCCCATGCCCCAGCGGCGCGCACGGTCGTGGTTGATCTGCGTCACGGCGGCGGTGCGCCGCCGCCCGCGCCCGAGCGCAATCCAAGGCTCAAAAAAGGCTGCAGGGCAATGCCGACAAGCGCCAGCAGCTATCAAAAATGGAGCATCAATGCGGCGCACCGTGCGCTGCCTGCGCGGGCTGGGCGCGCGGGCCGGGCACGGCGCGGCGCGCCAGCAGGGCATACATGGTGGGCACGACGAAGATGGTCAGCAGCGTGCCCAGGCTCATGCCGCCGACGATGACCCAGCCGATCTGCGTGCGCGTCTCGGCGCCCGCGCCTTCGGCCAGCGCCAGCGGGATGGCGCCCAGCACCATGGCGCCCGTGGTCATGAGGATGGGGCGCAGGCGCTGGCTGGACGCCTTGACGAGCGCGTCCACCATCTCCAGGCCCTGGGCGCGCAACTGGTTGGCGAACTCGACGATCAGGATGCCGTGCTTGGTGATCAGGCCCACGAGCGTGATCAGGCCGATCTGCGAGTACACGTTGAGCGAGCCGCCGCTCCACTTCAGGGCCAGCAGCGCCCCCACCATGGACAGCGGCACGGAGAGCAGGATGACCAGCGGGTCGAGAAAACTCTCGAACTGCGCCGACAGCACCAGGTAGATGAACACCAGCGCCAGCACGAACACGACCACCAGCGCCCCCTGCGAGCTCTTGAACTCGCGCGAGATGCCGTTGAGCTCGGTGGTGTAGCCCGGCCGCAGCACCTGGGCCGCCGTGCGGTCCATGAAGGCCAGCGCCTGCCCCAGCGAGTAGTCGCTCGCCAGGTTGGCCGTGATGGTGGCCGAGCGCCGCTGGCCGAAGTGGTTGAGCTCGCGCGGGCTCACGCTCTCGTGCACGCGCACCAGGCTGGAGAGCGGGATCATGGCGTCGCCGCGCCCGCGCACGTAGATGCCGTCGATGTCCTGGGGCGTGCGCCGGTCCGCGTCCGCCGTCTGCACGATCACGTCGAACTGCTCGGCATCGCGCTTGTAGCGCGTGACGGTGCGCCCGCCCAGCATGGTCTCGACGGCGCGGGCCACCACGTCCACGCCCACGCCCAGGTCGGCAGCGCGCTCGCGGTCCACCTCGATGCGCAGCTCGGGCTTGTTCAGGCGCAGGTCCACGTCGGGCGAGACGATGCCGGGGTTTTTCGCCACCTCGGCCATGAAGCGGTTGACCGTGGCGTACAAGTCCTCGTAGCTCTCGGAGGTCTGGATCACGTAGTGCAGCGGGCGCGAGCGAAAGCCCTGCCCGAGCGAGGGCGGCGTGATGGGAAAGGCGTTGACCCCCGGCAGGCTGGCAATGCGCCCCTGCATCTCGCGCGCCAGCTGCAGGGTGCTGCGCTGGCGCTGCTCCCAGTCCACCGCGCGGTAGACCACGCTGCCCTGCGAGACGGTGGGGTTGCCGATGTTGGCAAAGATGCGGTCGAACTCCGGGTAGTCCTTGCCGATCTTCTCGAGCTCGCGCGCGTAGCGGTCGGTGTAGTCCAGCGTGGCGCCGTCGGGCGCCGTGATGCTCGCCAGGATGGTGCCGCGGTCTTCCAGCGGCGAGAGTTCCTGGCGCATGGTGGGCCAGATCAGCGCAATCGCCGCGGCGCAGGCCAGCATCAGCGCCAGCACCAGCCAGCGCGCCTGCAGGAGCGCGCCGGCGCGCGCCGTGAGCACCCAGCGCAGCAGGCGGCCGTAGCCGTCCGCCAGCGCCGTGAGCCAGCGCTCCATGCTGCGGTCGAACCAGCCGGGCTGCGGATTGTGGCGCAGCAGCAGCGAGCACATCATGGGCGAGAGCGTGAGCGCCACGAAGCCCGACACCAGCACCGCCCCGGCCAGCGCGAGCGCGAATTCCACGAACAGCCGCCCCGTGCGCCCGGGCGTGAAGGCCAGCGGCGCGTACACCGCCACCAGCGTGAGCGTCATGGCGACGATGGCAAAGCCGATCTCGCGCGCGCCGCGGATGGCGGCAGAGAACGGGTCCAGCCCCTCCTCGATATGGCGGAAGATGTTCTCCAGCATGACGATGGCGTCGTCCACCACCAGGCCGATGGCCAGCACCAGCGCCAGCAGCGTGAGCGTGTTGATGGAGAAGCCCGCCAGGTGCATGAGGGCGAAGCTGCCGATCAGGCTCACCGGGATGGTGACGATGGGGATGATGGACGCGCGCACCGTGCGCAGGAACACGAAGATCACCAGCGCCACCAGCACCACGGCCTCGGCGATGGTCTGGTACACGCTCTTGACGGAGCGGTCGATGAAGCGCGAGTTGTCGTTGGCGATATCGATGGACACGTCGGGCGGCAGGTCGGCCTTCAGCACGGGCAGCATGGCGCGCACACCGTCGGAGATCTCCAGCGGGTTGGCCGTGGTCTGGCGGATCACGCCCACCGAGATGGCCTCGCGCCCGTTCAGGCGCACGCGGCTGCGGTCGCTGGCCGGGCCCTCCTCCACACGCGCCACGTCCGCCAGGCGCACGGCAAAACCGTTGACGTTGCGCACCACGATCTGCGCAAACTCGGACGCGCGCAGCAGGTTGGTCTGCGAGGTCACGCTGAACTCGCGCTCGAGCGACTCGATGCGCCCGGCGGGCAGCTCCAGGTTGCTGCGCCGGATGGCGTCCTCCACGTCCTGCGTGGTCAGGCGGTAGCCCGCCATGCGCTGCGGATCCAGCCACACGCGCATGGCGTAGCGGCGTTCGCCGTAGATCGGCACGTCGGCCACGCCGCTGACGGTCTGCAGGCGCGGCTTGACGATGCGGTTGAGCAGGTCGTTGATCTGCAGCGGCGTGCGCGTGTCGCTGCTGAAGGCCAGCCACATCACGGGCACGGCATCGGCCTCGACCTTGGCGATCACGGGTTCGTCGACCTCGTCGGGCAGGCGGCCGCGCACGCGCGCCGTGCGGTCGCGCACCTCGGCGGCGGCGTTGTCGGCGTCCTTCTCGAGCCGGAAGCGCACGCTGATCTGGCTTTGCTCGGCGCGGCTGATGGAGGTGATGACGTCCACCGCGTCGATGCCGGCGATGGAGTCTTCGAGCGGCTTGGTGACCTGCGACTCCATGACCTCGGCCGAGGCACCCGCGTAGCGCACGCTCACGGTGACCACGGGTTCGTCGATGCGCGGGTACTCGCGCACCGACAGGCGCGTGAAGCTCACGGCGCCGACGAGCAGCACCAGCAGCGAGAGCACGGTGGCCAGCACCGGGCGGCGGATGGAGACTTCGGCCAGTTGCATGCGGCGGGCTCCCGGGACTTCAGCGCGCGGCGCCCTGGCTGGCCGGAGCCGCGGGCGCCGCCGCCTGCGGCTGCTGCATCACGATGCGCACGGGCGCGCCGTCACGCTGCAGGCGCTGGTGGCCCGCTGTGACCACCTGGTCGCCCTCGGCCAGACCCGAGCGCACTTCCACCAGGCCCGCCCGGCGCAGGCCAAGCTGCACGTCCACCCGGCGCGCCACCGTGTCCTGGCCGGCAGCGCCGGGTTCGAGCCGCCAGACCCAGTTGCCCGCGCCCTGGGGCACGATGGCCGCCTCGGGCACCACCAGCGCCTGCACCGGTGCGCCGAACACGGCCGTGACGCGCGCAAACATGCCCGGACGCAGCGGCCCGCCGCGGTTGTCCAGGCCCGCACGCACGGCCACCGAGCGGCCGTTGGCGTCGATCTGCGGGTCGACGGCGAGCACCTGGGCCTCGAACGTCTGGCCGGGCAGCGCGTCGAGCTCGACGCGCGCGCGCTGGCCGGTGCGCAGCAGGGTCTGGTAGCGCTCGGGCAGGCGGAAGTCCACGACCATGCCGTCGATGTCCTCGAGATTGACGATGTCCGCACCATCCTTGAGGTAGTCGCCCACGTGCACATTGCGGATGCCCGCCACCCCGTCGAACGGCGCGACGATGCGCAGGCGCGCGAGCGTCGCCTCGGCCAGCGCGAGCTTGGCCTGCGCCACCTGCAGGCTGGCGGCGCTCTCGTCGAGCGAGCGCTGGCTCACGAAACCCTGCGCCACCAGCTCCTGGTTGCGCTGGTGGTTGGCCTGGGCGATGGACAGCTCAGCCCGCGCCTGCTGCACCTGGGCACGCGGCAACTGGTCGTCGAACTGCACCAGCACCTGCCCCTGGCGCACGCGCGCGCCGTCACGCAAATGGATGTGCGTGACACGCCCGCTCACCTCGGGCCGCAACACCACGCTGCGGCGCGAACGCAGGCTGCCCACGGCCTGGGCCTCGTCGCTCAGGGCCATGCGGCGCACGGCGGCGGCCTCCACGCCGGGGGCCTGCGCCCCAGCGGCCTTGCCCTGCCCCTGCGCGACCTGCGCGGGAGCGGCGGCCTGCGTGCCGGCGCCAGGCCTTTGCAGCCACCAGGCGGCCGTGCCTGCCGCCACCAGCCCCAGGGCCGCAAGAATCCAAGTTGCTGTTCTGGAAGAAGCCATAAGAAACGTACCGGATAGGCCCTGGAATGTAACAGCGCCCCGGCGCGGCGCCCGTGCCGCGCCGCACGTGCCCCCTGCGGCGCGCCCGGGTTTTACCGCAGCTTTACCTTCCGGGCTCAGCGCCCCAGGGCCTGCTCCACGCCGCGGTTGGCCAGGGCGTCGGCGCGCTCGTTGCCAGGGTCGCCCGAATGGCCGCGCACCCAGCGCCAGTCGATGCGGTGGCCGCCCTGCTCGACCAGCGCGTCCAGGCGCTGCCAGAGCTCGGCGTTCTTCACCGGCTGGCGCGCGGCAGTGCGCCAGCCCTTGGCCTTCCAGCCATGGATCCATTCCGTGATGCCCTTGCGCACATATTCGCTGTCGAGCCAGAGCGTGACGTCGCACGGGCGCTTCAAGGCCGAGAGCGCCTCGATCACCGCCATCAGCTCCATGCGGTTGTTGGTCGTGTTGGGCTCGCCGCCGAACAGCTCCTTCTCCACTACGCCCGAGCGCAGCAGCACGCCCCAGCCGCCCGGGCCGGGGTTGCCCTTGCAGGCGCCGTCGGTGTAAATCTGTACCTTGTTCACTCCATGTGTCCTGTGCAATGGTGGTTTTTTGCGCCCCGGCGCACCAGCGGCACGGTGGCGCCGGTGTGCGCACGCGCGCTGCGCCAGGCGGGCTCGAGCAGGCGCATGCCATGCACGCGCTTGATGCCCACGATGAAATACGCCGCGCCCAGAATGGGCCACAGCCGGGCGCCCACGCCGTCCATCCAGGCGTAGCGGTCCAGCCAGTGCTGCGTGCGCACCGCGGGGCGCCAGCAGCCGTACTGCATGGCGCCCAGTTCAAAATTGAGCAGCTTGAGCCAGTCGCGCATGCGCCAGGGAGCGATGAACTCTCCCAGGTCGGGCAGGAACAGGCGCCCCCGCCCGCCCGCCAGGCGGCGGTACAGGCGCTGGCGCTGCTGGCGCAGGCCCCACAGGCTCACCGGGTTCAGGCCCGTGATGACCACGCGCCCCTCGGGCACGAGCACGCGCGCCACCTCGCGCAGCGCGCTGTGCGGGTCGTGGCTGAGCTCCAGCGCGTGCGGCAGCAGCACCAGGTCCAGGCTGTTGTCCGGAAAGGGCAGCGCCACGGCATGCGCCAGCAGGTCGGGCCGGCCGCCCTGCTGCGCCTCCGGGCCGGCGCCGGGCCATTCGTCCAGCGCCAGCCAGCGGTGCTGCATGCGGTTGGCGCGCAGGCCGTCGAGCAGCGGCATGCCCACCTGCAGGCTGTGGTAGCCGAACACGTCGGCCACGGCCGCATCAAAGCACGCCTGCTCCCACTCCAGCAGATAGCGCCCGGGGGCGGATTCGAACCAATGGTGCAAACCTATAATCTTTTGTTGATCGCTCATGAACCTGCTCGCGTTGCCCGCCTTTGCCGACAACTACCTCTGGCTGCTGCACGACGCGCACGAGGCGCTGGTCGTCGACCCCGGCCAGGCCCAGCCCGTGCTGCAGGCCCTGCAGGAGCGGGACTTGCGCCTGCAGGCGATTCTAGTCACGCACCACCATGCAGACCACGTGGGCGGCGTGCAGGCGCTGCGCGCCGCCACCGGCGCCACCGTGTACGGGCCCGCGCGCGAGGCCATCCCGCAGCCCTTCGTGCCGCTGGCGCAGGGCGACCGGGTGCAGGCGCTGGGGCTGGACTTCCTGGTGCTCGACGTGCCGGGCCATACGGCCGGGCACATCGCCTACTACGCCGCGCCGGCCGGTGACAGCCCGCTGCTGTTCTGCGGCGACACCCTGTTCTCGGCCGGGTGCGGACGCCTGTTCGAGGGCACGGCCGCGCAGATGCAGGACTCGCTGGACTGCCTGGCCGCCCTGCCCGCGGGCACGCGCGTGTGCTGCGCCCATGAATACACACTTTCCAACCTGAAATTCGCCCGCGCCGTGGAACCCGGCAATGCCGCGCTGCTCCACCACCTGGGCCACTGCGAGCGCCTGCGCGCGCAAGGCCTGCCCACGCTGCCGTCCACCCTGGCGCTGGAGCGGGAGATCAACCCCTTCCTGCGCACGCGCCAGGCGGACGTGGCGGCGGCAGCCGTGGCCCACGATCCTTCCACCCACCCGCAGGATGCGGCCAGCGTGCTGGCCACGCTGCGCGCCTGGAAAAACGCTTTTTGATGAAACTGCTGCACATTGCCTGCCTCGCGGGCCTGCTCTGGCTCACGGGTTGCGCCACGCAACTGCCCGGCGCCGGAGCCCCCGCCACGCCCGCCCAGACCGGCGAGGCCCCCGCCACATCGCACACCCCCATCCTCCCCCCGGGCCCGCTGCAACCGATTGCCCAGGCCCAGGCCCATGGCCAGCGCGTGGCCCCGCTGTTCACGCCCACGGACCTGTGGGACCGCATTCGCCGCGGCTTTGCCATGCCCGACCTGCAGCACCCGCTGGTGCAGGACCGCGAGCAGTGGTACGCCAGCCGCCCCGACTACATGCTGCGCATGACCGAGCGCTCGCGCAAATACCTGTTCCACATCGTCGAGGAGCTCGAGCGCCGCGGCATGCCCACCGAGCTGGCGCTGCTGCCCTACATCGAGAGCGCGTTCAACCCGCAGGCCGTGTCCTCGGCACGGGCCGCGGGCATGTGGCAGTTCATGCCCGCCACGGGGAGCTACTTCGACCTCAAGCAGAACGCATTCCGCGACGACCGGCGCGACGTGCTCGCCTCCACGCGCGCGGCGCTGGACTACCTGCAAAAGCTCTACGGCATGTTCGGCGACTGGCACCTGGCGCTGGCCGCCTACAACTGGGGCGAGGGCAGCGTCGGCCGCGCCATCGCGCGCAACCAGAAGGCCGGCCTGGGCACGGGCTACACCGACCTCACCATGCCTGGCGAAACGCGCCTGTACGTGCCCAAGCTGCAGGCGGTGAAGAACATCGTGGCGCGCCCCGAGGCCTTCAACGCCGAGCTGCCGCTGATCCCCAACCACCCCTACTTCGAGACCGTGGACATCACGCGCGACATCGACGTGGCGCTGGCAGCCAAGCTGGCCGATGTGCGGCTGGAGGACTTCAAGGCGCTCAACCCCTCGCTGCACAAGCCCGTGATCCTGGCGGCGGGCACGCCGCAAATCCTGCTGCCCTGGGACAACGCCAAGGTCTTCGAGCGCAACTTTGCCGCCTACAACGAAGGCCAGTACGCGAGCTGGACGGTCTGGACCCTGCCCTCGACCATGAGCGTGGCCGACATCGCGCGCCGCGTGGGCATGGAGGAGTCCGACCTGCGCAGCATCAACGGCATTCCGCCGCGCATGCTGGTGAAGGCGGGGTCGGCGCTCATCGTGCCGCGCTCGACCACGGCGCGCGCCGACGTCTCCGAGCAGGTGGCCGATAACGGCAAGGTGGCCCTGACGCCCGAGATCGTCACGCGCCGCACCACGGTGCGCGCCCGCAAGGGCGACACCGTGGCCAGCCTGGCGCGGCGCCACCGTGTGACCGCCGCCCAGCTCGCGCAATGGAACGACGTGAAGGCCAACGCCGCCTTCAAGGCCGGGCAGGACGTGGTGCTCTACCTCGCCGTGCGCGCGCACACCGACAAGGCGGGCACGCGCAAGGCCAGCAAGGAAAGGCGCACGGCCGACAAGAAGACCACGCCCGTGCGGCGCGGCGCCGTCAAGCCGGGCAAGGCGCGCCGCCGCTGAGCGCGCTCACAGGCGCCACTGGTGCATGCCCAGCAGCCCCAGCACGCCCACGAGGATGAGGTACAGCGCCACGATGGTGGAGAGCAGGCGCGGGAACACGAGGATCAGAATGCCCGCGACCAGGGCGATCAGGGGACCGAGGCTGAGGTGAAGCGTCATGGCAGGAACGAGGCGCAAAAGCCTGCAAGCATAAACGCGCCCGGCCCCTACACGCCGTACTTCTGCCGCGCCTGGCGCACGAAGTCCTGCGTGTAGGTGCGCGCCAGCTCGCCCTTGCGCACCGCCAGCGTCGGCTGCAGCACGGCCAGCGCGCGCAGGGCCGTCGCCGGCCCGGCCTCGGGCATCATGCCGTCGGGCGAGATGACCTCGCGCACACGTGCCAGAGCGGCAAAGTACAGGCTGCGCTCGGCCAGCAGCCCGGCGGGCGGCACCAGGCGCACGACATCGGCCGGCTCGGCGGTGCGCAGCCACTTGAGGGCATGCACCACGGCATTCACCAGGGCCTGCGCACGCCCCGCCCGGGCCTGGACAAAGGCCGTGCTCGCCACCAGGCAGGTGCCGGGCATGGGGCCGCCAAACACGGCCTGCGAGGCATCGAGGCCGCGCGCGTCGGCCACGATGCGCACCTCGCCCTGGCGCTCCAGGCGCGCCAGCACCGCATCGGGCTGGCACAGGGCATGCACGCGCCCCGCGCGCAGCGCCGCCTGCGCGCGCGGCCCGTCGCCCACGGCGATGAACTGCACCTCCTCGGGTGCCAGCCCGGCCTGCGCCAGCACCATGCAGGCCATGGCGTGGTCCAGCGCGCCCCAGGCGCTGATGCCGATGCGGCTGCGCCGCAGATCGCCCGGGTCGCGGTAGCGCGGCAAGGCCCGCAGCGAGACGGCCAGCGCCAGTTGGGGCGCGCGCGTCTGCAGCACCAGCGCGCGCAGGCCGGCGCCCGGCGCAGCGGCCGCCTGCACCGCATGCTCGTAGCCCACGGCAGCCACGTCGGCCTGGCCACGGGCCAGCGCATGCAGGGCCAGGGCATCGCTGGCATGGTCCTGCAGGGTGGCGTCCAGGCCCTCCTGGCGGAAGTAGTCCAACTGCTGGGCGATGTCCAGCGGCAGGTGGCGCAGCGGGTGCATCGCCCCCCCGCCCATGGCCACGGTGATGGCCTGCGGCACCTGCGCCCCGGCACGCACCCAGGGCCCCGGCCCGGCCAGGGCCAGGGTGCCCAGCGCGCCCAGCGCACGGCGGCGTTCAATAAGCCAGGACACGGACAGCACAGCCTCCACGATGTTGCATTGCAGCAATTGTGCCCGGGAGACGGCCTGCGCACATCAGGGATGACGCGATGGGGGAATCTACGTACCCGCGCTCCGGTAGAGCGGCCCGGCGCGCGCGCCGTCCGTCAGCGCCAGCCGAGGAAGAAGATGGCGATGTTGACCACGAAGGCCGCGCCCCAGACAGCGCTGCGTGCCGTCGGCTGGTCGGCCACGTAGGTGACGATGTAGAACAGGCGCAGCAGCACCCACAGCAGGGCCAGCAGGTCCAGCGCCGTCTGCCCGGCGCCGAGCTGGTGGGCGATGATGACCGCCCCCATGAAGAAGGGCAGCGCCTCAAAGCTGTTGGCCTGCGCCGCATTGGCGCGCGCCGCCGCGCCCGTCTGCCGCGCCAGCCAGGCGCGCGGCTGGTGGTTGTCGTAGCCGCCCTGCGCACGCTTCTTGCCAAAGCCCGCACGCTTGGCGATGAGCGAGCACGCCAGCGGCAGCAGCACCGCCACCAATACGCACCAGTAGGCCACGGTGAAATGCGCCAGATGGGAATTGGTATTCATAATGAAAAATGCCTCCAGCGCTTTACCAATCAGCGCAAACAGCTATCAAACCAATAGCGCAAACCACTGCGCCTCCTGACGGGCCGTGCAGCGCCGCACGGTGGCGCAGCCCCGGCCAGGGCTGCTGCGCCGCAGTGCGGCCCCTGTCCCTATCGCCTATCCGCCAGCGCATGGGCGATGGTGCCCAGGTCCACATATTCCAGTTCGCTGCCCACGGGCACGCCGCGCGCCAGGCGCGTGACGCGCAGCCCGCGCGCGCGCAGCGCCTCGCCCACCACGTGGGCCGTGGCCTCGCCCTCGGCGGTGAAGCCCGTGGCCAGGATGACCTCCTGCACCACGCCGTCGCAGGCGCGCTCGAGCAGGGCCTGCACGCCAATGTCGCGCGGGCCCACGCCGTCCAGCGGCGACAGCCGCCCCATGAGCACGAAGTACAGCCCATGGAAAGCGCCGGTGCGCTCCATGGCGGACTGGTCGGCGGGCGTCTCGACCACGCACAGGCGCGTGGCGTCGCGCCGCGCATCCAGGCAGGTGGCGCACACGGGCGCTTCGGTAAAGGTATGGCAGCGCGCGCAGTGGCGCACCTGGTCCACCGCCTGCTCCAGCGCCTGTGCCAGTTGGCGTGCACCGGCGCGGTCGTGCTGCAGCAGGTGAAACGCCATGCGCGCCGCCGACTTCGCCCCCACCCCCGGCAGCCGCCGCAGGGCCTGGATCAGCGCGTCAAGCGAGTGGGTGTTGGACATGGTGGTTGCTGTTCATACCCCGCCCTCCAGGGCGTAGCGAGCGGGATGAGCCGCGAGGCGGACGGAGCGCAGCAACCGGAACGACCTTTCTGGTCGTGAGGATTGCGAGCACCGCCCAACGACGCGGATCGCCCGCGCAGTAGCCAGCATCAGAAAGGGAATTTCATGCCGCCGGGGAGGCCTGGCATGCCTGCGGTGATCTTGCCCATCTTCTCGGCCGAGGTCTCCTCGGCCTTGCGCACGGCGGCGTTGAAGGCGGCGGCGACCAGGTCTTCAAGCATGTCCTTGTCATCCTGCAGCAGGCTGGGGTCGATGGTGACGCGCTTGACGTCGTGCTTGCAGGTCATGACGACCTTGACCAGCCCGGCGCCGGATTCGCCCTCGACCTCGATGCTGCCCAGTTCGTCCTGCGCCTTCTTCAGGTTGTCCTGCATGGCCTGGGCCTGCTTCATGAGACCGGCGAGTTGTCCTTTGTTGAACATGGATAGACCTTTCGTTGAATGGGTGGGAAAAGAAAGAGGGGATGTTCAGAGCGGCTGCACGCTGCCCGGCACGATGCGCGCATCGAACTCGCGCACCAGGGTCTGCACGAAGGGGTCGTTCTGCACGATCTCCAGGGCGCGCTGCTGGCGTTCGTTCTGCCGCGCCGCATTGCGCAGCGCCGGGCTGTCCGTCACGGGGCCCAGCTCCACGCTGATCTGCTGCGCCAGGCCCGCAGCGGCCAGCGCGGCGCGCAGGCGCTCGCGCGTACTGCCCTGGTTGAGCGACTCGCTCTCCACGCGCAGCAGCCAGTGCTCGCCGTCGCGCGCCACCAGTTGGGACTGCAGCGCCAGCTCGCGCACCAGCGCGGTGATGGCCTCGCTGGCGATGAGCTGCTGCACGGCCGCCTGCCAGGCCTCGCCCTCGGCGGTCGGCACCAGGCGCCGGGCGGCAGCGCCCTCGGCCGGCCGGGGCTGGAGCCGGGCGCCCTCCTGGCGCGGCTCGCGCACGGGAATGGGAGCCACCTTGGGCGCCGCCGCGGCCGGTGCCTGGGGCACAGGCGCGGCGGCCTCGGGGCTGCGCACGGGCAAGGCGCGCAGCCGGGCGGATGCCGCCTGCCGCGCAGGCTCGGCCTCGGGTTCGCCGGCGGCGGCCTGGGCAGGTTCTGCCGGTGCCGGCTGCGCGTCTGCCACAGCGGCCGGCATGAACGGGGCCTCCGGGGCGGGGGCTGGCGTCTGCTCCGCTATGGATTCGATAGCTGGTTGCGCTTGCACCACGGGCGCTGCAGCCTCTTTTGGCTCTGGTTGCAGCGCAGCCGGCGCAGCATGCGGGGCAGGCCCGGCAGGCGCTGGCGCGGCGGGGGCGGCGGCCGCAGCGGGCGGGGCCTCAGCCGGTTTCAGTGTTTTTTTTTCCGCCGTACCGCTGGTGGCCTTGAAGGGCAGCAGGCGCAGCAGCACCATGGTGAGCGCAGCGTACTCGTCCGGGGCCAGGCCCAGTTCGGCGCGGCCATGCAGGCAGATGCTGTAGAGCAGTTGCGTTTCGTCCGCGGGCAGCAACGCGGCCAGGCGCTGCACCTCGGCGGCCTCGGGGTCGCTGGCGGCGCCGGCGTCCATGCCGGGTACGGCCTGCAGCACGGCCATGCGCTGCAGCACGGTCACCATCTCCTCCAGCGTGGAGGCGGCGGACAGGCCGTTCTGCCGCAGGGTCTCGACGGTGTGCACCACGCTGCGCCCATCGGCCTGGGCCAGTGCGTCGATCAGGTGCAGCACATGGCTGCAGTCCACGCTGCCCAGCATCTGGCGCACGGTGGCTTCCTCGATGCGGCCGCTGCCGAAGGCAATGGCCTGGTCGGTGAGCGAGAGCGCATCGCGCATGGAGCCGCGCGCGGCGCGCGCCAGCAGGCGCAGCGCCTGCGGCTCGGCCGGCACCTGCTCGGTGGCCAGCACCTGGGCCAGGTGCTCCAGCACCGTCTCGGGCGCCATGGGGCGCAGGTTGAACTGCAGGCAGCGGCTCAGCACGGTGACCGGCACCTTCTGCGGATCGGTCGTGGCGAGCACGAACTTGAGGTACTCGGGCGGCTCTTCCAGCGTCTTGAGCATGGCGTTGAAAGCCGTGTTGGTCAGCATGTGCACTTCGTCGATCATGAAGACCTTGAAGCGCCCCTGCACCGGCTTGTACACCGCCTGCTCCAACAGGCCCTGCACCTCGTCCACGCCGCGGTTGGAGGCTGCGTCCAGCTCGGTATAGTCAGGAAAGCGCCCGCTGTCGATGTCCGTACAGGCCGGGCACACGCCACAGGGCGTGGCGGTGATACCGCCCTGCCCGTCAGGCCCCTGGCAGTTGAGCGACTTGGCCAGAATGCGCGACACCGTGGTCTTGCCCACGCCGCGCGTGCCCGTGAACAAATAAGCATGGTGCAGCCGCTGCTGCGTGAGCGCATTGGTCAGCGCCTGCACCACATGCTGCTGCCCCACCATTTCGGTGAAGTTGCGCGGGCGGTACTTGCGGGCGAGCACGAGGTAGGACATCCGCACGATTCTACGGCCCATGGCCTGCAAGGTAGGGGTGCTGCGTCCACCATCCTCCACAGCGCCGCCGTTCAGAGGGTAGAATCCCATCCTGACGGGCCTCCCCGCATGGTGAAGCGGCCAACCGGGTCAGGTGGGGAACCAAGCAGCCCTAACTGTGGAGCCAGTGCCGGGGGTAAGGCTCGTCAACTTCTTTTTGTGTGCGTTGCCCACGCGGCGCCACCTTCTGGTGAGCGCGGCTTCGCACGATGCGTTCTTCTCCCACCCGCATGGCACCCTCCCTCCTGGCGCGCGGCCTGACGGCGCTGTGCCTGGCCTGCCTGGGCCAGGCCGCGGGCGCGGGCGTTTTCCTTGACGGGGGGCGCCCCACCCCCGCCGCACTGCAGGCCGCCCAGGTGCTGGCCGATGCGGACGCCGAAGGCCTGGAGCCCCAGGATTACGACGCACAGCCCCTGATGCAGGCCGTCACCGGCGCAGCCCAAGGCCCCGCCCTGGACGAAGCCGGCGCCGCACGGCTGGACGCGGCCCTGACCGCCGCGCTGCACCGCTACCTGGCTGACCTGCACGCCGGCCGCATCGATCCCCGCCAGATCCATGCAGAGTTCACGGCCTTGCCGGCACGGGACTTCGACCCCGCCGCCTACCTGCAGGCCGCTCTGGCCACCCCGCATTTTGCCGACGCGCTGCGCGCCGCCGCGCCCCGTGTGCCGCTCTACGCCAGCCTGCGCGCCCTGTTGGCGCATTACCGCACGCTGGCCGGTCATGCCGCCTGGGCCACGCCCCTGCCCCCGCTGCCCGGGAAACGCAAGCTCGAACCCGGCCAGCCCTGGGCCGGCCTGGCGCAGCTCACCCAGCGGCTCGTGGCACTGGGCGACCTGCCGGAAGGCACGCAGCCCACACCGACCTACGACACTGTGCTGCAAGAGGGCGTCAAGGCCTTCCAGCAGCGCCACGCGCTGGCGGCCGATGGCGTGGTGGGAAAAGGCACGCTGGCCCAACTGGAGGTGGCGCCCGCCCAGCGCGCGCGGCAGATCACGCTGGCCATGGAACACCTGCGCTGGACGCCGCTGCAACTGGCGCCCCGCATGATCGTGGTCAACGTGCCGGAGTTCGTGCTGCGCGCCTATGAGGTGCATGGCGGTGCCACCACCGTGGCCCTGAGCATGAAGGTCATCGTCGGCAAGTCCGTGAAGACGCACACCCCGCTGTTCGACGAGCCCATGCGCTTCATCGAGTTCAGCCCCTACTGGAATGTGCCCCCGTCGATCGCGCGCGAGGAGACCGTGCCCCGCCTGCGCCGCGACAGCGCCTATTTCACGCAGCAGGGCTTCGAGTTCGTCAACGGCAGCGGCCAGGCCGTCACCGACCTCACGCCAGACCATCTGAACGCCGTGCTGCAGGGCCAGATGCGCCTGCGCCAGCGGCCCGGCCCGCACAATGCGCTGGGGGACATCAAGTTCGTGTTCCCCAACCACAGCAACATCTACCTGCACCACACGCCCAGCACCCAGCTCTTTGCGCGCGAGCGGCGCGACTTCAGCCACGGCTGCATCCGCGTGGAAGACCCCGTGGCACTGGCCCGCTTCGTGCTCCAGGACGACCCGGCCTGGACGCCCGAGCGCATCCGCGAGGCCATGGGCCAGGGCCAGTCGCACACCGTGCGCCTGCCCCGGCCCGTGCCCGTGGTGCTGGCCTACAGCACCACCATCGTGAAGAACGGCCGCCCCTATTTCTTTGCCGACATCTACGGCCACGACCGGCTGCTCGACCAGACGCTGCGCCGCAACGCCCTGGCGCGGCGCCAGGCCCGCTGAACGACACCCAGAAGCCCCATGACCCCACCACCACCTTCCCCGCGCCGCCGCTTCCTGGGCCATTGCGCCCGGTGGCTGGCAGCCGGCGCGACCCTGCCGCAGGCTGCCCCTGTGCTGGCCAGCCTGCCCGACGCACGCAGCCTGGCGCTGGAGCACACGCACACCCGCGAGCAGATCGCGCTGGTGTACGCCCTGGGCGACAGCTTCCTCGCGCCGGCGCTGACCAGCCTCAACCACTTCCTGCGCGACCACTACAGCGGCGAGGTGGGCCCCATGGACCCGCAGCTCTTCCACCTGCTGCACCGGGTGCGCCAGGAACTGGGCACGGAACAGCCCTTCCAGGTGATTTCCGGCTACCGCAGCCCCGGCACCAACGCCACGCTGCGCGGCACGCGTGGGGGTGGCGTGGCCAAGCACAGCCTGCACATGGACGGCAAGGCGATCGATGTGCGCCTGCCCGGCGTGTCCCTGGCCGATCTGCGCGATGCCGCGCGCTCACTGCGCGGCGGCGGCGTGGGTTTTTATCCGCGCGAGCAGTTCGTGCACATCGACACCGGCCGCGTGCGCCACTGGTGACCCGGCCTGCGCAGCACCGCGGTGCCTGCGCTCAGTGGCGCTTGTGCTTCTTGTGCGGCGCCTTCGCTGCTGCTTCGGCAGGCGCGCCCTTGTCCTTGCCCTTGCTGCCCAGGCGCGACTCCTTGCCCTGGATGAGCCGGGTGATATTCTCCTTGTGGCGCCAGACCAGCAATGCGGCCATCACCACGATGGCGCCGGTGACGGCACGTTCGGCGTTCCACAGCAGGCCCGAAGCCAGCACGTACACCACCGGCGACAGCACCGCCGCCGACAGAGAAGCCAGCGAGGAATAGCGCGAAACCGCCGCCACGGCCAGCCACAGCAGGCCCAGCACCAGCCCCAGCCAGCCGCTGATGCCCACCAGCACCCCCAGCGCCGTGGCCACGCCCTTACCGCCCTCGAAGCGGAAGAACACCGGCCACAGGTGGCCCAGGAAGGCCGCCAGACCGACCAGGGCCAGCGTGAACTCCCCCAGCCCCCAGGGCTCGCCAAACCAGCGCACCAGCACCACGGGCAGCCAGCCCTTGACGGCATCGAGCAGCAGCGTGACCACCGCCGCCGCCTTGCTGCCCGAGCGCAGCACGTTGGTGGCGCCGGGGTTCTTGCTGCCGTAGGTGCGCGGGTCGGAAAGCCCCATCACGCGGCTGACGATGACGGCAAACGACAGGGAGCCCAGCAGGTAGGCGGCAATGACCGCCAGGACGGAATAGACAATGGACACGAAAGACTCTCTCGACGACTGGATGTTGTTGGGTGACGCGCGGTCTCCCCCCACGCGCTCTGGAGCGCTACATTCTGCCAGCGGCCGACGCCGGCGCGGGCGCGGGAGGCCGGCGTCGGCCTCAGACCGCTGCCACCCCGCGATAAGCGGCCGTGGCGGCCTCGTCGCTGGGCTCCACCCGGTTGCGCCCGGCGGCCTTGCCGCGATAGAGGGCCGCATCGGCCTGCTGCAGGGCGCGGTCGAGCGCCTCGCCGCCGGCGAACGTCTGCGATACCCCGATGGTCACGGTGCACCGTATCGCCTCCGGGCGGCCACCGACGGGCACCGCCATGCTTTCGACGGCGGCACGCAGGCGCTCGGCCAGGCGCGTCGCCCCCGCGTCCTCGGTATCCAGGCAGATCACGACGAACTCTTCGCCGCCCATGCGGCAGACCAGGTCCCCCTGGCGCACCGCGGCGCGCAAGCGATCCGCCACCTGGCACAGCACGGCGTCGCCCGCCGCATGACCGTGGGTGTCGTTGATGCGCTTGAAGTGGTCGATGTCGACGATCAAGAGCTGCGCGGGCCCCGCGGTGCGCGCACGGAAATGTGCCTGCAGCCCCTCGGTGAGGCCGCGCCGGTTCAGCAGGCGCGTCAGCGGATCGCGCACGGCGGCAGCGCGCAGCTCGTCCGTCAGCCGGCGCAGCAGCAGCCAGATGAGCAACGGCGCCAGCACGGTCGCCAGGAAGGACATGTAGGCGTAGAACGCCATCTGGAACGCGCTGTCCATGTCCAGCGCCTGCAGCCCTGCGGAGAGGATCTGCAGGCACTTCAGGACGTTGAGCACGCAGATGCCGCCGATCAGCACGGCGAACAGCAGCATTTCGACGCGCAGATCCCGGGCAAAGCTGCGTGCGCCGTGCACCACGGCGATGGTCATGGCCAGGAACAGCAGCGCCGACATGCCCGACAACAGGGCATAGCGGGCCGTCGGCCCCAACGCCCACTGCACCAGCACCTGCGCGGCCGTGTAGGCCAGCGCCAGGGCGAGCAGCGGGCGCCACAGCGGCGCCGGGCGGTCGAAGAAGCGCATGGCGCCCACCCAGTAGACGGCGGGCGTGCCCAGGGTCAGCGTATGGTTGACCACGCTCATCAGGTTCCAGCCCGGCGGCCCGCCCAGCAGTTGCAGCACGTAGGCAGAGCCCAGCATGAGGTGGCCGAGGGCGAACACGTCCATGCCCATTCTTCTGCCCTGCAGCCGCCTGCCGATCAGCAGGAACATGGCGCCGAAGCACAGCAGGTGCACGCACAGCATGCCGACGATGAAGGTCGCACCCATGGGTCAGCGCCTGCCGCAAAGCGCGCGGGCCTGCACCTGCGCCGACAGCCCCGGTCGCCGCGGGCCCGCGCCGCGCGCCCCCTGCGGCCGCACTACGCGCCCCCCGCAGGTTCATCGCGCAGCGCACACTGCACCGGGCGCGCGTTCAACAGGCGCACGCAGGCCTGGGGGTCGATCTGCACCAGGTAGCCCCGGCGCCCGCCGTTGATGGCGATGCGCGGCAATGCCAGGATGCTTTCCTCGATGTAGACCGGCATGTCGCGCCGCGTGCCGAATGGCGAAGTGCCGCCCACCAGATACCCGCTGTGGCGGTGGGCCACCTCGGGCGTGCAGGGCTCGACCGACTTGGCGCCGATCTGGCGTGCCAGGTTCTTGGTGGAGACCTTGCAGTCGCCGTGCATGAGCACGATCAGCGGCCTGGCGTCCTGGTCCTGCATCACCAGGGTCTTGACCACGGTGTGCTCATCCAGGCCGAGCTGACGCGCCGACTCGGCCGTGCCGCCATGCTCGACGTATTCGTAAGGGTGACCGGTGAACTCCACCCGGTGCGCCTTGAGCATCTGCGTGGCGGGGGTCTCGCTCACGTGCGCGGTCTTGCCTTCTTTCTTGGCCATTTTTACTATTGCTTTGATAGCTGCTTGCGCTTGATGGTAAAGCGCTGCACCCCTATTTTGCCCAAAATCACCGCGCCGGAACGGCAGGCAAACCGACGGCCCGGCCACCGGTCCGCCAAAGGACATGGTGCCCAGGCAAATGGGCGAGACGCTCAGGCGGCTCTGGCCCCGTGCAAGTTTCGTCATGTGCAGTATGGCGACCGTGAATGGCGCAAACCGCCCAGTGTACGGTGCTGCAGCGCAGCGTCGCCCGCGCGACAAACCGCCGCCCTGCCCCAGATATACACAAAGCATTTGCTTGGTGATAATAAAACCATGTACCAGGAACACCAGACCGCGCGCAGCGCCTTCGTCCCCATCCGGCACCTGAACTACCACGTGCGCCAGTGGGGGCCCGACACGTCTACGCTGCCGCCCCTGGTGCTGGTGCACGGCTGGATGGACGTGTCCGCGTCCTACCAGTTCGTGGTCGATGCCTTCTCCCAGGCCTTTGTGCAGGGGCGGCGCATCATCGCGCCGGACTGGCGCGGCTTCGGGCTGACGGCGCCGCCCGTGCCCACGGACCACTACTTCTTCCCCGACTACCTGGCGGACCTGGACCAGTTGCTCGACCACTTCGCGCCCGATACCCCCGTGGACCTGGTGGGCCACAGCATGGGCGGCAATGTGGCCATGTTCTACGCCGGGTCGCGCCCCGCGCGCATCCGCCGCCTGGTCAACCTGGAGGGCTTCGGCATGCCCGCGAGCAAGCCCGCCAAGGCCCCGCAGCGCTACGCCCAGTGGATGGACGAACTCAAGGCCCTGCAGCGCGGCGACATGGCCCTCAAGACCTACGACAGCGCAGACGGCGTGGCCCGGCGCCTGATGAAGACCAACCCGCGCCTGCCCCAGGACAAGGCCGCCTGGCTGGCGCGCCACTGGGCGCGCCCCAACGCCCAGGGGCAATGGGAGATCCTGGGCGACGCCGCGCACAAGATCGTCAACGCGCAGCTCTTTCGCCTGGACGAGGTGCTGGCGCTCTACGCCAGCATCACCGCGCCCACGCTGTGCATCGAGGCGAGCGACGACAGCCTGGGCCTGTGGTGGCAGGGCCGCTACACGCTGGAGGAATACCACCAGCGCCTGCAAAGCGTGCCCGACTGCCGCACGGCGCGCGTCGAGGACGCAGGCCACATGCTGCACCACGACCAGCCCCAGGCCGTGGCGGCGCTGATCGAAGGTTTCCTGCTATCGGCCTGAAAGACCTCCAGCACCCGTAAAGCGGGCGCCAGTAGCTATCACAAAGATAGCAACAGCATCCCCGTGCGCGGCAGCGCGGCTGGAAAAGCCCGCAACAGGCCGCACGTGCGAAAATGTGAGGTTATTCAGTCAAATAGAACCCAGGATCGCACACCATGGAAGCAGAACGCATCAACCAGATCGGCAACACCCTCCAGGACTTGGCCACGCGCACGGCCGAGTTACGGAGGTATCTTTGACTTCGATGCCAAGTTTGAACGCCTGCGCACGGTAAACGCCTCGCTCGAAGACCCGGCCGTCTGGAACGACCCGAAAAAGGCCCAGGAGCTGGGCAAGGAGCAGAAGTCACTCAGCAGCGTGGTCGTCACGCTGGAAAAGCTCACGCGCGAGCTGGCCGACAACAGCGAGCTCTACGAGATGAGCCGCGAAGAGGATGACGAAGCCGGCCTGCTGACCATCGAGGCCGAGACCGACAAGCTGCGCCCGCTGATCGAGGAGCTCGAGTTCCGCCGCATGTTCAGCAAGGAGGCCGATCCGCTGAACTGCTACATCGACATCCAGGCCGGCGCTGGCGGCACCGAGGCCTGCGACTGGGCCAGCATGCTGCTGCGCCAGTACCTCAAGTACGCCGAGCGCAAGGGCTTCAAGGCCACGGTCGATGAGGAGACCCCGGGCGACGTGGCCGGCATCAAGAGCGCCACCATCCACATCGAGGGCGAGTACGCCTACGGCCTGCTGCGCACCGAGACGGGCGTGCACCGCCTGGTGCGCAAAAGCCCCTTCGACAGCTCGGGCGGGCGGCACACCTCGTTCGCCTCGCTGTTCGTCTACCCCGAGATCGACGACTCCATCGAGATCGACATCAACCCCGCCGACGTGCGCACCGACACCTACCGCGCCAGCGGTGCGGGCGGCCAGCACATCAACAAGACCGACTCGGCCGTGCGCCTGACGCACATCCCCACCGGCACCGTGGTGCAGTGCCAGGACGGCCGCAGCCAGCACAGCAACCGCGACGTGGCCTGGCAGCGCCTGCGCTCCAAGCTCTACGAACTGGAGATGCACAAGCGCATGGAAGAGCAGCAAAAGCTCGAAGACACCAAGACCGACGTGGGCTGGGGCCACCAGATCCGCAGCTACGTGCTGGACAACAGCCGCATCAAGGACCTGCGCACCAACGTCGAAATCTCCGCCACGCAGAAGGTGCTCGACGGCGACCTCGATGCGTTCATCGAAGCCGCGCTCAAGCAAGGCGTGTAAACGCACGCTAAGGAATCAGGATGAAAGAAGGACAAGCCACCGCCATCCACCGTCTGGACTACGCCCCGCCGGCGTACTGGATCGACACGGTGGATCTCACGTTCGACCTCGACCCGGCCAAGACCCGCGTCTTGAACAAGATGCGCGTGCGCCGCAACCCGGACGCACCGGCCCAGCCGCTGCGCCTGGACGGCGAGGAGCTCAACCTGGCGCGTGTGCTGGTCAATGGCGCAGGCACCTCGTTCAAGCTCGAGGGCGGCCAGCTCGTGCTGGAGAACCTGCCCGAGGGCGATGCGCCCTTCGAGCTGGAGATCTTCACCACCTGCGCGCCCGCCAAGAACACGCAGCTCTCGGGCCTGTACGTGAGCGGCGACACCTTCTTCACCCAATGCGAGGCCGAGGGCTTTCGGCGCATCACCTACTTCCTGGACCGACCCGACGTCATGGCCAGCTACAGCGTGCTGCTGCGCGCGGACAAGGCGGCCTGCCCGGTGCTGCTCTCCAACGGCAACCTCGTCGAGCAGGGTGCGCTGCCCGAGGGCCGCCACTTTGCCCGCTGGCAGGACCCGCACAAGAAGCCCTGCTACCTCTTCGCCCTGGTGGCGGGCAAGCTGGTGGCGCGCGAGCAGCAGATCATCAGCCGCGCGGGCCAGCCGCACCTGCTGCAGGTCTACGTGCGCCCGGGCGACCTGGGCAAGACCGAACACGCCATGAACTCGCTCATGGCCTCCATCGCCTGGGACGAGGCCCGCTTTGGCCTGAGCCTGGACCTGGAGCGCTTCATGATCGTCGCCACCAGCGACTTCAACATGGGCGCCATGGAGAACAAGGGCCTGAACATCTTCAACACCAAGTACGTGCTGGCGAGCGAAGCCACGGCCACCGACGCCGACTTCGCCCACATCGAGTCCGTGGTGGGGCACGAGTACTTCCACAACTGGACGGGCAACCGCGTCACCTGCCGCGACTGGTTCCAGCTCTCGCTCAAGGAGGGCCTCACGGTCTTTCGCGACCAGGAGTTCAGCCAGGACATGGCGGGCAGCCCGTCCGCGCGCGCCGTCAAGCGCATCGAGGACGTGCGCGTGCTGCGCACCGCGCAGTTCCCCGAGGACGCCGGCCCCATGGCCCACCCGGTGCGGCCCGACAGCTACGTCGAGATCAACAACTTCTACACCGTCACCATCTACGAAAAAGGCGCCGAGGTGGTGCGCATGCAGCACAACCTGGTGGGCCGCAAGGGCTTCGCGCGCGGCATGAAGCTGTACTTCGAGCGCCACGACGGCCAGGCCGTGACCTGCGACGACTTCGCCCAGGCCATGGCCGACGCCAACCCCGCCAGCCCCCTGGCCCTGCACCTGGATGGCTTCAAGCGCTGGTACAGCCAGGCCGGCACGCCGCGCGTGCGCGCCGAAGGCGCCTACGACGCCGCCACCCAGCGCTACACGCTCACGCTCACGCAAAGCTGCCCCGCCACGCCGGGCCAGCCGGACAAGCGGCCCTTCGTCATCCCGGTCGAGCTCGGCCTGCTCGCGCAGGACGGCAGCGCCCTGCCCCTGCAACTGGAGGGCGAAGCCGCCCCCGGCACCCTCTCGCGCACCGTGGTGCTGCAGGAGGCCGGCCTGACGCTGAGCTTCGTCAACGTGCCCAGCGCCCCCGTGCCCTCGCTCCTGCGCGGCTTCAGCGCGCCGGTCATCCTCGAATGCGACTACAGCGACGCCGAGCTGCTCACCCTGCTCGCGCACGACAGCGACGCCTTCAACCGCTGGGAGGCCAGCCAGCGTCTGGCGCTGCGCATTGCTACACAAGCGATAGCTGACAGCGCACTGTCCACGGGCGCTGAAGGCCAAATTGACTCCAAAATCCTGCCTGCCAGCTACATCGAGGCCATGCGCAGCGTGCTGCGCCATCCCGGCCTGGACGCGGCCTTCAAGGAGCTCGTGCTCACCCTGCCCTCGGAGACCTACATCGCCGAGCAGCTCGACGTGGTGGACCCGCAGCGCGTGCACGCCGTGCGCGAAGCCATGCGCCAGGAGCTGGCCGCCGCCCTGCAGGCCGACTGGGCCTGGGCCTGGGAGCAACACCAGCACACGGGCGCCTACCGCCCCGACGCCGCCTCGGCCGGCCGCCGCGCCCTCGCCGGCCTGGCCCTGGCCATGCTGTGCCTGGCCGCGCGCGCGAGCGGCGACACCGTCTGGCCCGGCAAGGCCTACCAGCGCTTCAAGGACGCGGGCAACATGACCGACCGCTTCAACGCCCTGTCGGCCCTGGTCGCCAGCGGCCACGCGCTGGCCCAGCCCGCCCTGGCACGCTTTCACCAGTTGTTCAAGGACGATGCGCTGGTCATCGACAAATGGTTCGCGCTGCAGGCCGGCAGCCCCGACCGCGGCGGCAATGTGCTGCCCCTGGTGCGCCAGCTCATGCAGCACCCGCAGTTTTCGCTCAAGAACCCCAACCGGGCGCGCAGCCTCATCTTCAGCTACTGCAACGCCAACCCCGGCGCCTTCCACCGCCAGGACGCCGCGGGCTATGTGTTCTGGAGCGAGCGCGTCATGGAACTCGACGCCATCAACCCCCAGGTGGCCGCACGCCTGGCGCGCGCGCTCGACCGCTGGAGCAAGCTCGCCGAACCCTGGCGCACGGCCGCGCGCGAGGCGATCGCGCGCGTCGCCGCCCGGCCCGACCTCT
The DNA here is from genome assembly GCF_000739995.1 of Comamonas granuli NBRC 101663. Taxonomy (GTDB): domain Bacteria; phylum Pseudomonadota; class Gammaproteobacteria; order Burkholderiales; family Burkholderiaceae_C; genus Simplicispira; species Simplicispira granuli. The sequence continues at coordinate 187,122 of NZ_BBJX01000005.1, read as the reverse complement.
CCAACGACGTGCGCGAGGTCGTCACACGCGCACTGGCCAACGTATAAGGAGCCCCATCCATGTCCAAACGCATCAGCCTGACGCGCTTTCTCGTCGAACAGCAGCGCGTGCATGGCCACATCCCCTCGGAACTGCGCCTGCTGCTCGAAGTCGTGGCGCGCGCCTGCAAGAGCATCAGCCAGGCCGTCAACAAGGGCGCCCTGGGCGGCGTGCTGGGCACGGCCGGCAGCGAGAACGTCCAGGGTGAAGTGCAGAAAAAGCTCGACATCATCGCCAACGAAGTGCTGATCGAAGCCAACGAGTGGGGCGGCCACCTGGCGGCCATGGCCAGCGAGGAGATGGACGGCATCTACATCGTGCCCAACCGCTACCCCAAGGGCGAATACCTGCTCCTGTTCGATCCGCTGGACGGCTCGTCGAACATCGACGTGAACGTGAGCATCGGCACCATCTTCAGCGTGCTGCGCATGCCTGATGGCGACCGCGGCGTGGACGAGGGCGACTTCCTGCAACCGGGCAAGCGCCAGGTGGCCGCCGGCTACTGCGTCTACGGCCCGCAGACCACACTGGTGCTCACCGTGGGCGACGGCGTGGCCATGTTCACGCTCGACCGCGAGCAGGGCTCCTTCGTGCTCATCCAGGAGAACGTGCGCATTCCCGAGGACACCAAGGAATTCGCCATCAACATGAGCAACATGCGCCACTGGGACGAGCCGGTCAAGCGCTACATCGACGAATGCCTGCAGGGCAAGGAAGGCCCGCGCGGCAAGGACTTCAACATGCGCTGGATCGCCAGCATGGTGTCGGACGTGCACCGCATCATGACGCGTGGCGGCATCTTCATGTATCCGTGGGACAAGCGCGAACCCCACAAGCCCGGCAAGCTGCGCCTGCTGTACGAGGCCAACCCCATGGGCTGGCTGGTCGAACAGGCCGGCGGCGCCGCCACCAACGGCAAGCAGCGTATCCTGGACATCCAGCCCACGCAGCTGCACGAGCGCGTGAGCGTCATCCTGGGCTCAAAAAATGAGGTCGAGCGGGTGACAAGCTACCATAATGGTATATAATGTGAGGCTTAGGCCGGTGTAGCTCAGTCGGTAGAGCAGCTCATTCGTAATGAGAAGGTCGGGTGTTCGATTCATCTCTCCGGCACCAATATGGACAAGGGTTCATTGCTATGAAAATAGTAGTGAACCCTTTTTCCATTGTGGGCTTGTAGGCAATCTGTAGGCAAGTTGCCCGAATGCAGCGCCTGCGGCAGCCAACAAAAAAGCCCCACGGCGGGGGCTTCGGTTGGGGCTTGTCTGTCAGCCCGGCGGGTGCATGAACGGCATCAGGGCTTTCGCAGCATTCACCCGCAGGCGCAGCGGCAGGGCTTCATGGTTCATTGCTGCCAAAAGCCATTGCAGCGGGTCGGCAGTGTCAGGCAGGTCATCTATCAGGCGCGGCTTGTTGCGACTGCCTGCGGGCCTTCCAGCGCCTTTCCTGCGGCCTCCATGTCCTGCCATGATTTGCTGAAACTTGATTGATTTCAAAAGGGGGAATTTAAAGTCCACATGCGAGTACGTGCGGTGTCTTGCGCTCAGGCTGCCAGGGCTTTGACACCGCCCCATCCCCTACTCATCAAACCGCATGTTCACGGCCTCGATGCGGGCTTGCAAGTCGGCAACGTCGCCCACCACATCAAGCATCAACCCTTTGAGTTGCGCGCTCTCTTGCACCAGCCGGGCCAGGGCTTGCATGATGGCTTCGTATTGGGTTTCAGTCATTGAAATACTCCGCCATCTCGGGGCTAGATTCCCACGGCTTCGGCCCGGAGTGCAGAGCCTTGCGCAGCCCGGCGCTTTCTGGTCGCGTCGTGGCGCTTTTGCACAATCGCAGCTTGCCCGATAGCGCGGCCAGCGTGGCAGCGTACTGGTTCGATAGCTTGGCGGCTGGGTTGATTGCGCCATCGCCGGTGATAGGCCCGTCACGCAGCACCATCGCATCGCAAAGCCTCTTTTGGTGGTCTGCCATCACCAGCGCCTCGAGCAGCACCATGTCGCCGGTCGAAAAGTAGTTCGCATCAAGCCCGGCGCAGATTGAAACCCACAGCGCAGCAGCACCTGGGGGCAGGCCATCGGGCGGCGGCGGGCGCTTCGTGCTGAAAATGCTCGGGGTTGCCAGTGCGGCGGCGGATTTTCGGGCCATAGCGGCTCCTTGAAACTACAGGGTTAGCAACGCAGCGGGAGCTTGCCGGTTTCCAGTGGGGTCGCACCCCGTTCTGGAATGGCCCCTTGGGGTGTGAAGGTGTCGGCCACGCACCCCGCAAAAAGTGCTGCCGACGGTCGATTTATTGCGATGGCTCGACGGGCCACTTTCCAGGGGTGAAACTAACCCCCGCAATTCTTTGTCGCTTAGCTCACGACCAGCATGGAACCGGCGGTGCGGAAGATAGGAATCACGCGCACCTCGCCCAGAATGGTCACAAGGTTTTTCGTGAAGTCATCATTCACGTAGCCGACCTCGATGCTGAAACCATCGCTCACGATAAGTTCGCTGTGTGCGCTATCCATGAGCAGCGCAGAACCGGCGGTCACGCTGGGAGACAGCACCACACGCAAACCGCGCAGGCTCGGCTCGATGCTGCCCAAGTAGGAGCCGGATAGATAGTGGTCGTTTGCAGTGCCCTTCGCGGTGCAGATAGCCAGCCAGGACGTAGGCGACATGCAGACAACATCAGGCACAAAACCATCGCTTTGCATGTCAGCCACGCCCGCGCTAATCGCATCGGGCAAGGCGGTGTAGGTGCTGCTGCTGAACGCCGTCGCCAGCGTGGCCAGGCCCGTCCATGCCGGGGCGACGTTGCCGCCCCAGAGCATCGCGTCAACGCCGGCCGAGACAGAGCGCATCAGCGTGATATCCACGGCGCGTTTGAGTTCTTCGGAATCGGCCAGGGCTTGTTTGCTCATCTTGCAATAGCCCGCAACCGTCAGAGCGGATTGCGTGATGAGGCTGTGGTCAGGACGGATTGCAGCCTTCGCAGCGCCTTCGCCAGCTTGAACCGCTGCCGCGCCTTGCGTGCCGGTAAACCGCGAATACTCAACAACGGAAGTGCTTGCCACGCGGCGCGACGGGATTGCGTTTTGCAGGCCCATGATGCCGCCTTGAATGGCACCCACGCCGCCCGCGATGATGCTGCGGCCCGATGTGGTGGTCACAGGGTCGGCAGCGGCTTTGATTTCCAGGCGCAGGGATTTGGTTTTGCCGAACAGTTCGCGGTTGGCCTCGAACTGCGTCGCCACCTGCGCCCCGAGATTGTCAGCAGTGCCGCCGGGCATGGACTTCATGGTGACGCCGCCTTGCGCTAGGTCGGTCAGTGCCGCGTCAATCTTTGCATCTTGCTCTGCCTTGGCGGCTTTGATTTCTGCGCTGAGTTTGTCTTGCAGGGCCTTGATGCCCTCTTGAACTTCTTGAACGATGGACATGATGATGCCTTTCAATGTTGGATGGAAGTCGCCTAAATCCATCGCATCGCAAGCATCACGCAGGTGTCAGCAATTGGGTGTCTTTTCGCTGGCAGGGTCAGAATCACTCTGTTGTCCAGCCCGAGAAAATCACTCGGCGCCTGCCGGATGTTTTTTGCATCGCGGCATTGGGCGCGAGTGTAGCACATAGGAAAAAAAGCGCCAGCGTTTAAAGGTTTTTCACCAGTTCGCGCAGGCGGTCTAGCCGGTCGTTAAGCCTCGCCACTTCTTTGACCAGTAGCGCCATGCGGGCGGTTTCTGCCTCGGAAATTTCGGTCAGTCGCTGGATTTGGAAAATTGCTTCTTCGATGGTCATGGTCTGGTCTTTCTTCATGGGATGTGACGGGAGATTTTTTGGGATTGGCGGCGGCTCATGCCCCAGCGGTGCAAGGTCTTTTCGACAAACCTGCGGCGGGTGTGTTTGTGCCGTAGCTGCCCGGCAAGGTGGAGTAAGGCGAACGTCATTTGTTTTCTTTCAGTTGCTCGCGCACATCGCGCAGGTCACGCGCCACAAAGGCCACGCCACCAGCGGCACGGATGCGCGCCAGGAATAGGGCTTGCTCTGGGCGCAGGCGTCCGGCCTGGGCTTTCACTTCCACACCCAAAAAGCGGCCATCCTTCAATTGCCCCAGCACGTCAGGGCAGCCCGGCCAGCCGAAACGGATAAAGCGGTTGCCCACCTTTGCGGCTCCGGTGTTCATGCGCTCGGCCCATGCCACGGCGGGATGCGTTCTCAGTGCCTTCAAGACTTCCACCAGGGCGGCAGCTTCGGGGCGGCTGTTGGTTCGGGGTGTCTGTTGTTCCAGTCCGAAAAGGTCAGCAGTCATCGCAAAACCTCCCCACCGGAAAAAGTCCCCCGAAAACCTCCCCCCTTAAAGGGGGGGCGGGGAATTTCGGGCCTGGGAATCCCCGAAAACGGGGAAAACGGGGAATTTCGGGGCGTCAGGCTTGCCATATCCACCCCTCATTGCAGCCCAGCACACCACGCGCCACGAGCCCCGTGATTGCCTCTCTGGCGCGCTCTGCCTTGCGGTCGGGAGCTACCAGCAGCGCGGATGCGGCAAACGTCACGGCGGCTTCAAGCTCCACACACTTCGCCAGTGCAGGCGCTCCGGCTTTGCCCGTAGTGCCGTCCTTGAACATGGTGCGCAGGGCGGTGAGCACAATCTTTTGATTGCCACCCTGGGGCAGCTTCACGGCGCGCACATCCTGGGCGGCGGTGTCGCGCAGCACCACGCACGATGTAATGGCCTCGCCGGTTTCCTCCACGCCCAGCGTTTCCACTTGCAGCTTGAACGGGTGTGCGGTTCCGTCCTGCCCGTCCTTGCTTTTCGCAACCTTCCATTCCCGGCGGTCGCCTTCGCGTGAAACCTCGATTGCGGCATCCATCGCAGCGAATAGCGAACTGTGCCCACGCAGGCCAGCGGCGGCATTCTTGCCCGTGTGGTGAACCAGCAGCACCAGCCCACGGGTCAGGGTTTGCAGAGTCTTGGCAGCTTCCAGAATCTCGCCCATGTCGCGTGAACTGTTTTCGTCTGCGGTCGGTGCGGAACGGTTCAGCGTGTCCAGCACCACCACAGCGCCAGCAGGCACCACGGCGGCCAGGTCTAGCACGTCCTGCCCATCGGTCAGCTTGAACGGTTGCAGCATCATGCGCAGGCCATCAGGCAGCGCACGGCCCCGGCTTACTTCCCATGCCTGGGCGCGCAGCTTGAACCCGGCTTCGCCTTCCAACGCGGCGTAAACCACGGGCGCAGCTTCCACCCGGCAATCAAACCAGCGTTGCCCCTCAGCAATGGCGGCGGCCATGTCGAAGGCCAGGAACGATTTACCGGATGCGCTCGGGCCATACAGCGCAGCAAGCCCCACGGCAGGCAGCACGCCACGCACACGCCACGCCAGCGGGGGCAGGTCGCGCAGTTCATCGGCTCCCAGCAGCTTGTAGCGGGGCGCGGGCTTCGGGGGCTCTGTCGCAGCTTCCAGCGTGCAGGCCAGCACATCAAACCCGTCACGCTGGGCAAGGTCGTTCGCGTCGAAGTTCTGCGCCTCGCCCTGGGGCATGTAGGCAACGGCAGCCCCTACGGCCTGGGCAATCTCTGCGGCGCTTTCTTCCTTGCCCACATCAGGCACCAGCACCAGCCGGGCGGCGGCGTCACGCTGGCGCAGGGCTTCGGCTACGGGTGCCCTGCGGATGATCGCGCCTGTGCGGCAGTACCATGGCTTCTGATGCAGCCCCCAGGAGGAACCATGTCCGACGTCTTGTTCGCCACCGATGGCCCGGTGTGCCTGATCACCCTCAACCGCCCGGCCAAGCGCAACGCCGTGCACCGCCCCATGGCCGAGGCGCTGCGGGCGGCTTTTGAGCGCTTCGAGGCCGACGCGGGGCTGCGCGTGGCGGTGCTGCAGGGCGCGGGTGGGCATTTTTGCGCGGGCGCCGACCTGGCGGCCGTGGGGGACCCAGAGCTGCGCAACGAGTTCGACCCCGAGGGCGGCGGCAGCGGCCCCATGGGGCCCACGCGCATGGCGCTGTCCAAGCCGGTGGTGGCGGCCATCAATGGCTACGCCGTCGCCGGCGGGCTGGAGCTGGCGCTGCTGGCCGACCTGCGCGTGGCCGATGCCGATGCGACGCTGGGCGTGTTCTGCCGGCGCTGGGGCGTGCCGCTGATCGACGGCGGCACGGTGCGCCTGCCGCGCATCGTGGGCATGGGCCGGGCGCTGGACCTGATCCTCACGGGCCGTGCGGTGGCCGCCGATGAGGCGCTGGCCATGGGGCTGGTCAACCGCGTCGTGCCCCCGGGCGGCGCGCAGGCGGCGGCGCTGGAGCTGGCGCAGCAGATTGCCGCCTTTCCGCAGCAGTGCATGCTGGCCGACCGCAGTGCATGCTATGCGCAGTGGGATTTGCCGCTGCACGAGGCCTTGCGCATGGAAGGCCGCCAGGGCGTGCCCATGGTGGCAGCGGAAGGTGCGGCGGGCGCAGCGCGCTTTGCCCAGGGCGCGGGCCGGCACGGACAGGCGGCGTCCTGAGCCGCGGATGAGCGCGCCCTGCGCGAGCGCACCGGCGCCGCTCAGCCCGGCGGCGCAGGCACTGCGTACAACTGCACCGGGCGGCCCTCGCCGTCCACGCTCTCGATCTGCACGCCAAAGCCCCACAGCCGGGCGGCGTGCCTGAGCACTTCGCGCGTGTCTTCGGCCAGGGGGCGGCCCTGGTAGGGGGTGTGGCGCAGCGTGAGGCTGCGATCCCCGCGCAGGTTGACGCTCCAGACCTGGATGTTGGGCTCGCGCGTGCCCAGGTCGTATTGCTGCGAGAGCAGTTGCCGCAGGCTGCGGTAGCCTTCCTCGTCGTGGATGGCGCTGACCACCAGCTCCTTGGCGCTGGCGTCGTCGTGCACGGAAAACAGGCGCATGTCGCGCATGAGCCGCGGGCTCAGGAACTGGCCGACGAAGCTCTCGTCCTTGAAGTTGCGCATGGCGTGGTCCAGCGTGGGGAGCCACGGTGCGCCTGCGATGTCGGGGAACCAGCGCCGGTCCTCCTCGGTGGGGTGCTGGCAGATGCGCTGCAGGTCGCGGTACATGGCAAAGCCCAGCGCGTACGGGTTGATGCCGCTGTAGGCGCGATGGCCGACGGGAGGCTGGTAGATCACGTTGGTGTGCGAGCCCAGCCATTCGAGCATGACGCCATCGGTCAGCCAGCCCTCGTCGTACAGCGTGCCCAGCAAGGTGTAGTGCCAGAAGGTGGCCCAGCCTTCGTTCATGACCTGCGTCTGGCGCTGGGGGTAGAAGTACTGCGCAATCTTGCGCACGATGCGCACGATCTCGCGCTGCCAGGGCTCGAGCAGCGGGGCATGCTTTTCGATGAAGTAGAGCAGGTTCTCCTGCGGCTCCCGGGGAAAGCGCTCGGCCGCCTGGGCGGGGGCGTCCTTGCCCGGGCGCGCGGGCAGCGTGCGCCACAGCTCGTTGACCTGCTGCTGGGCGTAGTGCTCGCGCTGCTCGCGCTCCAGGCGTTCGCGCGCCAGCGTCTTGCGCACCGGGCGGCGGTAGCGGTCCACGCCGAAGCTGGCCAGCGCATGGCAGGAGTCGAGCACCTGCTCCACCGCATCCATGCCGTGGCGCTGCTCGCACTGGGCGACGAAGTCGCGCGCGTAGACCAGGTAATCGATGATGGACGAGGCATCCGTCCACATGCGGAACAGGTAGTTGCCCTTGAAGAAGCTGTTGTGCCCGTAAGCGGCGTGGGCGATCACCAGCGCCTGCATGGCGGTGGTGTTCTCCTCCATCAGGTAGCTGATGCAGGGGTCGGAGTTGATGACGATCTCGTAGGCCAGCCCCATGTGCCCGCGCCGGTAGCGCCGCTCGGTGGCGAGGAAGGCCTTGCCGTAGCTCCAGTGCCGGTAGTTCACCGGCATGCCCACGCTGGCGTAGGCGTCCATCATCTGCTCGGCGGTGATGATCTCGAGCTGGTTGGGGTAGGTATCGAGGCCAAAGCGCTCGGCGGTGGCGGCAATGGCCGCGTGGTAGCGCTCGATGAGCTCGAAGCTCCAGTCGCTCGGGTCCGGCAGGGGCTGTGCGGGGCGCGCGCCCGCGGGCAGGGGCTCGCGCGGCACGCTGCGCTGGCGGCGTTCGCCCGTGCTGGCTGCCTTCCAGGGGTTGTCGCCCACGCGGCGCTCGAGCACCGGGTAGTGCACCATGCTCATACCTGCACCCCCTCTTTCTTGAAGAGTTCGCGAAAGACCGGGTAGATGTCGCCCGGCTGGGCCACCTTGCGCATGGCAAAGTGCGGGTACAGGGGCAGCAACTGGCTGTATTCCTCCCAGAGGTTCTGCTCTTCCTCGGCCACCTGCACGTAGGCAAAGTAGCGCACCAGCGGCAGGATCCGGTCGGCCAGCAGGTCACGGCAGTTGCCGCTGTCGTTGCTGAAGTTGTCGCCGTCGCTGGCCTGGGCGACGTAGATGTTCCAGTCCTGCGCCGGGTAGCGCGCGCGCACGATGTCGCCCAGCAGCGCCAGCGCGCTGCTGACCACGGTTCCGCCGCTCTCGGTGGAGTGGAAGAACTCGTCCTCGCTCACCTCGGCCGCCTGGGTATGGTGGCGGATGAAGACGATGTCGATCGTCTCGTAGTGCCGCGTGAGGAACAGGTACAGCAGGATGAAGAAGCGCTTGGCCAGGTCCTTGCGCGCCTGGTCCATGGAGCCCGAGACGTCCATGACGCAGAACATCACCGCCTGGCTGTTGGGCACGGGCACCTGGGTGCGCGCACGAAAACGCAGGTCGATGGGGTCGAGGAAGGGCACGCGGCCCATGCGCTGCCTCAGGGCGTCGATCTGGCGCTCCAGCCCGGCGGCGGCTTCGCTGGCGCCATCGCCCGCGGCGCGCAGGGCCTCGAGCTGGGCCTGCAGCGCCTGCGATTCGCGCTGGTCGGCCTTGGTCAGCGCGATGCGCCGCCCCAGGGCGCCGCGCATGGTGCGCAGCACGGCCAGGTTGTGCGGCGTACCGTCCTGGCTGTAGCCAGCGCGGCGCGACTTCCACTGCGGGTTGTCGCCGATGTGCGTGCGCAGCAGGTGCGGCAGGGCCAGGTCTTCAAAGAAGAGCTGCATGAACTCCTCCTTGGTGAGGGTGAAGGTGAAGTCATCCTCCCCCTCCCCGCCGTCGCTGGCCTGCCCGCCCTGGCCGCTGCCACCCTCCGGCGGGCGCGCGATGCGGTCGCCGCGCACATAGTCGGCATTGCCCGGGTGCACGGTGTCGCGGATGCCGCCGGGCCCGTGGCGGAACACCGGCTCACGGATGCTTTTTTGCGGGATGGAGATGCTCTCGGCCTGCTCGATGTTCCGGATGTCGCGCTGCGCGACGGCGCGGCGCACGCTCTCGGCGATCTGCTGCTTGTAGCGGCGGATGAAGCGCTCGCGGTTGCCCACCGACTTGTTCCTGCCGGCGAGCCTGCGGTCGATGATCTGCACTGCCATCTGCCCTCCCTGGGGAGCACGGCGCCCTAGCTGCTCTTGCGCACGCGCAAGTACCACTCGCACAGCAGGCGCACCTGCTTGGCCGTGTAGCCCTTGGCCACCATGCGCGTGACGAAGTCCTCATGCTTGCGCGCGTCCTCGGCGCTGGCCTTGGCGTTGAAGCTGATGACGGGCAGCAGCTCCTCGGTGTTGGAGAACATCTTCTTCTCGATCACCAGGCGCAGCTTCTCGTAGCTCGTCCAGGCCGGGTTGCGGCCCTGGTTGTTGGCGCGGGCGCGCAGCACGAAGTTGACGATCTCGTTGCGGAAGTCCTTGGGGTTGGCGATGCCCGCGGGTTTCTCGATCTTCTCCAGCTCGGCGTTGAGCGCATTCCTGTCGAACACCTCGCCGGTGTCGGTATCGCGGTACTCGCTGTCCTGGATCCAGTAGTCCGCATACGTCACGTAGCGGTCGAAGATGTTCTGCCCGTACTCGCTGTAGCTCTCCAGGTAGGCGGTCTGGATCTCCTTGCCGATGAACTCGGCATAGCGCGGCGAGAGGTATTCCTTGATGAAGCCGGTGTACTTGGTCTCCAGCTCGGCGGGGAACTGCTCGCGCTCGATCTGCTGCTCCAGCACGTACATGAGGTGCACGGGGTTGGCCGCGACCTCGGTGCTGTCGTAGTTGAATACCTTGGAGAGAATCTTGAACGCAAAGCGTGTGGAGACGCCGCTCATGCCCTCGTCCACCCCGGCATAGTCGCGGTACTCCTGGTAGCTCTTGGCGCGCGGGTCGGTGTCCTTGAGGCTCATGCCGTCGTAGACCTGCATCTTGCTGTAGATGCTGGAGTTCTCGGGCTCCTTCAGGCGCGTGAGGATGGCGAACTGCGCCATCATCTTGAGCGTGCCCGGCGCGCAGACCGCCTGGGCCAGGGAGGATTCGCGGATCAGCTTTTCGTAAATCCGGACCTCCTCGCTCACGCGCAGGCAGTAGGGCACCTTGACGATGTAGATGCGGTCGAGGAAGGCCTCGTTGTTCTTGTTGTTGCGAAAGGCCTTCCACTCGCTCTCGTTGCTGTGCGCCAGCACGATGCCGTCGAACGGGATGGCGCCAAAGCCCTCCGTGCCCTTGTAATTGCCCTCCTGCGTGGCCGTGAGCAGCGGGTGCAGCACCTTGATGGGGGCCTTGAACATCTCCACAAATTCGAGCAGGCCCTGGTTGGCCAGGCACAGGCCGCCGCTGTAGCTGTAGGCGTCGGTATCGTCCTGGGCAAAGTTCTCGAGCTTGCGGATATCGACCTTGCCCACCAGGCTGGAGATGTCCTGGTTGTTCTCGTCGCCGGGCTCGGTCTTGGCGATGGCCACCTGCCGCAGGATGCTGGGAAAGCGCTTGACCACGCGGAACCGGCGGATGTCGCCGCCATACTCCTCCAGCCGCTTGACGGCCCAGGGCGAGAGCACGCGCTGCAGGTAGCGCCGCGGGATGCCGAACTGCTCTTCGAGGATGGGGCCGTCCTCCATGGGGTCGAACAGGCCCAGGGGCGATTCATTGACCGGCGAGCCCTTGAGCGCATAGAACGGCACCTTCTGCATCAGGTACTTGAGCCGCTCGGCAATGGAGCTCTTGCCGCCGCCCACGGGGCCCAGCAGGTACAGCACCTGCTTGCGCTCCTCCAGCCCCTGCGCGGCATGGCGGAAGAAGCTCACCACCTGCTCGATGGCGTCTTCCATGCCATAGAACTCGGCAAAGGTGGGGTAGCGCCGTATCACCTTGTTGGCGAAGAGGCGCGAGAGCTGCGGGTCGTCGCGCGTGTCCACCATCTCGGGCTCGCCAATGGCCAGAAGCATGCGCTGCGCGGCTGTGGCGTAGGCCATGGGGTTGCGCTTGCATTCGGCGAGGTACTCGTCGATGGACATGTCCTCTTCGCGGCCATGCGCGTAGCGGGCAGCGAAATTGCTGATGGCATCCATAAGGCCCTCCTGTGACGGCACTGTCGAGTGGACACCGGCAGTGCCGCAAAGTTGCAGAACATTTTGCGACCGGCTGTGGCCGTTGTAGCACTGCCAGGGGGCTTTGAACAGGGTGCATACCTGCGCTGCCGCGCTGCTGTTGCCCGGATCGCACTGCCCGGCACCGCACCCTGCATGCCCAGGCCTCCGGCGCCCCGGGCCGCGGCTGCCCGGGGCAGCGCGCTCAGCGGCGCTTGCCCTTGGCGGGCGAGGCGGGGCGGCCCTGGGTGCCTGCGCGCGGCGGCAGGCCCGTGTGCTGGGTCAGCACCTGGCCCGGCCGGGGCTGGGCGGCGGACTTGCGCGCCTGGTCCAGCGCCATGGTCGGGATCACGTGGTACTTGGCCTTGTCGGCCTTGTGGCACTGGCCCGGCAGGGGCTGGTAGGTGGGGATGAGGTGGTGCTTGCCATTGCCGATCAGGTCGGCGCGCCCCATGGCCCGGAGGGCTTCGCGCAGGAGCGGCCAGTTGGCCGGGTCGTGGTAGCGCAGAAAGGCCTTGTGCAGGCGGCGGCGCTTCTCGCCGCGCACCACGTCCACCTTCTCGCCGCGCCCGCCCTCACCCATATCGCGGTGCACGCCCTTGAGCGTATTGATGCCCGTGTGGTACATGGCCGTGGCCGTGGCCATGGTGCTGGGGTAGAAGGTCTGCACCTGGTCGGCGCGAAAGCCGTTCTTCTTGAGCCAGATGGCGAGGTTCATCATGTCCTCGTCGCTGGTGCCGGGGTGGGCGGCGATGAAGTACGGAATGAGGAACTGCTTCTTGCCCGCCTCGGCGGTGTACTTTTCAAACAGCAGCTTGAACTTGTCGTAGTTGCCGATGCCGGGCTTCATCATCTTGGTCAGCGGCCCCGCTTCGGTGTGCTCGGGCGCGATCTTGAGATACCCGCCCACATGGTGCTGCACCAGCTCTTTCACATACTCGGGCGACTGGATGGCCAGGTCGTAGCGCAGGCCCGAGCCGATCAGAATCTTCTTGATGCCCTTGATCGCGCGGCCCTTCTTGTAGATGGAAATCAAGGGGTCGTGGTCGGTCGTCAGGTTCTGGCAGATGCCGGGGTAGACGCAGCTGGGCTTCCTGCAGGCGGCCTCGATCTCGGGCGTGCGGCAGCCCAGGCGGTACATATTGGCCGTGGGACCGCCCAGGTCGGAAATGGTGCCGGTGAAGCCCTGCACCTTGTCGCGCACGTCCTCGATCTCGCGCAGGATGGACTCTTCCGAGCGGCTCTGGATGATGCGCCCCTCGTGCTCGGTGATGGAGCAGAAAGTGCAGCCGCCAAAGCAGCCGCGCATGATGTTGATGGAAAAGCGGATCACCTCCCAGGCCGGGATCTTGGTCGCGCCGTCATGGCGGCCGTTTTCGTCGGCATAGCGCGGGTGCGGGCTGCGCGCGTAGGGCAGGTCGAAGATGTGGTCCATCTCTGCCGTGGTGAGCGGAATGGGCGGCGGGTTGATCCACACGTCGCGCGCCGTGCTGCCCTCGCCATGCGCCTGCACCAGGGCACGGGCATTGCCCGGGTTGGTCTCCAGGTGCAGCACACGGCTGGCATGGGCGTAGAGCACGGGGTCGCTTTTCACCTGCTCGTAGCTGGGCAGGCGGATCACGGTCTTCTCGCGCGCCAGGGCTTTTTTGCTCAGCAGCGCCGGGTTGGGCACGAATTGCAGCGGTTTTCCTGCATCATTTTGGCCGGCAGCGCTTGTAGCACAAGCGCCAGCAGCTCCCGAATTGGTAGCATCCTCCTTGGTGCAGCTCGCGCCCTGGCCGGCCGCCTGCTCGCTGGTGGTCTGGTAGGGGTTGATGTGCGCCTCCACCGGGCCGGGGCGGTCCACCTCGGTGGAGTCGAGCTCCAGCCAGCCCTCGGCCGTCGGGTCGCCCGGGCGCCGGATGAAGGCCGTGCCGCGCACGTCCGTGATGCGCTCGACCGGCTCGCGCCGCGCCAGGCGGTGGGCGATCTCGATGAGCGCGCGCTCGGCATTGCCGTACAGCAGCAGATCGCACTTGGCGTCCACCACGATGGAGCGGCGCACCTTGTCGCTCCAGTAGTCGTAGTGCGCAATGCGGCGCAGGGACCCTTCCATGCCGCCGAGGATGATGGGCACGTCCTTGTAGGCCTCGCGGCAGCGCTGGCTGTAGACGATGGCAGCGCGGTCGGGGCGGCGGTTGCCCTCGGCGCCGGGGGTGTAGGCGTCGTCGCTGCGGATCTTGCGGTCGGCCGTGTAGCGGTTGATCATGGAATCCATGTTCCCCGCCGTCACGCCCCAGAACAGGTTGGGCTTGCCCAGCACCTTGAAGGGCTCGGCACTCTGCCAGTCCGGCTGGGCGATGATGCCCACGCGAAAGCCCTGCGCCTCCAGGGTGCGCCCGATCACGGCCATGCCGAAGCTCGGATGGTCCACATAGGCATCGCCCGTGACGATGATGATGTCGCAACTGTCCCAGCCGAGCTGCTCCATCTCGGCGCGGCTCGTGGGCAGGAACGGGGCCGTACCGAAGCGCTTGGCCCAGAAGGGCTTGTAGCTCGTGATCGGCTTGGCCGCACGCGGGAAAAACGAGACGTCGACGTAGGCGTTCATGGGGGTGCGGCCATCAGGCGGGCCAATCTGGGGGTGCAGGATTTTACGTGGGCAGCCCAATCACATGTAGTTAAAGGGGGCTAGTCGAGGCGACCGGCCTTGAACTCGCTGCGTGCGTGGCGGATTTCCGCCGTCTGCGGGAAGGAGCCGATGGTCGTGGTCGGATAGGCCGGCAGCTTCAGGTGCGCCGCTTGCTGGGCCGCGCGCTGGGCATGGGTGCTCTCGCGCTGGCCCAGGCCGGCACCGATGCGTGCCACCGCCGCCTGCACCGCCGGGTTGTGCACGCGCGGCGAGGCGCGGCGCGCGGCCAGCGCGGCGGCGTTGGCCGCCAGCTCGGCCTGTACCGCGTCGCGCCCGTCGCGCAGCGCCTTGCCGAGCACGCGCAGTTCGCCCAGCTTTTGCAGCGCGAAAGCAAGCCAGGACTTGACCTCGGGGTCGAGCTTCTGCTCGCTGTCCAGGTCCACCGGCACGTGCAGCAGCGAGCACGAGGGCGCGATCCACAGGCGCTCGCCCAGGCGCTGGGCCAGCGGCTCGATCCAGTCGAGCACCGCCGTGAGGTCGGTCTTCCAGATATTGCGGCCATTGATGACGCCCAGCGACAGCACCTTGTGCGTGGGCAGCAGGTTGATCAGCGGCTGTACGCCGTCGCGGTCGTTGATGGCATCCACATGCAGGCCTGCCACCGGCAGGTTGGCAGCCAGGTAGGCGTTCTCTTGCAACGGGCCGAAATAGGTCGCCAGCAAGATCTTGATCTTGACCGCCTTGAGGTGGTGGTAGGCGGTGTTGAAGGCGTGCTGCCAATCGGCATCCAGCTCCGTCACCAGGATGGGTTCGTCGATCTGCACCCACTCCACGCCCTGCGCGGCCAGGGTATCGAGCAGTTCGGCATAGACCGGCAACAGGCGCTCCAGCAGCGCCAGCTTGTTCGAGCCGTCCTTGGCCTTGCCGATGGCGAGGTAAGTGACCGGGCCGATGATGACCGGCTTGGCCTTCACCCCCTGGGCCTGGGCCTCGGCCAGTTGCGCCAGCAGGCGTGTGGCGTCGAGCTTGAACGGGGTGGCGGCGTTGAACTCGGGGACGATGTAGTGGTAGTTGGTGTCGAACCATTTGGTCATCTCGCCCGCCGCCACGCCGCCGCAGCAGGCGCTGCGGTTCTCGGGGCCCTGGGCCGAGCGGCCGCGCGCCACGCGGAAGTAGTTGTCCAGCATGTCGCCGTGAAAGCCATGCACACGCTCGGGCAGGTTGCCGAGCAGGAAGCTCATGTCCAGCACCTGGTCGTAGAACGAAAAGTCGCCGACGGGCACGAGGTCCAGGCCCGCCTGGTCCTGCCAGTGCCGCTGGCGCAATTGGGCGCCCAGGGCCGTGAGTTCATCGCGCGAGGAGGCGCCCTTCCAGTAGGACTCCAGCGCGAACTTCAGTTCGCGGCGGGCGCCGATGCGGGGAAAGCCGAGGTTATGGATTGTCGTCATGTCGGTGTTGAGCAAAGCAGTGAATGGGAGGGAAACGAAGGAATCGGGCGCATGGTAGGCACTGCTTTCGATGAAGTAAAATGGTCTTATTTCAACAACCAATTACTTTTATTCATACGTCATGCTGGAACGCATCCATCTCGCCGTGCTGCAGGAGGTCGAGAAGCAAGGCTCGCTCACGGCGGCTGCCGACAAGCTGTGCGTGACCCAGTCGGCCCTGAGCCACAGCATGAAGAAGCTGGAGCAGCAGTTGGGCACGGCCATCTGGCTGCGCGAGGGCCGCAGCCTGCGCCTGACGCAGGCGGGCCAGTACCTTTTGGCGGTGGCCGGCCGCGTGCTGCCGCAGCTCGACCTGGCCGAGGAGCGCCTGCGCCAGTTCGCCCAGGGTGAGCGTGGCAGCCTGCGCATCGGCATGGAGTGCCACCCGTGCTACCGATGGCTGCTCAAGGTGGTGTCGCCCTACCTCGCTGCCTGGCCCGACGTGGACGTGGACGTGAAACAGAAATTCCAGTTCGGCGGCATGGGCGCCTTGTACGGCTACGAGATCGACCTGCTGGTCACCCCCGACCCGGTATTCAAGCCGGGCCTGCACTTTGAACCGGTGTTCGATTACGAGCAGGTGCTGGTGGTGGCGCGCGGCCACGCGCTGGCGGGTGCGCCCTGCGTCCATCCCCGCCAGTTGGCGCAAGAGGTGCTCATCACCTACCCGGTGGCCACGGATCGGCTGGACATCTACACCCAGTTTCTGCTGCCCGCCGGCGTGCTGCCCAAGCGCCACAAAACCATCGAAACCACGGACATCATGGTACAGATGGTGGCCAGCGGCCGGGGCGTGGCCGCACTGCCGCGCTGGCTGGTGCAGGAGTACACCAGCAAAATGGATGTGGTGCCCGTGCGGCTGGGGCCGCGTGGTATTGCCAAGCACATCTACCTGGGCGTGCGCGAGGCGGACCGGGCCACCGACTACCTGCAGGCCTTTATCGCGCAGGCCCGCCAGCCCTTGCCTGCCTGACGCAGCGCCGTTCAGCGCACGGGCTGGCCCCGCGCCCTTTCTGCAGGGTTTGCAACGCCGATCAGGTGTAGCGCTGCTCCAGCGCATCCCAGGCGGGCTTGCCCACCAGGCGCTGGCGCTCGGCAAACGGCGTCACCAGGCCGCTGTCTTCGCGCACCTCCTTGGCGTCACGCAGCGTGGTCAGCGTTTTTTGCATGCCCATCACTGCGCCCTGCAGCGCGGCGTTGGCGTACAACACGATGCCGTAGCCCAGCGCGCCCAGTTGGTCGGCGTTGAAGAGCGGCGTTTTGCCGCCAATCACCATGTTCATGAGCTGCGGGGGCGCCAGGCGCTGGGGTAGCGCGCGCACCTCTTCAGCTTGCGTCACGGCCTCGACGAACAAAATGTCCGCGCCCGCCTCGGCAAACCGCTGCGCGCGCTCCACGGCGGCCTCGAAGCCGTGGGTGGCTGCCGCGTCGGTGCGCGCCATGATGAGCAAATCACCGTCGCGCCGCGCGTCCACAGCGGCCTTGATCTTGTCCACGGCTTCTGCGGTGCTGATGACCTCTTTGCCGTTGAAATGCCCGCAGCGCTTGGGCGCCACCTGGTCTTCGAGCTGGATGCAGTCGGCCCCGGCGCGCTCCAGCGTGCGCACGGTGTGGATGACGTTGAGCGCGTTGCCAAAGCCGGTGTCGGCGTCCACGATCAGCGGCACCTCCACCGCATCGCGGATGCGCGCGGTGTGCTCGGCGATCTCGTGCAGGCCCATAAAGCCCTGGTCGGGCATGCCAAACCACATATTGGTCACGCCCGCGCCGGTGACGTAAATGGCCTGAAAGCCCAGGTCGGCCACCACTTTGGCCGAGAGCGCGTTGAAGGCACCGGGCACGAGCAGGCCGTTGCGGGCCTCGACGAGTTGTTTGAGTTGTTGGCGTGTGGACATGTGAAAAAAATAGGTCAAAAGTGCCTCTGGCCCTTGCCTGGCAAGCGCAAGAAGCTATGAAATAAGGAGTTTTGATGGGGCAGGCAGCCGTGCGCCTTAGCCTGGCACGCGCACCCAGCCTTCCATCAGAATGCGGGCGCTGCGGCTCATCACGGCCTTGGTCACCGTCCACTGGCCGTTGACCTGCCGTGCCTCGGCGCCCACGCGCAGCAGGCCCGAGGGGTGGCCAAAGCGCACCACCGGGCGTGCGCCCCCAGCGGCCTGGCTGACCAGCGTGCCAGGAATGGCCGCTGCCGTGCCAATGGCCACGGCGCAGGTGCCCATCATGGCGTGGTGCAGCTTGCCCATGGACAGGGCGCGCACCAGCAAGTCCACCTCTGCCGCCGCGATGGCCTTGCCGCTGGACGCGGTGTAGTCCTTGGGCGGGCTGACGAAAGCGATTTTGGGCGTGTGCTGGCGCTGCACGGCTTGCTCGGGCGTTTGGATCAGGCCCATGCGCAGCGCGCCGGCAACGCGGATTTGCTCAAAGCGCGCCAGCTGCGCTGCGTCGCCGTTGATGTCCTCGCGCAGCTCCGTGCCCTGGTAGCCAAGATCGGCCGCGTTGATGAACACGGTGGGAATGCCCGCGTTGATCAGCGTGGCCGGCAAGCTGCCCACGCCAGGCACCTCCAGCGTATCGACCAGGTTGCCGGTCGGGAACATGGCACCGCCCTCCTCGCCATCGTCTGACGGATCCATGAACTCCAGCACGATTTCCGCGGCCGCAAAGGTCACGCCATCCAGCGCGAAGTCGCCGGTTTCCTGTACCTGCCCGCCTGTCACCGGCACGTGGGCAATGATGGTTTTGCCGATGTTGGCCTGCCAGATGCGCACGGCGCAGGTGCCGTTGGCGGGGATGCGGCTGGCATCCACCAAACCCGCGTGAATGGCAAAAGCCCCGGCGGCGGTGGAGAGGTTGCCGCAGTTGCCGCTCCAGTCGACAAAGTCCTGGTCGATGGACACCTGGCCGTAGAGGTAATCGACATCGTGCCCGGGCCGCGTGCTTTTCGAGAGGATGACGCACTTGCTGGTGCTGGACGTGGCGCCGCCCATGCCGTCAATGTGCGCGCCGTAGGGGTCGGGGCTGCCGATGACGCGCTGCAGCAGCTTGTCGCGCGCCGGGCCAGGCTGCTGCGCGGCTTCGGGCAAGTCTTGCAGGCGGAAGAACACGCCCTTGCTGGTGCCGCCACGCATGTAGGTGGCGGGAATGCGTATTTGGGGAAGGTGCTGGGTCATATCCATTTTGATAGCTGCTTGCGCTTGTCTAGCAAGGGCTCAGGCCCGATTCGATGCCAAAAAGTCTTGCGCAAAGCGCTGCAGCACGCCGCCCGCTTCGTACACCGAGACTTCTTCAGCCGTGTCCAGGCGGCAGGTCACCGGCACCTGCAGCGTTTCACCGCTGCGGCGGTGCACCACCAGCATCAGTTCGGCACGCGGCTGCAGCGCGCCTTGCACATCGTAGGTCTCGGTGCCATCGAGCTGGAGCGTCAGGCGGCTCACGCCGGGCTGAAACTCCAGCGGCAGCACGCCCATGCCGATCAGGTTGGTGCGGTGGATGCGTTCAAAGCCCTCGGCCACCACGGTTTCCACACCCGCCAGGCGCACGCCCTTGGCGGCCCAGTCGCGACTGGAGCCTTGGCCGTAGTCGGCCCCGGCAATGATGATGAGCGGCTGGCGGCGGTTCAGGTAGGTTTCAATCGCTTCCCACATACGCACCACCTGGCCCTCGGGCTCGATGCGCGCCAGCGAGCCTTTTTGCACTTGGCCATCGACCACCGCCATTTCGTTGAGCAGTTGCGGGTTGGCAAAGGTGGCGCGCATGGCGGTGAGGTGGTCGCCGCGGTGCGTGGCGTAGGAGTTGAAGTCCTCTTCGGGCAGGCCCATCTGGGCCAGGTATTCGCCTGCTGCGCTGTCGGCCAAGATGGCGTTGGACGGCGAGAGGTGGTCGGTGGTGATGTTGTCGCCCAACAGGGCCAGTGGGCGCATGTTTTTCAGCGTGCGCGGGAAGGCCGCCAGCGCGCCCACGCCCTCGGTGTCCCAGTACGGCGGGCGGCGGATATAGGTGGACTGGGGACGCCAGTCGTACTGCGGCGCCGCTTTTTCACCGTCGTCGGGGCGGATGGCGAACATCGGCTCGTACACCGCGCGAAACTGTTCAGGCTTGACGGCCTGGGCCACGATGGCATCGATTTCTTCGTCGCTGGGCCACAGGTCCTTCAGGCGCACGGGCTGGCCATCGACCACGGCAAAGGCGTCGTTTTCAATGTCAAAACGCACCGTGCCCGCCAGCGCGTAGGCCACCACCAGCGGCGGGCTGGCCAAAAACGCCTGCTTGGCGTAGGGGTGGATGCGCCCGTCAAAGTTGCGGTTGCCCGAGAGCACCGCCGTGGCGTACAGGTCGCGCTCGATAATTTCCTGCTGGATTTTCGGCTCGAGTGCGCCGCTCATGCCGTTGCAGGTGGTGCAGGCAAAGGCGACGATGCCAAAGCCCAGCGCTTCCAGATCACCCAGCAGGCCCGCTTCCTTCAAATACAGCTCCACCGCCTTGGAGCCGGGCGCGAGCGACGTCTTGACCCACGGCTTGCGGGTCAGACCCCGGCGGCGGGCGTTGCGCGCCAGCAGGCCCGCGGCGATGACGTTGCGCGGGTTGCTGGTGTTGGTGCAACTGGTGATGGCGGCAATGATGACGGCGCCATCAGGCAGCAGGCCCTCGGCCTCCTCGGCGCGGGCCATCTCCAGCTTCACGGCACCGGCAATGCCATGCGCCACCAGCGCCGAGGTGGGCAGGCGGCGGTGCGGGTTGCTGGGCCCGGCCATGTTGCGCACCACGCTGGAGAGGTCAAAGCGCAGCACGCGCTCGTACTGCACTTCGCGCAGCGTGTCGGCCCACAGGCCGGCGGTTTGGGCGTAGGTTTGCACCAGGCGCACCTGCTCGGGGCTGCGGTCCGTGAGGCGCAGGTAGTCGGTGGTCTGCTGGTCGATGTAGAACAGTGCGGCGGTGGCACCGTACTCGGGGCACATGTTGGAGATGGTGGCGCGGTCGCCAATGGAGAGGCTCTCGGCGCCCGCGCCAAAGAATTCCACGTAGGCGCCGACGACCTTCTCCTTACGCAGGAACTCGGTCAAGGCCAGCGCAATGTCGGTGGCGGTGATGCCGCTTTGGCGCTGGCCCGTGAGCTGCACACCCACAATATCAGGCAGGCGCATCCAGCTCGCGCGGCCCAGCATCACGTTCTCGGCTTCGAGCCCGCCCACGCCCACGGCGATCACGCCCAGCGCATCCACGTGGGGCGTGTGGCTGTCGGTGCCCACGCAGGTGTCGGGGAAGGCCACGCCCTCTTGCACCGCCACCACGGGCGACATTTTTTCCAGATTGATCTGGTGCATGATGCCGTTGCCCGCCGGGATCACATCCACATTGGCGAAAGCCTTCTTCGTCCATTCGATGAAGTGAAAGCGGTCTTCGTTGCGGCGCTCCTCAATGGCGCGGTTTTTGGCAAAGGCATCGGGGTCAAAGCCGCCGCACTCCACGGCCAGCGAGTGGTCCACGATGAGCTGCACCGGCACCACCGGGTTGACGGCGGCCGGATCGCCCCCTTCTTTGGCGATCGCGTCGCGCAGCCCGGCCAAATCCACCAGCGCGGTCTGGCCCAGGATGTCGTGGCACACCACGCGCACCGGGAACCACGGAAAGTCCATGTCGCGTTTGCGCTCGATGAGCTGGCGCAGGTAGCTATTCAATTGCGCCGGTTCAGCGCGGCGCACCAGGTTTTCGGCGTGGACGCGGGCGGTGTAGGGCAAGGTGGCCCAGGCGCCGGGTTGAAGGGCCTCGACGGCGGCTTGGGCATCAAAGTAATCCAGGGCGGTACCGGGCAGGGGTTTGCGGTGGGCGGTGTTCATCATGGGGCGGGCAGGCTTGCTCTTTTTTTATGAGCTGCTTGCGCTTGATTGGCGGTACTTTCAGCACCAAAACAGGCTGAAAATCCTGCTGATCAAGCGCTAGCAGCTATGGTTTTTGCTTCAACGGCGCTCTTCGATCGGCACGAACTGCTGGTCTTGCGGGCCGGTGTAGTTGGCGCTGGGGCGGATGATTTTGTTGTCCACGCGCTGCTCGATGACGTGCGCCGCCCAGCCGCTGGTGCGGGCGATGACGAACAGCGGCGTGAACATGGCGGTGGGCACCTGCATCATGTGGTAGCTCACGGC
This sequence comes from Comamonas granuli NBRC 101663, assembly GCF_000739995.1. Classification (GTDB taxonomy): domain Bacteria; phylum Pseudomonadota; class Gammaproteobacteria; order Burkholderiales; family Burkholderiaceae_C; genus Simplicispira; species Simplicispira granuli. The sequence continues at coordinate 165,455 of NZ_BBJX01000005.1, read as the reverse complement.
GCTGAACCAGTCGAGGTTGGGGAACATGTTTTTCACCTCCCACATCACCTGCTCCAGCCGCTCGGCAATGTCGTACATCTTGGTGCTGCCTGCCTCGTCGGACAGGCGCTTGGCCACGCCCTTGATGATGACGTTGCGCGGGTCGCTCACGGTGTACACCGGGTGGCCAAAGCCAATCACCACCTCCTTGGCCTCCACGCGGCGGCGGATGTCGGCCTCGGCTTCGGCTGGGCTGTCGTAGCGCTTTTGGATTTCAAAGGCCACTTCGTTGGCGCCGCCATGCTTGGGGCCGCGCAGCGCGCCAATCGCGCCCGAGATGCTCGAATACATGTCGCTGCCCGTGCCTGCGATGACGCGGGCGGTGAAGGTGCTGGCGTTGAATTCGTGCTCGGCGTACAGGTTGAGCGAGGTGTGCATGGCGCGCACCCAGTGCGCGGGCGGCTTTTCGCCATGCAGCAGGTGCAAAAAGTGGCCGCCAATGGAGTCGTCCTCCGTCTCCACCTCGATGCGGCGGCCCGAATTGCTGAAGTGGTACCAGTACAGCAGCATGCTGCCCAGGCTGGCCATCAGGCGGTCGGCAATGTCGCGCGCGCCCGGCAGGTTGTGGTCGTCCTTCTCGGGCAGCGCGCAGCCCAGGGCCGAAACGCCGGTGCGCATCACGTCCATCGGGTGGCTGGCGGCGGGCAGTTGCTCCAGCGCTGCTTTCACGCTGCCAGGCAGGCCGCGCAGGGCGCGCAGCTTGGCCTTGTAGGCCTTGAGTTCGGCGCGTGTGGGCAGCTTGCCGTGCACCAGCAGGTGGGCAATCTCCTCGAACTCGCACACCTCGGCGATGTCGAGGATGTCGTAGCCGCGGTAGTGCAGGTCATTGCCCGTGCGGCCCACGGTGCACAGGGCGGTATTGCCAGCCGTGACGCCTGAGAGGGCGACGGACTTCTTCACCTTGGGTGCTGCCGCGGTCTCGGCGGTGGGGATGCTCATGTGAGGGTCTCCTGGTTGCGATAAGAACATGCGATGGCGACGGGACGGCGGGCGGCATCCACCGCCACCATCTCGAACACCCCTTTCAACACCTCTTCGGACGCAATGCCTGGCTGGTCGGCCAGCCCGGTCACGCACACGGTCATGGAGCTGCGGCCCACGCGGCTGACCCAGCTGCGCAAGGTGAGCTGGCTGCCGACCGGCACAGGTGCGAGGAAGTCCACGCCCGTCACGCCGGCCATCACCACCTCGCGCTGCGCCAGGCCGCGCGCGGCCAGAAAGGCGGCCTGGGCCATCAGTTGCAGGCCCTGCCCAGCAAACAGGGTGCCGTGGTGGTTGGCCTGCGCCGGCAGCACCAGTTCGCGCGTTTCTGCGGTTCCATGGGGTGTTGTCATGCTTCGCAATTTACGCAGAAAATCACCTCAGGAACAGGGTTAAAAAGGCGAAATCCTGTAAAGCGAAACCCCCTTGTCTTGCAAATTTAGCGAATTTTTTCAGGAAGACCCTGTGTGAAGACAAGCTTCAGCGTCCATCTTGAATACGCCGCCACTTAAGCACGTGCAGTGCTGGTCCTCAGCATCTGGCGTAATGCCTCATAGTCACCCACATAGGCTGCCGTACCCGGTGCGCGAGCTCACGCTCATCAAGACCGACAACCAGCGCGTGAACTACTGGGCCGCTCCCGACAGCGACACGCTGGCCGGGCAGTACCAGTCGGCCTGGGATATTCCTGCACGCGACATGACCGAGCTCTATGCCATCGTGCAGAAGTGGACCGACCAAGGAATCTCGGCGGACTTCTACCGCCGGGTGATCGGTGACGCCTCCATCGCCACCACCGAGCTGATCGAGGACTACCTCTACCGCGTCAAGCTGGGCCTGAAGTCCAAGTACTACATGAACCAGAAGACCTCCAACGGCATGAAGGCGGTGGCCGATCTGGCGGCCGTGGCCATGCCCGCGGCCAAAGCGGCAGTCAGTGCCGATACGACCGACAGCGATTGCGAAGCCTGCACCCTCTGATCCCCAACCGATTACGACCATGACCGATACCGTCTTCAACTACGACAAGACCGACTACCAAAAGCCCTCGCTGCTGCTGGGCCAGCGCCCCGGGCTGTTCGATACCGTCAATCGCCACTACCCCGAGATCTGGAAGCTGTACAAGGCGCAGAAATCGCTCGACTGGGACGAGAACGAGTTCGACTACTCCTCCTGCAATGCCGAGTTCAAGTCCTGCTCACGTGCCACCTACGACATGATGATCAAGACCCTGGCCTGGCAGTGGGAGGCCGACTCGGTGGCTTCGCGCGCCATCGCCCCGGTGCTCGCGCCCTTCATCACGTCCAGCGAGCTTTGGGCCGCTTGGCAACGCATCTCCGACAACGAGGTGGTGCACGCCGCCACCTACTCCGAGATCGTGCGCAATTCGTTCGACGACCCCAGTGTCATCCTGGATGAGATCCTGCGTGTTCAGGAAGCACACGACCGCCTGAGCGAAGTGGCGCGCGCCTTTGCCGTCGGCTACGAGGCCTCGCACAAATACGCGATCGGCCAGTTACCCAATGACCAAGCCACCTACAACGCGGTGTTCATGACCATCGTGGCGCTACTGTGCATGGAACGCATCCAGTTCATGGCGAGCTTTGCCATTACCTTTGCCATTTGCGACACGGGCCTGTTCCAGCCCATTGGCAAAGCGATCCAGAAAATTGCACAGGACGAGCTTGAAATCCACGTCGAGCTCGATCGCGCCGTACTGCAGAACGAGCTCGCAACCGAGCGTGAACTCGCGCGGCAACTGCACATCACCGGACCGTTCCGGACTGGCAGCGCGCTCTCCCGCGAAAGCATGCACCCGCACCTGCGGCGCTGCGTCATCTCGTCACAAGACGAACCAGCGGCTGCCAGGTGTGTCGGCAGGTCTTCGGACTGTGCGGACACGTACCTGATTGACTCGGGCACACCTACTTTGCCCCGCTTCCCAGGCCTTGAAGACCCAGTGCCATTGAGACATTTCGTTTCCGCTTACCGCTGCGGGGCAGTTCCGGACTTGCACCAGATTCCCTTTTCAAGTCACTCCGGATCATGGAGCAACTACCGACATGCCGACTATATAGTGTTTCGCCCATCATCGAATCACTACCTATGGTGTTTTTTTGGGAGCTGTGGATCAAATGCATGGAGAGGACTGCGCAGCGTCTGGGTTCAGAGCGCGCCCCCTACCCCCCCCTCGCTGACGTGCGCAAGGCGGCCCATGCAGTTGGCGGTGGCCGCCGGGACTGCGGCGAACCTGATAATTTCGCAAAATTCGCTTTCTTCGATCAATACAAAGACGGGAAAGCAACCGCTGGGCTTGCCAATTTTGCAAATAAAATGCATTTTGAAGTCTGCCGCCCGAAAGCGCCGCCGTTCTTTCTCTTGCTTCTCTTTCGATAGCTCTCCGCGGTTGCCACACAAAGCCTTCAGGCCAATTTGATCTAAAAATGAAAAAGATCTTCATGGGCGTCAAATTGCGCAGCCTGCGCGCCGAGCGCGGCCTGTCGCAGACGGCGCTGGCGCAAGCGCTGGAAATCTCCCCCAGCTACCTCAATCAGATCGAGCAGAACCAGCGCCCGCTGACCGTGCAGGTGCTGCTCAAGCTGCACCGCGTGCTGGGAGTGGACATCCAGCAGTTCTCCGAAGACGAGGAGGCGCGCCTGCTGGCTGCCCTGCGCGAGGCTCTGGCCGACGCCCCCACCCCCGTACCCCTGCCCGAACTGCAGCAGGTGGTAACGCAAATGCCTGCGCTGGGCCAGGCCATCGTGGCGCTCCAGCAGCAACGCCAGCAGGCCCAGGAGCGCATCGAAACCCTGGCGCTGCGCCTGGGAGACGGGCGCAGCCAGGCCGCGCTGGCCCCAGCCATGCCTTACGAGGTGGTGCGCGACTTCTTCTTCGCACACAGGAACTATGTGGACAGCGTAGACCGCGCCGCCGAAGCCCTGGCCGCGCAAGCCCCCCGCCTGGCCAGCGGTGCCCTGGCACCCTGGCTGGTGCAGCGCCTGCACACCAGCCACGGTGTAAGCGTGCAAAGCGGCGACGCGGCAGGGGGCAGCAAACGCCGCTTCGACCCCGGCACGCGCACCTTGATGCTGGCCGACGGCTTGACGCCCGCCCAGCAAGCCTTTGAGCTGGCCACGCAACTGGCGCTGCTGGAGCAGGAAGAAACCTTCCTGCGCTGCCTGGACGAACCCTTCCTGGCGCAGGCCGGCGAGCCCGCGCGCAAACTCGCTCGCGTCGGGCTGGCAAACTACTACGCCGGGGCGCTGCTGCTGCCCTATGGCGCTTTTCTTGCCGCCGCCGAGTCGCTGCGCTACGACATCGAGCTGCTGCAACAGCGCTTTGGCGTAGGCTTTGAAACCGTCTGCCATCGCCTCTCCACGCTGCAACGTACCGACGCACCGGGAGTGCCGTTCTTTCTGGTGCGCGTGGACCGGGCGGGCAACATCAGCAAGCGCCAGTCGGCCACGCACTTCCACTTCAGCCGCACCGGCGGCACCTGCCCGCTGTGGAACGTGTATGAGGCATTCAGCCAGCCCGAGCGCGTGTTGCGCCAGATCGCCTCCATGCCAGACGGGCGGCGCTACCTGTGGATTGCACGCACCGTCTCGGGCGGCCAGCGCGGCTACGGCGCACCGGGCAAGAACTTCTCCATCGGCCTGGGCTGCGACATTCGCCACGCGCAGCGCCTGGTCTATGCCCAGGGGCTGGACCTGCAGGACCCGGAGGCGGCCACCCCCATCGGCATGGGCTGCAAGGTCTGCGAGCGCGAAAACTGCCCTCAGCGCGCATTTCCTTACGTGGGGCGCTCTCTCGCCGTGGACGAAAACCGCAGCCAGTTCACTCCCTATGGATCTGCTTCCTGACAAGGCTGCATGGGTCCACCGCCATGCGGCTATTTCTTTCGCGCCACACTGGGACGGCGCACCACAGCCGATGGAGCCATGCCAGAGCCATTCATCGCGCCGACACCGGCCAGCATGGTTCGAGAACGATAGTCGCCGCCGCTTGCCACACAAGGCTTTCAAACACAAAAATACCTGAATCCCTTTCAGAATAAGCGCAAGCAGCTATCTTTTTTGACGACCTCCGCCGCTCAGGACTTCGTCCGCGGCGTCGGCCCGGTCTTCGGGTTGAGCTCGCACCTGTCCATCAGCCCCCACCACAAGCCGGCGCTGCGCACGGCCCTGATCGCGTTCGTGGCATCGGGCAAGGGCATGGCGGAATAAGCCCCACAACGCTGCGCGGTGCCCGCTATCCCATCACGGACCGTATCAGCCTGGAGAACGGCTCCTGCGAAAGCCGGTGGGCGGCCATGCGGGCAGGGATGGCGGCCCTATTGGCCCTGCGCCACTGCTATGCTGGAATCCACCCCCCCGCAGCGGCGCCCGAACCACCATGAAACGCATCTCCCAGTACTTCTTCCGTGGCCTGATCGCTTTCCTGCCCATTGCCCTCACGGTCTATGTGCTGATTCTCTTCGTCACCTGGATCGAAGGCCTGGCCATGGCCCTGATCCGCCCCATCGTCGGGGAGTTCTACCTGCCCGGTCTGGGCATCGCCCTGGGCGCGATGCTGATCCTGGCGCTGGGCGTGCTGGTGTCGCTGCCGATCAGCTCGCGCCTGCTGTCCTGGGTGGAGCTGCCTTTCACCAACCTGCCGGTGGTCAAAAGCATTTACTCGTCGCTCAAGAACTTTGCCGACTATTTCGCGCCCCACGAGCACGACGCGCAACAGGTCGTGCTGCTCAAGATGCCAGGCCACGAGCTGGGCATCATCGGCCTGGTCACACGCCAGAGCATGAAGGGCCTGCCCCGGGGCCTGGGCGCTCTGGACGACCAGGTGGCCGTCTATCTGCCCATGGGCTACATGATCGGCGGGTACACCGTGTTTGTGCCCCGCAGTTGGACGGTGCCGGTGGACATGTCCGTCGAAGAAGCCATGCGCATGGCGCTGATCGCCTTCATGGCCTCCGGCAAGCCGCCAAAGACCTGAACCCCTGGCGCCCGCAGGGCCGGCCTGCGCTGCCCCAGCACGGGGCGCAGACTCACCACTCGCCCAGTTCCCGCACGCGCTGCGCCAGATCCGGCTCCTCGTCCGCCAGCCGCGCGGGCGCGGCCTCGGCGACACCGCCTGCGGCCGGGGCGCTGCCCGGCGGGCCTGCCGGTAGGGTGCGCCCCATGAACCGGCCCCACACGTGGCTGGTCAGTGGCTCCTGGAACGGCATGACAAGATGGCTTGCAAACATGGTGACAGTCCTCCAGTGCAGAGTGGGGCTTGAACGACGGCGTATGTGCCTGGCTGGAGTCCAGTGTAGGAAAGCAAGGCCAACCGGCATGTGACAGGACGCACATCTCCAGGCTTCCAGGCGCCCGCGCCAGCCACCCGATGCTCCCGGACGTGACGGACGTCACATGGCGCGCCTCAGCCCGACCGCCGCGCCCGGCCGCGGTACTGCCCCGGCCCCTGCCCCTGCCACTGCTTGAAGGCGTGGTGGAACGCCGAGGGCTCCTGATAGCCCAGCAGGTAGCCGACCTCGGTGATGGGCATGTCCGAATGGGCCAGGTAATGGCAGGCCAGCTCATGGCGCGTGGCGTCCAGCAGGGCCTGGTAGGCCACGCCGGCATCCATCAGGCGGCGCTGCAGGGTGCGGGTGGACAGGTGCAGGTCATCGGCCACGTCGGCCAGCTTGACGGCACCCTGCCCCAGCCGGGCCGAGATGCGCTGGCGCACCTGGGCCACGATGCCGGTGTCGCGCGGGTGGCGCGCCTGCAGCAGTTCGTCGGCATGGTTTTGCAGCAGCGGCAGCAGGGCCTTGTTGGCCTGGGGAATGGGCAGGTCCAGCAGCGCGGCGGGAAAGACGGTGCGGTGCGCCGCACCGCCCCAGCGCAGCTGCGCGCCGCTGGCCTGGGCGATGGCCTGGGCCGTGGCCTCGTCGCGTGTGTGGGCAAACTCCAGCACAAAACCGTGGATGGGCTGGCCCACCAGCCACTGCGCGCAGGTCTGGATGCCCGCGAACACCGACTCGGCCAGCGCAGCCGCCGCCGGGTGGTCGGGCCAGTGGTTGGCCCAGGCGTACTCCACGGTGTCGCCCTGGCGCGCGAAGGACGAGCGCCCCAGGTCGTGCACCAGCGACTCGAACCGCAGCACCTGCGCCAGCGCCTCGCCCAGCGTGGGGCAGGCCAGCAGCAGGATGCCGTTGACGCCGTAGGTGGTGGGCTTGACACTTTGCCCCAAGCGCCAGCCAAATCCCGGCCCGGCATGCGCCAGCGCCTGCTGCAGCAGGGCGAGGTAGGTGGCGACGGGCATGTCGTCCTCGCCCGGCGCGTGCTGGCCCAGGGCCTGCGCCAGGGCGGCGGCGGGCACGCCCTCAGTGCGCGCGGCGTCCCACAGCGTGCGCGCATAGGGCGCCACGACCCGGGGCGCGGGCATGTTTGGCGTGATGGAACAATCGGTTGGCGGCATTGCGGAATGGCAGTCGGGCGCCCCATCCCTACAGTAGCGCCCATTGTTGGGAGTATGTCATGCGACGCTGGAACGGCTGGGGCGACGACGCCACCGCGATGAACCTGGGCGAAGGCGCCCGCGCCATGCTGGCCGAGCGGCTCGGCCCGGGCCACCCCGGGCAGGACGCACGACGCGAAGACCTGCTGGCGCGCATCCCGCCCTCGCGCCTGCCCGAGCACCCGCTGATCGACCGCAGCCCCGAGGCCCGTCTCCCCGTGGCTTGGGGCGAGAGCTATGCCGACTGGATCCGCAAGCGCCTGGGCCACCTGCCGCCGGTGCCCGATGGCGTGGCTTTCCCGGAGTCGGGCGAGCAGGTGCGCACCCTGCTGGACCTGGCGCATGCACAGCGCTGGGTGGTGATTCCCTTCGCGGGCGGCACCAGCGTGTCGGGCCACCTGGACTGCCCGGCGGGCGATCGGCCCATCCTCTCCCTGCACCTGGGCCGCATGAACCGCCTGTTGCACCTGGACAAGACCAGCCAGCTCGCCACCTTCGGCGCGGGCACGCCAGGACCGCTGGTGGAGTCGCAACTGCGCGCGCAAGGCTATACGCTGGGGCATTTCCCGCAGTCGTTCGAATACTCCACCGTGGGCGGCTGGGTGGTCACGCGCTCCAGCGGCCAGCAGTCGCTGCGCTACGGGCGCATCGAACAGCTTTTTGCCGGCGGCCGCATGGAGACGCCAGTGGGCACGCTCGCCCTGCCCACCCTGCCCGCCGCCAGCGCCGGGCCCGACCTGCGCGAGATCGTACTCGGCTCCGAAGGGCGCTTGGGCGTGCTGACCGAAGCCGCCGTGCGCGTGTCGCCCCTGCCGGGGCACGAGAGCTTTCACGCCCTCTTCCTGCCCGACTGGGACGCCGCCGAGGCCGCCGTGCGCGCGCTGGTGCAGCAGCGCCTGCCGCTGTCCATGCTGCGCCTGTCCAACGGCACCGAAACCGAAACCAACCTGCGCCTGGCGGGCCATGAGCGCCAGATCGCCCTGCTGGAGCGTTACCTGGGCTGGCGCGGCTGCGGCCAGGGCAAATGCCTGCTGACCCTGGGCGTGACCGCCGACCCCGCCACCGCACGCCACGCGCTGCGCGCCGCGCGCAAGCTGCTGGCGCGGCATGGCGCGGTGTACATCGGCCCGGCCCTGGGCAGCAAATGGGCGGCCAACCGCTTCCGTGGCCCCTACCTGCGCAACACCCTGTGGGACCTGGGCTACAGCGTGGACACCATCGAAACCGCCGTTGATTGGCCCCAGGTCAAGCCGCTGATGCTGGCCATGGAACAGGCCGCGCGCGACGCCTTCGTGCCCTTCGGCACCCCGGTGCACGCCTTCACCCACCTGTCGCATGTGTACCCGCAGGGCAGCAGCATCTATGCGCAGTACGTGTGGCCCACCGCACCCGGCGGCTTTGCGCCCAACTTTGAACGCTGGCGCGCGCTCAAAACAGCCGTGGCCGCGCAGATTGCCGCGCACGGCGGCACCGTGAGCCACCAGCACGGCGTGGGGCGCGACCACGCCACGCACCTGGCGCAGGAGAAAGGCCCGCTGGGCATGGCAACGCTGGCCGGGCTGTGCCGCCAGTTCGACCCGCACGGCATCATGAACCCTGGCAAGCTCTTGCAGGATGGCGGGCCATGGAGGGACTGAACGGCGCCTTCCCGCCACGCGCCCAGGCGCTGGCAGGGCTTTCCGGGCGGGAGTGGGATCTGGTCGTCATCGGCGGCGGCATCACCGGCGCGGGCGTGGCACAGCAGGCCGCCGCGCAGGGCTGGCGCGTACTGCTGGTGGAGCAGCGCGACTTTGCCTGGGGCACGTCCAGCCGCTCGTCCAAACTGGTACACGGCGGGCTGCGCTACCTAAAGGAAGGCGACCTCAAGACCACCCTGCATTCGGTGCGCGAACGCAATCGCCTGCTGCGCGAGGCACCCGGCCTGGTGGAGCCGCAGAGCTTTCTGTTTGCGGACTGCGCGGGCCGCAAGCCCAGCCGCTGGCTCATGCAGACCGGCCTGGTGGTGTACGACCTGATGGCCGGAAACCGCCGCTCGCGGGGCGGCCACTTCCACGCCGACCTGGCCGCCACGCAGATGCTGGCGCCCGGCCTGGCGCCCCCTGGCCTGCGCGGCGCGCTCGTCTTCCAGGACGCCAAGACCGACGACGCCCGCCTGGTGCTGCGCGTGCTGCAGGAGGCACGGCGGCTGGGCGCCACCACACTCAACTACCTGGCGGCCCAGGGGCTGACGATCGAACAAGGCCGTGTGGCAGGCTTGGAGCTGCAAGACGCCCTGGACGGGCAGCGCTACAGCGTGCGCGCACGCTGCGTGGTCAATGCCACCGGCGCCTGGGCCGACCGGCTGCGCAGCGGCACGGGCGCCCCGCCCCTGCTGCGCCCGCTGCGCGGCAGCCACCTGGTCGTGCCCTTCTGGCGCCTGCCGGTGGCGCAAAGCATCAGCTTCATGCACCCGCACGACGGGCGGCCAGTGTTCCTCTACCCCTGGGAAGGCGCCACGCTCATCGGCACCACCGACCTGGACCACCGCGAGCCGCTGGACGCCGAGGCACGCATCAACCCGGCCGAGGTGGGCTATCTGCTGGACGCCGTGAACGACCAGTTCCCCGGCGCGCGCCTCGCACCGGCGGACATCAGCGCCTGCTACGCCGGTGTACGCCCGGTGCTCGACGATGGTCAGAAAGATGCCTCCAAGGCCACGCGCGACCATGTGGTGCGCGATGAAGCGGGCCTCATCACCCTGACCGGCGGCAAGCTCACCACCTTCCGCCCCATGGCGCAAGACGCGCTGACCCTGGCCGCGCCACATGTGGGCAAGCCCTTTGCGCGCAGCGACGCGCCGCTGTTCACCCCCGCCCCGCCCTTGCCTCCCCTTTGGAGCCCCGCCGTGCGCCAGCGCCTGCAGGCGCGCTACGGCAGCCTGGCCGCCGATCTGTGCGCGGATGCCCGCGCGCAAGACCTGGAGTGCATTCCCGGCACGCAGACGCTGTGGATCGAGCTGCCCCTGGCCGCCCGCCACGAAGCGGTGGAGCACCTGGACGACCTGCTGCTGCGCCGCACGCGGCTGGGCATTCTGCTGCCGCAGGGCGCGCTGGCGCTGCTGGAGCGCATTCGCCAGCTCTGCGCGCCCCACCTGGGATGGAGCGATGCGCGCTGGGACACGGAAATCGGTCGCTACCGCGCACTGGTCACTACCCACTACCAGTTACCAGATTTAAACAGAATTGGCCTCTAGCGCTTATCCATATTGCGCAAAAAGCTATCAAAACAATAGCGTCCGACCCCAGGAGACCCCATGACCAAGCCCTACCTGCTGACCATCGACAACGGCACCCAGAGCGTGCGGGCCCTGCTGTTCGATCTGCACGGCAACCTGGTGGACAAAGCGCAGGTGCCCATCACCACCTACCAGTCCCCCCAACCCGGCTGGATGGAGAACGACCCCGAGGCCTTCTGGCAGACCCTGTGCCAGGCCTGCCAGCGCCTGTGGGCCAGCTCCTCGGTGCCCAAGGAATCGATTGCGGGCGTGGTCGTCACCACGCAGCGCGGCACCACGGTGTCGCTGGACGCTGACGGGCGGCCGCTGCGCCCCTCCATGATCTGGCTGGATCAGCGCCGCGCCGATCAGGCTCCGCGCCTGCCCTGGTGGTGGGAGGCGGCATTTGCCGCCATCGGCATGCGCGACACGGTGCGCCACTTCCAGCGCGAGGCCGAGGCCAACTGGATCGCCCAGCACCAGCCCGATCTGTGGGCGCGCACCGACAAGTTCCTGCTGCTCTCGGGCTACCTGCACTGGCGCCTGGCGGGGCGCATGGTCGATTCGGTGGCCTCGCAGGTCGGCTATGTGCCGTTCGACTACAAAAAAGGCCACTGGGCGCCGCCGCACGACTGGAAGTGGCACGCCCTGCCCGTGCGCCCGTCCATGCTGCCCGAGCTGGTGGCTGCGGGCACGGTGATTGGCGCCATCACGCCCCAGGCCGCGCAGGACACCGGTATCCCCGCCGGGCTGCCCATCGTGGCGGGCGCTGCCGACAAGGCCTGCGAGGTGATCGGCGCGGGCTGCCTCACGCCCGAGATCGCCTGCCTGTCCTACGGCACCGCCGCCACCATCAACACCACCACGCCGCGCTACCTGGAGGCCACGCCCTTCATCCCGCCCTACCAGGCGGCGGTGCCGGGCCACTACAACACCGAGGTGCAGATCACGCGCGGCTTCTGGATGGTGAGCTGGTTCAAGGAGCAGTTCGGCCAGCATGAGCAGCGCCTGGCCGAGGAGCGCGGCGTGCCGCCCGAAAGCCTGTTCGACGAGTTGGTCAACGCTGTGCCCCCCGGCGCGCAGGGCCTGATGCTGCAGCCCTTCTGGAACCCCGGCATCAAGGTGCCCGGCCCCGAAGCCAAGGGTGCCGTGATTGGTTTTGGCGACGTGCACACCCGCGCCCACCTGTACCGCGCCATTCTCGAAGGCCTGGCCTACGCGCTGCGCGAGGCCAAGGAGCGCATCGAAAAGCGCGGCGGCGCGCGCATCGAGCGCGTGCGCGTGTCAGGCGGCGGCTCGCAGAGCGACGCGGCCATGCAGATCACCGCCAACATCTTCAACCTGCCCTGCGAGCGCCCGCACCTGTACGAAACCAGCGGCCTGGGCGCGGCCATCATCGCCAGCGTGGGCCTGGGGCTGCACCCCGACTTTGCCAGCGCCGTGCGCGCCATGGCGCGCACCGGCCAGGTGTTCCTGCCCGAGCCCGCGCATGCGCACACCTACGAGCAGCTCTACCGGCGCGTGTACTGCCGCATGTACGATCGCCTGCAGCCGCTGTACCGCGACATCCGCGCCATCACCGGCTACCCTTCCACGGACTGAACCCGCACACGCCCATGAAACGCCTTTTGCTTGCCGCCACGCTGGCCCTGACCACCGCCGCCCCCGCATGGGCCTGGAGCAACCATGCGCTGGCGGCCTACCGCGCCTTCGAGGTGCTGCCCGAGGTGGCCCAGGCCCCGGCCGTGCCCGCCGAGCCGCTGGAAGCCTTTCTGGCCGCCCAGGCCCAGCCCATTGCCCAGTTGCTGGCCGCGCAGGACGCCTGGGCGCAGCAGCACATCGCGCACTACCCGCCCCTGCCCGCGGCGCTGCGCTTCGACCCGGCCGTGGCCAGCCAGGGCCCGCAGGCGCTGCGCAAGGCCTTTTTGATGGCGCTGCGCGTCTCGCCCGAGAGCCGCCTGGCGCTCTACGTGCAGCCCGACCCCTGGGGCCCCGCGCCGCAGGGCGCGCCCATGGCGCACGACGAGGTCAACGCCCTGCCCCTGCGCGAGAAGGACGGCGAGAAGCACCGCTTCGTGCGCCTGCAGCCCGGCGAGCGCGTGGCGCCGCTGGCCGTGCTCGCATCGGCCAGTGACGAGCCCGACTACGGCATGGACCTCAACCTCTGGGAAGACAGCCCCTCCACCTGGGGGCCGCAATACGGCTTCGGCAAGATCCCCTTCGGCAACCCCAGCCTGGACTTCGCGACGCAGGCGCCCTTCCACATGGCCTACCACCACGAGTCGCCGCTGATCTACGCCGCGGCGGGCTTTCTCAAGCGCACCTACCCGCTTCTGCGCCTGCACCAGTACCAGGGCCTGTCGGAGCTGGCCTTCCAGAGCGGCCACCCCTACTGGGGCTGGCGCTTTGCGGGGCTGGCGCTGCACTACGTGCAGGACCTGACGCAGCCCTACCACGCCAGCCTGGCACCGGGCTACTCGCCGGCGCGGCTCATAGCCATCCAGTTGCTCGCGCTCATGGGCCTGCCCGGGGGCAAGAACGACATGATCGTGCTGCTGTCCAACCGCCACTTCGTGCTCGAGCGCTACGAAAGCCAGATGATCCAGGCCAACGCCCGCACGCGCCGGGCCAGCCCCCTGGAGCAGGCCCTGCGCGACACCAGCACCGACGCGCACTACGGCCCCTGGACCGACGCCAGCCTGCGCGACACCGTGTCCCGCGAAGCGCACGGCCTGGGCGAGGCCGTGACCGCGCAAATGGTGGCCACCGTGCCCAAGGGCTACGTGGACGACCCGGGCTTTGACTTCGGCGTGCACGCCGGCGGCATCGACCTCATGGCCGAAGTCGCGCGCCAGGGCCCCCAGGCCCAGGCCGCGCTGGAAGGCAGCATCGCCACCCTGATGCGCCACTTCGGCGCGCACAGCCGCAACCTGGTGCGGGCCATCGTGCAGGGCGCCGCCCCGCGCTGAGCACCGGGCCCGGCCGCACCCGGCATCCATCCGGGCAGGGGTAGTAAGCTAGCGGCCCCATGCCCGACACCCTTGCTGCCCCCGCGCACAGCGAACTCATCATCAAGAAAAGCCGCTTCATCGGCTGCGTGCAGCCCATGGCGGACCGCGCCAGCGCCCAGGCCCATGTGGACGCACTCTGGAAGGAGCACCCCGGCGCCGCCCACATCTGCTGGGCGCTGCTGGCGGGCGGCCAGTCCGCCGCCGTGGACGACGGCGAGCCCGGCGGCACGGCCGGGCGCCCCATGCTCGACGTGCTGCGCCACCAGGACCTCGAAGGCGTGCTGGCCACCGTGGTGCGCTACTTCGGCGGCGTCAAGCTGGGGGCGGGCGGCCTGGTGCGCGCCTACACCGACAGCGTGGCCCAGGCCCTGCTCACGGCGCAGAAAGTGCCGCTGCAGCGCATGGCCACGCTGCACTGCCAGGTGCCCTACTCCCTCGAAGGCCTGCTGCGGCGCGAGATCGACGCCGCCCATGCCGTACTGCTCCAGGTCCAGCACGGCAGCCTCGTCGCCCTGCAACTGCGCCTGCCACAAGCCCAGGCCCACGCTTTTGTGCAGCGCATCAACGACATCGGCCAGGGCCGCGTAGGCTGGCAAGACGCCCCGAACGTCCAATAACCGAGCCCAAACGCTACAGAATCGGCCGCAAGCGCCGATACTCAGGCATTGCCTGCCCGAAAACCATTGCCATGGACGTCGCCCTCTCCAACGCCATCATCCAGACTGCCACCCACATGGCCAGCGCCAGGAACTCGGACGCCGTCAACATCGCCGTGCTGAAAAAGGCACTGGACATGCAAGAAACCACCGCTGCTGCCATGCTGGGTGCCATGGCGCAGTCCCTGCCCCAGCCTCAGCTCGCCACCTCCGGTACGCTGGGGACGCAGCTCAATACCTACGCCTGAGCACAGGCTGCCCAGGGAGGCCTTGGCCCGCCCGTTCAACCTGGCCGACACCACGCTCACCATGCTCAGCGCCGCCGAAGGCGATCTGGCCGAAGACGCCTTGGCCGCCTGTCTGCGCCAGCACGCCCAGCGCGGGGCTTGAGCCCCAACGCCCTCGCCGTCATCCAGCGCTGGAGCGGCACCACCACCAGCGAACGGGCCACCGTGCAAAGCTTCGTCATCGATCTGCACCACCTGTGGCGGCGATGGGGTCACGCTGCAAGGGCTGCGGCCCCTGGACTTCAGACCGCCGCGCTCCCGGCCAGGTCCGGCGCGTGCTGCGGCCCGATCTTGAACACGCCGCTGGCACGCGCGCAGGGCACGCCGTCGGCGGTGACCAGGCCCTGGGCAAACACCATGGAGCGCGTGGCGCGCAGGAGCTGGGCCGTGCCTTCGAGCCAGCAGCCCAGCGGGGCGGGCGCCAGGTAGTCGATCTGCAGGCTGATGGTGGGCAGGAAGCGGTTTTCCAGGGCCGCGCTCTGGTAGTGCACCGACAGGGGCAGCAGCATGTCGCAAAAGCTGGCCATCATGCCGCCGTGCAGGTTGCCCATGGGGTTGACGTGGCGCTGCTGCACGCGCAGGCCAAAGCGCACGTCGCTCCCCTGGCGCCGCAGGTACAGCGGGCCGTTGATGTCCATGTACGGCCCCCCGGCGGGAAAGGGCGCAAAGCCCGGGGGAATGGCGGGCGGCGTAGGGGCGGTCGTCATGCACCGGTCTCCTGCTGCACGTCGGCCTGGAAGCTCGCCCCCTGCCAGGCGGCCGGGTCCATCATGCCCGGGCCGTAGACGCGGGCAAAGTCCTGCACGATGGCGGCAAGCGGCAGGTCGTCGTGCGCGCCGCGCTGGTGCAGGTATTCCATGTGGCGCTGGCCTGCGCGGTCGTAGGGGTGGTAGAGGGAATCGCTCAGGCCGTCGAACTCCAGCGGCAAGAGGCCGAAGCGCTCGCACAGCTCGATGTTGAAGGCCGGCGTGGCCTTGACCCAGCGCCCATCGATCCAGATGTCGGTATAGCCGTGCCAGATGAACACATCGGTCTGCATGGTCTGGCGCATGCGCTCCGTGCTCAGGTGGTTGCGCACGTCGGCAAAGCCCAGCCGCGCCGGCAGGCCCGCCGCTCGGCAGGCCGCCGCCAGCAGCACGGCCTTGGGCACGCACCAGCCATGGCCCTGGGCCAGCGCGGTGCTGGCGCGCATGCCGTGCTCCGTCAGGTCGATGCGGTAGGGGTCGTAACGCAGGCCGTCGCGCACGGCCAGGTACAGGGCCACGGCGCGCGCGCGCTCGTCCTGGCCCTGGGCGTGCTGGCGCGCAAAGGCCTGCACGGCGCTGTGGCCGCTGTCGATGCACGCCGTGGGCTGCAGGTGTTCGGGGCGGGGGGTATCGCTCATGCGGGCACCTTAGCGCGCCTGCGCGCTGCGGGGCAAGGCGCACTGTCCCGCCGGTGACTCGGGCCTGGCCGGCTTCACAGCAGCGGCGCCGCCAGGCCCCAGGCGAGGTAGGCCATCAGTGCGGCGACACCCAGGTCCAGCACGCGCCAGGCCTGCGGCCGCGCAAACACCGGGGCGAGCCAGCGCGCGCCAAAACCCAGGCCCACAAACCACAGCGCGCTGGCGCTGGTCGCCCCCAGCCAGAACACGCCCTGCAGGCCCGCCGGCTGCTGCGCCCCCAGGGAGCCGACCAGCAGCACCGTGTCCAGGTACACATGGGGGTTGAGCAGGCTGATGCCCAGCACCTGCGCCAGCACGCGGCGCGGAGCCTGCCGCGCGCCTTGCGCCTGCGCCTGCAGGGCCTGGGGCTGCAGCGCGCGGCCCAGGGCCTGCCAGGCGTACCAGGCCAGGGCCGCCGCCCCGAGCAGGCCCACGGCGCGCAGCAAGGCCGGGCTGCGGACGAGAAAGGCCGCCAGGCCGCTGATGCCCAGCGCCATGAGTGCGCCATCGAGCAGCACGCACACGGCCACCACCAGCGCCACATGCTCGCGGCGCAGACCCTGGCGCAGCACGTAGGTGTTCTGCGCGCCAATGGCGGCAATGAGCGACAGCGTCAGGCCCAGGCCCGCGGCGAAGACGGGGGCGGCCGCAGCGGCGTCGGGAACGGCGGGAGGGAGCATGGCGCGCAGTATGGGCAGGCCCACGGCGCCCTGCCAGCAAATTCTGCTAATCTGGGTGAAGCATTTCTCAAGCTGCCATGCTCGACCCCACCCTGCTCACCACCCTGGCCGTCGTGGCACGCGAGGGCAGCTTCGAGCGCGCCGCGCGCGTGCTGCACGTCACGCCCTCGGCGGTGTCGCAGCGCATCCGCCTGCTGGAGGACCGCGCGGGCGCGGTGCTGGTGGTGCGCGGCCAGCCCTGCGAGCCCACCGAGCTGGGCGCGCGCCTGTGCCGCCATGCGCAGACGGTGGCGCTGCTGGAGGACGAGCTGCGCCGCGACCTGCCCTGGGTGGGCGGGCAGGAGGCGGGCCTGGTGCGCTCCACGGTGCGCATTGCGATCAACGCCGACAGCCTGGCCACCTGGTTCATCACCGCGCTCGACGCCTTCAGCGCCGAGGACCACACGCTGGTGGACGTGGCCGTGGACGACCAGGACCACACCGGCGACTGGCTGCGCCGCGGCCATGTGCTGGGCGCCGTGACCTCGCTGGCGCAGCCCATCCAGGGCTGCCGCAGCCGCAAGCTGGGCGGGCTGCGCTACCTGGCCACGGCCTCGCCCGCGTATGTGCAGCGCTGGTTTGCGCAGGGCGTGAGCCCCGCCGCGCTGGCGCAGGCCCCGAGCCTGGTGTTCGACCGCAACGACCGCCTGCAGCAGCGCTGGGTGCGCCGCGCCGTGCGCAAGGAGGTGCCGCTGGCGGCGCACCGCCTGCCCTCGACCCAGGCCTTTGTCGATGCCTGCCTGGCCGGCATCGGCTGGGGCATGAACCCCTGGCACCTGGTGCAGGGGCACCTGCAGAGCGGCCGGCTGGTGGAGCTGCTGCCGGGCCGCCCGCTGGACGTGCCCCTGTACTGGCAGTGGGCCACCCTGCCCCTGCCCGCGCTGGAGCGCCTGGGCCAGTGCGTGCAGCAGGCGGCGCGTGCAGCGCTGGTCAGTCCTTGAAGCTCGGCGTCTTTTTCGCCATGTGGGCCGTCATGGCCTGCATGAGGTCTTGGCTCTGCAGCATGGCGGCGTTCCAGGTGGCGATGTAGTTCAGGCTGTCGGCCACGCTGTGGTCGCGCGCGTAGTTGAGCATTTCCTTGGTGCCGCGGATGGACAGCGGCGACTTGGCGGCGATGCTGGCGGCAATCTCCTGCACCCCGGCGTAGAGCGCCTCGCGCGTGGGGAACACGCGGTTGACCAGGCCGATCTGCTGCGCCTCCTCGGCGCCGAAGACGCGGCCGGTGTACGCCAGCTCGCGCGTGATGCCCTGGCCAATGAGCTTGGGCAGGCGCTGCAGCGTGCCCACGTCGGCCACCATGCCGATGTCGATCTCCTTGATGGTGAAGCTCGCGTCGCTGCTCGCGTAGCGCATGTCGGCGCAGGTGATGAGGTCGATGCCGCCGCCGATGCAGCCGCCGTGGATGGCGGCGAGCACGGGCTTGCGGCAGCGCTCCAGGCTGGTGAGGGTGTCCTGCAGGTCGAGGATGAGGCGGCGCAGCTTCTCGCGCATGCGGCCTTCGCAGTCGTCGGCCACATGGGCGCCCAATCCCATCATCATCTGCAGGTCGATGCCAGCCGTGAAGTACTTGCCCTCGGCCTGCAGCACGGCCACGCGGGCCTCGGGGGTGGCGTCCACCCAGTCGAAGGCCTGGCGGATCTCCTGCCACATGGCGGTATTCATGGCATTGGCCTTTTCCGGCCGGTTCAGGCGCACGGTGGCGATGTGGTCCTGCAGCGTGACGCTCAGGGTTTCAAAGGTCGGCATGGGCAACTCCAATTTCAAGTGTTTTTGGGCCGCAGCGCTTTCTGGATAAGCGCCAACAGCTATCAAATCAATAGTATTTTCAACCCTTGGCGCCCTTCATCATGGCGATGTAGGGCGCCAGGCGCGTGGCCATCTCCTCGCCCAGGGCCTGCAGGCCGCTCATGGGGCGCACCATGACCTCGAAGTCCACGATCTTGCCGTCCTCGTCGAAGCGGATCTGGTCGATGCCCTTGAGCTCCTTGCCGTTGACCTTGGCGCTGAACTCCAGGATGGCGCTCATGCCGTCCTCGCTGGTGTACTGGCGGTGGTAGGTGAAATCCTCGAACACCTGGACCACCGTGCTCAGGATGACTTGCACCGCCTGGGCGCTGGGGTACGGCGTGTGCGCCATGGGCGAGCGGAACACTGCCTTGCGGTGCACGATGCTGGGCAGCTCGCTCAGGTCGCCCGCCGCCACCATGGCGTGCCAGGCCTTCAGGCTGGCCTGCACGGCAGGCGGTGCCTGGTGCGATGCTGCGGGCGCGGCCTGCGCCGCGGCTGCAGGGGCGGGGCTCAGGTCCATGCGCAGGGCCAGCTCGGTGCCCTGCTTGATGGCGCGCTTGGCGTCCAGCTCGGCCGCCTTGTCGGCGCCGCCGATCAGGTGCACGCGCACGCCCTGCGCTTCGAGTGCCGCCTGCAGCTCGCGGTTGGGGTCCTGGCCGGCGCAGACGATGACGTTGTCCACCGGCAGGGTCATGTCCTTGTCGCCCACGGTGATGTGCAGGCCCGCGTCGTCAATGCGGCGGTACTGCACGCCGGGGATCATCTCCACGCCGCGGTTCTTCAGGCCCGTGCGGTGGATCCAGCCGGTGGTCTTGCCCAGGCCCTCGCCCACCTTGCTGGTCTTGCGCTGCAGCAGGTAGACCTTGCGCGGCACTGCGCCGATGTGCGCCGGCTTGAGGCCGCCGCGCGTGCTGCCGGTGGTGTCCACGCCCCATTCGGCGAAGAACTTGGCCTTGTCCAGACTGGGGCTGGTGCCCTCGTGCAGCAGGTATTCGCTCACGTCAAAGCCGATGCCGCCCGCGCCGATCATGGCCACGGTCTTGCCCACCGGCTTCTTGTCCCGCAGCACATCCAGGTAACCCAGCACCTTGGGGTGGCCGACGCCCTCGATCTCAGGCAGGCGCGGGGTGATGCCCGTGGCCAGCACGACCTGCTGGAAGCCCTGCTGAACCAGGTCCTCGGCGCTGACGCGCTGGCCCAGCTTCACGGTCACGCCGGTCTGCTTCAGGCGCTCACCGAAGTAGCGCAGGGTCTCGTAGAACTCCTCCTTGCCCGGAATCTGCTTGGCCACGTTGAACTGACCGCCAATCTCGCCGGCCGCATCGAACAGGGTCACGTCCAGCCCGCGCCCGGCGGCCTCGGTGGCGAAGGCCAGGCCAGCCGGACCTGCGCCGACCACGGCCACGCGCTCCTTGCGCGGCAGCGGCAGGGGCACGAGGATGGTTTCGTGGCAGGCACGCGGGTTGACCAGGCAGGAGGTGATCTTGCCGCCAAAGGTGTGGTCCAGGCAGGCCTGGTTGCAGCCGATGCAGGTGTTGATGTCCTGCGAGCGCCCCGCTGCCGCCTTGTTGACGAACTCCGGGTCGGCCAGGAAGGGGCGTGCCATGCTCACCATGTCGGCCTGGCCCTTAGCGAGCACTTCTTCGGCCACCTCGGGCGTGTTGATGCGGTTGGTGGCCACCAGCGGAATGCCCACCTTGCCCTTGAGCTGCTGCGTGACCCAGGCAAAGGCCGCGCGCGGCACCTTGGTGGCGATGGTGGGGATGCGCGCCTCGTGCCAGCCGATGCCGGTGTTGAGAATGGTCACCCCGGCCTGCTCCAACGCCTGGGCGAGCTGCACCACTTCGTCCTGCGTGGAGCCGCCCTCGACCAGGTCGAGCATGGACAGGCGGAAGATGATGATGAAGTTCTGGCCCACGCGCTCGCGCGTGCGGCGCACGATCTCCAGGGCAAAGCGGATGCGGTTCTCGTAGCTGCCGCCGTACTCGTCGTCACGCTGGTTGGTCTGCGCGGCGATGAATTCGTTGATGAGGTAGCCCTCGGAACCCATGATCTCCACCCCGTCGTAGCCCGCGCTTTGCGCCAGCACGGCGGCGTTGGCGTAGTCCTCCACGGTCTGCCTGACTTCTTCGGTCGTGAGCGCATGCGGGCGGAAGGGGCTGATGGGGGCCTTGAGGGCACTGGGCGCCACCAGCTCGGGGTGGTAGGCGTAGCGGCCGAAGTGCAGGATCTGCATGCAGATCTTGCCGCCCGCCTCGTGCACGGCCTGGGTCACGATCTTGTGCTTGTCGGCCTCGGCCTGCGTGGTCATGGCTGCGCCGCCGGGCATGGGCCGGGCACGGTCGTTGGGGGCGATGCCGCCCGTCACGATCAGGCCCACGCCGCCGCGCGCGCGCTCGGCGTAGAAGGCGGCCATGCGCTCGAAGCCGTTGGGCGCCTCCTCCAGCCCCACGTGCATGGAGCCCATGAGCACGCGGTTTTTCAGGGTGGTGAAGCCCAGGTCCAGCGGGGCGAGCATGTGGGGAAAAGGTGCGGCAGCGGTGGTCATGGGGTGTCCTTTGCGTGGTCGGGGTAACGGCGCACTATGCAACCAGTTGCACAAAAGTGTACGGTCGTTCTTTTATCTATGCAACTGGTTGCAGTCATGGAATACCCGCTATAGACTGCGCGCCATGTCGCTGCCGCACGCCGTCCTGACCTCGCTGCTGGAAAAAACCACCTCGGGCTACGACCTGGCGAGGCGCTTCGACAAGTCCATCGGCTATTTCTGGCACGCCACGCACCAGCAGATCTACCGCGAGCTGGCGCGCATGGAGGCCGCGGGCTGGATCGAGGGCTTCGTGCCGCCCGACGCCGGCAAGACGCGCAAAAAGCACTACCGCGTGCTGCCCGCAGGCCGCCGGGAGCTGGCGCGCTGGGCGGCCGAGCCCACGCCGCCCATGGACTTGCGCGACGCCTTCACCGTCAAGCTGCGCGCCGATGCGGTACTGGACGAAGTGGACCTGGCGCCCGAACTGCAACGCCACCTGTCCCTGCACATGCAGCAGCTCGCGCACTACCGCCACATCGAGGCGCACGACTTCGCCCCCGGCCGGCCGCTCACGCGCGCCCAGGCCATACAGCACATGATCCTGAAGAAGGGCATCCTCTACGAAGAGGGCGAGATCACCTGGGGGCGCGAGATGCTGGCCCTGCTGCAAAGCCCCGCGCCCCTGGGCGCACCGCACCGGGCCTAGGCCCGTTACACTCGCGCTTTTGCCCCGCAGCACGCGCCCTGCCCCGCGTGTGCACCCCTCCCGCACACCATGCCCACCACCCTGTCGCTGCGCCACTTCCTGCTGGGCCTGGCGGTGGTGGCTGTATGGGGCAGCAACTTCGTGGTCATCAAGCTGGGGCTGGGGCAGATGCCGCCCTTGCTGTTCGCCACGCTGCGCTTTGTGGCGGTGACGCTGCCGGCCATATTTCTGATTCCCCGGCCGGCGGTGCGCTGGCGCAATCTGGCGGCCTACGGCCTGTTTATCGGCGTGGGGCAGTTCGGGCTGATGTACGTGGCCATGAACGGGCTGATCTCCCCGGGCCTGGCGTCGCTGGTGGTGCAGACGCAGGTGTTCTTCACCATCGGGCTGGCCATGTGGCTCTCGGGCGAACGCGCCCTGCCGGTGCAGGGGGTGTCGCTGGCGCTGGCGGCGGCGGGCATTGGCGTCATTGTTTTTCACACCGACGGCAGCGCCACCCCGGGCGGGCTGGCGCTCATCCTGCTGGCCGCGCTGTCGTGGGCCGGGGGCAATATGGTGTCGCGTCAGGCCGGGCGCGTGAACATGCTGGCCTATGTGGTGTGGTCGAGCCTGTTTGCCGTGCCGCCGCTGCTGCTGCTCACGCTGTGGCAGGAGGGCTGGGGCCCCGTGCGCCACGCGCTGCTGCACGCCGACGCCAGCGCCTGGGCCGCCGTGGCCTGGCAGGCCGTGGGCAACAGCCTGTTCGGTTACGCCGCCTGGGGCTGGCTGCTGGTGCGCTACCCGGCCGCCACCATCACGCCCATGGCGCTGCTGATCCCGGTGTTCGGCATGGGCAGCTCGGCCCTGTGGCTGCACGAGCCGCTGCCCGGCTGGAAGCTGCTGGCCGCGGGCCTGGTGATCGGCGGCCTGGCGCTGAACCTGCTGTGGCCGCGCCTGCGCCAGCGGCTGGCTGCGGCCTCCTCCTGAGCCTGTGGGCGCTCAGCCCTCGCGTGCCACGCGCGCCAGGTGCTCGGCGCTGGCGCTGGCCTGGGCCAGGTCGCGCGCCTCGACCATCACGCGCAAGAGCGGCTCGGTGCCGCTGGCGCGGATGAGCACGCGGCCCGCATCGCCCAACTGCGCCTCGACGGCCGCGGTCTCCTGCGCCAGGCGCACATTGGCGCGCCAGTCCTGCCCTGCCCGCAGGCGCACGTTGACCAGCACCTGCGGGAACAGCTCCACGCCTTCGAGGAGCTGGGCCATGCCTCGCTGGCTGCGCACGCAGCTTTGCAGCACCTGCAGCGCGCTGATCAGGCCGTCGCCCGTGGTGTGTTTGTCCAGCGCGAGCAAATGGCCCGAACCCTCGCCGCCCAGCAGCCAGCCATGGCGCTGCAGCTCTTCGAGCACATAGCGGTCGCCCACCTTGGCGCGCACGAGCTGGACGCCGCGCGCACGCAGGGCCAGCTCCACGGCCATATTGGTCATCTGCGTGCCGACCACGCCGGGCACGACCTCGTCACGCCCCATGCGCTCGCGCACCAGCAGGTACAAGAGCTCGTCGCCGTTGTACAGGCGGCCGCTGGCGTCGACCATTTGCAGGCGGTCGGCGTCGCCGTCCAGGGCAATGCCGTAGTCCGCATGGTTGGCGCGCACGGCGCGCACCAGTGCATCGGGGTGGGTGGCCCCGACCTCGTGGTTGATGTTGAAGCCGTCGGGCGCGCAGCCGATGGCGACCACGTCGGCGCCCAGCTCGTGAAAGACCTTGGGGGCGATCTGGTAGGCCGCGCCGTGCGCCGCATCGACGACGATGCGCAGGCCCTTGAGCGTGAGGTCGCTGGCGAAGGTGCTTTTGCAAAATTCGATGTAGCGCCCGGCGGCATCGTCCAGGCGCCGCGCCTTGCCCAAGGCGGCGGAATCGGCCCACACCGGGGGCTCGCCCAGGGCGGCTTCCACGGCCTGCTCCCAGGCATCGGGCAGCTTGCAGCCCGTGGCGCTGAAGAACTTGATGCCGTTGTCCGCATACGGGTTGTGGCTGGCCGATATGACCACCCCCAGGCTGGCGCGCTGGGCGCGCGTGAGGTAGGCCACCCCCGGCGTGGGCAAGGGGCCGAGCAGCACCACGTCGGCCCCGGCGGAGTTCAGGCCCGACTCCAGCGCCGATTCGAGCATGTAGCCCGAGATGCGTGTGTCCTTGCCGATGAGCACCGTGGGGCGCTCCTCGCTGCGGCGCAGCACCCGGCCCACGGCGTGGCCCAGGCGCAGCACGAAATCGGGTGTGATGGGGGGCTGGCCCACGGTGCCGCGGATGCCGTCGGTGCCGAAATACTGGCGTGTCATTCTGGGTGGCGCTGCGCGCTGGATGCTCAAGCCCGGCAGTCTACCAGCGGCGGGCGCCGCGCCCGGCGGCGCGCACTGCGCCGGGCGCACCACGAAAAAAACCCCGCAGAGCGGGGTTTTTCGGTCAGGGCGTGGCGCTCAGTGCTTGGCGTTCTTGAGCAGGAATTCCAGCACGACCTTCTGCTCGTCGTCGGTCAGGCCGGCACGCTGGAACATGCTGGGGGTGATGCCCAGCCACTGTTTCTCGGTGAACTGGCCAGGATCGCGCGGGCCGTGGCAGACCGTGCAGCGCTGGTAGAAGATCTGCTCGGCAGGCGAGAGCGAGGCCGTGGCCTTCTCGCGCAGGACTTGTGCCCGCTCGGCGCCGTAGAACTTCTCGTCGAAGCGGATATCGCTCTTGATGATCTTCGGCGGCTCGAAGGCCTTGGTACCGCCCGGGTCGGCATCGGTGCATTTGCGCATCGACGCGATGCAGGTGTTCGCCGTGGTGGCCTGCGTCAGGCCACTGGCGCGCCGGCTCGAGGTCAGGAAGTTGATCAGGCCGTTGTTGCAGCGGCCCTTGCTGTCGAGCTGCGGCCAGGCGCCTTCGTACAGGCTGACCACGCCGGGCATGATCTTGTCGGACACGCGCGCACCCACCACCACCGCGCCGCGCTCGTTGCGCAGCTCGACCAGATCGCCATCCTTGATGCCATGGGCCCTGGCGTCCTCGACGCTGATGGTCAAGGGCTCGCGCGTCTGCACGGTATAGCGCTTGCGCAGCGATTCGGAGTTGTTGAGCTGCGAGTGCAGGCGCCAGTAGGGGTGCGGGCTGACCACATGCACCTGGCCCTTGCGCGCATTGCCCAGGTACTCGCCGGGTTCCTGCCATTGGGGCATGGGCGGCATGTCGGGGATGTTCATCTTCGCAATGGTGGAGGAATACATCTCGATCTTGCCGCTGTTGGTGTGCAGCGGGTTTTTCACCGGATCGGCGCGGAAGTCACCATGGCGTACCCACTTGTGCGCCTCGGGCGGCACCGGAATGCGCGCCATGCCCTCGGCCCAGAACTTCTCGAAGGGTGTGTCCTTGGCGGCCGAGCTCGCTTCGTAGGCTGCCTTGACGTAGTCCATTGGCGTCTTGCCCTCGGTGAAGGCGTACTCGATGCCGCACAGCTCGGCCAGACGGCGGAAGATTTCAAAATCGTCCAGCGCATCGTGCTGCGGCGCGATGACCTGCTTCATCGCGTACACCTTGTCGATGCTGTAGGTGCCGGCCGAAGAAATATCGTTGCGCTCCACCGTGGTGGTGGCGGCCAGCACGATATCGGCCCAGCGCGCAGAGCCATTCCACCAGGGCTCGTGGCAGATCACCGTGTCCACCGTGCGCAGGGCACGGGCGAATTCGTTCAGATCCTGCTGGTGCGAGAAGACGTTGTTGCCGGCGTTGTAGATCAGCTTGACCTTGGGATAGGTGTACTTGCTGCCGTTGTAGGTGAATTCCTTGCCGGGGTTGAGCAGCATCTCGCTGATGCGCGAGGCCGGGCAGATCTTCTTGACCGGGTTGCGCCCCTGCGACAGGCCCGTGGGCGCGGTGCCGCCCGACTGCGGCATGCCGCCGCCGCCGTAGTGCCAGCTAAAGCCCACACCCTGCCCGGGCAGACCGATGTTGCCCAGAATGCAGGCGAAGTTGACGATGGCCCAGTACGGCATCTCGCCGTGGTGCGCGCGCTGAATGGCCCAGGAGCCGCACAACTGCGTGCGCTTGGACGCCATCAGCTCGGCCATGGAGCGGATCTTGGCCGCGGGAATGCCGGTGATTTTTGCCGCCCATTCGGGCGTCTTGGGCGGCGTGCCGTCCTTGCCTTCCAGGTAGGCGCGGTACTTGTCGAAGCCCACCGTGTACTTGTCGATGAAGGCTTGGTTGTGCTTGTTCTGGCTGATGAGGTGGTAGCCCATGGCCAGGAACAGCGCCGTGTCGGTGTTGGGGATGATGCGCACCCACTCCGAGCCCATCTTTTCGTCCGTGGTGGTCACCTGCGGGTTGATGGACATGAACTGACAGCCCGCCTGCTTGATGGCGTCCCAGCCGCCGTACATCTCGTGGTCGCACACCGTGTACTCGATGCGGTTGTTCTTGTCCGGGTCGCAGCCAATGAACACCACCAGCTCGGTGTTGTCGCGCAACTGTTCCCACGCCGTCTGGGCGGAATACACCTCCATGTCGCCGATCACCATCGGCATGATGAGCTGGCCCGCGCCCGCCGAGTAGTCGCCGGTGGTGATGGAGGAGCCGCCCAGCAGGTTGAAGAAGCGCCCCTGCAGCACGTTGGGCCGGAAGATGCCCGCGTGCGACCAGCCGCCGTAGGAGCTGGAGAAGCAGCCTTCGTTGCCGTACTTTTCGATGGTGTCGAGAATGGCCTTGGCGGTCAGGCCCAGGGCCGTGTCCCAGCTCACCTGCACCCACTCGTCCTTGCCGCGCAGCTCGGGCTTGTTGCTGCCCTTGCGGCCGTTTTGCTCCCACTCCAGGTAGGACTTGCGCACCATGGGCCCGGTGATGCGCGTCTTGTCGTAGGTGCGGTCCAGAACCCCTTCCGTCAGCATGGGCGTGGGGCGCTTGTCACTGGCCTGCGCCTCGACCTTGACGATTTTTCCGCGCTCGACCGTGGCGATCAGCGGACCATAGTGCGTGGCATGGTGCACCTTGCCGCTGAAGGTCTTGAGCGCGGCGAGTTCGGCTGCGGCATCCGGCTCTGCCGCAAAGGCCTTGAATACCGGAGAAAGTTCGAAGCCTGCTGCCAGGGCGCTCATGGCACCTGCTACGCCAGCTCCCATCCAGTGTCGCCGGGTGATTAGCATGATAAAGACCTTTTTCAAATAAGGGTAAACCATGCTATTCCTCCCCTTGCCCGGCGGCAAGCAAACATGAGCGATTTAGTACGCTATGGCGGACCGGGCCGGGGTGCGGCGGCCTGCACCGCCGCCAGGATCTTCAGGGCCTGCACGGTCTCGCGCACATCGTGCACGCGCAACACATGCGCACCGCGCTCCGCAGCCAGCACGGCCGCGGCCACGCTGGGGATGGTGCGCTGCGGTGCGTCCAGTCCGGTCACGGCGCCCAGCGCAGACTTGCGCGACCAGCCCGCCAGCAGCGGGTAGCCCGCCGCGAGCAGCTCGCCCTGGCGCGCGAGCAGCGCGAAGTTCTGCTCCACGGTCTTGCCAAAACCTATTCCGGGGTCGAGCACGATACGTGCCTTATCGACCCCCAGCGCTTGCAGAGCCTGCGCCCGCAGCTCCAAAAACGAGAGCACCGGAGGGAGCACATCGCCCGCCATGGGCTGCACCTGCATGGTCTGCGGGTCGCGGTGCATGTGCATCAGGCACACGCCGCAGGCCGGGTGAGCGGCCACGGCTTCTGCGGCACCGGGCTCGCGCAGGGCAGCGATGTCGTTGATGATGTCGGCCCCCAGGTCCAACACCTGCTGCATCACGGCGCTCTTGTAGGTGTCCACCGAAAGGGGCACCCCCCAGGACACGGCCGCGCGCACGACGGGCAGCACCCGCGCCAGCTCCACCTCCAGTGGCACGCGCGGACTGCCCGGGCGGGTGGATTCACCGCCGATGTCCAGGATGTCGGCGCCGTCCTTGAGCAATTGCTCGCCATGGCGCAGCGCCGCCGCGGTGTCGGCATGCCGCCCCCCGTCGGAAAACGAGTCAGGTGTTACGTTGACGATGCCCATCACCAGCGGGCGCGACAGGTCGAGGCGAAAGCGGGAGGTCTGCCAGTGCATGGAAAGGGCCCGGGGTACGAAAAACGGGGCGCTGGGCCCCGTTGCAGAATGGTTCGGCCTGATCTTACGCCGCCGTGGGCGTGGGATCGGCCTTGACGGCCGGCGTGCCGCCGCTGGGGCCGTCACCGCCGGACGGGGGCGTGCGCGGCGTCCAGTCCTTGGGCGGACGCGGCTCCTTGCCGGCCATGATGTCGTCGAGCTGCTCGGCGTCGATGGTTTCCCAGTCGAGCATGGCCTTGGCCATGGCGTGCATCTTGTCGGAATGCTCCTCGATCAGGCGGCGCGCCAGGGCGTACTGCTCGTCGATGATGCGGCGCACCTCGGCATCGACCTTCTGCATGGTCTCTTCCGAGATGTTGGTGGTCTTGGTGACCGAGCGGCCCAGGAACACCTCGCCCTCGTTCTCGGCATAGACCATGGGGCCCAGGGCCTCGCTCATGCCGTAGCGCATGACCATGTCGCGCGCGATGTGCGTGGCGCGCTCGAAGTCATTGCTGGCACCCGTGGTCATCTGGTGCATGAACACTTCCTCGGCAATGCGGCCGCCGAACAGCATGGCGATCTGGTTGAGCATGTACTCCTTGTCGTAGGAGTAGCGGTCCTTCTCGGGCAGACTCATGGTCACGCCCAGGGCGCGGCCGCGCGGGATGATGGTGACCTTGTGCACCGGATCGCACTTGGGCAGGAGCTTACCGATGAGCGCGTGGCCGGCCTCGTGGTAGGCGGTGTTACGGCGCTCTTCCTCGGGCATGACCATGCTCTTGCGCTCGGGGCCCATGATGATCTTGTCCTTGGCCTTCTCGAAGTCCTGCATCTCGACCACGCGCGCATTGCGGCGTGCGGCCATGAGGGCGGCCTCGTTGCACAGGTTGGCCAGGTCGGCGCCGCTCATGCCGGGCGTGCCGCGCGCGATGATGGCGGGGCTCACGTCCTGGCCCACGGGGATCTTGCGCATGTGCACGTTCAGGATCTGCTCGCGGCCGCGGATGTCGGGCAGCGTCACGTAGACCTGGCGGTCGAAGCGGCCGGGGCGCAGCAGTGCGGCATCGAGGATGTCGGGCCGGTTGGTCGCGGCGACCACGATCACGCCAAGGTTGGTCTCGAAGCCGTCCATCTCGACCAGCATCTGGTTCAGCGTCTGCTCGCGCTCGTCGTTGCCACCACCCAGGCCGGCACCGCGCTGGCGGCCCACGGCGTCGATTTCGTCGATGAAGATGATGCAGGGCGCGTTCTTCTTGGCGTTCTCGAACATGTCGCGCACGCGCGCCGCGCCCACACCGACGAACATCTCCACGAAGTCGGAACCCGAGATGCTGAAGAACGGTACCTTGGCCTCGCCCGCGATGGACTTGGCCAGCAGCGTCTTGCCGGTGCCGGGCGGGCCGACCAGCAACAGGCCGCGCGGAATGCGGCCGCCGAGCTTCTGGAACTTCTGCGGGTCTTTCAGGAAGTCCACGACCTCCTTGACCTCCTCCTTGGCCTCGTCGCAACCGGCGACGTCGGCGAAGGTGACGGTGTTGTTGTTCTCGTCGAGCATGCGTGCCTTGGACTTGCCGAAGCTGAACGCCCCCCCCTTGCCACCGCCCTGCATCTGGCGCATGAAGTACACCCACACGCCGATCAGCAGCAGCATGGGGCCCCAGCTCACGAGCAGGGTCATGAGCAGCGAGCCTTCTTCGCGCGGCTTGACGTCGAACTTGACGTTGTTGTTGATCAGATCGCCGATCAGGCCGCGGTCCAGGTAGGTGGCCGTGGTGCGGATGCGCCGGTCGTCCTGCGTGATGGCGACGATTTCGGAGCCGCCCGCGCCTTCCTGGATGGTGGCGTTCTTGATGCGGCCGTTGCGCACCTCCTCCAGGAATTCGGAATAGCCGACATGGCCCGCGGCGCTCATCCCCCGCGTGTCAAACTGCTTGAACACGGTGAACAGCACCATGGCGATGACCAGCCACACGGCGACTTTGGAAAACCACTGATTGTTCAAGCGCGACTCCGATCGAGAGGGGGCGGAAAAAGGTTTCTGAACCCAGATGGGTGCGATTTTAGGCGTTTCAATCCATAACCCCTTGACTTGCAAGGCTCACCCATGGAAAAAGCGCGGGTTTTCGCACGCCTGGCGCCTCAAGGCGGGCCGCCATCCTGCATGGGACCGATGCCCACCAGATAAGTTTCGGCCGACTTGTCACGCGAGGCCTTGGGCTTGACCGGCTTGACGCGCTGGAAACGGCTGCGGAACAGGCGCACGAGCGCGTCGTACCCACTGCCGTGAAAGACCTTGGCCACCAGCGCCCCCCCGGGCCGCAGGTGCGCGCAGGCGAAGTCCACGGCCAGTTCCACGAGGTCGGCGGCGCGCGCGGCATCGGCGGCGGCAATGCCCGACAGATTGGGCGCCATGTCCGAGATGACCACGTCCACCGGCCGCCCGGCCAGCGCGGCCTCCAGGCGCGCAAGCACCTCGGGGTCGCGGAAATCTCCCTGCAGGAAGCTGACGCCCTCGATGGGCTCCATGGGCAGCAGGTCGAGCCCGATGATGGCGCCGCCGAGCTGCCCCGCGGCCGCGCCCTCGGGAGCGAGCCGGCGGCGCGCATACTGGCACCACGCGCCGGGCGCGCAGCCCAGGTCCACCACCGTGGCGCCGGGGCGGATGAGGTCGAACAGCGTATCGATCTCCTGCAGCTTGTAGGCGGCGCGCGAGCGGTAGCCCTCCTTCTGGGCGAGCTTCACGTAGGGGTCGTTGACATGGTCGCTCAGCCATGCCTTGTTGACTTTCTTGCTCTGCGTCCTGGCTTTCATAGCACGCCATTGTCGCCGGGCGGCGGATAATATGCCGCTATGCCCCAAATCGAACTCAGCCCGGCCGAGCGCCGGGCCCACCGCGCCGAGGCGCACCACCTCGATCCCGTCGTGCTCATCGGCGCCGACGGCCTGACCGAGGGCGTGCGCAAGGAGGTGGACGCCGCCCTCAACGCCCATGGCCTGATCAAGATCCGCGTCTTCAGCGACGACCGCGCCGCGCGCGAACTGATCTACCAGCAACTGGCCGCCGAATTGAACGCCGCGCCCGTGCAGCACATCGGCAAGCTGCTGGTGCTGTGGCGCCCCCAGCCCGACAAGCAGCGCAGCGCCGCCGAAGACCGCCTGCCCGGCCCCAAGACCGTGAAAGTGGTCAAGAACAGCCCGCGCGGCGGCCAGCGCCCCGAAGTCAAGTACCTGCGCGTGCTGGGCAACCAGCGCCTCACGCCCGGCGGCCAGGTCAAGCGCGCCAAGAAGCGCAAGCCCGTGTCCGTGAAGAAGCGCCAAGACGGCTGACGCCATGCAGGACACCCCCGGCAAGGCGGCGCAGCGCCATGTGCTGTGCATGAAGTGGGGCACCAAGTACGGCCCCGAGTACGTCAACCGGCTCTACGCCATGGTGCGCCGCCACCTGAGCGGCGAGTTCCAGTTCGTCTGCCTCACCGACGACGCCCACGGCATCCGCCCCGAGGTGCGCTGCCTGCCCATCCCGCCGCTGGACCTGCCCGAGGGCATTCCCGAGCGCGGCTGGAACAAGCTGGCCACCTTCAGCGCTGACCTGCACGGCCTGCACGGTACGGCCCTGTTCCTGGACGTCGACGTGGTCGTCACCGGCAGCCTGGACCCGTTCTTCACCGAGCCGGGCGAGTTCCTCATCATCCACGACTACAAGCGCCCCTGGCGCATCACGGGCAACTCCTCGGTGTACCGCTTCGAGCTCGGCGCGCACCCGGACGTGCTGGAGTACTTCCGCGGCCATTTCGCCGAGATCCGCCAGCGCTTTCGCAACGAGCAGGCCTACCTGTCGGACTTTCTGCACCGCCAGGGCAAGCTGCGCTACTGGCCCAAGGACTGGTGCCCGAGTTTCAAGTACCACAGCATCCCGCGCTGGCCCAGCAACTACTGGAAGGCGCCCTTCGTGCCCCCGGGCGCGCGCGTGGTGATCTTCCATGGCGAATGCAATCCGCCCGACGCCCTGGCAGGCCGGCGCAATCGGCGCTTTCGCTTCATCCGGCCCGCCACCTGGGTGGCCGAGCACTGGCACGAATAAGAGCCTGTCCGTTCTTCATACGCTGCGCCATGGCCGCTGGAGCGGGACGCCGCGCCGCGCTGGCGTCGTCCCCTTCCCGCAGCGCGCAAGCGATGCGAGAGAAGCGGCGCAGCCGCTCAGGGGGGTGTTGTCCCTGGCTTGGCGGTGCGCCACAGCACGGCCAGGGCGCACAGCCACTGCGCCGCATACATCGCAGTACCCGCGCCGTGCCAGAGCTTGAGGTTGTGCCGCGCGAGGATGCGCGGCGCCACGCCGTACTGCACCAGCAGGGCCAGCAGCAGGCCGAGGACTATGAAAACCATAGCTTCTCGCGCCCATTTTTCTTCGGTTTCAGCATGTTTCCGCTTGGAAAGCAAGAGCAGGCAAGCGCAACACGCTATCGAAATGTAAGTCTGCGCCTCGAACAGGCGCGCCGCGGTCTGGCCGGCCAGCGCGGGCGTGGGCAGGTGCGCAAACAGCAGCGGCACCGCCACAAAGCCGATGGCCGACAGGCTGCCCCACCACAGCGCAGCGGCCAGCACGGGAAGGCGTTCACGCATGGCGCCCTCCCCCCGGCAGCCTCTCACACATAGCGCACGCCGACGATCTCGTAGCGGCGCACGCCGCCGGGCGCCTGCACCTCGGCGGTGTCGCCCTGCTCCTTGCCGATGAGGGCGCGCGCGATGGGACTGCCGATGTTGATCAGGCCCTGCTTGAGGTCGGCCTCGTCCTCGCCCACGATCTGGTAGCGCACGGCGTCGCCCGTGTCCTCGTCCTCGAGCTCCACGGTGGCGCCGAAGACCACGCGGCCGCCGGCGTCGAGGGCGGCGGGGTCGATGATCTGCGCCGCCGAGAGCTTGCCCTCGATCTCCTGGATGCGGCCCTCGATGAAGCCCTGGCGGTCCTTGGCGGCGTCGTATTCGGCGTTCTCGCTCAGGTCGCCCTGCGCGCGCGCCTCGGCAATGGCGTTGATCACTGCCGGGCGGTCCACGGTCTTGAGGCGCTGCAGCTCGGCCTTGAGCTTCTCGGCGCCGCGCTTGGTGATGGGAAGGGTGGCCATACAGTCGGTCTCCATGGTCATCAAACGGGCACGCCGCAGGCAGGCGGCCCCAACAAAAGGGAAACCGCCGCGCGTTGCCGCGCGGCGGTCTTCAGATCGGCGCCATTATGCCGCGAATTGCCGCTCAGGCGGCAAGCTGCGCGTGCATCTCCTGCACCGAGATCACGCCCTGCTGGTCCATGGCGCGCATGCCATCCACCGCGGCCTCGGCGCCGAAGATGGTGGTGAAGGTCGTCACGCGCGCCGCCAGCGCGTTGGTGCGGATGGCGCGCGAGTCGGCGATGGCGTTGCGCCGCTCCTCGACCGTGTTGATGACCATGGCGATCTCGTTGTTCTTCATCATGTCCACGATGTTCGGGCGCCCCTCGGTGACCTTGTTGATCACCGCCACGGGCACGCCGGCAGCGGCAATGGCCGCGGCCGTGCCCTTGGTGGCCAGCAGCTCGAAGCCCATGGCGACGAGCTCGCGCGCCACGGCCACGGCGCGCGGCTTGTCGGCGTTCTTCACCGTGAGGAAGACCTTGCCCGAGGACGGCAGGCGCGTGCCGGCGCCGAGCTGGCTCTTGATGAAGGCCTCGCCAAAGGTCTTGCCCACGCCCATGACCTCGCCCGTGGACTTCATCTCGGGGCCGAGGATGGGGTCCACGCCCGCGAACTTGACGAAGGGGAACACGGCCTCCTTGACGCTGAAGTACGGCGGCGTCACTTCCTTGGCGATGCCCTGGCTGGCCAGCGTCTGGCCCGCCATGCAGCGCGCCGCCACCTTGGCAAGCTGGATGCCCGTGGCCTTGGAGACGAAGGGCACGGTGCGCGAGGCGCGCGGGTTGACTTCGAGCACGTAGGTCACGTCGCCGGCTTCCGTTTCCTGGATGGCGAACTGCACGTTCATCAGGCCCACCACGTTCAGGCCCTGGGCCATGGCCGCGGTCTGGCGCTTGATCTCGGCCACCGTTTCGGCCTTGAGGTAGTACGGCGGCAGCGAGCAGGCCGAGTCCCCCGAGTGCACGCCCGCCTGCTCGATGTGCTCCATCACGCCGCCGATGAACACGGCGCCGGAGGCGTCGCGCACGCAGTCCACGTCGCACTCGATGGCGTTGGAGAGGAAGTGGTCCAGCAGCACGGGCGAGTCGTTGCTCACCTTCACGGCCTCGCGCATGTAGCGCTCGAGGTCGCGCTGCTCGTGCACGATCTCCATGGCGCGGCCGCCCAGCACGTAGCTGGGGCGCACCACCAGGGGGTAGCCCAGGGCGGCGGCCTTCTCCAGCGCCTCCTGCTCGGTGCGCGCGGTGGCGTTGGGCGGCTGGCGCAGGTTCAGCGTGTGCAGCAGTTGCTGGAAGCGTTCGCGGTCCTCGGCAGCGTCGATCATGTCGGGGCTGGTGCCGATGATGGGCACGCCCGCGGCCTCCAGGCCCAGGGCCAGCTTCAGGGGCGTCTGGCCGCCGTACTGCACGATCACGCCCAGCGGCTTTTCCTTGTCCACGATCTCGAGCACGTCTTCGAGCGTGAGCGGCTCGAAGTACAGGCGGTCGGAGGTGTCGTAGTCGGTCGAGACGGTCTCGGGGTTGCAGTTGACCATGATGGTCTCGTAGCCGTCCTCGCGCATGGCAAGGGCCGCGTGCACGCAGCAGTAGTCGAACTCGATGCCCTGGCCGATGCGGTTCGGGCCGCCGCCCAGCACCATGATCTTCTTCTTGCCGGTGGGCGCCGCTTCGCACTCCTCGTCGTAGCTGGAATACATGTAGGCGGTGTTGGTCGCGAACTCGGCCGCGCAGGTGTCCACGCGCTTGTACACGGGGCGCACGCCCTGGGCGTGGCGCGCCGCGCGCACGGCGCCTTCGGTGGTCTTGAGCAGCTTGGCCAGGCGGCGGTCGGAGAAGCCCTTGGCCTTGAGCGCGCGCAGCTCCTCTTTCGAGAGCATGGCGAGCGCCTGCTCACCGTGCTGCGCCGTGTGCGCGTCGATGTCCAGCTCGATCTTCACGATCTGCTCGATCTGCACCAGGAACCAGCGGTCGATCTTGGTGAGCTCGAACACCTCGTCCACCGACAGGCCCATGGCGAAGGCGTCGCCCACGTACCAGATGCGCTCGGGGCCGGGCTCGCCCAGCTCCTTTTCGAGCAGCTCGCGGTCCTGGGTCTTCTCGTTCATGCCGTCCACGCCGACTTCCAGGCCGCGCAGCGCCTTCTGGAACGATTCCTGGAAGGTGCGGCCCATGGCCATGACCTCGCCCACGCTCTTCATCTGCGTGGTCAGGCGGTTGTCGGCCGCGGGGAATTTCTCGAACGCAAAGCGCGGCACCTTGGTGACCACGTAGTCGATCGAGGGCTCGAAGCTGGCCGGCGTGGCGCCGCCGGTGATGTCGTTGCGCAGCTCGTCGAGCGTATAGCCCACGGCCAGCTTGGCCGCGACCTTGGCAATCGGGAAGCCCGTGGCCTTGGAGGCCAGCGCCGAGGAACGGCTCACGCGCGGGTTCATCTCGATGACGATCATGCGGCCGTCCTTGGGGTTGACCGCGAACTGCACGTTGGAGCCGCCGGTGTCCACGCCAATCTCGCGCAGCACCGCCAGGCTGGCGTTGCGCATGATCTGGTATTCCTTGTCGGTGAGCGTCTGCGCCGGCGCCACGGTGATGGAGTCGCCCGTGTGCACGCCCATGGGGTCGAGGTTCTCGATGGAGCAGACGATGATGCAGTTGTCCGCCTTGTCGCGGATCACCTCCATCTCGAACTCCTTCCAGCCCAGCAGCGACTCCTCGATCAGCAGCTCATTGGTGGGCGAAGCCTCCAGGCCGCGCTTGCAGATGGTCTCGAACTCCTCGGGGTTGTAGGCAATGCCCCCACCCGTGCCGCCCAGCGTGAAGCTGGGGCGGATGACGGTGGGAAAGCCCACGCGCTTTTGCACGGCCCAGGCCTCCTCCATGCTGTGGGCGATGCCCGAGCGCGCGGATTCGAGGCCGATGCGCGTCATCGCGTCCTTGAACTTCAGGCGGTCCTCGGCCTTGTCGATGGATTCAGGCTTGGCGCCGATGAGCTCGACGCGGTACTTGTTGAGCACGCCGTGCTTCCACAGGTCCAGCGCGCAGTTGAGCGCGGTCTGGCCGCCCATGGTGGGCAGAATGGCGTCGGGACGCTCCTTGGCGATGATCTTCTCGACCGTCTGCCAGGTGATGGGCTCAATGTAGGTGACGTCGGCCGTGGCCGGGTCGGTCATGATCGTCGCCGGGTTGCTGTTGATCAGGATGACCTTGTAGCCCTCTTCGCGCAGCGCCTTGCAGGCCTGCACGCCCGAGTAGTCGAACTCGCAGGCCTGGCCGATGATGATCGGGCCGGCGCCGATGATGAGGATGCTGTGGATGTCTGTGCGTTTTGGCATGGTGTGTTTCAGTCGGTCGCGGCGGCGGCAGCGGGGAGCGCGCCAGGGCGGGGGGAATCGAGCTTGTCCAGCAGGGCCTGCGCACGCGCGGCAGGCAGGTTCTTCTGCATCAGTTGCAGCAGGCCATCGCCTTGCACCAGGGGGCGCAGCACCTCGACCTCGGCAAGGTGGAACGTGACGTTCCACTCCTGCAGCGCCTCGGCGAAGGTGGCTTCGTCCCAGGTCTTGCCCTTGGCCACGAGGGTGACCAGCGGCATGGCCTTGTTTTCCAGAAAGGCCTTCTTGTAGGGCTTTTGCTGCCAGCGCTCGGCGAACCACTCGCGGTGCGGCGCAGGCAGGGTGAGCATGCGCTTGTGGATCGCCTTCTCGAGCATCGCCTGGGGGAAGCTGAAGAGTTTCATGGCCTGGGACCTTGCTCGCTGGTTCAGGCCTTGGCCACGCGCATGGCCTGGGTGAAGCGGTCGAACAGGTAGCCGATGTCGTGCGGCCCGGGCAGCGCCTCGGGGTGGCCCTGGAAGCAGAACGCCGGCTTGTCGGTGCGCACCAGGCCCTGCAGCGTGCCGTCGAACAGGCTCACGTGCGTGGGCCGCAGGCAGGCGGGCAGCGAGTCCAGATCGACGGCGAAGCCGTGGTTCTGGCTGGTGATGGAGACGCGGCCCGAGTCCAGGTCCTTGACGGGGTGGTTGGCGCCGTGGTGGCCGTGCGCCATCTTGAAGGTGCGCGCCCCCGAGGCCAGCGCCATGATCTGGTGCCCCAGGCAGATGCCGAACAGGGGAATGCCGCTGTCGATGAGGGTGCGCGTGGCGGCAATGGCGTAATCGCAAGGCTCGGGGTCGCCCGGGCCGTTGGAGAGGAAGACCCCGTCCGGGTTCATGGCCAGCACCTCGGCGGCGCTGGTCTGGGCGGGCACCACCGTCACGCGGCAGCCGCGGCTGGAGAGCATGCGCAGGATGTTCTTCTTCACGCCGAAGTCGTAGGCCACCACGTGAAAGCGCGGCTCCTGCAGCGTGCCGAAGCCTGCGCCGAGCTGCCATTCGGTCTGCGTCCACTCGTAGGCCTGGGGGGTGCTGACCACCTTGGCCAGGTCCAGCCCCGCCATGCTGGGCGCGGCCTGGGCGGCAGCCACCGCGGCGTCGATGTGCGCCTGCGTCACGCTCTCGCCCGCGGCGAGGGCGACGATGGCGCCGTTCTGCGTGCCCTGGCTGCGCAGCAGGCGCGTGAGGCGGCGCGTGTCGATGTCGGCAATGGCCACCGTGCCCTCGCGCGCGAGGTAGGCGGGCAGCGTCTCGGTGCTGCGGAAGTTGCTGGCGATCAGCGGCAGGTCCTTGATGATCAGGCCCGCGGCCTGGATCTTGCCGGACTCGACATCCTCGGGGTTGACGCCATAGTTGCCGATGTGCGGGTAGGTGAAGGTCACCAATTGCTGGCAATAGCTGGGGTCCGTGAGGATTTCCTGGTAGCCGGTCATGGCGGTGTTGAACACCACTTCACCGACGGTGGTGCCGGGGGCACCGATCGAGCTGCCGACAAAGACCGTGCCGTCTGCGAGCGCCAGGATGGCGGGAGGGAAGCGTCCCTGTAGAGACAAAAGCACTGGGTTCTCCGGTTGGTTACGGTCGCCCGGTGCCTGTGCGGCCACCGGCAGCAGGGTGCCAGGGTGGCGCGTCGGCTGCTTTCGGATGGGTTATTGCTTTGGTTGCGGCCGGGCGACGCTGTTGCGAGGAAAGCCCTTGATTGTACCCGCAGACGGTTGCGGCGCGCTGACACGGCCCGCGCCCAACCCCTGGCCGTGCCCCGTTTCTGCGCCGCGCCGGGCGCCAGCGCTCAGGCGCGAGCGGCCGCGCTGGCGTGCAGGCAGATGGCGGCGGCGGCGGCCACGTTGAGCGACTCCTCCCCGCCGGGCTGGGCGATGCGGATGCGCTGGTGCGCACGCGCCAGCAGCGCCTCGCAGACGCCCTGCCCCTCGTGCCCCAGCACCCAGGCGCAGGGCCAGGGCAGCGCGGCGCGGTGCAGGGAGGCGCCGCCGTGCACATGGGTCACGAGCAGCGGCACCTGCAGCGCGTCCAGGTCCGGCACGTCCAGGCCCTCGACCAGGCGCAGGCCGAAATGCGCGCCCATGCCCGCGCGCAGCACCTTGGGCGACCACAGTGCGGCCGTGCCCTTGAGCGCCAGCACCTGGGTGAAGCCGAAGGCCGCCGCGCTGCGCAGGATGGAGCCGACGTTGCCCGCATCCTGCACCCGGTCGAGCACCACGCTGGGCGCGAGCGGGTCGGGCGCCCCCGGCGCGGGCAGCTCCAGCACGTAGCCCATGGCGGCGGGGGACTCCAGCGCGCTCACCTCGGCAAACAAGGCGTCGGCCAGCACTATCGTTTTGGTAGCTGCTTGCGCCCATTCCACGGGCGCCAGAGGCCAAAAAGACTCTGAAAACACCGCCAGTGCCGGGCGCAGGCCGCGCGCCAGCGCGGCGCGGCACAGGTGGTCGCCCTCCAGCCACACGCGGGCCTGCCTGCGGTAGGCCGTGCTGTCCTGCGCCAGACGGCGCAAGTCCTTGGCCAAGGCGTTGTCGCGCGAACGCACCACGGTGACGGGCGGCACGCTCACGGCTGGCCCTCCAGGCATTGGGCCACGGGCGCGAAGCTGCGGCGGTGCAGCGGGCAGGCGCCGTGCGCGCGCAGGGCCTGCAGGTGCGCCGCCGTGCCGTAGCCCTTGTGCGCGTCGAAGCCGTACTGCGGGTACTGCGCATGCACCTGGGCGCACCAGCGGTCGCGGTGCACCTTGGCCAGGATGGACGCCGCCGAGATCGCCGCCACGCGCGCGTCGCCCTGGACGATGGCCTCGGCAGGCACGTCCAGCACCGGCAGGCGGTTGCCGTCGACCAGCACCAGCGCCGGCCGCAGGCGCAGGCCCTGCACCGCGCGGCGCATGGCCAGCAGCGTGGCCTGCAGGATGTTGAGGCGGTCGATCTCCTCCACGCTGGCCTCGGCAATGCTGCAGCACAGGGCCTTGGCGCGGATCTCGTCGTACAGCCGCGCGCGCCGCAGCGCGGTGAGCTTCTTGGAATCGGCCAGGCCCGCGATGGGCTGCAGCTCGTCGAGCACCACGGCCGCCGCCACCACCGGGCCCGCCAGGGGGCCGCGGCCGGCCTCGTCCACGCCGGCCACCAGGCCCTGGGGGGCATGCCAGTCGAGCGCGGCCTGCTCAGGCTGCACGTGCGGCAAGGACTTTCTGGATCGCATCGGCGGCCAATCTCGGGGTGTCGCGCCGCAGGCTCTCGTGCAGCGCAGTGAAACGGTGGTGCAGCGCGGCCATGCGTGCGGGGTCGTGGCCCAGGGCGTCGAACCAGTCGAGCACGGCGGCGGCCAGGGCCTGCGGCGTGGCGGCGTCCTGGATCAGCTCGGGCACGGCGAATGCGCCGCTCAGGATGTTGGGCAGGCCCACCCAGGGCTGCAATTGCTTGCGGCGCATGAGGCGCCAGCTCAGCGGGTGCATGTGGTAGCCGATGACCATGGGCCGCTTGAACAGCATGGCCTCCAGCGTGGCCGTGCCGCTGGCGATCAGCGTCACGTCGCAGGCCGCCAGCACGGTGTGCGACTGGCCGCTGACGATCTGCACCCGCCCCGCCAGGCCTGCGGCCTGCGCCGCCTGCTCGACGCGCGCCCGCAGCGCAGGCACGGCCG
Organism: Comamonas granuli NBRC 101663; assembly: GCF_000739995.1. Classification (GTDB taxonomy): domain Bacteria; phylum Pseudomonadota; class Gammaproteobacteria; order Burkholderiales; family Burkholderiaceae_C; genus Simplicispira; species Simplicispira granuli. Next base: position 125,329 of record NZ_BBJX01000005.1, on the reverse strand, counting down.
GCACTACGATTTTGATAGCTGGTTGCGCTTGCTGGATGAGCGCTGCAGCGGCAAAAAACTTGGGAGCAATGTACTGCACCTCGGCCGAGCGGCTGCCCGGCAGCACGGCCAGCACGGCGTCGCCCGCGTCCAGGCCTAGCGCGGCGCGGGCGGCGCGGCGGTCGGGCTCCAGGGGGATCACGGCCGCCAGCGGGTGGCCCACGTAGGTGGCCTCGATGCCGTGGCGCGCCAGCAGCTCGGGCTCGAACGGGAAGATGCACAGCACATGGTCGGCGGCGCGGCGGATCTTCTCCACGCGCTCGGCGCGCCAGGCCCAGATGGACGGGCAGACGAAATGCACGGTCTTGATGCCGGCGGCGCGCAGGTCAGCCTCCAGGCCCAGGTTGAAGTCGGGCGCGTCCACGCCGATGAAGACGTCGGGCCGATCCTGCAGCAGGCGCGCGCGCAGCCGCTTGCGGATGCCGATGATCTCGGCCAGGCGGCGCAGCAGCTCGAAGCTGTAGCCGTGCACCGCAAGCCGCTCGCTGGGCCACCAGGCCTCGAAGCCGCGCTGCTGCATCTGCGGGCCGCCGATGCCCTGGCTGGCCAGGCCCGGCCACAGGGCCTGCAGCCCATCGAGCAGCAGGCCCGCGAGCAGATCGCCCGAGGTCTCGCCCGCCACCATCGCGACGCGAGGAGATGCCGCCATGCCTGTGTCTTTCAGCGGGCGATGCCCGCAGCCGAGCTGGCAAGGAAGGCTTCCATCAGGGCCACGTCCTGCGCCGCCTCGGGGTAGGCGGCGGGCAATTGCTGGATGGCCGCGCGCGCCTGCTCCAGCGTCAGGCCCTGGCGGTAGAGGAGCTTGTGCATCTCGCGGATGGCGCTGATGCGCTGGTCGGAGAAATCTCGCCGGCGCAGGCCCACGAGATTGACGCCGCGCACGGCCAGCGGATTGCCGTCCACCACCATGTACGGCGGTACGTCCTTGCCCACGTGGCTGGAGAAGCCCACCATGGTGTGCGCGCCGATGCGCATGCGCTGCAGCACACCGCACAGGCCGCCGATGGTGGACCAGTCGCCCACCTCCACATGCCCGGCCAGCGTGGCGTTGTTGGCCATGGTGGTGTGGTGGCCCACCACGCAGTCGTGCGCGATGTGCACGTAGGCCATGATCCAGTTGTCGTCGCCGACCGTGGTCACGCCCTTGTCCTGCACCGTGCCAGTGTTGAAGGTGCAGAACTCGCGGATGGTGTTGCGGTCGCCGATGCGCAGCTCGGTGGGCTCGCCGCCGTACTTCTTGTCCTGCGGGGCGGCGCCGAGCGAGGCGAAGGGGAAGATGCGGTTGTCGCGCCCGATGGTCGTATGCCCCTCGATCACGCAATGCGCGCCCACCGTGGTGCCCGCGCCGATGCGCACGTGCGGCCCGATCACGGCATAGGGCCCGATGGCCACGCCCGCGTCGATGCAGGCCCGGGCATCGACCACGGCGGTGGGATGGATGTTGCTCACGGTCTGCTGCGCCCCGAAGTCACGAACCCGCCCCTGCGCCTCAACCCACGTGGCGCATGGTGCACATGAGCTGCGCCTCGCACGCCACCTCGTCGCCCACGCGGCCCACGCCGTTGAACTTCCAGATGCCGCCGCGCACGCGGTCGATGGTGATGTCCAGGATGAGCTGGTCGCCCGGCTCCACGGGGCGCTTGAAGCGCGCGCCGTCGATGCCGACGAAGTAGTAGATGTTGTTCTCGTCGGGCACCTGGCCCATGGCGTCGAAGGCCAGCAGGCCGGCGGCCTGCGCCAGGGCTTCGAGGATGAGCACCCCCGGCATCACGGGGCGGCCCGGAAAATGGCCCATGAAATAGGGCTCGTTGAACGTGACGTTCTTGATCGCCTGGATGCGCTGGTTGCGCTCGAGCTCCACTACCTTGTCCACCAGCAGGAAGGGGTAGCGGTGAGGCAGTTGCTTGAGAATTGCGTGAATGTCCATCATGCACGTTCCGTCTTGTTGTTCTGAACCTGGTCTTCCAGGGCCTTGATGCGTTCGCGCAGGCTGTGGAGCTGCTTGAGTGTGGCAGCGTTCTTTTCCCAGCGCGCATTGTCGTCGATGGGAAACATCCCCGTGTACAGGCCGGGCTGGCGGATCGAGCGCGTGACCGTGGTGGCGGCCGAGACGTGCACATGGTCGGCCAGCGTGAGGTGGCCCAGCACGATGCCGCCCCCGCCCACGGTGCAGTGCGCGCCGATGTGCGCGCTGCCCGCGATGCCCACGCAGCCGGCCATGGCGCTGTGGCGCCCCACGTGCACGTTGTGCCCGATCTGCACGAGGTTGTCGAGCTTGACGCCGTCCTCGATGACGGTGTCCTCGAGCGCGCCGCGGTCTATGCAGGTGTTGGCGCCGATCTCCACGTCGTCACCGATGCGCACGGCGCCGAGCTGCTCGATCTTGACCCAGACGCCATTCTCCTGCGCAAAGCCGAAACCGTCGGCCCCGATGACCGCGCCCGCATGCACGATGCAGCGCGCGCCGATCTGGCAGTCCTCGCCCACGGTGACGCGCGACTTGAGCCAGGTGCCCGCGCCGATGCGCGCCCCGCGCTCGACCACGCACAGCGGGCCGATGCAGGCGCTCGCGTCCACCACGGCTTCGGGATGGACGACGGCACTGGCGTGCACCCCGGCTGGCGGGGGCGGCGCATGCCGCCGCCGCCACCATTGGGTGGCACGGGCGAAGTACACGTAGGGATCGTCGGCCACGATGCAGGCGCCGCGCTGCGCCGCAGCCGCGCGCATCGCCGGGGCCACAATGACGCAGGCCGCCCGGGAGGCGGCCAGTTGCGGCTGGTAGCGCGGGTGGCTGAGAAAACTCAGATCCCGCGGACCAGCGGCCTCCAGCGGCGCAAGCCGGTCGATCTGCTGTTCCGGATCCCCTTCGAGCGTGCCGCCCAGTGCCTCGACGAGCTCGGCCAGGCGCACGCTCACACGCACCCCTTCAGGGATGCGGCGCGCTTACTTGGACGCGCCATTGAGGGCCTTGATCACCTTGTCGGTGATGTCGTGCTGCGGGTTGATGTACACCGCCTGGTCCACGATGATGTCGTACTTTTCCTGCTCGGCCAGTTGCTTGACGACCTTGTTGATGCGCTCGCCCAGCAGGTTGAGCTCTTCGTTCTTGCGCGCGTTGAGGTCTTCCTGGAACTCGCGGCGCTTGCGCTGGAATTCACGGTCCTGGTCCACGAGCTGGCGCTGGCGGGCCTGGCGCTGGCTCTCGGACAGCGTGGGCGCATCGCGCTCGAACTTGTCGGTGGCGGCCTTGAGCGCATTGCCCTGCTCGGTGATTTCCTTGTCGCGCTTGGCGAATTCCTGTTCCAGCTTGGACTGCGCCGTCTTGGCCGAACTCGATTCGCGGAACACGCGATCGGTGTGGATGAAGCCCGCCTTGAAGGCCTGGGCATAGGCCGGCACGGCCGCGGCAAAACCGCCAAGGACCAGCGCCAGCGCGAGTGAACGGGAGAGGTGTTTCATTAGAAGGACGTTCCAATCTGGAATTGCAATTTCTGGATTCTATCGCCCGGGAACTTGCGCACCGGGTTGGCCCACGCCAGGCGCAGCGGCCCCAGCGGAGAGATCCAGCTCAGACCCAGGCCGACGGAGGCACGCATTTCGTTCATGCGGATTTTCTCGCCGTCGCCATACACATTGCCCACGTCCAGGAAGGTAAAGAGCCGCAGCGTGCGGTCGTTGCCGGCCCCCGGGAACGGGACCATGAGTTCCGTGTTGAAGGTGATTTTCTTGGGGCCGCCCAGTGACGCCCCAGTGACGTCGCGCGGCCCCAGCGTGCCCTGGTCGAAACCGCGCACCGAGCCCAGACCGCCCGAGTAGAAGTTCTTGAAGAAGGGGAACGGACGCCCGTTCATGCCCTTGCCCCAGCCCAGCTCGCCGTTGAAGGCCAGGGTGAACTTCTTGTTCAGCGGTATGTACTGCTGGTACTGGTAGTTGGCGCGCACGTAGCGGGCATCGCCGGCGATGGACCAGTCGGTGTTGAGCCGCTGGTACACGCCGGAGTTGGGCGCCAGCGCGCTGTCGCGCCCGTCGCGCGACCAGCCGATGGTCAGCGGCACGCCCGTATTGCTGCGGCCGTAGCGGTCGGCGTAGGCCAGGTAGGCCGCCGGGATGTTGGTGCCGGACTTGATGCGCGTGGCCTCCAGGTTGCCGCCGAAGAACACGGTGTCGGTCTCGGTGAAGGGCACGCCGAAGCGGATGCCCGCCCCGGTGGTGACGAGCTCGTAGTTGCCGCCCTGGTCGTCGTAGGGCTTGTCGGTGCGGTAGTAGGCGTCGAGCGTGCGCGAGATGCCGTCGCGCGTGAAATACGGGTCGGTGGTGGAGAACACCAGCGTGCGCTTGAACTTGCTGGTGTTCACGTCCACCCCGAGGTAGTTGCCCGAGCCGAAGATGTTCTCCTGCTTGATGGCAAAGGAGAACGAGAGCTTCTCCGCGCTGGAGAAACCGGCTCCGAGCTGCAGCGAGCCCGTGGGCTTTTCCGCCACGTTGACGACCAGGTCGACCTGGTCGGGCGCGCCCGGCACTTCCTGCGTCTCGACGCTGACCTCGGTGAAGAAGCCCAGCCGGTCCACGCGGTCGCGCGAGAGGCGGATCTTCTCGCCGTCGTACCACGAGGCCTCGAACTGGCGGAACTCGCGCCGGATCACTTCGTCGCGCGTGCGGTTGTTGCCCGCCACCTGGATGCGGCGCACATAGGCGCGGCGCACCGGGTCGGCCTGCAGCACCAGGGCCACGCGGTTGTGTTCGCGGTCGATCTCGGGCACGGCCTCGATGCGCGCGAAGGCAAAGCCGAAGTTGCCGAAATGCTCGGCAAAGGCCTTGGTGGTCTCGGCCACCTGGTCGGCGTTGTACGGCTCGCCGGGGCGGATGGTGACCAGCGACTTGAACTCGTCCTCGCGCTCCAGGAAGTTGCCTTCGAGCTTGACGCCCGAGACGACGAAGCGCTCGCCCTCGGTCACGTTGACGGTGATGGAGATGTCCTGCTTGTCCGGCGAGATGGCGACCTGGGTGGAATCGACGCGGAACTCCAGATAGCCGCGCTGCAGGTAGTACGAGCGCAGGGTTTCGAGGTCGGCGTTGAGCTTGGAGCGCGCATAGCGGTCGCTCTTGGTGTACCAGCTCAGCCAGCCGCCCGTGTCCTGGTCGAACAGGCCCTTGAGGGTGGATTCGCTGAAAGCCTTGTTGCCGACGATGCGGATGTCCTTGATGCGCGCCGTCTCGCCCTCGGTGATGGTGAAGGTGAGGTTCACCCGGTTGCGCTCGATGGGCGTGACGGTGGTGACGACCTCGGCGCCGTAGAAGCTCTTGTTGATGTACTGGCGCTTGAGCTCCTGCTCGGCCCGGTCGGTCAGCGCCTTGTCGTAGGGGCGGCCATCGGTCAGGCCGATGTCGCGCATGGCCTTCTTGAGCACGTCCTTGTCGAACTCGCGCGCACCGGCGAAGTCCACGTCGGCGATGGTCGGGCGCTCCTCGACGACGACCACGAGCACGCCGCCCACGGCCTCCAGGCGCACGTCCTTGAACAGGCCCAGGGCAAACAGCGCGCGGATCGCGGCAGCACCCTTCTCGTCGTTGTATTCGTCGCCCACGCGCAAGGGAATGGACGCGAACACCGTTCCGGGTTCGACGCGCTGCAGGCCTTCCACGCGGATGTCCTGGACCTGAAAGGGGTCGAGCGCCCAGGCCGCCTGGGCGGCAAAGACCATGGCTGCAACGGCCGTCACGGTGCGCGCACCGAAGCGATGGAGTTGTTTTTTCATGAATGAAACCGGTGCGGCGCCCGCACGGCGGCGGGCAGCGGATAGGTTAGCCAAATAGCCGGGAGAGATCGTTGAACAGTGCGATGGACATCATCAGGAGCAGCACGGCGACGCCACCGCGCTGCAGGCGCTCCATCCAGGCGTCCGAGATGCTCCTGCCCGTCACACCCTCCCAAAGATAATACAACAGGTGCCCGCCATCGAGGACGGGCAGCGGCAGCAGGTTGAGCACCCCCAGGCTCACGCTGATGAGCGCCAGAAAGCCCAGGTATTGCACCAGGCCCAGGCTGGCCGAGCGCCCCGCGTAGTCGGCAATGGTGAGCGGGCCGCTGATGTTCTTGAGCGACGCCTCGCCGATGAGCATGCGCCCCATCATGGTGAGCGTGAGCGTGGAGACCTCCCAGGTGCGCTGCGCGCCCTTGGTCAGGCCCTCCCACGGCCCGTACTGCACGGTGGCGAACTGCGGGCGCGCGCCGACGTAGGCGCCAATGCGCCCCACGGTCTCGCCCTGGTCCTGCTGCAGCTCGGGCAGCACGTCGAGCGTGAGCACGCGCCCCGCGCGCTCGATGCGCCAGCTCTGCGCCAGCGCCTGGCCGCCCTGCACCGAGCCGCGGATCAGTGCGCGCAGGTGCTGGCCGTCGCCCACCTCCACGGTGCCGATGCGCAGCACCACGTCGCCGGGCTGCAGCCCCGCGCGGGCCGCGGCGCCATCGGGCATGAGTTCGCCGATCACGGGCTGCGTCCAGGGCCCGGTGATGCCGATGCGCTGCAGCAGCCGGCTGTCGGCGTCGCGCACATCGACCTCCTGCAGCGGCAGCAGCACGCTGCGCGCGGCAGCGCCCGGCGCGGGCTCGACCGTCAGGCGCACCGCCTGCGATTCAAGCGCGCCGCGCGCCAGCAGCCAGCGCAACTCCTCGAAGGAGCGCACGGGCACTTCGTCTTCGTTGCCCAGGGCGGCGCTGCGCACGAGTTCGCCCCCCTGCAGGCCGGCCTGCTGCGCCACCGAGCCCGGCACGGGCCGCGCCAGGTAGGCCATGGGTTCCTGCACGCCCAGCCAGTTGACGAGCGCATACAGCAGCACCGCCAGCACCAGATTGGCCACCGGCCCAGCGGCCACGATGAGCGCGCGCGACCGCAGGGGCTGCGTATTGAAGGCACGGTGGCGCTCTGCCGGCGGCACCGGGGCCTCGCGCTCGTCGAGCATGCGCACGTAGCCGCCCAGCGGAAAGGCCCCGAGCACGAATTCGGTGGGCGAGCCCTGCGGCTGCCAGCGCAGCAGGGGTTTGCCAAAACCCACCGAGAAGCGCAGCACCTTGACGCCGCAGGCCACGGCCACGCGGTAGTGGCCGTACTCATGCACCGCAATGAGCACGCCCAGGGCAACGAAAAAGGCAACCAGAGTGAGCATGCGCGTTCCTGTGGCTGAAAAAGGCGGCGCTCAGGCCAGTTGCTGCGCGATCTGCTGCGCGAGGCGGCGCGCCTGCTGGTCCAGCGCCAGCAGGTCACCGAGCGATGCGGGCTTGGAGACCTGGATCCGGGACAAAGTTTCCAGGTTCAGCGCGTGGATCTGGTCGAAGCGTATGCACCCGTCGAGGAACTGCGCCACCGCCACCTCGTTGGCCGCATTGAGCACGGCCGTGGTGCCGGCGGGCGCCTCCAGCGCCTCCCAGGCCAGGCGCAGGCCGGGAAAGCGCTCGGGGTGGCCATGGCTGTCGATGGCCTCGAAGGTCATGGCGCCCAGGGCGTGGAAGTCCAGCGCCGCGGCGCCCGACTCCACGCGCTCGGGCCAGGCCAGGCCGTAGGCGATGGGCACGCGCATGTCGGGCGTGCCCAGTTGCGCCACCACCGAGGTGTCGGTGTACTGCACCATGGAGTGGATGATGCTCTGCGGGTGGATCACCACGTCGAGCTGGCGCGGCGCCAGGCCAAACAGGTAGCGCGCCTCGATGACCTCCAGCGCCTTGTTCATCATGGTGGCCGAATCGACCGAGATCTTGCGCCCCATGACCCAGTTGGGGTGGGCGCAGGCCTCTTGCGGCGTGACCGCGCGCAGCGAGCGCGGATCGCGCTGGCGAAACGGCCCGCCCGATGCCGTGAGGATGATCTTGTGCACGCGCCGCTGCCAGGTGGCCGGGTCTTCGGGCAGGGACTGGAAGATGGCCGAATGCTCGCTGTCGATGGGCAGCAGCGTGGCACCGCCCGCGCGCACGGCCTGCAGGAAGACGTCGCCGCCCACCACCAGCGCCTCCTTGTTGGCCAGCAGCAGGCGCTTGCCCGCGCGCGCCGCCGCCAGGCAGGGAGCCAGCCCGGCCGCGCCCACGATGGCCGCCATAACGGTATCGGTGTCCGGATGGGATGCTATTGTTTCAATAGCTTCTGGCGCTTGCAGTACCTGCGTTGCCAGCCCATTTTGCTTGCATTGTTCCGCGAGCAGGCGCGCATGGGCCGGGCTGGCCATGACGGCGTAGCGCGGCGCAAAGCGCACACACTGCGCCAGCAGCGCATCGACCTGTGTGGCCGCGCTCAGGGCGAAGACCTCGAAGCGGTCGGGGTGGCGCGCCACCACGTCCAGGGTGTTCGTGCCGATGGAGCCGGTGGACCCCAGCACCGTGATGCGTTGTTTCATGGGGTGAGCAGCGTGGTGACCATCAGGGCCAGCGGCAGGGTGGGCAGCAGCGCATCGACGCGGTCGAGCACGCCGCCGTGGCCGGGCAGCAACTGGCTGCTGTCCTTGACGCCTGCGCTGCGCTTGATGAGCGACTCGACCAGGTCGCCCGCGACGCTCATGGCCGTCATGCCCAGCACCACGGCAAGCAGCAGCCCCCAGCCGCCGCCCGCCACGCGCGTGTAGAAGCTCGGCTGCAGCGCCTGGCCCTGGGCATCGGCCAGCACCCAGCCCCCGGCGAGCAGCAGCACGCCGGCCACACCGCCCCAGACGCCTTCCCAGCTCTTGCCCGGGCTGATGGCCGGCGCCAGCTTGCGGCGGCCGAAGCGCCGGCCGGCAAAGTAGGCGGCGATGTCGGCCATCCAGACCAGGCACATCACCGACAGCAGAAAATTGACGCCCAGTGCACGCGCCTGCACCACGGCCAGCCAGGCCAGCCACAGCGCGGCAATGCCTGCTGCGAGCCGCAGCGGCGCAGGAATGCGCGGCCAGCCCGGCACCCCGGCATGCAGCAGCCAGGCGCTGCCCAGCACCCAGAAGGCGCCGCCCGCCAGCCACAGGCCGCCCAGCGGGCGCTGCGCCAGGCCCAGCGCCCAGGAGGCCGCGCACAAGCCCAGGCAGACGGCGCCGACGAGCACCGAACCCAGCGCGCCGCAGCCGTTCAAGCGGCCCCACTCCCAGGCCGCGGCCGCCATGAGCACCAGCACCACCGCCGTGAACGGGCCGGGCGCAGGGTAGAACAAGGCGGGCAGCAGAATGGCCAGCAGGACCAGGGCAGTGAGGATGCGCTGCTTGAGCATGGGGGCTTTCAGGCGCAGGCCTGTACCTGTTCCGAGGTCTGGCCGAAACGCCGCTCGCGCGCATGGTAGGCGGCGAGGGCCTCGTCCAGGGCGGCCTCGTCGAAGTCGGGCCACAGGCGCTCGCTGAAATAGAGTTCGGCGTAGGCGGCCTGCCAGAGCAGGAAGTTGCTCAGGCGCATCTCGCCACCGGTGCGGATCAGCAGATCGGGGTCGGGCACATGGGCCAGCGCCAGGGCGCGGTCCAGGCTCTCCTCGGTGATGGGCACGCCGCGCGCGGCAAGCTGCGCCGCGGCCTGGGCGATGTCCCAGCGCCCGCCGTAGTTGAAGCACACATTGAGCACGAGGCGGGTGTTGTGCGCCGTCTGGCTCTGCGCCAGCTCCAGGCCCGCACGCACCTTGTCCGACAGGCCCGCACGCGCGCCGACGAAATGCAGGCGCACGCCTTCCTGGCTCAGTTGCGGCACTTCGCGCGTGAGCGCCTTGGCCAGCAGCTCCATCAGGCCCGAGACCTCCTCGGCCGGGCGGTTCCAGTTCTCGGACGAGAAGGCAAAGACCGTGAGCACGCCGATGCCGCGCTGCGCACAGGCGCGCACGCAGCGGCGCAGCGACTCCACGCCCTGCTTGTGGCCCGCCAGGCGCGGCAGGAAACGGCGCTGCGCCCAGCGGCCATTGCCGTCCATGACGATGGCCACATGGCGGGGTGGCACCGGAGGGGCGGCCATGGATGCGGTACGGAGCATGGCGGCCTTCAGACCGCCATGATCTCCTGCTCCTTGGCGGTCACCAGGGCGTCGATCTCGGCGATGTGCTTGTCGGTGACCTTCTGGATGTCGGCCTCGGCGCGCTTCTGGTCGTCCTCGGAGGCGAGCTTGTCCTTGACCATCTTCTTGACCGCCTCGTTGGCGTCGCGGCGCAGGTTGCGCACGGCGACCTTGGCGGCCTCGCCCTCGTTGCGCACGATCTTGGTCATCTCGCGGCGACGCTCCTCGCTCATGGCCGGCAGCGGCACGCGGATGAGGTCGCCCATGCTCGCGGGGTTCAGGCCCAGGTCGCTCTCGCGGATGGCCTTCTCGACCTTGGCGCCCATGTTCTTTTCCCAGGGCTGCACGCTCAGCGTGCGCGCATCGAGCACGGAGACGTTGGCCACCTGCGACAGCGGCACCATGGAGCCGTAGTACTCCACCTGCACGGTGTCGAGCAGCGCCGCATTGGCACGGCCAGTGCGGATCTTGACCAACTGGTTCTTGAAGGCGGCGATGGACTGGTCCATCTTCGCTTCGGCGTTCTTCTTGGTGTCGGCAATCGACATGTTGACTCCTCTGGCAGACGGGGAACAGTGACCGTGTCAGGCGTAGACCAGGGTGCCCTCGTCCTCGCCCATGACCACGCGCCTGAGCGCGCCGGGTTTGAAGATCGAGAACACCTTCACGGGCAGCTTCTGGTCGCGGCACAGCGCAAAGGCCGTGGCATCCATGATGCCCAGGTTGCGCACCATGGCCTCGTCGAAACTGAGCTTGGCGTAGCGCGTGGCCGTGGGGTCCTTGTGCGGGTCGGCAGTGTAGACGCCATCGACCTTGGTGGCCTTGAGCACGAGCTCCGCGCCGATCTCGGCACCGCGCAGCGCAGCGGCCGTATCGGTGGTGAAGAACGGATTGCCCGTGCCCGCAGCGAACACCACGACCTTGCCCTCCTCGAGGTACTGCAGGGCCTTGGGACGCACATAGGGCTCGACGACCTGTTCGATCGAGATCGCGGACATGACGCGCGCCGTCAACCCCTGCTTGTCCATGGCATCGGCCAGGGCCAGGGCGTTCATCACGGTGGCGAGCATGCCCATGTAGTCGGCCGTGGCCCGGTCCATGCCTTCGGCACCGCCGGCCACGCCACGGAAGATGTTGCCCCCGCCGATCACCACCGCCACCTCCACCCCCATGCGCGTGACTTCGACGACCTCCTGCACCATGCGCACGATGGTGGCGCGGTTGATGCCGAAGGCGTCGTCGCCCATGAGCGCCTCGCCCGACAGCTTGAGCAGGATGCGCTTGTAGGCTGGGGTGGCGGTCATGGCAGGCTCCATAGTGTGAACAAATGACGGGGGAAATGCGGCGGCGGCGGTGCGGGAAGGATCAGGCGGCAGCGCCCTTGGCGGCGGCCACCTGGGCGGCCACTTCGGCGGCGAAGTCGTCCTGCTTCTTCTCGATGCCCTCGCCCACCACGTACAGGGTGAAGGCCTTGACGGTGGTGCCGCGCTCCTTGAGCATCTGGCCCACGGTCTGCTTGCCGTCGGCGGCCTTCACGAAGACCTGGTCGGCGAGCGACACTTCCTTGAGGTATTTTTGCACCGAGCCTTCGACCATCTTGGCGACGATGTCGGCGGGCTTGCCCGACTCGGCGGCCTTGGCCGTGGCGACGGAGCGCTCCTTCTCGATCAGCTCGGCGGGCACCTCGCTGCTGGTCAGGGCCACGGGCTTCATGGCGGCCACGTGCATGGCCACGTCCTTGGCGGCAGCGGCGTCGCCGTCGAATTCCACCACCACGCCGATGCGCGTGCCGTGCAGGTAGGAGGCCAGGTTGGCGCCGCTGAAGCGCTTGAAGCGGCGGAACGACATGTTCTCGCCGATCTTGCCGATCAGGCCCTTGCGCACGTCTTCCAGCGTGGGGCCGAAGCTGTCCTGCGCGTAGGGGAGCTGGCCCAGCGCCTCGATGGTGGCCGGGTTGTGCTTGACCACGAGTTCGGCCGCGGCCTTGGCCATGGCGATGAAGCTGTCGTTCTTGCTCACGAAGTCGGTCTCGCTGTTGACTTCGATCAGCGCGCCGTTCGTGCCGTCGATGAAGCTGGCGACCACGCCTTCGGCCGTCACGCGGGCGGCGGCCTTGCCGGCCTTGGTGCCGAGCTTGACGCGCAGCAGCTCTTCGGCCTTGGCCATGTCGCCATCGGCCTCGGTCAGGGCCTTCTTGCACTCCATCATGGGGGCGTCGGTCTTGGCGCGCAGTTCAGCCACCATGCTTGCGGTAATTGCAGCCATTGTCGTTTCTCCGTATTCAGTTCAGTTGCAGATGTTCGGGATAAAAAAAGGGGGCCGATCGAGCCCCGCTTTTCTTGCGCGACGGATCGCGAGGCCTGGTGTCTTCGTCAGGCGGCGGACTCTTGCACTTCGACGAATTCGTCGGTGCCTTCGCCGGCGGCAGCGCGGACCACTTCGGCCACGGCGTTGTTGCGGCCTTCGACGATGGCGTCGGCGATGGTACGCACGTACAGCTCGACCGCCTTGGCCGAGTCATCGTTGCCGGGGATCACGTAGTCGATGCCTTCGGGCGAGTGGTTGGAGTCCACCACGCCGATCAGCGGGATGCCCAGCTTGCGCGCCTCGGCAATGGCGATCTTGTGGAAGCCCACGTCCACGACGAAGATGGCGTCGGGCAGGGCGTTCATGTCCTGGATGCCGCCGATGTCCTTTTCGAGCTTCTCGATCTCGCGCACGAACATGAGCTGCTCTTTCTTGCTCATGGCGTCCAGGCCGGCTTCCTGCTGGGCCTTCATGTCCTTGAGGCGCTTGATCGAGCTCTTGACCGTCTTGAAGTTGGTCAGCATGCCGCCCAGCCAGCGCTGGTTGACGAAGGGCACACCGGCGCGCTGCGCCTCGGCGGCGACGATGTCGCGTGCCTGGCGCTTGGTACCGACGATGAGGATGGTGCCGCGGTTGGCCGACAGTTGCTGGGCAAACTTGGCAGCGCCCTGGAGCATCGGGAGCGACTTCTCCAGGTTGATGATGTGGATCTTGTTGCGATGGCCGAAGATGTAGGGGGCCATCTTGGGGTTCCAGAAGCGGGTCTGGTGGCCAAAATGGACACCGGCTTCCAGCATTTCGCGCATGGTAACTGCCATGAGAATTCTCCGAAGGTTGGGTCTAAAATCCAGCCCCACCATTGCGCCGCTGCTTGGCTGACGGCGCAACACCTTGTTTGGACTGGTTTGCTATTTATTTCGCCGGGGGAAAATTGACTCCCGGCAAAACCTGTGGATTCTAGCATAGGCATGGCCCAAGACCTCGACACCACCCGGCGCATGCTGCTTGCAGGCCAGACCAGCGCCCCCCTGGAGATGGAGCGCGCCATCGCCGCGGCCCAGGCACCTGCCTGCCGGCACGCCTTCACCCGCACGCTGTTCGACGAGGCGCGCGCGCGCGCTGCCGACCCCGCCGCCGCGCGCCTGCCGCTGGCGGGCCTGGCAGTGTCGGTCAAGGACTTGTTCGACATCGCCGGCCAGCCCACGCCGGCCGGCTCCGTGGTGCTGGCCGATGCGCCGCCCGCCGCTGCCGACGCCCCGGCCGTGGCGCGCCTGCGCACCGCGGGCGCGGCCTTCATCGCGCGCACCAACATGACCGAGTTCGCCTTCTCCGGCGTGGGCGTGAACCCGCACTACGGCACGCCGGCCGCGCATGACGCGCGCTTTGGCGCGCTGCAGGGTCCGGTGCGCGTGCCGGGCGGCTCGTCCTCGGGCGCAGCCGTGTCCGTCGCTGCGGGCGCCGCCTTCGTGGGCCTGGGCTCGGACACGGGCGGCTCCATCCGCATCCCCGCGGCGCTCAACGGCATCGTCGGCTTCAAGAGCACCGCCCGGCTGGTGCCCACGGCCGGCGCGGTGCCGCTGTCGCACACGCTGGACACCGCCTGCGCCATGACGCGCAGCGTGCGCGACGCCCTGCTGGTGCACCAGATCCTCGCCGCGCGCACCGTCACGCGCAGCAGCGCCCCGCTCTCGTGCTACCGGCTGGCCGTGCCGCGCACCGTATTCCTGGACGCGCTGGACGCCCCGGTGGCGCGCGCCTTCGAGCGCAGCCTGCAGGTGCTGGCGCGCGCGGGCGCGTGCATCGCCGAGATCGACCTGCCCCCGATGCACGAGCAGCCCGCCTACGGCTTTTCCGCCCCCGAGAGCTACGCCTGGCACCGCCACCTGCTCGCCCGGGACGGCGCGCGCTACGACCCGCGCGTGCGCACCCGCATCGAGAAGGGCGCCGCGCTCCTGGCCTGGGAATACCTGGCGCTGGTGCACGAGCGCCAGGCCTGGATCGCGCGCATGCAGGCCTGCCTGGCGGGCTTTGACGCCCTGCTCTCGCCCACCGTCCCCATACTGGCCCCCGCATGGGAGCAGGTGGCCCCGGCCGACGGCCAGGACGCTGCCCGCGATGCCGCGCGCGACGCCGAGTTCTTCCGTGTCAACACGCTGCTGCTGCGCAATACCAGCGCCGTCAACCTGCTCGATGGCTGCGCCCTGTCGCTGCCCTGCCACCTCCAGGGCGAATTGCCCGTGGGCCTGATGGTCTGGCACGCTGCGCTGCACGACGACAGCGTGCTCAACATCGGCCTGCAGATCGAACAAGCACTACAAAAACAATAGCTGCCAGCGCTCTCCCCATGGGCGCTATAGGCCAAAATCACCCGTATTCATGAACATTGCCATCGTGGGCGCCGGCATTGCCGGCGTCGCCACCGCCTATGAGCTGGCCGCCGATGGCCACGCCGTCACCGTCTTCGAACAGCGCAACGCCACCGCCGAGGAAGCCAGTTTTGCCCCCGGCGGCCTGCTGGCGCCCGCGGGCCTGGACCCCTGGGCCCTGCCCGGTGCCTGGGGCAACGCAGGCTGGTGGGGCCGCCAGGCACCGCTGCGCCTGGGCCGCGCCGTCACGCTCAACGAGCTGTCCTGGTTGCGCCGCTGGCGCCGCAACGCACGCGCCGCCCAGCGCGCCGCCACGGCGCCCGCCGCCTGGGCCGAGCTGCTGCAGTGGGCGCGCTACAGCCAGGCCTGCCTGCTCGAACGCACCCGGCAACTGGACCTGGCCTTCGAGCACGGCACGGGCGCCCTGGTCCTGCTGCGCAGCGCCCGCGACGCCGCGGCCGGGGCGCGCTTGCTGCGCGCCCTGCGCGAGAGCGGCCACACCGTGCACGAGGTGGACGCCGACGCGGCACGCCGCATCGAGCCCGGCCTGGCACCCGACCTGCCCCTGGCCGCGGCCTGGCACCTGCCCGACGGCATGACCGGCAATTGCCGCCAGTTCGCCCTGCTGCTGCGCCAGGCCGCGCAGCGCCACGGCGCACAGTTCGAATTCGGCGCCAGCATTGCGCAGGTGCAGGCCCACCCGCCGGGCGTGCAGGTGCAGGGCGAGGCCGCGGTGCGCCGCTTCGACGCCGTGGTGCTGTGCACGGGCGCCGCGGCAGCGACTCTGCTGCGTCCCCTGGGCCTGCGCCTGCCGCTGGTGGCGCTGCAGGGCTGCACCATCAGCGCGCCGCTGCGCGAGGCGCTGCACGGACCGCAGGGCGTGGTGAGCGACGCCGCCAGCGGCACCAGCATCGCGCGCCTGGGCCAGCGCGTGCGCATCGCCGGCGGGGCCGAGCTCGGGTGCGGCGCAGCCGCCCACCCGCAGACGCTGCACACGCTCTGGCGCGTGCTCAGCGAATGCTTTCCCGGGGCCATCTCGCACTCTGCCGGCGTGCAGGTGTGGCGCGGCGCGCGGCCCATGCTGCCCGACGGGCCACCCGCCGTGGGCGCCAGCGGCGTGCCGGGCCTGTGGCTCAACCTGGGGCACGGCGCCAGCGGCTGGGCCCTGGCGTGCGGCAGCGCCCGCGCGCTGGCCGACCGGATCGCCGGGCGCACGCCCGCGCTGCCCATGCAGGCCCTGGAGCCGGCGCGCCTGGCCTGACGCACAATGGGTGCCAGGCCCCGCTCCTGCACCCGCACCATGCACCGCATCCACCACGACCGCCCCTGGCCGCTGCACGGCAGCGCGGCCACGCGCCGCATCGAACAGGCCGCTGCCGCCACCCTGCCCGCGCACACGCTGATGCAGCGCGCCGGGCTGGCCGTGGCGCAACTGGCGCGCGCCCTGGCGCCGCATGCGCGCCGCGTGTGGATCGCCTGCGGGCCGGGCAACAACGGCGGCGACGGCCTGGAGGCCGCCCTACACCTGCACCGCCACGGCGTGCCCGTGGCCGTGACCTGGCTGGGCACGCCCGAGAGCGCACCACCAGACGCGCGCCACTCCTGGCAGCGCGCGCAGCAGGCGGGCGTACCGTTCGTCTCCGGGCCCCCGCAGGGCCTGGGGCCGCAGGACCTGTGCATAGACGCCCTGCTGGGCATAGGCCTGGCCCCCGGGGACCAGCGCCCCGCGCCGCCCGCGCGCCTGCGGGCGCTGCTGCAGGCGCTGCACCAGACCCCGGCCGCCGTGCTCTGCGTGGACCTGCCCTCGGGCCTGCAGGCCGACACCGGGCAATACGCCGCGGGCTTTGCGCCCGGCCCCGGCAGCCCCCCGGCCGGGGCGCGCCATACGCTGAGCCTGCTGACGCTCAAGCCCGGGCTGTTCACCGGCGCCGGACGCGATGCCGCCGGCACCGTCTGGTGGCACGGCCTGGGCAGCGAGGACGCCAGCACCGCCCCCACGGCCTGGCTGGCCGGCGCGCCGGCCACAGCGCCGCGCCCGCACGCCAGCCACAAGGGCAGCTATGGCGACGTGGCCGTGATCGGCGGCGAGGCGCTGGCCGAACGCGGCCTGGGCATGGCCGGCGCCGCCCTGCTCGCGGCGCGCGCGGCGCTGCACCAGGGCGCGGGGCGCGTACTGGTGGCGCTGCTGGGGCAGACGGCCCTGGAGATCGACCCGCAGCAGCCCGAGCTCATGCTGCGCCGCGTGGAAGCGCTGGCGCTGGCGGATCTGACCGTGGTCTGCGGCTGCGGCGGCGGCGCGGCCGTGCGCAGCGTGCTGCCCGGCGTGCTGGCGGCGGCGCCGCGCCTGGTGCTCGATGCCGACGCACTCAACGCCATGGCGCGCATGCCCGCACTCGCCCAGGCGCTGGCCCAGCGTGCACCGCGCGGCCAGGCGACCGTGCTCACGCCGCACCCGCTGGAGGCGGCGCGCCTGCTCGGCGTGGACAGCAGCGCGGTGCAGGCCGACCGCCTGGGCGCCGCCCAGGCCCTGGCCGGGCGCACGGGCTGCGTGGTGCTGCTCAAGGGTTCGGGCAGTGTGGTGGCGGCGCCGCAGGGCACGCCCGTCATCAACCCCACGGGCAACGCCCGCCTGGCCACGGCGGGCACGGGCGACGTGCTGGCTGGCATGGTGGGCGCGCAGCTGGCTGCCGGCCAGGCGCCAGAGCAGGCCGCGGTGCACGCGGCCTTTCTGCACGGCCTGGCGGCGGAGCAGGCGCCGGGCCAGGGCCCGCTGCTTGCGGGCCGCCTGGCCGAATATGGATCAAAAGGCCTCTAAGGCTGATACAGCAAGCGCAAACAGCTATATCTTCAATAGCATCAAAGCCCCAGCGCGGCAATGCCGGCGCGTGCGATCTGCGCATCCTCGCTGGCCTTGACGCCGCTGACGCCCACGGCGCCCAGGCATGCGCCCTGGTGCATGATGGGCACGCCGCCTTCGAGCATGCCAGCGACGCCCGGCGCACTCAGAAAGGCCGTGCGCCCGCCGTTGATCATGTCCTCATGGACCTTGCTCTCGCGCTGCGCCAGCGCGGCGGTGTGCGCCTTGGCGGGCGCGACATGGGCCGACAGCGGCGCGGCGCCATCGAGACGCTGCAGCCACAGCAGGTGGCCGCCGGCGTCGGTGATGGCGATGGTCACGGCCCAGTGGTTCTTCAGGGCTTCCGCCTCGGCGGCGGCGGCAATCTTCTTGATATCGGCGAGTTCGAGGGTGTTGTGGGTCTTCATGGTCGATGGGCCTCGTGGGCCGGCAAGGAATGGATGGGCCAGCAGGATAGCGCGCGGCCTCGCCGGCGTCACCCGCACGCCGGGCAAAAGATCCCTGACCGAAAACCGGGTATTGGACGCCGGCATTGCAATGCCGGCGCGCACCCCCATCTAGAATGCCTGCGTCTGCATGGTGCAGGCCCTACAGGAGCGCCACGATGAACGACCGTATCACCACCCTCCCCTCTGCCGGCTATGGCCTGGCGCAGGAGCAGCGCCACAAGGTGCTGCGCAATACCTACTGGCTGCTGGCGCTGAGCCTGCTGCCCACCGTGCTGGGCGCGTGGCTGGGCGTGTCCACGGGCATCACGCGCGCGCTGGGCGGCGGCCTGGGGCTGGTCGTCTTCCTGGGCGGCGCCTTCGGCTTCATGTTCGCCATCGAGAAGACCAAGCACTCGGCCGCGGGTGTGGGCGTGCTGCTGGGCTTTACCTTCTTCATGGGGCTCATGCTCTCGCGCCTGATCGCCATGGTGCTGGGCTTCAAGAATGGCACCGACCTGGTGATGACGGCCTTCGCGGGCACCGCCGGCGTGTTCTTCGTCATGGCCAGCCTGGCCAGCGTGATCAAGCGCGACCTCTCGGGCCTGGGCCAGTGGCTGTTCGTGGGCGCGCTGGTGCTCATGGCGGGCGCCATCATCAACGTGTTCGTCGGCTCGTCGGCCGGCATGGTGGCGCTGTCGGTGGCCGCCATCGCCATCTTCAGCGCCTACATGCTGTACGACCTCAAGCGCATCATCGACGGCGGCGAGACCAACTACATCAGCGCCACGCTGGCCCTGTACCTGGACTTGTTCAACGTCTTCCAGAGCCTGCTGGCGCTGCTGGGCATCATGGGCGGCGAGAGCGACTGAAGCCCGCGCCCCGCGCTCTGCCTCCAGGGCCCCGCCAGGGGCCCTTTTTCATGGGCAGGCACGGGCAGGCTCAATCCGCGCGCGCAGCAGCCGATAATGAAGGTCAAGCCTGCACACCATTCCGACATGCCACCACGCCTCTCCCTCGCCCTGGCCCTGGCCATGCTCCTGGCGGGCTGCGACCAGCTCCAGTCCATTCCCGGCCTGGGCCCGGACCCGCGCATTGCGCAGCGCGAGGAGGAGGCCAAGGCCATTGGCGGCGCCTGCCGCCATGCGCTGCGCGGCCCCGAGGACTGCTACGCCCTCAACCCCAAGGCCAACAAGGCGGCCATCTTCGCGGGCTGGAAGGACATGGACCAGTACATGCGCGAGAACAAGATCGAGGGCACGCCCTCGACCGTCACGCCCTCGGCCCGGCCGGCCACGGCAGACAAGCGCGACAGCACCCAGGACGAAGGCGCCTGAGTTAGGCCACAGCCTTCCGCTCGAACACCGCCATGCTCTCCACATGCGCGGTGTGCGGAAACATGTTGACCATGCCCGCGGCCGTGCAGCGGTAGCCCGCCTGGTGCACCAGCAGGCCGGCGTCGCGCGCCAGTGTGGCCGGGTTGCAGCTCACGTAGACGATGCGCCGCGGCGGCGTCCAGTGCTGCGCACCGGCCGGCAGGGGCGGCGCGCCCTCGGCGCCGCGGCGGGCCTGCTCGATGTCGGCCAGGGCCTTGGCAAGCGCGAAGGCGCCCTCGCGCGGCGGGTCCACCAGCCACTTGTCGGCCACGCCATCGGCGAGCAGCATCTCCGGCGTCATCTCAAACAGGTTGCGCGCTACGAATGTAGTAGCTGCCAGCGCTTGCCCCGCGGGCCTTTGGGCATTGTTGAACGCATAATTTTCGCGTGAACGCGCGACCAGCGCCTCGCTGCCCTCGATGCCCAGCACCGCGCGCGCCTGCGTGGCCAGCGGCAGCGTGAAATTGCCCAGGCCGCAGAACCAGTCGATCACGCGCTCGTGCGCCTGCACGTCCAGCAGGCGCAGCGCGCGCGCCACCAGCACGCGGTTGATGTGCGGGTTGACCTGGGTGAAATCCGTGGGCCGGAACGGCATGGTGATGCCGAACTCGGGCAGGCCGTAGGCCAGCGGCGCGCCGCCTTCATCGAGCAGGCGCACCGTGTCCGGCCCCTTGGGCTGCAGCCACCACTGCACGCCGTGCGTGGCGGCAAAGGCGCGCAGCAGCGCCAGGTCGTGCGCGCTCAGGGGCTCGAGGTGGCGCAGCACCAGGGCGGTCACGCTGTCGCCGCAGGCCAGCTCGATCTGCGGGCAGGTGTCGCGCGCCTGCAGGCTGCCGATGAGCGCACGCAGCGGCAGCAGCAGGGCGCTCACGTGCGGCGGCAGGATGGGGCAGACCTGCATGTCGCCGATGTAGCGGCTCTTGCGCTCGTGAAAGCCCACCAGCACCACGCCCTTCTTGAGCACATGGCGCACCGACAGGCGCGCACGGTAGCGGTAGCCCCAGGACGGCCCCTCGATGGGGCGCAAGAGCGTCTCGGCGCGCACCTTGCCCAGGTGCCAGAGGTTGTCTTCGAGCACGCGCTGCTTGACGGCCACCTGGCCGGCCATGTCCAGGTGCTGCATCTTGCAGCCGCCACAGGCGCCCGCGTGCAGGCCGAAATGCGGGCAGCGCGGGTGCACGCGCAAGGCCGATTCGTGGTGGATGTCGGTGAGGCTGGCCTGCTCCCACTGGTTCTTGCGGCGCTCGACGCGCACGCTCACGCGCTCGGTGGGCAGCGCCCCGTCGATGAACACGACCTTGCCGTCGGCGCGGCGCGCCACGCCCTGGGCGTCGAGGTTGAGCGCCTGCACGAGCAACTGCCCCTCGGGCAGGGCCGGGGCGCTGGCGGGCGGGATGTCGAGGTCGGGAGGGAGGCTGGAATGTTCGCTCATGCCCCTGATTGTCTCAGGCCCGGGCCTCAGCCCTTGGCGGGGCTTTGCGCGGGTGCAGGCGGCGCAGCAGGCGCGGTGCGCCGGGTCGCCAGGCGGTTGATTTCGGCCTCGCAGCCATGGTCGTCCAGCGTAAACACCAGCCTGCCGCCGGGCGCGGCCTGCGGCAGCGTCTGGTGCAGCGGCAGGGAGAGATCGACCGGCGGTTCGACCGAGCGGTACAGCACCTGGCCGTCCGCCCCGTAGATCACATAGCAACTGGCGGCAGCCTGCTGCGCCGCCAGGGCGCACAGCAGGGCTGCGGCAACACCGGGAAATGCACGCATGGTTTCTCTCCTTGGCTGGATGCGACGGCCCGATGATAGCGGCCGCGGCATCACAGCGGCAGGCGCGTGCTGTGCTTGACCTCCTCCATCACCGCGTAGGTGCGCGTCTCGCGCACGCCGGGCAACTGCCACAGCACGGCGCCGGCAAACTCGCGGTAGGCGTTCATGTCGGCCGTGCGCGTCTTGAGCAGGTAGTCGAAGCCGCCCGCCACCATGTGGCACTCCATGATTTCCGGACGCACCTGCACGGCGGCCTTGAACTGCTCGAACACATTGGGCGTGGTGCGGTCGAGCAGCACCTCGACGAACACCAGCATGCCGGCGCCGAGCTTGAGCGGATTGAGCCGCGCCTCGTAGCCCACGATGTAGCCCTCGCGCGTGAGGCGCTGCACGCGCGCAAGCACCGCCGTGGGCGAGAGCGCCACGCTGTCGGCGAGCTTGAGGTTGGAGATGCGGCCGTCGTCCTGCAGGATTTCCAGAATCCGGCGGTCGATACGATCCAGATCATTTATTTGTTCTGACATATGCAGACATTTATTCGGTTGATCGTGTAATTTTTGGATATTAATTCATCCGAATTCACCGCATGATCGCGCCACCGCATGCCCGTACCAGGTCCATTCCACGAGAGCCGCACCATGACACAGCCCTTTGCCGACTTTGCCCCCCGTGCCGCCAGCGCCACGCCGCTGCGCGCGGCCATCACCGCCGCCTGCCGCATCCCCGAGCCCCAGGCCCTGGCGCCGCTGCTGGAGCAGGCCCGCCTGCCGCAGGACAAGGACGAGGCCGTCCAGGCCCTGGCCCTGCGCATCGCCGGCACGCTGCGCCAGCGCAAGGCCTCGGCGGGTCGCGCCGGCATCGTGCAGGGGCTGCTGCAGGAGTTCGCCCTGTCCTCGCAGGAAGGCGTGGCGCTGATGTGCCTGGCCGAGGCGCTGCTGCGCATTCCCGACGCGGCGACGCGCGACGCGCTGATCCGCGACAAGATCAGCAACGGCCAGTGGGAGAACCACCTGGGCAAGAGCCCCTCGCTGTTCGTCAACGCGGCCACCTGGGGCCTGCTGCTCACGGGCAAGCTCACCGCCACGCACAGCGAGGGCAGTCTCTCGGCATCGCTGGGGCGCCTCATCGGCAGGGGCGGCGAGCCGCTGATCCGCAAGGGCGTGGACATGGCCATGCGCATGATGGGCGAGCAGTTCGTCACGGGCGAGACCATCGCCGAGGCGCTGGCCAACGCACGCAAGATGGAGGCCGAGGGCTTTCGCTACTCCTACGACATGCTGGGCGAGGCTGCCCTCACCAGCGAGGATGCGGCGCGCTACTACCAGTCCTACGAGCAGGCCATCCACGCCATCGGCCAGGCCTCGAACGGGCGCGGCATCTACGAAGGCCCGGGCATCTCCATCAAGCTCTCGGCCCTGCACCCGCGCTACAGCCGGGCGCAGTGGGAGCGCGTGATGGACGAGCTCTACCCGCGCGTGCTGCGCCTGACCGAACTGGCACGCCAGTACGACATCGGCCTGAACATCGACGCCGAGGAAACCGAGCGCCTGGAAATCTCGCTGGACCTGCTCGAACGCCTGTGCCACGCGCCCAGCCTGCAGGGCTGGAACGGCATCGGCTTCGTCATCCAGGCCTACCAGAAGCGCTGCCCCTGCGTGATCGACTTCTGCGTGGACCTGGCCCGCCGCACGCAGCGCCGCCTCATGGTGCGCCTGGTCAAGGGCGCGTACTGGGACAGCGAGATCAAGCGCGCCCAGGTCGATGGCCTGGCCGACTACCCCGTGTACACGCGCAAGGTGCACACCGACGTGTCCTACCTCGCCTGCGCGCGCAAGCTGCTGGCCGCCCCCGAGGCCATCTACCCCCAGTTCGCCACGCACAACGCGCACACGCTGGCCGCCATCTACCACCTGGCGGGCCACAACTACTACGCCGGCCAGTACGAATTCCAGTGCCTGCACGGCATGGGCGAACCGCTGTATGAACAGGTGGTGGGCGCCGTGGCCGCCGGCAAGCTGGGCCGTCCCTGCCGCATCTACGCCCCCGTGGGCACGCACGAAACCCTGCTCGCCTACCTGGTGCGCCGCCTGCTGGAGAACGGCGCCAACACCTCCTTCGTCAACCGCATCGCCGACCCCAGCATCGCCCTGGAAGACCTGGTGCAAAACCCCGTGGCCGCCGTGCTGCAGGCCGCCCAGGCCGAGGGCAGCGCCGGCCTGCCGCACCCACGCATCCCCCTGCCCCTGCAGCTCTATGGCAGCGAGCGCGCCAATGCGCGCGGCCTGGACCTGGCCAGCGAGCAGGTGCTGGACGAACTGGCCGCGCAACTGGCGCAAAGCGCCGCCCACCCCTGGCACGCCGGCCCCCTGCTGGCCCAGGACACGCCACCCGCCGCCACCGTGCCCGTGCGCAACCCTGCCGACCAGCGCGACCTGGTGGGCCAGGTGCAGGAAGCCACTCCCGCAGAAGTGGACCAGGCCCTGGCCTGGGCCGCGCAGGCCGCGCCACACTGGGCCGCCACGGCGCCGGCCGAGCGTGCCGCGGCCCTGCTGCGCGCCGCCGACCTGCTGGAGGCGCAGATGCCCCAGCTTCTGGGCCTGCTGATGCGCGAAGCCGGCAAGACCGCGGCCAACGCCGTGGCCGAGGTGCGCGAGGCCGTGGACTTCTTGCGCTACTACGCCGCCCAGGCGCGCAGCGATTTCGACAACAGCACCCACCTCCCGCTGGGGCCGGTGGTCTGCATCAGCCCCTGGAACTTCCCGCTCGCCATCTTCATGGGCCAGGTGGCCGCCGCCCTGGCCGCGGGCAACGTGGTGCTGGCCAAGCCGGCGGAGCAGACGCCGCTGGTCGCCGCCCAGGCCGTGCGCACCCTGTGGCAGGCAGGTGTGCCGCGCGCCGCCGTGCAATTGCTGCCCGGCCAGGGCGAGAGCGTGGGCGCGCGCCTGGTGGCCGATGCGCGCACCATGGGCGTGGTGTTCACCGGCTCCACCGAAGTTGCGCACATTCTGCAGCGCACGCTGGCCGGGCGGCTGGACGCTGCCGGCCAGCCCATCACGCTGATCGCCGAGACCGGCGGCCAGAACGCCATGATCGTGGACTCCTCGGCCCTGGCCGAGCAGGTGGTGGGCGACGCGGTGGCCTCGGCCTTCGACAGCGCCGGACAGCGCTGCTCGGCCCTGCGCGTGCTGTGCGTGCAGGAGGAGGCGGCCGAGCGCATCGTGGCCATGCTGCAGGGCGCCATGGGCGAGCTGCGCGTGGGCCGGCCCGATGCGCTGCGCACCGACGTGGGCCCGGTGATCGACGCCGAGGCCCAGAAGAGCATCCTCGGCCACATCGAGCGCCTGCGCGCCCAGGGCCGGCGCGTGTACCAGGCCCCGGCGCAGGCAGGCACGGAGCATGGCACCTTCGTGCCGCCCACGCTGATCGAGATCGAGCACCTCGGCGAACTGCAGCGCGAGGTCTTTGGTCCCGTGCTGCACGTGGTGCGCTATGCACGCAAGGACCTGCCGCGCCTGATGCAGCAGATCAGCGCCACCGGCTACGGCCTGACCCTGGGCCTGCACACGCGCATCGACGAAACCATCGCCCAGGTGCTGGAGCAGGCCCACGCAGGCAACATCTACGTCAACCGCAACATGGTGGGCGCCGTGGTGGGCGTGCAGCCCTTTGGCGGCGAAGGCCTCTCGGGCACCGGCCCCAAGGCGGGCGGCCCCATGTACCTGCTGCGCCTGCTCGCGCGCTACCCCGCCGGGGCGCTGGTGCAGCGCCTGCAGGCCGGCGGCCAGGCCGCGCAAGAGCAGCCACCGGCCCTGCAGGCCCTGCACACCTGGGCCCTGCAGCGCCAGGACGGCGCCCTCGCATCCGCCTGCGAGCGCCTGGGCCGCGAGACCCCCAGCGGCACCACGCTGGCCCTGCCGGGGCCCACGGGCGAGAGCAACACCTATCGCGTGCTGGCGCGCGCCCGCGTGCTGTGCCTGGCCGACCAGGACGCCGACCTGCTGGTGCAACTGGCCGCCGTGCTCGCTGCGGGCGGCCAGGCCGTGTGGAGCGCAGCGCACGCAGGTCTGCGCGACGCATTGCCCGCCGCGCTGCAGGAGCATGTGTCGCTGGCCGCCGATTGGCAGCAGGACAGCGTCTGGTTCGACGCCGTGCTGCACCATGGCAGCGCAGACGCCCTGCGCGCGGTGTGCCAGTCCGTGGCGCAACGCCCCGGCCCCATCGTGGGCGTGACCGGCTTGCGCCCGGGTGACAGCACCGTGCCCCTGGAGCGCCTGGTGCACGAGCGCTCGGTGAGCGTGAACACGGCAGCCGCCGGCGGCAATGCCAGCCTGATGACCATTGGTTGAGGCCGGGCGCGGGCATGGCGGGAACAATTCAGGGTTTTCCACGTTGAAGCAAGCAAGGCCCGGCGCATGCCGGACCCCACTCCCTGCAACTTCTGGAAACTCCCATGCCATCCTTCCGTCTTCTTCTGAGCGCCCTTGCCATTGCCGCCCCGCTGTCTGCGTTCGCGGCTGCTCCCCACACCTCTGGCGATGCGCCTGCGCACTCCGCCGCGCGCCAAGGCAACCTCTACGGCCTGGACTTCGAGGCGGGCTTTGCGTCGCACCGCGACCGCGCTGCCGTGCGCGCGGAAGCCATCCTGGCCGCACCCCACCGCCAGAATGACAACGCGCGGCCCGTGCTTGACGCAACGTCTGCCGTGAGCCGCAGCGCAGTGCAGGTTCAGGCCGAGGCCGCCCAGCGCGCCCATAGCATTGCCACCGGCAACCTGGGCTGAAACCCGCACGCCGCCGCCTCGCGCCCGCCCCCGAGAGCAGACATGGCCAGACCATCGGTATTCTTGCGGTTCAGCGGCGCGCAAAAAGATGGAACTTTGGCGCGCCCCATTCGTTGACATGGGCAACCGCCATGCGAACCCTTCTGCGCCACCTCGATGACAGCGAGTGCCTCGCCCGTGCCCGGCAGGGCGAGGTGGCCGCGTTCTCGGAGCTGGTGACGCGCTACCAGGACCGCATCTACCGGTTCCTGCTGCGGCTCACGCGCTCCCCCGACGATGCCCTGGAGCTGACGCAGGAGACCTTTCTGAGCGCCTACCAGGCCCTGGCGCGCTGGCAGCCCGAGGCGCAGTTCACGACCTGGCTGTTCCGCATTGCACGCAACCAGGCCTTCGACTGGCTGCGGCGCGGCAAGCGGGTCGAGTTCGTGGCGCTGGACGAGGAACAGGAGCACGGCCTTGCCGACCCTGGCCCGGGCCCGGATGCAACGCTGGAGACCACGCAAAGCCTGCGGGGCCTGGAGCGGGCCCTGGCCCGGCTGCCCACCGAGCACCGCGAAATCCTGCTGCTGCGGGAGATCGAAGACCTGTCCTACGAGGACATCGCCACGGTGCTGGACATCAGCCTGGGCACCGTCAAATCGCGCATCGCCCGTGCGCGCGCCAGCCTGTTGGACAAAATGCCGCGCTGACCGGAGGAAATGCCATGATCTGCCCCCGCCACGATGAACTGTCCGCCTATATCGACCAGGCGCTCGCACCGCGCGAACACGCCCGCTTCGAGCAGCACCTGCAGGGCTGTCCCGTCTGCCAGCGGCAACTGACGGCCTTGCAGGCCCTGCGCCACGATTTGCACGCCCTGCCCTCGCCCACGCTGGGCTTCGACCTCGCCTCCCGCCTGGAGGGCCGCCTGCAGCGCCCGCCGCGGCGCCGCCAGCGCCCCTGGCCCGCGCTGTGGGGCGGGCCCGGTTGGATACCAGCCGGTCTGGCCGCTGGCCTGGCGCTGGTCTCCGGCGTGTGGCTCGGCAGCCTGCTGCTGGCGGGCGGCAGCGCCGCCACCGCCCCGCGTGCCGCCATGGTGCGGGTCTTCGATCCGGTACCGCCGGGCGGCCTGTGCGCCGCCGCCGAACTTTGCCGCCTGCCGAAAGGAATGCCATGAACCGCACCCCCTGGCTCCGTTACCTGCTCGCCGTCTCGCTGGCGCTGAACCTGGGCATCGTCGCCGCCCTGGTGTGGCGCGCCGCGCCCCCCAATCCAGCGCAGCCGGCAGCGCAGCCCGCCCCCCTGCATCTGCCGGACTACCTGGAGCTGAGCGCCGAACAGCGCGCCCGCTGGCAGGAGCTGGAAACGCCCTTTCTGCACGCCCTGACGGCCAACTGGCAGGACATCCGCCAGCGCCGCGAGGCCCTGGTGCGGCATATTTTCGCGGCCCAGCCCGACCGCGCAGCCATCGATGCCGAACAGGCCGCCATTGCCGCCCTGCAGGGGGCGCAGCAGCAGCGCGTGATCGAACAGTTGCTGGCCGAGCGCAGCGTGCTGGACGCGCAGCAGCGCCAACGCCTCATGGACCTGCTGCTGAGCCGCTATGCGCAGGAAGCCACGGAGGAGGAGCTGCTGCACCGCGATTGAGCCGCATGCGGGCGCGGAGCAAAAAAAGAAGGAACATTCCCGCCCCCGGTTCGTTGAAGACAGCAAGGCCGCCGCGCTGCGAGGGCCCCAAACGTGTTCAACCCCTACCGGAGTCTTTTCATGAAATCACCCATCGCCCTGCTGCTGGCCCTGTCCCTGGCCTCCCCGCTGGCCGCACTGGCCGCTGCCGACGCCCATGACCACGGCAATGCCGCCCCGCACAAGCTCGAACTCAACGCGGGCAAGAAATGGGGCACCGACCAGGCACTGCGCCAGGCCATGGGCCAGATCCACAAGGCGGTGTCGCAGACCCTGCCTGCGGCCCACTCCGGCAAGGCCACGGCCGCCGACTACGACGCCTTCGGCAAGGAGGTCTCGGACCAGGTCACCTACATGGTGGACAACTGCAAGCTCGACGCCGCGGCCGATGCCCAGCTCCACATCATCGTCGCCGACCTGATGGGCGGCATCGAGGCCGCCCAGGGCAAGCAGGGCGCGAAGAAGCGCGCCGCCGGTGTGGTCCAGGTGGCCCAGGCGGCCAACGCCTACGGCAAGTACTTCGAGCACACCGGCTGGCAGCCCATCAAGCTGCCGCAGCACTGACCTGCCGGTGGACCGCTTCGGCGCCCGCAGTGGGCAGGCGCCGGGGCGCGCTCACAGCGTGTGCGCCACCAGCTTGAACTCCGGATCCTCCGGGTAGGGCTTGATGGAAAAGCCCAGGTTGCGCATCAGCTTGAGCATGTCCGGGTTGTTCGCGAGCACCAGACCCTCGATGGTCGAGAGGCCCTTCTCGCGCGCCACGTCCATGATGCTGAGCATGAGGCGCGAGCCCATGCCCTTGCCCGCGAAGTCGTCGGCCACCACCAGGGCGAACTCGCAACTGACGAGGTCCGGATTGGTCACGTAGCGCGAGACGCCCACGATGCGCTCGGTCTCCTGGATGCTGCCGTCATCCAGGATCTTGCGGTCCTTGACCACCGCCACCAGGGCCATCTCGCGGTCGTAGTCGATGAGCGTGAAGCGCGCCAGCATGGCGGGCGGCAGCTTGGCCATGGTGGAGACGAAGCGGAAGTAGCGGCTCTCGGGCGAGAGGCCCTGCACCAGGTCCTGGAGCATTTGCGCATCGTCCGGGCGCACGGGGCGGACGGTGTATTCGCCGCCGCCGCGCAGCGGCCAGACCTGCTCGAAGCGCGCCGGGTACGGCAGGATGGCCAGGTGCCCATACCGGCCCGAGCCGCTGCCCGCCAGTTGCGGCGCGTGGTCCACGAGGATGCGCGCATCGACCGCCACGGCGCCGTTCTCGTCGACGATGATGGGGTTGATGTCCATCTCGCGCAACTGCGGCAGCTCGCACACCATCTCGGAGACGCGCAGCAGGATCTGCTCCAGCGCCTCCAGGTGCACGGCGCGCGCACCGCGCCACTCGCCCAGGGTCTCGGCCACACGCGCGCGCTGGATCAGGTTGCGTGCGAGGAATTGGTTGAGCGGCGGCAGCTCCATCGCGCGGTCGTTGATGAGCTCGATCATCGTGCCCCCGGCGCCGAACGAGATCACGGGGCCGAACGGGTCGTCCGTGACCAGGCCCACGCAGACCTCGCGGCCGCGGCGCGTGGGCGCCATGTTCTGCACCGTCACGCCGTTGATGCGCGCCTCGGGCTTGAGGCGCGCCACGCGCTGCACCATGTCGGTGTAGGTGTCGCGCGCGGCGGCACCGTTCATCACGTTCAAGGCCACGCCCTGCACGTCGGACTTGTGCAGGATGTCGGGCGAATCGATCTTCAGCGCCACGGGAAAGCCCATCTGCGTGGCAATCATCATCGCCTCCTGCGCCGAGCGCGCGAGGATGGTGCGCGTCACCGGAATGTGGAAGGCCGCCAGCAGGGTCTTGGACTCCATCTCGGTGAGCACCTTGCGCCGCTCGGCCAGCACGCTTTCGATGAGCAGGCGCGCGCCCTCGATGTCCGGCCGCGCCAGGGCCGACAGCGGCGGCGGCGTCTGCTGCAGCAACTGCTGGTTCTGGTGGAAGGACGCGATGTTGCCAAAGGCGCCCACGGCTGCCTCGGGCGTGCGGAAATTCGGAATCGAGGCCTCCAGCAGCACGCCGCGCGCCGGCACGACCGTGGCGTCGCCCATCCAGCACGACAGCAGCGGCTTGTGCAACTGGCGCTTGGCCTGCACCACGGCCTGCGCCACCTCCGTCGGGTCCACGCCATGCTTGGGCGAATGGATGACCAGCACGCCGTCGATCTGCCGATCACGCGCCGCCGCCTCGATGGCCAGGCGGTAATGCTCGGGGGCGGCATCCTCGGACAGGTCGATCAGGTCCGTGAGCGAGGCCAGCGCCGGCAACTGCGGCCTGAGGGCGGCCACGGATTCGGGCGACAGGCGGCCCAGGTCGAGAAAGATCTCGTTGACCCAGTCGGCCGCCAGCACGCCCGGCCCGCCCCCGTTGGTCACGATGGCCAGGCGCTTGCCCACGGGCCGGTAGCGCGAGGCCAGGCACTTGGCCGCCGAGAACAGCGCCACGAAGGAGCGCACGCGCACGGCGCCGGCACGGCGCAGGGCGGAGTCGAACACGTCGTCGCTGCCGACGATGGCCGCGCTGTGCGTCTGCGCCGCCTCGTTGCCGGCCGGCTTGCGCCCGGCCTTGAGCACGACCACGGGCTTGGCACTGGCGGCCGAGCGCAAGGCGCTCATGAAGCGGCGCGCATCCGTGATGCCTTCCAGGTACATCACGATGCTGTGCGTCTGCGGGTCGGTGGCCAGGAAGTCGAGTACCTGCGCGATGTCCAGGCCGGAATGCGGGCCCAGCGAGACCACGGAGGAAAAACCCACGGCGTTGTTGCGCGCCCAATCCAGAATGGACGCCGTGAGCGCCCCGGACTGCGACACCAGCGCCAGCGGCCCCGGCCGCGCCAGGGGCCCGGCGATGCTGGCGTTGAGCTGCAGCGCCGGGCGCTGCATGCCCATGCCATTGGGGCCCAGGAGGAACATGTCCTCGCGCTCGGCAATGGTGCGCAGCTGCGCCGCCTGCTCTGCGCCGATACCGCTGGAGATGACCATGGCGGCGTGGCAGCCCATGCGGCCGGCCAGCTCCAGGGCGGCACCGATTTCAGCGGGCGGCAGCGCGATGATGGCCAGGTCCGCGCGGCTTTGCGCCAGATCGGCCAGCGTGCCCGTGGTATGGATGTCGAGGAACACCATGCGCCCGGCATAGCGCTGCGCGCGCAAGGCCTCGGACAGGACCTGTGCCTGCGCGGGGCGCTCCTCGTCGTCGAGCCGGCCGGCGAATACCACCACGGTCTCCGGCGTGAACAAGGGGTTCAGGTAATGCTTGTCCATGAAAGACTCCGAACAATCTCCCCCGGCGCCGGCAAGCAGGCCGCACAGGGCAAAAGAAAACGGGTTACAGCATTCCTACTGTAACCCGTTGTCTCGGTAAAAAATGGTCGGCGTGGCGGGATTCGAACTCGCGACCCCTTGCACCCCATGCAAGTGCGCTACCAGGCTGCGCTACACGCCGACAAGACTTAAATTATATATCGAAAATCAGGCCTCGAAAGAAAGCAGTGCACGAATTTCCAACAATTCCTGGCGCACAGCATCCATGTCGCCACGGCCCAGCGCGGCCACAGCCGCCGCGGGCTCAGCCACAGGCTCGAGCACCGCGCCTTCTGGCATGTCCGGCGCCGCGCCCGGCACGGCACGTGTGGCGTGCGCCAGCTCCTGCAGCTTGTTGCGCGCACCGCTGATGGTGAACCCCTGGTCGTAGAGCAGGTCGCGGATGCGGCGGATCATGAGCACCTCGTGGTGCTGGTAGTAGCGCCGGTTGCCGCGCCGCTTCATGGGCCGCAGTTGCGTGAATTCCTGCTCCCAATAGCGCAGCACGTGGGGCTTGACGCCACACAGCTCGGCCACCTCGCCGATGGTGAAGTAGCGCTTGGCCGGAATGGGGGGGAGCACGGTACCCATGGTCGATGGTGCGGGTGTGAGGCGGGCGCGAACGAATGATCAGCGGGGAACCGCCAAGGGTACTGCAGACGGACCGCCAGCGCCAGTACGCTGCAGCAGTTGCGCCACAGCATGGCCCTGGGGCGCGGCCGCCGCGCCCGGCTCAGCCGTGCGCGTCCTGGATCTGCTCTTTGAGCTTGCTGCTGGCGTGGAAAGTCACGACCCGGCGCGCGCCGATGGGAATGGCCTCGCCCGTGCGCGGGTTGCGCCCGGGACGGGGCGCCTTGGTCCGGATCTGGAAGTTGCCGAAGCCCGAGAGCTTGACGTCCCGGCCCTCGATCAGGCTTTGCGCAATCAGATCGAAGAAGGCATCGATCATGTCCTTGGACTCGCGCTTGTTCAGGCCGATGTGCTCGAACAGCAAATCGGCCAGTTGCGCCTTGGTCAGGGCCGGGGTCTCCAGGCTATCCACTGCAAACTCGATCACCTCGTCGCTCCGTTCCAGCATCACGCACGCAACCTTGCTCCCACCTGGGCCTGGAGTTGGGCCAGCACGGCCTGCACGGCCGCATCGATTTGCGCGTCCGTGAGCGTCGCATGGCCGCCCAGCGTCAAGCGCACGGCCAGGCTTTTCTCGCCCGGCTCCAGCCCCGCCGTACCCGCCTGCGCCCCCTTGCCCTGGGGCGCGCGGTATACGTCGAACAGCACGGCGCCACGCAGCAATTGCGCGGGCAGCGCCGCCTCGATGGCCGCCATCATAGCGGCATGGCTGACACTCTCGGCCACGACGACGGCCAGATCGCGCTCCACGGTCTGGTGGCGCGGCACGGGGACCAGGCGCGGCACCGCGCGCTCGAGCACGGCGTCGAGTTCGAGCTCGAACAGCACGGGCGGACGCGGCAGCTCCCAGGACTGGCACCAGCGCGGGTGCAGCTCGCCCACATGGCCGATGACCTGGCCGCCCACACGCACGCGCGCGCAGCGCCCGGGGTGCATGGCAGGGTGCTCGGCGGCCTCGAACTGCGCCTGCACGGGCGCGAGCAGCGCCTCGACGTCGCCCTTGGCGTCATAGAAGTCGACGGCGCGCTCCTTGCTGCCCCACTGCAGGGCATCACACGGGCCGTAGGCCAGCGCGGCCACGCGCATGGGCTGGTGGTAGCCCTGCACGGTGCTGTCGGAGTCGGGCACGGCGGCGTCGCGCAGGAACACCCGACCGAGCTCGAACACGCGCACGCGCTCGGCGCGGCGGTCCAGGTTGAACTTGAGCACCTGCAGGAGCGAGCCCAGCAGCGAGGAGCGCATCACGCTCATCTGGCTGGCAATGGGGTTGAGCAGGCGAATGGGCTGGGCGTTGCCCGCCAGCTCGTGCTCCCAGCGCTCCTCGACGAAGCTGAAGTTGATGGTTTCCTGGTAGCCCTGTGCGGCGAGCTGGTGGCGCACGTCGAAGGGGCTGCGGCGACTCTCGGCGCGCAGCTTGGGCGTGATGGGCGCCAGCGGCGCCGTGGTGGGCAACTGGTTGTAGCCCACCATGCGCGCGACTTCCTCGATCAGGTCTTCCTCGATGGCGAGGTCGAAGCGGTAGGACGGCGGCGTGACGGTGACCGTGCCCTCGCCCTGCGTGACCGCCAGGCCCAGGCCCGTGAGGGCGTCGGCGCATTGCGCCTGGGTCAGGGGCATGCCGATGACCTTGGCGGCACGCGCCACGCGCAGGGTCACGGGGCGCGCCTCGGGCATGCGCACCTGCTGGTCGGTGATGGGGCCGCACTGCGTCGCGTCCGTGCCGCAGATCTCCAGCACGAGCTGGGTGATGCGCTCGATGTGCTCCACGGTGAGCTGCGGGTCCACGCCGCGCTCGAAGCGGTGGCCCGCGTCGGTGGAGAAGTTGTAGCGGCGCGAGCGGCCGGCGATCGCCTTGGGCCACCAGAAGGCGGCCTCGACGTAGATGTGGCGCGTGTCGTCGGACACGGCCGTGGCGTCGCCGCCCATGATGCCGGCAAGCGACTCGACCTGCTGCTCGTCGGCGATCACGCCGACCTTCTCGTCGACTTCGACGGTGTTGCCGTTGAGCAGCTTGAGCTGCTCGCCCGCACGGCCCCAGCGCACATCCAGGCCGCCATGGATCTTGTCGAGGTCGAAGATGTGCGAGGGGCGACCCAGCTCGAACATCACGTAGTTGGAGATGTCCACCAGCGCGGTCACGCTGCGCTGGCCGCAGCGCGCCAGGCGGTCGACCATCCACTGCGGCGTCTGGGCCTGGGTGTTGACGTTGCGCACGATGCGGCCGGAGAAGCGCCCGCACAGGTCGGGCGCGCTGACCTTGACGGGCAGCGTGTCGTCCAGCGCCACGGCCACCGCGGGGAAGGTGGGCGCCTTCAGCGGCGCGCCGGTCAGGGCGGCGACCTCGCGCGCCACGCCGTAGACGCTCAGGCAATGCGCCAGATTGGGCGTGAGCTTGAGCGTGAACAGGGTGTCGTCGAGGTTCAGGTACTGGCGGATGTCCTGGCCCAGCGGGGCGTCCAGCGGCAGCTCCAGCAGGCCACCGTGGTCCTCCGAGAGCTGGAGCTCGCGCGCCGAGCACAGCATGCCCTGGCTTTCCACGCCGCGCAGCTTGCCGACCTTGATCAGGAAGGGCTTGCCGTCCTCGCCGGGCGGCAGTTCGGCGCCCACCAGGGCGCAGGGCACGCGGATGCCCACGCGGGCGTTGGGTGCGCCGCAGACGATGTTGAGCAGCGCGCCCTGGCCCACGTCCACCTGGCACACACGCAGGCGGTCGGCGTTGGGGTGCTGCTGGGCGTCCTTGATCTCGCCCACGACCACGCGCGTGAACGGCGGCGCCACGGGGCGCAGCTCCTCGACTTCAAGGCCGGCCATGGTCAGGGTCTCGGCCAGTTGGGCGGTGGACAGCGGCGGGTTGCAGAACTCGCGCAACCAGGATTCGGGAAATTGCATGGTCAGACTCTTTGAGGCGTCAGGCCCTCGGTACGCTATGAAATCAGGAGCTGGTAGCGATTGCTATGTGGTCGATTCAATATGAAAACATATTGAAAATCAATGAAATCAAGCGCTGGCAGCTCACTTTTTTGCATTACTGGAACTGCGACAGGAAACGGATGTCGCCGTCGAAGAACAGGCGCAGATCGTTCACGCCATAGCGCAGCATGGTGAAACGGTCCAGCCCCATGCCGAAGGCAAAGCCGATGTAGCGCTCGGGGTCCAGGCCCATGTTGCGCACCACGTTGGGGTGCACCTGGCCAGAGCCGGCCACCTCCAGCCAGCGCCCGGCCAGCGGCCCGTCCTGGAACTGGATGTCGATCTCGGCGCTGGGTTCGGTGAAGGGGAAGAAGCTGGGCCGGAAGCGCAGCACCAGGTCCTCGCTCTCGAAGAAGGTGCGGCAGAAGGCGGTGAAGACGACCTTCAGGTCCTTGAAGCTCACGTTCTCGCCGATCCACAGGCCCTCGCACTGGTGGAACATGGGCGAATGCGTGGCGTCCGAATCGACGCGGTAGGTGCGGCCGGGCACGATGACGCGGATCTCGGGCATGCTCTGGCCGGCATCGAGCAGCGCGCGGTGGCGCTTGACGTGCTGCACCGCATGGCGCACCTGCACCGGGCTGGTGTGCGTGCGCAGCAGGTGGGGCGCGTCCGGCGTGCCACCTTCGATGTAGAAGGTGTCATGCATGGAGCGCGCGGGATGGTCCTCGGGCGTATTGAGCGCGGTGAAGTTGAACCAGTCGGACTCGATCTCGGGGCCCTCGGCCACGTCGAAGCCCATGGAGCCGAAGATGCCCTGGATGCGCTCGAGCGTGCGCGAGACCGGGTGCAGCCCGCCCTGCCCGCGCCGGCGCCCGGGCAGGCTCACGTCCAGCGCCTCGGCCTTGAGCTGCTCCTGCAATTGCGCATCGGCCAGTTGCTGGCGCCGCTCGGTCAGCAGCCCTTCGATGGCCTGCTTGGCCAGATTGATGGCCGCGCCGCGCGATTTCTTCTCCTCCACCGAGAGCTGGGCCATGCCCTTCATGAGCTCGGTGATGCGACCGGCCTTGCCCAGGAACTGGGCCTTGGCGTTTTCCAGGTCGGCGGGCGTCGCGCTGTGAGCGAAGGCCTGGCGCGCACTTTCGACCAGCGGGTCCAACTCGTTCATATGCATTCTTCAAAAAGAAACAAGGGCCAGTGCCTTTTCAAGCCCTGGCCCTTGTTGTTGGTGCGTAGGTAGCTATCAAAAAGATAGTAGCCCGCCGGGAACTCAGGCAGCCAGCTTGGCCTTGACCTGATCCACGATGCTGCCGAAGGCAGCCTTGTCGTGCACGGCGAGGTCGGCCAGCATCTTGCGGTCGATCTCGATGGCAGCCTTCTTCAGGCCGTTGGCGAACTGGCTGTAGGTCAGGCCCAGCTCGCGCACACCGGCGTTGATACGGGCGATCCAGAGGCGGCGGAACACGCGCTTCTTGTTGCGGCGGTCACGGTAGGCGTACTGCCCGGCCTTCATCACCGCCTGCTTGGCGATGCGGAAGACATTGCCGCGGCGGCCGCGGAAACCCTTGGCCAGAGCCAGAACCTTCTTGTGACGGGCATGAGCCGTAACACCACGTTTGACGCGAGGCATGTGTGTACTCCTTGTTCGTCAGTTGATTACAGGCCGGCAAAGGGCAGCATCTGTGCGATGTGACCCATGTTGGTCTCATGCACATTCACTGCACCGCGCAGGTGGCGCTTGTTCTTGGTGGTCTTCTTGGTCAGGATGTGACGCTTGAAGGCCTGGGCGCGCTTGACGGTACCACCCGGACGAACGCGGAAGCGCTTTTTGGCGCTGCTCTTGGTTTTCATTTTGGGCATTGGAATGCTCCTCTTTGTTTGTGCTCGCGAGGCGTTTGCAAACCAGCTTGCAAACTTGTCGGCCCCGAGCCACTTTTAACGGCAGGCTTTCGCCTGCCCGGGCAGGAATGCCATGCACTCCTGCCACCGGCTGCCCCGGCATGCGCCGCGGCGGCCAGATGCTTGCGCTGTTTCCGTTCAGCCGGCCTGCTCGGCGCCCGTGGCTTCGGAGGCGGCCTTGCCGGCCTTCTTGCGCGCCGGAGCGATCATCATGATCATCTGGCGGCCTTCGAGCTTGGGAAACTGCTCCACCAGAATGGTGTCGGCCAGGTCGTCCCGGAGGCGGTTGAGCAGCGCCAGGCCGAGGTCCTGGTGCGTGATCTCGCGGCCGCGAAAACGCAGGGTGATCTTGCACTTGTCGCCATCGGCGAGGAACCGCCGGATGTTGCGCAACTTGATGTTGTAGTCGCCATCGTCGGTCCCGGGACGGAACTTGACTTCCTTGATCTCGATGACCGTCTGCTTGGCCTTGGCCTCGGCAGCCTTCTTCTGCTCCTGGTACTTGAACTTTCCGTAGTCCATCAGGCGGCAGACGGGCGGGTTGGCCGTGGCAGCGATCTCGACCAGATCGACGTCGAGCTCGCCGGCCATGCGCAGCGCCTCCATCAGGCTCACGACACCGATGGGTTCGTTGTTCGGCCCGGACAGGCGCACCTCGGGCGCGGTAATCTCACGATTGAGACGGTGCTTGCGCTCCTCGCGCTGACGACGGTCACGAAATTCAGTAGCTATGGCTCTCACCCTTGGTCAAAAACGACAACACGCAGTACCCACGGCACGCTGCCTGCAGGCCGGGGCTTGCAGGCACACATCCGCGATCAGGCTTTGGATGCAACGGCCTGGACGATCAGGTCGATGAACGCATCGACCGGCATGACGCCCAAGTCCTTGTTGCCCCGGGCACGCACTGCGACGGCTCCAGACGCCCTTTCCTTGTCGCCGGCGACGAGAATATAGGGCAGTTTCTGCATGGAATGCTCGCGTATTTTATACGTTATCTTTTCGTTACGCAGATCCAGCGCCACGCGCAGCGGATGCTGGGGCATGGCCTGGGCGATTTTTTCGGCAATTTCGCGACAGTAGTCCGCCTGCGCGTCGGTGATATTGAGCACCGCCACCTGCACCGGCGCCAGCCACACCGGCAAGGCGCCAGCATGCTGCTCAATCAGGATGCCGATGAAGCGCTCCAGGCTGCCGACGATGGCGCGGTGCAGCATCACAGGCCGGTGGCGCGCACCGTCCTCGCCCACGTACTCGGCGTCCAGGCGCTCGGGCATGGAGAAGTCCACCTGCATGGTGCCGCACTGCCACTGGCGGCCGATCGCGTCCTTGAGCGTGTACTCGATCTTGGGGCCGTAGAAGGCGCCATCGCCGGGCGCGATCTCGAACGCGCAGCCCGAGGCCTGTAGGCTGTGCATGAGCGCCTGCTCGGCCTTGTCCCAGCTTTCGTCCGAGCCGATGCGCGCCTCGGGGCGCGTGGCCACCTTGTAGATGATGTCCGTGAAGCCGAAGTCCTTGTACACCTTCTGCAGCAGGGCGGTGTAGGCCGTGCACTCGGAGAGGATGTGGTCTTCCGTGCAGAAGATGTGGCCGTCGTCCTGCGTGAAGCCGCGCACGCGCATGATGCCGTGCAGGCCGCCCGTGGGCTCGTTGCGGTGGCACTGGCCGAACTCGCCGTAGCGCAGCGGCAGATCGCGGTAGCTCTTGATGCCCTGCTTGAAGATCAGGATGTGGCCCGGACAGTTCATGGGCTTCAAGGCGTAGTCGCGCTTCTCGCTCTCCGTCGTGAACATGTTGTCACGGTACTTGTCCCAGTGCCCCGTCTTTTCCCACAGCGTCTTGTCCAGGATCTGCGGGCCCTTGACCTCCTGGTAGCCGTTGTCGCGGTACACGCGGCGCATGTACTGCTCCACCTCCTGCCACAGCGTCCAGCCCTTGGGATGCCAGAACACGGTGCCGGGCGAATGCTCGTCGATGTGGAACAGGTCGAGCTCGCGGCCGAGTTTGCGGTGGTCGCGCTTCTCGGCCTCCTCCAGCATCGTGAGGTACTGCTGCAGTTCGTCCTTCGTGGCCCAGGCCGTGCCGTAGACGCGCTGCAGCATCTCGTTGCGGTGGTCGCCGCGCCAGTAGGCGCCGGCCACCTTCATGAGCTTGAAGAACTTGAGCTTGCCCGTGCTGGGCACGTGCGGGCCGCGGCACAGGTCCTCGAAGCCGCCTTCGCGGTACAGGCTCACGTCCTCGTTGCTCGGGATGCTGGCGATGATTTCGGCCTTGTAGTGCTCACCCAGGCTCTTGAAATACTGCACCGCCTCGTCGCGCGGCAGCACGCGACGCACCACGGGCTCGTCCTTGGCGGCGAGCTCGGTCATGCGCTTCTCGATCGCCACCAGATCTTCGGGAGTGAAGGGGCGCTTGTAGGCAAAGTCGTAGTAGAAGCCGTTCTCGATCACCGGGCCGATGGTGACCTGCGCGTCGGGGAACAGCTCCTTGACCGCATAGGCCAACAGGTGGGCCGTGGAATGGCGGATGACCTCCAGGCCCTCGGCGTCCTTGGCAGTCACGATGGCCAGCGCGCTGTCCTGCGTGATCTGGTAGCTCGTGTCCACCACCTTGCCGTCGACCTTGCCCGCCAGCGCGGCCTTGGCCAGACCAGAGCCGATGGAGGCGGCCACCTCGGCCACCGTGACCGGGCCGGGATAGCTGCGCTGCGCGCCGTCGGGGAGCGTAATCTGAATCATGGTGAGCAAATCCTTGTCAATTCTGGAGAGGTACTGCAATGCGCGCCTCGGCCATAAAGCAAAAAGCGCGGAACACGGTCCGCGCTTTTCGAGGGGGAGAGGAAAACGGTCTCGTGCAGGCGCGAACACCCGGCCTCAGCGGCCGGCGGACTGGGTGGTCGTAGTTCGCGGTGTCATAACCGATCTTGCCTTTCTCGCCCTGGTGTGTGGATGACCCGGCCATTCTACCTCGCCCTGCACGCACGGAACCTGCAGGCCGCCGCAGACCGACCGAGCCGCACGGGCCGCGAACTTGTTGCACCGCTATGCAAACAAGAGCAATTGAACCCCGTTCAACCGTGCATTTTCGCCCCCCAGGCATTAGGCCTTAGTGCAACGCGGGCGCACGGGACTCCGTAGAATGCGCATGTCCAAAAAATGCACCACAGCGCATGCCCCACCCGGGCATGCGCTGTGGTGTGCTTCGGCTGCTTTTCTGGAGACACCATGCAGGCTTTACTCTCACTGTCCCGTGCCATCGACAGGCTCAATACCTTCGTGGGCAAATATTGCATCTGGCTGATTTTTGCGGCCACCTTCATCAGCGCGGCAAACGCGGTGGTGCGCAAGGTGTTCGACACCAGCTCCAACGGCTTTCTCGAGGTGCAGTGGTATTTGTTTGCCTGGTCGTTCCTGATCGCCGCTGGCTACACGCTGCTCCACCGTGAGCATGTGCGCATCGACGTGCTCAACAGCCGCCTGCCCAAGAAAGTGCAGATCTGGATCGAGATCCTGGGCATCGTGTTCTTTCTCACCCCGGTGTGCATCGTCATTCTTTGGCTGTGCGGGCCCATCGTGGCCGAGCGCTACGCCTCGGGCGAAATGTCACCCAACCCCGGAGGCCTGATCCGCTGGCCGGTCTGGGTGGCGCTGCCGGCAGGCTTTGCCCTGCTCATGCTGCAGGGCTGGTCCGAGCTCATCAAGTGCATCGCCTTTCTCACGGGCCAGGGGCCCGATCCGACGGTGAAGCTCAATGACAAGAGCGCCGAAGAGGAACTCGTCGAAGCGCTGCGCCAGCAGCAGGCCGCGACCGGCCAGGCCCACTGACACGCACGCGGAGCTTGTTCACCATGGAATTCATTGCTGCCAACTTTGCCCCGGTGATGTTCGCCGGGCTGATCTGCTTTCTGATCCTAGGCTTTCCCGTGGCCTTCAGTCTGGGGGCTGCGGGCTTGTTCTTCGGCCTGCTGGGCATCGAACTGGGCGTCTTTACCACGTCGATATTCTCGTGGCTGCCCCAGCGCTTGATTGGCATCATGGCCAACGAAACCCTGCTGGCCGTGCCCTTCTTCACGCTGATGGGGTTGATCCTCGAACGCAGCGGCATGGCCGAGGATCTGCTGGAAACGGTCGGTCAGGTGTTCGGTCCGCTGCGCGGCGGCCTGGCGCTGGCCGTGGTACTGGTGGGGGCCATGCTCGCCGCCACCACCGGCGTCGTCGCTGCCTCCGTGATCTCCATGGGCCTGATCTCCATGCCCATCATGCTGCGCTACGGCTATGACCGCAGCCTCTCCAGCGGCGTGATCGCCGCCTCAGGCACGCTGGCGCAAATCATCCCACCGTCGCTGGTGCTGATTGTGCTCGCCGATCAAATGGGCAAGAGCGTGGGCGACATGTACAAGGGTGCGTTCATCCCCGGCTTTGCCCTCATGGGGCTCTACATCCTGTGGATCGTCGCTCTGGCCATTTTCAAGCCCAAGGCAGTGCCTGCACTGCCGCCAGAGGCACGCACCTTCCGCGAAGCCAACGGCCACTCGGGCTACACCTCGCTGGCCGTGCTCGTGGCCCTGTCCACGCTGGTGGCCGTGTTCCTGGCAGAGCACATGGAGGCCGTGCATTCCTGGTGGAAGAACGAGTTGGTGGAATTTGTGCCCACCGATGAAAAAATCGTCGTCGCCATGTGCGGCGGCAGCTTTCTCGCCTGGCTCATCGCCGTCGTCAACCGGGTCACGAACCTGGGCCTGCTGTCCAAGCTGGCCGAGCGGGTCACGTTTGTGCTGATCCCCCCGCTGCTGCTGATCTTCCTCGTGCTGGGCACCATTTTCCTGGGTGTCGCCACGCCGACCGAGGGTGGCGCCATGGGTGCCATGGGCGCGCTGGTGATGGCCGCGATGCGCGGGCGCATCAACCTGCAATTGCTCAAGCAGGCACTCAACACCACCACCAAGCTGTCATCCTTCGTGATGTTCATCCTCGTGGGCGCGACCATCTTCAGCATGGTGTTCCAGGCAGCGGATGGCCCGGTCTGGGTCGAACACCTGCTTTCCAAGCTGCCCGGCGGTCAGTTGGGTTTCCTGATCTTTGTGAACGTCATGATCTTCGTGCTGGCGTTCTTCCTGGACTTTTTCGAGCTGTCCTTCATCGTCGTTCCGGTGCTCGCACCCATTGCCGACAAGATGGGCATCGATCTCGTCTGGTTCGGCGTGCTGCTGGCAGTAAACATGCAAACCTCGTTCATGCACCCGCCGTTTGGCTTTGCGCTGTTTTACCTGCGCTCGGTCGCGCCCGAGAAACCCTACGTTGACCACGTGACGGGCAAGACCATGGCCCCGGTGACGACGATGCAGATCTACAAGGGCGCGATTCCCTTCCTGATCCTGCAACTGACCATGGTCGCCATTCTGATTGCCTTCCCCAGCCTGGTCACCAGCAACCTGGACAAACAAGTGAATGTGGACATGAAGGCCGTTGGCGAGCAAATGCTGGAGCAGTTGGACCAGGGCGGCGACATGGAACCAGGCCACAGCGACGATGCGCTCGGGGAGCCGTCTCCACAAGACGGTGCAGCATCCACCCCCGATGAGGCCCCCAGCACGAACACGGACAGCACGCCGGCGGGCGAGGAAGACCCTATGAAGGCCCTGAGGGACGCCACCGGCAAACCTTGACCTTCTGCAAGCGCGCCCATGCTGGGCGCGCACAAAAAAAACCGCGGCCTCAGAGCCGCGGTTTGTCTTTCTCGGGGCACACACGCAGTGCGCCCCCCAAGGCGTCAAATCTTCAGCGACGCCATATCCTGGGTGAATGCCAGTTCCGAGTAGCGGTTCCAGAGAATCTGGTCACGTTGGAAGGTGCGCAGGTCGTCGAGGATTTTCTTGAACTGCGGATCCTTGGCGCTGTGCTCGGCGTACACCTCTTGCGCGGCCTTGAAGCCCGCCTCGACGATGGCCTTGGGGAAGCGCTTGAGCTGCGTACCGCTCGCGGCCAGGCGCTTGAGCGAGATCGGATTCAGGGCCAGGTACTTGGAAGTGCCGTCGTTGTAGGCGACAGCCGCAGCGGCGTGCACGATGGCCTGGTTTTCCGGCGAGAGCTTGGCAAATGCCTTCTTGTTGATGAAGAACTCCAAGTCCGCGCCACCTTCCCACCAGCCACCGAAGTAGTAGTACTTGGCGACCTTGTTCCAACCCATCTTCTCATCGTCGTAGGGTCCCACGAACTCGGCTGCGTCCAGCGTGCCCTTTTCCAGTGCCTGGTACACATCGCCGCCGGGCATGTTTTGCGCCACCACGCCCAGCTTGGCCATGGATTCGCCGAACACGCCGCCGCCCAGGCGCATTTTCAGGCCCTTGAAGTCGGCTGGGGTCTTCATCTCCTTGCGGTACCAGCCGCCCATTTGCGTGCCGGTGTTGAGCGCACTGATACCGAAGAAGTTGTACTTGCCGTACAGCTCATCCATCAGCTTGTGACCGTTGCCGTGCAGCTTCCAGGCCTGGTTTTGCTGCGCCGTCATACCAAAGGGAATCGCGCAACCGAAGGCGAACGATGGATCCTTGCCGGTGTAGTAGTAGGCAGCGGTTTCACCCA
The DNA here is from genome assembly GCF_000739995.1 of Comamonas granuli NBRC 101663. Lineage (GTDB taxonomy): Bacteria > Pseudomonadota > Gammaproteobacteria > Burkholderiales > Burkholderiaceae_C > Simplicispira > Simplicispira granuli. The sequence goes on along the minus strand of NZ_BBJX01000005.1, from coordinate 82,412 downwards.
TTTCCAGCGAGTCGTCGGCCAACGCGTCAACGATGCCGAATGCCGGCACCAGTTCGCCCGCAGCGTGCACCGAGACCTCGAACTTGCCGCCCGAAAGCGCCTTCACGGTCTCGGAGAACTTGACGGCGCAGCCATGCAGGGTTTCTAGCGATTTGGGGAAACTGGTGGCCAAACGCCAGCGCACTGCCGCTTGGGCATGCACTGCGGGCGCCACGCCTGCGGCCAGCACGCCTGCAATACCTGCATTTTTAATGACGGAACGACGATCCATGAAGGTCTCCTGATTGATTGAAAAAAACCCGGCCTGGCTTGGGGTACAAGAGCCAGGCCGGAGACTTCGCAGCCCGAGGCATTGTAGAAACAACCGGTGCGAACTCTGGGCGGGTCAACCCTGTACACGTGTCGTGCCTGGGGGTACTCCCGCACAGGCAACCCTAAGCCACCAGGCTTACGGCTCGCCAACAAACCGCTGGCGGATGGCGCGCTCCATGCCTTCGGCGTCCAGCCCCTGCAGGGCCAGCAGGCGCGCCTGGTCGCCGTGCTCGATGAAGCTATCGGGCAAGCCCAGTTGCAACACGGGCTTGAGCACGCCCGCGGCGTTCAGTGCCTCGCACACGGCGCTGCCCGCGCCGCCCATGGTGCAGCCCTCTTCCACCGTGACCAGGGCATCGTGGCTGGCGGCCAGGTCCAGCAGCAGGGCAGTGTCCAGCGGCTTGGCCCAGCGCATATTGGCCACTGTGGCATCCAGGGACTCGGCCGCCTGCAGGGCCGGGTACAGCAAGGTGCCGAACGCCAGGATGGCGATGCGCGGCCCGGCGCCGCCGCCCTGGCGCGTGCGCCGCAGCTCGCCCTTGCCATAGGGCAGGCCCTCCAGCCCCGGCAGCGGGGCCGTGCCCACGCCGCTGCCGCGCGGGTAGCGCACGGCCACGGGGTGGTCCTGCGCGTAGGCAGTGCTCAGGAGCTGGCGGCACTCGCGCTCGTCGGCCGGGCACGCCAGGGCCATGTTCGGGATGCAGCGGATGAAGGCGATGTCGTAGGCACCGGCGTGCGTGGCGCCGTCGGCCCCCACCAGGCCTGAGCGATCGAGCGCGAACACCACGGGCAGGTTCTGCAGCGCCACGTCGTGGATCATCTGGTCGTAGGCGCGCTGCAGGAAAGTGGAGTAGATCGCCACCACGGGCTTGACACCCTCGCAGGCCATGCCGGCGGCGAAGGTGACGGCGTGCTGCTCGGCAATGCCCACGTCGTAGTAGCGGTCGGGAAAGCGGCGGTGGAATTCGACCATGCCGGAGCCTTCGCGCATCGCCGGGGTGATGCCCACCAGGCGCTGGTCCTGCGCGGCCATGTCGCACAGCCACTGGCCGAATACCTGGGTAAAGGTCTGCTTGGGCGGGGTGGCCGGCTGCATCAGGCCCACGCTGGGGTCGAACTTGCCGGGCCCGTGGTAGGCCACGGGGTCCTGCTCGGCGAGCTTGTAGCCCTGGCCCTTCTTGGTCACCACGTGCAGGAACTGCGGCCCCGGCAGGCTTTTGATGTTCTCCAGCGTGGGGATGAGCGAGTCCAGGTCGTGCCCGTCGATGGGGCCGATGTAGTTGAAGCCGAACTTCTCGAACAGCGTGGCCGGCAGCACCATGCCCTTGGCCTGCTGCTCCAGGCGCTTGGCCAGCTCCAGCAGCGGCGGCGCGTTCTTGAGCACGCTCTTGCCCACGTTCTTGGCGGCGGCATAGAACTGGCCGCTCATGAGCTGGGCGAGGTAGCGGTTGAGCGCGCCCACGGGCGGGCTGATGCTCATGTCGTTGTCGTTGAGGATGACGAGCAGGTTGCAGTCGGCCACGCCCGCGTTGTTCAAGGCCTCGAAGGCCATGCCCGCCGTCATGGCGCCGTCGCCGATCACGGCCACGGCGTGGCGCTGCTCGCCCTTGCGCTTGGCCGCCAGGGCCATGCCCAGCGCCGCGGAGATGCTGGTGCTCGAGTGCGCCGTGCCGAAGGTGTCGTAGGGGCTCTCGTCGCGCCGCGGAAAGCCCGAGATGCCGCCGAACTGGCGCAGGGTGTGCATGCGCTCGCGCCGCCCGGTGAGGATCTTGTGCGGATAGGTCTGGTGGCCCACGTCCCAGACCAGCCGGTCGTAGGGCGTGTTGAAGACATGGTGCAGCGCCACGGTCAGCTCCACCGTGCCCAGGTTGGAGCTCAGGTGCCCGCCCGTCTGGGAGACGCTCTCGAGCACGTAGGCGCGCAGCTCAGCCGCCAGCGCCTTGAGCTCCGGGCGCGCGAGCTTGCGCAGGTCGGCCGGGTCGTTCACGCGCGAGAGCAGGGGGTATTGGGGGGTGGACATTGCTATATTTTTTGCAGCTTACCGCGCTTGCCAGTCAAGCGCAGAACGTGATTTTTGCGTAAACCCTCAATGGGAACGGTGCACCACCGTATCGGCCAGCGCCGCCAGCGCCTGCGTATCGTCCAGGCCGCTGGCAGCGAGCGCGGCATGGGCCTCGCCCAGCAGATCGCGCGCATGGGCCTGGGCGGATGCCAGCCCCATCAGCGACACATAGGTCGGCTTGTCCTGCGCGGCATCCTTGCCGGCCGTCTTGCCCAGGGTGGCCGAATCCTGGGTCACGTCGAGGATGTCGTCCACCACCTGGAAGGCCAGGCCCAGGGCTGCGCCATAGGCCGCCAGGGCCTGCTGCGCGCGCGCATCGGCGTGGCCGCAGGCCGCGCCCATCATGACGCTGGCCTGCAGCAGGGCGCCGGTCTTGAGGCGGTGCATGTGGCGCAGCCGGGCTTCGTCGAGCACCACGCCCACGCTGGCCAGGTCGATCGCCTGGCCGCCCGCCATGCCCGTGGCACCGGCCGCACGCGCCAGCAGGCGGCACAGGCGCGCCTGCACGGCGGCGGGCACGGCCGCGTCCTCGGGCGTGAGCAGTTCAAACGCCAGGGCCTGCAGGGCATCGCCCGCGAGCAGCGCCTGGGCCTGGCCGAACTGCACGTGCACCGTGGGCTTGCCGCGACGCAGCACGTCGTTGTCCATGCAGGGCATGTCGTCGTGCACCAGCGAATAGGCGTGGATCAGCTCCACCGCGCAGGCCGCGCGCAGCGCCGCCTCGTCAAGCGCGGCCGCCTCGTGCGCGGCGTCGGCGGCGCGCACGGCCTGCCGCGCCGCCAGCACCAGCAGCGGGCGCAGGCGCTTGCCGCCGCCCTGCACGGCATAGCGCATGGCTTCGCCCAGATCCGCGGGGGCGTCCACGCCCACCCAGGCGTCCAGGGCCTGCTCGACGCGCTGCAACTGCGCCCCGCTCCAGGCCTGCAGGCTCCAGGCTGCGGCGGCCGTCATTCCTGCGTCCATGGCTGCAGCCCGCCTTCATCAAGCACGCGGACCTGCTCCTGCACGGCCTGCAGCCGCTCGCGGCAAAAGGCCAGCAAGACGGCACCGCGCTGGTAGCCTGCGAGCAACTGGTCCAGGGGCATCTGCCCCGTTTCGATGCGGCCGACCAATTGCTCCAGTTCTTCCAGCGCAGCCTCGTAGCTGGCCGGCTCGGCGGTTTTGGGTTTGGGCATGGATGGAGTGGTGCCTGCAATAGCTGAAACGCTCGATTTTAGGCCGATACACCGCCCCGGCCGGGCGGCCCGCGGGCCCGGCGAATACACGCAGTGCGGCTGCGGGAATGGGGGGACGCAAATAACCCCACGTCCTATAATCCCATTCACTGCAAACCGGCTGCCATGCCGGTTTATTTTTCTTCCCCGGGACGCATTCACCACCCTGGTCCCGTTTCTCCCTGTGGGGGGTCTTTAGGTCAGGTATGCCATGTCTGATTTAAGTCTTCGACTGCAGCAGGCCGCAAGCCAACTTCCCGTCTCCAGTTATTTCGACCAGGCGCTGTTCCAGCGCGAGATGGAAGTGCTGTTCCAACGCGGCCCGCGCTACGTGGGCCACGGCCTGAGCGTGCCCGGGCCCGGCGACTACCAGGTGCTACCCCAGGAACTGGGCGGACGCGCGCTGGTGCGCAATGCCCAGGGCCAGGTGGAGCTGGTCTCCAACGTCTGCCGCCACCGCCAGGCCGTCATGCTGCAGGGGCGCGGCTCGCTGCACGACAGCCAGAAAGGCAGCGCGGGCGGCAACATCGTCTGCCCCGTGCACCGCTGGACCTACAGCCCCAGCGGCGAGCTGCTGGGCGCGCCGCATTTCCCGCAGGACCCCTGCCTGAATCTGCGCAACTACCCGCTGCGTGAGTGGAACGGCATGCTGTTCGAGGACAACGGTCGCGACATCGAGGCCGACCTCGCCGGCATGGGCGTGCGCGCCGAGCTCTCCTTCGAGGGCTACGCCTTCGACCGCGTGGAGCTGCACGAGTGCAACTACAACTGGAAGACCTTCATCGAGGTCTACCTGGAGGACTACCACGTCGGGCCCTTCCACCCGGGCCTGGGCAACTTCGTCACCTGCGACGATCTGCGCTGGGAGTTCCGCGAGGAGTTCTCGGTGCAGACCGTGGGCGTGGCGCCCACCTTCGGCAAGCCGGGCTCGGAGGTCTACCGCCAGTGGCACGAGGTGCTGCTGCGCTACCGCGATGGCAAGCTGCCCGAGCGCGGCGCGATCTGGCTGACCTACTACCCGCACATCATGGTGGAGTGGTATCCGCATGTGCTCACCGTCTCCACGCTGCACCCCCTGAGCCCGTCGAAGACGCTCAACCTCGTGGAGTTCTACTACCCCGAGGAAATCCAGGCCTTCGAGCGCGAGTTCGTCGAGGCCCAGCAGGCGGCCTACATGGAAACCTGCATCGAGGACGATGAGATCGGCGAGCGCATGGATGCGGGCCGCAAGGCGCTGCACGAGCGCGGCGACAACGAAGTGGGCCCCTACCAAAGCCCCATGGAAGACGGCATGCAGCACTTCCACGAGTGGTACCGCCGCCGCATGGGCGACGCCGTGCCGGCGCGCTGAGCGGCGCACAGCGGCAGACCCGACCGGTTCTTGCTACCATTGCAATAGCACGTGGCGCCCGCCGCACGGGCGCTGCGTGCCGTTTTCACTCTAATACCCAGCTCTCCCATGCATGCCCTTTGGATGGTGCTCGCCGCGTTCCTGTTTGCGAGCATGGGGGTGTGCGTCAAGCTCGGCTCAGCGTGGTTCAACCCGGCGGAGCTGGTGTTCTGGCGCGGCCTCGTCGGCATGCTCATGCTCTGGCTGCTCGCGCGCTCGCAAGGGGTGACGCTGGCCACGCGCCACCCGGCCCAGCACGCCTGGCGCAGCCTGGTCGGCGTGGTCTCGCTGGGTGCCTGGTTCTACGCCATCGCCCACCTGCCGCTGGCCACGGCCCTCACGCTCAACTACATGAGCAGCATCTGGATCGCCGCCTTCATCGTCGGCGCCAGCCTGTGGGCCTGGCACCGGCGGCGCGGTGCGGCGCACGCCACGCTCAGCGCCCCGCTGCTGCTCGCCGTACTGGCCGGGTTTGCCGGTGTGGTGCTGATGCTGCGCCCAAGCATCGCCCAGACGCCGCAGCAGACGCTGGGCAGCGCGCTGGGCCTGCTCTCGGGCCTGATGGCGGCGCTCGCCTACCTGCAGGTGGGCCGGCTGGCGCGCCTGGGTGAACCCGAGTCGCGCACCGTGTTCTATTTCGCCCTGGGCTCGGCCCTGGCAGGCGGCGCGGCCACGCTGGCCGTGGGCCACTCGCCCTGGCCCGGCTGGCCCGCGCTGTGGCTGCTGCCCATCGGCGTTCTGGCCGCCCTGGGGCAGTTGTGCATGACGTACGCCTACGGCAGCGCGCGCTCGGCGCGCAGCACCCTGGTGGTGGCGAGCCTGCAGTATTCGGGCATCGTGTTCGCGGGCTTTTACAGCGTGCTGCTGTTCGACGAGCGCGTGGACCTGCTGGGCTGGGCCGGCATGGCCCTGATCGTGGGCAGCGGTATCCTCGCCACTGTGCTGCGCGCGCGCGATGCGCGTGCCGCACTGTGAACCCCGCGCCGCCCTGCCGGCGTCCGACCGCACCCTTCCAGCCATGACGCACACGCTCCTGATCTCCGCCCCCGAGCTGCTGGCCCTGCGCCAGCGCGGCACCCCCTGCATGGTCTTCGACTGCAGCTTCGACCTGGCCGATCCCGGCGCCGGTGCGGCGCAGTACCTGCAGGGCCATATCCCGGGCGCGGTGTACGCGCACCTGGACCAGGCGCTCTCGGCCCGGCCCGGCGCGGCACGCGCCTCGGGCGGGCGCCACCCTCTGCCCACGCGCGCAGCCTTTGCCGCGTGGCTGGCGAGCCAGGGCTTTGCCCATGGCATGCAGGCCGTGGTGTATGACCGCAATGGCAGCGCCTTCTGCGCCCGCCTGTGGTGGATGCTGCAATGGCTGGGCCACGAGGCCGTGGCCGTGCTCGACGGCGGCCTGCAGGCCTGGACACAGGCCGGCGGAGCACTCGAAGAGGGGGCGAGCGCGCCGCGGCCACCGGGCGACTTCACCCCCGGCCCGGCGCTGCGCACGCTGGCGGACAGCGCCCAGGTGCTGCAGCACCTGGGTTCGGCGCAGCAGACCATCGTCGACGCGCGCGCCGCACCGCGCTTTCGGGGCGAGGTCGAACCCCTGGACCCGGTGGCCGGGCATATCCCGGGGGCCCTGAACCGGCCGTTCACCGACAACTTCGGCCCGGATGGCCGCTTCAAGGCGCCTGCGGTGCTGCGTGCCGAATTCCTCGCGCTGCTGGACGGGCGCGACCCGGCCAGCGTGGTGCACCACTGCGGCAGCGGGGTGACGGCCAACCCCAATCTGCTGGCCATGGAATACGCGGGACTGGGGCGCGCGGCGCTCTATGCCGGCAGCTGGAGCGAGTGGTGCAGCGACCCGGCGCGCCCCGTCGCGCGCGGCTGACGCCGACAGCGCTTGTCAGGCAAATTCCTACAAGGCCTGCGGCTGTACCGGACAACACGCACCGCCATCGGCTGACTTAATTTTTGATTGGGCCAAATTCACAATCCATTTCAACGGATCGCGAAACGCTGCATGAGGCAGACCAGGCGATCCGGGGATGGAAAAGGAAGTGCCCCATGACGAACGAACAACTGCTTGCCGAAATCCGCGAAGCCAACCTCACCTATCTGATGCTGGCCCAGACCCTGATCCGCCAGGACAAGGCCGAAGCCGTTTTCCGCCTGGGCCTGAACGAAGAGGCTGCCGATATTCTGGCATCGCTGTCGGCCGCGCAACTGATGAAACTGGCGGCCAGAAACACGCTTCTTTGCAGCTTCCGCGTGGACGACAACCTCGTCTGGGGCCTGCTCACCAACCACGCGCCCAGCAAGGTGGGCAACGAGGCGACGAACACGCTGCACGCCAACATCCTGATGGCCAGCCGCGCCTCCGAAGTGCTCTGAGCACACGCCCCGCCCTTCTCCACGGAGTTCTGCCATGACGACCGAGACCCCTACCCGCCCCGCCGCCAAAAAGACCGCCAAGACCAGCGCACCGGTCAAGAGCGTGCTCAACGAGTCGCGCCAGATCGAGCGCGCGGCCATGCTGATCCAGATGGGTGCGCGCATGCAGGTGCTCGAATCGGAAACCACGCTGTCCTACGAGCGCCTGATCCGCCTGTACAAGGAGATCGCGGGCAAGTCGCCTTCCAAGGGGCAGTTGCCGTTCTCGACCGACTGGTTCCTCACCTGGCAGGAAAACATCCACAGCTCGCTGTTCCTCAACATCTACGAGTACCTGGCCAAGGGCATCGCCCTGGACCCGGTGGACCAGCTCACCAAGGCCTACCGCCTCTACACCGAGCAGATCGCCACGGCCCAGGTGGAGCCGCTGCTCTCGTTCACGCGCGCCTGGCGCCTGGTGAAGTTCGTGGACGCCGGCATGCTCCAGCGCACCAAGTGCGCGCAGTGCGGCGGCATGTTCGTGACCGAGCTGTACGAAAACCGCCACTACACCTGCGGCCTGTGCAACCCGCCGGCCCGCGCAGGCAAGAGCAAGAACGCCGGCGCACTGATGCTGCACTGAGAGTAAAAAAGGCTTGCAGCGCTTGTGGAGCAAGCGCGAGCAGCTATATTTTCAGGAGCACAATCAGCGCCCCTGCAGCAGCCCGCGCAGATTCTCGTCCAGCGCCAGCGCGTAGTCGCTGGCGGCCACCACCTGGTTGCCCTGCGGATGCACGAGCTTGAGGCTCACATACACCATGGCGCCGGACACCGCGTAGGTGCCCACCACCACGGCCTGCGCATCGTGCGCCTGGCTGACCTCGCGCAGCTCGCGCGAGAGCAGCAGCTCGCCCTGGCCCGGGTGCAGCACCAGTTGCTCGCGCAGGCGCAACTCCGCCACGGGCACGCCGCGCTGCACCAGGCGCCCGGCAATCTGCTCGGAGAAGATGCGGCCCAGGCGCGAGGACTCCTGCAGCCGGTCCACGTTGACCAGCGTCGCCACCAGCACGCTGCGCCGCGGATCGAGCGGCGCCGTCTCCAGCAGCCGGTCCACCGCCTGGTAATTGGCCTGGAGCACGTCGGTGCGCACCACCGCCCCGCCCCGCTCACCGTAGTAATAGCCCGCGCAGCCCGGCAGGCCGAGCGCCAGCGCCAGGTGCATGCACAGCAGCAGGCGGCGCGTCATGGCGTCACGACCTTCCAGCTCTTGACGGGCGCCAGCGGCACCGCGGGCGGCGGCGGCAGATAGAGCACGGCGTCCTCGGGTTCGATGTAGTACACATCGGCCGAGCCCGCAAGGTAGCGTCCCCCGGCCTGCAACAGGGTGGTGACGAGCACCTCGGTGCGCGTAGGGCCGCCCGCGGCCGCACCCTGGGTGTGCTGCTCGGCCATGTCCACGGCCATGCCCAGGGCCAGGCCGCTGGCCACCCCCGAGGCCGCCGACTGCGCGTAGCGATGCCAGTCGCGCACCACGGCCACGCCGGCCGCCAGGCGCGTCCAGGGCATGGCCAGGCCGTTGCGCACACCCGCCTGGTGCTGCACGACCTGGGTCTGCACCAGCAGTTCCACGGCCGCCGGCTCCTGGGACAGGGCGACCCCGCGCTCGAGCAGTTGCACGGCCAGCAGCTTGCCAAAGCCCTGCTCGAAGGCGGACGATTCCGCCACGCGCACATGGATGGGGTGCTCGCCTTCAGGCCAGCCGGCGATCTTCTGGGCCACGCGCGCGGCCACGTCGCCGGCCAGCACATCCCAGTGGTGCACGGCACGAGCCTTCGGCTGCCCCGTGGCCGGGTAGTTGTCGGCGCGCGGCACGTCGAGCGTGCCGCAGCCTGCGGCCAGCACGGCCGCCGCCAGCAGCAGCGCCCACGGCGCGGCACGGCGGGTGGGACGGTCTTGGGTCAGGAATGGCATGCGCCCATGGTACGGCGCGCCAGCCGCGGCGATCGGCGCAACAGCGCCGGATTTCCGCGCCAATCACCCCGTATTGCGAAGCCCCGCGGCAATCCCGTTGATGGAGATGTGGATACCCGTCTGCACGCGCTCGTCGCCCTGCCCGGCGCGCCAGCGGCGCACCAGTTCGACCTGCAGGTGGTGCAGCGGGTCGATGTACGGGAAACGATGCTTGATGGAGCGCGCCAGCGCGGTGTTGCTCGCCAGGCGCTCCTTCTCGCCGGTGATGCGCGCCAGCGCGTCGGCCGTGCGCTGCCACTCCTGCTCGATGGCGGTAAAGACCTTCTTGCGCAGGCGCGCGTCCTGCACCAGTTCGCTGTAGCGCGAGGCCAGGGCCAGGTCGCTCTTGGCGAGCACCATGTCCATGTTGGACAGCAGCGCGCTGAAGAACGGCCATTGCCGCACCATCTTGCGCAGCAGCGCCAGTTGCGCTGCCGGCGGCCGGCCGCTCTCGTGCAGAAAGGCCTGCACCGCCGTGCCGAAGCCGTACCAGCCCGGCAGCGTGAGGCGGCACTGGCCCCAGCTGAAGCCCCAGGGGATGGCGCGCAGGTCCTCGATCTTCTGGCTGGGCTTGCGCGAGGCCGGGCGCGAGCCGATGTTGAGCTCGGCGATCTCGCGGATGGGCGTGGCGCTGAAGAAATAGTCGGCAAAGCCCGGCGTCTCGTACACCAGCGCGCGGTAGGCCTGCATGCTGGCGCGCGAGAGCTGCTCGGCCGCCTCGTGAAAGGCCTTGGTCGCCGGCTTGGTCGGCTGCAGCAGCGTGGCCTCCAGCGTGGCGGCGACCAGGGTTTCGAGGTTGCGCCGGCCGATCTCGGGGTTGGCGTACTTGGAGGCGATGACCTCGCCCTGCTCGGTCAGGCGGATCTGCCCGCGCACCGTGCCCGGCGGCTGCGCCAGGATGGCCTGGTAGCTCGGGCCGCCGCCGCGCCCCACGGTGCCGCCGCGGCCGTGGAACATGCGCAGGCGGATGCCGGGCAACTCGTCGAACAAGTCCACCAGGGCGATCTCGGCGCGGTACAGCTCCCAGTTGCTGGTGAAGATGCCGCCGTCCTTGTTGCTGTCGCTGTAGCCCAGCATGATGTCCTGCTCGGCCCCGCTGCGCTGCACCATGGCCGCCACGCCGGGCACCTGGTAGAAGGCGCGCATGATGTCCGCGGCGTTGCGCAGGTCCTCGATGGTCTCGAACAGCGGCACCACGATGAGGTCGGCCACGGCCCCGGGCGCGGCGCCGGGCGGGCTGGCGGCGGGCTCGTCCAGCGTGCCGCGCAGCAGGCCCACTTCCTTTTGCAGCAGCAGCACTTCCAGCAGGTCGCTCACCGTTTCGGTGTGGCTGATGATGTAGTGGCGGATGGCGGCTGCGCCGTAGGCCTGGCGCATGCGCAGCGCGGTCTCGAAGATGGCGATTTCGGCGCGCGTGTGCTCCGAATACTGCGCCCCCACCACGCGCAGCGGCCGCGCATCGCGCAGCAGGCGCAGCAGCACCGTGCGGCGCGCGGCTTCGTCCAGGGCGGCGTAGTCCGGCTCGATGCGCGCTGCGGCGAGCAGCTCGGCGACGACGCGCTCGTGCTGGTCCGAGCTCTGGCGCAGGTCCACCGTGGCCAGGTGAAAGCCGAACACCTCCACGGCGCGGATCAGGGGCTGCAGGCGCTCGCTGGCCAGCGGCGCGCCGTGGTGCGCCTGCAGCGACTCCTCGATGGTGCGCAGCTCGGCCAGGAAGCCGGCAGCGTCCGCATAGGGGTTTTGCGGCGCCACGGCGTGGCGCGCCGCCACGCCGCCGCTGAGCTGCGCGAGCGTGGCCGCCAGGCGCGCATAGATGCCGGTGAGCGCGCGGCGGTAGGGCTCGTCGCGGCGGTGCTCGCTGGTGTCGGGCGAGCTGTCCGCCAGGGCCTGCATGGCCGGCGTGACGCCGACCAGGCGTGCCGACAGCGACAGCTCGCTGCCCAGCAGGTGCACCTCGGTCAGGTAGTGGCGCAGCGCCACCTCGCTCTGGCGGCGCAGGGCCTGCACCAGGGTCTCGGCGGTGACGTTGGGGTTGCCGTCGCGGTCGCCGCCTATCCATTGGCCCATGCGCAGAAAGCTGTGCACGCGCGTCTGGCCCAGGGCGTTCTCCAGGTCGGCGTAGATGCGCGGGATCTCGCGCAGGAACGTGGCCTCGTAGTAGGACAGCGCGTTCTCGATCTCGTCGGCCACCGTGAGCTTGCTGTAGCGCAGCAGGCGCGTCTGCCACAACTGCGCCACGCGCGCGCGCAGTTGCGCCTCGTTGGCGGCCAGCGCGCGCGGGGTGAGCGCGTCGCGCCCGGCCTTGTAGAGCTGGGCGCGCTCGGCGATGTCGTCGCGCGCGGCCAGCAGTTGGGCGATGTCGCGCTCGGCGTCCAGGATGCTCTTGCGCTGCACCTCGGTGGGGTGGGCGGTGAGCACGGGCGAGAGGTAGCTGTGCGCCAGCGTCTGCACGATGGCATCGGGCGCGATACCCGCCCAGCGCAGGCGTGCAAGCGCCACGTCGATGCTGCCCTCCTGCGTGTCGCCGGCGCGCTCGCGGATGGTGCGGCGGCGGATGTGGTGCCTGTCCTCGGCCAGGTTGGCCAGGTGGCTGAAGTAGGTGAAGGCGCGGATCACGCTCACGGTCTGGTCCGCGCTCAGGCCCTTGAGCAATTTCTTGAGCGCCTTGTCGGCCTCGTGGTCCGCGTCGCGCCGGAACGCCACGGACAACTGGCGGATCTGCTCGATGAGCGCAAACGCGGCGTCTCCCTCCTGCTCACGGATCACGTCGCCCAGAATGCGCCCGAGCAGGCGGATGTCCTGGATCAGCGGCAAATCCTTGTCGTTCTTCTTCGCGGTCACTGCGATGGTCTCCTGGGATGGCGCAGAGCAGACGCCGGGCGCATCTGTTGCGGCGCAGCATGCTAGCATCCCGGGCTGCTTTTCTCCTGGCGCACCCGCATGACGACTCCCAGCCCCTCCCCGCTTCCCATCGTGATTGCCACCCGCGAGAGCCGCCTGGCCCTGTGGCAGGCCGAACATGTGCAGGCCCTGCTGCGCGCGCGCGGGCACAGCGTGGCGCTGCTGGGCATGACCACGCTTGGCGACCAGATCCTGGACCGCTCCCTGAGCAAGGTCGGCGGCAAGGGCCTGTTCGTCAAGGAGCTGGAAACCGCCCTGCACGACGGGCGCGCGCACATCGCCGTGCACTCGCTCAAGGACGTGCCCATGGAGCTGCCGGAGGGCTTCACCCTGGCCTGCGTGATGGAGCGCGAAGACCCGCGCGACGCCTTCGTCTCGCCACGCTACGCCAGCCTGGACGCCCTGCCCCAGGGCGCCGTGGTCGGCACGTCCAGCCTGCGCCGCCAGGTGCTGCTGCACGCGCTGCGCCCCGACCTGAAGATCGAGCCGCTGCGCGGCAACCTCGACACGCGCCTGCGCAAGCTCGACGAAGGCCAGTACGACGCCATTGTGCTGGCGGCCGCGGGCTTGAAGCGCTTGGGCCTGGGCGCGCGCATCCGCGCCGAGTTCTCCACCACCGAGATGCTGCCCGCCGCCGGCCAGGGCGCCCTGGGCATCGAGGTGCGCGCCGACCGCCAGGACCTGGTGGACGCCCTGGCACCGCTGGCCCACCTGCCCACCTGGATCACCGTGACCGCCGAGCGCGCCGTCAGCCGCAGCATGGGCGGCAGTTGCTCCATGCCGCTGGCCGCGCACGCGCGCCTCGAAGGCGGCCAGTTGCACATCGCCGCCGCCTGGGGCGACCCCGAGGGCCGCGTCGGCCTGGTGCGCACCAGCGCCCAGGGCCCCTGCAGCACGCTGGAGCAGGCCGACGCCCTGGGCCGGCAGGCCGCGCAGCAGCTGCGCGCCGGCGGCGCCACCGGCTGAGCCCCGCGCCGCATGGCCCGCGTCATCGTCACCCGGCCCGAGCGCGAGGCGCTGCAGTGGGCGGAGCAATTGCGCGCGCACGGCATCGACGCCTGCGCGCTGCCGCTGATCGCCATCGGCCCGCCCGCCGACCCTGCTGCGCTGGCGCAGGCGCGCGCGCGCGTGCAGCAAGGCGCCTACGGCGCCGTCATGGTCGTGAGCAGCAATGCCGCCCAGCATTTTTTTGATGAAAAAACGGCTCTAGCCCTTTCCCGGAAAGCGCAAGACGCTATCAAATCAAGAGTATGGTCGCCCGGCCCCGGCACCGCCCGGGCCCTGCGCGCCCTGGGGGTGGACGGCGCGCGCATCGACACCCCGGCCGCCGACGCCACGCAATTCGACTCCGAAGCCCTGTGGCCCCAGGTGGCCGGGCAGGTGGGGCCGGGCACGCGCGTGCTCATCGTGCGCGGCACCGAGGCGGGCGCCGCAGAAGAAGGCACGGGGCGCGACTGGCTGGCCCGGCAGATCCGGGCCACCGGCGGGGAGGTGGACTTCACCGTCGCCTACACGCGCTCCGCGCCCCAGTGGGACGCGGCGCAGCGCCGCCAGGCCCAGGAGGCCGCGGACAACGGCGCGCTCTGGCTGCTGAGCAGCTCCCAGGCCGTGGACCACCTGCGCGCCGCCCTGCCCGGCCAGGACTGGCACGGCGCGCGCGCGCTGGCCACGCACCCGCGCATCGCCCAGGCGGCCCGGGCCGCGGGGTTTGGCAGCGTGCACGAATGCCGCCCGGCCCTGCGCGATGTGCTGGCGTCGATAGAATCCCTGCCATGAGTTCCGTCCCCGAGTCCGCGCCCGCAGACGCCGCCGCTGCCACCGCGGCGCCACCCGCGGCTGCGCCCGCCGCAGGCGCCGGGCGCCTGCTGCTGGCCGTGACCGCCACCGCCGCCGCCGCGGGCCTGGCCAGCAGCGTGCTGCTGTGGCAAAAGCTGGGCCATATCCAGGAGCAGCTCGCGCGCCAGAGCCAGGACGCCGGCACCCAGGCCATAGAGGCACGCACCCTCGCGCGGCAGGCGCAGGAGCAGGTCACCGAGGCCGCGGCCCGGCTGGCCGTGCAGGAGGCGCGTGTCAACGAAGTCGCCCTGCAGCGCGCGCAGCTCGAGGAGCTGATGCAAAGCCTCTCGCGCTCGCGCGACGAAAACCTCGTGGTGGACATCGAATCGGGCCTGCGCCTGGCCCAGCAGCAGGCCCAGCTCACCGGCAGCCTGGAGCCGCTGGTGGCCGCGCTCAAGAGCGCGCAGCAGCGCATCGAGCGCGCCGCCCAGCCGCGCCTGGCGCCAGTGCAGCGCGCCATCGCGCACGACCTCGAGCGCGTGGGCGGCGCCAGCGTCACCGACACCGCGGGCCTGCTCGCCCGGCTCGACGACCTCGTGCGCCAGACCGACGAGCTGCCCCTGCTCAACGCCGTGGCCCAGGCCAGCGCCGTGCGGCGCCTGTCGGGCCAGGCCCCGGCCGCCAGCACCAGCGCCGCGCAGGACAGCGTCTGGCTGGCCTGGCTGCAGCGCGCCCTGGACGTGGTGCTCGACGAGGCCCGCGGCCTGGTGCGCGTGAGCCGCATCGAACGGCCCGAAGCCGTGCTGCTGGCGCCGGAGCAGGCCTTCTTCCTGCGCGAAAACCTCAAGCTCAAGCTGCTCAATGCGCGCATGGGCATCCTGGCGCGGCAGTTCGACTCGGCACGCGCCGACCTGCAGGCCGCCACCAACGCGCTCAACCGCTATTTCGACCCCGCCGCGCGCCGCACCCAGGCCGCCGCGACGGCGCTGCAGCAGGTGCAGGCCTCCATGAAGGTGGCCGAGCTGCCGCGGCCCGACGAGACCCTCGCGGCGCTGGCCACGGCCGCCGCCGGGCGCTGAGCGCCCTCCCGGAAAGCGACCCCGATGCGCGCAACCCTCTGGCTCCTGGCACTGTTCGCGACGGCCGTGGCCGTGGCCCTGTTCGCCGGCAACAACCAGGGCACGGTGACGCTGTTCTGGCCGCCCTGGCGCGTGGACCTCTCGCTCAACCTGGTGCTCGTGCTGCTGGCCCTGGGCTTCGTCACCCTGCACGCGGCCCTGCGCGCCCTGGGCGCGCTGCTCGAACTGCCGCGCCAGGCGCGCCGCTGGCGCCTGCAGCAGCGTGAGCGCGCCATGCACGCCGCCCTGCTCGACGCCTTCGTGCAAATGCTGGGCGGGCGCTTTCTGCGCGCACGCAAGGCCGCGCTTGCCGCGCTGGAGCAAGAACAGGGCCTGCACGCCGAAGGCAAGGCGCCGCCCTACGGGCCCCAGTTGCGCGCCCTGGCGCACATGGTGGCGGCCGAGACCTCACACGCCCTGCAGGACGGCAAGCTGCGCGACGCCTACCTGGAGCAGGCGCTGGGCCAGGCGCGCGCGCGCCGCCACGGAACCCAGGAGCTGCTGGAGGGTGCGCAACTGCGCGCCGCGCGCTGGAGCCTGGACGACCGCGACGCCGAGGGCGCGCTCGAGCGCCTGGCCGAGTTGCCCCAGGGCGCGGCACGGCGCACCCTGGCGCTGCGCATCCGCCTCAAGGCCAGCCGCCTGGCCGGGCGCACGCGCGAGGCACTGGACACGGCGCGCCTGCTCGGCAAGCACCGCGCCTTCTCCAGCGACGCCGCGCGCAGCCTGGTGCGCGGCCTGGCGATCGAGCTGCTCAACCAGGCGCACGACCCGGCCCAACTGCAGGCCGCCTGGCTCGCGCTGGACGCGCAGGACCGCGCCATGCCCGACATCGCCGTCCACGCGGCGCAGCGCCTGGCGCTGCTGGGCGGCGACGGCGCGCAGGTGCGCCAATGGCTGCTGCCGGTATGGCAGCAGGCGGTGGAGCTGCCCGGCGCGCTCGCGCAGCCGCAGGGGCAGCGCCTGATCGCGGCGCTGGAGTCGGCGCTGGCCGGCCTGGACGCCGCCTGGCTCGCACGCATCGAAGCCGCCCAGCAGGCCAACCCGCGCGACGCGCACCTGCAGTACCTGGCCGGCATGGCCTGCGTGCAGCGCCAGCTCTGGGGCAAGGCCCAGCAGTTGCTGACCCAGGCGGCGCCGCAACTGCACGACGCCGGTCTGCAGCGCCGGGCCTGGCGCACGCTGGCCGAGCTGGCCGAGCAGCGCAACGACGCGGCCGCCGCCGCCCACGCCTGGAAGCAGGCGGCGCTGGCGCGCTGAGCCCCCCGCATCCGGCCGCGTCAGCGCCTCCGGCCGCGCCGGGCTGCGGCGGGCGGAGCCCATGAATTCAACTTTTTTGACGATCAACGTCAATTCGCTTGAAACTTCGTGAAGGGTCAGACCTCTACACTGGCCTGGTTCCCGCACCGCAATGCGGGTTTTCTCCTCCACCGGACTGCACCATGGCCCCGACACCTTCCGCTCGCTACGATGGTCTTGCCATCGCCCTGCACTGGCTGCTGGCGCTGATGCTGATCGCCATGTTTGGCGTCGGCGTCTACATGGTGGACCTGCCGGTATCGCCCCAGCGCCTCAAGCTCTACAACTGGCACAAATGGGCGGGCATCACCGTGCTGGCGCTCTCGCTCGTGCGCCTGCTGTGGCGCCTGGCGCGCCCTGCGCCCCCGCTGCCGGCCAGCGTGCTGCAGGCCATGCCGGGCTGGCAGCGCCAGGCCCACCAGGGCACGCATGTGCTCATGTACCTGCTGTTCTTTGCCGTGCCGCTGGCGGGCTGGGCCTACAGCTCGGCCGCGGGCTTTCCCGTCGTGTGGTTCGGCCGCATCGCCCTGCCCGACTTCGTGCCCGTGAGCAAGACGCTGGCCGACGCCCTCCAGATCGGCCACCGCGTGCTGGCCATGTCGCTGGCGCTGCTGGTGCTGGCGCATGTCGCCGCCGCGCTCAAGCACCACTGGGTGGACCGCGACGGCCTGCTGGCCCGCATGCTGCCCGGCCGTTGATTTTCCTTGCCTGCTCCTGACCACCGCCATGCTTCCATTGCGCACCTTCCTCCCCACCCTGGCGGCTGCCGCCGCGTTCGGCGCCTGCCTGCCCGCCCTGGCCCAGCAGCAGCTCGTCGCAGCGCAAAGCAGCGTCAGCTTCACGGCCAAGCAAATGGGCGTGCCCCTGCAGGGCCAGTTCAAGAAGTTCGACGCCCAGGTCGCCTTCGACCCCGCCAAGCTGGCCAGCAGCCGCATCCGCTTCACGGTGGACACCGGCAGCGCCACCATGGGCGCGCGCGAGACCGACGCCGAGCTGCCCAAGCCGGTCTGGTTCAACGTGGTCCAGTTCCCGCAAGCCACCTTCGAGTCCTCCAGCATCAAGGCGCTGGGCGGTGGCAAGTTCGATGTGGCGGGCAAGCTCACCATCAAGGGCACGGCGGTGGACGTGAACGTCCCCGTGCAGCTCGCCCAGTCGGGCAGCACCACGACCGCCACGGGCAGCCTGCCGCTCAAGCGCCTGGCCTTCAAGATCGGCGACGGCGAATGGGCCGACACCTCCATGGTGGCCGACGAGGTGCAGGTGAAGTTCTCGCTCGTGCTCACGGGCGTGGGCAAGCTCTGACCGGCCCCCGACCTTTTTCCCCCTGTTCCCTTTGTTCTTTTTCTTCAGGAGACTTCCCATGCGCATTTCCCTCCTCGCCCTGGCCGCAGCCGCCACCCTGGGCAGCAGCATCGCCCACGCCGAGACGGCCGCCTACGCCATCGACCCGACGCACACCTTCGTCACCTTCGAGATCAACCACTTCGGCGCCGCCGTGAACCGCGGCCGCTTCGACAAGAAGGAAGGCAGCGTGCAGTTCGACCGCGCAGGCAAGGCCGGCAAGGTGGAGATCAGTTTCGATGCCACGTCGATCAACACCGGCACGCCGTCCTTCGACAAGCACCTGCAGAGCGCCGACCTGTTCAACGCCGCCCAGCACCCGAAGATCAGCTTCGTGTCCGACAAGTTCGTGTTCAACGGCGACAAGGTGACGGAAGTGACGGGCCAGCTCACGCTGCTGGGCAAGACCGCGCCCGTGACCTTCAAGGCCAACCAGTTCAACTGCTACCAAAGCCCCATGCTCAAGCGCGAGGTCTGCGGCGGCGACTTCGAGGCCACCATCGACCGCACGCAGTGGGGCATGAATTACGGCATCGACTGGGGATTTGCCAAGAACGTGCGCCTGATCGCCCAGATCGAGGCCGTCAAGCAGTAAGCACCGGCCGCACCGCACGGCAACCCGCCGCCCTCCGGGACGGCGGGTTTTTTTGCGCAGCGGCGGACCCGCATGCCATGGCGCTGTGCACGAGATAGCGCCTCGCTGACCGCCGCCCCGCCGGGCCCGGCGCTGCGGCCTCCTGAGCACGACGCACCAGGCAGCCCGGCGCCGCTTCCACGCGCTGCTCGCGGCACATTGGCCACCGGGGCCTTCGCTTAAAATCGCAGGCTCCCTATCCCGCCACGCCCAGTGGCCCAACAGCGTCCCGAGAGATGCTGTTGCTCTTGACCCACCAGCGCACCCATGACCGATTCCGTCCAGCAACCCGGCCTGCAATCCCTGTCCAAGTCCTTCGAGCCCGCGCAGCTGGAGGCCCACTGGGGCCCCGAGTGGGAGCGGCGCGGCTACGGCACCGCCGGCGTGCGCGGCAGCGGCCAGCCCGATGCCAGCCAGCCCGCGTTCTGCATCCAGTTGCCGCCGCCCAACGTGACGGGCACGCTGCACATGGGCCATGCGTTCAACCAGACCATCATGGACAGCCTCACGCGCTACCACCGCATGAAGGGCTGCAACACGGCCTGGGTGCCGGGCACCGACCACGCAGGCATCGCCACGCAGATCGTGGTGGAGCGCCAGTTGCAGGAGCAGGGCGTGAGCCGCCATGACCTGGGACGCAAGAATTTCGTCGCCAAGGTGTGGGAGTGGAAGGAAAAGTCGGGCAACACCATCACCACGCAGATGCGCCGCATGGGCGACAGCGTGGACTGGAGCCGCGAGTACTTCACCATGGACGACAAGCTCTCCCAGGTGGTGACCGAGACCTTCGTGCGCCTGTACCAGCAGGGCCTGATCTACCGCGGCAAGCGCCTGGTGAACTGGGACCCCAAGCTGCAGTCCGCCGTGTCCGACCTGGAAGTCGAGAACGAGGAGAAGGACGGCTCGCTGTGGCACATCGCCTACCCGCTGGCTGATGGAAGTGGCCAGCTCGTGGTGGCCACCACGCGCCCCGAGACCATGCTGGGCGACGTGGCCGTGATGGTGCACCCCGAGGATGAGCGCTACCAGCACCTGATCGGCCAGAAGGTCAGGCTGCCGCTGTGCGACCGCGAGATCCCGGTGATTGCCGACGCCTATGTGGACAAGGAATTCGGCACCGGCGTGGTCAAGGTCACGCCCGCGCACGACCAGAACGACTATGCCGTGGGCCAGCGCCACCAGTTGCCCATGATCTGCGTGCTCACGCTGCAGGCCACGGTGAACGACAACGCGCCGGAAAAATACCGCGGCATGGACCGCTTCGCCGCCCGCAAGGCCGTGGTGGCCGACCTCGAAGCCCTGGGCCTGCTGGTCGAGACCAAGAAGCACAAGCTCATGGTGCCCATCTGCACGCGCACCGGCCAGGTGATCGAGCCCATGCTGACGGACCAGTGGTTCGTGGCCATGAACAAGGTGGGCGCCGGCGATGCCACGGGCAAATCCATCGCGCAGAAGGCCATAGCCGCCGTGGCCAGCGGCCAGGTGAGCTTCGTGCCCGAGAACTGGGTGAACACCTACAACCAGTGGATGAACAACATCCAGGACTGGTGCATCTCGCGCCAGCTCTGGTGGGGCCACCAGATTCCGGCCTGGTACGACGAGGACGGCCAAGTCTACGTGGCGCGCAACGAGGCCGAGGCACAGGCCCAGGCGCCGGGCAAAACGCTCACGCGCGACGAGGACGTGCTCGACACCTGGTACTCCAGCGCCCTCGTGCCGTTTTCCACCATGGGCTGGCCCGAGCAGGGCGACGCGGCCACCGACGACTACAACCTCTACCTGCCCAGCAGCGTGCTGGTGACGGGCTACGACATCATCTTCTTCTGGGTCGCCCGGATGATCATGATGACCACGCACTTCACGGGCCGCGTGCCGTTCAAGCATGTGTACATCCACGGCCTGGTGCTGGACGCGCAGGGCAAGAAGATGAGCAAGAGCGAAGGCAACGTGCTCGACCCCGTGGACCTGATCGACGGCATCGCGCTTGAACCCCTGCTGGAAAAACGCACCCAGGGCCTGCGCCGCCCCGAGACCGCGCCCAAGGTGCGCCAGGCCACGCAAAAGGAATTCCCCGAGGGCATCCCGGCCTACGGCGCCGACGCGCTGCGCTTTACCTTCGCGGCGCTGGCGTCGCTCGGGCGCAGCATCAACTTCGACAGCAAGCGCTGCGAGGGCTACCGCAACTTCTGCAACAAGCTGTGGAACGCGAGCCGCTTCGTGCTCATGAACTGCGAGGGCTACGACTGCGGCTTTGACGGCGACGGCAGCTGCAGCGAAGCCTATATGCACTTCAGCCAGCCCGACCGCTGGATCGTCTCCGCACTGCAGAAGGTGGAGGCCGAGGTCGCCCGGGGCTTTGCCGAGTACCGCCTGGACAACGTGGCGAGCACGATCTACGACTTCGTCTGGAACGAGTTCTGCGACTGGTACCTGGAGATTGCCAAGGTGCAGATCCAGACGGGCAGCGTGGCGCAGCAGCGCGCCACGCGCCGCACGCTGATCCGCACGCTCGAGGCCATCCTGCGCCTGGCGCACCCCATCATCCCCTTCGTCACCGAGGCGCTGTGGCAGGTGGTGGCGCCCGTGGCGCGCATCGAGGGCGCGTCCGTTGCCATTGCCCGCTACCCCGAAGCCCAGCCCGAGAAGATCGACGAAGGCGCCATCGCCTACGTCGCGCGCCTCAAGCTGATGGTGGACGCCTGCCGCACGCTGCGCGGCGAGATGGGCATCTCCCCGGCGCAGCGCCTGCCCCTGCTGGCCCTGGCCGACACCGCCGACGAGGCCGCCTTCCTGCGCGCCAACGCGCCCGTGCTGGCCAACCTGGCCAAGCTCAGCGAGGTCCAGGTGTTCGACGACGCTGCCGCCTGGGCCCAGGCGGCACAGAACGCGCCGGTCAACGTGGTGGGCGGCGCGCGCCTGGCGCTGTTCGTGGAGATCGACGTGGCGGCCGAGAAGGCGCGCCTGGCCAAGGAGGCCGCGCGCCTGGAGGGCGAGATCGCCAAGGCCCATGCCAAGCTCTCGAACGAGGCCTTCGTGGCCAAGGCGCCGCCGGCCGTGATCGAGCAGGAGAAAAAGCGCGTGGCCGACTTCAGCGCCACCCTGGCGCGCGTGCAGGAGCAACGCGCCCGCCTGGGCGCCTGAGGCGCCCGCCCTGCATGGGCCAGAGCTATCAAATGAAGAGCTTCTCGCGCTTGACTGCTGAGGTTTTCAGACTTTTTCCATTCTGAAAACCTTATGAAGAAAGCGTCAGCAGCTCATATTTCAGGAGCAGACACCATGGCCCCCAGCACCCGCGTCCGCAAAGCCGTCTTTCCCGTGGCCGGCCTGGGCACGCGCTTTCTGCCCGCCACCAAGGCCTCGCCCAAGGAGATGCTGCCGGTGGTGGACAAGCCGCTGATCCAGTACGCCGTCGAGGAGGCCTATGAGGCGGGCATCCGCCACATGATCTTCGTCACCGGCCGCAGCAAGCGCGCCATCGAGGACCATTTCGACACCGCCTACGAGCTCGAAAGCGAGCTGGAAGCCGCCCACAAGCAGGAACTGCTGGCCCTGGTGCGCTCCGTGCAGCCCGCGGACATGGATTGCGCCTACGTGCGCCAGCCGCGCTCGCTGGGCCTGGGCCATGCCGTGCTGTGCGCCGAGGCCCTGGTGGGCGACGAGCCTTTCGCCGTGCTGCTGGCCGACGACCTGATGGTGGGCAAACCTGGCGGCCCCGGCGTGATGGCGCAGATGACCGAAGCCTTTGCCAAACAGGGCCGCTCGCTGCTGGCGGTGCAGGAGGTGCCGCTGGAGCACACGCGCCGCTATGGCATCGTCCAGGGGGAAGCCGCCGGCGGGGCGCTGCTGCGCATCGACGCCATCGTGGAAAAGCCCGCGCCCGAGCAGGCGCCGTCGCGCATGGGGGTGGCGGGGCGCTACATCCTCACGCCGGCCATCTTCGGCCTCATCCGCAGCCAGCCGCGCGGCGTGGGCGGCGAGATCCAGCTCACCGACGCCATCGCCCGCCTGCTGGAACAGGAGGCCGTCTACGCCTACCAGTACGCCGGCAAGCGCTACGACTGCGGCAGCAAGGAGGGCTTCCTCGAAGCCACCGTGGAACTGGCGCTGCAGCACCCCGAGGTGGGCGGCGCGTTCCGGCAGTACCTCAAGGGCCTGGCGCTCTGAGGCCGTCCGCGCGCTCGACCTGCACCATGTGCGCATCATCGGCATGGTCGATCAGGATGGCGCGCACACGCTCCTGCCACAACTGACCGAAGCGCTCCCGCTCCGCCGCGCTGGCCTGCCCGGCGATGGCCCGCGGCAACAGGGCGCGCATCTCCGGCGGCCAGGGCACGGCCGAGGCGTCGAAGCGCACCTGCACGGCGCTGCCCGTGTCGCGCCGCCGCAGGGCCAGCTCGCCCTGCAGCTCCTGGCCGAAGGACAGCAGGCCCTGGCGCGCGAACCGGTGCGCCGGCCCCACGCCCTGGAAACCCGTTTCGGCCGCCGCGCCGGTGAGCAGTTGCACCACGCTGGCCACCACGCCCGTCACGCCCTGGTCGCGCGCATCGCGCAGGGCGGCCTCGATCTCGCCGCGCACCGGCAATTCGCTGCCATAGAGCGCGCGCAGCCCGTGCACCGCCATGAGCCAGGCACCCGCCACCGTGGGGCAGGAATGCCCGGCCAGGCGCACGGCATCCTGATACTGGTACTCCATCACGCCGCCGGGCGCAGCGCCCAGGAAGTCCGCCAGCGGGTCGCGCACGGTCAGGCGCGGGGCGTGGGCATAGAACGCGGGGAAACCCGGGGCGGGTACGGCAGGGGTCATGGCAGGGCTCGCAAGAAATGAGGCTGCGGGCAGGCCGTGCCCGCCCGCCTGCGCATCATAGACACGGGCCCGGCGCAGCCGCCCGGTGGGCCCTGCCCCGGGTGGGGGCTTTGGCGGCATTGCCTGCCAGGCGCGCTTTTGCTACATTACTAACCAGTCAGTCACTAACAAGCCCAGGTTCCTGTCTTGATCGATTCCGCCTCCGCCCCATCGTCCAGCAAGCGCGAGCGCCGCAAGGAAGCGCGGCCGGGCGAGCTGCTGGACGCCGCGCTCGACCTGTTCGTCGAGAAGGGCTACGCCGCCACGCGCGTGGAGGAAGTGGCGGCGCGCGCCGGGGTGTCCAAGGGCACGCTGTTCTTGTACTTCCCGAGCAAGGAAGAGCTGTTCAAGGCGGTGGTGCGCGAGAACATCGTGGGCCGCTTCGCCGAATGGCGCGACGAGCTGCAGCACTTCGAGGGCAGCACGGCCGACATGCTGCGCTATGGCTTTCGCACCTGGTGGGCGTCGATAGGCTCGACCCGCGCCTCGGGCATCACCAAGCTGATCATGAGCGAGGCGTGCAATTTCCCCGATCTCGCGCTGTTCTACCAGCAGGAAGTCATCGTGCCGGGCCAGCAGCTCATCCGCAGCCTGCTCGAACGCGGCGTGGCGCGCGGCGAGTTCCGCCCCGTCAACCTGGACTACGCCGTCTACAGCGTGCTGGCCCCCATGATCTTCCTCATGCTCTGGAAGCACTCGGTCAGCGCCTGTGTTCCCGCCGGCGCGGACTTCAACCCCGAGGACTACATCGCCCACCAGGCAGAGACCCTGCTGCAAGGCCTGCTGGCCTAGGGCGCCGCCCTGGCCCGCGCATCCTCCCCCCTCCCCCCATCCTCCGAGCCCTCTTCATGAAACGCTGGATTCCCTGGACCATTGCCGCCGTGGCCCTCGCCCTGGTGGCCGCGGGCGCGCTGCGCGCCATCGGCGCGCGCAAGGCGCAGCAGCAGGCGCTTTCTGCCCCCGCCGCCAAGGAGGTGGTCATGCAGATCGCCGCGGACGAGTTGTGGACCGCGCAGCGCCAGCGCCTGCCGCTCACGCTGCCCATCACGGGCACGGTGCGCGCCGTGCAGAGCGCCGTGATCAAGGCACGCGTGCCCGGCGAGCTGCAGGGCCTGGAGCTGCGCGAGGGCGACAGCGTGCGCGCCGGGCAGATCGTCGCGCGCATCGACCCCACCGAGTCGCAGGCGCGCGTGCGCCAGGCGCAGGAGCAGGCCGACGCGGCGCGCGCGCAGGTGGACATTGCGCAGCGCCAGTTCAGCAACAACCGCGCGCTGGTCGAGCAGGGTTTCATCTCGCGCACCGCGCTCGAGACCTCGCAGGCCAGCCTGAGCGCCGCACAGGCCAGCCACCAGGCCGCGCTGGCCGCCGTGGACGTGGCCCGCAAGGCCCTGGCCGACACCGTGCTGCGCAGCCCGCTGGCGGGCCAGGTCTCGCAGCGCCTGGCGCAGAACGGCGAGCGCGTGGCCGTGGAGGCGCGCATCCTGGAGGTGGTGGATCTTGCGCGCCTGGAGCTCGAAGCGCAGCTCGCCCCCGCCGACGCCGCCGCCGTGCGCGTGGGCCAGAAGGCGCAGCTCGCCATCGAGGGCACGGACCAGGGCGTGCAGGCCACCGTGGTGCGCATCAACCCCAGCGCCCAGGCGGCAAGCCGTGCCGTGCCGGTGTACCTGGCCATCGAACAGGACGCGCGCGCGCCGGCGCTGCGCCACGGGCTGTTCCTGCAGGGGCGGCTGGACGTGGGCGAGGCCGAGCGCGTCGTCGTGCCGCTCGAATCCGTGCGCATCGACCAGCCCGAGCCCTACGTGCAGGTGGTCGAGAGCGGCCGCGTGGCGCACCGCAAGGTGCGCACGCTCGAGCGCCTGCAGGCCCAGGGCCAGTCCCTGGCGGCCGTGCAAGGCCTGCCCGAGGGCGCGCAGGTGCTCGCCGGCAGCGTGGGCGCCCTGCCCCAGGGCACGGCCCTGCAACTGCCGGGGCAGGCGCCCGCCGCCGCCGCCAGCGCACCGGCCCGCCGGCCTTGAACACCAGGACGCACCATGTGGTTTACCAAGGTCAGCCTCAAGAATCCGGTGTTCGCCACCATGGTCATGCTGGCCATCGTGGTGCTGGGCGTGTTCTCCTACCAGCGCCTGAAGGTGGACCAGTTCCCCGACATCGACTTCCCCGTGGTCGTGATCACGGCGGACTACCCGGGCGCCTCGCCCGAGATCGTCGAGAGCGAGGTCACCAAGAAGATCGAGGAAGGCGTCAACTCCATCGCCGGCATCAGCGCCCTGACCTCGCGCAGCTATGAGGGCACGGCCGTCGTCATCCTCGAATTCGAGCTCTACGTGGACGGCCGCCTGGCCGCCGAGGACGTGCGCGAGAAGATGGCCACGGTGCGCACGCAGTTCCGCGACGAGGTCAAGGAGCCGCGCGTGCTGCGCTTCGACCCCTCCAGCCGCCCCGTGTGGTCGCTGGCCGTGCTGCCCGACGACTCCGTGCCCGCCGCCGAGCGCAAGAGCGCCGTGGACCTGACCACCTGGGCCGACCAGACGCTGAAAAAGCGCCTGGAGAACGTGCGCGGCGTCGGCGCCGTGACGCTGGTGGGCGCCACGCGGCGCGAGATCAACATCTACCTGGAGCCGCAGGCCCTGGAAGCCTACGGCGTGACGCCCGAGCAGGTCGCGCAGGCCGTGCGCAACGAGAACCAGGACCTGCCCCTGGGCGCCGTGCGCTCGCTGGCGCAGGACCGCATGGTGCAGATCGACGCACGCATGCAGCGCCCCGAGGACTTCGGCCGCATCATCGTCGCGCGCAAGAACGGCGCCCCGGTGCGCCTGGCGCAGGTCGCGCGCGTGCAGGACGGCCCGCAGGAGGTCGAGAGCCTGGCGCTGTACAACGGCGCGCGCACGCTGCTGCTGTCGGTGCAGAAGGCCCAGGGCGAGAACACCATCGACGTGGTCGACGGCCTCAACGGCGCCGTCGCCGCGCTGCGCCAGGAGCTGCCCCCGGGCGTGCGCCTGGAGACCATCGGCGACACCTCGCGCCCCATCCGCGTGGCCGTGGACAACGTGCGCCAGACGCTGATCGAGGGCGCGCTGCTCACCGTGCTCATCGTCTTCCTGTTCCTGAACTCCTGGCGTTCCACGGTCATCACGGGGCTGACGCTGCCCATCGCGCTCATCGGCACCTTCCTGTTCATGCACATGTTCGGCTTCACGATCAACATGATCACGCTCATGGCGCTGTCGCTGTGCGTGGGCCTGTTGATCGACGACGCCATCGTGGTGCGCGAGAACATCGTGCGCCACGTGCAGATGGGCAAGGGCGCCTACACCGCCGCCATGGACGGCACGCAGGAGATCGGCCTGGCCGTGCTGGCCACCACGCTGTCCATCGTGGCGGTGTTCCTGCCCATCGGCTTCATGGGCGGCATCATCGGCAAGTTCTTCCACGAGTTCGGCATCACCATCGTCGCGGCCGTGCTGATCTCCATGTTCGTGAGCTTCACGCTCGACCCCATGCTGTCCTCGGTGTGGCACGACCCGAGCATCCACGCCCACGGCCAGAGGCAGGCGCCCGTCACCTTCTACGACAAGACCATAGGCCGCGTGACCGGCTGGTTCGACCGCGCCACCGACCAGCTCGCGGACTTCTACCAGCGCCTGCTCGCCTGGTCGCTGGTGCACAAGCTCAAGACCCTGGCGCTGGCCCTGGGCATCTTCGTGCTCAGCATCGTCATGCTGCCGCTGCTGGGCACGGAGTTCGTGACCAAGGCGGACTTCTCCGAGACCACGGTGAACTTCTACGTGCCCGTGGGCGCCTCCATCGAGGCCACGGAAGCCAAGGCGCGCCAGGTCGAGGCCATCATCCGCGACATGCCCGAGGTGCGCTACACGCTCACCACCATCAACACCGGCGCCACCCAGGGCAAGATCTACGCCAGCATCTACGTGCGCCTGGTGGACCGCAAGCTGCGCCAGCGCAACGTGGACCAGATGTCCGCCGTGCTGCGCGAGCTCCTCAACGCCGTGGCCGGCATCACCGTGACGCACGTGGGCCTGCTCGACCCGGTGGGCGGGCAAAAGCAGATCGAGTTCTCGCTGCAGGGCCCCGACCAGCAGGAGCTCGCGCGCCTGGCGCGCGAGGTGCTCGCGCAGCTGCGCGGCATCCCCGGCCTGGTGGACCTGGACTCCAGCGCCAAGCCCGACAAGCCCGTGATCGCGCTGGACGTGCGGCGCGATGCGGCCTCCGACCTCGGGCTGTCGGTGATGCAGATGGCGCAGTCGCTGCGCACCCTGATCGCCGGGCAGACCGTGGGCAACTGGCGCGCCCCCGACAACCAGACCTACGACGTGAACGTGCGCCTGGCGCCCGAGGCGCGCACCCAGCCGCAGCAATTGGAGTACCTGCCCTTCTCCCTCACCGGCGCCGACGGCACGCCGCGCACCGTGCGCCTGGGCCAGGTGGCGCAGGTGCGCGAGACCACCGGCCCCAACCAGATCAACCGGCGCAGCCTCACGCGCGAGGTGGCCGTCAACGCCAATGCCTACAACCGCTCGACCGGGGAGATCTCGGCCGACATCCGCAAGGTGCTCGACAGCACGGTCTTCCCCCCCGGCTACCGCTACCAGTTCGGCGGCTCGACGAAGAACATGCAGGAGTCCTTCAGCTACGCGGTGCAGGCGCTGCTCATGGGCGTGATCTTCATCTACATGATCCTGGCGAGCCAGTTCAAGAGCTTCCTGCAGCCGCTGGCGCTCATGACCTCGCTGCCGCTCACGCTCATCGGCGTGGTGCTGGCGCTCATGATGTTCGGCTCCACGCTGTCGATCTTCTCCATCATCGGCGTGGTGATGCTCATGGGCCTGGTCACCAAGAACGCCATCCTGCTCGTGGACTTCGCCATCCGCACGCGCGAGGCGCACACCGACGACGCCGGCCGCACCGTGCCCGGACTGCCGCGCAACGAGGCGCTGCTGTTGGCCGCGCGCGTGCGCCTGCGCCCCATCCTCATGACCACGCTGGCCATGGTCTTCGGCATGGTGCCGCTGGCCTTCGCCCTGAGCGAGGGCGCCGAGCAGCGTGCCCCCATGGGGCAGGCGGTGATCGGCGGCGTCGTCACCTCCTCGGTGCTCACGCTGGTGGTCGTGCCCGTGGTCTATTGCTACATGGATGACCTGGCGCAATGGCTGCGCCGCCACTGGGGCAAGCCACAGGCCCCGGCGGCTTAAAATCAAGGGTTTGTCCTGACCTGCCCACCCCCCTTATTGCGGAGTCTTTCCATGAACATGCCTCTGAACACGACCGCTGACGTGAACGATCCCATCGCACACGCACGCTACAACCTGATCGAGCAGCAGATCCGGACCTGGAACGTCGCCAGCTCCCAGGTGCTCGAAGCCCTGGGCCAGGTGCAGCGCGAGCAGTTCGTGCCCGAGGCCTACCGCAGCATGGCCTTCGTGGACATGGAAATCCCCCTGCAGGGCGCGCCGCAGGCGGCCCTGCAGTCCGGCCAGTGCATGCTCAAGCCCAACGTCGAGGCGCGCATGCTGCAGGAGCTGCAGCTCGGCAAGGACGACCGCGTGCTCGAGATCGGCGCGGGCTCGGGCCACATGGCCGCGCTGCTGGCACAACTGGCCGCGCAGGTGGTGACGCTGGAGATCGACCCGGCGCTGGCCCTCATGGCGCGCCAGAACCTGGAACGCGCCGGCGTGACCAATGCCAGCGTGCGCCAGGCCGACGGGGCGCTGGACCCCATTCCCGACGGCCCGTTCGACGCCATCGTGCTCTCCGGGTCGGTGGCCGAGGTGCCCACGCGCCTGCTCGACCAGCTCGCCCCGGGCGGCCGCCTGCTGGCCATCACGGGCCAGGAGCCGGTGATGCGCGCCACGCTGGTGCGCCGCACGGGCGAGCGCTTCGACGTCTCCTACCCCTGGGACGTGAACGCCCCGCGCCTGCTGCATTTCGGCGAACCGCCGGCGTTCCGCTTCTGAGCCCGGCCTGGTGCAGCATGGTGGATCTGATTCGTCCGGGTGAGCTCGAGGACTGGTTCGCACAGGCGCCGCACGCCGCCCCCCTGGTGCTGGACGTGCGCGAACCCTGGGAGCTGGCGCTGGCCGCCGTGCCGGCACAGGGCTTCGAGCTGCTCGCCATTCCCATGGGCGGCGTGCCCGCGCGCTGCGCGGAGCTGGGCCGCGACCGGCCCATCGCCTGCCTGTGCCACCACGGGGTGCGCAGCATGCAGGTCGCCGCATGGCTGGCGCACCAGGGCTATGCGCACGTGGCCAACATCGCCGGCGGCATCGACGCCTGGGCGCTCGAACGCGACCCCGGCCTCCCCCGGTACTGAGACCGCCCCCGCGCCCCCTTCCCCCAAGGCACACCACGAAAGGCCCCCCACCATGCCCTTGTTCCGCATGCTCCCCCTCGCCCTGGCCCTGGGCGCCGCCCTGGCCCTGCCCGCCCAGGCGCAAAGCCTGCTCGAGCTCGTGGAGTCGGCGCGCTCCTACGACTCGGCCTGGCAATCGGCCCAGGCCCAGCTCGAAGCCGCGCAGCGCCGCGCCGACCAGGCCCGTGCCGGCCTGCTGCCCAGCGCCGCGCTGAGCGCCGGCGTCGCGCGCGCCGACACCGAGGTCAGCCGCCCGCCCGTGCAGTTCAACGGCACCACGCGCAGCGCCGCCATCAGCGCCGCGCAGCCGCTGTACCGCCCGGCCAACCGCATCAGCTATGAGCAAGGCCAGCGCGGCGTGGATGTGGCCCAGGCCCAGCTCGACGCCGCGCTGCAGGACCTGCTGGTGCGCGTGAGCCAGGCCTACTTCGACGTGCTCGCCGCGCAGGACACGCTCACCTTCGTGCAGGCGCAGAAGACCGCCGTGGCCGAACAGCTCGCCGCAGCCCGGCGCAACTTCGAGGTCGGCACCGCCACCATCACCGACACGCGCGAAGCGCAGGCGCGCTTCGACCTCGTGACCGCCCAGGAGATCGCCGCCGAGAACGACCTGCGCGTCAAGAAGCTCGCGCTCGACCAGCTCGTGGGCCGCAGCGATGCCCAGCCGCGCCCGCTGGCCCTGCCCGTGCAACTGCCCGGCGTGCAGCCCGCCGACGTGGCCCACTGGGTGCAGACCGCGCAAGACCAGCAGCCCGGCGTGCGCCAGGCGCAACTGGCGCTCGAAGTGGCGCGCCTGGAGACGCGCAAGGCCGAGACCGGCCACCTGCCCACCGTGGACCTGCAGGCGAGCTACGCCATCCAGCACAACCCCAACGGCACGGTCACGGCGCCCACGCTCAACACGCGCACCACCAACGCCACCGTGGGCGTGGCGCTCAACATGCCGCTGTTCGCCGGCTTTGCCGTGCAAAACCGCGTGAAGGAAACCCTGGCGCTCGAGCAAAAGGCCGAGGCCGACCTGGAGACCGTGCGCCGCAGCGTGGCCCAGGCCACGCGCAGCGCCTTCTTCGGCGTGCAGTCGGGCGCGGGCCAGGTGCAGGCGCTGGAGGCCGCCGAGGCCTCGAGCCAGAGCGCGCTGGACGCCAACAAGCTCGGCTACCAGGTGGGCGTGCGCATCAACATCGACGTGCTCAACGCCCAGAGCCAGCTCTACCAGACCAAGCGCGACCTGGCCGTGGCGCGCTACAACGTGCTCGTGGGCCAGCTCCGGCTGCGCCAGGCGGCCGGCACGCTCACGCTGGACGACGTGGCCGCCGTCAACACGCTGCTCGCCCCCTAAGCCCCCGCCGCGGCGCCGCGCCTGTCATGGCGCGGACACCGCGGCCCGGCGTTTCGCGGTAGCCTTGCGCGCATGCCCCGCGACACGCCTGCCCCTGCCACCCCCACCCCGGCCCCCGCGGCGCCGGGCACCGCCATCGCCATGCTGCTGGCGCTGACCGCGGGCTTTGCCATGAGCCAGGCGTTTCGCACCGTCGCCGCCATCCTGGCCGCGCCGCTGGCGCAGGACTTCGCGCTCTCGCCACAGGCCCTGGGCGTGTTTGCCGGGTCCTTCCACTTCGCCTTTGGCGCCATGCAGCTGTTCATGGGCATAGGCATAGACCTGTACGGCGTGCGCCGCACCGTGCTCGCCGCCTTCCCGCTGTGCATCGCCGGCGCCCTGCTGTCGGCCGTGGCGCCGAGCTATGGCCTGCTGGTGCTGGGCCAGGTGCTCATCGGCGTGGGCTGCGCGCCGGCGTTTCTGGTGTGCACGGTGTTCATTGCGCGGCATTTCCCGGCGCAGCGCTTTGCCGCGGTCTCGGGCGTGTCGATGGCGCTGGGCACGCTGGGCATGCTGTTCACCGGCACGCCGCTGGCCTGGCTGGTCGAGCAGTGGTCCTGGCGCGCGGGCTTTGGCGTGCTGGCTCTGCTCTCGCTGCTGGCCTGGGGCTGGATCTGGCGCAGCGTGCACGAGCCCGCCCCCCTGCTGGCGCCGGGCACGCAGCGCGAGCCGGTGGGCGAGGCCGTGCGGCGCTTCGCCCGCCTGTTCGCCCTGCCCCACACCTGGGGCATCGTGGTGCTGGGCGCCGTGACCTATGCGGCGCTGATCTCGCTGCGCGGGCTCTGGCTCGGGCCCCTGCTGATGCAGCGCCACGGCTTCTCGCTGGTGCAAAGCGGGCATGTGGCGCTGGCGCTGTCGCTGGTGGCGCTGTGCGGGCCCATGGTGTTCGGCCGCATCGACCCCGGGGCGGCCCGGAGGCGGCGCTGGATCGTGGCGTGCACGGCGGCCATGGCGCTGCTGTTCGCGGCGCTGGCAGTGCTGCACGACCCCTGGTGGGACGTGGCGGCCATGCTCGCCGTGGGCCTGCTCTCGGGCTTCATCGTGCTGCAGTACGCCGACGTGCGCTGCGCCTACCCCGCGGCGCTGACCGGCCGGGCGATGGCGGCCTTCACCATGGCCATGTTCCTGGGCGTGGCGGCCATGCAGTGGTTCACGGGCTGGGTCGCCTCGTGGGCCCAGGACCGCGGCGACGACCCCTTCGCCGCCGTCATGGCCTGCATCGCCCTGGTGCTCGCGGCGGCGGCGCTGGCCTTCCGCTGGCTGCCCCATCCGCCGGTGGAATAACAGGGCGGGCCGCCCCCTTGAATAGGGGTCAGATGACTATTTTCTTGTGGTCTTTTGGGGCTCCAGGGCTTATTTGGCAAGCGCCGGCAGCTCTTTTTTTGATAGCTACTGCTGTGCTTATTCATAGGCCGGAGGCCGGGTCTCGGCCCTCCGCCAAGGCCCCCAAGAAGATCAGGCCCAGAAAACCCCGCTCATCCCAACACACCCAAGGCCTGCTCCAGATCCGCCACCAGGTCATCCGGATGCTCGATGCCGACACTCAGGCGGATCATCTCCTCGGTGACGCCGGCCGCCGCCCGCGCCTCGGCCGAGACGAAGCTGTGCGTGGTGCTGGCCGGATGGCAGGCCAGGCTGTCCACGTCGCCGAGCGACACGGCCTGGGTGAAGAGCTGCAGGCGGTCGAGCACGGCCGCCGCGGCGCTGCGCCCGCCGCTGGCGAGCTCGAACGTCACCATGCCGCCAAAGCCGCCCTGCCACTGGCGCTGCGCGAGCGCGTGCTGCGGGTGGCTCTGCAGCCCCGGGTAGTGCACCGCGCGCACGGCCGGGTGTGCGGCCAGAGAGCGGGCCACGGCCAGCGCCCCCACGCAGTGCGCGGCCATGCGCAGCGGCAGGGTCTTGACGCCGCGCAGGAACAGAAACGCCTCCTGCGGCGCCAGGTTGCCGCCCACCTGGCCCAGGCCGGTGCGGCGCACCTCGCGCACCAGCGCCTCGCTGCCCGCGACCACGCCGCCCGTGGCGTCACCGTGGCCGCCGAGGTACTTGGTCATGGAGTGCAGCACGAGGTCCACGCCCAGCTCCAGCGGGCGCACCAGGCAGGGCGTGCAAAAGGTGTTGTCGGCCACGGTGGTGATGCCGCGTGCGCGCGCCGTGCGCGCGACGGCGGCGAGGTCGTGCACGCGCAGCGTGGGGTTGGTCAGTGTCTCGACCCAGACCATGCGCGTAGCGGGCGTGAGCGCCGCCTCCAGCCCGCTGGCCGTGGCGTCGCGCACCTGGATGCCCCAGCGCTCGCTGTAGGCGCGCAGCAGGCCCTCGGTGCCGCCGTAGAGCGGCCCGAGGAAGACCAGCTCGTCGCCCGGGCGCAGGAGCGCCAGCAGCAGCGCGGAGCAGGCCGCCGTGCCGCTGGCGAAGGCCACGGCGCTGGACGCGCCTTCGAGGTCGGCGAGCTTGGCTTCGAGCGCGGCCACCGTGGGGTTGGCGAAGCGACTGTAGCGGTAGCCGGGCAGCTCGCCGGCGAACAGGGCCGCGCCGCGCTCCAGCGTGCCGTAGCCAAAGGCCGTGGTCTGGGCGATGGGGGTGGCGATGGCGCCGGTCGTGGGGTCGGGGCGCTGTCCGGCATGGACGGCGCGGGTGCGCAAGTGGTGCATGGGCTCGCTCCTGGCGTGCGGGGGACGGCACATCATTGTGCTCCCATTACCATAGCGGCTTGCGCAAGCCCATCAAGCCATAGAGGCCTTTTTCATTCCAATGAACGGGCGGGCGCGCGCGCCAGCAGCCGGTGCACGGCGACGGCCGTGGCGCGCGCGGCGCCGCGGTGCGCGCTGGCAAAGGCGGCGGCGGCCTCGCACGCGGCCTGCTGCTGCGCCGTGTCGTGCACCAGGGCCAGGGCGGCCTGCACGCCCTGGGCCATGCCGTCCACGCGCCAGGCGGCGCCCGCGGCGCAGGCCTTGTCGGCGGCGTCGGCGAAGTTGAAGGTGTGCGGCCCCAGCAGCAGGGGGCAGCCGCAGGCGGCGGCCTCGATGAGGTTTTGCCCACCCAGCGGCGCAAAGCTGCCGCCCAGCAGGGCCACGTCGGCCAGGCCGTAGTACAGGGGCATTTCGCCCAGCGTGTCGCCCAGCCAGACGTCGCAGTCCGGCACGGGCTGGGCCCAGGTGCTGCGGCGCGACACCGACAGGCCCGCATCGCGCAGCAGCCGGGCGACCTCGTCAAAGCGCTGCGGGTGGCGCGGGACGATGAGCCACTGCACGCCGCGCACGCCCGCCGCTCCTGAATCCGTAGCGGCTGGCGCTGGCCCGGCGGGCATTCTGGCCAGATTTTTTTGGTATTCCTCCAGCCACAGCGCTTCCTCGCCGGCGCGCGTGCTGGCCAGCAGGACCACCGGGCGCGGCGTGGCCGCACGCCAGGCGCGGCCCTGGGCGAGCAGGTCGGCGTCGGGGCGGGCGTCGAACTTGAGGTTGCCCAGCACTGCGCGCACCGGCGCGCCGAGCGCGCGCAGGCGCCCGGCATCGGCCTCGGTCTGCGCCCAGACGGCGGTGAGCCCGCCATAGGCCGGGCGCGCCAGCCAGGGCAGGCGCAGGGCCTTGCGCAGCGATGCCGGGTTGAGCCGCGCATTGGCCAGCACCAGCGGCACGCCGTGGCGGCGGCAGCCGGCGACCAGGTTGGGCCAGATCTCGGTCTCCATGAGGATGCCTATGGCCGGGCGCAGGCGGCGCAGAAAGCGCTGCACGGCGCCGGGCGTGTCCCAGGGCAGCCAGACCTGCACGTCGCCGGGCTGCAGGAGCTGCGCGCCCTCGGCCCGGCCCGTGGCCGTGCCGTGCGTGAGCAGCAGGCGCATGCCGGGGATCTGGCGGCGCAGCGCGCGCACGAGGATGGCGGCGGCGCGTGTCTCACCGAGCGAGACGGCGTGCACCCACACCAGCGGCGCCGCGCCCATGCCGGTGCTGGGCAGCAGCACGCTGTCGAGCGCGGGTGCGTAGCGCCCGAAGCGCTCCTCCACGGCCACGCCGTAGCCCGGCTCGGCCTGGGCACGGCGGCGCAGCTTGCGCCGCAGCAGGGGCTGGACGGCCCACATCAGGGCCGAATACAGCCAGAGTGCGAGGCGCTGCGTAGCGGCCATGGGGGCCCGTCAGTGCGCGGCCGCGCCCACGCGGGCGTCGGGCTTGACGCGCGCCAGCAGGGCCAGCATGGCAGCCTCGATGCGCGCCAGCGCCGCGGGCGTGTGGCCCTCGAAGCGCAGCACCAGCACGGG
The DNA here is from genome assembly GCF_000739995.1 of Comamonas granuli NBRC 101663. Classification (GTDB taxonomy): domain Bacteria; phylum Pseudomonadota; class Gammaproteobacteria; order Burkholderiales; family Burkholderiaceae_C; genus Simplicispira; species Simplicispira granuli. The sequence continues at coordinate 47,157 of NZ_BBJX01000005.1, read as the reverse complement.
CGTGGTGTTGCTCGCGCGGATCAGGCCGAAGCCATCGGGCCAGTCCACGCGCAGGCCGTCGATGGTGTTGATCTGCGCCGGGGCGGCAAAGGCCTCGGGCGCCAGGGCCTGCAGCTCGGCCGTGAGCCGGTGCGGCTCGCCCTCGGCGCAGGGCACGTTGAGCTCGGGCGTGCTGTGGCTGCTGGGCAGGCTGCTCAGCACGGCGCTGGGGTCGGCATGGCGGCTCAGGATTTCGAGCAGGCGGCAGCCGGCGTAGGTGCCGTCGTCGAAGCCGAACCAGCGCTCCTGGAAGAAGATGTGCCCGCTCATCTCGCCGCCCAGGGACGCATCGAGCTCCTTCATGCGCGCCTTGATGAGCGAGTGGCCGGTCTTGTACATCAGCGGCACGCCGCCCGCCTCGGCAATGGCGGGCGCCAGACGCTGCGTGCATTTCACGTCGAACAGAATGGTGCCGCCGGGCACGCGCGTGAGCACGTCCTGGGCGAACAGCATCATCTGGCGGTCGGGGAAGATGTTCTGGCCGTCCTTGGTGACGATGCCGAGGCGGTCGCCGTCGCCGTCGAAGGCCAGGCCCAGCTCGGCGTCGCCGTCGCGCAGAGTCTGGATCAGGTCGCGCAGGTTCTCGGGCTTGCTCGGGTCGGGGTGGTGGTTCGGGAAGTGGCCGTCCACCTCGGAGTACAGCTCCGTCACCTCGCAGCCAATGGCGCGCAGGATGGCGGGCGCCGAGGCCCCGGCAATGCCGTTGCCGCTGTCCACGACGATCTTCATGGGGCGGGCGAGCTGGATGTCGGAGACGATGCGCTCGCGGTAGGCGGGCAGCACGTCGGCCTGGCGGATGAAGCCGCCCTGGGCCAGCGTCCAGCTCTGCTCCTCGATGCAGCGGCGCAGGGCCTGGATCTCGTCGCCATAGATGGCGCGGCCCGCCAGCACCATCTTGAAGCCGTTGTAGTCCTTGGGGTTGTGGCTGCCCGTGACCTGGATGCCGCTCCTGCACAGCGTGCTGGCGGCAAAGTACAGCATGGGCGTGGTGGCGGGGCCGATGTCGATGACCTCCATGCCGCTTTCGGCCAGGCCCAGCATGAGCGCCTGCGCCAGCAGCGGGCCGGACAGGCGCCCGTCGCGCCCCACGGCGACGACGGACTCGCCCTCGATGCGGGCGGCCGTGCCAAAGGCGCGCCCCAGGCAGCGGGCGACGTGCTCGTCCAGGGTGCTGGGAACGATGCCCCGGATGTCATACGCTTTGAAGATGGCGGGAGAAACTTGCACGGCGGGAAGGCTTTCTGCGGAGCACGCAACGGCGCCGATTGTAGGGGGGCGGCCGCGCCGCCCGCACCCGAAGCAGATGTCCGGAAACGGCCAGCCGGCGCGCCGCAGCGCCCTATCATCCACACCATGCCCGAGCCCACCCCCTCCCCCGGCGCCGACCCGGCCTGCGACGCGGGCCGCTACCTCGCCCTGTGCTCGCGCGATGCGCGCTTTGACGGCCAGTTCTTCACGGGCGTGACCAGCACCGGCATCTACTGCCGCCCGGTCTGCGCCGTGCGCACGCCGCGGCGCGAGCACTGCCGCTTCTTCACCCTGGCCGCCCAGGCCGAGAGCGCGGGCTTTCGCCCCTGCCTGCGCTGCCGCCCCGAGGTGGCGCCGCAGGCGCTGGCCTGGTCGGTGCAGGACGCGCGCAGCATTCTGGCGCAGCAGGCGCTGCGCCTGCTCGACGCGCCGCAGGCCTGGAACGGCCCCGAGGGCCTGGGCGTGGCGCGGCTGGCGCAGCAGCTCGGCGTGAGCGACCGCCACCTGCGCCGCGTCTTCGAGGCGGCGCTGGGCGTCTCGCCGCTGCGGTACCTGCAGACGCGGCGCCTGCTCATGGCCAAGCACCTGCTGACGGACACGCGCCTGCCCGTCACCCAGGTGGCCCTGGCCAGCGGCTTTGGCAGCGTGCGCCGCTTCAACGCCGCCTTTGCCGCGCACTATGGCCTGAGCCCCAGCCAGTTGCGCCGCACGGGCGCGCCGGGGGCGCAGGAGGGGCTGTGCGGCAGCATCCGCCTGGGCTACCGGCCGCCGCTGGACGTGGCCGCGCTGCTGGCGTTCTTTGCCCAGCGGCAATTCACGGGCGTGGAATGCAGCGACCCGCAGAGCGGCACGCTGCGCCGCACCGTGCGCCTGCAGGCGGGCCCGGCGCTGCTCAGCGGCTGGGTGCAGGCCCGCTTTGACCCCGCACGCTGCCAGGTGCTGCTGCAGGCCAGCGAGAGCCTGGCGCCGGCGCTGGCGCAGGTGATTGCGCGCGTGCGCGCCATGCTGGACCTGGACGCCGACCCAGCGGCCATCGAGTCCGTGCTGGGGGCGCACTTTCCCGGCCGCGCGGGCCTGCGCGTGCCCGGCGCCTTTGACGGCTTCGAGCTGGCCGTGCGCGCCGTGCTGGGCCAGCAGATCACCGTCGCGGCGGCGCGCACGCTGGGCCAGCGCCTGGTGGAGCATTTTGGCGAGCCCATCGCCACGCCCTGGCCCGAACTGCAGCGCCTGTTCCCGGCGCCCGCCGTGCTGGCACGGGCCGAGGGCGAGGCGCTGGGGCAGCTCGGCATCGTGCGCCAGCGCCAGGCCGCCATCGTGGCGCTGGCGCGCGCGGTCGATGGCGGGCAGCTCGCCCTGCACCCCGGCGCCGATGTGGCCGCCACCACGGCAGCGCTGCGCCAGTTGCCCGGCATCGGCGACTGGACGGCGCAGTACATCGCCCTGCGCGCGCTGCGCTGGCCCGACGCCTTTCCGGCGGGCGACGTGGCCCTGCACAAGGCCCTGGGCGTGCAGGGCCAGCCCCAGCCGGCGCGCGCCGCCACCGCCCTGGCCGAGGCCTGGCGGCCCTGGCGCGGCTACGCCGTGCTGCGCGCCTGGGCCGGGGGCGGCACCGAGCCCGCCGCACTATCAAAACAGTAGCTGGCAGCGCTTGTCCCTTCTGCGCCAAAGGCCAAAATCGCTTCTAATCGGGTATCCACCATGTCCACTTCTTCCTGCACCGTGCAGTCGCGCACGGACACCCCCCTGGGCAGCGTCTGGCTCGCTGCCTCGCCCACCGGCCTGTGCGGCCTGTGGTTCGACGGCCAGCGCCACCTTCCCGGGCAGCTCACCGGCCCCACGGCCTGGCCCGAGGCGCCGCAGCACCCCGTGCTGCGCGCCGCCGCGCAGCAGGTGCAGCAGTACCTGCAGGGCACGCGCACGCACTTCGATCTGCCGCTGGACCTCGCGCGCGGCACCGCCTTCCAGCAGGCCGTCTGGCAGGCCCTGCTGCGCATCCCGCGCGGCCAGACCTGCAGCTACGGCGCGCTGGCCCGCGCCATCGGCCGGCCGCAGGCCGTGCGCGCCGTGGGCGCGGCCGTGGGGCGCAACCCGCTGAGCGTGGTCGTGCCCTGCCACCGCGTGCTGGGCCAGGGCGGCGCGCTCACGGGCTACGCGGGCGGCCTGGCGCGCAAGGCCGCCCTGCTGCACCTGGAAGGCTGGAGCGCGGAGGTCGCTGCATGAGCCACGCCCCCGCCACCCGCCCCGCACCCGCCTGGATCGGCGAATTCACGCTGCTGTCCGCCCTGTGGGGCGCGTCCTTCCTGTTCATGCGCCTGGGCGCGGCGGAGTTCGGCCCGCTGCCCACGGCCGGGCTGCGCGTGCTGCTGGCCACGCTGTTCCTCTGGCCCATCCTGCTGCACCAGGGGCAATGGCCGGCGCTGCGGCGCCACTGGCGGCCGGCGCTGCTGTCCGGGCTGGTGAACTCGGCCATTCCGTTCGCCCTGTACTCCTGGGCGGTGCTGCACATCACCACGGGGCTGGCCTCCATCCTCAACGCCACGGTGCCGCTGTTCGGCGCGCTGGTGGCCTGGCTGTGGCTGGGCGACCGCATCCAGCGCCTGCGCTGGCTGGGGCTGGGCATAGGCTTCGTGGGCGTGGCGCTGCTGGCCTGGCGCGCTCCGGGCGGCGCGGGCATCAAGTCGGCCTACGCGCCCTGGGCCATCGCGGCCTGCCTGGGCGCGACGACCTGCTACGCCATCGCCGCGAGCTTTGCGCGCCGCTACCTGCAGGGCGTGCCCCCGCTGGCCACGGCCACGGGCAGCCAGCTCGGGGCGGCGCTCGGGCTGTGCGTGCCCATGGTCTGGTTCTGGCCGGCCACGATGCCCGGGCCGCGCGCCTGGGGCGCCATCATCGCCATCGCCATCCTGTGCACGGGCATTGCCTACATCCTGTACTTCCGCCTCATCGCCCACGCCGGGCCGAGCCGGGCGCTGGCCGTCACCTTCATGGCGCCGGTGTTCGCCGTGTTCTACGGCGCGGTGTTCCTCGGCGAGAGCGTGACGCCCTGGATGCTGGGCTGCGCTGCGGTCATCGTGGCCGGAACGGTGTTGTCAACAGGCCTCATCCGGGGGCCTGCCCTGCCTGCACACCCGGCCAAACGGACCTAAACTCGGGGGCATGTCGCACACCGCGCCACGCCCACCCTCGCCTGTACAGGCTGCGCCGGACACCCATCCCCCGGCCCCGGGCACCGAAGGAGCGCCGCTGGCAGCCATGCGCAGCGCCCTGCGCGCCACCCAGGAGCAGATCCACGCCATCTACCAGGCGCTGCCCGACGCCGCCGGCATCACGCGCCTGAGCGATGGCATGTACCTGGAAGTCAACCCCGCGTTCTGCCGCCTCCTGGGCCTGCGGCGCGAGCAGGTGCTGGGGCGCACCTCGACCGAACTGAAGATCTGGGCCACCGAGGACGAACGCCACCGCATGGTCGCGCTGCTGCAGCGCGAGGGCAAGGTGGACCGCCTGGCCATGCTGGCCCAGCGCGCCGGGCACATCATCCCGGGGCAGATGTCCGCCCAGCCCGTGCAGATCGACGGCGTGGACTGCCTGGTCTTCATCTTCCACGACACCAGCGAGGAGACGCGCATCCGCGAGGAGCTGCTGGCCAAGAACGCGGCGCTCGACCAGGCCGGGCGCATGGCGCGGCTGGGCTACTGGGTGGACGAGCGCGGCAAGGGCCTGGTGTACTGGTCGGACATGTGCTACGACATCCACGGCCTGGAGCGCGGCGCGCCCCTGCCGCGGGACTACATCGGCACCTGCGTGGCGCCGCCATGGCGCGAGGACATGCGCCAGCGCATCCGCGACTGCGTGCTGCACCACCGCCCCTGGAGCATGGACGTCGAAATCCTGCGGCCCGATGGCTCGACCCTCTGGGGCCGGGCGCGCGGCGAGCCCGTGGTGGAGGACGGCCGCGTGGTGCGCATCCGCGGCGTGATGCAGGACATCGACGAATACAAGCGCGCCGAACAGCGCCTGCGCCAGTCCGAGGAGCGCTTTGCGCGCATCTTCCCGCTGCTGCCCTACCCCATGGGCGTGACGCGCCGCGCCGACGGCGTGTACCTGGAGGTCAACCCCGCCTGGGAGGCCATGTTCGGCTACACGCGCCGGGAGGCCCTGGGGCGCAGCGCCACCGAGCTGGGCGTGCTCAGTGTGCAGGCGCGCGCCCGGCTGGTCGCGGCGGCCGAGCAGACGTCGCTGCTGGAGGCCTACGAACTGCCCGTGGTGCTGCGCAATGGCGAACAGCGCATCTGCCTGCAGTCGATGCGCGCCATCGACTTCGACGGCCAGCCCGGCTGGCTGTTCGCCCTGCAGGACATCACCGACCGCAAGCGCCAGGAAGAGGACGTGCGCGAACGCGAGGCCCTGCTCTCGCTCACCCTGGCCACGGCATCGCTGGGCCGCTGGGACTGGAACCTGCACACCGGCATGATCGCGGGCGACGAGCGCTGGCGCAGCCTGCAGGACCTGCCCGCGGGCGGCATGGACAGCCCCCCCTTCCTCTGGACCGACCCGCTGGGCCCCGAGGACGTGCTGCGCGTGACCACCGAGGTCACGCGCCACGTGAACCAGCCGCAGACCCCTTTCGACGTGACCTTCCGCATCCGCAGGACGCAGGAGAAGGACCGCTGGGTGCGCAACCTGGGCAAGGTGGTGAGCCTGGACGCCGACGGCCAGCCCCTGCGCATGCTGGGCATCGCCATGGACGTGACCGCCCAGCACGAGCAGGAGAGCCTGCTGCGCCGCCTGGCGCACTACGACACGCTCACCGGCCTGCCCAACCGCGTGATGCTGGCGCGCCGGCTCGCCGAGGCCATGGAGCAGGCCGTGGAACGCGACACCCTGCTGGGCGTGGCCTACCTGGACCTCGATGGCTTCAAGCCCGTGAACGACCGCCTGGGGCACGACGCGGGCGACCGCCTGCTGGTGGTGGCCGCCCAGCGCCTGGCGCGCGCGCTGCGCCCGCAGGACTGCGTGGCGCGCCTGGGCGGCGACGAGTTCGCCATCCTGCTGCCCGGGCTGGAGCACGCCCAGGAATGCCGCCAGTTGCTCGCCCAGGCCATGCAAAGCATTGCCTCGCCCTACCAGATCGGCACGCACCGCGTGAGCGTGACGGCCAGCATCGGCTACACGCTCTACCCGCAGGACGGCTCGGACGCCGACACCCTGCTGCGCCACGCCGACCAGGCCATGTACGCCGCCAAGCAGGCCGGGCGCAACCGCTTCCACGAATTCGACCTCACGCAGGAGCGCCAGTCGCGCCAGGCGCGCGAGCATCTCCTGCGCCTGCGCCAGGCACTCGAGCGCGGCGAGTTCGAGCTCTTCCTGCAGCCCAAGGTGGACATGCACCAGGGCAGCATCGTCGGCGCCGAGGCCCTGGCGCGCTGGCGCCACCCCGAGCAGGGCATTCTGGCGCCGGGCGCCTTCCTGCCGCAGCTCGACGGCTCAGAGCTTGAAGTGCCCTTCGGCGCCTGGGCGCTGCGCGAAGGCCTGCAACTGGTGCGCCGCCTGCAGGAGCACGGCCTGGCCCTGCCCATCAGCGTGAACGTCTCGGCGCCGCACCTGCAGCAGCCCGGCTTTGCGCGCTGGGTGTGCGAGGAGGTGCGCCGCTGCGCGGGCGTGCCGGCACAGTTGCTGGAGCTGGAGATCACCGAGACCGCGGCGCTCTACCACATCGAACCCGTCGCCCAGACCCTGGCCGAGCTGCGCCAGCAGGGCGTGAGCGTGGCGCTGGACGACTTCGGCACGGGCTACTCGTCGCTCTCCTACCTGCGGCGCCTGCCGCTGTCCACGCTCAAGATCGACCAGAGCTTCGTGCACGGCATGATGGACGACGCGGGCGACCTGGCCATCGTGCAGGGGGTGATCGGGCTGGCGCGCTCCTTCGGCTACCGCGTGATCGCCGAGGGCGTGGAGACCGTGGACCAGGGCCAGATGCTGGTGCAGATGGGCTGCCACCTCGCCCAGGGCTACCACATCGCGCGGCCCATGCCGCTGGCCGAGTTCATCGCCTGGAGCCGCACCTGGCAATGCCCGCCACAGTGGCGGCGCTGACGCACCGCAAATATTGATGAAAACAGGCTGCAGCGCCCGCCAGGCAAGCGCCGCAAGCTACTGAATCAATAGCACATTACTCGGTGACCAGGGCCTTGACCTGGGCCAGGGCAGCCGGGTCTTCCATGGTCGTGAGGTCGCCGGGGTCGCGCCGCTCGGCCACCGCCTGCAGCGCGCGGCGCAGCACCTTGCCGCTGCGCGTCTTGGGCAGCGCGCTGACGAAGTGCACGCGCGCCGGCCGCGCCACGGCGCCGAGCCGCGCATCGACCAGCTTCATCACCTCGCCCTCCAGGCGCAGGCGCGCCTCGGGCGCTTCCAGGCCGGCGGCGTTCTTGGGCACGGCAAAGGCCAGCGCCACCTGGCCCTTGAGCGCGTCGGCCACGCCCACCACGGCCACCTCGGCGACGTTGGGGTGCGAGGCGATGCACTCCTCGATCTCGCGCGTGCCCAGGCGGTGGCCGGCGACGTTGATCACGTCGTCGGTGCGGCCGAGGATGAAGTAGTAGCCGTCGGCGTCGCGGATGCCCCAGTCGAAGGTGCTGTAGATCAGGCGCCCGGGGATGCTCTTCCAGTAGGTGTTGACGAAGCGCTCGTCGTCGCGCCACACGGTCTGCAGGCAGCCGGGGGGCAGCGGCCCCTCGATGGCGACCACGCCCTTCTGGTTCGGCGCGGTGAGCTCCGCGCCCGTGGCCTCGTCGATGAGCTTGACGTTGTAGCCGAACACCGCCTTGCCCGGGCTGCCCAGGCGCGCGGCCTGCGGCTCCACGCCATTGCACAGCGTGAGGATGGGCCAGCCCGTCTCGGTCTGCCAGTAGTTGTCGATGATGGGCACGCCCAGGGCGCTGCCTATCCACTGCGCCGTGGGCTCGTCCAGCGGCTCGCCCGCGAGCCACAGGGCCTTGAGGCTGCTCAGCTTGTACTTGCTCAGGTAGGCCGGGTCCTGCTTCTTGAGCACGCGCACCGCCGTGGGCGCCGAGAACATGTGCGTGACCCGGTACTTCTCGACAATGCTCCACCAGATGCCCGCGTCGGGGCGGATGGGCAGGCCCTCGTACATGATGGTGGTCATGCCTGCGATCAGCGGGCCGTAGATGATGTAGCTGTGCCCCACCACCCAGCCGATGTCGCTGGTGCACAGGTAGGTGTCGCCCGGGTCGGCCTGGAAGATGTGGCGCATGCTGGCCGCCAGCGCCACGGCGTAGCCGCCGGTGTCGCGCTGCACGCCCTTGGGCCGGCCCGTGGTGCCGCTGGTGTAGAGCGTGTAGCTCGGGTGCGTGGCGTCCACCCAGGTGCAGGGCACCTGGGCATCGAGGTGCTGGGCGCGCAGCGCCGCCCAGTCGTGGTCGCGCCCCGCGCGCATGGCCGCGCCCGCCAGCCCCCGGTCGACCATGAGCACGGCGGCGGGCTTGTGGCGCGACAGCTCGATGGCCTCGTCCAGCAGCGGCTTGTAGGGCACGACCTTGCCACCGCGCGAGCCCGCGTCGGCGCTGACCACGACCAGGGGCTCGGCGTCCTCGATGCGCGAGGCCAGCGAGCCCGAGGCAAAGCCGCCAAACACCACCGAGTGGATGGCGCCGATGCGCGCGCAGGCCAGCATGGCGAAGGCGGCTTCGGCGATCATGGGCATGTAGAGCAGCACGCGGTCGCCCTGGCGCACGCCCAGCGCCTGCAGCACCGCGGCCATGCGCTGCACCTCGGCGTGCAGCTCGGCGTAGGTGTAGGCGCGCTCGGTGTCCGTCTCGGTGGAGATGGCGACCAGGGCGTTCTGCTGCGCGCGCGCCGCCAGGTGGCGATCGACCGCGTTGTGGCACAGATTGGTCGTGCCACCCGCGAACCAGCGCGCGAACGGCGGGTTGCTGTAGTCGCAAATGGTCTGCGGCGGCGTGTGCCAGTCGATGCGGCGGGCCTGCTCGGCCCAGAAGGCATCGCGCTCGTCGATGGACTGGCGGTAAAACGCGGCATAGCTGCTCATGGGACGGTCTCCTTGGCCTCGGTTCCTGTCAGGATGCGGAATCTGAATTCATAATTATTCATGACGGGCTTGCGGAAACCTGACGCGCCGCGCCGCCCGCAGGCCCCCTCAATCGCCCAGCGCAATGCCCAGGTCGCGCGCCGTCTGCACGGTGTCGCCGTCCAGCGGCACGGCTTTCATGCGCCCGGCCACCTCGGCCAGCGGCACGTACTCCACGTTGGGAAAGGCGAGCGAGACCATCACGCCCGCCATGCCCTGCTCCAGCGCGCGCACGGCCGCCGTGCCAAAGCGCAGCGCCGCCAGCCGGTCGAAGGCCGTGGGCGAGCCGCCGCGCAGCAAATGGCCCAGCACCACGGCGCGCGCATCCTTGCCCGTGCGCCGGGCCAGCTCCTGCGCCACCTGCTCGCCCATGCCGCCCAGGCGCTCGGCATGGCCGGCCTCGGCGGGCGCCGCCAGCGCGCGTGCGCCGGCCCGGGGGAAGGCCCCCTCGGCCACGACGACGATGGAATAGCTGCGGCCGTGGGTGTCGCGCTTGCAGATTTTCTGCACCACGCCCTCCAGGTCGAACGGGATCTCGGGCAGCAGGATGGCGTGCGCGCCCCCGGCAATGCCCGCGTGCAGCGCAATCCAGCCCGCGTAGCGCCCCATCACCTCCACCACCATGATGCGCTGGTGGCTCTCGGCCGTGCTGTGCAGGCGGTCCAGGCATTCGGTGGCGAAGGAGACGGCGGTATCAAAGCCGAAGGTGGTGACGGTCTTGTCCAGGTCGTTGTCTATGGTCTTGGGCACGCCCACCACGCGCAGGCCTTTCTGGCCCAGCTCGTGCGCGATGGCGAGCGAGCCGTCGCCCCCCACGGTGACCAGCGCGTCGATGCCCGCGCGCGCAAACGCGGCCAGCAGTTCATCGGAGCGGTCGGCCTCGCCCATGCGGCCGTCGGGCAGGCGCACGGGGAAGTGGAAGGGGTTGCCCTTGTTGGTCGTGCCCAGGATGGTGCCGCCCAGGTGCGCAATGCCGCGCACGCGCTCGTGCGTGAGCAGCTCCACGCCGCCCTGCGGGTAGCGCTCGGGCTGGAGCAGGCCGTTGTAGCCGTCGCGTATGCCCACGCACTCCCAGCCGCGGCGCAGCGCGGCCGAGACGGTGGCGCGGATCACGGCGTTCAGGCCCGGGGCATCGCCCCCGCCGGTGCTCAGGGCGATGCGTCGAATCGGTGGTGTCAAGGGCGGCCTCCTGCCAACTGGGGTAACGCCACAGGATACGCGATGCGCCGCCGCCCACCGTGCGGGCCGGGCGCAGGGGCACGCTCAGGACGCGTCGGCCAGGCAGAGCTGCGCCACGTCGGCGGCGCTCAGCACGGGTTCGTCCGGCTCGGTGGGCGTGAGCGCCTGCAGGAGCTTGCGCATGACCGGCGGCGAGGGCGCCAGAAAATACAGCGCCCCGCCCGCCCGCAGCAAGGCGGCCGCCGGCTGGCGCATGGTGGCGCTCACGGCCATGGCGTTGGCCAGGGCGGTCCAGATGTCGGCCGGCTGCAGCAGGGTGCGCCAGTTGCTGCCGTCGTGGTCTTCGGACGGAGCAGCCCGCGTGACGCTCAGGTAGCCATTGCCGTGCAGGTACAGCGCCGCAGGCTCCCCCCGCAGCCGGCCGAGGCGGAACTCCGTGCCCCCCACATGCACCGGCTCGGGCAGGGGCACGCCGAACACGGGCAGCTCCTTGCGCACGGCGTCGAGCAGGGCGAAGGCATGCGGCACGAAGAAGAAGGCGTGCACGGTCACGCCGCCGACGGGCTCGACCACCGTCCAGCGCAGCGGCTCGGCCGTCTCACTCATGCCCGGCCTCCCGGGACGCCGGAGCGCGCGGCGGGTGCTCGCGCTCCTGCGCGGCGTGGATGGCTTCGAGGATTTGCATGGCCGCGCGCTCGGTCTGCGCATCGACCTCGCCGATGCGCCGCACCTGGCTGGTCCATTCCGGCTGGGGCGCAAACACACTCTCGCTCGCCGGCCGCCGCGGCGCCTGGCGCGCCATGGGCCGGGGCCTGCGCGCGTCGGCCGACGGAGGCGCGGACGGCGTAGCGGCTTCCGCGGGCGTAGCGGCTTCCTGCGGCATGGCGGCTTCCTGCGGCATGGCGGCTTCCGGGGGCGCCGCAGGCGGGGCGGATGCCGGGTCGGCCGCAGCGGCGGCGGGCGCGGCAGCTTCTTCGAGCACCGGGCGCACCGCGGTGTCCTGCCGGGGCGCGCGCGCTGCGCCTGGCTCCAGGAGCGTCTGCACCAGGGCGTAGAGCAAGCCCGCTACCAGGGCCAAGCCCGCCAGCGCGCCGGCGGCGATGCCGATCTTGCGGCGCGCGCCGGCGTCCCAGGAGGCCCAGGGCGCCCAGGCTGCCTGCGCCGCGGGCGCCGCTGCCTCGGGCTGCAGCCTGGGGGCGCGCGGCGCCGCCGGGGGCACGAAGGCGGTAATGCCCTCCATGCCCCGCTCCGTCAGCACCGTTGCCAGACCCAGCATGCCCCACCATCCCTTCCAAAACAATGCACTGCACGCCGACCGGCGCGCAGCACGCCCATTGTGAACGCCCGGCGCGCCCGCGGTCGGCCGATGTGGGGCCGCTTCGCCGGCCTGTTTGGCGTGCGCGCGCTTACTTCACCAGCGCCAGCGCCTGCTTGAACGCCGGGTGCTCGCAGGTGCGCAGCCATTCGAAGACCACCATCTCCGTGGTCACCAGCTCGGCGCCCGCACCGGCCAGGCGGTCGTAGGCGGCGTCGCGGTTGCGCTCGGTGCGCGAGCCGCAGGCGTCGGTCACCACCCATACTTCAAACTCGTCATCGATCAGGTCCAGCGCGGTCTGCAGCAGGCACACATGGGCTTCGCACCCGGCAATGACGATGGTGCCGCGCTCGGGCGCTTGCTGGGCGGGCTTTTGCAGGTGCTTGGGCAGGCTGCGTGCGTTGCCACCCTGGGGCTTGGCCGGTGGCCGCAGCCATTCGCCCAGGCCTTCTTCGGCGGCGCTGAAGTGCATCTTGGCCAGGGTTTTCTGGCACAGGGCGCGCAGCGCGGCGTCGTTGGCGCCCAGGCGCGAGGGGTTTTGCTCGGTGCCCCACACGGGCACATCCAGCATGCGGGCGATCTCGGCCAGGCGGCGGGCGTGGGCCAGCACGGCGGGGCCTTCGTGGATGGCCGGCATCAGGCGCTCCTGGTAGTCGACCAGGACGAGTTGGGATTCGGCGGCGTCAAGCAGCATGGCAGGGTCTTTCTCTCTGGTGGGTGCAAGGGCCGGATTGTCGCAGCCGTGGCGCAGCGCCGGGGGCTTTGCACCAGCAGGCGTATCTTGAACTTTGCGGGCAGGCCCCAGCGCGCTTGCCTGGCAGGAGCATGGGAGGTAGCTTCATGCAACCCTTGGCTCTGAACAAGGCTCTTACCCGCTGGAATCCGGGCCGGCGGTCGTCATGACCACCCGGGATGACGCAAACGGCAACATCATGGGCCGGTCTTGCCGGGCCTCCCTTGATTCAGGAGTGCCTTGCCAAGCTGGAGTGCAACGTCATCGCAGAGTCGCTGGGATTGCCTTGCTCAGGCTGGCCGATCATGCCGGCGCTCCAAGCCGTCTGGCGGCAATCGGCGGGCGAGGCAGTCTCACCGACCTTCATTCAAACCAACCAGCCTGCTCAAAATCCGGGGCTGTTCATGTCGAGGTAAACGATAAAGTCTGCACCTCAGAACACCGACCAGCCAGTGAACTCTGACAACTCTTGCAGCGCGCGCGTGCCGAGCAGTGAATTGCCAAACGCATTCAGGCCAGGAGACCAGACAGCGATCGATGCATGTCCCGGAACGACGGCAAGAATGCCGCCTCCGACGCCACTCTTGCCGGGGAAGCCGACCGAATAGGCGAAGTCGCCTGAACCATCATAGTGCCCCGCGACCAGCATCAAGGCGTTGACACTGCGTGCCTGAGCTGGGCTCAGCAGGTGGGCTGCGGAGTCGAAGCCGGCCAGGAACCGGCCGACGCTGGCCAATTGCTGGCAGTTCATCGCGATCGCGCATTGGCGACAGTAAATCTGCAGAAGCCGTTCGCATTCCGTGTGCAGATTGCCGCACGAGCGTAGAAAGTACGCCAGGGAGAAGTTGCGGTAGGCCGTGCGGTATTCCGAGGCGGCAACCTGTTCATCAATCGAGATCCGGTCATCTCCAGCCGCCGTGCGAACGAAATCCATCAGTTCGTCGAGTCCGCCGCCCGCGTCGGGCGCATCAAGCATGGCGTCGGTGGTGACCAGTGCACCCGCATTGACGAAAGGATTGCGCGGTTTGCCGCCTTCCTGCTCAAGCTCAATGACCGAGTTGAAGGTGTAGTTAGATGGTTCCTTGCCCACCCGCTTCCAGAGCCGGTCGCCGTGACGGCCCAATGCGATCGCCAGTGAGAAGACCTTTGAGATGCTCTGGATCGAAAACGGTGTCGCAGCGTCGCCCGCGCTCAGCTGCTCACCACTGGCCAGGCACACACTGATCCCGAACTGATGCACATCAACGCTGGCCAGTTGCGGAATGTAGTGCGCCACCTGGCCGCGTTTGTGTGCGCGCTTCATGCGCGCGTCGAGCCCTACCAGAAAGCTCTGGAGCGTTTCCAAAGCGGCGCGGTCCATCGTTCAAACCAGATAACGCCGCGCCAGCAGCGCCCAGTATGCAGCGCCAATGGCCAGGTTGGCGTCGTTGAAGTCGTAACCCGGGTTGTGCACCATGCAGGCGCCCAGCTTGTCGCCAGCCCCGTTTCCGATCAACAGGTAGCTGCCGGGGCACTTCTCCAGCATGAAAGCGAAGTCTTCGCTGCCGGTGAGCGGCGGGGCCTGCAGCACGACGCGCTCGGCACCAACCAATTCGCTGCCAATCTGGCGGGCGAAGTCGGTTTCGTCCTTGCTGTTGACCAGTGCCGCGTAGCCGCGCCGGTAGTCGATTTCAGCCTTGACGCCAAAGCTCTGCGCCTGAGCGTGGGTGATTTCGGTAATGCGCTGCTGCAGCAGACTGCGCACCTCAGAATCGAGCGCGCGCACGCTCAGCTCGAGATATGCGCTGTCGGGGATGACGTTATTGGCGCGTCCGGATTGCAACACCCCCACGGTCACCACCGCTGTTTGTAGTGGATCGACATTGCGCGAGACCACGGTCTGCAACGCCATCACCAGGCTGGCTGCCGCCACCACCGGATCGGCTGTCTTGTGCGGCACAGCACCGTGACCACCGTGGCCTACCAGCGTAATGTAGACCTTGTCAGAGGAGGCCATCATTGGGCCTTCGCGAAAGATCAAGTGCCCCTGTGGCCAGCCGGGCATGTTGTGCATGCTGAAGACAGCGTCACATGGGTATTTGTCGAACAGGCCGTCGTTGATCATGCGTACGGCGCCACAGTCGCTGGTGCCGTATTCCTCTGCGGGCTGGAAGATCAGGTTGAGTGTCCCTGAGAAGTCACCCTGCTCTGCCAGCACCTTGGCTGCCGCCAACAGCATGGCCGTATGTCCGTCGTGGCCGCAGGCGTGCATGACGCCTTGGTTGCGACTTGCGTACTGCAGCCCCGTGGCCTCCTGGATCGGCAGTGCATCCATGTCCGCGCGCAGACCCAGGGTGCGCTTGCCGTCGCCACGCTGGAGTTGCCCGACCACACCGGTTCCGCCCAGGCCGCGCTCAACGTGGTAACCCCAGTCCCGCAGTCGTGCAGCCACCAAATCACTGGTGCGCAGCTCTTCGAATGGCAGCTCGGGGTGCTGATGGATATCACGGCGCAAAGCGATGAACTCGTCTTCGTGTGCGCGTACCGCCTGCAAGGTGTCTTGAACAGTCATGCTATGAACTCACAGTCCGGAAAAATTCGCCTGGTGATCATTTCTGTAGTTCCTTATCACCGCCGGTTTCGCGCATGAGCAGAATGCCGACGATGGCGATCAAGCTGGTGATAAGTACGTAGAGCGCTGGCGCCGCCGGGTTGTTGGTCACCTTGATCAGCCAGGTGATCACCAGTTGCGCGGTGCCGCCAAACAGCGCCACACCAAAGGCATAGGCAATCGACAGCCCGAGCGCGCGTACATGACCAGGGAACAGCTCCGGGATGGCCACCAGCGTTGGCGCGCCACCAATGCCCGTGAGCAATGCCAGCAGCGCAGTCGCCAGTGCCAGAGTGGCAACGCTGGTATGGTCGATGAGCAGCATATAAGCCGGATAGACCAGAACAAACAATGCCACGCGAGCCCAGAGCATCACAGGTTTGCGCCCATACAGATCTGACAGCCAGCCCCCCAGCAGCGCACCCGCCCAGGTCGCCACGCCGAATACGATGGTCGCCGACATGGCGATCGTCGCGGAGAGCTTGAGCGTGGTCACGGCATAAGTGGTCATGTAGATCGCCGCATAGGTCGAGATCGTCACACCCAGGATCACCATGAGCGCCAGCATGATCGGGCGCAGATGGTGCCGGATATCGGCCAGCGGGCTCTTGATGGGTCCGCTATGCGTGGGATGCTCGAGGCTCTCAGGCATGTGGCGGCGCAGAAAGAAAGCAATGGGGATCAATGCCAGACCGAGCAAAAAAGGGATACGCCAACCCCACGCCAGCATCTGCTCCTTGCTTAGCGCCAGCGTGAGCACAATGCCGACGACGCCAGCCGCCAGCGACGCTATGCCCTGGCTGGCAAGCTGCCAGCTGCCATACAGGCCACGCCGGCCCGGGGGGGCGATCTCGATCAGATACGTCGTAGACGGCCCGACCTCGCCGCCCAGGGCCAGCCCCTGCACCAGCCGACAGGCAATGACGATGATGGGTGCCGCCAATCCGATGCTTGCGTACGAGGGTGTGAGCGCCATGCCGATCGTGCCGATCGTGATGAGCGCAATGGTCAACAGCATGGCCGGCTTGCGTCCGACACGATCAGCAAAAGAGCCGATCAGCAGCCCGCCCAAAGGGCGCGTGATGAAGCCAACGCCAAAGACCGCTACCGACAGCATCACCGTGACCAGCGGCTCGTCAGCAGGAAAGAAGGTCTGGCCGATATACACCGCGAAGAACGCGTAGGTGGTGAAATCAAAGAACTCCAGCGCGTTGCCCGCCACTGTTGCAGCCACGACGCGGGGCTGCACCTTGCTCGTCGCGGCAGTTAAATTGTTCGATACGCCCTGGGATGTGGGCGGCAACGCGACGTCGCCCATACTGGAATTTTGAACGCCCATGAATTTGTCTCCGGATGATTGCTGCTGGCCTGGACGACAGCGTGCGAAATCATATGAATCATGATCAAATGCGTCTAATGCATAATTTATTCAGAATGCATTCAAAAAACTCATGCGACTAAGGAAATGAACCTGCGCCATCTGGAGTACCTGCTGGCTGTGGCGGACACCGGTTCGTTCAGCCGCGCCGCGGAGCGGTGCCACATCACCCAGTCCGCCCTGAGTCGCAGCATCCAGACCCTCGAAGACGACCTCGGAGCACGTCTGATCGACCGAATGGGCAAGCGCAACGAGTTGACGCCGTTCGGCCAGACCGTTGCAAGCCGGGCGCGCCGCATGGTGCTGGATGCCGTTGAGCTAAAACGCAGCGCACAGCTATTGCAAGAAGGCTACTTGGGGGTCATTCGCATTGGGCTCGGCGCGGGGCCGACTGCACTGCTGATGCAGCCTTTTCTGAGTTACATGGCTTGCATGCATCCAAGAGTGCAGGTCAGCCTCGAATCCGGCCCCCCGGAGTTGCAGACCAGGCGCTTGCGCGAACGTGGATTCGACGCACTGGTCGTGGATCTACGCAGCGTCACGCCAGCTGATGACCTGTTGATCGAAGATTTGGGCCAAATGCGCGGTGGTTTCATCTGTCGCGTGGGTCACCCCCTTGCCAAACTCAACACCCCCATTACATTTGCACACCTCCAACGCTATCCGTTAGCGTCGACTTCACTCAATCCGGAGTTGGCACGTCTTCTGATCACCCGCTATGGACCCGCAGCGGATCCCCAGGTCGCAGTGACCTTGCGTTGCAACGATGTCAACAGTTTGTTATACGCGGTACAAGGCAGTGACGCGGTGTTCCTCGGCCTCGTCAGGCCCGCGCGTGAAGCCATCGCTGCCGGTAGCTTGGTGGAGTTGCCCATCACTCCGGCGTTGAACGAGGGCGCACACTTTGCGTTCGTTACCCTGGCCGACCGTACTGAAGCGCCTGCCATGGGAATTTTTCGCCAGTTTGTAGCCGAGCATCTGCATGACTGAGAGCCCCTTGTGGGCCACGCTAAATCTTCCAAAAGCCTTGGTTCAAAGTCTTTTTGGAGTCGCACGAGTCCTTTGCTGTGTTGGGATGCAAGGCGCGGGGCGCAGCGTACAGCTCGGCTATCCACAAGCGCCGCAACGCCGCAGACCGCCCGGCAAGGCACTTGCCCGAAGGGTTGGGGTGAAATCGGGCCGATGAATTTGCAGTTGTGGCGCCCCCGATGCTTGCCCAAGCGGTCGCTCGCCAAAAATTGACAAGTAGTTGGAACGAGTCGGCTGCTGCAAACCGTCGTGTCACAGAAGCCGGCCACCAGAAACCCAGCTGCTGGACCATGGCCGACAGTGCTACATATCCAGGCGGGCAAACACATTCAACCGGGAATATCAGCCCCCAAGCCCCACAACTGCCCCACCCCCCGCGCCAGCTCCACCGCCATCGCCACCGCGTTTGTAGGGTGCGCCACGCAATCCGTGCTCCAGAACTCTCCCACCCCTGCTGCGTGCAGCGCGGCCAGGGCCTCTGCGTCGATCAGCGCGTGCGTCACCGCCACGTCCACCGAGGCAGCGCCCGCCTGCAGCAGCAGCCGCGCCGCCTGGGCCAGGGTGTGGCCGGTGCTGGCCATGTCGTCGAGCAGCACCACCGCCCTGCCCTGCACGGCCACGGGTGGCAGGTGGATGGTGACGCTGCGGTCGCCGTGTCGCTCCTTGGTGCACACGGCGTGCTCCAGGACGTGGCGCGCGGCGGCCTGGGCCACCCATTGGGCGGATTCGCCGTCGGGGCCAACCAGCAGCGCGCCGGGGCGCTGGCGCACGATCCAGTCGGCCAGCAGGGGGGCGCCGCTCAGGGCCACGGTGCGCGTGGCAGGCACGGCCTCGTCGAGCGTGGCGACGCGGTGCAGGTGCGGGTCCACGGTGACCACGGCGTCGAACAGGCTGGCCAGGAAGGGGCCGACGATGCGCTGGCTCACGGCCTCGCCGGGGTGGAAGGCGATGTCCTGGCGCATGTAGGCCAGGTAGGGCGCCACCAGCGTGAGCTGGCGCACGCCCAGGCTGCGCGCGCTGCGCGCGGCCAGCAGCAGTTCGATGAGCTTTTCGTTGGGCTGGTCCAGGCTGCGCAGCAGCACGGCGCGCGCGGGCAGTTGGCCCGCGGCATCCACGGGTAGGGTGAGTTTGAGTTCGCCGTCGGGGAAGCGGTGGCGCTCAATCTCCAGCGCGGGAAGGCCGCTGGCTTGCGCCAGGCGCTGGGCGCTGGCGTGTTCGTCGGCAAAGTACAGCAGGCAGGCCGCGGGGGCGTCGGGTGCGGCCATGCTCAGAACTCCACGAACACGTGGGGCACCTCGTCCGCGCCGCCGATGCGGTAGCCGCTGGCGCGCTGGCTGGCCTGGCGGGCAAACTCCAGGTCGGCCGGGAAGCCCGCGTGCACGCGGTACATGGGCTGGCCCGGGGCCACGGCGTCGCCGAGCTTGCACAGCAGGTCCACGCCGGCGCCCTGCACCTTGGGCGCGCCGGCCAGGCGGGCGATGCGGGCGATCTGCTGGTTGTCTATGCCCGCCACCACGCCGGCGGCGGGTGCGCAGATCTCGAAGTGCAGCGCGCCCAGGTTGGGGTTGTTGTGGTCGAAATCCTTGGCGCCCTGCGCGGCGATGATGTCGCGCATGCGGGCCAGGGCGCGGCCGGAGTCGAGGATGTCGCGCGCGATGCCGTAGCCATCGCCGCCGCGCACGTCGGGGTTGCACTCGATCAGGCGGCCGGCCAGGCGCAGGGCCTTCTGGCGCAGGTCGTTGGGGGCGCGCGGGTCGTTCTCCAGCACGCGCATCACGTCGCGCGCCTCCAGCATGGGGCCGATGCCGTTGCCT
The DNA here is from genome assembly GCF_000739995.1 of Comamonas granuli NBRC 101663. Lineage (GTDB taxonomy): Bacteria > Pseudomonadota > Gammaproteobacteria > Burkholderiales > Burkholderiaceae_C > Simplicispira > Simplicispira granuli. Next base: position 27,728 of record NZ_BBJX01000005.1, on the reverse strand, counting down.
ATGGGCTGGCGCCCGTCGGTGATGACCACGTCCAGCGACAGGCCCATGCGCTGCGCCACATATTCAAAGAGGCGGCGCAGGCGCTGCGCCTCGGGCATGGAGCGCACCTTGGCCGTGGGGCCGATGGGGATGTCGAGCACCAGGTGGGTGGAGCCCGCGGCGATCTTCTTCGACAGGATGGAGGCGACCATCTGCCCCGCCGAGTCGATGGACAGCGGCCGCTCGACGGAGATGAGCACGTCGTCGGCGGGCGAGAGCTGGGCCGTGCCGCCCCAGGCCAGGCAGCCGTGGTGGTCGCGCACGATGGCCTGCAACTGCTCCAGCGGCAGTTCCACGTTGGCCAGCACCTCCATGGTGTCGGCCGTGCCCGCGGGCGAGGTGATGGCGCGCGAGGAGGTCTTGGGGCACAGCATGCCGTGCGCGGCGACGATGGGCACCACCAGCATGGAGGTGCGGTTGCCCGGGATGCCGCCGATGCAGTGCTTGTCCACCACCTGGGGGTCGTGCCAGTCCAGCCGCTGGCCGGTCTGGACCATGGCGTCGGAGAGGAAGTACACCTCCTCGCGGTCGAGCTCGTCGCGGTTGCAGGCGACGACGAAGGCGGTGAGCTCGATCTTGGAGTAGCGGTGGTCGGCGATGTCGCGCACGATGGCGCGGAAATCGGCGCGCCCCAGGCGCTCGCCCGCGATCTTGCGGAACAGCGCCCCCATGGATTCGGGCGGCTCGGCCTGGGCCACGGCCACCTTGTAGCCGGGCTCCACGCCCAGTTGGGCAAAGGCGTCCTCCGACAGGCCCAGCTCGTGGCAGCCGACGATGGCAGAGTCGTCCACCACGTTCACCGTGGCCAGGATGCGCAGCCCGTTGGCGCGCACCTCGATCTTGGACAGCGCCTGGAAGCCTTCGGCGCGGTACACGGCGCAGTCGCGGTGCAGGTAGGCGACGTTTTCACGCCAGGTGTCTATGGCCACGCGGCGCAGGGCCAGGCGCGAGACGGGGGCGCCCTCGCCGGGGGGCGCCGCTGCGGGAAGGGAAGCAGTCGGGGCAGTCATGCCCACAGCCTACACCGGAACCCGGCGCGCCCCGCTGCGCGCAAACGCCTAGGCACCGCCCCTGCACTCCTGAAAGCATAGCTGCTGGCGCTTGTCTCCATTGGGCTGGAGCCCATTTTTTACCCCAAAACCAGGCGCGCGGGCGGGGCACCGGCCGAGTCGTGGTACGCTTGCGCCCCTATGCGACGCTGGATTTTCCTCCTGGTGCTTGCGTGCAGCAGCGCCGTGCATGCCGCCCCGGGCTCCACCCCTGCCGAAGCGCAGGAGCCCTTCCAATGGACCGTCAACCTGCGCAGCCAACTGGCTGAGCTGGGCCACAACGTGGCCGGCCAGGCGCACGACGTGGCCGACCGCACCTCCGACCTGGTGACCACGGCCATGGGCCTGCTGGGCGTGCCCTACCGCCGCGGCGGCACCAGCGCCGAAACGGGATTCGACTGCAGCGGCTTCGTGCGCAGCATCTACGAACAGACGCGCGGCCTTCTGCTGCCGCGCCAGGCGTCCGAGCAGGCCGCCAGTACCGAAAAAATCGACAAGAAGGACCTGCAGCCCGGCGATCTGGTGTTCTTCAACACCATGCGCCGCGCTTTCAGCCACGTGGGCATCTACGTGGGGGACGGCAAGTTCATCCACGCGCCGCGTACCGGCGCCAAGGTGCGCGTGGAGGACATGCAGGAGAGCTACTGGCAGCGCCGCTTCAACGGCGCGCGCCGCGTGGCCGGCGCCAGCCCCGCCGAGGGCGCGCAGGCCGCACAGTATGCGCTGCAGCCCCTGGCCGCCGACACCACCGCCGGGCCCGCCGCCCGCTGACGCGCCCCGCGGCGGCCCGCGCCCTTTCAGCGCCATAGCCCCGCAGCCCCCGCCCGCACCGCACGGCCTGCCCACCCGCCTGGGCCCGGCCCGGGCGCATGACCGCCACCACCTCGACGCACTGCTCGCCCTGCGCAACCAGCAGCCCGAGCTGCGCGCGCAGGTGGACGCGGCCATAGAGCAGGCCTTCGTGCGCCCCGTGGCCATGCTGGTGCTGGACCTGTGCGGCTTCTCGCGCATCACGGCGCACCACGGCATCATCCATTTCCTGGCGCTGGTGCACCGCATGGAGCAGGCCGCGCGCCCGGCCATCGCCGCCAATGGCGGCGAAGTCGTCAAGCAGGAGGCGGACAACCTGTTCGCCGTGTTCACCCACCCGCAGCAGGCCCTGGACGGCGCCCTGGACGTGCTGCGCGCCCTGGACGCCATGAACGCCGTGCAGCCGCCCGAGGCGCAGCTCCAGGCCAGCGTGGGCATAGGCTACGGCCCCACGCTGGTCATCGCGGGCAAGGACTTGTACGGCCACGAGATGAACCTGGCCTGCAAGCTGGGCGAAGACATCGCCGGCCCCGGCGAGGTGCTGCTCACCCTGGCCGCCTGCGCTGGGCTGGCGCCGGGGCGCTACCTGCTGGCGCCCGTGCCCGTGCACATCGGCGGCGGCGCGCTCACCGCCATGCGCTGCAGCGCCTGCCTGCACGCGCACCCCCTGCCCGGCGCCCCCCTGGGCGCGGGCTGACTGCCCCGCCCTGCCCCCGGTCACCGGCCGGCCAGCGCCGCCTGCAGCGCCTGCTGCGCCGCCGGCGCCAGCACCCCCAGGCGCACGCAGCCCGGCAGGCCGAACGAGGCGCAGTCGCGCAGCTTGATGCCCTGCGCGCGCAGGCGCTGCAGCAGCGCGGCCAGCGCCGCCGCATCCGCCCGCGGCAGGCGGGCGGTGAAGTAATTGGCCAGGCTGCCGGGCAGCACCTGCCAGCCCAGGGCCGCGCACAGCGCCTCCTGCTGCGCCTTCCAGGCGCGCAGCACGGCCAGGGACTGCGCCAGCCAGGCCTGCGCATCGGCCTGCACCCAGGCCGCGAGCAGGGCCACGCCGTCCGCCCCCACGGGCCAGGACGGGGCCAGCGCCTGCAGCGCCGCCGCCTGCGCCGCGGCGCCCTCGGGCGCGATGGCGTAGGCCGCGCGCACGCCCGTCAGGCCCAGGGCCTTGTTGGGCGTCCAGAGCTGCCAGGCATGGCCGGGCACGAGGCGCGCGCGGCCCGCCAGGCGCAGCGGGGCGTAGGCGCAGTCGAGCACGTACAGGCCCGGCGGCGGCGCGGCGCCGTGCTGCGCCCAGGCGGCGAGCGCGGCGTCCGGGCCGCCCAGCGGGCTGGCGGGCTCGCAGGCCCAGTGCAGCGCGGGCGCCTGGGTGGCGCCCCCCTGCTCCAGGCCCCAGGCCTGGGCGGCGCGTGCGTAGTCGCCATAGCCGTGGGCGGGCAGCACGGCCTGGCGCAGGCCGCTGCGCGCGGCGTGGGCGCTGATGCGGTGGATGAACTCGCTGGCGCTGGCGGCCAGCACGATGCGCCCGGGCGCCACGCCGTGGAAGGCGGCAAGCTGGGCGCGCAGCGCGGTATAGGCCGGGTCGGGGTAGCGGCTGCGGTCGGCCGCGCGCAGCGCCTGCAGGGCTTGCGGGCAGGGTCCGCAGGCATTGGCGTTGGTGGAAAAGTCATGCGCCGCCGCGCCCAGCGCATCGGGGCCGCCGTGCAGGGGGGCGCCGTCAGACGGGTGCGGCCAAGGCATACACCGCTACCAAACCGATAGCTGCCAGCGCAAGCAGGACGAGCGCCAGAAGCGATTTTTGTGCCAAATCCACGGCGCGCCGCGTGTCTGCGGGGCCGGGGGCGCGCCCCGCGGGGTGCAGGGCATAGACGCCGGGCTTGGCCAGGCGCACGCCCAGCGCCAGGGCCATGGCCGCCATGGGCCAGCCGCCGTTGGGCGAGGGCGTGGCGCGCGCCTGCCGGCGCAGGGCCTGCCAGGCAAAGCCGCGCTGCGCCGCGCCGGCCACGGCCCACAGCGCCAGCGCCGTGAGGCGCGCGGGCAGCCAGGAGAGCGCGTCGTCCGCGCGCGCCGCCCATTTGCCCGCCCACTGCCAGTAGCGCCCGCCGCGCATGCCGGGGTAACCCCACATGGCGTCGGCCGTGTTGGCGAAGCGGTAGAGCGCCGCGCCCGGCAGGCCCAGCAGCAGGAACCAGAACAGCGGGGCCACGACGGAATCGCTGAGGTTCTCGGCCAGGGTCTCGATGGCGGCCTCGCGCACGGCGACGGCGTCGAGCGGCTGCGTGTCGCGGCTCACCAGCCAGGCCAGGCGCGCGCGCCCGGCCTGCAGCGACTGGGCGAGCGCGTCCTCCACGGCCAGCACCTCGGCGCGCAGCATGCGCCAGGCCAGCAGCGGCTTGAGCGCCAGCCCCAGCACCAGCGCCGCGCCCCAGGCGGGCAAGTGCGCCAGCGCCGCCCATTGCAGCAGCGCCGCAGCTACAAAAGCAATAGCTGCCAGCGCACACCAGGCAATCGCTGCAAGCCAAAAAGACCGCAAATCCCGCCCCGTGGGCTGCGCCGGCGCGATGCGCGCGCCGCAGGCGTCCAGGGCGCGGCCCATCCACACCACGGGGTGCAGCGCGGCGCGGGGCTCGCCCCAGAGCGCGTCGATGGCCAGCGCCAGCAGCGGCGCACAGGCCAGGGCGGGCCACAGGGGGGCGGCGGCGTCAGTGAGCATGCGGCGCGGTTCAGTCCTCGATGCCGCGCTGCGCGGGAATGCCGGCCTGGAAGGCGTGCTTGACGAGCTTCATCTCGGTCACCGTGTCGGCGATGGCGATGATCTCCTCGGGGCAGCGCCGGCCCGTGAGGCACACGTGCACCTCCTTGGGCCGCGCGGCCAGGGTGTCGAGCACCTCCTGCAGCGGCAGCCAGCCGTAGATCAGCGGGTAGGTGATCTCGTCGAGCACCACCAGGAAGCGCTCGCCACTGAGAATGTCGGCGCGCGCCTTCTGCCAGCCGTCGCGCGCGAGCTGGGCCGAGTGCTCCAGATCCTTGCTCTTCCACGAGAAGCCGTCGCCCAGGCCCTCGATGGGCAGGCCGATCTGCTCGAACATGCGGTGCTCGCCGAAGCGCGCGCTGGGCACCTTCATGAACTGGAACACCTTCACCGCCTTGCCCCGGCCGTGCGCGCGCAGCGCCAGGCCGAAGGCCGCCGTGCTCTTGCCCTTGCCGTCGCCGGTGTTGACGATGACGAGGCCGCGGCGCTCGCCCTCGGGCTTCTCGTAGCGTTTCTCGGTGGGTGGGGTTTCGATCTGCATGGGGGGTCTTTCCAAAAAACTACAAGCGCGGCAGCGCGAGCCACTGGCCGTCCACGCCACGAATGGTGATGCGCTGGTCGAACACCTGCTCCAGCGCGCGGTGCGTGGCGGCATCCCGCGCCGCGCCGTGGTGGCACAGGCGCCCCTGGGCGACGATGGCCACGTCGTCGGCCTGCAGCGCCATGGAGATTTCGTGCAGCACGCTGACCACGGTGTGGCCGCGCGCCACGAGGTCGCGCACCAGCAGCAGCCAGTCGGCCTGGTGCGGCGGATCGAGGTTGGCCAGGGGCTCGTCCATCAGCAGCACCTGCGCCTGCACGGCAAGCAGCCGCGCCAGCAGCACGCGCTGGCGCTCGCCGCCCGAGAGCTGGCCCAGCGGCCGCGTGCGCCAGTCCCAGGCCTGGGTGGCACGCAGGGCCTGCTCGACGGCGGCGTGGTCCGCGGCGCTGGCCGGCTGCATCCAGCCCTGGTGCGGCAGGCGGCCGAGCATGGCCACGTCGTAGACCGTCAAATCCTCGGCGGCGACCTCGTTCTGGCCCAGCCAGGCCAGGTGCAGCGCGCGCTCGCGCCGGGGCCAGGCCTGCAGATCGCGGCCGCGCAGCAGCACCTGGCCCGTGCGCGCGGGCATGAGGCCCGCCAGCAGCTTGAGCAGCGTGGACTTGCCCGCGCCGTTGGGGCCGACGATGCTGGTCCAGCGGCCCGCCGCGAGCGGCAGGGTGATGCCATGCAGTATGGGGTGTTTTCCGATACCAGCGCCTATCTGCTGGGCGCTGATAGCTATGTTTTCAGTAGCAATCACAGCAAGCCCCCGGGCGCTGTTCTTCGGTGCATCAGCCACAGCAGGTAGCCCCCGCCGAGCACGGCGGTGAGCACGCCCACGGGCAGCTCCTGCGGCGCCATCAGGCCGCGCGCCAGCAGATCGGCCCCCGCCAGCAAGGCCGCCCCCATCAGGCTGGCCAGCAGCATCAGGCGGCCGTGGCGCACGCTGACGATGGCGCGCACCAGGTGCGGCGCGGCCAGGCCGACGAAGGCGATCAGCCCGGTCTGCGCCACGGCCGTACCGGTGGCCAGCGCCAGCACCGCCACCAGCGCGGCGCGCAGGGGGGCGAGCGGCAGGCCCAGGCTCAGCGCGGTAGATTCACCGAGGGCCAGGCCGTCGAGCACGCGCGCCAGCAGCCAGGCCGCCACCAGGCACAGCAGCCACACGGTCAGCATGAGCAGGCAGGCCGTCCAGCCGACAAAGCCCGTGGAGCCCAGCAGGAAGGCCTGCATGGCCTGCAGCGAGTCGGGCGACATCAGCAGGATCAGCGAGGTGAACGCGCCCAGCACCACGCCCACCACCACGCCGGCCAGCAGCAGGCGCAGCGTGTGCTGCACGCCGCGCGCCAGCGCCAGCGTGAGCAGCACGGCCAGCACGGCGCCCAGGAAGGCCGCGCCCGTCAGGCCCAGGCGCACCAGCCAGTGGCTGGAATACACCGACACGGCCATGGCCGCGCTAGCACCGCCCACCATGCCCGCGCCACCGCCCATGAGCGCGAGCACGCTGGCCACGCCGAGCGAGGCACCCGAGGCGCTGCCCAGCAGGTAGGGATCGGCGAGCGGGTTGCGGAACAGCCCCTGCGCCACGGCGCCCGCCAGGCCCAGCAGCGCGCCCGCGGCCCAGGCGCCGATGGTGCGCGGCAGGCGGATGTCCCAGACGATCTGCAGCGCCATGGCGTGCGCCGCCGGGTCGGCCTGCGCGTCCATGAGCGCGGGCCAGAGGTTCTCCAGCCCCATGCTGCCCACGCCGGTGCCGAGCAGCACCAGCGCCAGGCCCGCCAGCGCCAGCGCCACGGCCAGCCAGTGGCCGCGCGCGGCGTGCTGCGAGGACGGCTGGGCGCTCACGGGCGCACCTTGCCGGCGGCGCCGGCGGTCTTCTCGGCCAGGCAGGCGGCCATGAGGCGCGCGGCCTCGGCCATGCGCGGGCCGGGGCGGATCAGCACGTCGGACTGCTCGGGCGAGAACACGCACAGGCGCTGCTCGCGCAGGGCGCGCAGGGCGCTCCAGCCGGGGCGCGCCGCCAGGCCCTCGGCGCTGCGCGCGCCGACCATGATGAGGTCGGGGTTGGCGCGCACCACGAATTCGGGGTTGAGCTTGGGGAACGGGCCCAGCGTGTCCGGCAGGATGTTGCGCGCCCCCAGGCGCGTGAGAGTCTCGCCGATGAAGGAGCCCGGCCCGGCGCCGTAGGGCCCGGGGTTGACCTCGAAGTACACGCGCGCGCCGCGCGCGGCCGGCGGCAGCGACTGCGCGGCGGCCCGCACGCCGGCATCGGTGGCGCGCCAGACGCGCTGCGCATCCTGCACGCCCAGCAACTGCCCCATCTTGCCGAGCACGCGCTGCACGTCCGCGTGGGTCTTGGGCTCCAGCGCGACCACGGGGATGCCCAGGGCTTCGAGCCGCGCCGCCGCACGCGAGGAGGTGGCCATGAGCACCACGTCGGGCCGCAGCGCGACGACGGCCTCGATGTTCGGGTCCAGCCCGCCGCCCACCTGCGGGAGCTTGCGCACGCTGTCGGGCCAGTTGGTGTAGCGGTCCACGCCCACGAGGCGGTGGCACTGGTCGAGCGCGCAGACGGTCTCGGCCAGCGAGGGCAGCAGGCTCACGATGCGCTGCGGTGTGCGCGCAAGCTGGACGGTACGGCCCCGGTCGTCGGTGACCTGCACGCCCTGCGCGCGTGCCGTGCCCCACATCAGCAGCAGCAGTATGAGCAGCACCGCGACCACGATGAGGATGCGCTTGACGGGGGTGGGTTTCATGGCGCGGATTCTTTCAGGGTGAGCGGCAGGCCTGCCGCCATGAGGGTGACGCGCGCGCAGGCCCGCGCCACCTGCTGGTTGAGCTGGCCCAGCGCATCGACGAAGGCGCGCACCTCGCGCCCCAGCGGGATGACGCCCAGGCCGATCTCGTTGCCCACCAGCACCACCGGGCCGGGGGCGTGTTCGATTGCTATCAAAAACTGAGCTGCTTGCGCTTTCCAGCCCTGCGTCAGAGCCGCTTTTTGCTCTGAATTCATGGACTCGGCACCTGCGGGCATGGTCCAGTTCGTGAGCCACAGCGTGAGGCAGTCCACCACCAGCAGGGTGTGCGCTGTGCTTTCGCGCCGCAGCACGGCGGCCAGGTCGCGCGGCTCCTCCAGCGTGGCCAGGCCGGGCACGCGCTCGGCGCGGTCGCGCTGGTGGCGCGCGATGCGCGCGCGCATCTCGTCGTCCCAGGGCTCGGCGGTGGCGATGAGCAGCGCGCGGTGCTCCGGCGAGCGCGCCAGCCAGTCGCGCGCGAGCAGCTCGGCGCGGCGCGACTTGCCGCTTTTCTGCCCGCCGAGGATGAGTTCGCTGCGCGCGATGCCGGTGTTCATGCGCCCTCCCCGCCCAGCAGGTGCGCCACGGCGCGCGGGCTGGAGGCAAACCAGGCATGGAAGTAACTGGCGTGCAGGCGGCCAACGCGGTACAGCGCCTCGCCGGCCTCCGGCGCGCTGGCCTCGCCAGGCCGGCTGCTGCGCGCGACGATGGGCGCGCTGCTCGCCAGCGTGGAGTAGTGGAAGGTGTGGCCGCGCAGCACCGCGCCCGCCACGGGCAACTGCTGCGGCCCCAGGCCGGCCAGACGCTTGTTCAGCGTGGCCTGGCCGGGCAGCAGGCCCCACAGTGGCTGTACCGTGCCGTTCTGCAGTTGCACCGATTCGCACAAGGCCACCATGCCGCCGCACTCGGCCCACAGGGGCAGGCCTGCGTCCAGGTGGCGCAGCAGGTCGGCGCGCAGGCCGGTGTTGGCGGCGATGCGTGCGACGTGCAGCTCGGGATAGCCACCGGGCAGCCACACGGCGTCGCAGGGCGGAAGCCGGTCGCCGGCCAGGGGCGAGAAGAAGCACAGGCGCGCGCCCAGTTCCTGCAGCGTCTGCAGGTTGGCGGCGTAGATGAAGCTGAAGGCCGCGTCGCGCGCCACGGCAACGGTGCGGCCCGCCAGCAGCGGCAGCACGGCCTCGGTGGCCTGGGGCGCGGGAAAATCCACGGCCCAGCGCTGCAGGTCGTCGGCACTCATCTGGCCCAGGGGCGTGGCGGCCAGCGCATCGGCGGCGGCGTCCAGGCGCTGCCGTGCATCCTGCAACTCGTGCGCCGCGACCAGGCCCAGGTGGCGCTCGGGCAGCAGGGCCGGCCCCTCGCCCAGCGTGATGCGCGCCAGCGCGCCCAGCCAGTCCTGCGGGTCGCGCAGGCCGGCGCGCAGCATGTCGGCGTGGCGCGCACTGCCCACGCGGTTGGCCAGCACGCCGGCCCAGGGCAGGCCGGGCAGGTAGTCGCGCAGCCCATGGGCCAGCGCGCCGAAGGTGCCCGCCATGGCCGAGGCATCGACCACGGCCAGCACCGGCACGCCGAAGCGCTGGGCCAGGTCGGCCGCGCTCGGGTCGCCGTCGAACAGGCCCATCACGCCCTCGATGAGGAGCAGGTCGGCCTCGCGCGCGGCGTCGTGCAGGCGCTGGGCGCAGTCCTGCGCGCCGTTGATCCACAGGTCCAGCGCATGCACCGGCGCGCCGCTGGCGAGTTCATGCCAGTGCGGGTCGAGGAAGTCCGGCCCGCACTTGAACACGCGCACGCGCCGCCCCTGCCGCGCATGCAGCCGCGCCAGCGCGGCCGTCACCGTGGTCTTGCCCTGGCCCGAGGCCGGGGCGGCAACCAGCAATGCGGGGCAGGATGCGTGCGTGGACATGGCGGGGCTTACTGTGGCGCCCACTTCAGGCCGACGTAGAACGTGCGGCCCGGAGTAGCGTAGGTGCGCGCGAGCTGGTAGTCCTTGTCACCCAGGTTGTCGATGCGCGCCAGCAGCGTGTAGTCGCGCGCCAGGCGGGTGCTGGCGTAGAGGTTGACGAGCGCATAGCCGCCCAGCACGTTGGTGTTGGCCGCGTTGTCGAAGCGCCGGCCCGAGGCCTGCAGCTCGGCGCCCAGCGTCCAGCCGGCCACCAGGGTGTCCGCGCCGAAGGTGGCGTGGCGCTTGGCGCGGCGCGCCAGTTGCTTGCCGGTGTCGAGGTCGCGCGGGTTCTGCAGGTCGATGGAGCCATGCCACTGCACGCCCGCCCAGTGGTGCGAGGCCGCAAGCGTAAGGCCCTGGTACTGCGCGCGTGCGGTGTTGGCGTAGCAGCCGAAGCTGGACGCGCAGGTGCCCGCGCCGCCGAACAGGATGAGGTTGCTCAGGCGGTTGCGGTAGACCACGGCCGAGAAGCTGCTGCGGCCCTGGGCGTAGCGCAGGCCCAGCTCGGCGTTGTGACCGGTCTCGGGACGCAGCGAGGCCACGCCATATTGGCTGAAGCGCTGGTACAGCGTGGGCGCGCGGAAGGCCGTACCCACCGAGGCGGTGGCGCGCCATTGCGGCGTGAGCGCGTAGCCGTAGGCCACACTGCCCGAGCCCTTGCCGCCGAATTCGCTGTCGGAGTCGTGGCGCGCATTGAGCTGCAGCGTGTGGCTGCCGCGCTGGTAGCCGTAGCCCAGCGCCAGCGCGTCCTGCGAGCGGCCCTGGACGATGGACATGCTCCAGGCATCGAGCGCGGGGTTGTTCAGGTGGTCCTCACGGCGCTCCAGCGCGGCGCTGAAGCGGTGCGCGCCGAGGCGGTAGTCGTTCTGCCACAGGTAGCCGCGCAGGCGGGTTTCGGTCTGGTAGGGCGCGGGGGTGGTCTGGTAGCGGCTGGTGGAATCGGTTACCGACACGCGCGTGCTGTAGGCCTCGGTCCATTTCGCATCCCAGGCCAGGCCGGCGGTGCGCAGGCGGCTGAGATTGCGGTCGTCCACGGGCTGGGCCGGCGTGTAGGCAAAGTCGTCGTAGCCCGAATCCATGCGGCTGGCCAGCAGGGTGGCGTCCAGCCGATGCTTCGCGTCGATGCGCAGCCCGAGACGGGCGTTGCCGGAGGTGCTGCGGTGGCCGTCGCGGTCGGGGTTGTGCGCGCCGCTGGCCTTGGCATCGAAGCCGTCGCTGGTCTCGCGCGCAATGCCCAGCGCGTAATCGAAGGCGCTGCCCGTACCTGCGGCGCCGCTGACACCGGCCTCGATCTTGCGCAAGCCCTGCGTGCCCAGGCCCACACCGGCATAGGGCCGCGCCGGGCCTTCGCCCTTGCGCGTGAAGAGCTGCACCACGCCGCCGATGGCGTCCGAGCCATAGACCGCGGCGGCCGGGCCGCGCAGCACCTCGATGCGCTCGATCTGCGCCAGCGGAATCTGCTCCCACTGGGCGCCGCCCGTGGACTGCGAGTCGACGCGCACGCCGTCGATGTAGACGGCTGTGAAACGCGTCTCGGCACCGCGCAGGTACACGCTGGTGGCGTTGCCGATGCCGCCGTTGCGCGTGATCTGCACGCCGGGCTGGCGCGCCAGCACATCGGCCAGGCCGGTGGCGCCGCTGGCCTCGATGGTCTCGCGGTCGATGATGGAGACGTCGGCCACCAGGTCGGCCAGGGGCTGCTCGGTGCGCGTGGCCGTCACCACGGTGTCCCGCAGCGAGGGCAGGCGCGCGTTCTGCGCCAGCAGCAGGGGCGGCATGGCCTCCTGGGACTGCGCGGCCGAGGCGGCGATGAAGGAAAGGGCCGCCAGAACGGCAGGACGCAGCGGCGCAGCGCGGCGCGCACGAAGGGAGAGAATCGTCATGGAAATCAGGATCAGCAAACAACCTGCGCCGGCTTCCCCGCCGGCAAATAGGTGACACGACCGCGCGCAGCCCCGAGGGCGCGCGCGGCCACCGTGTTGGCCGGTATCCGGGCTGGCGGAAGCACCCTCCAGCGCCTTCCCAGGTGCTTGTTCAAGGCGCCCAGTGGCTGCGTGCTGGAGAGAGAATCGGGGAGATTCGTCCGCTGACCGTTGCGGGGGCAGCGCAGGCTCGGTGCCGCCATGGCTGGCGGCGACCTCCCTGCTTCCCGTTGAACTGCGGCATGCGAACCACACCGCGAGCACCAACGCGCCGATTTTACGACGCCCGCCAGGCCAACTGCCTACAATCGAGGGCTCTATGGCCTCCATGCCCCTCCAGGACCAGATTGCCGAGCGCGTCGAGCGCCTGCTGCTGCGCCACGAGCAGCTCCGGCACACCAACGAATTGCTCGCGCAGCAGGTGGCCGAGCTCACCCAGGAGCGGGACTCGCTGCGCTCGCGCCTGCAGGCGGCGCGCCACCGCATCGACGCCCTCGTCGACCGCCTGCCCACCTCGCAGCCTCCCAAGGACGGTGCATGAAGCAGCTCGAAGTCCAGATCATGCAGCAGAGCTACCTGCTGGGCTGCCCGGAGGGCCGCGAGGCGCGCCTGCTCGACGCCGTCGAGCGCGTGGACACGGCCATGACCCGCATCCGCGACGCCGGCAAGGTGCGCGCGCGCGAGCGCATCGCCGTGCTGGCGGCGCTGAACCTGGCCTTTGAACTGGCCGACCGCGAAGCGGCCGAGCTCGCCGCCGCGCACGCGCGCCCGGTGGACCCGGTGGACCTGGCGCCGGCCGGCGCGCCGCCCGCCGAGAGCGAGGAGCGCCTGCGCGCCCTGCTGCACCGCCTGGACGACGCGCTGGGCAGCGACGGGCGCCTGCTCTGACCGGTATCTGCTCCCCCGGGCCCGCGCCAGGCTCTACAATGGCGTCGTCTGCGGTGCTGCCGGGCCTTAATTGCCTTGAACCAATGCTCTACGAGCACGGGCTTGGTACATTGCCCGGCGGGCGTGATCGTCTCGCGTCAGATGAACCCAACGCCTGGCTGCCCTCGCCCCCCTGAACCCCCGGTTCAGGATGATGGCCCGGTGGCATTTGCAGACACCTCTTTCCCGCAAGGCGCCTCTGGCGCCTTTTCTGGTCCGGCAGCGCGCTGCGGGCCTCCTCCTCCGGCACGGCTTCCATGGATCCACTCTTGATCGCCCAGCTCGCCCTGCTGGGCCTGGGCACGGGCTTTCTGGCGGGCCTGCTGGGCATCGGCGGCGGCATGGTGCTGGTGCCCTTTCTCACCTACCTGCTGGGCCAGAGCGGCGTGGCGCCCGGCCTGGCGGTGAAGATGGCCATCGCCACCTCCATGGCCACCATCGTGTTCACCTCCATCTCCAGCGTGCGCGCGCACCACCAGCGCGGCGCCGTGCGCTGGGACATCGCCCTGCGCCTGGCCCCGGGCATCGTGCTGGGCAGCATGGCGGCCAGCCTGGGCGCATTCGCCCTGCTCAAGGGAAGCTGGCTGGCCTTGTTCTTTGCCGTGTTCGTCGGGTTCTCGGCGGTGCAGATGCTGCGCAACAAGAAGCCCGCGCCCACGCGCCAGATGCCCGGCACGGCGGGCCAGCTGGCTGCGGGCGCCAGCATCGGCTTTCTGTCGGGCATGGTGGGCGCGGGGGGCGGCTTCGTCAGCGTGCCCTTCATGGTGTGGTGCAACGTCCCCATCCACCAGGCCGTGGCCACGAGCGCTGCGCTGGGTTTTCCGATTGCCCTGGCCAACGCCACGGGCTATGCCGTCGCGGGGAGCAGCCTGGCGGGTCTGCCCGCGGCGTCGCTGGGCTACATCTGGCTGCCGGCCCTGGGCGTGATCGCCTCGTGCAGCGTGCTGACCGCCCCGCTGGGCGCGCGCGCGGCGCACCAGTGGCCCGTTCCGCGCCTGCGCCGGGCCTTCGCCTTGCTGCTGGCAGCGCTGGCCTGCTACATGCTCTGGAAGGGCCTATCGGCCTGACGGGCTCAGGCTCGCCTCGGTCAGCAGCACGGCAAAGGCGTCTGCCGGCAAGGCGGCCGAGCACAGATAGCCCTGGTAGCCATCGCAGGCCATGGACTGCAGCGCGTCGCGCTGCGCCGCGGTCTCCACGCCCTCGGCCACGACGCGCAGGTGCAGCGCGCGCCCCAGGTGGACGACGGCACTGACGATGGCGCAGTCGCCCGCATGCCCGGGCACGCCGCGCACGAAGGACTGGTCGATCTTGAGCTTGTGGATGGGCAGATTCTTCAGGTAGGCCAGGCTGGAGTAGCCGGTGCCGAAGTCGTCGATGGCCAGCGCCACCCCCAGGGCCGCGAGCCGCTGCAGCACACTGGCGGCCTCCTGCGCATCGCGCAGCAGCAGCGACTCGGTCAGCTCCAGCTCCAGCAAATGGGGCGGCAGCGCGTGGGCGCGCAGCAGCTCGGTGATGCGCTCGACGAAGTCGCTCTGGCGCATCTCCAGCGCCGAGATGTTCACCGACACGACGATGGGCAGGCCCGCGCGCAGCCACTGCGCAGCCTGCGCCACCGACTGCTCCAGCACCCAGGCGCCCAGCGTGAGGATGTAGCCCGTTTCTTCTGCCAGCGGGATGAACGTGGCCGGCGAAACCTGGCCGAGTTCCGGGTCGTGCCAGCGCAGCAGGGCCTCGGCACCCACGATGCGCCCCGTGGCCATGTCCACCTGGGGCTGGAAGTGCACGCTCAGGCGCTGGTGATCGAGCGCCTGGCGCAACGCCTGCTCCAGCTTCATGCGCTCGAGCAATTGCATGCCCATCTGCGGCTGGTAGAAGCCGAAGCTGCCGCGCCCGCTCTCCTTGACCTGGTACATGGCCGTGTCGGCCTGCTTGACCAGCTCGTCGAGCGTGCGCCCGTCCTGGGGATACAGGGCCACACCGATGCTGCACTGGACGGAGAAGCTCTTGCCGTCCAGGACGAAGGGCTGGAGCATCATGTCCAGCAGGCGGCGCGCCACCTGCTCGGCCACGCGGGCATCCCCGCCATGCAGGTACATGGCGAACTCATCGCCACCGATGCGGCTGAGCATGTCACTCTGGCGCAGGCAGGTCTGCAGCCGCTGCGCCACCTGCTGCAGCATGCGGTCGCCGAAATGGTGCCCCAGCGAGTCGTTGATGAACTGGAAGCGGTCCAGGTCCATCAGCAGAATGGCAAAGCCCGGCTCCGCACTGCCCTGGGTGCGGATGGCCGTCTCCACCCGCTGCGACAGCAGCAGCCGGTTGGGCAGGCTGGTGAGGGTGTCGCTGAAGGCCAGCTCGTCGATGCGTTTCTGCGCCGCGTGCTGCTGGGTCAGGTCGCGCACGAAGCCTATGCTCTGCTCCAGGCGCCCGCCGGCATCGCGCAGCGCCACCCAGGAGAGGTGGACGGCGCAGCCGGTATCGGCCTCGCGGTGCAGCCAGAGCTCGCCGCTCCAGAGGCCGCTGTGCGCCCAGTCGCGCAGCACGCAGTCCATGAACTGGCGCACGGCCCCGCTGCCGAACAGGCCGGCGACCCCGGTGCCCAGCAGTGCCTGCGCCGGCTGCCCCATCAACTGCTCGCAGGCGGGGTTCAGGCGCACCAGGCGGTGCTCGCCATCGGCGACGAAGATGGGGTAAGGGCTGGCCTCGAACACCCGCCCCGCCAGGCGCAACGCGGCCTGCGCCCGCACCTCCTGGGTGATGTCGCGAAACGAGTACACCCGGCCGGCCAGCACCCCGCGGCTGCGCTGTGGCACGCTGCGGCATTCCAGCACGGTGCCATCCACGAGCTCCAGCACCTCGCTGCGCACCTCCTGCGGCTGGGCGGCGATGGCCGCCAGGCAGGCCCGCCAGCCCTGCGGGTCTGCCATGCGCGTCGCCATGAATTCGAGCAGGGCCGCGTCGTCGCGGTGCACCAGCAGCGCCTGGGGGATGCCCCATAACTGCACCAGCCGCTGGTTGAAGGCCCGCACCTGGCCCTGCAGGGAGCACACCAGAATGCCGTCGGCCGCCGAATCCAGCGTGGCACGCAGCTCGGACAACAGAGTCTCCAGCTCGTGCTCCACCGCCAGGCAGGCGCGGCGGTCGCTCATGGTGACCAGCAGGGCATGGCCGTGCAGGCTCTGCGGGCAAGGAGATACGCGCCGCTCCACGGGCACGAGCTTGCCGTCGGCGCGCAAGAGCTGGGTCTCGGAGTCGATGCCGCGCAGCAGCACGTCGGCAGGTTCGGACCAGAAGCACTGGTCCTGCGGCGTGGCCGCGAACCGGCCCACCGGGGCCCCGACCAAGTCTGCGGGAGCCAACCCCACGAGCGCGGCCGCCGTGGCATTGGAAAACAGGATGGTGCGCTGCTGCACATCCACCAGCCAGACACCCTCCTGAAGGGGATCCCAAGCGGCGTGCAGCAAATCCTGGCGAGCCAGGCTGCTCACGCGAAGACCTCCGCACGCTCAGCGTCGATCGCGCGTTCGAAAAAATAGCAGATGCGCTGGCGCGGCGAGAGGTATTCCAGCGCCTCGCGCGGCAACTGGCTGGGCCGCAGGCTGCGCCGCACGCCGATTTCCGGGCAGGTCTCCAGGTCCAGGACGAGTGCGCTCTCCCGCGGCACCCGGGGGTCGTACACGATGACCCGCGGGCGCAGCGGGCGCGAGGAATTGACGGACACCACCAGCGCATACCGGTCGTTGACCAGTTGCACCACGGAGCCCGGCGGGTACACCCCCATCATGCGGATGAACAGGCCCAGCACCATGGGATCGAACAGCGATTTCTGCTGTGCGTACATGGTGGAGAGGGCCTCGTGCGGCGTGAGGCCCTGCGCCGCACGCGCCGGATTGCATAGGCGCTCGTAGTGGTTCACGAGCGCAAGAATGCGCCCGGCCATGCACAGCTCCTCGCCCCGCAGGCGCAGCGGAAAGCCGCTGCCGTCGTGCATCTCGTGGTGTTGCGCCATGGCCAGCAGCACCGTGCTGGACAGGCCCATGCCCTTGCCCATCACCACCGATTCGCCGACATGGCTGCGGTAGCGTTCGAAGTCGGCGGGCTGCATGCCCGGAAAGGGCAGCGCCAGCGGCACAGGCAGGCGCAGCTTGCCAATGTCGTGCAACAGGGCGGCCATGCCCAGGTCCTGCAAGGCCTGCGTACCCATGCCCTGGGCCTTGCCCATCAGCAGGGACAGCACCATGACGTTGACGGGGTGCAGGGCCTGGCGGTCACCGATTCCCTCGGACAGCAGCACGATCACGGACTCGTTGTTGTGCATCAGCTCCTGCACGCAGTCGCCCACCAGCACCTCGCTCTCGATGCGCGCCTGGGCCGGACTGCCCTGGATGCTGTCGGCCAGCTTGCGGTACGCGCGCGTGGCCACGATGAAGCGCCGGTCGCAGGCCTCCAGCCAGTCGCGCTGCCTTTGCAGGCGCTGGTCGACGGCATCGATATCCGCCGCCCCGGCGGCCGGTGCCTGTGCTTGCGCGCCGGGCGCCGCCGGCGCCTCTGCAGCCCGCTCCCCTGCCGCATCGCTGCGTGCCGCGGCATCTGCCGGCTCCAGGGCCTGCTCGTCGCTCAGCGAGGGAATGCAGCGCACCTGCTCCAGGCCCAGGTCGCGCAGGATTTCGATCTGCGTCTCGGAGGCAATGCGAAAGCGGTTGACCGGAAACGGATGGCTGAGCCAGCCCAGATCGAGCACGATGTACATGCCGATCCGCAATTGGCGGACATCCACCAGCAACGAGGATTCGTCGTTCATCACGCGGTCAGGGCGTCGGGGAAGTAGCGTGGGAGTTCCGTTGCATTATGACCGTGCCCATACTGCGCTACGCTGACCGTGCGGGAAAATTCCACAAATCCGCAACACTTCATTCGCAGATCAGCGAAGGCCGGTAGATCAGGTCGTGCCACAGCGCCCAGAGGGCCACGCCGCACAGAATGCCCCCGGCAAGGCGGCTGCCCCAGTCGGTGCGCAGGCGGTCGAGCCGGCCGCGCAGGCCCTGCCACAGCCAGGGACCGGCCAGCAGCCACACCCCGCTGCCCAGGCCGAACAGCACCATGGCCAGCGCCCCCTGCCAGGCGCTGCCGGTGAGCGCAGCCACCAGCAGTGCAGAGTACAGCAGCCCACAGGGCATCAAGGCCCAGAGAAATCCGACCGCGAAAACCCCCGCCTGCAGGCGCACCAGGGGCTGCACCCTCTGCCACAGCGCCCGGCCGGCGCGCTCCACCCAGGCCGGCTGGCGTGCCTGCAGCAGCAGGAGCGCCCCCCAGGCCAGCACGGCCACATGGAAAAACGTCCACACCGGGCGCAGCGCCGCTGTGTGCTGCGTCAGCCAGGCCAGGCTTTGCATGGCCACGGCGGCAAGCGCCCCGGCGACGCCATAGCCCAGCAGCCGGCCGGCATGCCAGGCGCCCAGCCGGCGCGCGCGGCTGCCCTGCGGCAGCCACTGCACGCGCTGCGCACCAGTATCCGGCACGCCGGAGGACACCACCATGCTGCAGGGTACCGCGCACATGACGAGGCAATGGGAGCCGCCCGCGAGCCCCATGAGCAAGGCGGTCGCGGCCAGAGAGGAAAGCATGCTAGATGATGCGCGAGAACCGCGCGCGGCTCTTGTCGGCCTGCAGGTACTTGTCAAACACCATGGCAATGGCGCGCACGAAATACCAGCCCATGGCCGTCACTTCCAGGCCCTCGTCGCTCAGGCTCACCAGGCCCTGCTGCTCCAGCTCGCGCAGCATCTCCAGCTCGGCAGCGAAATAGCTGCGCGCATCGATCAGCCACGCCTGCTCCAGCGATTCAAAGACCAGTTCGCCCTGGCACATGATGGCCATGATGACCGCACGGCGCACCAGATCGTCGCGCGTGAGGGCCAGGCCGCGCACCACCGGCAGGCGCCCCTGGTTGATCAGGTCGTAGTACTCCTCCAGCGTCTTGGCATTCTGGCTGTAGGTGGGGCCCACGCGCCCGATGGCGGAAACCCCCAGGCCGATGAGATCGCAGTCGGGCTGCGTGCTGTAGCCCTGGAAGTTGCGGTGCAGCCGCCCCTGGCGCTTGGCGACGGCCAGGGCGTCATCGGGCAGCGCGAAATGGTCCATGCCCACATACACATAGCCCGCGCTGCTGAAGGCTTCGAGCGAACGCGCCAGCATGGAGACCTTGGCCGACGCCATCGGCAGATCCGCCCAGACGATGCGCCGCTGCGCCTTGAAGCGCTCGGGCAGGTGGGCATAGGCATAGAGGGCGATGCGGTCCGGGCGCAACTGCGCGACCTGGGCCAGGGTGCGGTCAAAGGACTCCGGGGTCTGCCGCGGCAGGCCGTAGATCAGATCGACATTGATCGAATCGAAGCCGATCTTGCGCGCGGACTCGACCAGCGCGAACACCTGCTCGGCAGGCTGGATGCGGTGCACGGCCTTTTGCACCTCGGGGTCGAAATCCTGCACGCCGAAGCTCAGCCGGTTGAACCCCAGCTCGGCCAGCACCGCCAGGCGGTCGGCGTCCACGGTGCGCGGATCCACCTCGATGGAGTATTCCCCTCCCGGCACCAGGGTGAACTGGCTGCGCAGCATGCCCATGAGATCGCGCAGGCCCTCGTCCGAGAGGAAGGTCGGCGTCCCGCCGCCCAGATGCACCTGGCTGACCGTCTGCCCGACCCCGCAATGGGCCGTGTGCAGGTCGATCTCGCGGCTCAGGTAGCGCAGGTACACATCGGCGCGGTCGTGGTGCTTGGTGATGATCTTGTTGCAGGCGCAGTAATAACACAGCGACTCGCAGAACGGAATGTGCACATAGATGGACAAGGGCATGGCCTTGCCCACCGGGCTTTGTCGGCGCTGCTGCAGCGCGAGCACATAGTCCTGCTCGCCAAAAGCATCCACGAAGCGGTCGGCGGTGGGGTATGAGGTATAGCGCGGACCGGAGATGTCGTACCGGGTCAGCAATTCGGGCGTGACAATGGTCATTCTTGTTCCTGACTGATCTGGCTAATGTGCACCAGATTCGCGGGCGTGCGCTTGATTCCGGTCAAGCATCCGACATTCGCTCCGGGTTTCCGCCTGCGGCACGATTGGGCGATAATTTGATGCATGTCACCCTCCCAGCGCATTCCCATCGCCCTGTCGCCATCCGACACGGATGCAGCGGAACCTTCCTCCGGGAAACAGTCTCCGCAGACGGCCGTCAACGCGCAGACCATCAAGGTGGCCTGTTCCAACTGCAATCTGCGCGAACTGTGCATGCCCGTCGGCCTGACCGATGAGCAACTGCGCCGCATTGACGATGTGGTTGCGGTGCGGCGCAAAATCAAGCGTGGCAGCACCCTGTTTCGCAACGGCGAGGCCTTCACCTCGCTGTTTGCCATTCGCACCGGTTTCTTCAAGACCTGCGTGGCAACGGAGGATGGGCGTGACCAGGTGACGGGTTTCCAGATGGCCGGCGAGATCATCGGCCTGGACGGTATCGTCAACGACCACCACACCTGCGACGCCGTGGCACTGGAAGACGCCGAGGTGTGCGTGATGCCCTTCGACCGCATCGAGGAGCTCTCGCGCGAGGTCAATGCGCTGCAGCACCATGTGCACAAGATCATGAGCCGCGAGATCGTGCGCGAGCACGGCGTGATGCTGCTGCTGGGCAGCATGCGCGCGGAGGAGCGGCTGGCCGCCTTTCTGCTCAACCTCGTGCAGCGCCTGCATGCGCGCGGGTTCTCGCAGTCCGAGCTGGTACTGCGCATGACGCGGGAGGAAATCGGCAGCTACCTGGGCCTCAAGCTCGAGACCGTGAGCCGCACCTTCTCCAAATTCGTCGATGACGGCATCGTGGAAGTCAAGCAGCGGCATGTGCGCATCCTCAGCACCGAGGCCCTGCGGCGCATCGTGAACAACCAGGCCGCGTGCCACTGACCGGTTGCGCACCCGCCGCCCACTGGGCGGCAGGCGGCGATGGGTTGCTGTGCGGTCTTGGCAACCGAGCAACAAGAGGAAGCAAAAATCCCCCCTCCCCGCTTGGAAACCGGTTTTTTTACCGTTAGCATCGACCTGCCAGTGGACATGCAGGTTTTCGCTGGTGCTATTGACCACACCCCATAAGGAAAACCCAAGATGGCAACTGCCAAGAAAGCCCCCGCCAAGAGCACTACAGCACAAGCCGCAGCTCCCGCCAAAAAGCGCACCCCCAACGCGGCTTTCATGAAGGCGCTCACGCCCAGCCCTGCTCTGGCCGCCGTCGTCGGTGCCACGCCGCTGCCCCGCACGGAAATCATCAGCAAGATGTGGGTCTACATCAAGGCGCACAAACTGCAGGACAACGCCAACAAGCGCATGATCAACGCCGACGCCAAACTCAAGCCCATCTTCGGCAAGGACCAGGTGTCCATGTTCGAAATGGCCGGCCTGATCGGCAAGCACGTGCAGTAAGCGACCGCTGCAGCCCCACCCGCAAGCCGGCGATGCCGGCTTTTTTCTTGCCCGTGCGCTGCGGCACGCGCCGCTGCAGCGGAAATCTCCGCCGGAGTGTTGCAAAATTACATCAATACGAATGAGAATGACTGTTATTTAATTTAAGATTGGCATGTGCGACGCACAGCCACGCTCACGCCAGCCACTGCCCTCGCCCGATCCTGGCGCCGCCTCCCCCTGGCGGCGCTTCCGCTTAGAACCATCCGACGGAGGCCCCATTGGCACATCGACGCGCTCAGCGCCCCAGTAACGCGCTGCAAAAATCTCCCCCTTTGCCACAACACCCTGCATCTGCGGCGCTCCTGCCATTGGGTGCTCTGATGCTCGCGGCCTCGGTGGGCGTGCAAGCCCAGACCAGCGCACCCGCCGAAAAGTCCCTGGGTACCATCACGGTGAAAGAACAGGCTGAAGCGCCCGAAGGCAAAGACAGCGTGCGCGCCACCGAGACCACCATCGGCAAGGGCCGCCAGCAACTGCGCGACATTCCCCAGTCGGTGACGGTGGTGACCGAGCGCCTGATCGATGACCGCAACCTCGACACCGTCAAGGAAGCGCTCAAGAACACTGCCGGCATCACCTTCCTGGCCGCCGAGGGCGGCGAGGAAGACATCCGCCTGCGCGGCTTCGCGCTGCAGAGCACGGGCGACATGTTCATCAACGGCATGCGCGACCCGGCCTTCTACGACCGCGACACCTTCAACCTCGACCGCGTGGAGCTGCTGCGCGGCTCGGCCTCCATGCTGTTCGGCCGCGGCTCGACCGGCGGCGCGGTCAACCAGGTCAGCAAAGCCCCGCGCCTGATCGACGCCCACCAGGTGGACCTCACGCTGGGCGGCCACCAGTACCGCCGCGCCACGGGCGACTTCAACATCTACACCGGCGAAAACGCCGCGCTGCGCATCAACGCCATGAGCACCACCGCCGACAACAACGGTGCAGGCAGCAGCATCGAGAAGAAGGGCATCGCCGCCAGCTACGCCTGGGGCGTCGGCACGCGCGACGAATTCGCCGTCAGCCTCTACCACCTGGACAACAACAACGGCATGAACTACGGCCTGCCATGGATCCGGCGCACGGCCACCTCGCCCGCCAGCGACACCACCATGCTGCCCCTGGACCCGGCGGCCTACTACGGCGCCGCCAGCGACTACAACGCGGGCAGCGCCACCATGGCCACGCTGCAGCATGTGCACCGCTTCGATGGCCAGGCCGAGCTCAAGACCCAGTTGCGCGCCGGCAGCTTCGAGCGCGACCAGCGCGCGGGGGCCGTGCGCCTGGCGGCGGCCGCGCAGCAGCCCGGCGGCATCGCCGCCAACCTGTCGAACTTCGGCCCTGGCACGCGCCTGACGCGCGGCAACCACCTGAAGATGCAGGACATGGATACCGTGCACCTGCAGAGCGATTTCAGCAACAAGTTCGAGGCACTGGGCGTGCGCCACGAGCTGCTGGCCGGAGCCGATTTCGCGCAGGAGAAAAAGCGCGTCTACGCGGCGCGCAACGCGGCACAGGGCGGCATCGACATCAGCAAGCCCGGCACCTCGATCGGCACGCCCAACGACGGTGCCACCGTGAACGAAGCCAGCCGCGTGCTGCGCACATCGAGCGACTTCGACGCCAAGGGCTGGGGCGTGTATGCGCAGGACCTGGTGCAGGTGGCGCCGCACTGGAAGATCCTGGGCGGCCTGCGCTACGACAGCATGGACGGCCGCTACAACACCTTCGGTATCCCGAACACCGCCCCGGGCCCCGTCACCACCACTGCGTACCGCCAGAAGATTGCCGAATGGAGCAAGCGCTTGGGCGTGCTCTACCAGCCCACGCCGCTGCAGTCCTACCACTTCTCCTACGGCACCTCGTTCAACACCTCGGGCGACACCTACTCGTACAGCCCGCAGACGGTGAACACGCCGCCCGAATCGAGCCGCAATATCGAGATCGGCGCCAAGATCGACTCGGCCGACAAGCGCTTCACCACGCGCCTGGCCGTGTTCCACTCGACCAAGCTGCACGAGCGCAATACCGACCCCGACCTGAACATCGCCGTGCTGTCGGGCAAACGCCATGCCGCGGGCGCGGAAATCGACGTAACCGGCCGCCTCACGCCCCAGTGGGAGGTCTATGGCTCCTACATGTGGATGCCCAGCGCCAAGATCGATATCGGCGCCGAAGGCGCCGAAGGCCAGGGCAGCCGCCCTTCGCTCACCCCGCGCCACAGCGGCACGTTCTGGACCACCTACCAGCTCACGCCGCAGCTGCGCGTGGGCGGCGGCCTGAACTTCCGCAGCGCCCAGACGCCCAACCGCAATCCCGGCTGGGACGTGCCCGGCTACGTGACCGCCGACCTGATGGCCGAGTACACCATCAGCGAGAACTTCTCGCTCAAGGCCAATCTGACGAACGTGACCAACAAGCTTTATGCCGATGCGGTCTACAGCGGCCACTACGTGCCCGGCGCGGGCCGCATCTTCCAGATCACAGCCAGCCTCAAGTTCTGACCGCCCCTCACTCCACGGTGTGCCGCCCCGCCCCGGGGCGGCTTTTTGCTTTCCGCCATGCTGCTCACCCTGCCCCACCTCCTCTCGCCCGCCGACCTGCAGAACGCCCGGCAACAGCTCGCCAGCGCCCCCTGGGCCGACGGGAGCGATAGCGCCGGCCCGCAGGCGCGCCTGGCCAAGAACAATGAACAACTGCCGCGCGACTGCGCAGCGGCACAGGCGATTTCAGCCATGGTGCTGGCGGCACTGGACCGCAGCGCGCTGGTCCTCACCGCCACGCTGCCCAAGCGCGTCTTTCCGCCGCGCATCAACCGCTACGGCGGCGCCGCCAACCACTACGGCGACCATGTCGATGCCTCCATCCGTCAGATGCCCGGACGCCGCGAACGCCTGCGCACCGACATCTCCTGCACCGTGTTCCTGTCCGACCCCGAGGAATACGACGGCGGCGAACTCTGCATCGCCGACACCTTCGGCGAGCAGCAGATCAAGCTGCCCGCCGGCCACGCCGTCATCTACCCCGGTACCAGCGTGCACCAGGTCCGCCCGGTCACGCGCGGCCACCGCATGGCCTGCTTCTTCTGGATCGAGAGCATGGTGCGCAGCGACGAGCAGCGCCGCCTGCTCTACGAGATGGACATGGCCTTGCTGCGCCTGCGCGGGCAGCACGGCGACTCGCCGGAAACCGTGGCCCTGACGGGCACGTACCACAACCTGCTGCGCATGTGGGCCGACACCTGAATCGGGGGCGGAATTCTGCGGCGCACACATTGCGAATAATACCGATTCTCATTTATAATGGCGCCCATGCAAACCCTGCCGCACAATACCGGTATCGCCCGCATCGAATCGGCTTGGGGAATGGAGCGTCCATGGCATTCGTGACCATCTTGCTGGCAGGCCTGTTGATCGTCGTCGGCTCGGCATGCTGGGTTTTGCGCCCCTGATTTTTTGGATCAAATCGCCCTCTAGCGTAATACAGCATTGCGCGAGCAGCTATCATTTTTATGTCCATGTACGACCGCTTCGAGCAGCCCCGGGGATGGAGCCGCAACGCCCTGATTGCCACCGGCGTGGTGCTGCTGCACGTCGCGGCGCTGTGGGCGCTGCAGACGGGCCTGCTGCGCCGCGCGGTGGAAGTCATCGTGCCTGCGACGCTGCTGGCGCAATACGTCGCGCCGCCCGCCCCCGAAACCCAGGCCGAGCCGCCGCCGCCCGCACCAGCACCCAAACCCCAGACCCAGCGCACCCCGCAGGCCAAGGCACCGGCCCCGCGCCCCGCGCCCCAGCCTGTGCCGCTGGCCGACAGCAGCCCGTCGCTCGACGCCCTGCCGGCAAGCCCTGCGCCGCCCGATCCTGCACCCGCGGCGCCCTCCGCGCCCCCCGCCGCCGCACCGGTTGCGGTCCCGGCCGCTCCAGCGGCGCCCCAGATCGAGCTGCCGTCGAGCAACGCCTCCTACCTGCAGAACCCCGCACCCAGCTACCCGGCCATCAGCAAGCGCATGGGCGAGCAGGGCAAGGTGGTGCTGCGCGTGTTCATCGGCACGGACGGCCTGCCGCAAAAAATCGAGATCAACCGCTCCAGCGGCTTCGAGCGCCTGGACCGCCAGGCCCAGGACACCGTGGCCCGGTGGAAGTTCGTGCCCGGCAAGCGCAACGGCGTGCCCGAGGCCATGTGGTACCTCGTGCCCATCCATTTCGTTCTCGAATAATTTTCAGGAGTTCTTTCCCATGGATACGCAATTCGGCCTCGCCAACCTCTGGTCCCAGGGCGACTTCGTCACACGCGCCGTGGCCATTCTGCTGCTGGGCATGTCGCTGGCCTCGTGGATCGTCATCGTCATCAAGGCGCTGGACATCGTGCGCTTCAAGAAGCAGGCGCGCGCCGTGTCGGTCTTCTGGCACAGCAACGACCTGGCCGAAGGCCTCAACCGCCTGGGCAACGACCCGGCCAACCCCTTCCGCCAGCTGGCCATCGAGGGGCGGGAAGCGGCCGCGCACCACCGCAACACCAAGGCCCAGTTGCACGACAGCCTGGACGTGAGCGACTGGATCAAGGGCTGCATGCGCAATTCCATCGACACCTTCACCGCGCGCCTGCAAGCGGGCCTGGCCATCCTGGCCTCGGTGGGTTCGACCGCGCCCTTCGTCGGCCTGTTCGGCACCGTCTGGGGCATCTACCATGCGTTGCTGGCCATAGGCACCTCGGGGCAGTCCACCATCGACAAGGTCGCCGGCCCGATCGGCGAGGCCCTCATCATGACCGCCCTGGGCCTGGCCGTGGCCATTCCTGCCGTGCTCGGCTACAACGCGCTGGTGCGCGGCAACAAGTACATCCTCGCGCGGCTCAACAGCTTCGCCTATGACCTGCACGCCTATTTCGTCACCGGCGCCCGCGTAGGCTCTGCCGGCGACGCAAGCAACGTGCGCTCGCTCAAGAAAGGACACTGACCATGGCCTTCGGTACGCAGGACGAAGCCGACGAGGTGATGAACGAGATCAACATGACGCCGCTGGTGGACGTCATGCTGGTGCTGCTCATCATCTTCATCATCACCGTGCCGGTGATGAAGCACTCGGTCAATGTCGAGCTGCCACGCGCAGCCAACCAGCCCGAGCAGATCCAGCCCGAGACCATCCGCCTGAGCGTGCAGGCCGACGGCAGCTACCACTGGAACGGCAAGGCCGTCAGTGACGAAGAGCTGAACACCCTGCTGCAGACCGAGGGAGCCAAGGACCCCCAGCCCGACCTGCACATCCGCGGCGACCGGGACGTGCGCTACGAGCGCGTCGCCCAGGCCATGGCCAGCGCGCAGCGCGCAGGCCTGCGCAAAATCGGGTTCGTGACCGACCCGCAGCCCTGATCCGTCCTGCACGCCAGCCCCCAAGAATGCTGGACAATGTTATTGATAATGATTATCATTGGCATAACTGAATGACGCACCCTCTGCCCGCCATGCCTGCAACCATGCCACCCATTCCTGCCCCGCACTCCTGCATGCCCCCGGCGCCTGCCGTGACCGCGTCCATGCGCGTCGATGCATGCCCCCCGGAGGATGGCCCCGGGCACGCGGTGCTGGACAGCCAGCGCCTGCTGCGCGGCGGCACGGCCGTGGCCATCCGCCACAACGGCGCGCTCTACCGCCTGCAAACCACGCGCCTGGGCAAGCTCATCCTGACCAAATAGTTTCATCGTGGGGCGACTCCCGGGCCGGCAAGCCGGCTCCGCCAGAGTCGTTTTAAGCCAGCCAACGGCCCCCGGCCCGGCCACACTGTTCCCGCACGGGGACAGAGGGCGCCGGACCAGGACCGCGTAGCCAGGCTTTTTTTCCACCCTGCGGCCACGCCCCCGGCCCCTGGCCGGTGCCGCGCGTTCAGGAGCGCCGCGTGCGCCCCGGGCGCGCCTGGGACGCAGACGCCTTCTTGCCCCCCGCCTTGCCGCCGGAACGGCCGGCCTTGGCGGCGGGCTGCGCGGCCCGGGCCGCGGACGGGGTACCGGCCGCTGCATGTGCCGTCGCTCCTCCCCGCGCTCCCCCGGCCTTGGCGGCCCTGCCGCGCGCCGGGGCTCCGGCTTCTTCGGTCTCGGCCGGCCGGGATGCCTTGCCCGCCTTGGAGCGCGCCGGCGCCTGCGCGCCGCCTTCCGGGACCAGGCGGAAGTCGATGCGGCGCCCATCCAGATCCACACGGCTGACCTGCACGCGCACGCGCGTGCCTATCGCATAGCGCGTGCCCGTGCGTTCGCCGCGCAGTTCCTGGCGCGCCTCGTCGAAGCGGAAATACTCCTCGCCCAGCTCGGTGATGTGCACCAGGCCCTCGACGTACATGGCATCCAGGGTCACGAAGATGCCGAAGCTCGTCGCAGCCGACACCATGCCGCTGAATTCCTCGCCCAGGTGCTCGCGCATGTACTTGCACTTGAGCCAGGCC
>NZ_BBJX01000006.1 GCF_000739995.1 Comamonas granuli NBRC 101663 | reverse complement strand
CCTGCTTGCGGTCGGTGATGTCCAGGGCGTAGCCGTGCAGCAGGATGGTGCCGTCGCCCTCTTCCTGCAGCGTGGCGCTGGTCATGTGCCAGCGCACATGGCCTTCGGCATCGACCACGCGGTATTCGCACTGCCAGGCTTCGCGGTTGCGCAGCGCGCGCTGCAGGGAGCGCAGCAGCATGGGCCGATCCTGGGGCAGCACGCTGCCCCGGAGGGTACGGATGCTGTGGCGCGCGTGCTCGCCGGGCACGCCCATCATGTCCTGCACGGCATCGCTCACATAGGGCAGGCTGAGCTTGCCGCCCGGCCGCAGGCGCCCCTGGTAGATGAAACCGGGCACGTTGCTGGCGATGCGCTGGATGAAGTCGAGCTGCTCGCGCAGGCGCTCGGCCGCGCGGTATTCCTCCGTCACGTCCTGCACCACGCCCATTTCCATGAGCACGCCATCGACGCTGGTGCGACCGCTCACGCGCGAGCGCATCCAGCGCACCTGCCCGTCCGGGCGGCGCCAGCGGTATTCGAAGTCGCGCCCGTCGCGCGCCTTGTTCGCCGCCAGAAAGGTGGGCAGGTCTTCGGGCAGGATACCGCTGAGGGCGCGCTCGGAGCTGATCCACTCCTGCTGCTCGAAGCCGGCGATGTCGCACAGGCCGGCAGACCACAGCAGCACGGTCTCGCCCGCGTCCCAGATGCGGCGCCAGTAGCCGGTGCGCGCCAGGCCCTCCATGGCGCCGTAGACCTGGGTCTGCTCGCGCTGTTCGCGCTGCGCATCCTCCAGCAGGGCCTGGGCATGCTCCAGGCGGGCGCGCAGGATCTCGGCCTCGGACATGTCCTGCACCGTCACGAGCACGCTGCCGATGCCCGTGCACTGCGCATGGATCTTCCAGGCCAGCACCAGCCGGCCGCGCTCGCGCAGCACATGGCGGCAATCGAGGGGTTCACCCGTGCGCACCACGGCGAGCAGGTCTTCGGCCAGGTGGGTCGCCGACAAGAGCACGAACACCTTGTCCACCGCCGTGCCCGGGCTGCGCGCCATGCGCAGGCCCTTGAGCTGGCGCGCCGCCGCATTGGCCGAGACCAGGCGCAGTTCCGCTCCCTGCAACTGGAAACCCAGCAATGCGACAGGCACCGTGTCGAGCAGCGCCTGCATGCCCGACTGCACGGCCAGCAAGGCCGAGGGCTCGACCGCGGGGGTCTTGTTCTGATGCACGGACGGGGTAGCGGTCACGCGATAGCCTTTGAGAACCTGGGGTGGAGGGCGTCACCAGCGCAACGGGGCCAGTGTAAGTATGACAAAACGTAACCACTTTGCGCCATGTCTGATACAAATTACGGGAATACCCGGAGGCGCTGCCGCAACCGTCGGAAATGGGCCATTAGAATGCAACGCACCCCCCCGTGCAAGGCGGAACCATTGCCCGTGCAATGCCTTTTGCCTCGCCCTCCGGCCAGCGCCATGCACCCAGGCACCGATCGCCCTTCCGAACACCCCTTTCTGAGCCCCGAGGAGCGCCAGGCCATAGACCGCGGCCGCTGGTTCTCGGCGCTCAGCCCTTCGCTCAAGCACGACATCTTCCGGCTGGGTTCGGTGCGGCGCTACGCGCATGGCGAGCAAATCGTCGAGCAGGGACAGTTGGCGCAGCACTGGTTCGCCTGCGCCAGCGGCGCCATCCGTTTCCGGCGCACCTCGCCCGGCGGCCAGCGCGTCACGCTGGCCTACGTGGAGCCGGGCATCTGGGTGGGCGAAGCGGAGGTGC
Organism: Comamonas granuli NBRC 101663; assembly: GCF_000739995.1. GTDB lineage: Bacteria > Pseudomonadota > Gammaproteobacteria > Burkholderiales > Burkholderiaceae_C > Simplicispira > Simplicispira granuli. The sequence goes on along the minus strand of NZ_BBJX01000006.1, from coordinate 247,335 downwards.
TGCACCGCGGCCCCAATACCTACGACGCCCACGCCCATGGACGCACGACCATGCTGTGCGTGGCCGAAGCCGTGTTCCGCCAACTGCTGCACCAGCACAGCGAGTTCGGCGAGGCGCTGCTGACGCTGCAGGCGCGGCGCATGCGCTTTCTCTACTGGATGATGGAAGACATGGCCACCCTGCCCCTGCGCGCGCGCCTGGCCAAGCAGTTGCTGCACCTGATGCGCCGCTTCGGGCCGCGCCAGCCGCAGCCCGGCGAGGAAATCCCCCTGGGCATCGTGCTGGTGCAGGACGAATTCGCCCAGCTCCTGGGCTGCTCGCGCCAGCGCGTGAATGTGGAGCTCAAGGCCATGGAGCGCGAGGGCGTGATCCGCGTCGCCCAGCGCGGCATCACCGTGTGCCAGCGCGAGCTGCTCGAGCTCATCGCACAGCGCGAAGCACAGGAGTGAGCGCCCCCGCCACCCTGCCCCGCCGCCCCCGGGGCAGCGGCTGAAATCGCCGACAATGCCGCGGCATGCTCCGGCGCCACCGGGGTGGTTCACCTGTCACGGTCTGCATGAACGATACCGATTTTTCCGCGCACACGCCGATGATGGCCCAGTACCTCGCCCTCAAGGCGCAGTACCCGGGCACGCTGCTGCTCTACCGCATGGGCGACTTCTACGAGCTGTTCTACGAGGATGCGCACAAGGCCGCGCGCCTGCTGGACATCACGCTCACGCAGCGCGGCCAGTCGGCCGGCCAGCCGGTGGTGATGGCGGGCGTGCCCTTCCACGCGCTGGAGAGCTACCTGGCGCGGCTCATCCGGCTGGGCGAGTCGGTGGCCATTGCCGAGCAGGTGGGCGAGGTGGGCGCCTCCAAGGGCCCGGTGGAGCGCAAGGTGGTGCGCGTGGTCACGCCCGGCACGCTCACCGACAGCGCCTTGCTGCCCGACAAGGCCGAGGCCCTGCTGCTGGCCGTGCACCAGGGCAAGCGCGCGCAGTGCGGCCTGGCCTGGCTGTCGGTCACGCAGGGGCGCGTGTACCTGGCTGAATGCGCGCAGGACGAGCTCGGCGGCTGGCTGGCGCGCATCGCACCCAGCGAGCTGATCTACAGCGCAGGCGTGACGCAGCGCTTCGAGCAACTCCTGCAGCAGCTGCGCCACAGCGGCGCGGCCGCCTGCCCCATCGCGCCGCGCCCCGACTGGCAGTTCGACAGCAGCCTGGGCGAGCGCACGCTGCTGCAGCACCTGGGCGCTGCCACCCTGCACGCCTGGGACGCCCAGGAGCTGCACGAGGCGCATGCCGCCGCCGCCGCCCTGCTGCACTACGCCGAGCACACGCAGGGCCGCGCGCTCACGCACATCCACAGCGTGCAGGTGCAGCGCAGCGGCGAGCTCATCACCCTGCCCGCCAGCACGGTGCGCAACCTCGAATTGACCCAGACCCTGCGCGGCGAGGACGCGCCCACGCTGCTGTCGCTGCTCGACACCTGCATGACCGGCATGGGCAGTCGCCTGCTCAAGACCTGGCTGCTCGAACCCCGGCGCGACCGCCAGCAGGCGCGCCAGCGCCTGGCCGCCACGGCCGCCCTGCGCGGCGCCCCCGGCGCCAGCGCCGCGCCGTGGAGCACGCTGCGCGGGCAGCTCAAGGGCCTTGCCGATGTGGAGCGCATCACGGCGCGCACCGCGCTGCGCCAGGTGCGCCCGCGCGAACTCGTGGCCCTGGGGCTGACGCTACAAAAAGCAGAGCTGCTTGCGCTTTCCGGGCAAGCGTCGGAGCCCTATTTGGCTCAAATTTTCAGCCAGTTGCAGCCGCCCGCGGAATGCACCGCCCTGCTGCAGGCGGCCATCGCCCCCGAGCCCGCCGCCCTGGTGCGCGACGGCGGCGTGATCGCCAGCGGCTTCGACGCCGAGCTCGACGAGCTGCGCGCCATCCAGACCAACTGCGACGGCTTCCTGCTCGAGCTGGAAGCGCGCGAGAAGGCGCGCACCGGCATCCCGAACCTGCGCGTGCAGTTCAACAAGGTGCACGGCTTCTACATCGAGGTCACGGGCAGCCACCTGGACAAGGTGCCCGACGACTACCGCCGGCGCCAGACGCTGAAGAACGCCGAGCGCTTCATCACCCCCGAGCTCAAGGCCTTCGAGGACAAGGCCTTGTCGGCCCAGGAACGCGCCCTGCAGCGCGAGAAGTGGCTCTACGAGCAGGTGCTCGACCAGCTCCAGCCCCATGTGCCCCGCCTCACGCAGGTGGCGCAGGCCCTGGCCCAGCTCGACGTGCTGTGCTGCCTGGCCGAGCGCGCGCTCACCCTGGGCTGGTGCGCGCCGCAATTCGTGCCCGAGCCCTGCATCGACATCGACGCCGGCCGCCACCCCGTGGTGGAGAGCCGGCTGGCGGAGACGTCGAGCGGCGCCTTCATCCCCAACCACACGCGCATGCATGCGCACCAGCGCATGCAGATCATCACCGGCCCCAACATGGGCGGCAAATCGACCTATATGCGCCAGGTGGCGCTGATCGTCCTGCTGGCCAGCATGGGCAGCCACGTGCCTGCCGCAAGCTGCCGCCTGGGACCCATAGACGCCATCCACACACGCATCGGCGCGGCCGACGACCTGGCCAACGCGCAGTCCACCTTCATGCTGGAGATGGTCGAGGCCGCGCAGATCCTGCACGCCGCCACGCCGCACAGCCTGGTGCTGATGGACGAGATCGGCCGCGGCACCAGCACCTTCGACGGCCTGGCGCTGGCCAGCAGCATCGCCACGCACCTGCACGACAAGACGCGCGCCTTCACCCTGTTTGCCACGCACTACTTCGAGTTGACCGCGCTGCCCGCCCAGGCGCGCCATGCCGTCAACCTGCACGTGAGCGCCGTGGAGAACGGGCAGGACATCGTCTTCCTGCACGAAATCCAGGCCGGCCCCGCCAGCCGCAGCTACGGCATCCAGGTGGCCAAGCTCGCGGGCATGCCCGCCGCCGTGCTGCACCACGCGCGCCACACCCTGGCCGCGCTGGAGGAGCGCTCCCGCGCCGACGAGCTGCAGGTCGAGCTGTTCGCCCCCCCGCCCGCCCCCGCGGTGCAGACCCCCAGCGCGGTGGAGGCGCTGCTGGCGCGCATCAACCCCGACCAGCTCAGCCCGCGCGAGGCGCTGGAGGCGCTGTACCAGCTCAAGGGTTTGCTCCCCCATTGAGCCTGTGCGTGCCCATGCCTTGGTACACCCCCGGCGGACGCGGTGCGCGGCATGCTGGCCGCCTTTCGCCCGCTGACGCCCGCCGACGCTGGTTTTGACAGCACCGCCATCATGCCGCATGATGGCATGAATCACCCCAGGGAACGTACCATGCTCAAGGAAGTCGGCGCCAGCGGCCAAATCTCGCTGGGCAAAAAGTATGCGGGCCAGTTGTTCGACGTGCAAACCGCCGCCAATGGCACCATCACCCTGCTGCCGGTCAAGGTGGTGCCATTGGCACAGGAAGAGGCGCCGGCCTACCTGGCTGCGTCTTCCACCAGCCCCACATGGTCTGACGACAACGCCAGCCGCATCGCGCAATACAACGCCTGGGCTGCCGAGCGCCAGCCCTACTCCCAGCGCGTGCGCCAATGGCGCGCGGCCAAGAAATAAAAACTATGGCGCGTCTGGACATCTACGACAACCCCATCGCAGAAGACCGTGATGCATTCCCCTATGTCATGGAAATCCAGAGCGACCTGCTCCACCGCTTTGTCGAGCGGGTGTGCGTTCCGCTGGCCCTTCCCGATGCGTTTCCGGGAATGACGGAGCGGCTCAACCCGCCCGTGGCCGTCCGGGGCCGCACGGTGCATGTGCATCCCTTTGGCATCGCCGTCTTCCATGCCTGCGAGCTGCGCCAGCCCGTGGGGACCGCCAAGACCGACGCCCTGGCCATAGAAACCGCGCTCGACATGCTGCTGCGCGGCTACTGAATTCCTATTCTCTGCCCATGCCCCCATGACCCCCCAAGACTTCATCGCCAAATGGGGCGCGCCGGGTGGCGTGCCCGGCCCGGCCTATACGCTCAACGAAGAGCAAGGCGCGCAAAGCCACTTTCTCGACCTGTGCGAACTGCTGGGCGTACCCAAGCCCGGCAGCGCCGAGGGCTACCGCTTCGAAGAAAAAAGCCACATCGTCGGCGGCAAGACCGGCTATGCCGACGTCTTCATGCGCGGCGTCTTCGCGTGGGAGAACAAGGCCCCCGGCAAGAACCTGGACACCGCCCTCAAGCAACTGCTCACCTACAGCCTGGCGCTGTCCAACCCGCCCATCCTGGTCGTGTCGGATCGCCTCTCCATCCGCATCCACACCCAGTTCACCGGCCACCCGAGCGAAACGCACACCGTCTCCATCGACGAGATGGACCAGCCGGGCAACCTGGCCCTGCTGCGCCGCATCTGGCAGGCCCCCGAAAGCTTCAAGCCGCGCCAGACCAACCGCGACATCACTGAAGCCGCCGCGCGCAGCTTTGCCGCCCTGGCCGAAAGCCTGCGCCAGCGCGCCAGCACAGCCGACGAAAGCCCCGCCAGCGCGCAACAGCGGGCCAACCAGGTAGCCCACTTCCTCACTCAATGCCTGTTCTGCTTCTTTGCCGAAGACGTGGGCCTGCTGCCGGGGCGCATGTTCGAGCGCCTGCTGGGTAACAAGCAGGCCAGCCCAGAGCGCCTCACCCAGGGCCTCACGCAGCTCTTCACCACCATGCAGAGCGGTGGACTCTACGGCGTGGACGACATCCCCTGGTTCAACGGCGGCCTGTTCCAGACCATCGCCGTGCCCACGCTGCAACCCCAGGACCTGACCGAGCTGCGCCGCGCCGCCGACCTGGACTGGACCGCCATCGACGTCTCCATCTTCGGCACCCTGTTCGAGCGCGGCCTGGACCCCGCCAAACGCAGCCAGCTCGGCGCGCACTACACCGACCCCGCCACCATCGAACGACTGATTGACCCGGTCATCCGCCGCCCATTGCTACAAAAATGGGAGCTAGTAGCGCAACAAATACGGGCGCTAGCGGCCAAAATTACCAAAAAAGGCGACAAGCACTACCGCGCTGCCCACCAGCTCTTCATCACCTGGCTGGACGAGCTCCAGCACTACCGCGCGCTCGACCCCGCCTGCGGCAGCGGCAACTTTCTGTACCTCGCCCTCAAGTGCCTGAAAGACGTGGAGCACCACAGCCACCTGCAAGCCGCCGAGCTGGGCCTGGACCGCGAGGCCGACCTGGTGACCGGCCCGCACAACGTGCTGGGCATCGAGCTGAACGAATACGCCGCCGAACTCGCCCGCGTCACCGTCTGGATTGGCGAACTGCAATGGCGCCTGGCCCACGGCTACCCCTTCAAGACCAACCCGGTGCTGGACACGCTGGAGCACATCGAATGCCGCGACGCCCTGCTGGCCTGGGACGGTGCCCAGGCCCGCGAAGCCGAATGGCCCGCTGCCGATGTGGTGGTGGGGAACCCGCCGTTTTTGGGCGACAAGAAAATGCGCGCCGAACTGGGCGACGCCTACACCAGCCAACTGCGCAGCACCTACGAGGGCCGTGTGCCCGGCGGCGCCGATCTGGTGTGCTACTGGTTCGACAAGGCCCGCGCGCAGATGGCGGCTGGGGCTTTGCAGCGCGCCGGGCTGGTCACCACCAATTCCATTCGGGGCGGCGCCAACCGCAAGGTGCTCGATGCGATCTGCACGCAGACGCGCATCTTCGAGGCCTGGAGTGATGAGCCGTGGGTGAACGAGGGCGCGGCGGTACGGGTGTCGCTGGTGGCGTTTGGGCAGGCCGAACAACTGGCGCGACTGGATGGGGCGGATGTGGCAACGATCCATGCCGACCTGACCAGTACCAACGTGGACTCAACTGGAGCCGAAAACGCCAGCCTCACGAGCGCCAAAGCTCTGTCAGCCAATGGGGCAACTGCCTATGTCGGCATTCAGAAAACAGGCCCTTTCGAAATTCCCGGTGATGTCGCCCGTGAATGGCTGCGTATGCCCAACCCCAACGGCCAGCCCAATAGTGCCGTGGTGCGCCCATGGTTCAATGGGCTGGACGTAACGAGACGGAACCGCGACATGTGGATCGTCGACTTCGGTGCCGACATGCAAGCAGGCGAGGCCTCCTTGTTTGAAAAACCGTTCGAGCACGTCACCCTTCACGTCAAGCCGACGCGCGTTGGGAAACGTGAGGTTCGAACCAATGAGTGCTATTGGCTGTTTCAGTGGTCACGCCCCGTCATGCGCTCAGCCATCCAAGGCTTGCCACGGTTCATCGTTACACCAGAGGTTGCCAAACACCGAATTTTTGTGTTGCTGCCCATGACAACGGTGGCTGACAAAAACCTCACCGTCATCGCTCGCGCCGACGACACCACCTTCGGCATCCTGCACAGCCGCTTCCACGAACTCTGGGCGCTACGCATGGGCACCTCGCTGGAAGACCGCCCCCGCTACACCCCCACCACCTGTTTCGAAACCTTCCCCTTCCCCGCAGGCCTCACCCCGGCAGACACGGCGCACCAGCGTACCGAAGCGGTGGAAGGCGGCGCACTCATCCCGGCCGACCTGCCCGACGCCCTGCCAGCTGAAAACTTCAAGCCAAATAAGCCTCCAGCGCTCGCCCAGCAAGCGCCAGCAGCTATCAAAAACATAACACCCCGCCAGGCCGCCACCGCGATTGCACAGGCCGCGCAGCGCCTGCACCAGCTGCGCCAGGCCTGGCTGAACCCGCCCGAGTGGACGGACACCGTGCCCGAGGTGGTGCCGCTGGGCCTGGCCACTTCGCCCTACCCCGACCGCACCGTGCCCAAGCCCGGCTTCGAAAAAGACCTGGCCAAGCGCACGCTGACCAACCTGTACAACCTGCGCCCCGCCTGGCTGGCAGCGGCCCACGCCCAGCTCGACACCGCCGTGGCCGCCGCCTACGGCTGGGCGGACTACACGGCAGACATGCCCGACGACGAAATCCTGCGCCGCCTGCTGGCGCTGAACCTGCAGCGCAGCAGCGCCGCGTAACAACGCCTTCACCCAGGAGCCCGCCATGCGCCCCATCCCCGCCACCCCCGCAGATATCGGTGACGGTGAAGACCGGCGGGTCGATGTGCACAGCCCCGAGGTGCCCGCCAGCATCCGCGCCAAGGTGCAAGCCATGGCACAACCGGGCGACCAACTGTGGCGCTGCCCGCGCCTGAGCGCACCACGCGGATTGCTGGGCGTTTTGGGCGTGGGCCAGCGGGACGTGGTGATCGAGTGGTGGTTGGTGGACGCCGACGGCGATCTGATTGAGGCATTTTGGGAAGTTACCTGACGCAAACTGCCGTTGCGTTCCCGTTACCATAGCCACCTGCTTTTTTTCTCTTGGCTTGCGCCTTGCGCAGGTCTTTGTGTTGGCATGCTCCCCATCGTTTTTTCCCACGGCAACAGTTTTCCCTCGGGCACCTACCGTGTGCTGCTGAACGCGCTGGAGCAGCGCGGCTTCGACATCAGCGCGGTCGAGCGCTTCGGCCACGACCCGCGCTTTCCCGTGACCAACAACTGGCCGCACCTGGTCGAGCAACTGGCCGAATTCGCCCAGGCACAGGTGCGCGCCGCCGGGGGGCCGGTGTACCTGGTGGGGCATTCACTGGGCGGCATCCTGAGCGTGATGACGGCGGCCATGCACCCCGGGCTGGCGCGCGGCGTGCTGATGATCGACTCGCCCCTGGTGAGCGGCTGGCGCGCCACCACCGTGGGCGCGGCCAAGCGCACGCGCATCATGGAGAGCCTCTCGCCCGCGCGCGTCAGCCGCCTGCGGCGCAACAGCTGGGCCAGCAGCGACGAGGCCTACGAGCACTTTCGCAAGAAAAAGGCCTTTGCCCGCTGGGACCCGCAGGTGCTGCGCGACTACGTGACCCACGGCCTGTACGACGAGGGCGAGCGGCGCGTGCTGGCGTTCGACCGCGCCGTGGAGTCCGACATCTACAACACCATGCCGCACCACCTGGGCAGCCTGCTGCGCCGCCACCCGCTGCGCTGCCCGGCGGCATTCATCGGCGCGCGCGGCTCGGCCGAGCTGCGCCAGGTGGGCACGGCGCTGGTGCAGCGCGTGACGCAGGGGCGCATGACCATGGTGGACGGCTCGCACCTCTTTCCCATGGAAAAGCCGCTGGTGGCCGCCGCCGCCATCGAGGCCGCGCTGCTCAATCTCGACTCGCTGGCCGGCCCGGGCTGACCCCCCGGCCGCCTGGCGGCGCGCCCGCCCGAGCGCGGCGCCAGGGGCGCGTGGCGGCGCCCAGCCGATTCCGGCCATTTCTCTTACACTTTCTCACGGCAGCCCCGGACCCGCCTGCTCCACCACCACCGCCACCACCCATGCGCCCTCCGTCCGTCCAGCCGCGGCCCCTTGTCCACGGCGCAGCCACGGCCTGGCGGGTGCTGCTGTGCCTGCTGCTGGCGCTGTGCCTGCGGGTGCCGCACGCCCGGGCTGAGGCGCCGGCACTGCTGCTCGACGACGGCCAGCCCACGCAGCAGGTCTGGCCCGCGCTGACCATGCTGCCCGACCCGCAGCACACGTACACGGCCGCAGACTTGCTCGCCGGCGGACCGGCCTTCGCGCCCATGCCGCCCACCCAGGGCACCCTGGGCGTGCGCCCCGAGGCGGTCTGGCTGCGCGCCGCCCTGGAGCTGGCGCCCGGCGCCAGCCCGCGCTGGGTGCTCAACATCGACTACGCCCCGCTCAACCGCATCGACGTCTACCTGGCCGCGGGCGGGCGCATCGTGCAGCAGGGCGCGCTGGGCAATACCGTGCCGTACGAGCAGCGGCTGCTGCACAGCCGCTCGCATGCCATGGTGCTGCACCTGGAGCCGGGCGTGCGCCATGAGCTGCTGCTGCGTGTGCAGGCGCAGGGCGCCATGATCCTGCCCATCACGCTCAACACCCCGCCCCGGATGATCGAGCGCGCGCTGAACGAGCAAATGCTGCAGGGTGTGCTCACCGGCCTGGCCCTGTGCCTGCTGGTCTACAGCCTGGCCCAGTGGGTGAGCCTGCGCGATCCGCTGTTCCTGCAGTACGCGCTGCTGATCTCGGGCAGCCTGCTGTTTTCGCTGCAGTTCTTCGGCGTGGGCGCGCAGTACCTGTGGGCCGGCAACCTCTGGCTGGAGCGCCACGCCAGCGGCCTCTCGGCCCTCATGGCCACCTGCGGCTCCTTTCTGTTCATCGGCCAGGCACTTGCGGCAGGCGACCCGCACAACCGCCTGATGCGCGCGATGCGCTGGGGCGCAGGCGGCACGGCGCTGCTGGCCGCCACCTTTGCGCTCGACCTCTACGACACCCGGGTGCTCACGGGCATCGTCAGCATCCTGGGCCTGGTGCCCGCGCTCATGGGCATCCCCGGGGCCGTGCGGCGCCTGCGCCAGGGCGACGCCGTGGGCGGCACACTGCTGCTGGCCTGGCTGGTGTATTTCGCGGCCACGGCGACAGTGATCGGCGTGATCCGGGGCTGGGTGCCGGTGAACTTCTGGACGCTGCACTCGTTCCAGTTCGGCGCCACGCTGGACATGCTGCTGTTCATGCGCGTGCTGGGGCTGCGCTCGCAGGCGCTGCGCACCGCCGCCGAGAGCGCGCGCAGCGAGCGCGACGCCATGCGCTCGCTGGCGCACACCGACCCGCTGACGGGCCTGCCCAACCGCCGCGGCCTGAGCCTGGCGCTCACGGCGGCCCTGGCCCGCTGCGGCCCCGGGCACCTGCTGGCCGTGTACGTGATGGACCTCGACGGCTTCAAGCCCGTGAACGACCAGTACGGCCACGACGTGGGCGACGAGTTGCTGGTGGCCGTGGCACGGCGCCTGCAGGGCCATGTGCGCAGCAGCGACCTGGTGGCGCGGCTGGGCGGCGACGAGTTCGTGGTCGTGGTCAGCCCGCTGGACAGCCCGGCCCAGGCGCACGAGATGGGTCAGAAGCTGCTGGAGTCCTTCCGCGCGCCCTTCGCCCTGCGGGGGCAGGAATTCCCGGTGGGCCTGACCATAGGCTACGCCCTGGCCCCCACGGACGGCAGCGACGCCATCGGCCTGCTCAAGCAGGCCGACGCTGCCATGTACGCCGGCAAGCAGGCGGGCAAGTTCCGCGTGCTGCGCCACCGCCCGGTCAGCGGCAGCAGCGGTACGCCAGCCCGATGCTGACGGTGTAGTTGTCCGGCTTGACGGCCAGGGGACTGCGCCGCGCGTCGCCGCGCAGTTGCTGGTAGCCCACGCCGCCGGTGAGCACCCAGCGCTCGGCAATGGCCGTCTTGATCTCCAAGGCCACCTCGGTGCTGAGCATGCCGCCGCCGGGCTGGTAGGCGGGCAGCGGGGTGCTGCTGCCCGCGGCGCTGGCGGGCACGCCCAGGTAGCTGCGCAGGTAGGTGGCATCAGCCATGGAAAAGCCCGCCGCCAAGCCGATCTCGGTGCTCGGGCTGAGCTGGTGCTCGTAGCGCAGCGTCGTCTGCAGCGTGGCGCCGCCCTGGTGGCCCAGCAGGTCCTGGCTGAGGTTGGCGCGCAGCGAAAGCGGGCCCGGAAACTCGTACACCGCGCCCAGGCGCCCGCGCAGCGTGCGCTGGATGTCGGGCAGGCCCCGCAGCATGGGGTCGTCGCCGGCCTTGCGGCCGCCGTCCAGGCGCAGCCCGGCACTCAGGCGGAAATGCTCCCACTGCAGCAGCCGGGCCGTCAGGCCGGAGTCGCGCGCGTCCAGGTCGAAGTCGAGCAGCGAGCCGCCGCCGCCCGAACTGAGCGTGAAGCGCCCGATCTCCAGCCCGATCACGGGGCGCACGCCGGTGCTGCGGCTGGCGCTGCCCGGGTAGACCGGGCCATTGTTGAGCGACAGACCCAGGGCCCAGGTGTAGCCGCCGTGCGCCTGCTGCGGCGGCGGCATGCGCAGCTCCTGCGCCAGGGCCGGTGCGGCCAGCGACAGGCCCAGAGCCAGGGATGCGAGGAAAAAGTGGCGCTGCATGCGGGCCATTATGAGCCGGTTTGGCGCACGGCTCTCAGTCCTGCCACGTCACCCAGCCGGTCCACGCGGTCACCAGCACCACGATGCCGAAGGCAATGCGGTACCAGGCAAACGGCACGAAGCTGTGCGTGGCGATGTAGCGCAGCAGCCAGCGCACGCACAGCCAGGCGCTGATGAAGGAGGCCACCAGCCCCACGGCAAACAGCGGCAGGTCGGCCAGCGAGAGCAGCGCGCGCTCCTTGTACAGGCTGTACACCCCGGCGCCGATCAGCGTGGGGATGGCGAGGAAGAAGGAAAAATCCGTCGCCGCCTGGCGCGACAGCCCCAACAGCATGCCGCCGATGATGGTGGCGCCGCTGCGGCTGGTGCCCGGCACCATGGCCAGGCACTGCACCAGGCCGACCTTGAGCGCGTCCAGCGGCGTCATGTCGTCCACGCTGTGCACGCGCGTGCGGCTGGCGGGGCGGCGCTCGGCCCACAGGATGACGAAGCCGCCCAGGATGAAGGTGCTGGCCACGACCGTGGGCGTGAACAAATGCGCCTTGATGGCCTTGCCCGCCAGCAGCCCCAGCACCACGGCCGGCAGAAAGCCGATGAGCACGTTGAGCGCAAAGCGCTGCGCCTGGCGCTGGCTGGGCAGCGCCACCAGCGTGGCGCGGATGCGCTGCCAGTACACGAGGATCACGGCGAAGATCGCCCCGGTCTGGATGGCGATGTCGAACACCTTGGCCTTGGCATCGTCAAACCCCAGCAGCGCGCCGGCGAGGATCAGGTGGCCGGTAGAGGAGATGGGCAGGAATTCGGTCAGGCCCTCGACCACGCCCATGACGGCGGCTTTGACCCACAGCAGAGTGTCCACGAGCGTCCTTGTAGTTCGCGCAAAAGCGCGCATTATCCGCGCGCCGTGCGCTGCCAGCCGCCGCCGTTCGCGCCGTGCGCGGCGCCCTTCGCGCCGCCAGGCGGCGCTTCGTCGCATGGCGGTAGCGCTGCCGCGCGGCCGGGCGCACAGTGCGCGGCATCCGTTCACTGTGCCCAGGAGGCCCCCCATGCTGATCCAGATTGCCACCCAGCAGCCGCAGATGCTGCTGTCCATCGTCCGCCACACGCCCGCCTGGGTGGGGGGCTTGTTCGCCGCCCTGCTGTGGCTGGGCGCCACGCAATGGCTGCCGCAGCAGCGCGGCCTGCGCCGCATGTTCCTCATGCCCGCGGCGCTGACCGCCTTCTCGGCCTGGGGCCTGCTGTCGGCCTTTGGCGCGGACCCCGGGGCGGGCGCCCTGGCCGCCTGGCTGCTGGCGAGCGCGCTGGTGGCGCTGGCCAGCCTGGCGCTGCGCCGCGACCCACCCGCCGGCGTGCGCTATGACGCCGCGCGGCTGCGCTTTCACCTGCCGGGCAGCCCCGTGCCGCTGCTGCTCATTCTGGCCATCTTCTTCACCAAGTACGTCGTGGGCGTGGAGCTGGCGCTGCAGCCCGCCCTGGCGCGCGACACCGCCTTTGCCCTGCAGATCGCCACGCTCTACGGCGTGTTCAACGGCCTGCTGCTGGCGCGCATGGCCCGCCTGTGGCGCCTGGTGCAGGGCCAGCCCCTGGCCCTGGCCTGACACCCTGTCCCCTGAAGGAGCACACCATGTCCCACGACACCCCCACCGATGACAGCATCGAACGCCTGGCGCGCAAACGCGCCGCCGCCAAGCTGGGCTGGTACCTGCATGCCAGCGTCTATGTACTGGTCAACCTGTTTCTGGCTTTTGTCTCGGCGCGCAGCACGCAGGCCTGGGCCATCTTCCCGGCGCTGGGCTGGGGCCTGGGCCTGCTGATCCACGGCGCCGCCGTCTGGCTGGCCATGCCCGGCGGCTCGCTCTACCAGCACCTGCTCGAGCGCGAGCGCGAGCGCCTGCGCCGCTAGGCACAGGAACGCCGCAGGCCGCACAATCACCGCCCATGCAGCGCCTTGACTTCCGCTCCCTCCTGCGCCACGGCCTGGTCTCGGCGGCGTTCAGCTGTGCCATCGCCCTGGCGCTGACCGTGACCGGCCAGGGCGCCTGGGACGTGCAACTGGCCTACTCTCTCAGCATCGGCCTGGTGGCCTGGCTGGTGATAGACCTGGGCCGCCTCCCGCTGGCGAGCGAGGGCGGCTGGCCCGCGGGCTGGCGCGGCGCGCTGCTGATTGCCGCCGGCGTGGGCACCGGATACGTGGTGGGCACGGCACTGGGCGATGCGTACAGCGGCCACTCCGCGCCCCTGTGGCAGCGCGAAGCCGTGCCCACCTCGCTGGTCATCACCGTGGTGGCGGGCGCCGCCATCTCGTTCTTCTTCTACAGCCGCGCCCAGGCGCGCCAGCTGCAATTGCAGATGGCCCAGGCGCAGCGCGACGCGGCCGAGGCGCGCCTGAAGCTCCTGGAGGCGCAGCTCGAACCGCACATGCTGTTCAACACCCTGGCCAACCTGCGCGTGCTGGTGGCCGCCGAGCCGGCGCGCGCCCAGGCCATGCTGGACCACCTGATCGCCTACCTGCGCGCCACGCTGGGCGGCTCGCGCGCCACGCAGCACCCGCTGGCCGACGAGTTCGAGCGCCTGCGCGACTACCTCGAACTCATGGCCGTGCGCATGGGTCCGCGCCTGGCCTACCAGCTCGACTTGCCCGAAGCCCTGCGCGCCGTGGCCGTGCCGCCGCTGCTGCTGCAGCCGCTGGTGGAAAACGCCATCCGCCACGGGCTCGAGCCCCAGGTGGCGGGCGGCCGCATCACCGTGCGCGCGGGCACCCGGCCCGGCGCCACGGGCCCGCGGCTGGTGCTGGAGGTGCAGGACACGGGCGTGGGCCTGCCCGCGCGGCCCCCCGCTGGCGACGCACCGGGCAGCCATTTCGGCCTGGCCCAGGTGCGCGAGCGCCTGGCCACACTGCACGGCAGCGATTTCACTCTTGATTTGATAGCTGGTAGCGCAGGTGGGACGAGCGTTACCATCACTTTTCCCTTGAAAACGCCATGACCGCCGCCGCACCGCGCGCCCTCATCGCCGAGGACGAACCCCTGCTCGCCGCCGCGCTGCGCCACGCGCTGGCGCAGGCCTGGCCCGCGCTGCAGGTGGCGGCCACCGTGGGCGACGGCCTGGCCGCCGTGCGCGAGGCGCTGGCGCTGCGGCCCGAGGTGCTGTTCTTCGACATCCGCATGCCCGGCCAGAGCGGGCTGGAGGCCGCCGCCGAACTGGCCGACGCCTGGCCCGCCGGCCAGCCCTTTCCCGCGCTGGTGTTCGTGACCGCCTACGACCAGTACGCCGTGCAGGCCTTCGAAGCCCAGGCCGTGGACTACCTGCTCAAGCCCGTGCAGGCCGCGCGCCTGCAAAAAACCGTGCAAAAACTGCAGCAAACGCTTGCTCATCAAGCGCCAGCAGCTACGGTTTTGGAAGCAACCCTGGCGCAACTGCGCCACCTGCTGGCCGCCCCCGGCGTGGCCGCGCCCGCCCCGGCGGCGGCAGTGCAGACGGCGCCGCTGGCCGTCATCCAGGCCAGCAGCGGCAGCCAGATCCACTTCGTGCCGGTGGCCGAGGTGCTGTACTTCGAGGCGGCCGACAAATACGTGCGCGTGCTCACCGCCGGGCGCGAATACCTGATCCGCACCCCGCTCAAGGAACTGGCGGCGCAGCTCGACGCGCGCGAGTTCTGGCAGGTGCACCGGGGCACGCTGGTGCGCGCCAGCGCCATCGCCAGCGTCACGCGCGACGAGGCCGGGCGGCTGCACCTGGGCTTGCGCCAGCGGCCCGAGACGCTGGCCGTGAGCCGCCTCTACACCCACCTGTTCAAGGCCATGTAGATCCCCGCCCGCATCCGCGGATGCCAAGCGGATCCGGTGTTACCGGGTGTACGCGCCGCACGGGCGCGGGCAGCCTGCTGCTGGACACCCTGGAACCGACGGCAGCGGCAGCGGCGACCTCCCTGGTCCTCTGAACCACACTCGCGACAGGGTATTGCGCCGGGCAACCGGCGGGACACTGACAATGTCTCCCGCGATCCATTGCCCGAAGGCCTGCGGGTCGATATGCTTTGTGGGCAGCAGCCTGCCGCAGGCATGCCCATCACACCATAGATGCGGCGGCACACGCTCCCCGGATGCGCCCAGGCAGACGCCGGCTGGGCATTGGGCCAGGCCTCCGGGAGCAGCGACCGAAGCACCTCGGAGGGTCTATCGATGAAGTGTCCGCCCATCCTCGACTCAGAGCAGGAAAGACTGCAGGCCCTGTCCGAATACGGCCTGAGCAGCGACAGGCCCCTGCCCAGCCTCGATCCCGTGGTACAGATTGCAGCGCGCATGTTCGGTATGCGTATCGCACTGGTCAACATGATCGGCAACGATGCCGTTTTCTTCGCGGCGAGCGCCGGGCTGGAATCCTCCAATGTGGACATGAGCCGTGATGCGTCGTTTTGCGCGCACACGATTGCCCAGGAGGGGGTGATGGTGGTGTCCGACGCCCTGCAGGATGAGCGCTTCCACGACAACCCCCTGGTCCTGGGGTCCTCCGGGCTGCGCTTCTATGCAGGCGTGCCCCTGCTGTCGCCCGAAGGGCATGCTCTGGGTGCGCTGTGCATCATCGACGACCGGCCGCACCACGACTTCTCGGACGGCGACTGCTGCCGCTTGCGCGAGCTGGCCCGGATGGCCGCCGACCGCCTTGAATTGCGCAGGGTAGAGATATCGACCGAACACGCCAAACGCTCCTTCGAGGAGTTTGCCAAGAACTCGCCCACGGCCGTCGTGTGGTTTGACGAGCAGGGGCTCATCGTCGCCTGGAACGCCGCGGCAGCGGCTCTCTACGGCTATGACATCGCCGAAGGCAGCGGACGCGCGGTGGAGACGCTCGTTGCCCTGCACGACCGGCCGATGGTCCGCGCCCTGATCGCGCAAGCAGCGGCCAGGGGCTCCATGGACGGGATGGCCATGCCCTCGGGAATCACGGGGCTGCACAGCGACGGCAACGAGTTCCAGCTTGGGCTGTCGCTGTTTTGCTGGCGCGACAAAGGGCGCGTGACCTTCAACGCGCACCTGCAGGACATGACGGCACGCCGCCGCGCGGCGGACGAGCTGCACCGGCTTGCGAGCACCGACATGCTGACCGGGCTGGCCAACCGCGTGAGCCTCTACCGCTGCATGGAGAAAACGCTGTCCCAGCCCGCCGCCGCCGCGGTGCTGATGCTGGACCTCGACGGCTTCAAGGACGTGAACGACACGCTGGGCCACGAAGCAGGCGACGCCATCCTGCACGAGGTGGCCCGCCGCTTGCGCGCATGCGCGCCCCCGGACGCCATGGTGGCCCGGATCGGTGGCGACGAATTTGCCATCCTTCTGCCCGGCGTCTCGAGCACAGACAGGGCCTCAGAACACGCCGGCGCACTCGCGGCGCAGGTCGCCGCACCGATCACGGTGCACGGACACAAGGTACACGTGGCCGCCAGTTGTGGCGTCGCCCTGGCGCCCCTTCACGCGCAGGAGGCCCTGGAGCTGATCGGGCATGCGGACCTGGCACTCTTCAAAGCCAAGAGCCATGGACGCGGACAGACCTTTGTTTTCGTCCCGGCGCTGCTCATGCAGGCCGTGGAGCGCCGCCTCTACAGCCTCGAGCTGCACCGGGCTGTGGACGAGGGGGAGTTCGTGCTGTTCTACCAACCCCAGATCCGCCTGGCGGATGGCGTGGTCACCGGAGCAGAGGCACTCATCCGCTGGCGCCATCCCCAACGCGGCCTGCTGTCGCCGGCAGCGTTCCTGCCCGCACTGGAGGGCGGGCCGCTGGCGGCGGTGGTCGGCTACTGGGTGCTCGACGAAGCCTGCGCACAGGCCGCCCTGTGGCGCCGGCGTGGCGCCCGGGATTTCCGGATCGGCGTCAACCTGTTCGGTGCGCAGTTCCGCGTCAATGACCTCGCGCAGGAAGTCGTCTCCGCGTTGCACAGGCATGGGCTGCCGGCGCAAGCCCTGGAGCTCGAAATCACCGAGAACATCGTGCTGGACAGCGACGACCTCGTGCTCGCGGCGCTGCAGCGCACCCGAGCCCACGGTGTGGGCATCGCCTTCGACGACTTCGGCACCGGCTACGCCTCGCTCAGCCTGCTCAAGCGCTATCCGCTGAGCCGCATCAAGATCGACCGCTCCTTCGTGCAGAGCCTGCTGGAGTCCGAGCAGGACGCCACACTGATCCGCGCCATCCTGGACATATCGCGCAGCTTCGGCCTGGAGACCATCGCCGAGGGTATCGAGGAAGCGCCGCAGCTCCAGCGCCTGCTGGAATTCGGCTGCGACGAAGGCCAAGGGTATCTGTTCAGTGCGCCGGTACCCGCCGACGAATTCACCACGCTGCTCGGAATCGGCGAACCGGCACCCCAGCCATGGTGAAGCCGGCGCTGCCACCCTGCCCCCATTCCCCCACAGCCCATTGAACCTAGGCCTGCACGTTTGGCGCCGGGGCACTACACTCGCCCGCCAAGAAGAGAGCCGCCGAGCCGCCACGCGGGCCGGCCAACGGAACAACCCCCTCAGGGCGCCCTGGGCCCACAAGGCCCGGCCACCGGTCAGCCCCCTTCCCGAAGGGCTTGGAGAGCCATGCAATGACGCAAACCCAGCGTTCGGACCCGCCCCAGGAGGGGGAACCCCAGCGCCGCGCCCCCTGGGCGGGCCTTGCGGGCGCGCCCCTGAACCTGGTCATCGCACTGGTAAGCGCCGCCGCCATCGCGGGCATCTGGCTGACCACCCTGCAACGCATCGCCTTCGAGCGCGAGCAGGCGCAGGCATCGGCCATGCAATCGAATGCCAATCTCGCGATCGCCTTCGAACAGCAGGTCTTCCGCACCCTGAAAGCGGCCGAGCAGGTCGCCGCCTTCGTGCGCGAGGAATACCTGCGCCAGGGCGCGAACATCCCGCTGCGCCAATGGATAGAGCGGCAGGTGATCCGGCAGGAGATGTTCACCATCATCAGCGTGGTGACCGAGACCGGCGACCTCGTCAGCAGCAGCAGCACGGCCGGCGCCGTGAACTACGCCGACCGCGCCTTCTTCCAGGCCCAGCGCAGCAGCGCGCAGGACCGCCTGTACGTGAACGCCCCCGTGCTGGGCCGCGTCTCGGGCCAGTGGCAGATACCGATGTCGCTGCGCATCACGCGCGCCGACGGCAGCTTTGGCGGCGTGGTGGTGATGTCGGTCGATCCGGCCAACTTCACCGACTTCTACCGCCAGGCCGACCTGGGCCACCAAGGCCTGCTGGAGCTCACCGGCCTGGACGGCATCGTGCGTGCGCGCCAGGCGGGCGGCCACCACAGCCTGGACCTCGATGCCCGGCACCTTTCCTGGTTCCAGCGCCGCACCAGCGCCGCGCAAGGGGATTTCGTGGACGATGGCGTGGCCGCCGATGGCGTGGCGCGCATCGTCAGCTACCGGACCATGGAGGGCTACCCGCTGATGGTGACCGTGGGCACCGCCCAGGCCGAGGAACTGGAGCCCGTGCTGCAGCGGCGCGCCCGCTACCTGGCGGTGGCCGGCAGCGCCAGCGCCGCGCTGCTGGTTTTCGCCAGCCTGCTGATCCTGGTGCTGGCGCGCCAGCGCGCCGTGGCTCGGGCCTTGCATGCCAGCGAAGCCCTGTTCCGCGCCACCTTCCACCAGGCCGCCATGGGCATTGCGCACGTCGCGCCCGACGGGCGCATCCTCGGCGCCAACGAAAAATTCTGCCGCATGCTGGGCTACGAGAGCGACGAGCTGCGCGCGCGCAGCCTGTTCGAGCTGGGCGACGAGGACAGCCGGCAAGAGGCGCGCCAGTTCGTGGCGCAACGCCTGGCGGCCCCCTCGCCCGCCCTGTCGCCGGAAATCGAGAAACGCTACCGGCGCAAGGACGGCAGCACCCTGTGGGTGTGCGAGGCGCTCGGCGTGGTGAGGGATGCGCGCGGCAGGCCCGATTTCCTCGTCGCCGTCACGCAGGACGTCACGGCGCGCAAGAACCTGGAGGAGCGCCTCTCGCACGACGCACGGCACGACGCGCTGACCGGCCTTCCCAACCGCCTGATGTTTCAGGACCGGTTCACCCAGGTGCTCGAATCGGCCCAGCGGCACGGGCGGCTGGCCGCCGTGCTCTACCTCGACCTCGACGGTTTCAAGGCCGTCAACGACAGCCATGGCCACACCGCTGGCGACCAACTGCTGCGGCAGGCGGCGCAGCGCCTCGAAGGCTGCGTGCGCGCCGAAGACACGGTGTCGCGCTTTGGCGGCGATGAGTTCGGCATCGTGCTCGCCACCGTGGCCCAGGAGCAGGACTGCGAACGCGTCGCCACCAAGATCCTCCAGGCCCTGGCAACCCCTTTCGACCTGGGCGGCACCGTGGTCCAGGTCTCGGCCAGCGTGGGCATCGCCCTGTTCCCCGCGCACGGCCAGGACATCGCCACCCTGGTGGCGCAGGCGGACGAAGCCATGTACGCGGCGAAGAACGGCGGCAGAAACCGCTTTGCCTGGGGCACGGCCGTGCAGGCCTGCGCCGCGCGCAATGGCACAGACTGGCCATGAAAGGAGAACCGCCGTGGCCCCCAAGAACACCATCTGCCTCTGGTTCAACGGCACGGCGCTGGAAGCCGCGCAGTTCTATGCGCGTACCTTCCCCGACAGCGCGGTCGGCAGCATCTTGCGCGCGCCCGGCGACTACCCCGCGGGCAAGGAGGGCGACGTGCTGACGGTGGAGTTCACCGTCATGGGCATCCCCTGCATCGGCCTCAACGGCGGCCCGGAATTCCAGCACAGCGAAGCCTTCTCGTTCCAGGTCGCCACCGACGACCAGGCCGAAACCGACCGCCTGTGGAACGCCCTCATCAGCAATGGCGGCCAGGCCAGCGTGTGCGGCTGGTGCAAGGACCGCTGGGGCATCTCCTGGCAGATCACGCCCCGCGCCCTGCTGGACGCCATCGCCGACCCGGACCGCGCGGCGGCCCAGCGGGCGTTCGAGGCGATGATGGGGATGGGGAAGATTGAGATTGCGGGGATTGAGGCGGCGCGGCGAGGGTGAGATTTTTGCTGGCACGCGTGCCAGGGTTAGAGCAGCATTCGGCCAAAAGCGGTAACTCGAGCGTCCCTCATACTCTTATCACGCAGGCTTAGTCCCACAGCGTTCATTCCACCCGCAGCGGAGATGGAACGAGAAATGACGGCCAATTAACGAGGAACGCTAAGCATACTCTCAAGCTATCGATGCTGCCCCAACGCCTAGACTTGTCATAGGATTTTCGGTGGCAGTGAAGACAACTATGCGACGCTATGGATGCCCTCATATGAACTAGCCCAACTCATGATGCGGATCAGCACTTCGGCGTCCTGTTTGAATGACGCTCTCACATAAATAGCTGAGGCATCCCCAATGTAGTGGCTTGACGTGACGACATCGGGCTTGACACGAGTAAGTTCTTGGAAGATGGTACTGACCAACACAGCATCCCATCTGTCCGCTGGGAAAAGTGCCCGTAGTGCCAGCAAAAAGGTGATCGCTTCGTTGGAAGCACTTGGCAGCGAAAGAATTTTTCTCACCTGCTTACCACTTAGATTAAGTGTCTTGAAGACTTCCGCCGAACCCGCACTCTTATATGCCTTCTCAAGAAGTACTCGTACGATGTCGAGTTTCCAAGGGTCTCGGTATTCAATCCCTATTCTGGTCATTATTGGACCGATCACATAACGTTGCACCAGCGTGCAAGGCATCTGCAAAATCAACTTGACCATGGTGATCTGGGCACTTCTATGCAGCGCTTTGTCAGGTATTTTGCGTTCCCTGGAAAACCACTCGTCAATTGCAGTAGCCAAGTCAGTGCTTAGTGTTCTGAAACCATCGGTCGGTCGAGTGCTACCAGCAAGTGGCTCCATTTGTTTCATATAGTCCCGCAGCGCGAACAGAATCACACCGATTCTGAAACAGCGCTCAGAATATGTATGTAGTCGTAGGCTGGAGAAAAGCACGACGTATTGCTCGCACTGCCTCACGAGGCCCTCCGCTTCCTCTCTCAGCTCTCGGATGTCTGCCATCTCCAATGATCGGTGGCCCAGTATATGCGATCCTCTCGCCATCCGAGATCGCAGCATTTCCAAGAGATTTTCGGAATTACCGTAGATTGAGTGGCTGAATAGCTCGGATAATCGATCATTTTTTAGTTCGTAGTGAAGCGCCTCATTCAAGTTTTGGATGCCGCCAGCGCGCAGTAGCAAAGTTGTGCAATCACGAAGAAACTGGAGGCACAGAAATGAGGCTGTGCGTTGTGCCTGAATTTTATTGCGCAACTGCACGATCCAAAAAATCGTGGGTACAAGGATGGTGAGAAGCAGGATGTCAATTGCCATCCCGCTGACTTCGACGAATAGACCTTCGAGATATTCGGGCGTTTTCACGAATGCACTGTATCTCTGCAAAAGCTCATCTAATGTCATCTTCTTTTCCCACCTCTTCCCAGCAATCCTACACTTGTCCCTGACACCCACATTGCTCCCACTGCCCTGCGAACAATGTCTTGATTGGCAAGGTAGTCGACTGCTTGCGAAAGAATAACAACCGCATTGCGGGGATTGGTATGCACTGCTCTCATTGGCCGCTTTGGGTCGATTTGCGCCAGTCAACCCGGCGCCTTACTTACGGTTGCGGCTTTTCTTCTTCCATCTCCCACCGCCCCGCCACATTCTTCAGCAGCGCATTCACTGCCGCCAGCCTGCGGCTGCGCACATCGATCAGGCCGCGCTGCGCCGCCAGCACCGTGGTCTGCGCGCTCAGCACGTTGAGGTAGCCGACCGTCCCCGCGCGGTACTGGTTGGTCACCACGTCCAGCGCGCGCTGCGCGGCGGCCACGGCCTCCAGTTGCAGTGCCTGTTCGCGCTCCAGCGCGGCGGCGGCGACGAGGTTGTCTTCCACCTCCTGCAGGGCGGTCAGCACGGTCTGGCGGTAGCTGGCCACGGCCTGCTCGTGCGTGGCGCGGGCCGATTCCACGGCGGCGCTGCGCGCGCCGCCGTCGAACAGGGCGGCGGCCAGCGCCGGGCCCAGCGACCAGAAGCGGTACGGGGCGCTGAGCAGGTCGGCCAGTTGCGCGCCGCGCAAGCCCGCCGTGGCCGACAGGGTGATGGCGGGGAAGAAGGCGGCGCGGGCCACGCCGATCTGCGCATTGGCGGCGGCCACGCGGCGCTCGGCAGCGGCGATGTCGGGGCGGCGCTCCAGCAGGCGCGCGGGCAGTTGCGCGGGCACGGCGGGCGGCTGGGGCAGCGCGGCCGTGGCGCCCAGGCTGAGCGCCGCCGGGGCCTGGCCGGTGAGCGCGGCCAGGGCGTGCTCCAACTGGGCGCGGCTGGTGCGTGCTTCGTGCCATTGCACCTGGGTGGATTTGTACTGCGCCTCGGCCTGGGCCACGTCGGCGGCCGAGGCCACGCCGGCGCGCTGGCGGTTGCGCGTGAGCTCCCAACTGCGTTCGTAGGCGGCCAGGGTGTCGTCCAGCAGTTGCGCCTGCGCCTCGGCGGCGCGCAGGGCGAAGTAGGTTTGCGCCACCGTGGCCTGCACCGACAGGCGCATGGCGGCCAGGTCGTCGGCGCTGGCCTGGGCGCTGGCGCGCGCGGCATCCACGCTGCCCGACAGGCGCCCCCACAGGTCCAGCTCCCAACTGGCGCTCAGTCCCAGCGCGTGGCTGCTGGTGGTGCGCGCCGTGCTGCTGCCATCCTGGGTGGTAGTGCCGCTGCGCGCGCGCGTGCTGCTGGCATTGGCGCCCAGGCTGGGCAGGGTGGCGGCGCTGGCGCCGTCGAGCGCGGCGCGCGCGGCGCGCAGGCGGGCCACGGCCAGGGCGACGTTTTGGTTGCCGCTGGCGGCGCGCTCCTGCAGGGCGTCGAGCACGGGGTCGGCGAACAGGGTCCACCAGGCGTCGGGCACGCTGTCCTGCGGCTCGGCGGGCTGCCACACGGCGCTGCCGGGCACGCCTTCCTTGTAGGCGGCGGGCAGGTCGAGCGCCGGACGCTCGTGCGGCGGCTGCAGGCTGCCGCAGGCGGCCAGCCAGGCCGTGCTTACAAGCAAAAAAGGCCTCCAGGGCCTGTGCATCCAGCGCAAGCAGCTATCAAAACAGGAGTTTTCAAAGGGCATCAGGTGTCTCCTTGCAGCGCGGGCGCCGGGCCGGGCGCCGCCGGGCGGCTGGCGGTGGCGCGCAGCACGCGCTGGCGCAGGCGGTCGAACACCACGTAGACCACGGGCGTGGTGTAGAGCGTGAGCACCTGGCTGAGCAGCAGGCCGCCGACCACGGCCATGCCCAGCGGCTGGCGCAGCTCGGCGCCGTCGCCGCGGCCCAGGGCCAGGGGCAGCGCCCCCACCATGGCGGCCAGGGTGGTCATGAGGATGGGGCGCAGGCGCAGGCTGCAGGCGCGGTAGATGGCCTGCGCGGCCCCGGCATGGCCCCGGCGCTGGCGCGCGAGGGCGAAGTCGATCATCATGATCGCGTTCTTCTTGACGATGCCGATCAGCAGGATCACGCCGATGAGCGCAATGAGCGAGAACTCCGTCTTAAACAGCATGAGCGCCAGCAGCGCACCCACGCCGGCCGAGGGCAGCGTGGACAGAATGGTGAGCGGGTGCACCAGGCTCTCGTACAGCATGCCCAGCACCAGGTAAATGCACACCATGGCCGCGAGGATGAGCAGCGGCTGGCCGGCCAGCGCGTCCTGGAAGGCCCCGGCCGTGCCGCTGAACGAGCCGCGCACCGACACCGGCACGCCGAGCTGCGCCACCGCGTCGTGGATGGCCGCCGTGGCCTGCGACAGCGAAACCCCCTGCGCCAGGCTGAAGCTCACCGTGCTGGCGGGGGTGCCGCGCTCGTGCTGCACGGACAGGGGCGTGGTCGTCTGCGTGACGCGCGCAAAGGCCGTGAGCGGCACGCTCTGCCCCTGCTTGTTGACGAAGAAGAAGCCGCCCAGCGTCTCGGGGCTTTGCAGGTAGCGCGGCGCGGCCTCCATGACCACGCGGTACTGGTTGAGCGGGTTGTAGATCACGCCCACCTGGCGCTGGCCGAAGGCGTCGTTCAGCGTGGCGTCGATCTGCGCCATGGTCAGGCCCAGGCGCGTCACGGCGTCGCGGTCGATCACCAGCGTGGTCTGCACGCCAAAGTCCTGCACGTCGCTGTTCACGTCCTCCAGCTCGGGCAGTTGCGCCATGGCCTGGCGGATGCGCGGCTCCCAGGTGCGCAGGTCCTGGATGTCGTCGGCCTGCAGGGTGTAGTCGAACGAGGCGCTGCTCTGGCGCCCGCCGATGCGGATGTCGCGCTGCAGCATCATGAACAGGCGCGCGCCGGGCTCGTTCTTGAGCTGCTGGCGCAGGCGGTTGATGACTTCGTCCGACGAGACCTTGCGCTCGGCCAGGGGCTTGAGCGTGAGGTACATGCTGGCGGCGTTGCGCTGCCAGCCGCCGGTAAAGCCCGTCACGTACTCCACCGCCGGGTCCTGCTGCACGATGGCCAGGAAGCGCTTGAGGCGCTGCTCCATGGCCTGGTAGGAGGTGGCCTGGTCGGCGCGGATGAAGCCGGAGATGCGCCCCGTGTCCTGCTCGGGCATGAAGCCCTTGTCGATGGCCATGTACAGGTGCACATTGAGCGCCACCACGCCCGCCAGGGCCAGCAGCACCAGCGGCTGGTGGCGCAGGCACCAGGCCAGGCTGCGCCGGTAGCCGCGCAGGCCGCGCGCGGCCAGCGCGTCCTGCCAGCGCGCCCAGCGGCTGCGCTGGCGCGGCTGCAGGGGCTGGCGCAGCAGGTGCGCGCACATCATGGGCGTGGTGGTGAGCGACACCACCATGGACACCAGAATCGCCGCCGACATGACGATGGCGAACTCGCGGAAGAACCGCCCGACGATGCCGCCCATGAACCAGATGGGCACGAACACGGCGATCAGCGACAGGCTCATGGACACCACGGTGAAGCCGATCTCGCGCGCGCCGTCGAGCGCCGCCTGCAGCGCGCTCTTGCCGCGCTCCATGTGACGCATGATGTTTTCCAGCACGACGATGGCGTCGTCCACCACGAAGCCGGTGACCACGGTGAGCGCCATGAGCGAGAGGTTGTCCAGCGTGTAGCCCGCCAGGTACATCACGCCAAAGGTGCCCGCCAGCGACGCGGGCACGGCCACGCTGGGGATGAGCGTGGCGCGGCCATTGCGCAGGAACAGGAATACCACCAGGATGACCAGCCCCACGGCCAGCGCCAGCGCGCGCTCGACCTCGCGCAGGGAGGCGCGCAGCGTGGGCGTGCGGTCGGAGACGATGGTGATGTCTATGGCCGCCGGGATGGAGGCCTGGAGCTGCGGCAGCAGCGCGCGCACGCGCTCGACGGCCTGCAGGATGTTGGCCCCCGGCTGCTTGTACACCTGCAGCAGGATGGCGGGCTTGCCGTTGGCCACGCCGTAGTTGCGCACGTCCTGCACCGAGTCGAGCACCTCGGCCACGTCCTGCAAACGCACGGCGCGGCCCTGGTTCCAGCGCAGCACCAGCGGGGCGTACTCGGCGGCGGTGCGCGCCTGGTCGTTGGTGGCCACCTGCCAGTAGTGGTCCTCGCGCTCGAGCGCGCCCAGGGGGCGGTTGGCGTTGGTGCTGGTGAGGGCGGCGCGCACCTGCTCCAGCGAGATGCCGTTGGCCGCCAGGCGCACCGGGTCGAGCTCCACGCGCACGGCGGGCAGCGCCCCGCCGCTCACCGTGGCCTGGCCCACCCCCTCGACCTGCGAGAGCTTTTGCGCCAGCACGGTGGAGGCGGCGTCGTACATCTGCCCGCGCGTGAGCGCATCGGAGGTGAGCGCCAGGATCATGATGGGCGCGTCCGCCGGGTTCACCTTGCGGTAGGTGGGGTTGCTGGGCATGCCCGTGGGCAGCAGGGTGCGCGCGGCGTTGATGGCGGCCTGCACGTCGCGCGCCGCGCCGTCGATGTCGCGCCCCAGGTCGAACTGCAGCGTGATGCGCGTGCTACCCAGCGTGGAGCTGGAGGTGATCTCGTTCACCCCGGCGATGGCGCCCAGCGCGCGCTCGAGCGGCGTGGCCACGGTGGCGGCCATGGTGTCGGGGCTGGCGCCGGGCAGGCTGGCCGACACCGAGATGGTGGGGTAGTCCACCTGGGGCAGCGGCGCCACCGGGAGCAGAAAGAAGGCCACCGTGCCGGCCAGGACCAGGCCGAGCGTCAGCAGCATGGTGGCGATGGGGCGGTGGATGAAGGGAGTGGAGAGGCTCATTCATGCCCTCCCATCGGGCGCTGCGGCTTGTCTGGATTGAGGGCGGAGGCCGGGTCTCGCCCTCCATACCAACACAGCACTACAAAAAAGAGAGCTGCCAGCGCACACCACATAAGCCCCAGAGCCGAAAAAGGCATCAAACATCACGCCCCCTCTGCACCCACCCCTCGAACGTGAGGTAAATGACCGGCGTGGTGAACAGCGTGAGCAGTTGGCTCAGGATCAGCCCCCCCACCATGGTCACCCCCAGCGGGTGGCGCAGCTCGCTGCCCACGCCCGTGCCCAGCATCAGGGGCAGCGCCCCGAGCAAGGCGGCCAGCGTAGTCATGAGGATGGGCCGAAAGCGCAGCAGGCAGGCCTGGGTGATGGCCTCGCGCGCGCTCAGCCCCTCGCGGCGCTGCGCATCGAGCGCGAAGTCGATCATCATGATGGCGTTCTTCTTCACGATGCCGATCAAGAGCACGATGCCGATGATGGCGATGATGTCGATCGCCAGCCCCGCCCACAACAGCGCCAGCAGCGCCCCCACCCCGGCCGAGGGCAGCGTGGACAGGATGGTGACCGGGTGGATGGTGCTCTCGTACAGCACGCCCAGCACGATGTACATGGTGACCACCGCCGCCAGGATCAGCAGCAGCGTGTTCGTCAGCGAGGCCTGGAAGGCCAGCGCCGCGCCCTGGAAGGCCATCTCCACCGACAGGGGCATCTGCCCCTCGGCCTGCAGCGCGGCGTGCGCGCGCTCGATGGCCTGCACCGCCGCGCCCAGGGACACGCCCGGCGCCGTGTTGAACGACAGCGTGGCCGCCGGCAGCTGGCCCACGTGGTTCACGGCCAGGGCGGTGCTGCGCTCCTCGATGTGCGCCACGGACGACAGCGGCACCGGCGCCCCCAGGCTGGAGGGCACGTGGATACGCTCCAGCGCCTCGGGCCCGAGCTTGAACTGCGGCGCCACTTCGAGCACCACGCGGTACTGGTTGGACTGGGTGAAGATGGTCGAGATCAGGCGCTGGCCGAAGGCGTTGTACAGCGCCGTGTCGATGCCCGCCACCGTCACGCCCAGGCGGCTGGCCTGCGCGCGGTCGATCTGCACATACGCCTGGCGGCCCTGGTCTTGCAGGTCGCTGGCCACGTCGGCCAGCTCGGGCGCGGCGCGCAGGCGCTCGAGCAGCGCGGCGGTGCTGCGCTGCAATTGCGCCATGTCGGCCGACGACAGCAGCACCTGGTACTGGGTGCGCGCCACGCGGTCTTCAATGGTCAGGTCCTGCACCGGCTGGGCGTACAGGCGGATGCCGGGCACGTCCAGCGTGTCCTGCGCCAGGCGGCGCAGCACCACGTCCAGCGCCTCGCGCTGGCCATGGGGCTTGAGGTCGATCTGCAGGCGCCCGGTGTTCAGCGTGGTGTTGGTGCCGTCCACGCCGATGAAGGACGACACGCTTTGCACCGCCGGGTCGCGCAGCACGCGCTCGGCGAGCTGCTGCTGGCGCTGGGCCATGGCCGCGAACGAGATCGACTGGTCGGCCTCGGTCGTGGCCTGCAGCGTCCCGGTGTCCTGCACGGGGAAAAAGCCCTTGGGCACCACCAGGTACAGCAGCGCCGTGAGCGCCAGCGTGGCCAGGAACACCAGCCACGTCAGCCCCCGGTGCGCCAGCACCCAGCCCAGGGCGCGCCCGTAGTGGGCGATGGTGCGCTCGAAGAATCGGCCCGTGGCCCGTGCCAGGCGGCCGCGCTGCGCCTCGCCTTCGCTCTGGTGGCGCAGCAGGCGCGCGCACAGCATGGGCGTGAGCGTGAGCGAGACCACGGCCGAGATCAGGATGGCCACCGCCATGGTGATGGCGAACTCGTGGAACAGCCGGCCCACCACGTCGCCCATGAACAGCAGCGGGATCAGCACCGCAATCAGCGAAATGGTGAGCGAGATGATGGTGAAACCGATCTGTTGCGCGCCCTTGAGCGCCGCTGCCAGCGGGGCCTCACCCTGCTCCACATAGCGGGCGATGTTCTCGATCATGACGATGGCGTCGTCCACCACGAAGCCGGTGGAGATGGTCAGCGCCATCAGCGTGAGGTTGTTGATGGAAAAGCCCATCAGGTGCATCACGCCAAAGGTGCCGATCAGCGACAGCGGCACCGCCAGCGCCGGAATCACGGTGGCCGTGCCGCTGCGCAGGAACACGAAGATCACGCCCACCACCAGGGCAACGGCCAGCAGCAGCTCGGCCTGCATGTCCTGCACGCCCGCGCGGATGGTGACGGTGCGGTCCGTGAGCACCTGCACATCCAGCGAGGCGGGCAGCGTCTCCTGCAGCTGCGGCAGCAGCGCCTTGATGCGGTTCACCGTCTCGATCACGTTGGCTCCGGGCTGGCGCCGGATGTTCAGGATCACCCCGGCCTTGGCGCCCGTCTGCGGCGTGCCGGCCCAGGCGGCCAGGCGGGTGTTTTCGGCGTCGTCCACCGTCTCGGCGATGGCCGACAGGCGCACCGGGTTGCCGTTCTTGTAGGCAATGATGAGGTCGCGGTATTCCTGCGCCGACTGCAGCTGGTCGTTGGCGTCGATGGTGGAAGCGCGCTCGGGCCCGTCAAAGCCGCCCTTGGGCTGCTTGACGTTGGCGGCCGTGATGGCGCTGCGCACGTCCTCCAGCGTCATGCCCAGCCCCGCCAGCGCCACCGGGTTGGCCTGGATGCGCACGGCCG
Organism: Comamonas granuli NBRC 101663; assembly: GCF_000739995.1. Lineage (GTDB taxonomy): Bacteria > Pseudomonadota > Gammaproteobacteria > Burkholderiales > Burkholderiaceae_C > Simplicispira > Simplicispira granuli. The sequence goes on along the minus strand of NZ_BBJX01000006.1, from coordinate 218,478 downwards.
GCCGCCGCCCCCCGGCAATGGCCACCAGCCCCACGCCATTGACCTGCGAGAGCTTGGGCGCGAGGCGGTTTTCCACCAGGTCGTTGACGCGGATCACCGGCAGCGAGGGCGAGGTGATGGCCAGCGTGAGAATGGGCGCGTCCGCCGGGTTCACCTTGCTGTACAGCGGCGGCATGGGCAGGTCGCCGGGCAGCAGGTTGGAGCCGGCGTTGATGGCCGCCTGCACCTGCTGCTCGGCCACGTCCAGGCCATAGTCCAGCGCAAAGCGCAGCGTGATGACCGAGGCCCCGCCCGAGCTGGTGGACGACATCTGCACCAGCCCCGGCATCTGGCCGAACTGGCGCTCCAGCGGCGCGGTGACGTTGGAGGTCATCACGTCGGGGCTGGCGCCGGGGTACAGCGTGGTGACCTGGATGGTGGGGTAGTCCACCTCGGGCAGGGCCGAGATGGGCAGCAGCCGGTAGGCCAGCAGCCCGGCGATCAGCACCGCCACCATGAGCAGCGACGTGGCGACCGGGCGCAGGATGAAGATGCGCGACAGGTTCATGGCGCGCTACATCAACGCGAGGCGGCCGCCGCGGGCGCCGGGGCCGCACCCGAGGCACCGCCCGCCGGGGCTGTGCCCCCGCCCTGCGCCGCCTCCTGCTGGGCGCGCAGCCTGCGGATGAAGGCCTTGCGCTCCTCGGGGGACAGGGCGGCCAGGCGCTCGCGCTGCTCGGGCGTGAGCTTTTTCAGGAACTCGGCGCGGCGCGCGCTGGCCTCCTGCGCGGCCTGGTCGGTCTTGGCCGCGGCTGCCTGGGCGTCGATGACCACCACCCGCGCGCCTTCGCGCAGGCGGTCCATGCCGTCGGTCACCACCTGGGCGCCCTCGGGCAGATCCCCTTGCACGCTCACGCGGTCGCCGTCCGCCACGCCCACGCGGATGCGCCGCTGCGTGACGGTGCCGTCCTCCTGCACCAGGTACACGTAGTTGTTCTGCACGGCGGTGGCGGGCACGGTGAGGGCGTTCTCCAGCAGGTTCACCTGCAGCCTCACGTTCACGAACTGGTTGGGGTAGAGGCTGCCGTCCTCGTTGGCAAAGCTGGCCTTGACGCGGATGCTGCCGGTGCTGGTGTCGATGGCGTTGTCCAGCGCCGCCACGCGCCCGCGCGCCAGCACCTGCCGCAGTTCGCGGTCCCACAGCTCCACAGGCAGCTCTGCGCCCTGCGCCAGGCGCGCGCGCAAGGCGGCCAGATGTACCTCGGGCACGGCAAACACCGCATCGATGGGGCGCACCTGGGTGATGGTGACGATGCCATTGGCGTCGCCGGGGTTGACCACGTTGCCGCGGTCGGCCGCGCGCAGGCCCAGGCGCCCGGAGATAGGCGCCGTGACGCGCGTGTAGCCGAGCTGCAGTCGCGCCGCGTCGACCTGCGCCTGGCCCGCAGCCACTGCGCCCTCGTACTGGCGCACCAGCGCGGCCTGCGTGTCCACCTGCTGGCGGGCGATGGAGTCCAGCGCCTGCAGCTCCTGGTAGCGCTGCAGATCCAGGCGCGCGTTCTTGAGCAGGGCCTGGTCGCGCGCCAGGTTGCCCTGCACCTGCGCCAGTTGCGCCTGGTAGCTGCGCGGGTCGATCTCGGCCAGCACCTGGCCGGCGCGCACCTCATCGCCCTCCTTGAAGCGCAGGGCCTGCAGCTCGCCGCTGACCTTGGTGCGCACCACGGCCGTGGCACGGGCGTTGAGCGTGCCGATGGCGCCCACGAGCACGCGCATGTCCTGGCGGCGCACCACGCCCACCGATACGGGCTGGGCCGCGCCGCCCGGTCCCAGGCGCGGGCCGCCGCCCTTGGCCGGCACGGAGGCGGCCGGCGGCGCGCCCCGCTGCTGCCACCACCAGACGCCGGCGCCGCCCGCCGCCAGCGCCAGCACCGCCAGGGCGGCCCACCATCGCATGCGGCCCCGCTGGTGCGAGACAGGATGCCGGGGAGCCAACGGGGTGGAACGCATGATGGAGCGCGCTGCAGAGTGGAACCAGCGGCTATGGTAGTGCCGCCTGCCCGGCCGCGCCCGGCGCCGCGGCTGGTTTTACCCAGGCTTTACCCGGCCGGGGCGGGCGGCAAGGCCAGGGTCTGCGCCCAGGGCACGCCGGGCAGCGCCTCGTAGTGCGCCACCACCAGCGCGCGCTGCGCGTGCGCCGGCTGGGCCAGCGCCTGCTGCAGGTACTGCACCGAGGGGCGGTCCAGCCCGGCCACGGGCTCGTCGATTAGCGTGAGCGGCGCCCCGCTGGCCAGCGCCGCCGCCATGAGCACCTTGCGCCGGCTGCCGGTCGAGAGCATGTGGAAGGTCTTGTCCAGGTGCTCCTGCAATGCAAAGCCCTGCAGGTGCTGCGCCAGCGCCTGCGCATCCCAGGCCGCGTGGGCGGGGGCCTGTGCCTGCAGCCAGGCGCGTACGGTCCAGGCGTCGAGCGCGCTGCAGCGCGGGTCCTGCCAGAACACCTGCGCGCGGTAGGCCGCCGGCGCGGCCGCCAGCGCCTGCCCGCCCAGCACCAGGTGCCCGGCGTCGGCGGGCTGCTGCCCCGCCAGCAGGCGCAGCAGCGTGGTCTTGCCGCTGCCCTCGTCGCCCTGCACCAGCGTGGCGCCCGGGCCTATGCGCGCCGACCAGCCGCGCAGCAGCGGCCGGCCCGGGTACGCGAAATCCAGCCCCTGCACGAGCAGCAGCGCCTGGGTGTCGTCGTTCATGCCTCATCCTCCATGGCGAGCAGCGGGCCGGTGCCGCACAATGCGGGGCCCCATCGCCGCACACCGCACACCATGCCCCTGCGCTACCTCGATTTTGACCACAGCGAAGACGCCGAGGGCAACGGCACCTGGGATGCCATGGCCAGCGTGACCCCGCAGCACCTGGACGCCCTGCTCGGCGAAATCAGTGCGGTGCTGGCCTGGGCCCATGCGCACTACCCCGGGCCCTGCGGCCCGCTCGACGAGGGCGGCGACTGGCATTTCGACCTGCAGGCCCTCAGCGAGGACGGCAGCACGCCGCCGCCGCTGCACTATGACGCGGGCCGCGCGCAGGCCTGCATGCCCCTGCCCACGCCTGCGCCGGCGCGCTGCACGGTGACGCTCACGCTGTGCGGCAGCAGCGCCTTTGGCGCGGCGCTGCGCGATCGCTTCGGCCTGTGATGCTCGCGGGTGCGACCTGCCGCACTTGTCTCTGACGCGACAAATGCGTTACGTCACCGACGTAAACCCCTAGCGACAAGGCCGGGGCCCGGCAGCTATAAACCGGGCTCTGTTAACACACATCAAGGAGACATCAGCGTGCAGATGCTGCAGTTGATGATCAGCGGGGTCGCGCAGGGCTGCATCTACGGCCTGATCGCACTGGGCTTCGTACTGATTTACAAAGGCACCGAAACGGTGAGCTTTGCCCAGGGCGAGCTGATGATGCTGGGGGCCTTCATCGGCCTGGCCTGCATGACGCTGATGGGCTTTCCCTTCTGGCTGTCCGTGCTCAGCGCCATTGCCGGCATGGCGGCGTTCGGCATGCTGCTCGAGCGCATCGTGGTGCGGCCCATCCTGGGGCAGCCGGCCTTCTCCATCGTGATGCTGACGATCGGCGTGGGCTACACCCTGCGCGGGCTCATCACCATGATCCCGGGCATAGGCACCGAGACCTACCTGCTGCCCGTGCCCTACAAGGACGAGATCTGGACCTGGGGCGAGCTGGTGGTCAACGTGGAGCAGTTCGCCATCATTGCCGCCACGGGCGTGCTGTGCCTGCTGCTGTTCGCGCTGTTCAAGTACAGCAAGCTGGGCATTGCCATGCAGGCGTCCTCGCAGAACCAGCTCGCGGCCTACTACATGGGCATTCCCGTGCAGCGCCTCAACGGCGTGGTCTGGGCCCTGGCCGCCGCCGTGGCGGCCGTGGCCGGGCTGCTGCTGGCGCCCATCACCTTCGTGCACGCCAACATGGGCTTCATCGGCCTCAAGGCGTTCCCGGCGGCGGTCGTGGGAGGCTTCAGCAGCCTGCCGGGCGCCATCGTCGGCGGCCTGGTCATCGGGCTGGTGGAGTCGTTCTCGGGCTTTTACCTGCCCGAGGGATTCAAGGACGTGGCCGCCTACGTGGTGGTCCTCATCATGCTGATGGTCAAACCCAACGGGCTGTTTGGCGAAAAGCTGCGCAAGAAGGTCTGACCCCTCCGATACCGCCATGCGTTTCATCTTCAAGACCGATTACCGCCAGGACATTGCCCTGGCCAAGCACCCGGGCCATGTGTTCTGGTACGGGCTGCTCGCCCTGCTGCTGCTCGCCGCGCCCTGGTGGCTGGCCGAGTACTGGCTCGCGCAGCTCACCTTCGTGCTCATCTACGCCATCGCGGGGCTGGGGCTCATGCTGCTGGCGGGCTTCACGGGTTTGTTCTCGCTGGGGCACGCTGCCTTCCTGGGCGTGGGGGCCTATACGCACGCGGCACTGGTGGCAGCGGGTTGGCCGTTCCTGCTGTCGCTGGCCTGCGCGGCCGCCATGTCGGGGGCCGTGGGCGTGGTCGTGGGCCTGCCCGCGCTGCGCGTCAAGGGCATCTACCTGGGCATGGCAACGCTGGCGTTCGGCTTCATCGTCGAGGAAATCCTCGCGCGCTGGGAGTCGGTCACCGGCGGCAACGCGGGCCTGCACGTCAAGGCGCCGCAGATCATGGGCTGGTCGCTCGCGGGCGCCGAGGCGTTCTACTTCCTGTGCCTGGTGATCACGGTGCTGGCCACGCTGGGCATGCTCAACCTGCTGCGCGCGCCCACGGGGCGGGCCTTCGTGGCTATCCGCGACTCGGAGATCTCTGCCCAGAGCATGGGCATCCACCTGGCGCGCTACAAGACGCTGTCGTTCGCGCTCTCGGCCGCCCTGGCGGGCGTGGCCGGGGCGCTGTATGCGCACAAGCTGCAGTTCATCTCGCCCGATCAGTTCAACATCCTGCAGTCCATCGACCTGCTGCTCATGATCGTGATCGGCGGCCTGGGTTCGGTGCACGGGGTGTTTCTCGGGGCGCTGTTCCTCATCGCCATGCCGCAGGCCATTGCCCTGGGCAAGGACCTGCTGCCCGCCGCCATCGGCCAGGCCCCGGGCCTGCAGGCCGCCGTCTACGGCCTGGTGCTCATTGCCTTCGTGCTGTTCGAGCCCATGGGCCTGTATGGGCGCTGGCTCAAGGTGCGCACCTGGCTGCAGTTGTTCCCGTTCTACCGCCAGGGCATGTTCAAGCGGCAGAAATCATTCCAGAAGTCGGACAGGCTGAAATGACAGACGTTCTTTTGACTGCCAACCACCTGAGCGTGCGTTTCGGCGGCGTGCTGGCCGTCAACGATGTGAGTTTCGACGTGCGCAAGGGCGAGGTGTTCACCCTCATCGGGCCCAACGGCGCGGGCAAGACCACGGTGTTCAACCTCATCAGCCGCATCTACCAGCCCACGGCGGGCGACATCTGGTTCGACGGCCGCAAGCTCACCGCCGAGCCGGCGCACGCGATTGCCGCCCTGGGCATTGCGCGAACGTTCCAGAACATCGAGCTGTTCGAGCACGCCACGGTGCTGCACAACCTGCTCATCGGGCGCCACACGCACCGGCGCACGGGCCTGGTGCGCGACCTGTTCTTCACTCGCACGGCGCGCGAAGCCGAGCTGCATTCGCGCCTCAAGGCCGAGGAGGTCATCGACCTGCTGAACCTGCAGCACTACCGCGACACCATGGTGGCGGGCCTGCCCTACGGTGTGCGCAAGGTGGTGGAGCTGGCGCGTGCGCTGTGCACCGAACCCCGGCTGCTGCTGCTCGACGAGCCGTCCAGCGGCCTGAACGTGGAGGAAACCGACGACATGGCGTTCTGGATCCAGGACATCCAGCAGGAGCTGGGCATCACGGTGCTCATGGTGGAGCACGATATGTCGCTGGTCTCCAAGGTCTCGGACCGCGTGCTGGCCATGAACCAGGGCGAGGTCCTGGCCCTGGGCACGCCGCGCGAGGTGCAGACCGACCCGGCCGTGGTCGAGGCCTACCTGGGCACCATCGACGATGTCTCTTCTCTGCGGAGGCCGGCATGAGCAGCAGCACCGCCACCCCCCTGGACAATCCGCCCGTGCTCAGGCTGCTCAACGTGGAGAGCGCCTACGGCCCCATCAAGGCCATCCGCGGCGTGAGCCTGCAGGTGCGCAAGGGCGAGATCGCCACCGTGCTGGGCTCCAACGGCGCGGGCAAGACGACCATTCTCAAGACCATCTCGGGCATCCTCGATCCGCGCAAGGGCTCGGTGGAATTCAAGGGCCTGGACATCACCGCCAAGGACCCTGCCTTCATCGTGCAGCAGGGCCTGCTGCACGTGCCCGAGGGGCGCGAAGTCTTTCCGCTGCTGTCCGTGCGCGACAACCTGCTCATGGGCGCCTACACGCGCCGCGACCGCGACGGCGTGGCGCGCGACATGGAGATGGTCTACGCCTACTTCCCCATCCTCAAGGAGCGCTCGCACCAGGACGCCGGCCTGCTCTCGGGCGGGCAGCAGCAGATGCTGGCCATCTCGCGCGCGCTCATGGCCAACCCCGACCTGATCCTGCTCGACGAGCCCAGTCTGGGCCTGAGTCCGAAGCTCACCAAAGAGATCTTCGAGATCGTGGTGCGCATCAACCGCGAGCGTGGCACCACGATTTTGCTGGTGGAGCAGAACGCCAACATGGCCCTCAACGCCTCGGACTATGGCTATGTGCTGGAGAACGGCCGCATCGTCATGGAGGACACCTGCGCGCGCCTGCGCGAGAAAGAGGACATCAAGGAGTTCTACCTGGGACTGAAGGAGACCGGCGTGCGCGGCGAGCGGCGCTGGAAAAAGAAGAAGACATGGCGGTGAAGCAATGAGCAATCTCTGGGATCTGAGCCATATCCAGCCCGGCCGCGCCGATGCGGTGGCCGGCGAGACCGTTCCCGCCCTGTTCTGGAACGCGGTGCAAAAGCGCGGCCCCAAGGTCTGGCTGCGGCAGAAGAAGCTGGGCATCTGGCAGAGCTGGACCTGGCAGCAGACCGGCGCGGCCGTGCGCGAGATCGCCGCCGGCCTGCAGGCCCTGGGCTTTGAGCGCGGCCACACGGCCTCCATCCTGGCCAATACCGTGGTCGAATGGGTGTGGGCCGATCTGGCCGTGCTCAGTTGCTGCGGCGTCTCCAACGGTATCTACCCCACCGACGCGGCGTCGCAGGTGCAGTACCTGTGCGAGGACTCATCCACGCGCGTGCTGTTCGTCGAGGACGACGAGCAGCTCGACAAGGCGCTGGAGGTGCGCGCGCAGCTCCCGCTGCTGCACAAGATCATCGTGTTCGACATGAAGGGGCTGCGCGAGCTCGACGACCCGGGCGTGCTGTCGCTGGACGCGCTGCGCGCCCTGGGCCGCAGCCACCTGCAGCAGCACCCCGACTGCGTGGAGCGCAGCAGCGCCGCCTGCCAGCCCGCGGACCTGGCCATCCTGGTCTACACCTCGGGCACCACGGGCAAGCCCAAGGGGGCCATGCACAGCCACCAGGGGCTGGTCTACACCATGCGCGGCTTCAATACCCTGATCGCGCAGGACGACACGGACGAGCGCATGTGCTTCCTGCCGCTGTGTCACATTGCCGAGCGCATGGGCGGCGAGTACTTCGCGCTGTTCACCGGCGCCAAGCTCAATTTCGTCGAGAACCCGGAGACCATCCCCGAGAACGTGCGCGAGATCGCACCCACGACGTTCACGGCCGTGCCGCGCGTCTGGGAGAAGTTCTATTCCGGCGTGATGATTGCCCTCAAGGAGTCCAGCCCCCTGCAGCGCGCCGCCTACGCCTGGAGCATTGGCGTGGGCATGCAGATCGCCGAGAAGGTGATTGCCGGCGAGGCGGTGGGCGCCGGCCTCAAGCTGCGCTTCACGCTGGCGCGCTGGCTCGCCCTGAACAACACGCGCAAGCTCATCGGCATCCACCGTGCGCGCTTTCTGGTCACGGGTGCAGCGCCCATTTCGCCCGAGCTGGTCAAGTGGTACCTGGCGTTGGGCGTGCCCATGCTGGAGGTCTGGGGCATGACCGAGACCTGCGGCGCATCCACGGGCATGACGCCCCAGCGCATCAAGCCGGGCTCCATCGGTCCGGCCACCAGCTTCAACGAGGTGCGGATCGACCCCGCCACAGGCGAGATCCTGGTGCGCGGCCCGAACGTGTTCATGGGCTACCTCAATCTGCCCGACAAGACGGCCGAAGCCATCGATGCCGAAGGCTGGCTGCACACGGGGGACGTGGGCGTGGTCGACGACGAGGGGTTCTTCCGCATCACCGACCGCATGAAGGACATCATCATCACCGCGGGCGGCAAGAACATCACGCCCAGCGAACTGGAGAACGAGCTCAAGTTCTCGCCCTACATCACCGACGCCGTGGTCATCGGCGACAAGCGCCCCTACCTCACGGTCATCATCATGATCGACCAGGAGAACGTGGAGAAATTCGCCCAGGATGCGGACATACCCTTCAGTAATTACGCCAGTTTGACGCGCGCGCCTGAAGTGCAAGAATTGATCCAGAGCGAAATCGACCGGGTGAACCAGAAGTTCGCCCGCGTCGAGCAGATCAAGAAATTCTTCCTGCTCGACACCCAACTCACGGCCGAGGACGAAGAACTCACCCCGACCATGAAGCTCAAGCGCAAGCTGGTGGAGAAGAAGTACGCGGCGCAAATCGATGCCATGTATTGAGCCCGTTCATTCCAACAAAGGAGACATGACATGCAATTCAAGACCCTGACCGCCCTGGCATGCGCCGCGGCGCTGGCCTCCCCTGCCCTGCTCGCCCAGGAAAGCCAGGGCGTGAGCAAGACGGAAATCACCCTGGGTTCCATCCAGGACCTCTCCGGCCCCCTGGCCGGCTTCGGCAAGCAGGTGCGCAACGGCATGATTCTGCGCGTGAACGAAGCCAACGAGCAGGGCGGCGTGAACGGCCGCAAGATCAAGCTGCTGGTCGAGGACTCGGGCTACGATCCGAAGAAGGCCGTGCTCGCCGCCCAGAAGCTCGTCAACCAGGACAAGATCTTCATGATGGTGGGCCACATCGGCACGGCGCAAAACCTCGCCGCCATGCCCGTGCAGTTCGAGAAGAACGTGATCAACTTCTTCCCCGTGACGGCTGCGCGCGAAATGTACGAGCCCTTCCACAAGCTCAAGTACGCCTTTGCCGCCACCTACTACGACCAGATGAAGGCGGCCGTGCCCAAGCTGGCGCGCGAGAAGGGGTCCAAGAAGATCTGTTCCCTGTACCAGGACGATGAGTTCGGCCTGGAGGTACAGCGTGGCGCCGAGGACGGCCTCAAGGCCATGGGCGTGACCATGACCGAGAAGACCACCTTCAAGCGCGGCGCCACCGATTTCTCCTCGCAAGTGGCCAAGCTCAAGGCATCCGAGTGCGACATGGTGGTGTTGGGGACCATCATCCGCGAGACCATCGGCGCCATCGGCACGGCGCGCAAGCTCGGCTACAACCCGGTGTTCGTGGCCTCGAGCGCGGCCTACACCGACCTGATCCACAAGCTCGGCGGCAAGGCCATGGACGGGCTGTACGCCACCATGACGGTGCAAAACCCCTACCTGGACGACGCTTCACAGCCCATCCGCTTCTGGGCCAACAAGTACAAGACGGCCTTCAACGAAGATCCCGCCGTGTTCTCGGTCTACGGCTACCTGGCGATTGATTCCTTCATCCGCGCCGCGCAGAAGACCGGCCCCAACCTGAACACCGAGAACTTCATCAAGGCCATGGACACCATGGAAATCCCGCGCGACATCTTCGGCAGCGCACCGCAGAAATTCGGCCCGCAAAAGCGCCTGGGCAACAACCAGTCGCGCCTGTCGCAACTGCATGACGGCCGCTGGACCATCGTATCGAACTACATCACCGAATAAGGGAGGGGGGGCCGCCCGTTCGCGGGCGGCAAGCGCCCAGCAAAACGCCCGGCCATGCCGGGCGTTTTTTTCATGGGTCGCTGGCGGCGCTCAATCGCTGTGCCAGATGACCTTCTTGCCCGTGCTTTCCCAGCGCTCGTAGTACCTGGCGTACACGTCCTCGATGCGGTTGCGCTTGACCTTGAAGGTCGGGGTGATCATGTCATTGTCCACCGTCCAGGGCTTGGTCACGACCACGATGCACTGCAACTGCTCGTGCGGGTCCAGCGGCGCATTCACCGCCTTGAGGTGCTGCGCGAGCGAGGCCTCGAGGGCGCTGCGCTCGCGGGCATCGGCCATGCGTGCGGCCACCTCGGCCCCCAGCATAACGATGCCCACGGGCTGCCCCAGGTTGGCGCCCGTGACCACGCAGGCCTCGATGGCCTCGTGCGCACCCAGCCGGTCCTCGATGGGAGCGGGCGCCACGTACTTGCCCTTGGCTGTCTTGAACAGGTCCTTGACGCGGCCCGTGATGTGCAGGCAGCCCTCGGCGTCGATGCGTCCCTTGTCACCGGTCTTGAGCCAGCCGTCGTCCGTGAAGGACGCACGGCTTTGCTCGGGCTCCTTGTAGTACCCGAGCATGAGTGCCGGGCTGCGCATCTGGATTTCGCCCGTCTGCGGGTCGATGCGGTGCTCCACTCCGCGGTAGGTCGGCCCCACGCTGCCCTGCTGGTTGCGCCCCGGAATGGTGAGGTGCGAGACCGCCAGGTTCTCGGTCATGCCATAGCCTTCGTTGATGTGCAGCCCGAGCCGGCTGTACCACTGCAGCAAGGCCAGAGGCATGGGGGCCGCGCCGCCGGCAGCGATGCGGCACTGGTCCAGGCCCAGGGCCTTTTGCACCTTGCGCCGCACCAGGCCGCCGATGAGCGGCAGGGAGAGCAGGCGCTGCAGCTTCTGGTCGGGCATCTTGTGGTTGATGCCTTGCTGGAACTTGACCCACAGGCGCGGCACCGAGAAAAAGATGGTGGGCCGGGCGCGCTGCAGATCGGCGGCAAAGGTGTCGAGCGACTCGGCAAACCACACGCGCATGCCCGTGCGCAGCCAGCCGTGCTCGACCAGCACGCGCTCGACCACGTGCGCCAGCGGCAGGTAGGAGAGCATGCGGTCATGCTCGTTCATGGGAATGCGCTCTATCCCCGCCTGCAGCGCCCAGGCGAAATTGCCGAAGCTGTGCATCACGCCCTTGGGTTTGCCCGTGGTGCCCGAGGTGTAGATCAATGTCGCCAGTTCGTCGGCTGCGCGCACCGGCTGGCCCTGCAGCGGCGCCGTGCGCGCGATGATGGCGTCCCAGCCCTCGTAGTTGCGGATGGCATCGTCGGGCGAGAGCGGGTAGCTCAGGCAGGGCAGGCCCTCGGGCACACCGGGCTTCATGCCTTCCCAGCCATCGAGCTTGCCGATGAAACAGGCCTTGGCCTCGCTGTGCGTAAGGATCTGGTGCACCGTGTCATGCGACAGCGTGGGGTACAGCGGCACCGACACGTAGCCCGCCATCCAGATGGCCAGGTCGCTCATCAGCCACCAGGAGCAGTTCTTGGAGAGGATGGCCACGCGCGAGCCGGGCTCCCAGCCCTGGGCCTGGAGGTAGGCGGCCATGCGCCGCACCTGGTCGGCAACCTCGGCCCAGGTGTAATCCTTCACGGCACCTCCACCCATGGGCTGCGTCAATGCAACGCGCGTAGGCGCTGTCGCCTCCCAGTGGTACAGGCGCTGCAGTGCCAGCGAGTCGGATGCTACGGAGCTCATTGGGATCAATCTCCTTTCGAGGGTTGGGCGGACTGTCAAATAGGTGACATCTTGTTTCCAGTATAGGGACGGCCACATGGATTCCCGGCCCCCGGCGCATGCCAGGCCCTAGCGATTTACCCCCATTGCAGGCCCGTGCCATCTTTGCCACGTCTGGCGCGATTCGGACGCACGCATGAAAAAACCACCTGGCACGGCGAGGCACCAGGTGGTTGGCGTGGCCCGCGCACCGGCCCTCCTGCGGAGAGCCGGGCAGGTCTGCGATCAGTGGAACTGCTCTTCTTCGGTGGAGCCGGTCAGGGCCTTCACGCTGGAAGAACCGCCCTGGATCACGGTGGTCACGTCGTCGAAGTAGCCTGCGCCCACTTCCTGCTGGTGCGACACGAAGGTGTAGCCCTTCTCACGTGCTGCGAACTCAGGCTCTTGCACCATGTTCACGTAGTGCTTCATGCCTTCGCCGCGGGCGTAGGCGTGGGCGAACTGGAAGGTGTTGAACCAGTTGACGTGGATGCCGGCCAGCGTGATGAACTGGTACTTGTAGCCCAGTGCCGACAGCTCTTCCTGGAAGGAAGCGATCTGGCTGTCGTTGAGGTTCTTCTTCCAGTTGAAGGAAGGCGAGCAGTTGTAGGACAGCAGCTTGCCGGGGCAGGCAGCGTGCACGGCCTGCGCGAACTCGCGGGCAAAGCCGATGTCGGGCACGCCGGTTTCACACCACACCAGGTCGGCGTAGGGGGCGTAGGCCACGCCGCGGCTGATGGCCTGCTCCAGGCCGTTCTTGACGCGGTAGAAGCCTTCTTGCGTGCGCTCGCCGGTCAGGAAGGGCTTGTCGTTGGCGTCGTGGTCGGAGGTGATCAGGTTGGCAGCCTCGGCGTCGGTACGGGCCAACACGATGGTGGGCACGCCCATCACGTCAGCGGCGAAGCGGGCAGCGATCAGCTTTTCAACGGCTTCCTGCGTGGGCACCAGCACCTTGCCACCCATGTGGCCGCACTTCTTCACGGCAGCCAGTTGGTCTTCGAAGTGCACGCCGGCAGCGCCAGCGGCGATCATGTTCTTCATCAGTTCGAAGGCGTTGAGCACACCGCCAAAACCGGCCTCGGCGTCAGCGACGATGGGCAGGAAGTAGTCGATGAAGCCTTCGTCGCCGGGGTTGATGCCGCGGCTCCACTGGATTTCGTCAGCGCGCTTGAAGGTGTTGTTGATGCGGCGCACCATGGTGGGGACCGAGTCGTAGGCGTAGAGCGACTGGTCGGGGTACATGGTCTCGGAGGTGTTGCCGTCGGCGGCGACCTGCCAGCCCGACAGGTACACGGCTTCCAGGCCTGCCTTGGCCTGCTGCATGGCCTGACCAGCGGTGATGGCGCCGAAGGCGTTCACGTAGCCCTTCTTCGCACCACCGTTGACCTTCTCCCACAGCTTTTCCGCACCACGCTGGGCCAGGGTGTACTCGGGCTGCAGGCTGCCGCGCAGACGCACGACGTCGGCTGCGGAGTAGCCGCGCTTGACCAGCTTCCAGCGGGGGTTTTCCGCCCAGTCTTTTTCCAGGGCTGCAATCTGCTGTTCACGGCTCAGTTGACGGTTCAGGGAATCAGGCATGTTCACTCCATCGGTTCATTGAAAAAAATCCCGGTTCGCACGCAGCGATCCATGGCTGTACTTTAAGTCTTCTATAAGACTTGCGCAATATCTTATGTCTTATACAAGACATGTTTTTCAAACGAAAAATCAAGCACTTGCGGTTTTTTTTCGCAAGATGAAATGATGTTTTCTTTGGCGGAATGCATCGATCGCGCGACCGGTCACGCGATTTCATGATGCGAGATCAATGCGCTGCACTGTGAAATGCGCAGGCCGCTGTACGTCCACCGGCTGCCAGCAGGCCGATGGGAGTCGCGGCGCCAGGCGCCGCGTGCGGGTCACAGGGGAGTGCTGCTGACGACGATGCCGTCGGCGTCGGCATACAGCCAGTCGCCCGGCTGGATGCGCACGCCCTGCACCAGCACCACCACGTCGCGCTGGCCCTCGTTGCGCTTCTCCGTGGGCAAGGGCATGAGGCCCAGGGCGCGGATACCGATCTCTGCGGCGGCCAGTTCGGCCGCGTCGCGCACGCAGCCGTCCACCACGATGCCGGCCCAGCCATTGCGGGCCGCAGCTGCCGCGAGATTGCCCCCCACCAGCGCCCTGCGCAGCGAACCGCCGCCGTCCACCACCAGCACGCGGCCTTCACCGGGCGACTCCACCGCCGCCTTGACGAGGGTGTTGTCTTCATGGCACTTGACGGTGCTCACCGGTCCCGCAAAGCAGGCACGCGCCCCGTAGCTGGCGAACACCGGCGGCAACACACGGAACGCGCCCGTCGCATCGGCCTTGTGCTGGTCACAGAAATCGCAGGTGCTGAAGGAGGTGGAACTCATGGTGCGGGCAAAAAAGGATCAGTGGTGAGGCGTCAGCTTGCGGCACTCGTCCGGCCGTTCGCCCACCGGGACCGGGCAGCGGTTGACCTCGAAGGGCGACTGGGCCAGCAAGGTGGTCAGGGCGCTCGATGCCATGGTGGCGAACCAGAACACGAAGAAAGCGGCAGTGTAGATGGCTTCGCGGGTCCAGGCGATGGACTGTCCCCCGAACCAGTGCAGGTCTTGCGGATCGATGAGGGCGAATACCACCATTTCCAGCGCACCGGCCACCAGAAAGGCTGGCCAGGCGATCCACATCAGGCGTTGGCTCCACATGGGTGTTGTCTCCTTGTTGGGTATGCTGGCCGCCGGTTCTCAGCGGGGACGGTCCTGCACGGGTGTGGCGGCGTGATTGCGACCCTTGAGGGCGGGCGGAAGGGTTGGGTCGGACGTATCCTCCAGCGTCTTGTTGATGTCCACCCCGCGCCGGTAGTAGTCCTCGGCGATCACCGGATCGGGCGTGCGCAGGATGAACCACAGGGTGACCACCGCTGCCAGGATCACCGCCAGCGGACCGGAAACGATCAGCCAGACATAGCCGTATTTCCACCAGGGGCCGCTGTGCTGCTCGGGGAGGGGCAATTTCTCGGACATGAGGAGACTCCAGGGAGAAGTGCTTACTGGCGCGGCACCAGGAACACGGATTTTTCGCTGACCTGTTTGCCGGTCTCCACCGCCAGGACGTCGAATTGCACGGGGTGCGAGCCCTCGGTCGCGCTGCCGTAGGGGATGTGCAGTTGCACCACCACCCAGCGCGACTGGGCCGCCTCGATTTGAAACTCAGGCTCGGAGACGAGTTCCAGGCCATCGAGGCCGCGCGCCGCAATGCGGTAGTGCTGCGGCGCCTCGGTTGCATTCATGATCTGCAGGCGGTAGATATTCTCCAGTTTGCCGCCGGCCACGATGCGCGAGAGCGCGGCGCGGTCGCGCACCACATCGACCTTGAAAGGCGTGCGCACCATCAGGCTGGCAAGCATGCCCACGGACAGCGCCACCAGGACGCCGGTGTAGATGAGCACGCGCGGACGCAGCACGCGCTTGAGCATCTGCAATTTGCTCCAGCCATGCTGCACACCGTTCTGTGTGGAGAAGCGGATCAGCCCGCGCGGATAGTGCATCTTGTCCATCACCGTGTCACAGGCATCGACGCACAGCCCGCAGCCTATGCACTCGTACTGCAGGCCGTTGCGGATGTCGATGCCCACGGGGCATACCTGCACGCACAGCGTGCAGTCGATGCAGTCGCCCAGGCCCTTGGCCTTGTAGTCCACCGCCTTGGTGCGCGGGCCGCGCGGCTCGCCGCGCCCGGCATCGTAGGTGACGATGAGGGTGTCGCGGTCAAACATCGCGCTCTGGAAGCGCGCGTACGGGCACATGTATTTGCATACCTGCTCCCGCAGGAAGCCGGCATTGCCATAGGTGGCGAAACCGTAGAACAGCACCCAGAAAATCTGCCAGGACCCCTGCAGAGCCAGAAGCTCCCCGCCGAGCTGGCGGATGGGCACGAAAAAGCCCACGAAGGTAAAGCCCGTCCAGAGTGAAACGGCGATCCAGAGGAACTGCTTGAGCGATTTCTTCCCGATCTTCTCGACGGTCCAGGGACTGCCGTCCAGGCGCAGACGGGCACTGCGGTCACCCTCGACCTTGTGCTCTATCCACATGAAGATTTCGGTGTACACCGTTTGCGGACAGGCGAAGCCGCACCACAAGCGCCCCGCGACTGCCGTGAACAGGAACAGGGCCAGGGCCGAAATGATGAGCAGCGCCGTGAGATAGATGAAATCCTGCGGGTAGAGCACCAGCCCGAAGATGTAGAAGCGCCGGGCGCCCAGGTCGAACAGCACCATCTGGCGTTCGCCCCACTGCAGCCAGGGCAGGCCATAAAACACCAACTGCGTGAGAAACACCATGGCCCAGCGCCAGCGCGAGAACAGGCCGGTGATGGAGCGGGGGTAGACCTTTTTCTGCGCCTCGTACAGCGAGACGATGTCTCCCTGGGAGTCGGCAGGGGCGATGGGGATGACCTTGCGGGGCTTCCCGCTGGGGGTGTTCATGGTGCAGTGCTCATCATGCAGTTGCGAACGCGGCCCAAAGGCCGCGTCCTGGAAACAATCGGCGGGTGAAAGGTCTGCACAACCCCTTCGCCCGGCCGTCGGTGCCTGCGGCCTCAGCGCGCCGCAGCACCTGCCTTGTGCGAGAGTCCCCACACATAGGCCGTCAGCACATTGAGCTGTGCTTCCGTCAGCTTACCCGCCTGGGCAGGCATTTCGTTGGTCTTGCCATTATTGATCATGGCCGTGATGGCAGCCTCGCCCCAGCCATGCAGCCAGGTGTCGTCCGTCAGGTTGGGGGCGCCCATGTCCTGGTTGCCCTTGCCATCCGGGCCGTGGCAGGCTGCGCAGGCAGCGAACAGCGGCTTGCCCAGCGATGCACGCAGCGAGTCGTGCGGGCTGCCCGAGAGGCTCAGCACGTATTGCGCGAGATTGCGCACGTCCTCGCCCGTGCCCACGGCTGCGCCCATGGGCGGCATCACGCCCACGCGGCCCTGGTGCAGGGTTTCGCTGATCTTCGCGGGCGAGCCGCCGTACAGCCAGTCGTTGTCGGTCAGATTGGGGAAGCCCTTGCTGCCGCGCGCATCGGAGCCATGGCATTGCGCGCAGTTGTTCATGAACAGGCGCTCGCCGATGGCCATGGCCTGGGGATCGCCAGCGATCTCCTCGGTCTTCATCGCAGCAAAGCGGGCATACACGGGTTCGATCTCGGCATTGCCCTTGTCCATCTCGCGCTGGTACTCACCCACCTGCGACCAGCCGAGCTTGCCCGCAAAATTGCCCAGGCCCGGGTAGAGGGCCAGGTAGCCCAGGGCGAAGACGATGGTGATGACGAACAGCCACATCCACCAACGGGGCATGGGGTTGTTCATCTCCGTCAGGTCGCCGTCCCAGACGTGGCCCGTGGTGTTGTCGGCGGTCGCCTCCACCTTCTTGCGTGCCGTGATGATGAGCAGAAGCAGGCAGGCAATGATGCCTACGACGGTGATTCCGGCCACGTACAACGACCAGAAATTGCTGGTGAAATCACTCATGGTTTGTTCTCATTCTGGTAGTGGTCAGTCTTGTTCGAAAGGGAGCTGCGCGGCCTCTTCAAACCGCTCCCGGTTGCTGCGTGCATAGGCCCAGAGGGCGATGCCGACAAAGCAGCCAAACGAGAGCAGCGTGACGACGATGCGCATCGTGGTGACATCCATGATGGCCTCCCGAGTCTTACTTGAGGGCGCGGCCCATCACCTGCAGGTAGGCGATGAGTGCCTCCATTTCGGTCTTGCCCTTGACTTCGCCAGCGGCGGCGGCGATTTGCTCGTCGGTGTAGGGCACGCCCACGGTGCGCAGCGCCTTCATGCGCGGAGCGACGGCCGAGGCATCGACCTGGTTTTTCTCCAGCCAGGGGTAGGCAGGCATGTTGGACTCGGGCACCACGTCACGCGGGTTGTTGAGGTGGATGCGGTGCCACTCGTCGCTGTACTTGCCGCCCACGCGGTGCAGGTCCGGACCGGTACGCTTGCTGCCCCACTGGAAGGGGTGGTCATAGACGAACTCGCCGGCGACGGAGTAATGGCCATAGCGCAGCGTCTCGGCGCGGAAGGGACGGATCATCTGCGAGTGGCAGTTGTAGCAGCCTTCGCGCAGGTAGATGTCGCGCCCCATCAACGGCAACGCAGCGTAAGGCTCCACGCCCTTGACCGGCTCGGTCGTCGAACGCTGGAAGAACAAGGGCACGATCTCGACCAGACCGCCGACCGCCACCACCAGGACGATGAGGACGATCATCAGGAAGTTGTTGGTCTCGATCTTCTCGTGGCTGAAGCCGGTTGCTTCGCGGGTATTCTGTGACATGAATGTTTCCTCGCTATCTCAGGCGTGGGAAGGCTTGACGGCGGGGATGGCCACCTTGACCGAGCGGCCGGAAATCGCCGTCATCCAGACGTTCCAGGCCATGATGATCATGCCGGTCAGATACAGCAGGCCACCCAGCACGCGGATCACGTAGAAGGGATAGGTCGCCTTGACGCTCTCGACGAAGGTGTAGGTCAGCGTGCCATCGGCGTTGACGGCGCGCCACATCAGGCCCTGCATGACGCCGGCAATCCACATGGCGGCGATGTAGAGCACGATGCCGATGGTGGCCAGCCAGAAGTGCAGCTCGATGGCCTTGATGGAATGCATTTTTTCGCGGCCGAACAGGCGCGGCACCAGGTAGTACAGCGAACCCATGGTAATCAGACCCACCCAGCCCAGGGCGCCGGAGTGCACGTGGCCCACGGTCCAGTCGGTGTAGTGCGACAGCGCGTTGACGGTCTTGATAGACATCATCGGACCTTCGAACGTGGACATGCCGTAGAACGACAGCGACACGATCAGGAAGCGCAGGATGGGGTCATCGCGCAGCTTGTGCCAGGCGCCCGAGAGCGTCATCATGCCGTTGATCATGCCGCCCCAGCTCGGGGCGAGCAGCACCAGGGAGAACACCATGCCCACGGACTGCGTCCAGTCGGGCAGCGCCGTGTAGTGCAGGTGGTGCGGGCCGGCCCACATGTAGGTGAAGATCAGCGCCCAGAAGTGCACGATGGACAGGCGGTAGCTGTACACCGGGCGGCCGGCCTGCTTGGGGATGAAGTAGTACATCATGCCCAGGAAGCCTGCGGTCAGGAAGAAGCCCACGGCATTGTGGCCGTACCACCACTGCACCATGGCATCCTGCACGCCGGCGTAGGCCGAGTAGCTCTTCATCCAGCCCGCGGGAACCTCGGCGCTGTTGACCACGTGCAGCAGCGCGATGGCCAGAATGAAGCCGCCATAGAACCAGTTGGCGACATAGATGTGCTTGACCTTGCGCACACCGATGGTGCCGAAGAACACGATGGCATAGGCCACCCAGACCAGGGTGATCAGGATGTCGATGGGCCACTCGAGCTCAGCGTATTCCTTGCCCGTGGTGAAGCCCAGCGGCAGGGAAATGGCCGCGGCCACGATGACCAACTGCCAACCCCAGAAGGTGAAGCCCACCAGCGGACCGCCGAACAGGCGCACCTGGCAGGTGCGCTGCACCACGTAGTAGCTCGTGCCGATGAGCGCGCTGCCGCCGAAGGCGAAGATCACCGCATTGGTGTGCAGCGGCCGCAGGCGCCCGTAGCTGAGCCAGGGGATGCCGAAGTTGAGTTCCGGCCAGGCAAGCTGCGCGGCAATGAACACGCCCACGAGCATGCCCACCACCCCCCAGACTACGGCCATGATCGAAAACTGCCGCACGACCGTGTCGTTGTAGTGCGCAGCGTTTGTTTTTGCTATGGAATCCATCGCTTACCTCTTGAAATGCCCGGAAATAATAACCTTATTATTAGTAGTGCTTTTTTGACCTCGGTCAACCGTCGCGAAGAATGCGCTCTCCCTCCTGCTCGACATTCTCGAACTGTCCCCCATGCACGGCCCACCAGAGGCCGAGCAGGATCAGCAGCACCAGGGCCACCGACAGCGGAATCAAGAGATACAGGATGTCCATTCAGCCATGTCCTTGTATGGTTGCGCGCTTCAGGCCGATATGGCGGGGCTGTGCAGGATGCGTACCGACGCCGGCAGCAGAGCGGCGGCGCCCTGCGGGGTGACCGACAGGCGCGCGGCGTTGAGGATCACCAGCAGCGAACTCAGCGCCATTCCCAGTCCGGCCAGCCAGGCAGGCATGTAACCCGCAATGGCCAGCGGAACGCAAGCCGCGTTGTACGCGGCAGCCCACCATAAATTCTGTCGCACAACCTTTAGTGCCTGCCGGGCGAGGGCTATTGCGCGCACCACCTGGCCGAGGTCTTCGCCGGGCACGACGAAGTCGGCGCGCGCCTGCGCCAGGGGCACGGAGCGCCCGAAGGCGAAGGAGGCATGGGCCGCCGCCAGCACCGGGCCGTCGTTGAGCCCGTCGCCCACCATGGCCACGCGGCGCCCCTGCGCCTGCAGGGCGCGCAGGGCGCGCAGCTTGTCGTCCGGGGAGCAGTCGCCCTGCCAGTGGGCAATGCCGGCCTGCCCGGCCAGGCGCTGCACGGCTGCGCTGCGGTCGCCCGACAGCAGATGCACATCAAGCCCGGCGCTGCGCAGGGCCGCCACCGCCTGCGGGGTTTGCGCACGCACGTCCTCCGCCAGGGCGAAGCGCGCCAGCTCGCGCGCCGTGCCCTGCCCATCGGTCGCAGCCAGAAACACCTGCGGCCCATCCGCCGGCGCGGCGCCTGCATCCAGCCCGGCGTGGCGCGCGGAGCCCAGGCGCAGGGTCCAGGCGGGGCCCGTGCCGTCGGCCTGCCACACCTGGGCACGCAGGCCGCGCCCCGGCTCTTCCTGCACGTCCTGCGCGACCCACTCGCCCTGCACGCCCTGCTCCTGGGCCAGGCGCAGGATGGCGCGCGAGGCCGGGTGCAGCGAATGCTGGGCCAGCGCCGCAGCCATGCCCAGCACCTGGCGCTCCTGCCCCGCAGCCGCGGGTTGCAGGGCCTGCACGGCCATGCCGTCGCGCGTGAGGGTGCCGGTCTTGTCGAACACCACGGTATCGACCTGCGAGAGCGATTCGAGCGCCTGCAGGTTGCGCACCAGCACGCCGCTGCGCGCCAGCGCACCCGCGGCAGAGAGCATGGCCACCGGCGTGGCCAGCGACAGCGCACAGGGGCAGGTCACGACGAGCACGGCCACGGCCACCATGAGGGCATGCGCCGGATCGGTGGGCCACCACCAGGCAGCGGCGAGCAGCGCGGCCAGCAGCACGAGCACGAGGAAGGGCCGCGCGATGCGGTCGGCGAGCTGGGCCAGGCGGGGCTTTTGCGTGGCCGCGCTCTCCATGAGGGCGACGATCTGGGCGAAGCGCGTGTCCTGGCCCACACCCTGCACCTGCACGAGCACGGGCGCCTGCAGGTTGTAGCTGCCCGCCACCACGCGGGTGCCAGGGCCGCGCCGCACGGGGGTGGATTCGCCGGTGAGCAGGGCCTCGTCCGCCAGGGTGTGGCCTTCGAGCACCTGGCCATCGGCCGCAAAGGCCTCGCCCGGCAGCACGCGCACCACATCGCCGGGCTGCAGGCGGCGCACCGCCACGCGCTCGAAGGCGCCATCGGCCTGGCGGCGCAGCACGCTGTCGGGCAGGCGGTTGAGCACGGCCTCCAGCGCCCCGGCGGTGCGGTCGCGCAGGCGCAGCTCCAGCCAGCGGCCGGTGAGCAGGAAGAAGACGAACATGGTGAGCGAGTCGAAATAGACCTCGCGGCCGAACACGCCCTCGGGCTCGAAGGTGCCGGCCGTGCTCACGGCAAAGGTGATGGCCATGCCCAGGGCCACGGGCAGGTCCATGCTGACGCTGCGCTGGCGGATGTCGCGCAGCGCATTGGAGAAGAATGGACCGCAGGCAAAGAACACCACCGGCAGGCTGATGACCCAGGAGGCCCAGCGCAGCAGGCGCTCCATTTCCATGGACAGGTCGCCCGGGTCGGCCACGTAGGCGGGCCATGCGTACATCATGACCTGCATCATGCAAAAGCCGGCCACCAGCCAGCGCCACAGGGCCTGGCGGTTCTCGCGCTGGCGCGCGCCGCGGGCATGGGCATCGAGCGCCGGCAAGGCGCGGTAGCCCGCGCGACGCAGTGCTGCCATCCAGTGCGAGGGCAGGGTCTGCCCGGGCTGCCAGACCACGCGGGCGCGCTGGCTGGCGGCGCTGACCTCGGCGCTGCGCACGCCGGGGACGCTGCGCAGCGCCTCCTCGACGGTGAGCGCGCAGGCGGCGCAGTGCATGCCCTGGATGACGACATGCGACTCCCAGGCGCCTGCAGGCGCACCCCCGCCATCCGCCGGGGCGCAGGCACGACCGAACGAGGGCCATTCCTGGGGATCGTCGAGCAGGGTCTCGTCGACCGCCTCGGTCGGCGTGACGGCCTGCGGACCATCCGTGGCCCTATCCGGTGCCGCAACGGATTTCTTTGACATCGCGCAAGCTTACCTATTTTGAATTCCCGATTATTTGACCATCGTCAACTCAAAACAGCTTGTTTTTACTTTAATCAAGCTTTTCAGCAAGGAAACTGCCATGTACCAACGCATCCTGATCGCCACCGACGGTTCCGCGCTCTCCAACAAGGCGGTGAAGAACGGCTTGGCCCTGGCCACCCAATGCGGCGCCAGCGTGGTGGCGCTCAAGGTCGTGCCGCGCTATCCGCGCAGCTACTTCGAGGGCGGGATGCCGGTGGACGCCAGCGACATCCGCCGCATCGAAAAGCAGTGGACCGACGCTGCCCAGGCCGAAGTCGATGCGGTCAAGGAGCTGGGGCTGAAGCAGGACGTGAGCGTCAAGGCCGTGGTCGCCAAGTCCGACCTGATCGCCGAGGCCGTGATCGCCGCCGCCAAGAAGCACAAGTGCGACATGATCGTCATGGCCTCGCACGGGCGCAAGGGCATCAAGCGCCTGCTGCTGGGCAGCGAGACGCAGCATGTGCTCACGCACTCGCACATCCCGGTGCTGGTTTTCAGATAAAAATGGCTCCAGCGCCCTATCAGCAAGCGCTGGCAGCTATAAAAAATATAGCATTCAAACCTGAAGAACCGTCTGGACCGCGCCGGCGGCGGCGGCGCGCTGTCAGGCGAACAGGCCCTGGTACTGCGCGCGCAGCAGGTTCTTCTGCACCTTGCCCATGGCGTTGCGCGGCAGCTCCGGCACCACGAAACACTTCTTGGGAATCTTGAAATTGGCCAGCCGCGCTTTCAGCGCGGCCACGATGGCCTCGGGCTGCAGCACGGCGCCCGGTTTGGCGATGAGCACCGCCACGCCCACCTCGCCAAAATCAGGGTGCGGCACACCCACCAGCGCGCTCTCGGCCACGCCGGGCAGCTCGTTGATGGTGGCCTCGACCTCGGCCGGATAGACGTTGTAGCCGCCGCTGATGATCAGGTCCTTGCTGCGGCCGACGATGCGCACGTAGCCGCGCTCGTCCACCACGCCCACGTCGCCGGTCTTGAACCAGCCGTCCTGCGTGAACTCCTCGGCCGTCTTCTCGGGCATGCGCCAGTAGCCCTGGAACACATTGGCGCCGCGCACCTGGATGTGGCCGGTCTCGCCCACGGGCAAGACTTTGCCGTCGTCCCCCACCACGCGCAGGCCCACGCCGGGCAGCGGGAAGCCCACGGTGCCGCCACGGCGCTCGTCCTGGCCGCCATGGCGCGCATCCGCCGCATAGGGGTTGGAGGTGAGCATGATGGTCTCGCTCATGCCGTAGCGCTCCAGGATGGTGTGGCCCGTGCGCTCCTGCCAGTCGCGGAAGGTCTCGATGAGCAGCGGTGCCGAACCCGAGATGAACAGGCGCATGTGGCGGGCCGCATCGCGCGTGAGCGCACCCTCGCCCAGCATGCGCACGTACAGCGTGGGCACGCCCATGAACACCGTGGCGCGCGGCAGCGCGGCGATCACGGCCTGGGGGTCGAACTTCGCCAGCCAGATCATCTTGCTGCCGCCCAGCAGCGCCGCGTGGATGGCCACGAACAGCCCGTGCACATGGAAGATGGGCAGCGCGTGGATCAGCACGTCGCCCTGGCGCCAGCCCCAGTAGTCATTGAGCACCACCGCGTTGGACAGCAGGTTGCCGTGCGTGAGCATCGCCCCCTTGCTGCGGCCCGTGGTGCCGCTGGTGTAGAGAATGGCGGCCACATCGTCCGCGCCCTTGCGCGCCACCTCGTGCGTGTCGGCATGGTGCACGGCGCGCTCCAGCAGGCTGCCGTCGCGGCTCTCGCCCAGCGTGAAGACATGGCGCGTGCCCGCCGTGAAGGCGATCTTCGACACCCAGCCAAAGTTGCCCGGCGTGCACACCACCACCGCAGGTTCGGCGTTGCCGATGAAGTATTCGATCTCGGCGCTCTGGTAGGCCGTGTTGAGCGGCAAAAAGACATAGCCCGCGCGCAGCGTGGCCAGGTACAGCAGCAGGGCCTCGACCGATTTTTCCACCTGCACCGCCACGCGGCTGCCGCCCGGCAAGCCGAGCGAGGCCAGCAGGTTGGCGATGCGGCTGCTGGCGCGGTCGATGTCGCGCCAGGTGTAGTACAGCGGCGTGCCATCGGGCGCCGTGGTTTCGATGGCGGTGGCGTCCAGGTCGGCGGGGAAGGCCGCGCGCAGGGCGGCGAACAGGCTGTCGTTGCGGGGGTTGGCGGTCATGGCAAGTTCAGAAGGCGGGGGGACGTTTGGCGAGGAAGGCGTTGATGCCCTCGCGGTGCTCGGCGCTGTCGGCGTAGGCGTAGGGGTCCGTGGCGCCATGTACTATGCTTTCGATAGCTGCTTGCGCTTGTACATCAAGGGCTGGAGGCACTTTCAATGCCCGAAGTGTCTGCTTGTTCAGGCGCGCCGCCTGCGGCGCCAGGGCGGCCACGCGCTGGGCGGTCCCCAGGGCCTCGGCGTCCAGGCGTTCGTCGGGCACCACGCGGCTCAGAAAGCCGCGCGCCAGCATGTCGGGCGCGGCGAAGGTGGCGGCTTCGAGCAGCATCTGGCGCGCGGTCAGCTCACCCACGGCGCCCGCCACGAGCTGTGCCTCGCGCGGCGCCATGGGGAAGCCCAGGCGCGCGATGGGCGCGCCAAAGCGCGCGCCGGTGGCGGCGATGCGGATGTCGCAGCAACTGGCGATCTCCACGCCCGCGCCCATGCAGGCACCGTCGATGCGCGCAACGATGGGCACGTCGCAGGCCAGCATGGCCGAGAGGCCGCCCCAGACGTCGTTCTCATGGAAGTCGCGCAACTGCGCCGCATCGAAACGGAAGGCCGGGTATTCCGAGATGTCGCCGCCCGCGCAGAACGCACCGCCCTCGCCTTCAATGAGCACGCAGCGCGCTTCAGGATTGCGCTGAATGCTCTCGAAAACAGAGCGCAACTGGCGCCACATGGCGCGCGACATGGCGTTGAGCCGCCCGGTGTGGCGCAAGGTCACCACCACCACGCCGGCTGCGCCGGCTTCTGCGGCGGCTGGCGCCGCCACCACTTCTGCTGTCATGTCCTGGATTCCCCCTTGGCCGTTGCTGCCGGGCCGCCGCGTCAGCGGCACAGGCCCTCGATCTCGCGCGCTGCCGCCACCTGGCCGGCCGCCAGCATGCTGCGGTGCTTGTCGATGCGCTTGAGATCGTACAAATAATTCACCATCAGTCCGTAGGACTGCTTGTGCCCCTTGGCCGACGGATCGGCCGCCCAGTTGATCCGCTCCACGCGCGCGCCATTGCCCAGGTGAAAGCGCGCCACCGGGTCCACGGGCTTGCCGTCCTGCAGCGCGTGCACCAGGTAGTGCGCAGCGCAGCGCAGCAGCATCTGGCGCACGGGCGCGCGCTCGTCCAGCGCCTGGGCCTTGTCGAAGGCGGCCAGCAACTGCGTGGCCTTGGGCGGCTCCTGGCCCAGGGCGCGGCCCAGTTCGGCGCGCTGGCGCTCGTCCAGGCCTTCGAGCAGCGCGCCCGCGTTCTTGCCCAGCCAGGCGCGCAGGCCCGGGAGGGGCGAGAGCGTGGCGAACTGGCGCAGGCGCGGAAACTCCTGCTTGAGCGTCTCCACCACGTGCTTGATGAGCGAATCGCCGAAGCTCACGCCGCGCAGGCCCGTCTGCGTGCTGCTGATGGAATAGAAGACGGCAGTGGTGGCGCGCTGGATGTCCACGGGCGCGGCGGTTTCGTCCAGCAGCGGCGTGATGCTGGCGGACAGGCGGTCGAGCAGCGCCACCTCCACGAAGATCAGGGGCTCGTTCGGCAGGCTGGGATGGAAGAAGCCATAGCAGCGCCGGTCGCTGTCCAGGCGGTTCTTCAGGTCGGCCCAGCTGCGGATGTCGTGCACGGCCTCGTACTGGATGAGCTTCTCCAGCAGCGAGGCGGGCGAGTCCCAGGAGAGGCGGCGCAGTTCCAGGAAGGCCACGTCGAACCAGGTGGAGAACAACTGCTCGAGCTCGGCGTCGAGCGCGAGCAGGCGCGGGTCGGCCTTGAGGGCGGCCAGCAGCTCGGCGCGCAGATCGACCAGGAAGCGCATGCCCCCGGCAAACACGGCAAAGCGCTGGAGCAGGCGCTTGCGCGGCGACACCAGCGCGCGGCGCAGGTGGATCTCGGCCTGGCCCTCTTGCGGCGTGCCCGCGGCGGCCTCGTAGCGCTGGCGCGCAGCGGCAAAGCGGGCGGCATCGGGGGCGAACTGCTCGCTCATCAGCAGCCACATGTCGTGCCGCTCGGCCGGCCCGGCCTGGGCGTACCAGCGGGCAATGTCCTGGGCGCGCGCGCCAGCCTCCACGTCGCTCACGCGCGCATCGACCACGCCCTGCAGATCGGCCAGCAGGCGGCGCAGCGCGCGCGGGGCGAGCGCCTCGGTGCCGCGCTTGAGCGTGGCCTGCAGGCGCTCGTGCGTGCTGCGCACCTCCTCGGGCTTGGCCGCCGGGGCGGCGGGCGGCGCGCCGTCAACGGCACGGGAACCGCGCAGGCGCGAGACACTGCGGGCGATCCATTCGGGGGCGGTGGTCATGGGCGGGACAGCGAGGACGTAGAGAGGCCGGGAACTCAGGCGAAATTATTGGCCATTGTGCGTGAGCACAGGCGCGGCAGACGAAATAGACATACTGTCTAGACGATTTGTCATTGTTTCGGTACAGTCGTCCCGCCAGGCTCCAGCCCCGGAGCCACCCCGAAAGGAAATCCATGTCCCTCCACGGCAAGACCCTGTTCATCAGCGGCGGCTCGCGCGGCATCGGCCTCGCGATCGCGCTGCGCGCAGCGCGCGATGGCGCCAACGTGGCCATTGCGGCCAAGACCACCGAGCCGCACCCCACGCTGCCGGGCACCATCCACACGGCGGCGGCCGAGATCGAGGCCGCGGGCGGCCAGGCGCTGCCACTGGTCTGCGACATCCGCGACGCACAGCAGATCGACGCGGCCGTCGCGCGCACCGTGGAGCGCTTCGGCGGCATCGACATCTGCATCAACAACGCCTCGGCCATCCACCTCACGGGCACGCTGCAGACCGAGCCCAAGCGGTTGGACCTGATGCAGAACATCAACGCCCGGGGCACCTTCCTGGTCAGCCGCGCCTGCATTCCGCACCTGATGAAGGCGGCCAACCCGCATGTGCTCAACCTGGCGCCGCCGCTCGAATTCAAGCCCGAGTGGTTCGCGCCCTACCCGGCCTACGCGCTGGCCAAGTATTCGATGAGCCTCTACGCCATGGCCATGGCGGAAGAATTCCGGCGCGAGCGCATCGCCTTCAACACGCTCTGGCCCAAGACCTACATCGACACCGCCGCCGTGCGCCACATCGCGGGCACGCAGGCACGCGCCGTGAGCCGCACGCCCGAGATCATGGCGGACGCTGCCTGGCACATCCTCACCCAGCCGAGCACCTCCTTCACGGGCCGGCACTGCGTGGACGAGGAGGTGCTGGTCGCAGCCGGCATGCGCGACCTGCGCCCCTACCGCTGCGAGCCCGGCGACACGCCGCTGGCGTTCGACCTGTTCGTGCAGCCCGGGCACCATCCGCAGGCCATCGTCTAGGAGCGCGCTCCGTGCGCACCACATCCATCACCCGGCGCGGCCGCGAGCCCAGCGACGCCCCGCCTGCCGCCGTGGACCGGCTGGTCGAGGCCTTCGAGCGCCTGCTTGCGCGCGGCGAGAGCTTCACGGCCATCAGCGTCGAACAGCTCGCACGCGAGGCCGGCGTGGCGCGCGCCACGTTCTACCTGCACTTTCGCAACAAGGGGCAGCTCGTCAGCCACGCCATGCAGGCGGTGCAGGGCGAGCTCAAGGCGGCAGCGCGCAGCCGGCTCAAGAAGGCCGGCGCCTACGGGCGCACCGAGTTCCAGGTCTTCATGCGCGAGGTGGTGGACATCCTGTTCCAGCACCGGCACGCCATCTGGGCCATGAACGAGGTGGCTGCCTACGACCCGCAGGTGCAGGCGGTGTTTGCCGAGTTCATGGACCAGCGCACCCGCGAGATCCAGCGCACGCTGGAGCAGCTCGAAC
The DNA here is from genome assembly GCF_000739995.1 of Comamonas granuli NBRC 101663. Classification (GTDB taxonomy): domain Bacteria; phylum Pseudomonadota; class Gammaproteobacteria; order Burkholderiales; family Burkholderiaceae_C; genus Simplicispira; species Simplicispira granuli. Next base: position 190,317 of record NZ_BBJX01000006.1, on the reverse strand, counting down.
GGCAGGGTGCCGCACACCCGGCTGCGCCTGCCGGGCTGGCGCCCATGCTGGCCTGGACCATAGAGCGCAGCTTCTGCCAGATGCTCAGCGAGCTGAGCCCGCGCGAGGAGCGCGCCGCCCTGGCGGACAGGCTCACGCACATCATCTGGAGTGCGCTGGCCCGCCCCGAGGCCGCCCCGGGCGCCCGTAGCCCGGGCTGAGAGGCCCCCGCGCGGCCGGCGCGGCGCCGCTCAGGAGGATTCGACCGCCGGCAAGCCCAGGTTGCGGCGCACGTTGTCGTTGATGATGCGCAGCTCGACCAGGCTGCTTTCAATGTGCGCACGTTTTTGCTCCAGCTCGGCAATGGCGGCATCGGTGCGCTGCAGCACGTAGCGCAGCTGCTGCTGGCGGCCTTCGCCGGCCTGGCCGTACATGTCGAGGTACTGCTTGATCTCGGCGAGCGAGGAGCCTATGACCTTGGCTCGCAGGATCAGCGCCAGGCGCGCGCGGTCCCGGCGGCTGTAGACGCGCGTGCCGTTGATGCGGCGCGGGCTCAGCAAGCCCTTGTCTTCATAGAAGCGCAGGGTGCGCGGCGTGACGTCGAAGGCCTTGCACAGTTCGGTGACGCCAAAGAGCTCGGAGGTCTTGTCGTCCGACATGTGGTCGGCCAGGGCCTGGCGGGCAGCCTCCGTGGCAGCCGCCTGCCGCTCGGCAGCCTCGGGGGTGCGGCCCTGCGCCATGTTCAGACCACCTTCTGCAGCTTCATGGCGACGCCCATGTCGCCGCTGACCTTGAACTTGCCGCTCATGAAGCCCGTGACGGGGTTGAGCGCGCCCGTGAGCAGGGCGTTGAGGTTCTCCAGCGTGATGGCCACGGTGCAGTCGGCCTCGCGGTCCTCGTTGCTCACGCTGTTGGGGGTGGAGACACCGTCGATGACGATCAGGCCGTCGCTGCCGCAGTCGAACTTGAGCACGGCGTTGAGACCGCTGTCCTCACCCACTTTGCCGCGGATGGTTTCGGTGCATTCCTGGAGATTCATGGTTTTCCTTGAGGGGATGTGAAAGAACGGAGCGCATCATAAGGCAATGCCATACCGCATATCTCAGGGAAAATACCAATAAGACATTTAGTTGACGTTAACGTCACCATAGCCTCTAATTCGTCACCCTCACCGATCCGTTCTTTCTCCATGAATCCAAGTAGCACCCCTTCCCAGGGCAGCGCACCCGCGCGCTACCAGAGCGTGTTCCGTCCAGACCTGTTCGCGGGCCGTACCGTCTGGGTGACCGGCGGCGGCAGCGGCATCGGCCGCTGCGTGGCCCATGAACTGGCGTCGCTGGGCGCGCGCGTGGTCATCAGCGGCCGCACCCAGGAAAAACTCGACCGCGTGGCGCAGGAAATCCGCGAAGACGGCGGCCTGTGCGAGACCACCGCCTTCGACATCCGCGACGAGGACGCCGTCAAAGCGGGCGTGGCGGCCATGGTGCAGCAGGTGGGCCGCATCGACGGCCTGGTCAACAACGCGGGCGGGCAGTTCCCGTCGCCGCTGCAGGCCATCAGCAAGCGCGGCTTCGAGGCCGTGGTGAGCAACAACCTCACGGGCGGCTTTCTGATGATGCGCGAGGTGTACCTGCACAGCATGCAGGCGCATGGCGGCGCCATCGTCAACATGACGGCGGACTTCAGGAACGGCATGCCCGGCATGGCGCACACGGGCGCGGCGCGCGCGGGCATGAGCAACCTGACCATGAGCGCCGCCTTCGAGTGGGCCAGCAGCGGCGTGCGCGTGAACGCGGTGGCGCCCGGCTGGGTGGCTTCCTCGGGCATGGACAGCTATGGCGGCGCCGTGAAGGCGCTGATCCCGCAGTTGCGCAAGCATGTGCCTCTGCAGCGCCTGGCCACCGAGGCCGAGGTCAGCGCCGCCATCGTCTTTCTGCTGAGCCCCGGCGCGGCCTTCATCACCGGGGTGACGCTGCAGATCGACGGCGCGGCTTCGCTGCAAACCCCGCTGTTCCCCATCCTGGAACACCAGCGCGCCCAGCCGTTCGAGGGTTTTCACCGCGCGCAGACGCCGGAGGTGCTCAAGCCATGACGCAGATCCGTTCCCAGATCGACCCACGCTCCGACGCCTACCGCCGCAACCACGAGCGCATGGCCGAGCGGCTGGCGCAGGTGCAGGCCCTGCAGGGCAAGGTGGTGGCGGAATCCGCCTCCAAGCAGGACAAGTTCGAGAAGAAGGGCCAGTTGCTGCCGCGCGAGCGCGTGGCGCGCCTGCTCGACCGGGGGAGCCACTTCCTGGAGCTCTCCGCCCTGGCGGGCCTGGGCATGCACGACGACGACGGCAAGAAGGCCGTGCTCGGCGGCGGCTCCATCGTGGGCATTGGCCAGGTGGCGGGCAAGCGCGTGCTGATCTCCGCCAGCGACAGCGCCGTCAAGGGCGGCACCGTGGCGCCCATGGGCCTGAAGAAAGGCCTGCGCGCCCAGGCGATTGCGCTGCAGAACAAGCTGCCGCTGGTGTCGCTGGTCGAATCGGGCGGCGCCAACCTGATGTACCAGGCCGACATCTTCGTGGACGGCGGGCGCAGCTTTGCCAACCAGGCGCGCCTGTCGGCCGCGGGCATTCCGCAGATCGCCGTGGTGCACGGTTCGTCCACGGCCGGTGGCGCCTACCTGCCGGGCCTGTCGGACTATGTGGTGCTGGTGAAGGACCGCTCCAGCATCTACCTGGCCGGCCCGCCCCTGGTGAAGGCCGCCATTGGCGAGGACACCACCGACGACGAACTGGGCGGCAGCGACCTGCACGCCCGCGTGACCGGCCTGGGCGAGTACCTGGCCGAGAACGACGCGCACGCCATCGCCATCGCCCGCGACCTGCTGGACCACCTGCCCTGGGACGAGGCTGCGGGCCAGGACGCCAGCGTGCGCGCGCCGCTGTACGACGCCGAGGAGCTGCTGGGCATCGTGCCGGCCGACGAGCGCGAGCCCTACGACGCGCGCGAGATCATCGCGCGCATCGTCGATGGCTCGCACTTCCTCGAATTCAAGGCGGCGTTCGACAGCGACACCGTCTGTGGCCATGCGCGCATCGCCGGCCACCGGGTCGGCCTCATCGCCAACAACGGCCCCATCCAGCCCACCGGCTCGGTCAAGGCGGCGCAGTTCATCCAGTTGTGCGACCAGAGCGGCACGCCGCTGGTCTTCCTGCAGAACACCACGGGCTACATGGTGGGCAGCGCGGCCGAGCGCGCCGGTGCCATCAAGCACGGCAGCAAGATGATCCAGGCCGTGGCCAATGCGCGCTGTCCGAAGTTCACCATCGTGGTGGGCGGCTCGTTCGGCGCGGGCAACTACGGCATGTGCGGGCGCGGCTTCGACCCGGACTTCATCTTCAGCTGGCCCAGCGCACGCACCGCCGTCATGGGCGGCGCCCAGGCCGCCATGGTCATGGAGATGATCAGCCGCGGCAAGCTCGCGCGCGAGGGCATACCGCTGAACGAAGACACCGAGGCCGGCATCCGCGCCATGAGCGAGCAGCTCAAGCGCCGCCTGGACCTTGAATCCGACGTGCTGTTCGGCACCGCGCGCCTGTGGGACGACGGAATCATCGACCCACGCGAAACCCGCAGCGTGCTCGCCCAGTGCCTGGCCATGGCGCGCGAGGCCCAAGCGCGCGTGCTGCACCCCAACACCTTCGGCATTGCCCGCATGTAACCCCCTTTCTTGAATCTGGAGCACACACCATGCAATTCACCCCCGAGCACGAGCAGATCCGCGACACGGTGCGCAAATTCGTCGCCAACGAGATCAACCCCCACACCCGCGAATGGGAGAAGGCCGGCATCTTCCCCGCGCACCAGCTCTTCAAGAAGATGGGCGACCTGGGCCTGCTGGGCATCAAGTACCCCACCGAGTACGGCGGCATGGGGCTGGACTTCAGCTACTCCATGGTCATGGCCGAGGCGCTGGGCGACTGCAACGTGGGCGGCGTGCCCATGGCCATCGGCGTGCAGACCGACATGTGCACCCCGGCGCTGGCGCGCTTTGGCAGCGACGAGCTGCGTCGTGAGTTCCTCGCCCCCTCCATCGCGGGCGACCTGGTGGGCTGCATCGGCGTGAGCGAAGTCACCGGCGGCTCGGACGTGGCCGCGCTCAAGACCACGGCCAAGAAAGACGGCGGCGACTACGTCATCAACGGCTCCAAGATGTGGATCACCAACGGCATGCAGGCCGACTGGTGCTGCCTGCTGGCCAACACCAGCGAGGGGCCGGTGCACTCGAACAAGTCGCTCATCATGGTGCCGCTCGACGCCCCCGGTGTGACGCGCCAGAAGATCGAGAAGATCGGCATGCATTCGAGCGACACGGCGCAGCTCTTCTTCGACAACGTGCGCGTGCCCCAGCGCAACCTCATCGGCCAGGAGGGCGCGGGCTTCATGTTCCAGATGCTGCAGTTCCAGGAAGAGCGCCTGTACGGCGCGGCCAGCAGCCTCCAGTCGCTGGACAACCTGATCGACCAAACCATCGAATACACGCGCCAGCGCCATACCTTCGGCCAGCCCCTCCTGAACAACCAGGTGGTGCACTTCCGCCTGGCGGAGCTGCGTACCGAAGTCGAAGCCCTGCGCGCCCTCACCTACCGCGCCGTGGAGGCCTACGTGGCGGGCAAGGACGTGACCAAGCTCGCCTCCATGGCCAAGCTCAAGGCGGGGCGCCTGTCGCGTGAGGTGGCGGACAGTTGCCTGCAGTACTGGGGCGGCATGGGCTTCACGGCGGACAACCCCATCAGCCAGGCCTACCGCGACAGCCGCCTGATCTCCATCGGCGGTGGGGCGGACGAAATCATGCTCGGCATCATCTGCAAGCTCGAAGGCACCTTGCCGGGCAAGAAGCGCTGAAGCGGATAAATGCTATGACTTTTATAGCTATTGGCGCCGTATCTACGGGCCCCGTGCTCGAAATCACCTTGAACCGCCCCGACGTGCGCAACGCCATGTCGCTGGCCATGGTGGAGGAGCTGCGCCAGGCCCTGGCGCAGGCCGAGGCCAGCGTGGGCAGCGCCCAGCCGACCCGCGTGGTGGTGCTGCGCGGCGCGGGCGGGCATTTCTGCGCCGGGGGCGACCTCAAGGACATGGCCATGGCCCGCATGCGCGCCATGGAGGCCCCGGCAGGCACCGACCCCATTGCTGAAGTCAATGCCGCCTTCGGCCGCATGTGCGCGGCATTTGCCGACACCCCGCTGGCCGTGGTGGCGGTGCTGGAAGGCACGGTGATGGGCGGCGGCTTGGGCCTGGCCTGCGTGGCCGACGTGGCGATCGCCACCGAGACGGCGAGCTTCCGCCTGCCCGAGACCTCGCTGGGCGTGGTGCCCGCGCAGATCGCACCCTTCCTCGTCGAGCGCCTGGGCTACTCGCAGGCCAAGCGCCTGGCAGTGACCGGCGGCAAGCTGGATGCGGCGCAGGCGCTGCGCATCGGCCTGGTGCACCAGCAAGTGGCCACCGCCGAGGCGGACGCTGCGCTGCAGGCCGTGCTGGCCGACATCCTGGCCTGCGCCCCTGGCGCCCTGGCAGCCACCAAGGCGCTGATGGCCAAGGCACGCTGGAGCGCCCCCGCCGCGCTGGTCGATGAGGCCGCCGCCCTCTTCTCGCGCGCCGCCCAGGGCCCCGAAGGCCAGGAGGGCACGGGCGCATTCCTGCAGAAACGCAAACCACACTGGGTTCCCGCATGAGCTTTTCCAAAATCCTGATTGCGAACCGGGGCGACCAGCCGCGCAGCGGCGCAGCGGCGAAGCCACATCGCATGGTGCGCGCAGCGCACGCAGGCGGTTTCTCCGCGAAAGGGGCACAGCATGTTTAACAAGATACTGATCGCCAATCGCGGAGAAATCGCCTGCCGCGTCATCCGCACCGCCCGCGCCCTGGGCTACCGCACGGTGGCCGTGTACAGCGACGCCGACGCGGAGGCCCCCCATGTGGCGCTGGCCGACGAGGCCGTGCACATCGGCCCCGCACCGGCGGCCGAGTCCTACCTGCAATTCGACGCCATCCTGGGCGCCTGCAAGGCCACGGGCGCCGATGCGCTGCACCCCGGCTACGGCTTCCTCAGCGAGAACGCCGCCTTTGCCCTGGCCTGCGAGGACGCGGGCGTGGTCTTCATCGGCCCGCCGCCCAGCGCCATCGAGGCCATGGGCGACAAGGCCCTGGCCAAGCAGCGCATGATCGCCGCCGGCGTGCCCTGCGCGCCCGGCTACCTGGGCGCAGACCAGGCCGACGCCACGCTGGTGGCCGAGGCGAAGAAGCTAGGCTACCCGCTGCTGGTCAAGGCCGTGGCGGGCGGCGGCGGGCGCGGCATGCGCCTGGTACGGCACGACAGCGAACTGCAAGCCGCCATCGAGGGCGCACGGCGCGAGGCCACCAGCGCCTTTGGCGACGGCACGCTGATGCTGGAGCGCCTGATCGACAACGGCCGCCACATCGAGATCCAGGTCTTCGCCGACGCGCATGGCAACGCCGTGCACCTGGGCGAACGCGACTGCACGGCGCAGCGCCGCCGCCAGAAGGTGATCGAGGAAGCGCCCTCCCCCGTGGTCTCGCCGCAGATGCGCGCGCAAATGGGGGCCGACGCCGTGGCCGCCGCGCTGGCCGTGGGCTACCGGGGCGCGGGCACGGTCGAATTCATCGTCGATGCGCAGAACCACCACTACTTCCTGGAGATGAACACGCGCCTGCAGGTCGAGCACCCGGTGACCGAATGCATCACCGGCCAGGACCTAGTGGAGTGGCAGTTGCGCGTGGCGGCGGGCGAACCGCTGCCGCTGGCGCAGGAGGACATCATGCTGTCCGGCCATGCCATCGAGGTGCGCCTGTACGCCGAAGACCCCTACGACGGCTTCGCGCCGCAAACCGGCGCCGTGCGCTACTGGCGGCCCGAGCAGGCACTGGCGGGCCGCGCCCGGGGCCAGGCTGCGTTTGGCGAGGTGCGCATCGACGCCGGCATCCGCGAGGGCGGCGAAGTCACCCCCTACTACGACCCCATGGTGGCCAAGCTCATTGCCCATGGCCGCGACCGCGCTGACGCCATCCGCCGCCTGATGGCCGCGCTGGACGACGCCCCGCTGCTGGGCCTGCGCCACAACGCGCGCTTTCTGCGCGACCTGCTGGACCACCCGGCCTTCCGCGAGGCGCGCATGCACACCACGCTGATCGACCAGTGGCAGCAGGCAGGCGAACCCCTGCTGCAGCGCCCCCAACCCGATGCGCTGGCCTGGGCCCTGGCGGCCGCCGCGCTGGCGGCTGGCGAAGGCGGTGCCCGCCGCCCCGACAGCGTGGCCACCTGGGGCACCACGCTGGTGCTCGCGGGCGGCAGCGAACAGCGCGCCGTGCGCGTGCGCCCCCACGGGACGCAGGTGCAGGTGCAATTGGCGGGCGCCGAGGGCTTCACCTTCGACACCGTGCGCTGGCAGGACGAACGCCTGACCTGGCGCCAGGGTGGCGTGCAGCGCAGCGCCGTGTGCCAGATGCAGGGTGGCCAGGTCACGTTGGCACTGGGCGCCACGGTGCACCAGTTTGCTGAGCTGTCGCCCTTCCCGCAGAACGACCCGGCCCTGGACCCGAGCAAGCTGCGCTCCCCGGTGGCGGGCACGGTGTGCGCCGTGGCCGTGGCCGTGGGCGAACAGGTCAGCGCCGGTCAGCCCTTGCTGTGCGTGGAGGCCATGAAGATGGAAATGTGGCTGCACGCCCGCGCCAGCGGCACCGTGTCGGCCCTGCACGCCCAGATCAAAGACAGCGTTGCCGCCGGCAGCGTGCTCGCAGAAATCGACATCACCGAAGAGGCCCCCGCATGACGCAAGAAAAAGCCATCCTCACCTGCGCCCTCACCGGCGTGCTGACCAACCCCCAGCAACACCCGGTGCCCGTCACGCCCGCGCAGATGGCCGCGCAGGCGCGCGACGCCTACAACGCGGGCGCGAGCATCATGCATGTGCACATCCGCGCGCAGGAGCCCGGCATGGGCCACATGCCCAGCTGGGACCCGGACGTGGCCCAGGAGGTGGTGGACGCCATCCGGGCGGCCTGCCCGGGCGTCATCATCAACCTGACCACCGGCGTCATCGGCAAGGACATCAGCGGGCCGCTCGCCTGCATCCGCCGCGTCCAACCCGAGATCGCCGCCTGCAATGCCGGCAGCCTGAACTACCTCAAGCTCAAGGAAGACGGCACCTGGGCCTGGCCGCCCATGGTGTTCGACAACCCGGTGGCCAAGGTGCAGCAGTTCCTCGACGTGATGGAGGAATGCGGCACGCACCCCGAGTTCGAGTGCTTCGACGTGGGCATCGTGCGCTCGGTCACCATGTACATCAAGAACGGCATGCTCAAGCCCTCCATGGGCCGCCCCGAATACAACCTGGTGATGGGCGTGGCCTCGGGCATGCCCTGCGACGCACAACTGCTGGAACTGCTGCCGCAGTGGATGGCCCCCGGCGCCGTGTGGCAGGCCACGCTGATCGGCCGCCAGGAAATCTGGCCCGTGCACCAGAAGACGGCGGACCTTGGCGGCATGCTGCGCACCGGCCTGGAAGACACCTTCTACCTGCCCGACGGCAGCCGCGCCAGCGGCAACGGTGTGCTGATCGAGGCGCTGGCCCAATGCGCGCGCAATGCGGGCCGCGCGATCGCTTCCCCCGCCGAGGCCCGCCAGATGCTGGGCTTGGCCTGAGCATCACCCGGCCTGTGCGCGACAGGCCCCCGCCAGAGGGGCCGGCGCGCCGCCTGCACTCCACGTGCAGGCCATCCCCCAAAAAAACGGAGACAAGAGCATGCCAACCTCCCTAGCGCAGAGCGGGCCGCTGGCCGCAAGCGACCAGCGCTTCCAGAGCATCCCGGCCCGCTTCATGGCCACCAGCCAGCGCCAGCCGCAGGCGCCCGCCTATTTCGTGCGCGACGCGCAGGGCTGGCAACCCACCACCTGGCAGGAATACGTCCAGCAAGTGCGCCAGGCCGCCCGCGCGCTGGTGGCTCTGGGCGTGCAACCCGGCGACGCGGTATGCATCCTGGGCTTCAACCGCCCCGAGTGGACCACCATGGACCTGGCCGCCATGATGGTGGGCGCCATGGCGGCCGGCATCTACTGGAGCAGCGCGGCCAACGAGATCGCCTACATCGTCGAGCACAGCGGCTGCGCCGTGCTGCTGGTGGAAAACGAGACGCAATGGGCCAAGGCAGCGGCAGAGCCCCAGGCGCTGGCCCGCCTGCGCGCCACCGTGCTCATGCGCCAGGCGCCGGACGATGCCCAGCCGCAGGTGCCCGAAGGCGTGGCCGCACCCATGGCCTGGGAGCAGTTCCTGGCGCTGGGTGGCATGGAGCACGATGCCGAGGTGCAGCGCCGCATGGACGCCATCCGCGAGGAGGACATCGGCACGCTGATCTACACCTCGGGCACCACGGGCCACCCCAAGGCCGTGGAGCTGACGCACGCCAACCTGAGCTGGACCTCGGCGGCACTGTCGGCCGCATTCCAGGTGGGCCCGCAGGACCGGCTGATCTCCTACCTGCCGCTGGCGCACATCGCCGAGCAGCACGGGTCGATTTGCAACCACGCGCTGGCCGGTTACCAGCTCTACTTCGCGCGCTCGCTGGAGAGCCTGGGCGAGCACCTGCAGGAGGTGCATCCCACGGTGTTCTTCGGCGTGCCACGCGTGTGGGAGAAGATGCAGGCCGCCATCGCCACCAAGCTGGCGGGCGCCACGGGCGTCAAGGCCCGGCTGGCGCGCTGGGCCCTGCGCACCGGGCGCGCCTGGCACGCCGAGCGCCTGCAAGGGCGCACGCCCGGCGCCTGGCTGGACCGGCAGTACCGCTGGGCACACCAACTGGTGCACCGCAAGGTGCAGGCCGCGCTGGGGTTTGACCAGGCGCGTATCCTGATTTCCGGCGCGGCGCCCATCGCCGTGGAAAACCTGGAATTCTTCACCGGCCTGGGCCTGCTGATCGGCGAGGTGTACGGCCAGTCCGAGGACTGCGGCCCCACCGCCATCAGCCTGCCCGGCTTCATCCGCCTGGGCGCGGCGGGAAAGACCCTGCCCGGCATGCAGGTGCGCATTGCCGAGGACGGCGAGATCCTCGTGCAGGGACCCAACGTGTTCCGCGGCTACCGTGGCCGCCCCGAAGACACGGCCGAGGCGCTGCAGGACGGCTGGCTGCACAGCGGCGACCTGGGCCGCATCGACGAGGACGGCTTCATCTACGTGACCGGCCGCAAGAAGGACCTGCTCATCACCTCGGGCGGCAAGAACATCTCGCCCGGCAACATCGAGGCCGACCTGATGAACCTGCCCCTGGTGGAGCACGCGGTGGTCATCGGCGATTCGCGCCACTACCTCGGCGCACTGCTCACGCTCAAGCCCGATGTGTTGCAGGCCTTTGCCCAGCAGCACCAGATCCCCGGCGGGCCCGCCGAGTGGGCGCGCAGCAGCCCGGTGCACGCGGAGCTGCAGCGCGGCATCGACGCCGTCAACGCCAAGCAGGCGCGCGTGGCGCATGTGCGCAAGTTTGCGGTGCTGGAAAGCGCCTTCACCATAGACAACGGCTGCCTCACGCCCACGCAGAAGATCCGCCGCAACGTGGTGCAGCGCCAGTACGCCGAGGAGATCGAGGCTCTGTACCGCGACGGCGCCAGCGCACCGCACTGAGCCACAGCTTCGCTGGGCGTCAGCCGCGCTTGGCGCTCCAGAGCCACAGCGCGATGCCCCCGGCGATCATGGGCAGGCACAGCCACTGCCCCATGCTCATGCCCAGCGACAGCAGGCCCAGAAAGGCATCGGGCTCACGGAAGTATTCGGCGATGAAGCGGAAAACGCCGTAGCCCACCAGGAAGGCCGCCGCCACCTGGCCCTGGCGCCGCTCCTTGCGCGCATACAGCCACAGCAGCACGAACAGCAGCAGCCCTTCGAGCAGGAACTGGTACACCTGCGAGGGGTGGCGCGGCAGCATGGAGCCGCTGTGCGGGAACACCATGCCCCAGGGCAGGTCGGGGCTGGCGAAACGCCCCCACAGCTCGCCGTTGATGAAGTTGCCCACACGGCCCGCCGCCAGGCCCGTGGGCACACAGGGCGCCACGAAGTCCGCCACCTGCAGCCACGGCCGCTGGCGGGTGCGAGCAAACCAGAAGAAGGAGCCAATGACGCCCAGCAGCCCGCCATGGAAGCTCATGCCGCCCTGCCACACGGCGAAGATCTCCAGCGGGTGCGCGGCGTAGTAGCCCGGCTTGTAGAACAGGCAGTAGCCCAGGCGCCCACCCACGATCACGCCGACCACGCCCAGGAAGAGGATGTCTTCCACATCCTTGCGCGTCCAGGCCCCGGGACCGGTCATGGAAGCAAAAGGCGGATGCCGCAGCCGCAGCGTCCCCAGCCACATGAACAGGCCAAAGGCCGCCAGGTAGGTCAGCCCATACCAATGGATGGCCACGGGGCCGAGCTGCAGGGCAACGGGGTCGATGTGGGGGTAAGTCAGCATGGTGGGCGGTATTGTGCCCGGCGCTGCATCCAGGCGTCACCCTCCCGGCGGTGATTGACGGATTTTTGAATAAATCGGCCTCTAGCGCTTATGGAGAAAGCGCCAAACGCTATTGAAACAATAGCAAAAACCGCCGGAATCCATCCGGCGGGTAGGCGCAGGGCTGCGCGTGGCGTCAGTCGAGCAGCGAGAGGTCGCGCACCGCGCCCTTGTCGGCGCTGGTCACCAGCATGGCGTAGGCCTTGAGCGCGGCCGACACCTTGCGCGGGCGCGGCTGGGCCGGCTTCCAGCCCTTGGCGTCCTGCGCGGCGCGGCGGCGCGCCAGTTCCTCGTCGCTCACCAGCACGTTGATGCTGCGGTTGGGGATGTCGATGCGGATCTTGTCGCCGTTCTGCACCAGGCCGATGGCGCCGCCGGCCGCCGCCTCGGGCGAGCAGTGGCCGATGGACAGGCCCGAGGTGCCGCCGGAGAAGCGCCCGTCGGTCAGCAGTGCGCAGGCCTTGCCCAGGCCCTTGCTCTTGATGTAGCTGGTGGGGTAGAGCATTTCCTGCATGCCGGGGCCGCCCTTGGGGCCCTCGTAGCGCACGATGACCACGTCGCCGGCCTTCACCTGGTCGTTGAGGATGTGCTCCACGGCCTCGTCCTGCGACTCGGTGACATGGGCCGTGCCCTCGAACACCAGGATGGATTCGTCCACGCCCGCGGTCTTGACCACGCAGCCGTCGACGGCGATGTTGCCCTTGAGCACGGCCAGGCCGCCTTCCAGGCTGAAGGCGTGCTCGATGGAGCGGATGCAGCCCTGCGCGCGGTCCAGGTCCAGGCTGGGCCAGCGGCTGGCCTGGCTGAAGGCCTTTTGCGTGGGTACGCCGCCGGGGCCGGCCTTGAAGAAGGTGTGCACGGCCTCATCCTGCGTGCGCGTGATGTCCCATTGCGCGATGGCCTCGCCCAGGGTCCTGGCGTGCACCGTGGGCACGTCGGTGTGCAGCTTGCCCGCGCGCTCGAGCTCTCCCAGGATGGCCACGATGCCGCCCGCGCGGTGCACGTCCTCGATGTGGTACTTGTCGGTATTGGGCGCCACCTTGCACAACTGGGGTACGCTGCGCGAGAGGCGGTCGATGTCCGCCATGGTGAAGTCGATCTCCGCTTCCTGCGCGATGGCCAGCAGGTGCAGGATGGTGTTGGTCGAGCCGCCCATGGCGATGTCCAGCGTCATGGCGTTCTCGAAGGCCTTGAAACCCACCGAGCGCGGCAGGATGCTCTCGTCCTCGCCCTCGTAGTACTGGCGCGCCAGCTCCACGATGCGCCGGCCGGCGCGCTGGAACAATTGCTCGCGGTCGGCGTGCGTGGCCAGCGTGGTGCCATTGCCGGGCAGCGACAGGCCCATGGCCTCGGTCAGGCAGTTCATGGAATTGGCGGTGAACATGCCCGAGCACGAGCCGCAGGTGGGACAGGCGTTGCGCTCGACCTCGGCGATGTCGGCCTCGCTCACCGCACTGTCCACGGCCATGACCATGGCGTCCACCAGGTCGAGCTTTTTCATGTGGATGGTCTTGGTGCCCGGGGTGGCCAGTTGCACCTTGCCCGCCTCCATGGGGCCGCCCGAGACGAAGATCACGGGGATGTTCAGGCGCATCGCGGCCATGAGCATGCCGGGGGTGATCTTGTCGCAGTTGGAGATGCACACCATGGCGTCGGCGCAGTGCGCGTTGACCATGTATTCCACGCTGTCGGCAATCACGTCGCGGCTGGGCAGCGAGTAGAGCATGCCGTCGTGGCCCATGGCGATGCCGTCGTCCACGGCAATGGTGTTGAATTCCTTGGCCACGCCGCCGGCGGCCTCGATCTCGCGCGCGACGAGTTGCCCCAGGTCCTTCAAGTGCACGTGGCCGGGCACAAACTGGGTGAAGGAGTTGACCACCGCGATGATGGGCTTCTGGAAGTCGGCATCCTGCATGCCGGTGGCGCGCCACAGGGCGCGGGCGCCGGCCATATTGCGGCCGGCAGTGGAGGTCTTGGAACGGTAGGCGGGCATCGTGGGACGGAAAAAAGGTGTCTGGAAAAGAAAACCGGCCCTTCCATTTCCAGGGCCACGGCGCATGGCCGCGCGCCGCCTCTTGAGCGGCGCCCGGGGCAAACCGGCCGATTATGTCGCAGCCCCACCCCGACGGCGCCAGGGGCATGGCGCCGCCGCCCTGCGCCGCGCCCTACACTGGCTGCGCCTGCACTGCCCGAGACCGCCATGACGGATTCCCTGCCCCTGAACCGCCGCTCCGCCCACATCACGCAAGGCAAGGAGCGCGCGCCCAACCGCTCCATGTACTACGGCATGGGCTATACCGCCGCCGACTTCGACAAGCCCATGGTCGGCGTGGCCAACGGCCACAGCACCATCACGCCGTGCAACAGCGGTCTGCAAAAGCTGTGCGATGCCGCCGTGGAAGGCATACGCGCCGCCGGCGGCAATCCGCAGACCTTTGGCACGCCCACGATCTCCGACGGCATGGCCATGGGCACCGAGGGCATGAAGTACAGCCTGGTGAGCCGCGAGGTGATTGCCGACTGCGTGGAGACCTGCGTGCAGGGCCAGTGGATGGATGGCTGCGTGGTCATCGGCGGCTGCGACAAGAACATGCCCGGCGGCATGATGGGCATGCTGCGCGCCAACGTGCCGAGCATCTATGTGTACGGCGGCACCATCCTGCCCGGGTGCCTGCACGGCTGCGACCTCAACATCGTGAGCGTCTTCGAGGCCGTGGGCGAGAACGCGGCAGGCAAGATCAGCGACCAGCAGCTCCAGGACATCGAACGGCACGCCATCCCCGGCACCGGCTCCTGCGGCGGCATGTACACGGCCAACACCATGAGCAGCGCCTTCGAGGCGCTGGGCATGAGCCTGCCCTACTCCTCCACCATGGCCAACGAGCACCAGGAGAAGGTCGATTCCGCCCGGGAATCGGCCCGGGTGCTGATCGACGCCATCCGGCACGACCGCAAGCCGCGCGACATCGTCACGCGCCAGTCCATCGAGAACGCCGTCGCCGTGATCATGGCCGTGGGCGGCTCGACCAATGCCGTGCTGCACTTCCTGGCCATTGCCCATGCGGCGGACGTGCCGTGGAGCATCGACGACTTCGAGCGCATGCGCCGCAAGGTGCCGGTGATTTGCGACCTCAAGCCCAGCGGCAAGCACCTCGCCATCGACCTGCACCGCGCCGGCGGCATCCCGCAGGTGATGAAGATCCTGCTCAACGCCGGCCTGCTGCACGGCGACTGCATGACCATCACCGGCCAGACCATCGCCGAGGCCCTCAAGGACGTTCCCGACCAGCCGCGCGCCGACCAGGACGTGATCCGCCCCATCACCCAGCCCCTGTATGCCCAGGGCCATTTGGCCATCCTCAAGGGCAATCTCAGCCCCGAGGGGGCGGTGGCCAAGATCACAGGGCTCAAGAACCCCGCCATCACCGGCCCGGCGCGCGTGTTCGACGACGAACCCTCGGCCCTGCAGGCCATCCTGGCGGGCCGCATCCGCGCGGGCGATGTGGTGGTGCTGCGCTACCTGGGCCCCAAGGGCGGGCCGGGCATGCCCGAGATGCTGGCGCCCACCAGCGCACTGGTGGGCCAGGGTCTGGGCGAGAGCGTGGGCCTGGTCACCGACGGGCGCTTCTCGGGCGGCACCTGGGGCATGGTCGTGGGCCACGTGGCGCCCGAGGCCTATGTGGGCGGCACCATCGCCCTGGTGCACGAGGGCGACAGCATCACCATCGACGCGCACCGGCTGCTGCTGCAACTGAACGTGGACGAGGCCGAGCTCGCCCACCGGCGCGCACTCTGGCAGCCCCCTGCCCCGCGCTACACGCGCGGCGTGCAGGCCAAGTTCGCCTTCAACGCCTCCAGCGCCAGCAAGGGCGCCGTACTCGACGACTTTGCGCCCCATGCCGCCGCCCGGTAGGCACTGCCCTGCCGCCCCAGCCGCAAGGCCTGCGGCGCGCAGCCTGCCCAATACCCGCTTTGCATTACAATATGCGCGATATGTTTGCCGCCCCACTGTTCACCCCGAACCTGGCCCCTGCCTGCCTGGCAGGTCTGGCTGCGCGCGCAACCATCACCAAAACCACGACCATTAAGGGCTGATCCAGCTCCGGCATCGTCGTGCGCCCTCCCTGGCCCAGACGAGCCGGGGCGAGGAAAACAGCCGCCGGTCGCGTGCGTACTGTTTTTTAACTTGAAAGGGCGTTGAAAATGAGCAAGTTGGTAGGTCTGGTGGGCTGGCGCGGCATGGTCGGCTCGGTATTGATGGACCGCATGCAGGCCGAAGGCGATTTCGACCTGATCGAGCCCCTGTTCTTCTCCACCTCCAACGCCGGCGGCCAGGCTCCCGCGCAGGCCAGGAACGAAACCACGCTGCAGGACGCCTTCAATATCGATGCCCTGAAGCGCTGCGAGATCATCATCTCCTGCCAGGGCGGCGACTACACCACCGAAGTGTTCCCCAAGCTGCGCGCTGCGGGCTGGAACGGCCACTGGATCGATGCCGCCTCCACCCTGCGCATGAAGGACGACGCCGTCATCGTGCTCGATCCCGTGAACATGCCGGTCATCCGGAACGCCCTGGCCAAGGGCGGCAGGAACTGGATCGGCGGCAACTGCACCGTGAGCTGCATGCTCATGGGCGTGGGCGCGCTGTACAAGGCGGGCCTGGTCGAGTGGATGAGCACGCAAACCTACCAGGCCGCCAGCGGCGGCGGCGCGCAGCACATGCGCGAGCTGCTGACGCAGTTCGGCACCCTCAACGCCGAAGTGAAGGCCCTGCTCGACGACCCCAAGAGCGCCATCCTGGAAATCGACCGCAAGGTCATCGCCAAGCAGCGCGCCCTCAGCGGCGCCGAAACCGCCAACTTCGGCGTGCCGCTGGGCGGCTCGCTCATTCCCTGGATCGACAAGGACCTGGGCAACGGCATGAGCCGCGAAGAGTGGAAGGGCATGGCCGAGACCAACAAGATCCTGGGCCAGGGCGAGGGCTTTGGCACGGCCGCCATTCCCGTGGACGGCTTTTGCGTGCGCATCGGCGCCATGCGCTGCCACAGCCAGGCCCTGACCTTCAAGCTGAAGAAAGACGTGCCCGTGGCCGACATCGAGGCCATGATCGCCGCCGACAACCCCTGGGCCAAGGTCGTGCCGAACACGCGCGAGGCCACCATCCAGGACCTCACGCCCGTGGCCGTCACGGGCACGCTGACCATCCCCGTGGGCCGCATCCGCAAGCTCGCCATGGGCCCGGAGTACGTGGGCGCCTTCACCATCGGCGACCAGTTGCTGTGGGGCGCCGCCGAACCGCTGCGCCGCATGCTGCGCATCCTGCTGGACGCCTGAGGCCCTTGCACGGCCCCTCCCCGAGAAAAGCGCCTGCGGGCGCTTTTCTTGCGTCTGCACCCCTGAAACACCTGGTTACCCACGTTGTCGCTGGACAACACACCCGGGGGCGCAAGCCCCGCTTCCAGCGTCTGGTCAGAGCTTCGCCACTACGTGAGCTTGTCAGTGCAAAACATTGCTGCTAAGGTGCTTTTACACATTTTTTCGTACGCTGGAGCGCAGGGGGGACATCCGACCATGACCAGGACCAGAGCGCTCCGCCGAGCCCCAGAATCAAATCAGTTGATGGCAACCATGCATCGTTGGAAACACTCCGCCCTGGCTGCGGCCGCCGCGGCGGCGCTTGGCCTCTACAGCTCTAGCGCCCTGGCCCTGGCCCTGGGACCCATCAGCGTGCAATCGGCCCTGGGCGAGCCGCTGCGTGCCGAGATCGACCTGCCTCAGGCCACGGCCTCGGAGGCCGAGACGCTGCGCGTGACCACGGCGGCGCCGGAAACCTACCGCGCGCAGGGCATGGAGTATTCGCCCCTCGTCACCCGCGTGCAGATCGAGATCAAGCGCCGCGCCAACGGCAGCGCGGTGCTGCGCCTGACCAGCGATCGGCCCGTGACCGAGCCCTTCGTGGACCTGGTGATCGACGCCAACTGGAATACCGGCCGCCTGACGCGCAGCTACACCATGCTGTTCGACCCGCCCACGCTGCGCAAGCCGCCCGTGGCCGTGGCCGCCATGCCCGAGGCGCCTGCCGCCCGGCCCGCGCCCGCCCAGCCACAGCGTACGCCGCAGGTCAGCGCCCCCGCAGCCAGCGCGCCGGCGGCCGCCGCAGGCGCGGAGCACAGCGTCACCGTCAAGGCGGGAGACACCGCGGGGCGCATCGCCAGCGCGCACCGCCCGGCCGGCGTGTCCCTGGACCAGATGCTGGTCGCCCTGCTGCGCGCCAACCCGGACGCCTTCATCCAGGGCAACGTCAACCGCATCAAGGCCGGTGCCGTGCTGCAGATGCCGAGCGAAGCCCAGGCCAGCGCCATCGACAAGGGCGAGGCCCGCCAGGTGCTGGCCGCCCAAAGCCGCGACTTCAGCGACTTCCGCCGCAAGCTGGCAGGCGCCGCCCCGGCAGTCGACGTGGGCGCCGCCGGGCGCTCTGCCAAGGGCACGGTCGAAGCCCAGGTGCAGGACCAGAAGGCCGGCAGCGCTGCTCCCGACAAGCTCACCCTCTCCAAGGGCGCCCTGAAAGGGCGCAAGGCCAACGAAGAAGCCCTGGCTCAGCGCAAGCAGGCGCAGCAAGCGGCAGCACGCGTGGAAGAGCTGGCCAAGAACATCGAAGACCTGAACAAGCTCAGCGCCGCATCCGGCGCAGCCGCCGCACCGGCTGCTGCGGCCAGCGTCCCAGGCATTGCCGTGCCCGTGGCAGCACCCATGCCCGCACCGGCGGCCTCCGAAGCTCCGGCCCCGGCCCCCGAGGCCGCAGCCGCCCCGGCGCAGCCCGCCAGCGAAGCCGCTTCCGCCCCCGATCCCGCGGCCTCCGCCGCCGAGGCCGCGTCCGCACCGGCTCCGATGGCAGAAGCGGCCTCGGCCGCCCAGCCTGCAGCGCCCAGGCCTGCGCCCCCGGCACCGCCTCCGGTCGAGGAGCCCGGCTTCCTCGACGGCCTGATGGACGACCCCATGATGCCCCTGGCCGGCGGCGGCCTGCTGGCCCTGCTGCTGGGCTATGGCGCCTACCGCGTGGTGCAGCGCCGGCGCAACAACGCCGGCATGGACAGCTCCTTCCTGGAAAGCCGCCTGCAGCCCGACTCCTTCTTCGGGGCCAGCGGCGGCCAGCGCATCGACACGGCCAACACCGACTCCTCCACGGGCGGCTCCTCCATGGCCTATTCGCCCAGCCAGCTCGACGCCGGCGGCGATGTGGACCCCGTGGCCGAAGCCGACGTGTACCTGGCCTACGGGCGTGACCTGCAGGCCGAGGAAATCCTCAAGGAAGCCCTGCGCCACAACCCCGGGCGTGTCTCCATCCACGCCAAGCTGGCAGAGATCTACGCCAAGCGCCAGGACCGCAAGGCACTGGAATCCACCGCCACCCAGATCCACCAGCTGACCCAGGGCCAGGGCCAGGACTGGGCCCGCGTGGCCGACCTGGGCCGCACGCTGGACCCCGGCAACGCCCTGTACCAGCCGGGCGGCGCCCCGGCAGCGGCGGCTGGCGGCGAAGGCGCCGCACCATCGACCATGCCGCCCGACCTGGATCTGGACCTGGATCTGGACCTGCCCGACGATGCGCTGACGGATGCCCCGGCGGCTCCCGCCGGCGCCTTTGCCGCCGCAGCCCAGAGTGCCGCAGCACCCGTACTGGAAGACAGCGCCCCCATGCCGCTAGAGATTCCCGACTACGAGTCGCCCGCAGAGCCGGCACCCGAGCCCATGCAGGCCGATGAAACCCCGCTGTGGCAGCCCCCGGTCCCCGCCAGCCCGGCCCCGGCAGCAGCGGCCGAGCCCCCTGGCCTGCTCGACGTCCCCCTGGACATGCCCCTGGACGCTCCGCTGGATCTGCCGGACATCGACACCCAGCCCAATGCCCTGGAAAAGCCCGCGGAGAAGCCCTACGTGCCTTCCGAATCCGGGCTGATGGACTTCGACCTCGACAGCATCTCGCTGGACCTCAAGGCCCCCCCGGCAAGCCCGGCGGCAGACAGCAGCCCGGCCGAGCCGACCACCGCCCGGGCCGAACTGCCGGGCGACCCCCTGGCCACCAAGCTCGCGCTGGCGCAGGAGTTCCATGCCATCGGCGACACCGACGGCGCCCGCACGCTGATCGAAGAGGTGATGGCCGAGGCCAGCGGCGATCTCAAGGCCCGCGCGCAGAAGATGCTGGCCGACTTCAGTTGACCCCGCGCCCGTCAGGCATGCGGATGGCGCTGGGCGTCAGCTACGACGGCCAGAACTACCTGGGCTGGCAGAGCCAGCCCTCGGGCAACACAGTGCAGGACCGGCTGGAGGCGGCACTCGCGCAGTTCGCCACCCGGCCCATCAGCACCTTGTGCGCCGGCCGCACCGATGCCGGCGTGCACGGGCTGATGCAGGTCGTGCACTTCGACGCCCCGGTGGAGCGCAGCCCGTTCTCCTGGGTGCGCGGCACCAACGCCTTCCTGCCGCCCGACATCGCCGTGCAATGGGCCCGGCCCGTGCCCGAAGCTTTTCACGCCCGCGCCTGCGCCACCGCGCGGCGCTACGCCTATGTGCTGCTGCAGTCGCCCGTGCGCCCCAGCGTAGAAGCCGGGCGCGTGGGCTGGGTGTTCCGCCCGCTCGACGGCGCCGCCATGCGCGCGGCCGCCGCGCACCTGCTGGGCGAGCACGACTTCACCTCGTTCCGCGCCTCAGCCTGCCAGGCGCTCACGCCGGTCAAGACCCTGCACCGCATCGACATCACCTGCAAAGGCCCCGCCCAGCCCGAGCCCGGCGAGGACTGGAGCCCGTGCTACTGGCGCTTCGAGTTCGAGGGCAACGCCTTCCTGCACCACATGATCCGCAACATCATGGGCTGCCTGGTGGCCATCGGCCAGGGTGCCAAGCCAGCCTCCTGGATGGCCGAGGTGCTGGCGGCGCGCTCGCGCGACGCGGCCGCGCCCACCTTCTCGCCCGATGGGCTGTACTTCCTCGGGCCGGTGTACGACGCCGCCTGGGGCCTGCCCAGCCGCACGGCTGCGTATGATGCGCTGCCATGAGCAGCCCCCCGCACATCCAGCCCCGCACCGCAACCCTCCCCGCCACCCGCACGCGCATCAAGGTCTGCGGTCTCACGCGCGAGCAGGACGTGGATGCCGCCGTCGCCGCCGGCGTGGACGCCGTGGGCTTCGTGCTCTACGCCCCCAGCCCGCGCGCCGTGACGCCCGAACGCGCGGCGCAACTGGCAGCGCGCCTGCCGCCCTTCGTCACGCCGGTGCTGCTGTTCGTCAACGAAACCGCTCCCAATGTGATAGCTGCCAGCGCAATGGTGGCGGGCGCAATGCTGCAATTTCATGGAGATGAAACCGCCGAGGAATGCTGGGAGGCCAGCGGCTGGGGTGCACGCCCCTACCTGCGCGCCGCGCGCATTCCCCTGGGGGAGCAAGGCATGGGGTTCGACCTCGTAGAATATGCCCATGTTCACTCCCGCGCCCGGGCCATCCTGCTCGACGCCCATGTCGAAGGCTATGGCGGTGGCGGCAAGGCTTTCCATTGGTCACTTCTGCCTCCAAGCGTCGCCTCTCACCTCGTTTTAAGTGGTGGACTCACGCCTGCAAACGTGACCGATGGCATCGTGCAGGTGCGCCCGCGAGGCCTCTCGCTGGCGGTTGATGTCAGTTCCGGCGTCGAGCTTGACGGCCCCGATGGCCAGCCCATCAAGGGCGTCAAGGACACCGACAAGATCCAGCGCTTCGTGGCCGCCGTGCGTGCGGCCGACGAGCACCTTGCAAGGCAATCCCATGTTCCAGTACGACCAACCTGATTCCTCGGGCCACTTCGGCCCCTACGGCGGCAGTTTCGCCAGCGAGACCCTGACCTTTGCCCTGCGCGAACTGCAGGCGGCCTACGCCCGCTACCAGAACGACCCGGAGTTCATCGCCGAATTCAACTACGAGCTCGCGCACTTCGTCGGCCGCCCCTCGCCCGTGTACCACGCGGCGCGCACCAGCCGCGAGATCGGCGGCGCGCAGATCTACCTCAAGCGCGAGGACCTGAACCACACCGGCGCGCACAAGATCAACAACGTGATCGGCCAGGCCATGCTGGCGCGCCGCATGGGCAAGAAGCGCATCATCGCCGAGACCGGCGCGGGCCAGCACGGCGTGGCCACGGCCACCATCTGCGCGCGCTACGGCCTCGAATGCGTGGTCTACATGGGCTCGGAGGACGTCAAGCGCCAGAGCCCCAACGTGTTCCGCATGAAGCTGCTGGGCGCCACCGTGGTGCCCGTGGAGTCGGGCAGCAAGACGCTCAAGGACGCGCTCAACGAGGCCATGCGCGACTGGGTGGCCAACGTGGACGATACCTTCTACATCATCGGCACCGTGGCCGGCCCGCACCCCTACCCCATGATGGTGCGCGACTTCCAGAGCGTGATCGGCAAGGAATGCCTCACGCAGATGCCCGCCATGCTGGCCGAACAGAAGATCGCCGCAGAGCAGCCCGACGCCGTGGTCGCCTGCGTGGGCGGTGGCAGCAACGCCATGGGCATCTTCCACCCCTACATTCCGTTCGAGAAGACCCGCCTGATCGGCGTCGAGGCCGCTGGCGAGGGCCTGGACAGCGGCAAGCACTCGGCCAGCCTGCAACGCGGCTCCAGCGGCGTGCTGCACGGCAACCGCACCTACATCCTGCAGGACGAGAACGGCCAGATCACCGAGACGCACAGCATCAGCGCCGGCCTGGACTACCCCGGCGTCGGCCCCGAGCACGCTTGGCTGCAGGAGATCGGGCGCGCGCAGTATGTCGGCATCACCGACAGCGAGGCGCTCGACGCCTTCCACTACCTGTGCCGCACCGAGGGCATCATCCCCGCGCTCGAATCGAGCCACGCCTTCGCCTATGCCATGAAGCTCGCCAAGGAGATGCGTCCCGACCAGTCCATCCTGGTCAACCTCTCGGGCCGGGGCGACAAGGACATCGGCACCGTGGCCGACCTCTCGGGCGAGGATTTTTACGACCGCCCCTCCATGCGCGGCCACGCCGTGAAGGGAGGACCCGCAGCATGAACACCACACCGAACCGCATCGCCGCCACCTTCGCCGCCCTGCAGGCCAAGGGCCGCAAGGCGCTGATCCCCTACGTCACGGCGGGCTTTCCGTTCGCCGACATCACGCCCGCGCTCATGCACGGCATGGTCGAGGCCGGCGCCGACATCATCGAGCTGGGCGTGCCCTTCTCCGACCCCATGGCCGACGGCCCGGTCATCCAGAAGGCCGGCGAGAAGGCCCTGGCGCTGGGCACCGGCCTCAAGCAGGTGCTGGGCCATGTGCGCGAATTCCGCGGCCGCAACAAGGACACCCCCGTGGTGCTGATGGGTTACGCCAACCCCGTGGAGCGCTATGACCAGATCCACGGGAAGGATGCCTTCGTGCGCGACGCCGCCGAGGCCGGTGTCGATGGCGTGCTCATCGTGGACTACCCGCCCGAGGAATGCACTGAGTTTGCCGCCAAGCTGCGCGCGCACGGCATGGACCTGATCTTCTTGCTGGCCCCCACCAGCACCGAGCAGCGCATGCAGGAAGTGGCCCGCGTGGCCAGCGGCTATGTGTACTACGTGTCGCTCAAGGGCGTCACCGGCTCGGGCGCGCTGGACACCGCCGCCGTCGAGGCCATGCTGCCGCGCATCCGCCAGCATGTGCACATCCCCGTGGGCGTGGGTTTCGGCATCCGCGACGCGGCCACGGCCCAGGCCATCGGCAAGGTGGCCGATGCGGTGGTCATCGGCAGCCGCATCATCCAGTTGCTCGATGACCAGCCGCACGAGAAAATCGTGCCCCTGGCCATGGACTTCCTGCGCGGTGTGCGCAAGGCGCTCGACGCATAATATGGGCTCAACCCCCTGAGCGGCTTCGCCGCTTCCCCCTTCTCTCGCGCTGCGCGCGGGAAGGGGGACGCCGCCAGTGCGGCGGGGCGGCCCTTGCACGGCGGCCCTCGCCTGGGCCGCGTCAGTTTCAAAGGCCGCGCCGCTGCGGGCCCATTCATACAGAGGAATACGCATGTCCTGGCTTGAAAAACTCCTGCCGTCCAAGATCCAGCATACCGACCCCACCGAGCGCCGCCAGATGCCCGAGGGGCTGTGGATCAAGTGCCCGAGCTGCGACACCGTGCTCTACAAGGCCGACCTGGAGCACAACCAGAACGTCTGCCCCAAGTGCAGCCACCACCACCGCATCGGCGCCCGTGCGCGGCTGGACGCCTTCCTCGACCCGGAAGGCCGCTACGAGATCGGCCAGGAGGTCATCCCGGTCGATGCCCTCAAGTTCAAGGACAGCCGCAAGTACCCCGAGCGCCTGAAGGAAGCCCTGGAGAACACGGGCGAGACCGATGCGCTGATCGTCATGGGCGGCGCCGTCAAGAGCATCAACGTCGTGGCCGCCTGCTTCGAGTTCGACTTCATGGGCGGCTCCATGGGCAGCGTGGTGGGCGAGCGCTTCGTGCGCGGCGTCGAGACCGCCATCGAACAGAAGGTGCCCTTCATCTGCTTCACCGCCACGGGCGGCGCGCGCATGCAGGAAGGCCTGCTCTCGCTCATGCAGATGGCCAAGACCAACGCCGCGCTCACGCGCCTGGCCAAGAAGGGCCTACCCTACATCAGCGTGCTCACCGACCCGACCATGGGCGGCGTGAGCGCGGGCTTCGCCTTCGTGGGCGACATCGTGATCGCCGAGCCCAAGGCGCTGATCGGCTTCGCCGGCCCGCGCGTCATCGAGAACACCGTGCGCGTGACCCTGCCCGAGGGCTTCCAGCGCGCCGAGTTCCTCATGCAAAAGGGCGCGGTGGACCTGATCTGCGACCGCCGCGAACTGCGCAACACCGTGGCCAGCAGCCTGGCCATGCTGCAGCGCCTGCCAGCCGACGCCGTCGCCTGAATGCTATTGAAATAATAGCTTGTAGCGCTTGAATGACGGGCGCTACAGGCTTTTTCAGCCTCTGAACAGCAGACTGGTCTGCAGGCTGCCCAGCACCATCAAGGCCACCTGGAGCAGCACCAGCACCAGCAGCGGCGAGAGATCGACACCGCCCACCAGCGGCACGATGCGGCGCACCGGCCGCAGCACGGGTTCGCACAGGCGGGCGATCACGTCCGACACCGGCGAGCGGGCCTGCACCCAGGACATGACGGCGTACACAATGAGCAAGCCGACCAGGCCGGTCAGGGCCACGCGCACCATGCCGAACAGCGCCAGCCAGGGGAGCCAGGCCCAGCCATCGCCGCCCCCGAGCAGCAGCCACAGCAGCAGGTACTGCACGAGTTCCACGAGGTAGGCGGCCGTGAGGCTGGCCCCATCGGCACGCCCCAGCGAACCGATGAGGCGCCGCAGCGGCAGCACCATCCAGTCCGAGAGCGCGAACACCAGACGCCCGACCGGGTTGGCAAACGGAATGCGCTGCCACTGCATCCACACACGCAGCAGGCTGGCGCCGCACAGCAGGCCCGTCGCCACGTCAAGCAAAAAAGAAACAATCTGGTAGAGCATCGCTGGGATTCCGTCCTGGGCCGCACGGCGGCATGGGATGATAGCCCCTTGCCCGTGCGCGCCATGCAGCCAGCCGATTCACTGCCCCTCACCCTGAACAGCCTGCCGCTGTTCCCGCTCCAGACCCTGCTGTTTCCGGGCGGGGTGCTGCCGCTCAGGGTCTTCGAGGTACGCTACCTCGACATGGTGCGCAAATGCCGCCAGGCGGGCGCGCCCTTCGGCGTCGTGGGCCTGCGCCAGGGGCACGAGGTGCGCCGCGCCGGCGCCGCCCCCGAGCAGTTGCACGAGGTGGGCACGCTGTGCACCATCGGCCAGTTCGACGCGCCGCAACCCGGCCTGGTCACGCTGGAATGCCACGGCGGCCCGCGTTTTCGCATTCTGCACAGCCACATGCTGCCCCATGGCCTGTGGGTGGCCGACGTGGAGCTGCTGCCCGGCGACGCGCCCGTGCCGGTGCCGCCGCACCTGCAGACCGCAGCGCAGGCCCTGGCCCGGGTGCGCACCGCCCTGCAGCAGCGCGCCCCGGCCCCCGGCACGCCCGGGGAGCAGCCCGACGACTGCGGCTGGGTCGCCAACCGCTGGTGCGAGCTGCTGCCCATCCCGCTGGAACTCAAGCAGCGCCTGATGCAACTGGACTCGCCCCTGGTGCGGCTGGAGCTGGTCAACGACCTGCTCGAACGCACGGGCATTGCCGCGCCATGACCGCCAGCGCTCCCTCCCACGACATGCTCGACAGCATGCTGCTCTGGCCGCGCGCGGCCAAGCGCCTGTTCGTCGCGCTGCTCGACACGGGCATGGGCCTGCTGGCCATGTGGCTGGCCTTCTCGCTGCGCCTGGATACCCTGCACCGGCCCACCGGCCTGCAATGGCTGGTGTACGGGCTGGGGCCGCTGCTGGCCTTTCCCATCTTCGTGCACCTGGGGCTGTACCGCGCCATCTTCCGCTACACCGGCATCCGCGCCCTGCTTACCACCGGCAAGGCCGTAGCCCTGTACGGGGCACTGCTGCTGGCCATTCTGCTGGTCGCGCAGTGGGAGGGCGTGCCGCGCAGCGTGGGCATTCTGCAGCCGCTGATGTTTCTGCTGCTCGTGGGCACCAGCCGCGCTCTGGCCTGGCTCTGGCTGGCCGGCCGCCCGGACGCGGCCTCGCGGCGCCTGCTGATCTACGGTGCGGGCAGCGCCGGCGCGCAGACCGCCGCCGGACTGGTAGGCATGCGCCAGTACCAGTTGCAGGGCTTTGTCGACGACGACGCGGGCAAGGTCGGGCGCAGCATCAACGGCGTGCGCGTGTATGGGCCGCAGGACCTGGCCGAGGTGGTGCAGCGCCTGCACGTCACCGATGTGCTGCTGGCCGTGCCCAGCACCACGCGCCAGCGCCGGCGCCAGATCATCGAAAGCCTGGGCCGCCTGCCTGTGCGCATCCGCACCCTGCCCGGGCTCTCGGACCTGGCCAGCGGCCGCGTGACGGTGGCGGACTTCCAGGACCTGGACATCGAAGACCTGCTGGGGCGCGAGCCCGTGGCGCCCCTGCCCGGCCTGCTGGGCCGCAACCTCGCGGGCCAAGTCGTCATGGTGACGGGTGCCGGCGGCAGCATCGGCAGCGAGCTGTGCCGCCAGATCGTGCACGAGGGGCCGGCACGGCTGCTGCTGGTGGACCACAGCGAATTCGCGCTCTACCGCATCCACCACGAACTGCAGGCCCAGGGCGCGCACGGCTGCGAGCTCGTGCCGCTGCTGGCCAGCGTGTGCGATGCGCAGCGCATGGAGGGCATCTGCGCAGCCCACCGCCCGCACTGCATCTACCACGCCGCCGCCTACAAGCACGTGCCCATGGTGGAGGCCAACGCCGGCGAAGGCGTGCTCAACAACGTCTTTGGCACGCTCACCATGGTGCGCATGGCGCTGGCGCACGGGGCGCAGCATTTCGTGCTCATCTCCACCGACAAGGCCGTGCGCCCGACCAATGTGATGGGGGCGAGCAAGCGCGTGGCCGAGCTGATTCTGCAGGCCGTGGCCGCCAGCCGCGCCGCGCCCTGGGCGGCCGCAGGCAGCGCCGCGCCCTGGCAATGCCCGGTGCGCTTTTCCATGGTGCGCTTTGGCAATGTGCTGGGCTCCAGCGGCAGCGTGATCCCGCTGTTCCGGCGCCAGATCGCCACGGGCGGCCCGGTCACGGTCACGCACCCCGAGGTCACGCGCTATTTCATGACCATCCCCGAGGCCGCCCAGCTCGTGCTGCAGGCCGGTGCCCTCGCCGAAGGCGGCGACCTGTTCCTGCTGGACATGGGCGAGCCCGTGCGCATCGTGGACCTGGCACGGCGCATGGTGGCGCTCTCGGGCCTGACGGTACGCGACGCGCAGCACCCCCTGGGCGACATCGCCATCGAGTTCACCGGCCTGCGCCCAGGCGAAAAGCTCTACGAAGAGCTGCTCATCGCCGACCAGCCCCTGCCAACGGCGCACCCGCGCATCCTGCGCGCCTGCGAGGAGCATCTGCCCTGGCCGGCCTTGCAGCCCCTGCTGGAGCAGTTACAGCGCAACGCGCAGGCGAACGACGGCGCGGCCCTCAAGGCCCTGCTGCGCACGCTGGTGCCCGGCTACCAGCCGCCCTCCAGCGCGCAGCCATGACTCCGACGCTGCTGCGGGCCACGTTCACGCTGCTGACGGGCAGCGTGCTGGCGCATGCGCTGCCCCTGCTGCTGGGCCCGGCGCTCACGCGCCTGTATGCACCCGAAGACTTCGGCCGCTTCGCACTGCTGTGGGCCGTGGCGGCCAACCTCGCCGTGGTGGCCTGTGCACGCTACGAGTTTGCCCTGCCGCTGGAGCCGCGTGCCCGGTCCGCCGCCCTGCTGATGGCGCTGTGTGCACGCATCCTCCTGGGTGCGGCCGCCCTGGCCCTGCCCGTGGGGCTGGCGCTGTGGTGGTGGCAGGGCCTGGCGCAGGCCTGGCTGCTGCCGCTGGCGGTGCTGGGCACGGGCAGCGTGCAATGGCTGGGCATGTGGGCGACGCGCGGGCAGCGCTTTGGCCTGCTGGCGGCGGCGCGCCTGCTGCAGCAGGGCGGCGGCGCCGTGCTGCAGGTGCTGCTGGGCCTGCTGCACGCCGGGCTGTGGGGGCTGGTGCTGGGGCCGGTGCTGGCGGCGCTGGCAGCGGCCGGGTTGCTGGCCCGGCCTGCGCCGCACGGGGGCTGGCAGGGCCTGGTGCGCCAGCCGCTGCAGCGGCTGCGGACCATGGCACGGCGCCACCGCGACTTCCCGCTCTACAACACGCCGCACGCCTTTCTGGGCGCCCTGCAGGACACCCTGGCCCTGCTGCTGGTCGCCGCCTGGGCGGGCGACGCGGCCGCAGGCTTCTGGGCGCTAGCGTTGCGCTACCTCAAGGCACCGGCCACGCTGCTGGGCGGCGCGCTGTCGCAAGCGCTGTACCCGCAACTGGTGCAGGCGCACAGCGCCGACCAGGCCCGCGCCCTGGTGCGCCGCAGCATGCTGGCGCTGGCCCTGCTCGCCGTCCCCCTGGCTGCCGTGCTGCTGCTGTGGGGGCCCGGCCTGTTCACCTGGGCGTTCGGCGCGCACTGGGGCGGCACGGGGGCGCTCGCGCGGGGGCTGGCGCTGTACATCGGCCTGCATTTCATCGCCTCGCCGCTCGCCGTGGTCACGCTGGCCTGGCGCGCACAGCCCTGGGCATTGCGCCTGTCGCTGGTGGGGCAGGCGGTGTTCTTTGCCGCGCTCATCCCCGGTTTACGGTGGGGCGGGCTGGAGGGGGCGGCCTGGAGTGTTTCGGCCGCCATGGCAGCGTACTTTCTTTACTATTTCCATGCCCTGGCACACTGGAAGGAGGTTCCCCATGAGAGCCTGGCTTAACCGCTGGCGCCGCGCACTGTGGCGGCAGCTCTTCTTCCGCATGGTGTTCGGCGAGCAGGACCGCAACGGCCGTGCGCTGGCGCACACGCGCATCGCTCCCAGCACCTGCATCGACCATCCCCAGGGCCTGGAGCTCGCCGACCATGTCTTCATCGGCCAGTTCAATTACCTGGAGGCCTCGGGGGGGCTGCGCATCGGCGAGGGCGTGCAGATCACGAACTATGTGAGCATCCTCACGCACAGCTCGCACCGCAGCATCCGGCTGCTGGGCCGCCACTTCACCAGCCACACGGGCGAGATGCCGGGCTACGTGCGCGCGGGCGTGGACATCGGCGCCTACAGCTTCATCGGCCCGCACAGCGTGATCGAGGCGGGCAGCCGCATCGGCAAGGGCGTGGTGGTGTGTTCCCACTCGCGCGTGCGCGGCACGGTGCCGGATTTTGCCATCGTCGCCGGGGTGCCGGCGCGCCCCGTGGGCGATGTGCGGGTGCGCGACGCCCGCCTGCTCGCCCAGCACCCGGACATGGCCGCCCACTACGCCGCCTGGGCCGGCGAGCTGCCCCGCGCGGAGCCCGGGCATGGCTGACAGGCCGCCCCACCTGTGCCTGCTCGGCGACGCCAACAGCCCGCACACGCGGCGCTGGGCGCTGGAGATGCGCGCGCGCGGCTGGCGTGTCTCCCTCGTCACGGCGCGGCCCGAACCGCTCGACGGCGTGGAGCAGCGCATCCTGCCGCCGGTGCGGCGCCAGGCCGACTGGCTGCTGCGCGCAGGCGCGGCGCGCCGCCATGTGCACGAGCTGGCGCCCGACATCGTGCATGCGCACTATGTCACCTCCTACGGCTACTTGGCCGCACGCTGCGGCCGTCACCCGCTGGTGATGACGGCCTGGGGCAGCGACCTGCTCGTCACGCCGCACACCCACCCGTGGATGCGCTGGCTCACCGGCTGGATCCTGCGCCGCGCCGACCTCCTCACCGGCGACTCGGCCAGCCTGGTGGAGGCCGCACGGCAATACCACCCGCGTGCCCCGGTGCACGAGATCCACTGGGGCGTGGACCGCGCGCGCTTCGCCCCCGCGCCCTGGGAGCACAAGGACGGCCTGCACATCGTGAGCCTGCGCGCCTGGGAGCCCAACTACCAGATCGGCACGCTGATCGAGGCCTTCGCGCTGCTGCGCCAGCAACTGCCCGGTGCGCCGCTGCAGCTGCACCTGCTGGGCGGCGGCGCGCTCGAAGCCGCGCTGCGCGCGCAGGTGCAGGCGCTGGGCCTGGCGCAGAGCGTGGTGTTCCATGGCCGGCTCGACGATGCGGGCATGGCCGCCGTGCTGGCGCGCTGCAAGATCTCGGTCAGCGTGCCAACCAGCGACGCCACCTCCGTGGCCATGCTGGAGAGCATGGCCTGCGGCCTGGCCGTGGTCGCCAGCGACCTGCCCGCCAACCGGCAGTGGATCACCCCCGAACTGCTGGTACCCGCGGGCGACGCGCCCGCGCTGGCCCGCGTGCTGCAGCGGCTGGCCAGCGACGATGCACTGGCGCGCCAGGCCGGCGAGCGCAATGCCGAGCGCATCGCTCTGGACGGCGACCGCAAGGCGCAGATGGACCGCATGGACCGGCTGTACCGGAAACTACTGCCATGACCGCCCCCACCCCCCATCTGCTCAGCGTGATCGCCCCCTGCCGCAACGAGGCCGCCTTCATCGACGCCTTTTGCGACTCGGTGCTGCGCCAGCAGTTGCCCGCAGGCTGGCGCATGGAAGTGCTGATCGCCGACGGCGAGAGCGACGACGGCACGCGCGCGCGCCTGCAGGAGCGCTGCGCGCACGACGCGCGCCTGGTGTGGGTGGACAACCCGGACCGCATCGTCTCCACCGGGCTCAATGCCTGCATCGCGCGCGCCCAGGGCGAGGTGATTGCCCGGCTCGACATCCACACCCAGTTCGCCCCGGACTACCTGGCGCGCTGCATCGAGACATTGGTGCGCAGCGGTGCCGACAACGTGGGCGGCCCCTGGATCGCGCAGGGCACCGGCCCCATGGGCGAAGCCATCGCGGCGGCCTTCCAGTGCCGCTGGGTGGTGGGCGGCGCGCGCTCGCGCGACCCGGCCTACGAAGGCGCGGTCGACACCGTGTACCTGGGCTGCTGGCGGCGCGAGGCGTTCGCGCGTTTCGGCCTGTTCGACGAGGCGCTGGTGCGCAACCAGGACGACGAACACAACCTGCGCCTGCGCCTGGGCGGCGGCCGCATCTGGCAGAGCGGCACGATCCATTCGGTTTACCACCCGCGCGGCTCGCTGCGCCACCTCTATGCCCAGCAGCAGCAGTACGGCTACTGGCGGCCCTTCGTGGTGCGCAAGCACGGCCAGCCAGGTTCGCCGCGCCAGCTCGTACCCGCGCTGTTCGTCGCCGCGCTCGTGCTCTGCGCCCTGCTGCTGCCCTGGTCGGCCTGGCCCGCCACCGCGCTGCTGGCGCTCTACGGCGGTTATCTGGCAATGGCGAGCGTGGCGGCGGCACACGCCGCCGGGTCCTGGCGCGCGCTGCCGCGCCTGCCCGCGGTGATCACGGCCTTCCACCTCGGCTATGGCTGGGGCACCTGGCAGGGCCTGTGGGATGTGCTGCGCAAGCGCCCGCCCGCGCAGCGCTTCGCGAGAATCACGCGATGAGCACGCCCGAAACCCAGGCTGTACAGGCACGCTACGCCCGGCGCGACAGCAGCGCCGACGCACAGCGCTACAGCCTGTACGCCAACGCGGCCGCATTGCAGGCGCAACAGGAACGCCTGCGTGTCCTGGCGCGCCTGTGGCGTGCGCATGGCTGGACCGACCTGTCGGGCCGCACGCTGCTCGAAGTGGGCTGCGGCAGCGGCGGCAACCTGCTGGACCTGCTGCGCCTGGGCGCCGCGCCCACGCAGTTGACCGGCATCGAGTTGCTGCCCGAGCGTGCCGCCGCCGCGCGCGCTGTGCTGCCGGGCGGCGTGCAGCTCATCGCTGGCGACGCCTGCGCCGCTCCCGTGGCAGATGGCAGCCAGCAGGCCGTGCTGGCCTTTACCGTATTCAGCTCGCTGCTCGACCCCGCCTACCGGCAGCAGTTCGCGCGCACCCTGTGGCGCTGGGTGGCGCCGGGCGGCGGCGTGCTGGTGTATGACTTCGTCGTCAACAACCCGCACAATCCCGATGTGCGCAAACTGCCGCTGTCCGAACTGCGCGCCCTGTTCCCCGGCGCGCGGCTGCATTCGCGCCGCCTGACGCTGGCGCCACCGGTCGCGCGGCGGCTGCCCGCCGGGCTCATCGCCCCGACCTCGCTGCTGCTGCCCCCGTTGCGCACGCACCGCCTCACCTGGGCGGTCAAACCTCTGTGAATCGAGCATGAAAATCACTGTCGTCGGAACCGGTTACGTGGGCCTGGTCACGGGCGCCTGCCTCTCGGAGATGGGCAACCAGGTGGTCTGCCTGGACCGCGACACCGAGCGCATCGCCACGCTGCAGAATGGCCAGTTGCCCATCCACGAGCCCGGCCTGCTCGATATCGTGCTGCGCAACACGCGCAGCGGGCGCTTGGCTTTCACGGGCGACGTGGACCACGCCGTGGCGCACGGCAGCGTGCAATTCATCGCCGTGGGCACGCCTGCGGGCGAAGATGGCTCGGCCGACCTGCAGCATGTGCTCGCCGCCGCGCAGGCCATCGCCGAGCGCATGCAGGAGCCCCGGCTCATCGTGAACAAGAGCACCGTCCCCGTGGGTACGGCGGACCGCGTGCGCGAGGCGGTAGCGCAGGTGCTGCAGGCGCGCGGCCTGCCGGCGCTGGCGTTTTCGGTGGCGTCCAACCCCGAGTTCCTCAAGGAGGGCTCGGCCGTGCAGGACTTCATGCGCCCGGACCGCGTGGTCGTGGGCGCCGACGATCCCCAGGCGGCCCAGACGCTGCACCAGCTCTACGCACCCTTCATGCGCAACCGCGACCGCCTGATCGTGATGGACGTGCGCAGCGCCGAGTTCACCAAGTACGCGGCCAACGCCATGCTGGCTACGCGCATCAGCTTCATGAACGAGCTGGCCCTGCTGGCCGAGAAGCTGGGTGCCGATATCGAACAGGTGCGCACGGGCATCGGCACCGACCCGCGCATCGGCACGCATTTCCTCTACGCGGGCACGGGCTATGGCGGGTCCTGCTTTCCCAAGGACGTGAAGGCCCTGGTACACACCGCGCGCGAGGCCGGGCAGGACCTGACCATCCTGCAGGCCGTGCAGGCCGTGAACGAGCGCCAGAAGCAGGTGCTGGTGGACAAGATCGTGGCCCGCTTCGGGCCGGACCTGCGCGGGCGGCGTTTTGCGCTCTGGGGCCTGGCCTTCAAGCCGGGCACGGACGACATGCGCGAGGCACCGAGCCTGACCCTCATCGAGCGCCTGCTGGCCCTCGGCGCCGAAGTCGCCGCCTACGACCCCGTGGCGCTGGCGCAGGCGCGCATCGCACTGGGCGAACGCACGGGCTTGCGCCTGCTGGACCAGGCCAATGCCGTGCTCGAAGGTGCGGATGCGCTCGTCATCGTGACCGAGTGGAGAGAGTTCCGCAGCCCCGACTTCGCCCACCTGGCCGCCACGCTGCGCCAGCCGGTCCTCTTCGACGGCCGCAACCTGTTCGAACCCGCCGACATGCGCGCGCTGGGCATCGAATACCACGCCATCGGCCGTGGCACCCCCTGAACCCTCACCATGTCCGACACCGCCCCCCCCTTCCTGCCCTTCGCCCGCCCCGACATCGGCGACGCCGAAATCGCCGCCGTCACCGAGGCCCTGCGCTCGGGCTGGGTCACCACCGGCCCCCGTGCCCGCGCTTTCGAGCAGGCCTTCACCGACTACCTGGGCGGCAACGGTTTGCAGTCCATCGCCGTCAACTCCGCCACGGCCGGCCTGCACCTGGCGCTGGAGGCTCTGGGCATCGGCCCGGGCGACGAGGTGATCGCGCCCACGCTGACCTTCACCGCCACCGTGGAGGTGGTGCGCTACCTCGGCGCCGACCCGGTGCTGGTGGACGTGGACCCGGTGACGCTGAACATTGCCCCCGAGGCCATCCGCACCGCCATCACGCCGGCTACCCGCGCCATCATGCCGGTGCACTATGGGGGCCTGGCCTGCCGCATGGACGCCATCCTGGCCATTGCGCGCGAACACGGCCTGAAAGTGGTGGAAGACGCCGCGCACGCCCTGCCCACCACCTGGCAAGGCCAGCTCGTGGGACAGCTCGACTCCGACGTGACAGTGTTCAGCTTCTACGCCAACAAGACCATCACCACCGGCGAAGGCGGCATGGCCGTGACGCGCGATCCGAAACTGGCCGAGCGCATGCGCGTGATGCGCCTGCACGGCATGAGCCGCGACGCCTTCGACCGCTTCACCTCCAAGACGCCGGCCTGGTACTACGAGGTGGTGGCACCCGGTTTCAAGTACAACCTGACCGACACCGCCGCCGCCCTGGGCATGGTGCAATTGCAGCGTCTGCCGCAGTTCGTGCAGCGGCGCGAATATCTGGCGCAGCGCTACCATGCGCAACTGGCCGGCCTGCCCCTGGTGCTGCCCGCCTGCGCGCCGATGGGCGATGTGCACGCCTGGCACCTGTACGTGGTGCGCCTGGCGCCGGGCGCCCGCCTGGAGCGCGATGCGCTGATCCAGGCCCTGTCGGACCGCGGCATCGGCACCAGCGTGCACTATGTGCCGCTGCACCGCCACCCCTACTGGCGCGACCGCTACCAACTGCGCGCCGAACAGTTTCCGCAGGCCGACGCGGCCTACCAATCCATGGTCAGCCTGCCGCTGTTCACTGCCATGCAGGATGCGGACCAGGACCGCGTCATCGCCGCGCTGCAGGAACTGCTGGGCTAGGGCGATGCCACACCCCCCGTGGCGCGCAGCGCCAAGGACCACTGAGATGGGCAAACGCCTGTTCGACATTGCCTGTGCCGCCACGGCGCTGGTGCTGCTGTCACCCGTGCTGCTGCTGGTCGCGCTGTGGGTGCGGCTCGATTCGCCGGGGCCGGTGCTGTTTCGCCAGCAGCGCGTGGGGCGCGGCGGGCGGCCGTTTGCCATCCTCAAGTTCCGCACCATGCAGGTGAACGCCGAGGCCGCCGGGCTGCAGATCACCGTGGGGCGGGACCCGCGCGTCACGCGCGCGGGCGCCTGGCTGCGCCGCAGCAAGCTCGATGAATTGCCGCAGTTCTTCAACGTGCTGCGCGGCGAGATGAGCGTGGTGGGCCCGCGCCCCGAGGTGCCGCGCTACGTGGCGCTGTACCCGGCCGCGCAGCGCGCCACCGTGCTGAGCGTGCGCCCCGGCATCACCGACCTGGCCTCGCTCGCCTTCCGCGACGAGGCCGGCCTGCTGGCCGCCAGCGCCGACCCCGAGCGCACCTATGTGGAGCAGATCCTGCCCGTCAAGCTGCGCCACGCCTGCGACTACGTGCAACAGCGCAGCCTGTGGCTGGACCTGCGCATCATTGCCCGCACGGCACTGGCCGTGCTGGGCTGGCAGGGCGCGGCGCCGCCGCACGGAAGCGCACCGCCGTAAAATCGCGAGTTTGGCCGCATCGGCCGCCCCTTCT
The DNA here is from genome assembly GCF_000739995.1 of Comamonas granuli NBRC 101663. Taxonomy (GTDB): domain Bacteria; phylum Pseudomonadota; class Gammaproteobacteria; order Burkholderiales; family Burkholderiaceae_C; genus Simplicispira; species Simplicispira granuli. The sequence continues at coordinate 154,825 of NZ_BBJX01000006.1, read as the reverse complement.
GGCCGCATCGGCCGCCCTTTTCACGCCCCGCAGCGACGGCCCCTATGTCTGAACAGCACACCCCCCCTTCCCCCCAGGACGAGAACCAGCTCATCGCCGAGCGCCGCGAGAAACTGCGCGCCCTGCGCGAGGCGCAGGCCCAGGGCCGGGGCGTGGCCTTCCCCAACGACTTCAAGCCCACGCACCATGCCGCCGCGCTGCAGCAGCAGTACGCCGCGGCGGACGCCGAAGCCCTGCAGGCCCAGGGCGTGGCCGTGTGCCTGGCCGGCCGCATGATGCTCAAGCGCGTGATGGGCAAGGCCAGCTTTGCGACGGTGCAGGACGGCTCGGGCCGCATCCAGCTCTACGTGACGCGCGACGCCCTGGGCGAGGAGCTCTACGCCGCCTTCAAGCACTGGGACCTGGGCGACATCGTCGGCGCCGAAGGCACGCTCATGAAGACGCGCACCGGCGAGCTCTCCGTGCACGTGACGCGCCTGCGCCTGCTCACCAAGAGCCTGCGCCCCATGCCCGACAAGTTCCACGGCATCGCGGACCAGGAGATGAAGTACCGCCAGCGCTACGTGGACCTGATGACCGACGAGAGCGCGCGCCAGCGCTTCGTCGCGCGCAGCAAGGCCATCAGCGCCATCCGCGACTTCATGGTGCAGCACGGCTTCCTGGAGGTCGAGACGCCCATGCTGCACCCCATTCCCGGCGGGGCCAATGCGCGCCCCTTCGTGACGCACCACAACGCGCTGGAGCAGGAGATGTACCTGCGCATCGCGCCCGAGCTGTACCTCAAGCGCCTGCTGGTGGGCGGCTTCGAGCGCGTGTTCGAGATCAACCGCAACTTCCGCAACGAAGGCATCTCGGTGCGCCACAACCCCGAGTTCACGATGATGGAGTTCTACGCGGCCTACTGGAACTACCGCGACCAGATGGACTTCACCGAGCAGCTCATCCGCAACGCCGCCATGCAGGCCGTGGGCACGCTGCAGCTGAGCTACCAGGGCCGCGCCGTGGACCTGTCCCAGCCGTTCGCGCGCCTGACCATCCGCGAGGCCATCTACCAGTACACCGACGCGGGCGCGCATGTGGACGACCCTGCCTGGCTCATCAGCGCGCTCAAGAAGCTGGGCCTGAGCGAAGACAAGGACCGCCTCTCGGCGCGCACGCTCGCCGGCCTGCAGGTGCTGTACTTCGAGGAGGCGGTGGAGAGCCAGCTCTGGCAGCCGACCTTCATCATGGAGCACCCCACCGAGATCTCGCCGCTGGCGCGCGCCAACGACCTGCGGCCGGAGGTGACCGAGCGCTTCGAGCTCTACATCACGGGCCGCGAAATGGCCAACGCCTTCTCCGAGCTCAACGACGCCGAGGACCAGGCCGCGCGCTTCCAGGCCCAGGTGGACGCCAAGGACAGCGGCGACGACGAGGCCATGTACTTCGACCACGACTTCGTGCGCGCCCTGGAATACGGCATGCCCCCGGCCAGCGGCTGCGGCATCGGCATAGACCGCCTGATGATGCTGCTGACCGACAGCCAGAGCATCCGCGACGTGATCCTGTTCCCGGCGCTGCGGCGCGAGGATTGAGCGCCGTCATCGGGATGACCGCGCGCCATGGGGATCTGACATGAGAACCGCGATCCGGCCCAGTGTGAAAGAGCGCCTGCCCGAGTGGGTGCAGGACTGGCTGGACCTCATCGTCCCGGGCGCGCAGATCCTGCTCATCCTGCTGGCCGCCTGGGCGCTGCAGCGCCTGCTGCGCCGGCTGTTTGCCCACGCCGCCGAGCGCTACGGCCTGCCGCACGCGCTGCGCACCTCCGTCAACGGCCTGATCCGCTGGACCATCCTGGCCAGCGCCCTGCTGCTCGTGCTCGAACGCCTGGGCGTATCGGCCTCGGTGCTGTGGGCCGCCTTCACCGGCTTTGCCACCGTGGGCGCCGTGGCCTTCTTCGCGGCATGGAGCGTGCTCTCCAACCTGTTCTGCGCCCTGCTGATCTTCACCGTGCGGCCGTTCAAGCTGGGCGACACCATCGAGGTGCTGGACACGGCGGAAAAGCCCGGCGCCAGGGGCCGCGTGGTGGACATCAACCTGCTCTACACCACGCTGCAGGATGGCGCGCCGCCACAGGCCGGAGCGCTGTTGCAAATCCCGAATGCGCTGATCTTCCAGCGCGTGGTGCGCCGCTGGCCCGACGGCCCGGCTGCCGATGCGGGCGCCAGCACGCCGGTGCCCGCCGCAGACGGCAGCGCGGCAGACACCCCCGCCGTGCCCTGAGCGCTGCCTCTCAGGGCAGCAGATCCAGCGCGCGCATGTAGGCGCCGTGCACCATGAGCTCGTCCCAGGCCAGGGGCAGGGTCTCGGGCAGCAAGGCCAGGCGGCGCTCCTCGCTGCGGGCGCTGGGCTGCCAGCGGCCCTGCGACTGGGCCTGGGCCAGGCCGCCGATCAGGGCATCGACCTCGTGGCCCTCGCCCAGGCTCTGGTTGCACAGCAGCACCAGGTCGCAACCCGCCTGCAGGGCCGCGACGGCGGCGTCGGTGTAGCTCACCGTGCGGCCGTCGATGCGCCGCGCGCCCTCCATGCTCAGGTCGTCGCTGAAGATGGCGCCGTCAAAGCGCAGCTGGCCGCGCAGAATGTCCTGCAGCCAGCGTGCGGAAAAGCCCGCCGGGCGGCTGTCCACCTGGGGATAGATGACATGCGCGGGCATGACGCTCTGCAGCGAGCTCGACAGCCAGCCGTAGGGCGCGGCGTCGTCGTGCAGGATGGCGCTGAAGCTGCGCCGGTCCACCGGAATCTCCGTGTGCGAGTCGGCCTGGACGAAGCCGTGCCCAGGAAAATGCTTGCCGCAATGGGCCATGCCCGCCTGCAGCAGGCCCTGCATGAGGGCGCGCGCCAGCAGGGTCACCACGCGCGGGTCGCGCGCGAAGGCGCGGTCGCCGATCACGCCGCTGACGCCGTAGTCCAGGTCGAGCACGGGCGTGAAGGAAAAATCCACGCCGCAGGCGCGCAGCTCGGCCCCCAGCACATAGCCCGCCGCCGTGGCCGCGTCCATGGCGCGCAGCGCGCCGCTGCCCTCGCGGTAGGCGCGCCCCTGGCCGTCGTCCAGCCACAGCTCGCCGAAGGCGCGCATGGGCGGGATGTGCGTGAAGCCGTCGGTCTTGAAGCGCTGCACGCGCCCGCCCTCGTGGTCCACGCAGATCAGCAGGTCGGCGCGCACCGCCTTGATGCTGGCCGTGAGCTGCAGCAGTTGCGCGCGGTCCTGCCAGTTGCGCGCAAACAGGATGACGCCGCCCACCAGCGGGTGGGCCAGGCGCGCGCGGTCTGCCGCCGTGAGGGCGGTGCCGGCGACGTCGATGATCAGGGGGGAATGCTCGGTCATGCGGTGAATGCTCTGTTTTTAATAGCTGCTTACGCTTGCTGGGTGGCCGCCAAAGGCGATTTTCCTTCAAATCTTCTCGACCACGCAGAAACTGGCGGCGTAGTCGCTTTCGTCCGTCACGCTGAGGTGGCAGCGCAGGCCCTGCGCGTCGAACCAGTCCTGCAGCGCGCCATGCAGCACGATGGCGGGCTGGCCGCTGGGCAGGTTCACGACCTCGCAGGCGCGCCAGGTCATGGGCATGCGCATCCCCAGGCCCACGGCCTTGGAGAACGCCTCCTTGGCGGAAAAGCGCGTGGCCAGATAGCGCAGGCCGCGCTCGCTCCAGCGCGCCGAGCGCGCGCGCCAGATGGCGAGCTCGCCCTCGCACAGCACTTTTTCGGCAAAACGCTCCCCATGGCGCTCCAGGCTGGCGCGGATGCGGCGGATGTCGCAGATGTCGGTACCGATGCCGTAGACCATGGGTTTTAAGTAAAAAAGGCCTCCAGCCCTTGCGTGGCAAGCGCTGGCAGCTATGGATTCAGGAGTCCCGCTCGGCCATGCCCTGGTCTATGCAGCGCTGGTAGGCGCGCACCGTGTCGCCATAGCCCAGCTCCAGCGCGTCGGCGATCAGCGCGTGGCCTATGGACACCTCCAGCACGCCGGGCACCTGCGCCAGGAAGTCGGCCAGGTTGTCGCGGTTGAGGTCGTGGCCCGCGTTCACGCCCAGGCCCGCCGCCAGCGCGGCCTGGGCTGCGGCGCGGTAGCGCGCGAGCTGCGCGGCCTGCTGCGGCGTGCCCCAGGCGGCCGCGTAGGGTTCGGTGTAGAGCTCGACGCGGTCGGCGCCCACGCTGCGCGCGGCGGCCATCTGCTCGGGCACGGGGTCCATGAACAGGCTCACGCGCACGCCCAGGGCGTGGCACTCGTCGATCAGCGGCCGCAGGCGCGCGGCGTCCTGCGGCAGGCTCCAGCCGTGGTCGCTGGTGAACTGGCTCTCGCTGTCGGGCACGAAGGTGGCCTGGTGCGGGCGCACCTGGCGGATGAAGTCCATGAGGTTCTGCGTGGGGTTGCCCTCGATGTTGTATTCCGCCTGCGGCCAGGCGCGCAGCAGCTCGGCGAGCTGCTGCACGTCTACGGCGCGGATGTGGCGCCCGTCGGGGCGCGGGTGCACGGTGATGCCCTGCGCCCCCGCCTCCAGGCAGCGCTGCGCGGCACGCGTGACGCTGGGAATGCCCAGGTGGCGCGTGTTGCGCACCAGGGCGACCTTGTTGACGTTGACGGACAGGGCCGTGCGGGGGTGGGCGTGGGTCATAGCGATTGCAGGTCCATCATGAGCTGGCGCGTGCGCAGCAGCGGGCTGCCGCAATGGTATTGCAGCAGCACGCGCAACTGGGGCTTGAGTTCGGCGTCCACGCTGGCGCAGGCGCGCAGCAGCGCGGGGTAGTCCTGCTCCAGCGCCTGCTGCAGCGCGCTCCACTGCGCCCCGGTGAGCGCGGCGCGGTCAGCGGGCGCGGCAGCGCGCAGGCCGCCCTCGGGCACCAGCGTGTAGCGGGCCTGGGCGTCCAGCGCGGCCAGGGTGGCGGTCTCGGCGTCCAGCGCGGGCAGCAGGCCGATGGCGCGCAGCAGCAGCAGCTCGAAGGTGCGCAGCACGGGGCCCACCGCATCGCCCTGGGGGCCGCCAGCGAGCACGCGCACCACGCCGGCGTAGATGTCGAACAGCTCGGCGTGCGGGTCGTCGCGCGCGAGCAGGCGCAGCAGCAGCTCGTTGAGGTACAGGCCCGAGAGCAGCGCATCGCCCGTGGGCATGACGTGGCCGCCCACCCATTCCGCGCCCTTGAGTGCATGGATCTCGGCCGCCCCGGTCGCAGCCACCGTGTAGGCCAGGTGCAGCGGCTGCAGCGGCAGCAGCACGGGACGGAAGTTGGAGGTGGGCTTCTTCGCCCCCTTGGCCACCAGTGCCACGCGCCCATGGTGGCGCGTGAAGGCTTCCAGGATCAGGCTGGACTCGCTCCAGGCATAGCTGTGCAGCACGAAGGCGGGCTCGTCGGAAATGCGGCGCACTGCCATGGGACGCTATTGATTCAGTAGCTTCCGGCGCTTGATGGACGGGCGCTGGCGGCTGATTTCATCCATGCAGCGCCGCAGGGGAGTGTTCCTCACTCATAGCCGAAGGAGCGCACGCGCGCCTCGTCGTCGGCCCAGCCCGAGCGCACCTTGACCCAGATTTCGAGGAACACCTTGGCGTCGAGCAGGCGTTCGAGCTCCTGGCGCGCCTCGGTGCTGATGCGCTTCAAGCGCTCGCCCTTGTCGCCGATGACCATGGCCTTGTGGCTGTCGCGCTCGACCACGATGGTGGCGGCAATGCGCACGAAGCGCTTGTACTGGCGGCTCTCCTCCTCGTCCCACTTCTCTATCATCACCGTCGAGGTGTAGGGCAGCTCGTCGCCCGTGAAGCGGAAGAGCTTTTCGCGCACCGTCTCGCTGGCGAGGAATTTCTCGCTGCGGTCGGTCAGCTCGTCCTCGGCGTACCACCAGGCTTGCTCGGGCAGGTATTTCTCGACGATGCCGTACAGGCGCTCGATGTCGCCCTTGCTCTTGGCCGACATGGGCACGAACTCGGCGAACGGGTGGCGCTCCTGCATGCCCTTGAGCCAGGGCGCGATCTCGGCGCGGCGGTGCACGGTGTCGAGCTTGTTGGCGATGAGCAGCGTGGGAATGCCGGGCTTGAACAGGCTCAGCACCTTGGCGTCCTGCAGCGTGAAGCTGCCGGCCTCGACGACGAAGAGGATCAGGTCCACGTCGCCGATGGCCCCCATCACGGCCTTGTTGAGCGACTTGTTCAGCGCCGTGCTGTGGCGCGTCTGGAAGCCCGGCGTATCGACGAAGACGAACTGCGTCTGGCCGCGCGTGCGGATGCCCGTGATGCGGTGGCGCGTGGTCTGCGCCTTGCGCGAGGTGATGGAGATCTTCTGCCCCACGAGCGCGTTCATCAGCGTGGACTTGCCCACGTTGGGCTTGCCCACGATGGCGATCAGCCCGCAGCGCTGGCCCGCGGCACTGGTTCCGCCGTCCGCCTGCGCCGCCGCCACCGTACCGCCGGGGCGCAGCGCAGCGAGCATGGAATCCAGGTCATTTTGGGTTGCAGCGCCCGCCGGGCTTGCGCCAGGAGCTACATTTTTGGGAGCATTCGTCATCGGTTTGCGCTTGTCAATTGGGCCAGCATGGCGGCCGCCGCGGCCTGCTCGGCCGCACGGCGCGAGGCCCCGCTGCCGTCCTGGCGCAGGTCCAGCTCGGCGATCTGGCACTCCACATGGAACACCTGCCGGTGCGCGGCGCCCGTGGTCTGCACCACACGGTACTGGGGCAATTGCATTTTGCGGCCCTGCAGCCACTCCTGCAACGCCGTCTTGGCATCCTTGGCCGCCGCGCGCAGGCGCGGGCTCAGCTCCACACCCTCGTACAGGCGGTGCACCAGGGCCTCGGCGGGCGCATAGCCCGCGTCCAGGTACACCGCGCCGATGATGGCTTCCAGAGCGTCGGCCAGGATGGAGGGGCGCTGGCGCCCGCCGGACTTGGCCTCACCCTCGCCCAGGCGCAGGACCTCGGGCAGGCGCAGGGCGAGCGCGAGTGCGTGCAGCGACTCCTGCCGGACCAGGTGGGCGCGCAGGCGCGAGAGCTCGCCTTCCGGCAGGTCGCTCAGTCGCTGGTACAGCAGGCTGGAGACCGCCAGGCTGAGCACCGAGTCGCCCAGGAACTCCAGGCGCTCGTTGTGTTCGCTGCCGAAACTGCGGTGCGTGACCGCCTGCTGCAGCAGCGCGGCATGGGAAAACGGGTGCTGCAGCCGCGACTGCAGCGCCATCAGGGGCGATGCGGACACCTATTCGACGGACTCTTGGAAGCGGTACACCAGGTACGCCGGGCCGGCGAGGGCGATCTCGCGCGAATACTTGAACGACACCACGACCTTGTCGCCACGCTTAGTGACCTCCAGGTCCTTGCCCGAGATGGAGTGGATGTCGTCGATGGCGGCCGCGCGGTCAAAGGCAGCGCGCACGTCGTTCACGGTCGATCCCTCGCGCGCAGCCTTCTTGGCGGCCTTGCCGATCGCGTGGTACTCGAGAAAGACGGGGATGGACTGCCCGCCCACGGCAAAGCCGGCCACGGCCAGCACGCCCACGAAGATCAGGCCAAAGAACGACAGGCCGCGCTGGCGGGCGCGGCGGGCGGATCGGAATGCGGTCATCTTGTCTCCCCTCTCGTGTGTCAGTGGAACGAACCGATGCGCTTGAGGTTGCCGAAGTTCATCCAGACGAAGAAGGCCTTGCCCACGATATTGGACTCCGGCACGAAGCCCCAGTAGCGCGAATCGAGCGAATTATCGCGGTTGTCGCCCATCATGAAGTAGTGGCCCTCGGGCACCTTGCAGACCACGCCTTCCACACTGTAGCGGCACTGGTCACGGTAGGCAAAATTGCTCGCCCCCTGCACGAAGGCCGGGGCTTCGGGGTTGACGATCAGGTGGTGGCGCTCGGCGCCGAGCTGTTCGTCGAACTGCTGGAAGTAGCGCAGGCTGCCTTCCTCGAGATAGTCCGGCAGGGCCGAGGCCGGCACCGGCTGGCCGTTGATGGTGAGGCGCTTGTTCAGGTAGGCCACCTCGTCGCCCGGCAGGCCCACCACGCGCTTGATGTAGTCCAAGCTGGGCTGCGGCGGGTAGCGGAACACCACCACGTCGCCGCGCTGCGGCGCATTGCCCTGTGTGACCTTGGTGTTGATCACCGGCAGGCGCACGCCGTAGGTGAACTTGTTCACCAGGATCAGGTCGCCGACCAGCAGCGTGGGAATCATGGAGCCCGAGGGGATCTTGAACGGCTCGAACAGGAACGAGCGCAGCAGGAACACGGCGGCGATCACCGGGAACAGGCCCGCCGTCCAGTCCAGCCACCAGGGCTGCATGAGCAGCTTGTCCTTGGCGGCGCGCACGTCGATGTCCACCTGAGCGATGCCCATGCGGTCGAGTTCGGCGCGGCGCTGGGCGGCGGCAGCCTCCACGGCCTCGGCCGCGCGCCGGCGCTGCGGCAGGAAGTACAGGCGCTCGGCCAGCCAATAGACGCCCGTGACCACCGTGGCCAGGAACAGCAGCAGCGCGAAATTGCCTTCGATGGCGCCGAAGTACCAGGCGCCGGCATAGCCGGCAAAGGCGGCCAGGATGCACGCGGTGAGGATGGAGATGGCCTGCATCAGTCTTCCACCTGCAAAATCGCCAGGAAGGCTTCCTGGGGCACCTCGACCGATCCGATCTGTTTCATGCGTTTCTTGCCTGCCTTTTGTTTTTCGAGGAGCTTGCGCTTGCGCGTGATGTCGCCGCCGTAGCATTTTGCCAGCACGTTCTTGCGCAGCGCCTTGACGGTCTCGCGCGCGATGATGTTCGCGCCAATGGCCGCCTGGATGGCCACATCGAACATCTGGCGCGAGATGATCTCGCGCATCTTGGCCGCCACCGCGCGACCGCGGTAGGCCGCCTGGCTGCGGTGCACGATGATGGAGAGCGCGTCCACCTTCTCGCCGTTGAGCAGGATGTCCACCTTCACCACGTCGGAGGGGCGGTACTCCTTGAACTCGTAGTCCATGGAGGCATAGCCGCGCGAGACGCTCTTGAGCTTGTCGAAGAAGTCCAGCACGATCTCGCCCAGCGGCAGCTCGTAGGTCAGCATGACCTGGCGGCCGTGGTACTGCATGTTCAGTTGCACACCGCGCTTCTGGTTGGCCAGCGTCATCACCGGGCCCACGTAGTCCTGCGGCATGTACAGGTGCACGGTGACGATGGGCTCGCGGATTTCCTCGATCTTGCCCTGCTCCGGCATCTTGGACGGGTTTTCGACCATGATGATCTCGCCGTCGCCCTTGAGCACCTGGTACACCACGCTGGGCGCGGTGGTGATCAGGTCCTGGTCGAACTCGCGCTCCAGGCGCTCCTGCACGATCTCCATGTGCAGCAGGCCCAGGAAGCCGCAGCGAAAGCCAAAGCCCAGCGCCTGCGAGACCTCGGGCTCGAAGTGCAGTGAGGCATCGTTGAGCTGGAGCTTCTCCAGCGCATCGCGCAGCGCGTCGTACTGGTTGGCCTCGGTGGGGTACAGGCCCGCGAACACCTGGGGCTGGATCTCCTTGAAGCCGGGCAGCGCCTCGCTGGCCGGGCCGGCGTTGTTCGGGAGCTTTTTCTCCAGCGTGATGGTGTCGCCCACCTTCGCCGCCTTGAGCTCCTTGATGCCGGCGATGATGTAGCCCACCTCGCCCGCACGCAGGATGTCGCGCGGCTGGTTGGCCGGGGTGAACACGCCGAGCTGGTTGGCCTCATAGGCCGCACCCGTGGCCATGAGCTTGATGCGCTCGCCTTTCTTGAGCTCGCCGTCGACCACGCGCACCAGCATCACCACGCCGACGTAGCTGTCGAACCAGCTGTCGATGATCATGGCGCGCAGCGGGCCGTCGGGCCGGCCCTCGGGCGGCGGCACCTTGGCCACCACGGCCTCCAGGATCTCGTCGATGCCCAGGCCCGTCTTGGCCGAGCAGGCGATGGCATCGCTCGCGTCGATGCCGATCACGTCCTCGATCTCGGCCTTGGCGTTGTCCGGGTCGGCCTGGGGCAGGTCCATCTTGTTGAGCACGGGCAGCACTTCCACGCCCAGGTCCAGCGCGGTGTAGCAGTTGGCCACGGTCTGCGCCTCCACGCCCTGCGAGGCATCGACGACCAGCAGCGCGCCCTCGCAGGCCGAGAGCGAGCGGCTCACCTCGTAGGAGAAGTCCACGTGGCCCGGGGTGTCGATCAGGTTGAGGTTGTAGACCTGCCCGTCCTTGGCCTTGTACTGCAGCGCGGCCGTCTGCGCCTTGATGGTGATGCCGCGCTCCTTCTCGATGTCCATGGAGTCGAGCACCTGGGCTTCCATCTCGCGTTCGGCCAGGCCGCCGCAGCGCTGGATCAGGCGGTCGGCGAGCGTCGACTTGCCATGGTCGATGTGCGCGATGATGGAGAAATTTCGGATGTGTTTCATCGACGGGAATCTGCGTCAGGGAAGGAACAATGCACCAGGCGGGCATGAAAAAAGGGCGCGTCGACGGAAGACGCGCCCTGAACCAACGATCTGTGGCAACTGCGATGGTTGGAGCCTCATTGTAGGCAAAAAGCCCCGCAAAAAAAGGCGTCCACGCAGTCGACCCAGAGCGTTGCAGAGCGGCAACGAAATGTTATGCACAATTTATCCACATGATGAGCACATCACACAGGGACATCCTGTGCGCGACCTGTGGATCGCTTGTGCGGTACCTGGCAATATCCCAAATCATGAAATCAGGCCATGCCGTTATACCGCTTGCCATGCCTTGGAAGGGCGCCATTCTAACAAATCGGCTATGTAGGCTGCGCCGGGGTGTGCCTGCCGGAATGGCCATGACCGGCACGCACAAAGGGTTATTCCTGCTCCCCGGCGGGCGCCCCCATGGCATCAGCGCGCGGGCCGGATCAGCGCGTACTGCGCCCACTCCCCGCGCCGGAACAGCACATTGACGGGCTTGCCCTTGTCGAGCCTGGCGACGGCGGCCTCGAAGTCCTTGACCGTGGCCACCTCCGTATTGGCGATCGCGAGGATGACATCGCCCTCACGCAGACCGGCGCGCGCCGCGGCCTCGCTGGCCGCGTCCACGCGCACGCCGCCGCGCAACCGCAGCTCCTTCTTCTGGGCATCGCTGAGGTCGGAGACCGTGAGCCCGAGCTGCTGGGCTGCCGCCGAGGCCTTGGGCGCACGGCCTTCGCGCTCGGAGGTCTTGGCGGCAGGTGCATCGGGCTCGACCTCGCCGATCACCACGCTCAAGTCCTTGGCCCGCCCGCGCCGGAACACCGTGATGGCGCTCTTGGTGCCGGGCTTGGTATTGCCAACCATGCGCGGCAGGTCCGCCAGCTTCTCGATGGGTTTGCCCTCGAAACGGGTGATGATGTCGCCCGCCTCGACGCCGGCCTTGTCGGCCGGGGAGCCGGTCTCCACGCCGGTCACCAGTGCCCCCTGCTGCTTGCCCAGGCCCAGGGATTCGGCCAGGTCACGCGACACCGGGCCGATCTGCACGCCGATGCGCCCGCGCGTCACGCGCCCGCTGGCACGCAGTTGCTCGCTCACGCGCATGGCCTCGTCGATGGGAATGGCAAACGAAATGCCCATGAAGCCGCCCGAGCGCGAGTAGATCTGGCTGTTGATGCCCACGACCTCGCCGCGCATATTGATCAGCGGCCCGCCCGAGTTGCCGGGGTTGATGGCCACATCCGTCTGGATGAAGGGCAGGTAGTCGCCGGTGTCGCGCTGCTTGGCGCTCACGATGCCGGCCGTCACGGTGTTGTCCAGGCCGAAGGGCGAGCCAATCGCCATGACCCACTCGCCCACGCGCAGGCGCCCCACGTCGGCAATGCGCACGGCCGGCAGGCCCGTGGCGTCGATCTTCACCAGGGCCACGTCGGTGCGCTTGTCCGTGCCCACGATGCGCGCCTTGAACTCGCGCTTGTCGGTCAGGGTCACGAAGACCTCGTCGGCGCCATCGACCACATGCGCATTGGTCAGCACATAGCCGTCCGGGCTGATGATGAAGCCCGAACCCAAGCCGCGCGCCTGCTCCTCTTCCTGTGGCCGCTGGGGGCGCTGCTGGCGTGGAACCTGGGGCATGGGAATGCCGAAGCGCTTGAAGAACTCCAGCATGTCCTCGTCCATGCCGCTAAAGGCGCCGCGCGTGCCCACTTTCTCCATGGTGCGGATGTTCACGACCGAGGGGCCGACCTGCTCGACCAGGTCACTGAAGTCGGGCAGGCCGCGCACCACGGGCGCGGGGGCGGCCGTCTGTGCCGCGGCGGGGGCGGCATGGCCCAGTGCCGCCGCCAGGCCCACGGCCGCAGCGCAGGCCAGCGTGTTCCACTGCTTTGCAATGCTTGCATTCATCGGTGTACCTCTCATGATGCGGTAGGCCGGCGGAGGCGCCGGCACCTGCTCTGTGAAGGCCGGGCACGCACTTTGGTTCCCCGTGCGCGCGGGCCGCGTGCGCACACGGCGCAGCGCCTGGGGATTCAGCGCTGCGGCTCTTCCAGCGTGGTGTTGCGCAGGAAGCGCGCCGGCATCTGCAGCGCATTGGCGCCGCTGTACTGCCTGCGGGCGGCGAGCAGTTCGTCGAGCCGCGGGTCGCGCAGCATGACCTGGCTGTCGGCCGCAGGCTGGGCAGCGACCTGCACGCTGGCGGTGTCGGCACGCGCGGGCGCCGCGGCCAGTTGGGCTCCGGCGGCCGGGCCGCGCACGGCGTCCAGCACATTCCAGCCCAGGGCCGAGACCGCCGCGAGCGAGGCAATGCCGGCCATCATCTTCCAGCGGAACAGCGCCTGGTTGGCCGCCTCGCCGCGCGCCAGCGCGCCTGCGCCCGGCGCCTGTCGCTCGGCGTGCGGCGCAGGGCGCGGCACAGCCGGCTCCTGCGCCAGGCGCTCGTGCAGCCCGGCCAGAAACGCCGGGGCCGCACTGGCACGCGCCAGCTCGGCCGAGCGCAGCGCATCACCGATGAGCTGGTACTCCAGCCACGCTTGCCGGCCTGCCGCCTGGCCGGCATAGTCCAGCACCGGCGGCAACTCTCCGGCAGGCAACTGGCCATCCGCCAGCGCCGACAACTGTTCACGCAATTTCAGTTCCTGGTCCATGCTCATACCTGCCTCGCCATCGTCTCACTCGCGTACGCCACCACCCCATCACCAGCGCTTGCCACTGCGGTTTTCCAGCAGCGGGCGCACACGCGCCGATATGGCCTCACGTGCCCGGAAGATGCGCGAGCGCACCGTACCGATCGGGCAAGCCATGGCCGTGGCGATTTCCTCGTAGCTCAAGCCCTCGATCTCGCGCAGCGTCACAGCCTGGCGCAAATCCTCGGGCAGCGCTTCCATCGCGGCATTCACAGCGGCCGCAATTTCCTGTGCTGCCAGCACGGTCTCGGGGGTTTCGTCGCTGGTTGGTTCCTGCACGGGGCGGGAAGTTTCATCGTCTTCGCCCTCGGGCCGCAGCGCCCCCTCGTACACCACGGGGTCGCGCTTGAGGTCCATCAAGGCCTTCTTGGCCGTGTTCACGGCAATGCGGTACAGCCAGGTGTAGAACTGGGCTTCGCCACGGAACTGGTGCAGCGCACGGTAGGCGCGCAGAAAGGTCTCTTGCGCAATGTCCTGCACCAGATCGGTGTCGCGCACCATGCGGCCGATGAGACGCTCGATGCGGCGCTGGTACTTGATCACCAGCAGGTCGTAGGCGCGCAAATCCCCGGCCACGGTGCGCTCGACCAGCAGCAGGTCGCTGTCGGCCGGGCTTGGCGGGGGAGAAGCGGACGATGGATGGGTCATGGCAATGGGGGCTTGCGGCTCACGGTCCTTCGTCCGGCCGGGTGGGAGGCGTCGCCGTGTCGGCAGAATCGACGCCGGCGCGCGAATATACCGCACGGCGCAGCGCGCTCCAGCGCTCGGGCTGGGTGCGCGATTCGAGCCAGAGCCAGCAGCGCGCGCCCTGCGGGGCCACCAGGCATACGCCCATGCGCTGCTGCAGGTCCAGGTGCACTTGCAGGCGCGCCTGCGCCAGGCTCTGCCTGCCCGCCTGCAAGTCCCAGTGGCTGCCCGTCCAGTGCAGCACGCCCAGCGGCTGCGCGTGCCACTGGCGCCCGGCGGACAGGCAGGCTGCCAGCCAAGCGCCCATGCAGGCCGGCACCACCCACCAGGCATGCTGCCCGGCACCCCACAGGGCCCAGACGAGCAGTGCGGCCAGGCCTGCCAGCGCCACGGCGCAGAGCACGCCGGCGAGCCAGCGGCTGCGCGCTACGGGATAGTGCACGGGCGGCGCCTGCCGGCGCGCGGCTGGGCCGGTCATGGCGCAGGTCCTGCGCACGCCGGCACAGGCGGGGCCGGGGCGCGGGGTGCCGGGCCGGCGTCAGACCCGGCGGAACACCAGAGTGCCGTTGGTTCCGCCAAAGCCGAAGTTGTTCTTCATGGCGACGTCGAACTTCAGGTCGCGCGCAGTATGGGCGCAGTAGTCCAGGTCGCACTCGGGGTCCTGGGCATCCAGGTTGATGGTGGGCGGGATCTGCTGGTGGTACAGCGCCAGGATGGTGAAGATGCTCTCAATGCCCCCGGCGCCGCCCAGCAGGTGGCCGGTCATGGACTTGGTGGAGCTCACGACGACCTGGTGCGCATGCGCGCCCAGGGCCGCCTTGATGGCGTTGGACTCGTTCACGTCCCCCAGCGGGGTGGAGGTGCCGTGCGCGTTGAGGTAGCCCACCGCATCGGCCGGGAGACCGGCGTTGCGCAGTGCAGCGAGCATGGCGCGGCGCGGGCCGTCCATGCTGGGGGCCGTCATGTGACCGGCGTCGGCGCTCATGCCGTAGCCCGAGAGCTCGGCGTAGATGCGCGCGCCGCGGGCCTTGGCATGCTCGTACTCTTCCAGCACGACCACGCCGGCACCCTCGCCCAGCACGAAGCCGTCGCGGTCCTTGTCCCAGGGGCGGGAGGCCGCCTGGGGGGCGTCGTTGCGCGTGGACAGCGCACGCATCGCGGCAAAGCCGCCTATGCCCAGGGGCGAGACCGTGGCCTCCGAGCCGCCGGCCACGACCACGTCGGCATCGCCATACTCGATCATGCGGCCCGCCTCGCCGATGCAGTGCAGGCCTGTGGTGCAGGCGGTGACGACGGCGAGGTTCGGCCCCTTGAAGCCAAAGCGCATGGACACATGGCCCGCCACCATGTTGATGATGGACGCCGGGACGAAGAAGGGCGTGATGCGCCGCGGGCCGCGGTTGACGTACTCGGTGTGGGTTTCCTCGATCAGCGGCAGGCCGCCGATGCCCGAGCCGATGACGCAGCCAATGCGCGTGGCCTGCTCTTCGCTCAGGGCATCGCCCGTGGGCAAACCTGCGTCACGCACGGCCTGGGTGGCCGCGGCGATGCCGTAATGGATGAACGAGTCCATGCTGCGCGCCTCCTTGGCGCTGATGTAGGACTCGAGGTCAAACCCCCGGACCTCGCCGGCAATTCTGCAGGCGAAGTTCGACGCATCGAACTTGGTGATGAGGTCAATGCCGGATTTACCGGCCAGGAGGTTGGCCCAGGCATCAGCCACCGTATTGCCTACGGGAGTGACACAGCCCAGGCCGGTCACGACTACGCGACGACGGCTCATGCGTGAAAAAACCTTGTGCTGATCGCTGCAGGTACAGCGGCGCGCGGTGCGCCGCTCAGGACTTCTGGTGTGCCAGGGCGTAGTCGATGGCGTTTTGCACCGTGGTGATCTTCTCGGCGTCTTCGTCCGGAATCTCGATGCCGAATTCGTCTTCCAGCGCCATCACCAGTTCCACCGTGTCCAGCGAGTCGGCACCCAGATCGGCCACGAAGGCCTTTTCATTGGTGACCTGGGACTCTTCCACGCCGAGTTGTTCGGCAATGATTTTTTTGACACGTGCTTCGATATCGCTCATGGGTTTCCCTCTGGGGGTTGTGAATGGATCCGCGATTCTAGCCGTTTAAGGAATGTGCCCTAAACCGCCCGCCGCACGGATGGATCGGCGTGTTTCTAGCGCGGCATGCTACATATACATGCCGCCGTTGACGTGCAGCTCCTGCCCGGTCACGTAACCCGCCTCGCGCGATGCCAGGTAGGCCACGGCGTGGGCGATGTCGACGGGCTGGCCCATGTGGCCCAGCGGAATCTGCGCCTGCAGGGCCTTGTGCTGCTCTGCGGACAGCTCGGCCGTCATGTCGGTCTGGATGAAGCCCGGCGCCACGCAGTTGACCGTGATGTTGCGGCTGCCCAGCTCGCGCGCCAGCGAGCGCGTCATGCCCGCCACGCCCGCCTTGGCGGCAGCGTAGTTGGCCTGGCCGGGGTTGCCCGACGCACCCACCACGCTGGTGATGCTGATGATGCGGCCGTAGCGCTGCTTCATCATGGGCTTGATCGCGGCACGGCTGACGCGGAACACGGCCTTGAGGTTGGTGTCCAGCACGGCGTCCCAGTCGTCGTCCTTCATGCGCATGGCAAGCTGGTCGCGCGTGATGCCGGCGTTGTTCACCAGCACATGCAGGCCGCCCTGGCCCTTGACGATGCCGTCGATCAGCGCCTCGACCGCCGCCGCGTCGTTCACATTGAGGTTGGCACCCCGGCAGCCCGGGTAGGCGGCCAGCGCCTGGGTGATGCGCGCTGCGCCATCGTCGGTGGTGGCCGTGCCGATGACCTGGTGGCCGCGCGCGGCCAGTTCCAGGGCGATGGCGGCGCCGATGCCGCGCGAAGCACCCGTGACCAGCGCCACGGTGGGGGTTGCGGTGGATGCGCTCATGCCAGCAGTTCCTTCACTTCATTCAGGGTGGCCGGGTCGTACAGTGCCGCGCCCGTCAGTTCGGCGTCGATGCGCTTGGTCATGCCCGCCAGCACCTTGCCGGGGCCGCATTCGACGATGTGGGTGATGCCGCGGGCCTTGAGCGCCTGCACGCACTCCACCCAGCGCACGGGGCCGAAGGCCTGGCGGTAGAGCGCGTCACGGATGGCGTCGGCGTCCTGCTGCACGGCCACGTCGATATTGTTGAGCACCGGGATCTGCGGCGCCGCCAGTGGCGTGGTGGCCAGGGCGGCACGCAGCTTCTCGGCGGCAGGCTTCATCAGGCTGGAATGAAAGGGCGCCGACACCGGCAGCGGTAGCGCGCGCTTGGCACCGGCGGCCTTGAGGGCTTCGCAGGCCTTCTCGACGGCCGCCTTGCTGCCTGCAATCACGGTCTGGGCCGGATCGTTGAAATTGACCGCCTCGACCACTTCAGTGCCGTTTTGGCCCAGGGCGCGCGTCACTTCTGCGCAACCAGCTATTACTTTTGCTGCACCCAGGCCCAGAATCGCGGCCATGGCGCCGGTGCCCACGGGCACGGCTTCCTGCATGGCGGCGGCGCGCAGGCGCACCAGCGGCGCCGCCTGGGCCAGCGTGAGCACGCCGGACGCCACCAGCGCCGAGTATTCGCCGAGCGAGTGCCCGGCCACAGCGGCCGGTAGCGCACCGCCCTCGGCGCGCCAGACGCGCCAGGCTGCCACGCCGGCCACCAGCATCACCGGCTGGGTGTTGGTGGTCAGGGCCAGCGCCTCCTTGGGGCCTTCGTGGATCAGGCGGCCCACGTCTTCGCCCAGGGCGTCGGACGCTTCCTGCAGCGTCTGGGCCACAGCGGGGTGATCGCCCCAGCCATCGAGCATGCCCACGGCCTGCGAGCCCTGGCCGGGAAAGACGAATGCGAAATTCTTCATGGTGGTTCTGAAAAATACAGTCAAATCGGCCTCTAGCGCTTATCCATCAAGCGCCAAAAGCTACATTTTCAATAGCACAGCGCCCCAGGTGAAGCCGCCGCCCACGCCTTCGAGCAGCACCGTCTCGCCCCGGTGGATGCGCCCGGCGCGCACCGCATGGTCCAGCGCCAGCGGAATGGACGCCGCAGAGGTGTTGCCGTGTTCGTGCACGGTGACCACCATGCGCTCGAGCGGCAGCCGGAGCTTGCGTGCCGTGCCCTGCATGATGCGGATATTGGCCTGGTGCGGAATGAGCCAGTCGATGTCGGATGCGGCCAGCCCCGCCTTGTCCAGGGCGGCGCGCGCCGCGCTCTCGAGCACACCCACGGCGAGCCGGAACACGGCGGGGCCGTCCATGGTCAGCAGGGGGTGGCCCGTGGCCTGGCCGCCCGAGACATGGCCCGGCACGCACAGGATGCCCACATGGCGCCCATCGGCGTGCAGGTCGCTGGCCAGAATGCCCGGTTCGTCCGAAGCCTCCAGCACCACGGCACCGGCGCCATCGCCGAAGAGCACGCAGGTCGTGCGGTCGTTGAAATCCAGGAGGCGGCTGAAGATTTCCGCCCCCACCACCAGGGCGCGGCGCGCCGTGCCGGCACGGATCATGGCGTCCGCCACCGTGAGCGCATAGACGAAGCCGCTGCACACCGCCTGCACGTCAAAGGCCGGGCAACCCACGATGCCCAGCTTGTTCTGCAGAATGCAGGCCGTGGAGGGAAACACCATGTCCGGCGTGGACGTGGCGACGATGATGAGATCGATGTCCTGCGCCGCCACGCCGGCCGCCTGCAGGGCCTGGCGCGCAGCCTCCAGCGCGAGGTCGCTGCAGGCCACGCCGGCGTCGGCGAAGTGGCGCGCTTCGATGCCGGTGCGCTCGACGATCCATTGGTGGGAGGACTCGATCCCCCGGGCGGCCAGGTCGGCCACCAGTTCGGCATTGGTGACGCGGCGCGGCGGCAGGTAGCTGCCGGTGCCGGTGATACGGGAATAGCGTGTGTTCAAGGCTGGGTGGCCGCCGCCTCCGGGACGGACTGGGCAGCGGCAGGCATCAGCAAGGGGGCCGCATGCGCAATCCGGGACCGGACTCGGTCGAGCAGGTTGTTGCGGGCCGCATCATACGCCCGGTTCAAGGCCTGCTCAAAGGCCAGCACATCGGCCGAACCATGGCTCTTGAACACCAGCCCGCGCAGCCCGAGCAGGGCCGCGCCGTTGTAGCGCCGGTAGTCCATGCGCTTCATCAGCGCAGATAGCACCGGATACGCAATGATGGCGGCAATTTTGGTGAAGATATTGCGCTTGAACTCTTGCTTGAGTCCACCCACGATCATCGAGGCGACCCCTTCGCTGGCCTTGAGAGCGACGTTGCCCACAAAGCCGTCGCAGACGACGATATCCACCGTGCCCTTGAAGATGTCATTGCCCTCGACGTTGCCGTAGAAGTTCAAATCGCCGGAGTTAGCCGCAGATCGCAGCAATTCGCCAGCCCTCTTGATGATTTCACTGCCCTTGATGGTTTCTTCGCCAATATTGAGCAGGCCTACGGCGGCGGGCGAGCCCTCCTGCAGCACCGACACCAGGGCCGAGCCCATCACCGCGAACTGCAGCAGGTGCTCAGCCGAGCAATCGACGTTGGCGCCGAGGTCCAGCACGGTGGTGGCGCCGCCCTTGTCGTTGGGCATCTGGGTGGCAATGGCCGGCCGGTCTATGCCGTCGAGGGTCTTGAGCACGTAACGGGCAATCGCCATGAGCGCGCCCGTATTGCCCGCGGACACGGCGGCGGCCGCCGCCCCCTCCTTCACCTGCATGATGGCCACGCGCATGGAAGAGTCCTTCTTGCGGCGCAGGGCCACCTCGATGGGATCGTCCATGGCGACCACCTCGCTCGCCGGCACCACGGTGGCGCGCTCATGGGCAAAGCCCTGCAGGGCCGCAGGCAGGCCCACGAGGAGCAGGCGCGCATCGGCGTGCGCATCGAGGAAATGGCGGCACGCCGCCAGCGTGACATGGGGGCCATGGTCGCCGCCCATGCAGTCAACAGCCAGTGTGATCATGCAACAGGATTCTGGTGAAACGGCTCCCCTTGCCGGGCGCGCAGAACGCACATACGACAAAGGCCCGTGCTACGGTACGGTAGCTACGGGCCTGGGAGGAAACGGCCTCGGGCAAATGCCGATCAGGCTTCCGACTTGTTCTTCAGCACCTGGCGGCCGCGATAGAAGCCGTTGGGGCTGATATGGTGGCGCAGATGGGTTTCGCCCGTGGTGGGTTCCACAGCGATGCCCGGCACCGTCAGTGCATTGTGCGAGCGGTGCATGCCGCGCTTGGACGGCGATTTCTTGTTTTGCTGAACAGCCATGAGGGGCTCCTGGTCTTCAAAAGGTGTTGGTGAAAACGCGATCAGCCCAACCAAAGACACGAGGGGTTTCGCGCGAAGCCTGCCATTATAGCGCAAACCCGGGCTCGCTCGCCAGCACTGGAAAACCCAGCACCACACACAGCCCGCCCAGGCGCCGGGAGGACTCCAGAACGAGCGTCGCACCGTGCAGCCGAGCGATGGCGTGCACGATGGCCAGCCCCAGTCCGCTGCCTCCAGCGCCCTGCGCGCCCGCGGCCGTGCGGTAGAAGCGGCCGAACACCCGGCCGCGCTCGGCCTCGGGAATGCCCGGGCCGCTGTCCTCCACCACCAGTTCGACCACGGGTACCGGCCCGCTCGGCCCATCCGGGCGGGCGGCCGTGCGCAGGGTCACATCCACCGTGCCGCCGGCGGGCGTGTATTTGATGGCGTTGTCCAGCAGGTTGCGCACCAGGATGCGCAGCGCCTCCTGCTGCCCGGCAATGGCTGGCAGCGGCGCCTCGGGCAACGGCGCCAGGCCCAGGTCTATGCCGCGCGCCTGGGCCGCCGGCGCCAGATCGGCCAGCACCAGGCGCACGACCCCGGCCAGGTCCACCGGTTCGGCCGGGGCGCCTTGCGCTGCGTGGGCTTCCTGGCGCGCCAGCACGAGCAGTTGCGCGACCAGGCCCGCGGCACGGTCGATGCCGGCTTCGAGGCGCGCCACGGCCAGGCGGCGCGCCGCCTCGTCCTGCGCCCGGCGCAGGCCCTGCACCTGCAGCTTGAGCGCCGCCAGCGGCGAGCGCAGCTCGTGCGCCGCATCGGCCACAAAATGGCTCTGCGCCTCGAAAGCCTGCTGCACGCGCGCAAACAGCAGGTTGAGTTCACGCACCAGCGGCTCCACCTCGTCGGGCAGTGCCGCCGCATCCACGGGCGACAAATCGCCCGCCTGGCGCTGCGCCAGCTCGCTGCGCACCCGCTCGACCGGGACCAGCAGGCGGCTCACGGCGGCCCACACCGCCAGGGCCAGCAGCGGCGCCATCAGGGCCAGGGGCAGCAGGGAGCGCAGCGCCAGCGCCCGCGCCATGGAGCGGCGCACCGCCATGTCCTGCGCGACCTGGATGACCTGCGCGCGCGTCTGCAGGGAAAACACCCGGTAGGTGGTCCCGCGCGCCCGCACGTCGGCAAAGCCCAGCACGGCCATCTGCGGCAAGGCCGCCCCCACGGCAGATTCAAAGATGCGCAGCCCCTCCTGGGTCCAGATCTGGACGATGAATTCGTGGTTCTCGTCCTCGGGCAGCGGCGCGGGCCCAACGCCCGGCGCCATGGGTGGCAGCCCGGCGCGCAGGGCAAAGGCCGTCTGCTGCATGTGGTAGTCGAACAGGGCGTCGGCTTCGGCCAGGGCGCTGCGGTAGGCCAGCGCCCCCTGCACCGCCGCGGCCAGGGCAATGGCCGCGAGCAGGAAGACCAGCAGGCGCACGCGCAGGGAGCGCGGCAGGCCCACGGGCGACCGCCTGGCCGTATTCATGCCTTGGGCACCATATAGCCCACGCCGCGCACGTTGAGCACCAGGCCCGCGCCGAGCTTCTTGCGCAGGCCATGGATGTAGACCTCGACCGCGTTGCTGCTGACCTCTTCGCCCCAGCCGTAGAGCTTGTCCTCCAGTTGCTGGCGCGAGAGCACCGCCCCTGGACGGGCGAGCAGCGCTTCGAGCACCGCCCATTCGCGCGCCGACAGCACCACGGCGCGCCCCTGCACGCGCACCTCGCGCGTGGCCGGGGCTATGGCCACGCCCTGGTGCTCGTACACCGGCTCGGCGCGTCCGGCGGCGCGGCGCAGCAGCGCGCGGATGCGTGCCAGCAGTTCGTCGAAATCGTAGGGCTTGAGCACGTAGTCGTCGGCACCGGCATCGAGCCCTTCGATGCGCTGGGCCACGCCGTCGCGCGCCGTGGCCACGAGCACGGGAGTGCGGTCCCGGCGCGCCCGCAGGCCGCGCAGCACGGCCAGGCCGTCGCGGCGCGGCAAGCCCAGGTCCAGCAGCACCAGATCGTAGGCTTGCGCGGCCAGCGCCGCATCGGCCATGGCGCCATCGGTCGCCCAGTCCACGGCATAGTGCTCGCCGCGCAGCAGATCACGCACGGCTTCACCGATCATGGGATCGTCCTCGACGAGCAGCAGGCGCATGGGAAATCCACGGTTCGGCCAGGGGCGGGGCGGCGGCACCGGCCCTGGCCTGGCTATCGTAAACCGGTCCGCGCTCCCGCCTCAGCCCAGGCGCACGGGAATGAAGATTTTCTCGCTGTCGCGCGCGATGAGCAGCGCCACCGACGAACCGGCATGGGCCACGGTACTGCGCACCTGCTCAACGCCCTGCACGGGCGTGCCGTTGATGGCCAGCAGCACGTCGCCCGGCTGTACACCGGCCATGGCAGCGGGGCCGCGCACGTCCTCGATCACGAGGCCTGCACCCACACCGGCGGCACGCGCTTCCGCGGGGGCCAGCGGCCGCAGCGCCAGGCCCAGCCGCCCCTGGCCCACGGCAGCATCGCCGCGCTCTGCCACACGGGCTTGGTCGCTGGCGTCGCCGAGCGTGGCGTTCAGGGTGGTGGCCCGGCCCTGGCGCCAGACTTCGAGCTCCAGCTTCTCGCCTGGCGCGGCCTGGCCGATGAAAGCGGGCAGATCTCCGGACGCCACAATGGCCTGGCTGCCGATCCGCAGAATCACATCGCCGGCGCGCAGTCCGGCCTTGTCGGCCGGGCCGCCAGGCTCGACGCTGGAGACCAGCGCCCCGGCAGGGCGCGGCAGCTCGAAGGAATCGGCAAAGGCCTGGTTCACCTCCTGCACGGCGACCCCCAGACGCGCATGGCGCGCATGACCGGTCTGCCGGACCTGCTGCTCGACGCGCGTCGCCACCTCGATGGGAATGGCGAACGACAGCCCCTGGAAGCCCCCGGAGCGGCTGTAGATCTGGGCATTGATGCCCACCACCTCGCCGCGTGCATTGAACAGGGGACCGCCCGAGTTGCCGGGGTTCACCGCCGCATCGGTCTGGATGAAGGGCACCAGGCTGTCGTCGGGCAAGCTGCGGCCCTTGGCACTGACCACGCCCGCGGTGACGGTGTTCTCAAAACCAAAGGGCGAGCCAATGGCCAGCACCCATTCGCCCACCTGCAGGTCCTGCGAGCGCCCCAGTTGCACCGTGGGCAGGTTCTTGGCGTCGATCTTCAGCACGGCAATGTCGGTCTTGGGATCGGCGCCCAGCACCTTGGCGCGGAACTCGCGCCGGTCCGTGAGCTTGACGGTGACGTCGCTGGCGCCCTGGACCACGTGGGCATTGGTCAGAACGATGCCATTGGCATCGATGATGAAGCCCGAACCCTGGCCGCGCAGGGGCACGGCCGCGCCGTCCCGCCCGTCCATGCCCGGCAGGCCGAAACGGCGCAACAGCTCGGGCCAGGGGCTGTCCGGGTCCAGGCCGGGCATGCCGCTGCCGGCCGAATCGCCCTGCGCCTGGGCGCCGGAGACCTTGCGCATGCCGCTGACGCTGATGTTGACCACCGCCGGGCCATACAAGGCGGTGACGCGCGAAAAATCCGGCAATCCGCTCCCCACGGCCAGGGGCGGCGCCGCAACAGGCGCAGCGGCGGCCGGGAGTTCGTGCGGCGTGCGCGCCGCATGGGCCGTGACATAGCCCGCGCCCGCGGCGCCCAAGGCGCCCGAGGCCAGCACGGCGACCAGCCAGCGGCGCGAGGAATTGTTGAGCGTGTTCATGGCGTGCCTTTCCACAAGGTGATGCTGATGCAAGGGCAGTGTGCGCGGCAACACTTAGGCCTGGCTGAAGGCCCTGGCGGGGCCGCCCCCCGCCCCCCGGCACGGGCCCGGAGGAACGCGCAGGCAAAGCAAAGGGCCGCACGTTCGGAGAACGGTGCGGCCCTGGATGTGGTGCCGATTGTCGGGATCGAACTGACGACCTACCGCTTACAAGGCGGTTGCTCTACCACTGAGCTAAATCGGCGTGGCCGGTATTGTAGCGGCGCCCCAGCGGCTTATTTGACGCGCTTGAGCGCGGGGCGCGTGGGCTGCGTCGGCGGGCTGGGCGGTGGGTCCTGTGGGGGCTCCTCGCCTGGCGCGGCGGCAGGCTCGCTGCTCACGAGTTGCACCACGCGCGCCGGGTCGCCACTGGCAGGCTCCGGCGCCACCGGCTGTGCCGTCTGAGGGCTGGTCTCCGGCGGAAAAGCCATGCCCTGCCCGTTCTCGCGCGCATAAATGGCCAGCACCCGGTCCACCGGCACCACGATGTCGCGCGCTACGCCGCCGAAACGGGCCTTGAAACTGATGTAGTCATTGCCCAGTTGCAGGCTGCCCGTGGCATCGAAGCCCACGTTGAGCACGATTTCACCGCCGTTCACGTACTCCCGGGGCACCTGCACGGATTCGTCCACACGCACGGCGATGTAGGGCGTGAGGCCGTTGTCGGTGCACCATTCGTGCAACGCACGGATCAGGTAGGGGCGCGTGGAGGTGGTTTCCTGGTCGTTCATTGCGGGTGGAACTGCGATGGCTTCGGGGGGGGGCGGTACGGCCCGGCGGGCGCGGGGCCGTCTGGGGCTTACTTGCGCATGACCTTTTCCGAGGGCGTGAGCGCCTCGATGTAGGCCGGGCGCGAAAAGATGCGCTCGGCGTACTTGAGCAGGGGGGCGGCATTCTTGCTCAGTTCGATGCCGTAGTAGTCCAGGCGCCAGAGCAGCGGCGCGATGGCCACGTCCAGCATGGAGAAGTTCTCGCCCAGCATGTATTTGTTTTTCAGAAACACCGGGGCGAGCTGGGTCAGGCGGTCGCGGATGTGCGCGCGGGCCTTTTCCAGGGCTTTCTCGTTGCTCTTGGTGGCGCGCGACTCCAGCGTGCTGACGTGGACGAACAGTTCCTTCTCGAAGTTGAGCAGGAACAGGCGTACGCGGGCGCGGTCCACCGGATCCCCGGGCATGAGCTGGGGATGGGGGAAACGCTCGTCGATGTACTCGTTGATGATGTTGGACTCGTACAGGATGAGGTCGCGCTCCACGAGGATGGGCACCTGGCCGTACGGGTTCATCACGCTGATGTCTTCGGGCTTGTTGTAGAGGTCCACGTCGCGGATTTCGAAATCCATGCCTTTTTCGAACAGCACGAAGCGGCAGCGGTGGGAGAAGGGGCAGGTGGTTCCCGAATAAAGCACCATCATGGCAAGTAGCTCCTAAAAACCAAAGGAGTGGAACGCATGCACGCGTCCACTCCGCAAAGGATGGGCCGCGCCCGAAGGCGCGGCGGGGGCAAGGCTGGGGGCCTTACTTGACGTCTTTCCAGAAAGCGGCGTTGAGCCTCCAGGCGAGGAACGTGGTCACGAACAGGAAAGCCAGCACCCAGATGCCGATACGCACGCGGGTATTCTGGGCCGGCTCGCCCATCCACTGCAGGTAGCCGACGAGGTCCGCCACGGCAGCGTCGTATTCCTGCGCGCTCATCTTGCCAGGTGTGACTTGCTCGTAGCCCTTGAAGGCATGGGTGGTCTCGTCGAAGGTGGCGCGGCGCTCACCCTGCAGCTCCCACAGCGCGTGCGGCATGCCCACGTTGGGGAACAGCACGTTGTTCCAGCCCGTGGCCTTGGCGTCATCGCGGTAGAAGGAGCGCAGGAAGGTGTAGAGATAGTCAGCGCCGGTGCCACCATGGCCCGCACGCGAGCGCGCGATCACGGTCAGGTCGGGCGGGTTGGCGCCGAACCAATCCTTGGCCTGCTTGGGATCGATGGTGGCCTTCATGGTGTCACCGATCTTGTCCGTGGTCAGCAGCAGGTTGTCCTTGATCTGCTGCTCGGTCAGGCCGATGTCCTGGAGGCGGTTGTAGCGCATGAAGGCGGCCGAGTGGCAGCCCAGGCAGTAGTTGACGAACAGCTTGGCGCCGTTCTGCAGGGCCGGCAGGTCATTGGTCTTGTTGGGCGCCTTGTCCCAGGCAATGGTGGCGCCGCCGGCGGCATGGGCCGCGCCAGCAACCAGGCCCAGAGCCGCAATGAACGAGAGGATGATTTTTTTCATGGTGGGTTGACTCCGGCTCAATGCGCTTGGTAGATGACACGGTCGGGCACGGGCTTGGGCTCCCCCTTGGCGCTCCACCAGGGCATCAGCAGGAAGAAGCCGAAGTAGATCAGCGTGCCAAGCTGCGAGACGCGCTCGCCCACGGGAGACGGAGGCTGCACGCCCAGGTAGGCCAGGATCACGAAGTTGACCACGAACACGGCGTACACGTACTTGTGCCAGGTCGGGCGGTAGCGGATGGAGCGCGCCGGGCTGCAGTCGAGCCAGGGCAGGAAGAACAGGATGATCACGGCGCCGCCCATGACCACCACGCCCCAGAACTTGGCGTCGATGGCAAGCATGAGGGCCACGGTGACGGCCGCGGCCACGGCGATGAGGCCCTTGAAGATGCCGGGCAGTTTGGCCTTGAAGACACCGAAGGCCGCGCCCAGCACCACGCAGGCCACGAGCACGTACACCATTTCGGTGGTGATGGCGCGCAGCATGGAGTAGAACGGCGTGAAGTACCACACCGGGGCGATGTGCGCCGGCGTGACCAGGGGATCGGCCGGGATGAAGTTGTTGTACTCCAGGAAGTAGCCGCCGGCTTCAGGCGCAAAGAAGATCACGGCCGTGAAGACGATCAGGAACACGCACACGCCAAGGATGTCGTGCACCGTGTAGTAGGGGTGGAACGGAATGCCGTCGGTCGGAGCGGTCGGCGACCAGCGGTTGCCCTTGGGGCCCTTCTTGATCTCGATGCCGTCGGGGTTGTTGGAGCCCACGTCGTGCAGCGCCAGTAGGTGGGCCACCACCAGGCCCAGCAGCACCAGCGGCACGGCGATGACGTGGAAGCTGAAGAAGCGGTTCAGCGTGGCGTCGGACACCACGTAGTCGCCGCGGATCAGCAGGGCCAGGTCAGGGCCGATGAAGGGGATGGCGGAGAACAGGTTCACGATCACCTGGGCGCCCCAGTAGGACATCTGACCCCAGGGCAGCAGGTAGCCCATGAAGGCCTCGCCCATGAGCGCCAGGAAGATGGCGCAGCCAAAGATCCAGACCAGCTCGCGCGGCTTGCGGTAGCTGCCGTACAGCAGGCCGCGGAACATGTGCAGGTACACCACGATGAAGAACGCCGAGGCGCCCGTGGAGTGCATGTAGCGGATCAGCCAGCCCCAGGGCACGTCGCGCATGATGTACTCGACCGACTCGAAGGCCTTGGCGGCGTCGGGCTTGTAGTGCATCACGAGGAAGATGCCGGTGACGATCTGGATCACCAGCACCAGCAGGGCGAGCGAACCGAAGATGTACCAGAAGTTGAAGTTCTTGGGTGCGTAGTACTCCGACATGTGGACGCGGTAGGCGTCGAACATGGTCGGAAAGCGGTTCTCAAACCAGTTGGTGAGCTTGGCGCCCGCCGAGGCGTTGGGGGAGATTTCCTTGAATTCGGCCATGGTGGGGTCCTCGATTAGGCTTTCTTGTCTTCACCGATGAGCAGGCGCGTGTCCGACAGGTACATGTGCGGGGGAATTTCGAGGTTGTCGGGCGAAGGCTTGTTCTTGAACACGCGGCCGGCCAGGTCGAAGGTGGAGCCATGGCAGGGGCAGAGGAAGCCGCCCTTCCAGTCGTCGGGCAGCGAAGGCTGGGGACCGGGGGTGTATTTTTCGGTCGGCGAGCAGCCCAGGTGCGGGCAGATGCCCACGGCCACGAGGATCTCGGGCTTGATGGAGCGGTGCTCGTTGCGCGCGTAGGGGGGCGTGAATTCGTCGGGCTTGCGCTCGGACTTGGGGTCGGCCAGCTGATTGTCGAGCGAGGGCAGATCGGCGATCTGCTCGGGCGTGCGCTTGATGATCCAGACGGGCTTGCCGCGCCACTCGGCGATGATGCGCTCACCAGGCTTGAGCTGAGAGATGTCCACCTCGATCGCAGCGCCGGCGGCTTTGGCCTTTTCCGACGGCTGGAAGGTACTCACGAAAGGAACGGCGGTTGCCACGCCGCCCACGGCGCCCGCGCAGCCGGTCGCGATCAGCCACGTCCTTTTGCTGGAGTCGATTGGAGTGTCACTCATGGGGGTCCTCGATGAACATCGCTATGGTTGGGTCAACCGTAAATTGTAGCGGAGTGCCAAGAAAGGGCCGGGACAATCTGGCGCGTCATTGACCTGCATCGAACTCTGCGTGCGGTCGTGTTGTGCGTGATACTTGCAGCTTTCCCACTTCAAGGACACATCCATGGGCATGCTGCAAGAATTCCGCGAATTCGCCATCAAGGGCAACGTCATCGATCTGGCCGTGGGTGTGATCATCGGCGGGGCATTTGGCAAGATCGTCGATTCCGTCGTCTCCGACCTCATCATGCCGGTGGTGGGCCTGGTGTTCGGCAAGCTCGATTTCTCCAACCTGTTCGTCGTGCTCGGCACGGTGCCTGAGGGCACGGCGCGCACGCTCGATGCGCTCAAGAAAGCGGGCGTGCCCGTCTTTGCCTACGGCAACTTCGTCACCGTGGCGGTGAATTTCTTCATCCTGGCGTTCATCATCTTCATGATGATCAAGCAGATCAACCGGCTCAAGCGCGAAGCCCCGGCCGCCGCGCCCGCGCCGGTCGAGCCGGCGCCCACGCCCGAGGACATCGTGCTGCTGCGCGAAATCCGCGACAGCCTCAAGCGCTGATCAGCCCGCCACCAGGCGGCGCGCCATGCGCACCGCCTCGATGAGGCTGGAGGCATCGGCCACGCCCTGGCCGGCGATGTCGAAGGCCGTGCCATGGTCCGGGCTGGTGCGCACCAGGGGCAGGCCCAGGGTGACGTTCACGCCCTTGTCCACGCCCAGGTATTTCACCGGGATGAGGCCCTGGTCGTGGTACATGGCCACGACGGCATCGAATTCGCCCGGATGCCCCGGGGCATGGCGTGCGCGCATGAACACGGTGTCGGGCGCGTAGGGGCCATGGGCGTCCACGCCCTCGGCGCGGGCCTGGGCCACGGCCGGGGCGATCACCTCGATTTCCTCGCGGCCGAACAGGCCACCCTCGCCCGCATGCGGATTGAGCCCGGCCACGGCGATGCGCGGTGCCCGCCCCAGGCTGCGCGCGAGCGCGGCATGCGCGATGCGCAACGTCTGCAGCACATTGGCGGGCGTGACCGCCGCGATGGCGTCGCGCAGCGACACATGGATGCTCACCAGCACCGTGCGCAGCTCGTCGCTGGCGAGCATCATGCGCACCGGCATGTCGGCCAGGGCCACGCCCGCGTGCCGCGCCGCCTCGGCCTGCAGCAGCTCCGTGTGCCCCGGGTAGTCCACCCCCGCCGCGGCCAGCGCCTCCTTGTGCAGCGGCGCCGTGACCAGCGCCGCCACCTCCCCGCGCAGCGCCGCGCGCGCGGCCCACAGCACGCAGTCGGCGGCCGCGCGCCCTGCCCCGGCCGTCACCTGCCCCCAGGGCGGCGGGCCGGGCAGGCCGGGCAGCGCCAGCACGGGCAGACAGCGCGGCGGCACCTGTGCGGCGTCGCGCGCCGC
The DNA here is from genome assembly GCF_000739995.1 of Comamonas granuli NBRC 101663. GTDB lineage: Bacteria > Pseudomonadota > Gammaproteobacteria > Burkholderiales > Burkholderiaceae_C > Simplicispira > Simplicispira granuli. The sequence continues at coordinate 125,243 of NZ_BBJX01000006.1, read as the reverse complement.
GTCCAGCAGCGCCACGGGCAGCTCGGGCTGGCCGGGCTGGCCGGGCCCGGCGATGCACGCCGCCGCACGGCGCAGCGTCGCCAGCTCGCCCACGGCAAAGCAGCCGCGCAGCACCTCGGGGGCATCGCGGAAGGCCTTGGCGACGATCTCGGGGCCGATACCCGCAGGATCGCCCTGGGTGATGGCAATGGGAAGCATGGCGGCAGTATTCATAGGAAAAATGGCTGTAGCGCCCTGTGGTTAAGCGCTACCAGCTATCAAAACAGGAGTTTCAAGCCGGATTGGCGATGTCGATGAAGCGGTGCTCCAGGCCCCACTGCGCCGCCACCTGCGCCGCGACGGCCGGCGCGCCGTAGCGTTCGGTCGCGTGGTGGCCCGCGGCCAGAAAGGCGACGCCGCACTCGCGCGCCAGATGCGCCTGGGGCTCGGAGATCTCGCCGGTGAGGAAGGCATCGGCCCCGGCGGCGATGGCCGCCTCGAAGTAGCCCTGGGCTCCACCGCTGCACCAGGCCACGCGGCGGATGGGCCGCCCGGGCTCGCCCTCCACCAGGGTCACGGGGCGGCCCAGCACCTGCTCCACGTGGCGTGCCAGCGCTGCCGCATGGTCGTAGGCCGCGCGGCCCGCAAAGCCCAGCTCCTGCTCGCCAAAGCGCGCCTCGGCCGTGAAGCCCAGCTCGGCACCCAGGCGCGCGTTGTTGCCCAGCTCGGGGTGGGCGTCCAGCGGCAGGTGGTAGGCAAAGAGGTTGATGTCGTGCGCCAGCAGGCGCTGCAGGCGCTCTTTCATCCAGCCGGTGACGCGGCCGTCCTGCCCGCGCCAGAACAGGCCGTGGTGCACGAAGATGGCGTCGGCCTGCGCGGCGATGGCGGCGTCGATCAGGGCGCGGCTGGCCGTCACGCCGCTGACGATGCGCGCCACCGCGCGCTTGCCTTCGACCTGCAGGCCGTTGGGTCCGTAGTCCTTGAAGCGCTCGGGCTGCAAGAGCGCATCGAAGGACTGCAACAGGGTGTCTCGGGATAGGGGCATGTATGTATTGTCCTGCCTGGCGCGCACGGGCGCTTGCGCCACAATAGTGCCCGCACTGCATTTATTCCAGACACCCCCATGAAACGCCTCTGGCTGCTGTTTTCGCAAACCGTGACGGTGCTCGTCGCGGCCTACTTCGTCGTGGCCACGCTCCAGCCCGACTGGATCCGCAGGGGCATAGGCCGCCCGGGTGCGGTGCCTGCGCTCATCGAGGCGGCGCCCAATGCGGCGGGCCACGTACCGGCCGGCAGCCTGAGCAGCGCCGCGCGCAAGGCCGCGCCGGCCGTGGTGAGCATCAACACCAGCAAGGCGCCGGTGCGCGATCCGCGCAGCAGCGACCCGTGGTTCCGCTTCTTCTTCGGCGACATGGGCAGCGAACCCCAGGTCGGGCTGGGCAGCGGCGTCATCGTCAGCCCCGACGGCTACATCCTGACGAACAACCACGTCGTCGAGGGTGCCGACGAGATCGAGGTGACGCTCTCCGACAGCCGCCACGCGCGCGCGCGCACCATCGGCACCGACCCGGAGACCGACCTGGCCATCCTCAAGATCGAGCTGGACAAGCTGCCCGTCATCGTGCTGGGCAATTCCGACGAGCTGGCGGTGGGCGACATCGTGCTTGCCATCGGCAACCCCTTCGGCGTGGGCCAGACGGTGACCAGCGGCATCGTCAGTGCGCTGGGCCGCAGCCAGTTGGGCATCAACACCTTCGAGAACTTCATCCAGACCGACGCCGCCATCAACCCCGGCAATTCGGGCGGCGCGCTCGTGGACGTGGACGGCAACCTCATGGGCATCAACACGGCCATTTACTCCCGCTCGGGCGGCAGCCTGGGCATCGGCTTCGCCATCCCCATGTCCACGGCGCGCATGGTGCTCGACGGCATCGTGCGCGAGGGCAAGGTCACGCGCGGCTGGATCGGCGTGGAGCCGGGCGAACTCTCGCCCGAGCTGGCCGAGACCTTTGGCGTCAAGGCGACCTCGGGCGTCATCATCACCGGCGTGCTGCAGGACGGTCCGGCCGCCCTGGGCGGCGTGCGGCCCGGCGACGTGATCGTGGAGGTGGCGGGCAAGCCCGTGGGCAATGTGGCCGCCCTGCTGTCGGCCGTGGCGGCCCTGCGCCCAGGCATGCCGGCGCAATTCCAGGTGCAGCGCGGCAACAGCGTCATCGCCCTGCAGCTGACCCCCGACGTGCGGCCCCAGCCGCGGCGCACGCGCCAGCGCTGAGCGGGCCGCGGCGCTCAGGCGGCCGGGGGCTCCTGCTGCTCCCCGGGCGCCTGTGTGTGCCGCACGAAGAGCTGCGCCGCCCAGATGCCGATCTCGTAGAGCAGGCACATGGGCACGGCCAGCGCCAGTTGGGAGATCACGTCGGGCGGCGTCACCACGGCAGCGACGATGAAGGCCACGACGATGAAGTAGCCGCGGAAGGACTTGAGCTTGGCGACCTCCACGATGCCAAAGCGCACGAGCAGCACCACCACGATGGGCACCTGGAACGCCAGGCCAAAAGCCAGGTAGAGCGACAGGATGGACTCCACGTAGGAGGCGATGTCCGGCGTGGCGGCCACGCTGGCCGGCGTGAAGCCCTGGATGAAGGCGAACATCTTGTCGAGCACGAAGAACTGCACGAAGGCGATGCCCGTGTAGGCCAGCAGGCTGCCGAAGACGATGAGCGGCAGCACGAATTTCTTTTCGTGGCTGTAGAGCCCGGGCGCCACGAACGCCCAGATCTGGTAGATCAGCCAGGGCAGCGCCAGCAGCACCGCCACGAGCATCAGCACCTTGAGCGGCACGAAGAAGGGCGAGAACACTCCGACGGCGATGAGCTTGGCGTCGGGCGGCATGTGCGCGCGGATGGGCCGCGCGATGAAGTCGATGAGCCCGTTGGGGCCGGGCCAGATGGCCAGCAGACCGACGGCGGCGAAGATGCCGTAGATGCAGTAGAGCAGGCGGTCACGCAGCTCGATGAGGTGCTGCACGAAAGGCTGCTCGGTGCCTGCGAGTTCGTCGTCTTGGGATGGTTGCTCGGACATAAAGGTGGTTCGCAGGCCTGCTGCCTCCGCCCCAGCGGCGCTGGCGCCGGAGTCAGCGGTATGAGGAGGGGCGGTGGCGGGCCACGCGCGCCGCGCCGGACTGCACCTTGGTGCGGATGCCGCTGCGCGATTTGTACCACTGGGGCATCGCACCGCGCTTGAGGCGCCAGTTCTTGCGCGGATGGCGGTACACCGGGGCCACGGCGCCCAGGCCCTCGCCGGGCAGCGCGGCGCCGGACTGGCCCGTGGCCTCGGCCCAGTCCTTCTCGAACTCGGCCGCCGTGGTGTGGATGGACTGCTCGACGTCGCGCGCCGCGGTCTCCACCGTCTCCTTCATTTTCTTGAGCTCATCGAGCTCCATGGAGCGGTTGACCTCGGCCTTGACGTCGGCGACGTAGCGCTGGGCCTTGCCCAGCAGCGTGCCCACGGTGCGCGCCACGCGCGGCAGCTTCTCCGGTCCGATGACGATGAGGGCGACCACGCCCACCAGCGCCATCTTGGAAAGGCCGATATCGATCATGCGAGCACGGGCTGCGGCAGAAGGCGGCGGTTCAGCCCTTCTGCTTGGCCTCGACGTCGATGGTGGTCTTCTCGGCGGCCGAGGCGCTGTCCGTCACCTGCCCCGCGGGCGGTATGGTGGGCGCGGCTTCGCTGGTGGCCCCGTCCTTCATGCCATCCTTGAAGCCCTTGACGGCGCCGCCCAGGTCCTGACCGATGTTCTTGAGCTTTTTGGTGCCGAACACCAGCACGACGATCAGCAGCACGATCAGCCAGTGCCAGATGGAAAAAGTACCCATGGAATATCTCCTGATGAATGCAGCCGATTTTAGTCCGTGCCGGACTTCGTGCGGGTTTCAACCCTTGAGCCAGGGTCGTGGTCCGCCCATGACGTGGATGTGCAGGTGGTGCACTTCCTGCCCGCCTTCGGCCCCGGTGTTCGCCACGATGCGAAAGCCCCCGTCCGGATAGGGCCGGCAGCCCTGCTCCAGCGCCAGGCGCGGCGCCAGCGCCATCATGCGGCCCAGCAAGGCCTCGTGCCCGGTGTGCACCTGGGCCATCGAGGGAATATGCAGCTTGGGCACCATGAGGAAATGCACCGGCGCCCAGGGGTGGATGTCGTGGAAGGCAAAGACCTCTTCGTCCTCGTACACCTTGCGGGAGGGGATCTGGCCGGCAATGATCTTGCAGAAAATACAGTTCGGGTCGTGCATGGAGCAGGTGGGGAGTCGGCAATCAGGACGTCACGGCATGGCTCTGGTTCATGGCCACCATGCCGCGCACGATGCGGTAGAGAAACCACAGCGAGATCAGCGACCAGGCGACCCAGCCGGGCAGGAAGAACAGCAGCCACAGCGGCGCCGTGACCAGGTAGAGCACGCCCGCCGTGAGCACGGTGGAGATGCGCCAGGTGAAGTGCGAGGCCTGCCAGGTGCCCTGGGCCTCGCCTTTCTTCACCAGGTCGATGACCAGCGCGACGAGCAGCAGCGCGGCGCTGGGCTGCGCGCCCGGCACCACGGCCGCCACGGCCACGATGAGGTGCAGCACATAGCTCACCCAGCCCCAGGCCTTGAGGCCTTCGGCACGCTGGTCGTCCGCGTCGATGATGTCGCTCATGGCACAGCCCTCCGTTCAGGCATGGGGCCTTGCGGCCTTCTCCGCGATGCCGCTGGTGCCTTCGCGGCGCTCGAGTTCGGCCAGCACGTCGTCGGGGTGCAGGCCGTAGTGGGCCAGCGCCACCATGCTGTGGAACCACAGGTCGGCCACTTCGTAGACCAGCTTGGCCTTGTCGCCGCCGTGCTCCAGGTCCTTGGCGGCGAGGACGACCTCGGTCGCCTCCTCGCCGATCTTCTTCAAAAAGGCGTCCGGCCCCTTGTGCAGCAGCCGCGCCACGTAGCTGGTCGCCGGGTCGGCGCCCAGGCCGGGGCGGCGGCTTTCGATGGTGGCGGCCACGCGGGCCAGGGTTGCGCTGCGCGTCATGGGGTGCGTCACTGGTAAATGGATGCCGGGTCTTTGAGCACCGGGTCGGCCGCCTGCCAGGCGCCGTCCTGCAGCACGTTGAAGAAGCAGCTGTGGCGCCCGGTATGGCAGGCGATGCCGGGCTCGTGGCCGAGCTGGGTGACCTGCAGCAACACCACGTCGCCGTCGCAGTCGGTGCGGATCTCGTGCACGGTCTGCACGTGGCCGGACTCCTCGCCCTTGTACCAGAGCTTGCCGCGCGAGCGGCTGAAGTACACCGCACGGCCCAGCTCTGCCGTCTTGGCCAGGGCCTCGCGGTTCATCCAGGCGAACATCAGCACGTGGCCCGTGCCCTGCTCCTGCGCAATCACGGGCACCAGGCCCTGCGCATCCCATTTCACTTCGTCCAGCCAGTTGCTCATGGCGCTATTGTCGCGGATGCTGCGGCCGGCTTTCAGCGCAGCGCGGGGGCCACGGAGCGCGCCGCCTGCACGGCGCCGGCGCCCACGGCCGCGCCAAAGCGCTTGGCCAGGCGCTCGGCGACGTTCTCGCGGCGCGTGTAGTCGATGATGTCCTCGGCCTTGACGACCTCGCGCGCCACGTAGTCCAGGCTGCCCAGGTGGTCGGCCAGGCCGCGCTCTATGGCCTGCTGGCCGGTCCAGAACAGGCCGCTGAAGGTCTGCTCGTCGCTCTTGAGCCGCTCGCCCCGGCCGGCCTTGACGGCCGCGATGAACTGCGCGTGGATCTGGTCGAGCATGACCTGGGCGAGCGCGCGCTGCTGGTCCGACTGGGGACTGAAGGGGTCCAGGAAGCCCTTGTTCTCGCCCGCGGTGAGCAGGCGGCGCTCGATGCCCAGCTTCTCCATGGTGCCGGTGAAGCCGAAGCCGTCCATGAGCACGCCGATGCTGCCGACGATGCTCGCCTTGTCGACATAGATCTCGTCGGCCGCCGCCGCGATGTAGTAGGCCGCCGAGGCGCAGGTCTCCTCTACCACGGCATAGAGCGGCTTGCCGTGCTTTTGCTTGAGGCGCACGATCTCGTCGTTGATGATGCCCGCCTGCACCGGGCTGCCGCCGGGCGAGTTGATGAGCAGCACCACGGCCTGCGAGCCCGCGTCCTCGAAGGCGCTGCGCATGGCGGCGAGCACGTTGTCGGCGCTGGCGTCGGCGCCCGAGGCGATTTCGCCCTTGATCTCGACCACCGCCGTGTGCGGGGCCGATTTGCTGGTGGTGCCTGCCATTTCGTTGCTCGCCAGGCTCCAGGCCAGCGCCGCAATGAGCAGCAGCCAGGCCAGGCGGAAGAAGTTGCGCCAGCGCCGCGCCGCGCGCTGTTCGGCCAGGGCGGCAAAGGCCAGCTTCTCCAGCACGGCGCGCTCCCAGCCCGGGGCGCCCGGCACGGCCTCTTTTGCTACAGAAGATGTAGCTGGTTGCGCCCATGGATCGGGCGTTGGAAGCGGTTTTTTCTCAAAACCATTGCCCGTGTTCTCTTGGGGGTCGTTCATTTCAGAACTCGAAAGGTTGCAATTGCTTCGCAGTATGCCAGCGCACCACACCCCCGCTTTCGCTCAGGGCGATCTTGACCAGGCTGCCGCGGCAGGGGCCGGCGACGCAGGCCCCGGTGTCCGGCGCGTAGGTGGCACCGTGCGTGGCGCACAGCAGCCAGTGGCCGCTGTGGTCGAAAAAGCGGTTCTCCTGGTAATCCATCTCCATGGGCACATGGGCGCAGCGGTTGAGGTAGGCATGCACCTGGCCCGCGTAGCGCACGGCAAAGGCGCGGCAGTGCTGCCCCTGGTAGAGCACCTCGAAGGGCACGGCCAGGCCGCCGTCCTGCAGGTCGGCGCTGGCGCACAGGGCAATGGCCTGGTCCGGCGCTGCGGCGTCGCTCATGCCTGGGCCTCCAGCCAGCGGTGCAGCTCCGGCACGGAATGCGCCACATGCAGCGGCGCCAGGGCGCCGAAGGTGCCGCTCTCGTGGGCGCCATAGCTCACGCCCACGCTGGGGCAGCCGGCGTTCTGCGCCATCTGCAGGTCGTGCGTGGTGTCGCCGATCATGAGCACGCGCTCGGGCGGCACGCCGAACTCGGCCATGAGTTCCTGCAGCATCAGCGGATGGGGTTTGCCCGCCGTCTCGTCGGCGGTGCGCGAGCTGTCGAACATGCCGCGCAATTGCACCATCTGCAGGACCTGGTCCAGCCCGCGGCGGCTCTTGCCCGTGGCCACGGCCAGCCAGTGGCCGCGCGCGCGCAGACCTTCCAGCATGGGCAGCACGCCCTCGAACAGGCTCAGGTCCTCCTGGTGCTGCAGGTAGTGGTAGCGGTAGCGGTGGGCCAGCTCGGGGTATTTGTCCGGCGGCACGTCGGGCGCGGCATGGGCCAGCGCCTGCGGCAGGGCCATGCCGATGACGTAGGCGGCCGCCTGTTCGCTGGGCATGGCGCCGCCCACGTCGCGCACGGCCTCCTGGATGCTGCGCACGATGATGGCCGTGGAGTCGAACAGCGTGCCATCCCAGTCGAAGGCGATCAGGTCGAAGCGGCGGGCGCGGGAGAGAGGGCTCATGGCTCGGTCGGTACAAAACAGGCCAGATCGGGCGGCAGCGGCGCCAGCAGCTCGGTGCGCTCCCCGGTGGCCGGATGGTCGAACTGCAGGCGCCAGGCATGCAGGAACATGCGCTTGAGGCCCTGGCGCTGCAGGCGGCGGTTGAGATCGAAATCCCCGTATTTTTCATCCCCCGCAATGGGGTGGCCCTGGCTGGCCAGGTGCACGCGGATCTGGTGTGTGCGCCCGGTCTTGATGGTCACCTCCAGCAGCGTGAACGCGGGCAGGCCTTCCTGCGGCCGCGCAGGCTGGCTGCTGCGCACCTTCACCAGCGTGATGGCCCGCATGGCATCGGGGTCCTCGGCGGTGGTCACGCGCACGCGCCGCTCGCCGTCGGGCTGCAGGTATTTGTGCAGCGGCACGTCGATGAGCTTCTTGCGCGCCGGCCACTGGCCGCTCACCAGCGCCAGGTAGGTCTTGCCGGTCTCGCGCTGGCGGAACTGCTCCTGCAGCCGCGTGAGCGCGCTGCGCCGCTTGGCCACGAGCAGGATGCCCGAGGTCTCGCGGTCGAGCCGGTGCACGAGTTCCAGGAAGCGGGCCTGCGGCCGGGCCTGGCGCAATTGCTCGATCACGCCGAAGTCCACGCCGCTGCCCCCGTGCACGGCCGTGCCGGCGGGCTTGTCGATGGCGAGCAGGTGCTCGTCCTCCAGCAGCACGGGGAATTCGCGCGCCGGCGCCGCGCGCCCGGCCGCGGCGACAGCCCGCTCGGGCAGGCGCAGCGGCGGCACGCGCACCTGGTCGCCCGCGCTCACGCGCGCATCGGCGCTGGCGCGGCCCTTGTTGAGGCGCACCTCGCCGCTGCGGATGATGCGGTAGACATGCGTCTTGGGCACGCCCTTGAGCTGGCGCAGCAGGAAATTGTCCAGCCGCTGGCCCGCCGATTCGGCATCGACGGCGATCAGGCGCGCCGCCGGGGGGGACGGATGGGCCGCCCGGTGCGTGGCCGGATTGCCCCCTATAATGTGTGTCACCTGCGCAGTGTTTTGTAAGTGGTTGATTCGTCTGGAGTTTAGTCCACGCGGCCATTTCCCTGTGTGCAGGCAGGTCGATGCCGGCGGGCGTCGCAGCGGCAGATGGCGGGGCATTTCCCCGCCATGGCCAGTGCGGCGCACGGGTGGCTGACACACATTGGAACACCGATACGGAATACCCCATCGGGCAGGCCACCCCACCCGGGCTGCGCCTGCCCAAGGATCGAAGCGAATATGTGGGCACTGGTGATGTGGATCCCAACGCTGTGGCGCAGGCGCCTGCCTGCCCCATGGGCCATGGATTGCATGCCCAAGCCCGTACTGCCTGCGCAAACCGCTGTTTTCAGGGTCGCCAACCAACGCACCCGCAGGCACTTCGCCCCCATCCACGCGCCCTTGCCGCCCCCGCCGAGTCCATAAGCTCGCGCAGGTGCTGCGGCATCCATTGGCAATTCCCTCCGTTCCAACAGCGTCAGCCCAGGCATGGTTGGCTCGTCAAGAGCCTGTTTGTCTGTAGGGTCGCTGCGGGCCCGTGCCTCCAGGGCAGGCCCGCCGCAAGAAGAAGGAAGACGCACCATGAAACGGATGCTCATCAACGCCACGCAAGCCGAAGAGCGGCGCCTGGCCATCGTGGACGGCCAGAAGCTGCTGGACTACGAAATCGAGATCGAAGGGCGCGAGCAGCGCAAGGGCAATATCTACAAGGCCGTCGTCACGCGCGTCGAGCCTTCGCTGGAGGCCTGCTTCGTCGACTATGGCGAGGACCGCCACGGCTTCCTGCCGTTCAAGGAGATCTCGCGCCAGTATTTCGCTGAAGGCGTCGCCCCCAGCCAGGCGCGCATCAACGAGGTCATCAAGGAAGGCCAGGAGCTGATCGTCCAGGTCGAGAAGGAAGAGCGCGGCAACAAGGGCGCCGCGCTCACGACCTTCGTCAGCCTGGCCGGGCGCTACGTGGTGCTCATGCCCAACAACCCGCGCGGCGGCGGCGTCTCGCGCCGCATCGAGGGCGAGGACCGCGCCGAGCTCAAGGAGGCGATGGACCAGCTCGAATACCCCAAGGGCATGTCCATCATCGCGCGCACGGCCGGCATCGGCCGCAGCGCGCCCGAGCTGCAGTGGGACCTGAACTACCTGCTCAAGCTGTGGAACGCCATCGACGGCGCCGCCAAGGCGGGCCGCGGCGCCTTCCTGATCTACCAGGAATCCAGCCTGGTGATCCGCGCCATCCGCGACTACTTCAACAGCGACATCGGCGACATCCTGATCGACACCGATGACATCTACGAGCAGGCGCAGCAGTTCATGGCGCACGTCATGCCCGAGCATGCCGCCAAGGTCAAGCGCTACCGCGACGACGCGCCGCTGTTCTCGCGCTTCCAGATCGAGCACCAGATCGAATCGGCGTACTCGCGCACCGTCACCCTGCCCTCGGGCGGCGCCATCGTCATCGACCACACCGAAGCCCTGGTCAGCGTGGACGTGAACTCGGCCCGCGCCATCAAGGGCGGCGACATCGAGGAGACCGCCACGCGCACCAACCTGGAGGCCGCCGACGAGGTGGCGCGCCAGATGCGCCTGCGCGACCTGGGCGGCCTGATCGTGATCGACTTCATCGACATGGAGGAATCGAAGAACCGCCGCGAAGTCGAGAACCGCCTGCGCGACGCGCTGCGCCAGGACCGCGCGCGCGTGCAGTTCGGCTCGATCTCCAAGTTCGGCCTCATGGAGATGAGCCGCCAGCGCCTCAAGCCCGCCTTGAGCGAGGGCTCCTCCATCCCCTGCCCGCGCTGCGGCGGCTCGGGCCATATCCGCGACACGGAAAGCTCGGCCCTGCAGATCCTGCGCATCATCCAGGAAGAGTCCATGAAGGACAACACCGCCGCCGTGCACTGCCAGGTGCCGGTGGAGGTGGCCAGCTTTCTGCTCAACGAGAAGCGCACCGAAATCGCCAAGATCGAGCTCAAGCAGCGCGTGGCCGTGCTCATGGTGCCCAACAAGACGCTGGAGACCCCGAACTACAAGCTCGAACGCCTCAAGCACGACGACCCGCGCCTGGACCAACTGGACGTGAGCTACAAGCTGGCCGAGGACATCGAGGACCCCACGCGCGTGACGCGCCGCTCGCAGGAGCCCACGAACCGGCAGACTCCGGTGATCAAGGGCGTGCTGCCCGACGCCCCCGCGCCGCAGGCCCCGGCCCGCCCCGAGCCGCCGGCGGCGGCCGCCCCCGCGCCGACCGCAGCGCCCCGCGCGCCCAGCGCACCGGTGCGCACGCAGCCCGAACCGGAACAGGGCTTTTTTGCCTGGCTCAAGAGCCTGTTCGGCCTGGGCCGGCCCGCCCAGGGCACCCCGGCCAGCGCCGCTCCGGCCGCTGCCGCTCCGGCGGCCAGCCCCGCAGCGCGTGAGCCGCGGCGCGACGGACGGGGCGAAGGCCGCGGCCGCCGCGGCGAACGCAATGGCGAACGCAATGGCGAGCGCAACGGCGAGCGCGGTCCGCGCGACGCCGGCAGCGAAGGCCGCAACCGCCGAGGCGAGCGCAGCGAGCGCCAAGGTGAGGCCCGCCCGGCCGAGCCACGCGCCCCGCGCGAGGGCCGTGAACCACGCGAGGGCCAGCGCCCGCGCCGCGACGCCGACCAGCGCGCCGCCACCGAAGCTCCGCTGCACGGCGCGGCCGCCGAGGGCGCCGCACCGGAAGCGGCCGCCAGCGAGCGCGCTCCGCGCCAGGGCAACGGCCAGCGGCGCGAGCGCACACCACGCGGCGAGGGCCGCGAGAGCCGCGAAGGCCGTGAGGGCCGCGAAGCACCGGAACGCGCACCCGAGGCCCGCGCCGCGGCCCCCGAGTTCGCCGACACCACGCCGCAGGAGCTGCTGCCCGACCTGGACCTGACCGGCAACGAAGTGCCCTTCAGCCCCATGGAAGGCAAGGAACGGCGCGAACGCCGCTCGCGCGACCGCTATGGCCGCAACCGCCGCGAACGCGGCGAGCGCAGCGCCAACGCCGCGGAAGGCGCCGACACCGAGCTGCTGCCCGACATCGACCTGACCGCCACGCAGGAGGCCCCGGCCGCCCCGCAGGCCAGCGACGAAGCCCCGCGCCGCAGCTACTTCAGCGCACCGGCAGCGCCTGCAGCGCAGCCCGCCGCACCGAGCCTGCCCCCCGAAGCGGCAGAGCCGGCGCCTGTCGCGGCTGTGCCGGCCCCGGCCGCCCCGCAGGCGACGGCGCAGCCCCTGCCCGCGACCGAAGCCGCGGTGCCAGCCCCCGCTGCCGTGCCGGCGCCCGCCGTGCCAGCCGCCCCCGCGGCAGAGGCCGTGGCGCCACCGGCCCTGCCCCGGGTGGCAGGCTTTACGCTGCCGCTGGACGAGCTGCAGCGCGTCGCCGCGGCCTCGGGCCTGCAGTGGGTGAACTCCGATGCCGCCAAGGTCGCCGCCGTGCAGGCCGCCATTGCCGCCGAGCCCGCTCCGGTACATGTGCCGCGCGAACGCGCGCCCGTGGCGCTGCCCGACGAAGGCCCGCTGGTGCTCGTGGAGACCCGGCGCGACCTGCGCAACCTGCACCTGCCGTTCGAGTCCTGAGAAGGTGTGAACGAACCCACCATGCCCGCTCATCCCGCCACCACACACCCGCTCGGCGTTGCAAATGCTCGCCATAGCACGCGCTATGGCTGCGCTTTGCGCCTTGATCGGCCGCGTGGTGACGGCCTGCTCGGGCACGCCGGATTCATTCACACCTTCTGAGCGCCGCAAGGCGCAGGCCCGCCCCTCTGGGACGGGCCTGCCGCCGCCTGCGGATGACCCCTGCCCCCTGTCATTGCCATGCTGATCCTGCTCTCGCCCGCCAAGTCGCTGGACCTCGACAGCCCCCTGCCCGACGGCCTGGCGCAGACGCAACCGCCCTTTCTCGCGCAATCGGCCGAGTTGATCGGCCTGCTGCGCCGGCTCTCGCCGCAGCAGGTGGCCTCGCTCATGCATCTGAGCGACGCGCTCGCCGCGCTCAACGTGGCGCGCTACGCCGCCTGGACGCCCGAGGGCGCGCCCGGCAGCGCGCGCCCGGCGGTGCTGACCTTCAACGGCGACGTGTACGAAGGCCTGGACGCACGCAGCCTGGACCGCGCCAGCCTGGCCTGGGCGCAGGAGCATGTGGCCATCCTCAGCGGCCTGTACGGCGTGCTGCGCCCGCTCGACGGCATGCAGCCCTACCGCCTGGAGATGGGCACGAAGCTGGCCACGCCCGCGGGCGCCAACCTCTACCAGTTCTGGGGCGAGCGCATCGCCCGGCACCTCAACGCGCGGCTGGCAGGCCAGGCGGCGCCCGCTGTGCTGAACCTGGCATCGCAGGAATACTTCAAGGCCGTGGACCGCAAGGTGCTCGCTGCGCGCGTGGTCGAATGCGTGTTCGAAGACTACAAGAACGGCGCGTGGAAGATCATCAGCTTCCACGCCAAGCGCGCCCGCGGCCTGATGGCGCGCCACGCCATTGCGCAGCGCGCCCGCACCCCCGAAGATGTGCTCGGTTTTGACGCCGAAGGCTGGCGCCACGCCCCGGCCGCCTCCACGCCCGAGCGCCTGGTGTTCCGCCGCCGCCTGGCGTGAATTTCAAGCCAAATCAGGCTCCAACGCCCGTCCATCCAGCGCAAGCTGCTCTCTTTTTGGGAGTTGATCATGCCCCTGCCGGAACAATCCCCCTTGGGCAAGGCCTCGGCCTATGCCGACCAGTACGACCCCACCCTGCTGTGCCCCCTGGAGCGCGCGCCCAAGCGCGCCGAGATCGGCATCGGCGCCGCCGGCGCGCCCTTCGTCGGTGCCGACCTGTGGACGGCGTATGAGCTCTCCTGGCTGAACGCGCGCGGCAAGCCGCAGGTGGCGCTCGCGCACATCACCGTGCCCTGCGAGACGCCCTGCCTCATCGAGAGCAAGTCCTTCAAGCTCTACCTCAACAGCTTCAACCAGACCGCTTTTGCCAGCGCGCAGGACGTGCAGGCGCGCCTGCGCGCCGACCTGGGGGCCGCCGTCTGGCACGGCGCGCCGCAGCCCGGCACGGTGGGCGTGCGGCTGATCGCGCCCGAGCAGTTCGACCAGCAGAGCGTGCACGAGCTCGACGGCCTGGACCTCGACCGCCTGGACATCGAGTGCCACACCTACCAGCCGGCGCCCGAACTGCTACGCGCACACCACGACGAAGCCCCGGTGAGCGAGGTGCTCACCAGCCGATTGCTCAAGAGCAACTGCCTAGTCACGGGCCAGCCCGACTGGGGGAGCCTGCGCATTGCCTACAGCGGGGCGCCCATCGACCAGGAAGGGCTGCTGCAATACATCGTGAGCTTTCGCCAGCACCAGGAATTCCATGAGCAGTGCGTGGAGCGCATCTTCATGGACCTGTGGACGCGCTGCCGCCCCACCAAGCTGGAGGTGTACGCACGCTACACGCGCCGCGGCGGGCTGGACATCAACCCCTGGCGCACCAGCCACCCCATGCAGTTGCCGGCCCACACGCGCACGGCGCGGCAGTAAAGGGCGCGTCAGGGCAGCTGGAAGACGTTCACCGACAGGCCCAGCGATACCGCGCTGGCCCGCAGGCCTTGCGCCGAAGCCGCAGACTCCTCCACCAGCACGGCGTTTTGCCGGGTGGCGCTGTCGAGCTGGGTGACGGCCTCGTTCACCTGCGTAATGCCCAGCGCCTGCTCCTGGGTGGCCTGGCTGATCTGCTGCACCATGGTGGACACCCGCTGCACGGCGCCAACCACCTCCTGGATGGTGGCGGCCGCATGGTCCATCTGCTGGGCGCCGCCAGAGACCTGCTCCACCGTGGCCGCGATCATGCCGCGCACCTCCTGGGCGGCGGCGGCGCTGCGCTGCGCCAGCGCGCGCACCTCGGAGGCGACCACGGCAAACCCGCGGCCCTGCTCGCCCGCACGGGCCGCCTCCACGGCCGCGTTGAGCGCCAGCAGATTGGTCTGAAACGCAATGCCTTCGATGACGCCCACGATCTCGCCGATCTTGCCGGACGACTGCTGCATCTGCTGCATGGCCGCCCCGACGGCCTGCACCGCCTGCCCGCCGCGCAAGGCCGTCGCGCTGCTGTGGGCGCTTTCCTGCGACACCTGGGCGGCGATACCGGCCGTCTGCCGGACGGTGCCGGACAGCTCCTCCATGGAGGCGGCCGTCTCCTCCAGGCTGGCGGCCTGCGCTTCGGTGCGCGCCGACAGGTCATTGCTGCCTTGAGTGATGGACCCCGCCGCGGCCGTCAGGCTGCCCACCTGCGCGCGCACATCGCCGACCACGGCGCGCAGATTCACCTGCGTCTGCTGCAGCCGCTGCATCAGCGCGCCCAGGGGCTGGGGAAAGTCCGTCGCCACCGTGGTGGTCAGGTTGCACACGGAAATGTCCGCGGCAAAGCGGCAGGCCTCCTGCATTCCCGCCAGCACCGCGGCCTGAAAGCGCCACAGCACCCAGCCCGCGCCGAGCAGCAGCAATGCGGCCCGCGCGGCAACGGCGGCGCCGCCCTGCCAGCCCGCCGCATCGGGCAGCAGCGCCAGCAGCACGAGCAGCGCCAAGCCGCCGGCCATGCGCTGCAGCAGCGGCCGCTGCCCGGCCCACTGCCCCAGCCCCTTGAGGCCACGGTAGCGCACCTGGCCGGATTCGAGCGTGAAACTGCAGCGCCCCGAGGCCGCTTCGTCGCGCATGCGGGCGTACAGCGCCTCGGCGGCCGCCACTTGCGCCGCACTCGGACGGGTGCGCACCGACATATAGCCCCGCGGGCGGCCGCCTTCCAGGATGGGGGTGACATTCGCCCGCACCCAGTAGTGGTCGCCATTCTTGCGGCGGTTCTTCACCAGCCCCGTCCAGGGCTCGCCGCGGCCTATGGTGCGCCACATGTCCTGGTAGGCCTGGGCCGGCATGTCGGGGTGGCGCACCAGGTTGTGCGGCTGCCCCAGCAGCTCATCGCGGCTGAACCCGCTGGTCTCGATGAAGGCCGGGTTGCAGTGCTGGATGACACCCTGGGTGTCGGTGATGGACACCAGCATGCTTTCCGGGGGGAAATGGTATTCACGCTGGGTGACCGGCAAATTCAGGCGCATCGACAGGGTTCCTTGTTCGTCCCACCCTGGAAGCGGCTGGAATTTACAAATGTTACTCGTTGATGCAAATCAAGACAACATTACCCAAGTCCCCGACCACTGCCGGGCCACGCGCCCCGGCGTGCGGCGCAGCCGCCCTGCGCTCCGGCCTCTCAGGGCAGCTTGAAGACGTCCAGCGTGCGTCCCAGCACGCCCGCATAATTGCTCATGGAGCGCGCCGATGCAGCGGACTCCTCCACCAGCGCGGCGTTCTGCTGCGTCACGCGGTCCAGGTCGGTCACGGCGTCGTTCACCTGGGCGATGCCTATGGACTGCTCGCGCGTGGCCACGCCGATCTGGCCCATGAGCTCATTCACATGGGCCACGGACTGCACCACCTGCGCGATGGTCTGGCCGGCCGACTGCATCTGCTGCGCACCGCGCCCGATGTGCGCACTGGACTCGCCGATCAGCCCGCGGATCTCGCCCGCCGCCGTGGCGCTGCGCTGCGCCAGCGCGCGCACCTCGCTGGCCACCACGGCAAAGCCGCGCCCCTGCTCGCCCGCGCGCGCCGCCTCCACGGCGGCATTGAGCGCCAGGATGTTGGTCTGGAACGCGATGCCCTCGATAGTGGCGATGATCTGCCCCATCTTGCGCGAGGACTGCTCGATCGCCTGCACCACGCTGCCCACCTCGGCCACGGCCTGGCCGCCGCGCTGGGCGAGGTCGGCGCTGCGTTCGCTCTCCTTGAGCACCTGCTGCGCCGCGTCGGCCGACTGGCGCACCGTGCTGGAGAGCTCCTCCATGGACGCGGCCGTCTGCTCCAGGCTGCTGGCCTGCGACTCGGTACGTGCCGACAGGTCCTGCGCGCCCTGCGCGATCTCGGCGGAAATGCGCCCGAAGGCGCCGATCTCGCCGCGCGCATCGCCCACCACGGCGCGCAGGTTGATCTGGATCTGGTGCAGGCGCTCGATCAGCAGCGCCATGGGATGGCGGCCATCGGCCTGGCAGCCCGAGGTGCCCAGATTGCAGCCGGCGATGTCGCGCGCCAGCCGGTTGGCATCGTTCAGTGCATAGGTGATGCGCCGGTGAAAGCGCCACAGGATCAGTGCTGCCCACGCCACCATCAGCACGGCCTGGGCGACAGCCACGTCTGCGCCGCGCCAGCCCAGCAGCGCGGGCGCCAGGGCCACGGCCAGCAGCGGCAGCATCATCACCGCCAGGCGCTGCGTGAAGCTGGCGCGCTGCAGCTTGCCGACCCAGTCGCGCCAGCCGGTATGCCGCACACGGCCCGCGTGCAGCACGAAGCTGCTCACGCCCGCCTCGCGCTCCTGGCGGATCCGGTCGTACAGCGCCTCGGCCGCGCGCACCTCCTCGCGCGTGGGCTTGGCGCGCACCGACATATAGCCCCGGGGTTTGCCATTGACCACGATGGGTGTGACATGGGCACGCACCCAGTAGTAGTCGCCATTCTTGCGCCGGTTCTTCACGATGCCGCACCAGCTGCGCCCATGGCCGATGGTGGACCACAGGTCCTTGAACGCCTCGGGCGGCATGTCGGGGTGGCGGATCAGGTTGTGCGGCTGGCCCATGAGCTCGTCCATGGTGTAGCCGCTGACCCGCATGAACGCCGCGTTGCAGTGCGTGATGACGCCCTTGTTGTCGGTGGTGGACATCAGGAGTTCTTCACCCGGATAGTCGTATTCATGCTCGCTGACCGGCAGATTGACACGCATGGGGGCAGACCTTGGAAAAAAGCGATGGAATGAAGTATCGGAAATGCATATTAACTTCGCGTTACATCCATCTTTTGACTATCGTCAACCCAGCAGATGGGACTGGCCGCCGGTTCGCTTGGGCGTGCCGGTGGCCCGGGGGTCGGAAAACCCGACGCCACTGCAAGCGGCACAAGCGTTTACCCTTAAATGCACAGGGAAAATGTAAATTTATGTAATAATCAGCAACAGATTTTGTCGCACACGCGACAAAATCAAGCTTGCAAAGCCACCGACCTATGGCCTCCTGCTGAAAGGTATGGCATAGGAGCAAACTTTCGGCCAACTCCCGCCCCTGGGGGGGGGGGAATTAGTCGATGCAGCCATGGAAGCCGTTTTCAGTGTTTCCGGTTTTGCGGTCGCGCCCGTCCTGGCGTTTTTTCCCTACGGGACCTGGCTGCTGCGTTTCGGGCCCGCTAATGTCCCCTGGCCGGCAATCCGGCCCGAGGCGCAGCAAAGGGGCGAGACCTTTCTTCTGGCTGCCTACCAGCAGCCCAGCCAAGGCTTTGCCTCAAGCCTCCCGCTGTACCTCCAACACCAGGCACTCACCCAGAGGATCCGTCCCATGACCCTTGCCATTGCTCCACAGGAACCCACTTCCTCTCCGGTCGGACCCATCGCCGCGGAGTACCTGACTTTCCGCCTGGGCAAAGAGGAATACGCCATCGACATCCTGCGAGTGCAGGAAATCCGGGGCTACGACGCCGCCACACGCATTGCCAACGCTCCTGCCTATGTCAAGGGTGTTATCAACCTGCGTGGCCGCATCGTTCCCATCGTCGATCTGCGCATGCTGTTCGACCTGCCAGACCCAGATTACGACAGCTTCACCGTCGTCATCGTGATCAATGTCTGCGACACCGTGCTCGGAATGGTCGTGGACGGTGTCAACGACGTAGTCCAGATATCCCGCGCAGACGTCAAGCCGGCTCCCGGATTCGGCGCTTCGGCGGACACCAGCTACCTCCACGGTATCGCTTCCATCGCAGAGCGAATGATTCTTTTGCTGGAAATCGAGAAGCTTGTCCAAGGCGCTGGCCTGGGCTCCCTGCACACAGAACAACCCTAACTACGCAAACTTCAAGGAGAAGTCACATGGATTGGTTCAAAAACCTCAAGGTCGGCGCCAAGCTGATCAGCGGATTCCTGGTGGTCGCCGCCATCGGCGCGGTCATTGGCATCCAGGGCATCCTCAAGTCCGCACACATGAACGACATGGCCAGCATCATGTACGAACGCGAAATCGTAGGGCTGAGACATGCCGCAGAAGCCAATATTCAACTGCTCGCAGCCGCCCGCTCCATTCGCACCGCGATTCTGTCGAACAGCACGGAAGACAGGGCCCACAACCTCAAGGAACTCGATGAGCGTGTGCAGCGGGTCTACTCCGAGCTGACCGCCGCCGAGAAGACCTTTGTCACCGAGCAAGGCAAAGCGTTGGTAGACAACGCGGTGAAGGCGGTACGCGACTTCGAGGCGAGCATCAAGCAGATCGAACAATTGCTACGCACTGAAGAGCTGAGCGACAAGCGTGCATCGACCGAGCATTTGTTCAAAGTGGCGATTCCTCTGACGAACAAAGCCGACGATTTGATGACAGAGCTGGTCGAGAGAAAGAAAGCCAACGCCGACCGCCTCAACAACGAAACCGATGAGGTCTACGCCAACATCCGCATCCTGCTCATCAGCCTGACCATCGGCGGTGTGCTGGCAGGCGTGGCCATCGGCGTCATGCTGACCCGCGGCATCACCCGGCAGTTGGGCGGCGAGCCGGCCGACGTGGCCAGTGTGGCCGGCGCCATCGCGGCCGGCGACCTGGCCACGCACATCGATGCGTCGCACGCCCGGCCGGGCAGCGTGGTCCATGCCATGCAGCAGATGCAGCAGTCCCTGCGCCAGGTCGTGGGTGCGGTGCGCAGCAGCAGCGACAGCATCGCGACGGGCGCCAACCAGATCGCCATGGGCAACGCCGACCTCTCCCAGCGCACCGAGGAGCAGGCCAGCAACCTGGAGGAGACGGCCGCCTCCATGGAGGAGCTCTCCAGCACGGTGCGCACCAACTCCGACACCGCGCAGCAGGCGGCGCAACTGGCCCAGTCCGCCAGCGGCGTGGCCGTCAAGGGCGGCGAGGTGGTGCAGCAGGTCGTGCACATGATGGAAGAGATCAACGCCTCCTCCAAGAGGATCTCCGACATCATCGGCGTCATCGATGGCATCGCCTTCCAGACCAACATCCTGGCGCTCAACGCCGCCGTGGAGGCCGCCCGCGCGGGCGAGCAGGGCCGCGGCTTTGCCGTGGTGGCCTCGGAGGTGCGCAGTCTTGCAGGACGCAGCGCCGAAGCGGCCAAGGAAATCAAGTCGCTGATCGGCGACAGCGTGCAAAAGGTGGAAGCCGGCGGCCAATTGGTGACCGAGGCGGGCAGCACCATGCAGGACATCGTGGCCCAGGTCCGGCGCGTGACCGATCTGATCTCGGAAATCAATGCGGCCACCAAGGAGCAGACCGCCGGCATCGACCAGATCAACGACGCCGTGATGCAGCTCGACCAGGTGACGCAGCAGAACGCGGCACTGGTGGAGGAGTCCGCCTCCGCCGCCGACAGCCTCAATCAGCAGGCGCAGCAGCTGGTGAGTGCCGTGGCGGTATTCAAGATCGGCGATGCCGCCCCTGCCGCAGCCTACACGCCGCCGGCCCAGCACACGGCCTTCGTGCAACGCGCGCCCTCCGCGGCCAAGCCGGCGCCGGCGGTCCAGGGTGGCAGGAAGCCCGTGGTGGCGGCCCTGGCGGGCGGGCAGCCCCGCGCCAGCGCCAAGGCCGGTGACGCGGCGTCGGACGACTGGACCTCGTTCTGAGGCGATGCGGCATCCGTCCGCGCCGTGGCGCTAGAACAGCTCGGCGGTGCCGCCCGCGCACCCTGCGCCACCCGGCCCCGCGGGCGGCTGGTGGCTTTCACCGGGGCGCGACAGCCCGCCCACGCGCACGCCCAGCAGGCGCAGGCGCCGCTGCAGCGGCACGCGCTTGAGGCACAGGCCCGCCACGCGGCGGATGGCGGCGGCGTCTTGTGTGGGTTCGGCAATGGTCTGGTCGCGCGTGACGCTGCGAAAGTCGTCATAGCGCAGCTTGATGCCGATGGTGCGCCCCACATAGCCCTTGTGCTGCAGGTCCTGCGCCACGCGCTCGCACAGGCCGGTGAAGATGGCACCGAGCTCGGCGCGGTCGTGCACGGCGTGCAGGTCGCGCTCGAAGGTGGTCTCGCGGCTGATGCTCACGGGCTCGCTCTCGGTCACCACGGGGCGCGCGTCGCGCCCCCAGGCGGCCTCGTGCAGCCAGGCGCCCGTGGCCTTGCCAAAGTGCTGTACCAGCCAGTCGCGCGGGCGGGCCGCCAGTTCGCCGATGGTGTGGATGCCGTGGTGCGCCAGCTTCTCGCTGGCCTTGGGGCCGATGCCGTTGATCTTGCGGCACGGCAGCGGCCAGATCAGCGGCTCCAGGTCGGCCTCGTGCACGATGGAGATGCCGTTCGGTTTGTGGAACTCGCTCGCCATCTTGGCCAGCAGCTTGTTGGGCGCCACGCCGATGGAGCAGGTCAGGCCCGTCGCGTCGTGGATGCTTTTCTGGATCAGGCGCGCGAGCACGCGCCCGCCCTCACGCTGGCCGCCGGGCACCTCGGTGAAGTCGATGTACACCTCGTCCACGCCGCGGTCCTCCATCACCGGGGCGATGTCGGTGATGATGGCCTTGAAACGGCGCGAATAGCGCCGGTATTCGTCGAAATCCACCGGCAGCAGGATGGCCTGCGGGCACAGGCGCGCCGCTTTCATCAGGCCCATGGCCGAGCCCACGCCGAAGGCACGCGCCGCGTAGGTGGCGGTGGTGATGACGCCGCGCCCGGTGTAGTCCTGCAGCCGCGGGAAGGCCGAGAGCGGGATCTCGTGCAGCGGCAGGAGCGCGCCTTCGGCGGTGAGCGCGCTGTCGCAGGCGCGGCGCCCACCGCCGATCACCACGGGCAGGCCCTGGAGCTGCGGGTAGCGCAGCAGCTCCACGCTGGCATAGAAGGCATCCATGTCCAGGTGGGCGATGCGGCGAATCAGAGGCGGGCTGGCGGTCACAGCCGCCATTGTTTCACCTCAGCGGCTGCCGCTCACGGCGTGGGGTAGGTGCCAGGCAGCAGGATGGAGGCATCGACCTGCTCGATGTTCGTGCGCCCGCAAAAGGCCATGGTCAGGTCGAGCTCGCGGTGGATGATCTGCAGCGCGCGCGCCACGCCCTGCTCGCCATAGGCGCCCAGGCCGTAGAGGAAGGCGCGGCCGATGTAGGTGCCGCGTGCGCCCAGCGCGCGCGCCTTGAGCACGTCCTGGCCGCTGCGGATGCCGCTGTCCATGTGCACCTCGATCTCGCGCCCCACGGCATCGACGATGGCGGGCAGCGCCTCGATGGCCGAGGGAGCGCCGTCGAGCTGGCGCCCGCCGTGGTTGCTGACGATCAGGGCGTCCGCCCCCGACTCCACCGCCAGGCGCGCATCCTCGGGCACCATGATGCCCTTGATGATGAGCTTGCCGCCCCAGCGCTTCTTGATCCACTCGACGTCGCCCCAGTTCAGGCGCGGGTCGAACTGGTCGGCCGTCCAGGCGCCCAGGTTGCTCATGTCGGTCACGCCCTCCACATGGCCGTGGATGTTGCCGAACTTGCGCCGCGGCGTGCCCAGCATGCCCATGATCCAGCGCGGCTTGGTGGCCAGGTTGATGAGGTTGGCCAGCGTGGGCTTCGGGGGCGTGGACAGGCCGTTCTTGATGTCCTTGTGGCGCTGGCCCAGGATTTGCAGGTCCAGGGTGACGACCAGGGCGCTGCAGCCCGCGGCCTTGGCGCGGTCGATCAGGCGCTCGATGAAGCGGCGGTCGCGCATGACGTAGAGCTGGAACCAGAAGCCCGGCCCGGCATGCTGGGCCACGTCCTCGATGGAGCAGATGCTCATGGTCGAGAGCGTGAAGGGCACGCCGAAGGCGCGCGCCGCGCGCGCGGCCAGGATTTCGCCGTCGGCGTGCTGCATGCCGGTCAGGCCCGTGGGGGCCAGGGCGACGGGCATGGCCACCTCCTGGCCCACCATGGTGCTCGCGGTGCTGCGCCCTTCCATGTTGACGGCCACGCGCTGGCGCAGCTTGATGCGCTGGAAGTCGTCCTGGTTGGCGCGGTAGGTGCCCTCGGTCCACGAGCCGGAATCACAGTAGTCGTAGAACATGCGGGGCACGCGGCGCTGGGCGACGCGGCGCAGGTCTTCGATGCAGGTGATGGTGGACAGATCGGGCATGCGGAAAACTCCTGGGTGATGGGCAGGCGCCATGGTAGGGCGCGGCGCCGGCGGCGGCCATCGAAATTATTTGCAGGCCTTGGAGCAAATTTGCATCTCCAAGTCAAAAACGGCTCAAACCATTGCCTAGCAAGCGCAAGCAGCTATCAATGATATAGCTATAGCAGCACCGGCGTACCGCGCTCCTCGTCGGCCAACAGCTCGGGCTCCTGCCCCGGCCCGGCGTAGCGGCGCACCTGCATGCGCCCGGCGCGCTTGGCGGCGTACATGGCGGCGTCGGCGTGGCGCGCCAGCTCCTCGAAGCTGCTGCCATGCTGCGGGAACAGGGCCATGCCCGCGCTCAGGCCCACCGTGGCCGTGTGGCCCTGCAGGTCGAAGGGCGCGCGGCACACGGCCAGCAGCTTGCGCGCCAGCACCACCGCCTGCTCGGCGCCCTCGAGCCCGGGCAGCAGCAGCACGAACTCGTCGCCGCCCTGGCGGCACACGGTGTCGGACTCGCGCACGGCGGCCTGCAGGCGGCGGGCGAACTGCACGAGCAACTGGTCGCCCAGGTCATGGCCCAGGGTGTCGTTGACGTCCTTGAAGCCGTCGAGGTCGAGGTACATCACCGCCAGGCTCTTGCCCTCGCGCCGCGCGAGCGCCAGGGCGTGGCGCGCGCGGTCCTGCAGCAGCACGCGGTTGGGCAGGTCGGTGAGCGCGTCGTACTGCGCCAGGTGCGCCATGCGCTCGGCCAGGGCCATGGTCTCGGTCACGTCGTGCAGCACCATCACGGCGCCGCTCAACTGGCCATGGCGGTCGGTGATGGGGCTGGCCGACTCCTCGACCACGTAGCGGTGCCCGTCCTTGCGGTGCAGCACCACGCCGCGCGTGGGGCCGCAGGGCTTGCCGGTCTCCAGGGTCTGGTGCATGGGGCTGGGCTCCACGCGCACGCCGTTGCTGTGGTAGAGCGGCGCCACCTCGTCCACGCTCTGGCCTGCGGCGTCGAAGGCCTGCCAGCCCGTCATGCGCTGGGCCACGGGGTTGATGTAGGTGACGCGGCCGGCGGCGTCGGTGCAGACCACGGCGTCGCCAATGGATTGCAGCGTCAGGCGCATGCGCTCCTTTTCCTCGAAGAGGGCGTCCTCCATGCGCTTGCGCTCGGTGATGTCGGTGACCTGGGCAAAAATGCCCTGCACCGGGCCGCCGGGCTCGGGCCGGTCGGGCGTGTAGGAGATGTGGTTGTGGCGCACCTCGCCGGTGGCCGCGTGCACATGGGTGCGCTCGAACACCTGCGGCTCGCCCGCCAGGGCGTGGCGCACATAGGGTTCGACGGCGGCGAAATCCGCGGCGCCCAGCAGCCCGGCCGCATCCCGGCCCTGCATGCCCTCGGGCGTGAGCCCGAAGACGGCGCTGGCGGCCTTGTTGGCAAAGCGGCTGCGCAGGTCGGCGCCCCAGTAGCTCACCAGCGAGGGCAGGTTGTCGAGGATGGTGCGCACGTCGTGCTGGGCCTGCTGCAGGCGGCTGGCCACCTGCTGGCGCTGCGTGAGCTCGCGCGTGAACAGCACGGCCAGCCCCACGCAACTGGCCATGAGCACCAGCGCGAAGACGGACAGTTGCAGCGCATTCTTGCGCCAGTGGGCCAGGATGACGTCGGTCGCCTGGGCGACGTTCACCACCAGGGGGTACGGCCCCACGTGCCGGAAGGAGTAGAAGCGCTCCACCTGGTCCAGGCTGGCCACGCCCACGAAGCTGCCGGCCGGCGCGGCCAGCAGGCGGCGCATGTTCGGCGTGCCCGCCAGGGACTTGCCCACGTCGGCGTCGCCATAGGGGTAGCGGGTCACGATGACGCCGCTGTCGAGGATGAGGTTCACGCCGCTGCTGGGACCCAGTTGCAGGGCCGAGAACAGCTCGTTGAAGTAGCTCAGGCTGATGGAGCTGACCACCACCCCGGCGACCCGCCCATCCGCGCCCCGGTAGGCCCGCGCCACGGGCAGCATCCAGGTCTTGGTGACGCGGCCCATGACCGGATGGCCGATGACCAGGCCTTGCCGGGTGCCGGACATCAGCGCCTGGAAATAGTCGCGGTCGGCGTAGTTGGCCTGGTGCGGCGGGGTGGCGGACGAGTCGATGATGATGTCGCCCCGGGCATCGACCACATAGACATCCATGAGGCCGGCCACGCGCAGCGGGGTATTGAACAGCACCCGGTTGCGCAGCTCCGGCGGCAGGTCCACGACGCCGGGGTGCTCCAGCTTGGCCGCGACGTCCTGCAAGGACTGGTCCAGCGCCCGCAGCGTCCAGCCCACGGACTGCTCCAGCGCCGTCACCAGGTTGGCATTGGTGCGCGTGGCGAAGTCCCACTCATCGGCACGCATGGTCCAGACCGTGCGCGCCACCATGGCGCCTATCCCCATGCTCAACAGCAGGGCCAGCCAGATCAGGCGTTGGGAGAAGAAATGGCGCATCAGGATTGCAGGGGGCAGCGTTTTGATTGTAGGTGTAAGAACCTGTTTCGACCACCGGCAGGCCGGCGCCGCCTCAGCGCCCAGCCAGCCCTGCGCCGCGCACTTCGATGCGCACCTCGTCCAGCACGGTGCCGCGCGCGTCCGTCAATTGCACCACATGGCGGCCGGGCCAGGGCAGCCAGGCCGCCTGCGCGCCGCGCGCCAGGGGTTTGCCGTCGATGCGCCAGCGCAGGCCGGCCGGCGCGCCCGGCATGGCGGCGAACTGCAGGCGCTGGTGCTGCGGCGGGATGTCGGGGTCCAGCGCGACGATGGTGCCCGGCGCCGGCGCCAGGATGCGCACGGCCGAGGGTGCGCCGGGTACAGAATTTTTAGTATCCGATAGGGCTCCAAGGCTTGCTGCATCAGCGCCAGCTGCTCCGCTATCCATAGCAAAAAACGATTGCTGCGTGCCGGCGAGGAACCACTCGGCGCGCGCCGCTTCGAGGGGCGTGGACACGCCCGGTGCGGGACCGAAGCGCACCGCCTGGCGCACCAGCGCGACCGGTGCCACCGGGGCGCGGCTGGGCGCGCGCGCGTGCAGGTGCGCCATGAGCGCGGCCCACACGGGCGCCGCGCCGCTGGTGCCGCTGACCTCGTGCATGGCAGCGCCGCTGGCATTGCCCACCCACACGCCCACGGTGTAGCGCTGCGACCAGCCCAGGGCCCAGTTGTCGCGCATGTCCTTGCTGGTGCCCGTCTTCACCGCCGTCCAGGCGCGCGTGGCGAGCACGCTGTCGGTGCCGAAGGTGCGCGCACGGGCGTTGCCGTCGGCCAGGATGTCGCCCACGATGAAGGCCGCCCCCGCATCGAGCACCTGCGTGGGCGCCGCCGCCGCTGCCCCCCCGGGCCGCACCAGGGGCGCGACCGGGCCGTAGCGCCCGCCGTTGGCCAGCGCCCGGTAGGCATTGGTCAGGTGCAGCAGCGCCACCTCGCTGCTGCCCAGGGCCAGGCTGTAGCCGAAGTAGCCCGCGCTCTCGGCCAGCGGCAGGCCCAGGCTGCGCAACTGGCGGAAGAAGGCGTCGGGCGAGACCATGGTCAGCGTGCGCACCGCCGGCACGTTGAGCGAGGCGCCCAGCGCCGTGCGCACCGACACCCAGCCCTTGAACTGGCGGTCGTAGTTCTGCGGGATGTAGAGCCCGCCGGGGGTGGCGATCTGCGCCGGGGAGTCCTCGATGAGCGAGGCCGCCGTGAGCCGCCGCTCGGCCAGCGCCTGGGCGTAGAGAAAGGGCTTGAGCGTGGAGCCGGGCTGGCGCAGGGCGAGCACGCCGTCGACCTCGGCCGCGGCGCTGAGCACGCCCGAGGAGCCGACCCAGGCGAGCACCTCGCCGCTGGCGTTGTCGAGCACCAGGACGGCGCCATCCTCCACATGGCGCCCGCGCAGTTCGCGCAACTGCTGCTCCAGCACTTGCACCGCCCGGCGCTGCAGCGGCGCGCTGAGCGTGGTGCGCAGCACGCCGCCCGCCTGGGCCGCGCCCGCCTGGGCCAGCGCCCGGCGCGCCGCATGCGGCGCCACGCCCTCGCTCGCCGGCCAGGCACGGCGCTGCAGGGCGCCGTCAGCCAGCAGGGCCAGGGCCGCGCAATCGGTGTGCGCCGGCGCGCCGGCCTGCGCGCTGCGCATCAGGCGCAGCACACCGCAGGCGCGCTGGGCGACCTGCGCGGGCCGGGCATTGGGCGCGCGCACCAGGGCGGCGGCGAGCGCGGCCTCGTGCTCCTGCAGGCCATGCGCCGCCTTGCCGAACAGGGTGCGCGCCAGCGCGTCTATGCCCACGATCTCGCCGCGAAAGGGCACGAGGTTGAGGTAGGCCTCCAGGATCTGGTCCTTGCGCCAGCGCCGGTCCAGCACCTGCGCCGCCACCGCCTGGCCCAGCTTCTGCGCCACGCTGCGCCCGCCCGGCCCCTGGCGCCAGTCCTCGTCGAGCAGGCCCGCGAGCTGCATGGTGATGGTGCTGGCGCCGCGCGTGCGCTGGTGCCACAGCCGGCCCCAGGCGGCGGCCGACACGGCCGCCCAGTCCACGCCACTGTGCTCGTAAAAGCGCTTGTCCTCGCTCCACACCAGGGCGGTGCGCAGCGCGGGCGACATGTCCGCCAGCGCCACCCAGGCGCCGCGGCGCACCTGGGCGTCCTGGCGCACGCGCTGCAGCAGCTCGCCCTCGCGCGAGAGCACCAGCACCTCGGACGAGCGGTGGCCCTGGCGCACTTCCTCGAACGTGGGCAGGGCCCAGGCCGGCAGCGCCGCCAGCAGGCCGCAGCCCCAGGCTGCCAGCACGCGCCAGCGCCGCCCGGCCGCCGCAGGTGTGCAGGACGTCACGCTGCCGCCCCAGTGCGGGCCTGGGCGGCTGGACGCGGGGAGCCGCTTTTTGTACAGTGCAGCAACAACTTGATACACCTTCGCCCACCCCCTCGGAGACCCCCATGCAACAAAGCCTGTGCTGCCTCACCCTGGCCTGCTCCCTGTTCCTGCCGGCCTGGGCGCAAACCCAGGTCTGGTCCGAGGCGCCCCAGACCCAGCGCTGGTCGCAGGCGCCCCAGCGCCCCGCGCAACCGGCCCCGCCCGCACCGCCCGCGCCGCGCACCACGCAGTGGAGCACCCAGCACGCCCTGCCCGGCGCAGCCCCTGCCGCCCGTGCGCCGGACGCCGCTGCGGGGCGCACCAGCCAGTGGTCCACCCCGACCTATACCCAGCGCCGTTCCGATGCCGACATCCAGCGCCAAGTGGACGCCATCACGCGCGATGCCGAGCGCCGCGCCCGCGCAGGCCAGGGGGGCTGGAGCGGCGGGCGCAGCGCCAGCCAGGTGCCCGACCAGGCCTGGCGCGACCACATGGACCGCTCGCGCGCGCAGGACCAGTTCCAGCGCGACCAGGACGACTACTACCGGCGCCAGCGTGAGTTCAGCGGCCGCTGAGCGCGCTTTCAAGGAAAAATGGCCTCCAGGGCTTATGTAGCCTGCGCCAGCAGCTTCTCTTTCGATAGCAAAAACCGCTTTCAAGGCAGGCCCACCTGCATGCGTGCATTGGGCGCTGCGCCAAACATCTCGGGCGCGTACAAGGCCTCGGCCCGACTCGGGGGCAGGGCAAAGTCGCCCGCGTTGTTCAGGCGCAGGGTGTATTCCATCTTCACCGTGCCCTTGGGCAGGTACTCGTAGTAGCTGCGGAAGGCCTCGAAGCTGCGCTCCTCGAACGCGGGCCAGCCTGCGCCGCTGCGCTTCTCGCCCTGGGTGGCGATCTCGGAGTCGCGGCCCAGGCCGCTGCCCAGGATGGTGGCGCCCGCGGGAATGGGGTCGGTGATGGCCACCCAGGTCATGTCGGCCTGGCCGCTCACCGTAAGCTGAACGCGCAGCACGTCGCCGCGCGTGTACCGGCCGGGCGGCAGGTCCTTGCGCGCCTGCTCGATGGGCGTGACGGTTTTCTGGATGCGGTAGCCCGCGCTGAACGGCGCCTTCAGCTCGACGGCGGCCACCGACTGCAGCGTGAGCCAGGGCTTGCCCGGCCCCTGGTGCGCCACGGCCAAGGTCTGCGTGCCGCTGCCCCAGGGCAGGAACATGCTGTTGCCGCGCAGCATGCCGGGGGCGGCCGGCGCGCCGAAGGCGCTGCTCTGGTGCGCCGCGCCGCTGGCGTCCTGCGTCTTGATGCGCTCGACCTTGCTCCAGTCCACGCTGGCCGCGTTGCCGCCCAGGCTGGCGCGGGTCGTGCCCGCCACGGGCGTGGCCTCGAATCGGGCGCTGAATTTCTCCAGCGCCAGCCCACCCCACAGGTTGGCCGTGGTGGTGCGCCAGGCCCCGCCCTGCTGGCGCGCGATGAAGCCGCTGGCCAGGCGGCCCAGCTCATCGCGCCACTGCGGGTCGTCGAGCCCGGCGAGCAGCAGGCGCGCGGCGTTCACGTCGCCGTTCTGCATGAGCCACCACCAGTGGTCGTCCTGCTCGGTGCTGAAGATGAGCCGCGTGCCCTGGTACGCCAGGCGGCTGCGCAGGATCTGCACGGCTTCCTTCAGGCGCTGCTCGCGCTGCGGCACGTCCTGCACGCGCTGGAGGATGCCCAGCCAGTCGAGCACGCTGTGCGTGGGCCACTGCTGGGGCGCGATGGTGAGGCTGGTGAGCATGCGCGCCTGCGCGCGGCCATGGCGCGCCAGCGCCTCGATGGCGGCGAGCTTGCGCATGTCCAGGTCCTTGCGCGGGCTCCAGAAGCTGCGCTCGATGCGGCCCTCGACGAAGGCGATCAGGCCGCGCTCCATGGCGGCGCGCGCCTCGTCGGGCAGGGCAAAGGCCGGGTTCAGGCCCGCGGCCTCGTGGGCGGCGGCGAGCAGGTGGGCGGTGAGCACGTCGCTGCCGTGGTCGGCGCTGCCGCTGCGCGGCGGGAAATAGCTGGCCAGGCCGTCGCTGTCGAGGTAGGTGGGCAGTTGCGCCATCACCGTGGCCCACAGGCGCGCGTCGCGCAGGCCGATGGCCTTGCTGGTCTTTTGCTCCAGGCAGGCAAAGGGGTAGCGCGCCCACCAGTCGCGCACGCCGGGCAGGCCCTCGGCCAGGCGCGGCTGCAACGCCAGTTGCAGGCCGCCGCGCCCGGGCAGGGCATCGGCCGGGGCCTGCACGTCCAGGTTCAGGCCGCCGTCGAGCTGCACCAGCGTGGCCTGCTGCACGGCCAGCGGCACGGCGGGCACGATGCGCTGGCTGGCCTTGAGCGCGTCACGGGCGCTGCCCGCGGTGTCGCGCGCCACGACCTCCCACAGCAGGGCCTGGGCGCGCGTGCGCCCGAGCTGCTCGGGCGCCGTGACCTGCCAGGCCAGCTCGCGCGCCTGGCCGGGCGCCAGCTCCAGCGTCTGCGGCGCCAGCTCCAGCAGCGTGGCGCGCGGCGCGACCTCGACCTTCATCGCCGCCGCGGTGGTGTTGCGCAGGGTGAATTGCGCCCGGAACTGGTCGCCCTCGCGCACCAGGGGCGGCAGGCCGCTGATGATCTGCAGGTCCTGCGTGGTGCGTATGCGGGCCGTGCCGGTGCCGAACCAGCCCGCCCCGGCGTCGGCCACGGCGACGATCTGGAAGGTGGTGAGCGCATCGTTGAGCGGCACCTCCACCCGCGCCTGGCCGCGCTCGTCGAGCTGGACCGCGGGCTGCCACAGCAGCAGGGTGTCGAGCAGTTCGCGCGTGGGCGCGCGCCCGCCGCCGCCGCCCGCGGGCACGGCTTTCTTGCCGTAGTGGCGCCGGCCCACGATTTCCATCTGCGCCGTGGCCGTCTGCACGCCCCAACTGCGGCGCTGCAGCATGGCATCGAGCAGGTTCCAGCTGGTGTTGGGCATGAGCTCGAGCAGCGCCTGGTCCACGGCGGCCAGCGCCACCTCGGCGTGGGCCGCGGGCTTGCCGCCGGGAAGCTGGGCCGTGATGGTGACCCGCGCCTTGCCGCGCACGGGGTAGCTGGCCTTGTCGGCCTGCACCTTCACGTCGATCTGGTGCGCCCGCGTGCCCACCCGGAGTTCAGCCACGCCCAGGCGGAAGGCGGGCTTGGCCAGGTCCACCAGCGCCGTGGGCGCGGTGTATTCCTTGCCCTCGTACCAGAAGGCCGTCCACCACTCGCGCGGGGCCTGGTAGCCCCAGGTGAAGAAGCTGTACCAGGGCACGTCGCGCAGGCGCCCGCGCAGGGCCAGCACGCTGACGTAGACGTTGGGGCCCCAGCCCTCCTCGATCTTGAGGTGCACGGTCGGGTCCTTGCCGCTGAGCTGCACCACCTGCGTGGCGATGATGCCCTCGCGCTCCACCGCCACCAGGGCCGTGGCGAAGCGAAACGGCATGCGCACCTGCAGGCGCGCGGTCTCGCCAGGCTGGTAGCTCTTCTTCTCGGGCAGCAGGTCGATGCGGTCGTGGTTCTCGCCGCCGAACCACAGCTCGCCCTGGCGCGTGACCCAGACCGAGGAGGCGGCGTCCGCGGTGTTGCCGGACTTGTCGCGCGCGGTGGCCACCAGCTCCACCTCGCCGCCCTGGTCCAGCCGGACCTCGCACAGCAGCAGGCCGCGCGCATCGCTCTCGCCCGTGCAGACGGTACCCAGGTCCTTGGTGTCGCTCTTGTGGTCGTAGCTGTAGAAGCCGCCCACCATGCGCTTGCGGCTGGTGGTGGTGGTGTGGGCGATGGCCTGCACCTGCAGCGGCACGCCCGCGGCGGGACGGCCTTCGGGCGTGAGCGCCAGCGCCTGCAGGCGCAGCTTCTGGCTGGCCGAGGCCCAGCCCTCGGTCTTGATGCCGGCCACCACGGCCGCAGGCCACAGGGTGTGGGCGCTGCGCAGGGTCTGCACCTCGCCGGCCGGGTCGGCGTAGGTGGCTTCGATCACCAGCTCCTGCGCCGCGCTGGCGCGCGGCACGTTCTCCAGGGTGATGCGGCCCGCGCCCTGGCGGTCGAGCGTGAGCGCCAGCTTGTCGGCAATGACGCGGGCGTCCTCGCGGGCGGCGTCTTCCTCTTCGCCGGCCTGCGCGCCGCCCTGGCGCGGCCGCGGCGGCTGGAAGCTGAAGTCCTCGTAGTCCCCGTAGTGCAGCGGCTTGGTGCGCACCAGGGCCGAGACGCGCACCGGCAACTGCGCCGCCGGGCCGCCGGCCACGTACTGGACCTGCACCGCGGCCGGCACGGAGCGCACGTTCACCAGCGGCGCCGGGTCAGCCGGGCCCACGCGCCCTTCGAGCACCGGCAGGCGGAACTCCTCCACGCGAAAGCGCCCCGAGGCGTAGGACGGCGCACCCTCGGCGCCGCGCAGCTCCACCTCGTACACGCCCAGCCGGGCGGCCGGCGGCACGGCGAATTCGCTCTGCGCGCTCAGGCCGCCCGTGGCCGTCTTGCGCCACTGCAGCGCCTGGGTGAACTGCTGGCCGCTGCCCACGTGGGTGATGGCCAGCGTCGGCGGCTGCTGTGCGGGCAGGGCGAAGCCGGCCTGGGTCTCGGTGCGCAGCAGGTGCTTCATGGACACGGTCTCGCCCGCACGCAGCAGGGTGCGGGCGAAGATGGTGTGGGCGCGCACGTCGGGCTGGGGCTCGCTGCTCGTGGGCACGTTGAAGCGCCAGGGCTCGATGCCGCGCTGCCACTCGCTCCAGGCGAAGGCCATGTCCTGCACGCCGTCGGCGCCGCGGTGGCGCGCGCTCACGAAGTAGCCCGCGCCGGAAGCGCCCGCGCCCTCGCAGTACGGCGGCGTGGCGGAGAGCCCCTCGATGCGCGCCACGCCCTGGGCGTCGGTCACCGCGCTGGCCAGGGCCTTGCCGGCGCAATCGGAGACGCGCACCTGCGCGCCCGCCACGGGCTGGCCGCGGTCCAGCGAGGTCACCCAGGCGAGCGCGTTCTCGCGCCCGAGCTTGAAGTGCACGGCCAGATTGGTCACCAGGGCCATGCTGCGCACGTACATGCTGCGGCTGCGGCCGTGGCGCGCGTCGAGCAGCGAGGCGCCCAGCAGCGGCGAGGCGATCTCGATGACGTGAAAACCCGGCGCCAATGGGATGCCCACGACCTCGAACGGCCGCTTGTCGCCCCGCGCGGTCCGCGGCAGATCGAGCGTGCGCACCCCGCCCTGGCCGGCGAGCAGCGACAGCATGCGCGGCTGCACGTAGTCCGGGCTCTCGCCCGCGAGCGCCTGGGGCAAGGGGCCCTTGACGTCGCGGCGCGCCACGCGGCGCTCGACCTGCCAGGCGTCGTGGCGCTGCACCTTCTGGAACCAGGCGATGATGTCGGCGTCCTGCGTGGGCTGCAGCGTGCCGACCTGGCCCGCCGCGGGCGCCGCCGGCCCGGTCTGCAGCCCCTGCACGCGCAGATCGGACTCGACGTTGCGCAGCGTCACGGGAAACAGCGCCGGCCCCTGCGGCCCTTCGGCAAAGCGCTCGACGACGCCAAAGGGCGCGGCGGCAAACTTGGCCAGCGGCGGCAGGCCGCCCGTGGCCACCTGCAGCGGAAAGCTCGCCGCATTCGCCAGCGCCCGGCCCGAGGCGTCTTTCAAGTCCTTGGGCAGCTCCAGCACATAGGCGGTGTTCTCCGCCAGCGGCGCAGCGAACTGCACGCTGCCCACCAGCGCGTCGCCCTCGGGCTCCTCGCCGGCGCCCGGCAGGCTGGGCTGCAGCGTCTCGCGCGGCCCCTTCAGGCGCAGCGCCAGCGCCTGCTTGCGCGGCACGGGCGCGCTGAACGCCACGGTGAGCGGGCGGATCGGCAGGCAAGCCGCCTGGGCATTCTCGCGCTCGCAGGAGAACTCGGCCGTGAAGGGCGCGCGCACGCGGAAGGTGAAGCGCTTTTCCACCCGGTTCTCCACCCCGCCCGGCGTGGCCACGCCCTTGCCCCAAACGAGTTGCACCTGTGCCGAAGGCGCCAGGCGCCGGTTGCACGCGAGCGTGACCATGGCCAGCGGGTTCTGCTGCGCGCGCGCCTGCAGCCCCAGGGCCTGGAGCAACTCGGTGCGTTCCTTGCCCGCCACGGCACGCACCGGCACGCGCTCGCCCACCCCTTCGACCGCGCACCACACATGCGCCAGCACGCTCTCGGGCGCGGCCGCGCCGTTGAGCTGCAGCACGAAATGCTGCTCCTCGTCGATGGGCTGGTAGGTGCCAGGGCGCACGTTCACGACGAACGGCCCGCCGCTATTGAATTGATAGCTGGCCGCGCCCTTCAACAGGTCGCCAGAGGGCGATTGGAAGCTGGTATTGAGCTCGGCCGTGCAGCGCACGCCGGGCGGCAGCTCGCGCTCGAAGTCGTACACCCACTCGCGCTCGCTGGTCCAGCGCCCCGCGCCCTTGCTGGCCTGCGCGTCCGAGCAATGCAGCGTGAGCGGCGCCGGCGCCCGGGGGTCGCCGAAGGCCACCGCAGCACCGTCGAACCGGGCCACCACCTGGCCTATGCGCGCCACCTCGCCCTGGGGCGAAAAGCGGCTGATCTGCAGGGCCTGGGCACTGCTGGCGGCAAGCAATAGTACGCACGCGGCGGCCATGTCCCAGGCAATGGTCTTGGGGTTCACGCGGGTCTCCTCGGCTGATCCATGGAGCGTAGCGGAAAATACCCAACCGCCAGACCGCTCCGGCGTGCAGAATTGCACGTTGTTAACCGCGCGGCGGACCTGCCGCGCAGCCCCCACCGCATGCCCATTCCCTTCAACGTCCAATTCGGCCAGGATTTGTGCGACGTGCTCCACGCCGAGCTGGGGCTGGTGTGCAGCTTCATGGATGCCTCGGGACGCATCGTCGCCTCCAGCGCGCGCGCACGCATCGGCCAGCACCATGCGATTGCGCTGCGCATCATGCAGGGCGAGATGGACGAATACTGCGTCACCGCCGCGCAGGCCGCCCACTCGGACACCATGCGCGAAGGCATTGGCATGGTCATCCAGGCCGGCGGGCAGCGGCTGACCTGCTTTGCCCTGGCCGGCCCGCTGGCCGTGGTGCAGCCGCTGGCGCGCATCGTGCGCTTTTGCGTCACGGCGCTGCTGCAGGTCTGGGGCGACGAAAGCCCCGCCCCGCCGCAGAGCCCCCCGCCCGCCGCGCCGGCCAGCGCGCCCGCGGACCGCCTGAACGAGCTGCTGCATTTTGCGAGCCAGAAGGTGGAGTTCAGCCTGGCGCGCCTGCACGAGGCCGTGAACTACATCGACCAGGGCCTGTCGCTGTTCGACCGGGACATGCGCCTGGTCGTCTGGAACCGGCAGTTCCTGCAGATCATCGGCTGGCCCACGGGCCAGCCCTGCCATGGCCAGCCCATGGACGCCTTGCTGCACAGCTACATGCGGCACACCGGCGTGGCGCCGCAGCAGTTGCAGCCCCTGGTGCAGCGCCGCGTGCAGCGCCTGCGCACGGGGCAATCCAATGCGTTCGAGTACACCAGCGCGCAAGGGCAGGTGCTGGCCGTGACCGACCGCCGCCTGCCCGACGGCAGCGTGGTCTCGACCTACACCGACGTGACCGAACGCCACCAGGCGGAAAATGCCTTGCGCGCCGCGCACGAGCACGCGGAGCGGCTGCTCGCGCAGGTGCGGGAACACGGCACCGAACTGTCGCGCCAATTGGGCTTCATGCAGCAACTGATCGAGGCCATCCCCGGCCCCCTGTTCTACAAGGACGCCCAGGCCCGCTACCTGGGCTGCAACAGCGCCTTCGAGGCCTTCATCGGCAAGCGCTCGGCCGAGATCATCGGCCGCTCGCCCCTGGACCTCTCGCCCCCCGCGCTCGCCCAGCGCTACATGGCGGCGGACCGCGAACTGCTGGACCGGCCGGGCAAGCAGATCTACGAAAGCCGAGTGCAGCAGGCCGACGGCCAGGTGCGCGACGTGATCTTCCACAAGGCCACCTTCACCAACCCCGACGGCAGCGTGGGCGGCCTGGTGGGGGTGATACTCGACATCACCGAGCGCAAGCGCATGGAAGACGACCTGCGCCAGGCGGCCACCTTTTTCGACAACAGCGCCGAGGGCGTGACCATCGCCCAGCACGACGGCACCATCATCGCCGTCAACCGCGCGTTCACCGCCATCACCGGCTACGAGCCCGCCGAGGTCATCGGCAGGAACCCGCGCCTGCTGCAGTCGGGGCGGCACGACCAGCGCTTTTACGCCGAGATGTGGGAGGCGCTGGCACGGCACGGCCGCTGGCAGGGCGAGGTCTGGAACCGGCGCAAATCCGGCGACATCTACCCGCAGTGGCTCTCCATCGTGGCCGTGCGCGCCCCGCAGGGCCCGGTGACCCACTACGTGGCCACGTTCTCCGACATCACGCAGCAAAAGGAGAACGAGGAGCGCATCCAGCAGCTCGCCTTCTCCGACCCGCTCACCGGCCTGCCCAACCGGCGCCTGCTGCTCGACCGGCTGGAGCATGCCATCGCCGTGAGCCAGCGCAACCAGCGGCACGGCGCGCTGTTCTTCATCGACATCGACCATTTCAAGGGCCTGAACGACACGCGCGGCCACTACGTGGGCGACCTGCTGCTGCAGCAGGTCGCCCAGCGCCTGACGCAGTGCGTGAACGCGGGCGACACCGTGGCGCGGCTGGGCGGCGACGAGTTCGTCGTCATGCTCGAAGGCCTGAGCGCTGACGCCCTGCAGGCCGTGGCGCAGGCCGAGGCCATGGGCTCGCGCCTGCTGCAGGCGCTGGGCGAGCCCTACACGCTGCACGGCAGCACGCACCACCACAGCGCCAGCATGGGCGTGGCCCTGTTCGGCACGCCCCAGACCTCGGTCGAAGACCTGCTCCGGCAGGCCGACATGGCCATGTACCGCGCCAAGGCCTCGGGGCGCAATGCGCTGAGCTTCTTCGACCCGCAGATGCAGTCGGCGCTGGTCGAGCGCGTGGCCCTGGAAAAGGCCATGCGCCAGGCGCTGGAGCAGCAGGCGTTCCTGCTGCACTACCAGCCCCAGGTGCACCTTTCGGGCGCCGTGGTGGGCGTGGAGGCGCTGCTGCGCTGGCGCCAGGCCGATGGCCGCATGGTCTCGCCGGCCGAATTCATCCCCCTGGCCGAGGACACGGGCCTGATCCTGCCCCTGGGGCGCTGGGTGCTGGAGACCGCCTGCCGCCAACTGTCCACCTGGGCGCAACAGCCGCGGCGCCGGCACCTGTCCATGACCGTGAACGTGAGCGCCCGCCAGTTCCACCATGGCGGTTTCGTCGATGAGGTGCTGGAGGTGCTGGAGCACACCGGGGCCGACCCGCGGCGCCTCAAGCTCGAACTGACCGAGAGCCTGCTGGTCACCAATGTGGAGGACGTGGTCGTCAAGATGGTTGCGCTCAAGGCGCGCGGCGTGGGCTTCTCGCTCGATGACTTCGGCACCGGCTACTCCTCGCTCGCCTACCTCAAGCGCCTGCCGCTGGACCGTTTGAAGATCGACCAGGGTTTCGTGCGCAACGTGCTCACCGATGCGAACGACGCCGCCATCGCGCGCACGGTCGTGGCCCTGTCCGACAGCCTGGGGCTGGAGGTCATTGCCGAGGGCGTGGAGCAGGCCGGGCAGCGCGATTTCCTCGCGCAGCACGGCTGCCACACCTACCAGGGCTATTTCTTCAGCCGCCCCCTGGCTATCGATGCGCTCGAGGCCTGGATCGCCGACCGCGAGGGCGGCGGCGTCCCGCAGGGCGAGGGCTGAAAGCCCGGCCCTGCGCCCGCCCGGCCCTCAGGCCAGGCGCGCGCGATGGCGCGCGATCTGCGCGCGCACCTGCGCCGGCGCCGTGCCGCCCAGCGTGTTGCGCGCCCCCAGCGAGCCGCGCAGACTCAGGCACTCGTAGACATCCTTGTCGATGCTCGCGTGGAAGCCCTGCAACACGGCCAGCGGCAGTTCCGAGAGGTCGCAGTTGTGCGAGCTTGCAGCCTTGACGGCGTGGGCCACGGTTTCGTGCGCGTCGCGGAAGGGCAGGCCCTTCTTCACCAGGTAGTCGGCCAGGTCGGTGGCGGTGGCGTAGCCCTTTTGCGCAGCGGCCTCCATGGCCTGGGCGTTGACGGTGATGCCGCCTTCCTTGGCGCCGGTGGCGGGGTTGAGCTGGCCGCCCACCATCTCGGCAAAGATGCGCAGCGTGTCCTTGAGCGTGTCCACGGTGTCGAACAGCGGCTCCTTGTCTTCCTGGTTGTCCTTGTTGTAGGCCAGGGGCTGGCCCTTCATCAGCGTGATCAGGCCCATGAGGTGGCCCACCACGCGGCCGGTCTTGCCGCGCGCGAGCTCGGGTACGTCGGGGTTCTTCTTCTGCGGCATGATCGACGAGCCGGTGGTGAAGCGGTCGGCAATCTTGATGAAGCCGAAGTTCTGGCTCATCCAGATGATGAGCTCTTCGGAGAGGCGGCTCAAGTGCACCATGCACAGGCTGGCGGCGGACGTGAACTCGATGGCGAAGTCACGGTCGCTCACGGCGTCCAGGCTGTTCTGGCACACGCCGTCCATGCCCAGGGTTTGGGCCACGCGCTCGCGGTCCAGCGGGTAGGTGGTGCCGGCAAGGGCCGCGGAGCCCAGCGGCAGCACGTTGGTGCGGCGGCGCACATCCTGCATGCGCTCGGCATCGCGCGCGAACATCTCCACGTAGGCCAGCAGGTGGTGCGCAAAGCTCACGGGCTGCGCCACCTGCAGGTGGGTGAAGCCGGGCAGGATCACCTCCACGTTCTTCTCCGCCACTTCCACCAGCGCCTTCTGCAGGTCGGTGAGCAGGCCGCCGATCAGGTCGATCTCGCCGCGCAGCCACAGGCGCACGTCGGTGGCTACCTGGTCGTTGCGGCTGCGGCCGGTGTGCAGGCGCTTGCCGGCGTCGCCCACGAGCTGCGTGAGGCGCGCCTCGATGTTCAGGTGCACGTCCTCCAGGTCGAGCTTCCACTCGAATGCACCGGACTCGATCTCCTGGGTGATCTGGGCCATGCCGCGCTGGATGGCGGCGTGATCCTCCTGGCTGATGATGCCCTGCGCCGCCAGCATCTCGGCATGCGCCAGGCTGCCCGCGATGTCGGCCTGCCACAGGCGCTTGTCGAAGAACACGCTGGAGGTGTAGCGTTTGACGAGCTCGCTCATGGGCTCGGAGAACAGCGCCGACCACGCCTGCGCCTTGGTGTCGAGCTGGTTGTGGGAAGGCTGGGTGGGTTGGCTGGTGGGCATGGGGGGGCAATAATCCGGTGGAACAGACACCCGGTGCGCCCGGATGCCGCGATGCAAGAGACGCAAATTTTATCGACCCTGCCCGATGCCCCTGCGACCGCCCGCCCGCTCCGGCCAGCGGGCCGGGCACTGGTGTTCGATGCCTGCCATGCGGGCGTGGTCCTGCGCGCGGTGCTGTTCGTCGAAGGCGTGCTCGGCGTCGGGGCGCTGTACGGCGCCGACCACCCCCTGGACTGGCTCGCCCGGCTGGCCTGGCTCACCGGCGTGGCGCTGCCCGCCACGCTGGCCTGGCTGGTGGCGGCCTGCAGCCTCAAGCAATGGCTCGAAGGCCTGCGCACGCAGGGCCAGTACGCCGCCGGCATCCTGCTGGGCGCCCTGGCCGGCCTCGCGGCCTGTGCCATGCTGCGGCTCATCGGCGCCACGGAGCACCCGGCCTGGGTGGCCGGGGCTGCCAGCGGTGCACTGCTCGCCGGGCTGCTGGTGGCCGCACTGGTTCTGCGCGCGCGCGCGCGCACCCCGGCAGCGACGACCGCGCGGCTCACGGAATTGCAGGCGCGCATCCGCCCGCATTTCCTCTTCAACTCGCTCAACAGCGCCATCGCCCTGGTGCGCGACGAGCCCGCCAAGGCCGAATCCCTGCTCGAAGACCTGAGCGACCTGTTCCGCTCGGCCCTGGTCGAGCAGGGCGAGGCCGTGGCCCTGGCCGACGAGATCCGCCTGGCGCGGCGCTACCTGGCCATAGAGCAGGTGCGCTTTGGCGAGCGCCTGCGCGTGCAGTGGCAGCTCGACCCGCGCACCGAGGGCGCGCTGTTGCCCCCGCTGCTGCTGCAGCCGCTGGTGGAAAACGCCGTCAAGCACGGCGTGGAGCCCAGTGCGCGCGGCGGCAAGCTGCGCGTGGTCACGGAGCTGCGCGGCAGCCGCGTGGTCATCCGCATCACCAACACCCTGCCGGAACAGGGCGCCGCCACCGGCCGCGCGCCACGCGGCCACGGCATTGCCCTGGCCAATGTGCGTGCGCGCCTGTCGCTGCTGCACGACGTGCAGGGCGATTTCAGCGCCGGGGTGCAGGACGGCCTGTACCAGGTGCGCATCAGCCTGCCCGCGCCGCGCACCCCGGCCCACCGGCCGCGGCAGAACGCATCCCCCCGCAAGAAACCATGAATATCCTGGTGGTCGACGACGAACCCCTGGCCCGCAGCCGCCTGCGCAGGCTGCTGGCCGACGACGCCGGCAGCACCGGCCGGCAGCCGCACCTGGTGCGCGAGGCGGCCAGCGCCAGCGAGGCCCTGGCCCTGCTGCAGCCCAGCGGCGGCCAGGCCTTCGATCTGCTGCTGCTGGACGTGCACATGCCCGGGCAGGACGGCCTGAGCCTGGCGCACAACCTGCAGGGCCTGCGCCACCCGCCCGCCGTGGTGTTCGTGACCGCCCATGCCGACCATGCCGTGAGTGCCTTCGAACTCGACGCCGCGGACTACCTCACCAAGCCCGTGCGCCTGGAGCGCCTGCAGCAGGCCCTGGCCAAGGTGCAGCGGCTGCAGCGCCCGCCGGCCGCCGCCGCCCCGCCCCCAGACGCCACGCCCGCAGGCCGGGGCGAGATGCTGCTCATCCAGGACCGGGGACGCACGGAGCGCATCGCGCTGGCCGAGGTGCTGTATTTCAAGGCCGAGCAGAAATACGTGACCGTGCGCACACTGACGCGCAGCTATGTGCTCGACGGTGCGCTGAGCGAGCTGGAAAGCCGCTATCCTGGGCGCTTTCTGCGCATCCACCGCAACGCCCTGGTGGCCCGGCATGCCCTGCGCGCGCTCGAGCGCCACCATGACCCCGAGGAAGGCGAATGCTGGGCTGCACGCCTGCACGGGCTGGCCGAGCTGCTCACGGTCTCGCGCCGCCAAGTGGGCGCCGTGCGCGATGCCCTGACCAGCGGCTGAACCTCCCCATCAATCCATGAATGCACTCATCCGACTCTTTGCTCTCGCCTTGTGCACCTGCCTGCTGCAGGCCTGCGGCGGCGGCGCCGATACCCCTGCGCCCCAACCCCCGGCCCGCCTGGTGGGCGAAGTCTTCTCGACCGGTGCAGAGATCAGCAGCTCGGCCCTGCGCACGAATGCCGGGTACTCCGGCAATCCTTCCACGTCCCGCGCCATCCAGGCCGCGGGCCGGCAGAACATCCTGGACCTGCTGTTCATGCTGCACCCGGCCGAGGGCACGGACGCGCTGATCGCACCGGACGCAGAGCAACAGCTGGTGGCCTATGCCCGCGCGCATGGGGACCTGCTCACCCCCGGCATCCGCGTGCTGGTGCAGGACGAGATCTTCTGGCAGCTTTGCCAGGGCTGCGCCACGCCCGCGTACCTGCAGGCCAAGCTGGAGGCCCTGCAGACCGCCGTGCGCCTGGTGCGCCGCCATATTCCACAGGCCTCTGTGGGCATCACGGTGACTCCCTACGCCGTGTTCGAGCACCCCCTGGTGCAGGACTACCTTCCCCGGGCCATTGCGCTGGTGGATTGGGTGGGCACCGACCCCTACTGGCTGGGCGATCCCCGCCTGATCGACAGGCTGCACGACTGGTCCGCCACATTTCCGGCCATGGCCCAACAGGCCCATCCGGGCGTGGAGACATGGTTCATCGCGCAGGCCTTCAAGTTTCCGGACTGGGACGGCGCCACGTTCGATGCCTTCATCGCGCGCCAGCTGGCCTACGCCGAAGGCTACGACCACATCCTGTTCTTCGGCTGGCAATTCGCCTCGGAGCTCGGCTCACAGACGCAAGGCCAGCATTTTCCGCCGCAGACCAAGGCGCTGTACGCCAAGTACCTGAAATAAAGAGGACCGCGCTGGGCTCACTGCCCCAGCCCGCGGCGCAGCTCCTTGAGCAGCAGGGTCACCTGGTTGGACGCATGGCGGTAGCCGCCCTGGAACAGGCGCCAGGCCTTGTCCTGCTCTCCCGCCTGGGCCAGCGCCACGACGGCCGCGGCCTGCGTGTGGTAGTACCGGTGCCGCGCCATCAGCATCTCGAAGGCCGGGTACTGGCCCAGCGCCTCCTTGCCCGGCCCTTGCAGCCACTGCCCCAGGGGGCAGGCCGCATGGTCGGCCACCTGCTGCGCATCCAGGGTCAGGGGCTGGCGGCCTTCGAGCATGTGCTGCAGGCGCTGTTTCCATTTCTCATGGCTGGCGATGGCGGCCTCGATGTCGAATTCGGTCAGCAGCGTGGCCGCGGATTCCGGGTCGAGCACCAGCTCGCTGGCGTTGTCCTCGTAGGACCAGGTCGTCTCGGGGCTGGAGGAGTCCTGCTCCCGGAATTTGAAAATACGGCTGAAGAATCCCATACACCCCTCCTGGTGTCGCTCGCTGCGCCGCACCGTGCATCCCGCGCAGTTCTATCGCCTGATTTCGCCATCATCGGGCATTTTGCGCCGCACCGCACGCCTATGCGCAACATCGGGGGCGCAGGCACCCCAGGCCATGCACAATCAGCGGCTACCATCCTGACCTGTTCCATCCGCCGCCTGCGCCCGACGCCCTCCCATGCCTGCCTTTTCCTTTGAAGCCCTGGACGCACAGGGCCAGACCCGCAAGGGGGTGCTTGAAGCGGACACGGCCAGGGCGGCGCGCAGCCAGTTGCGCGCCCAGGCGCTGGTTCCGCTGGCCGTGCAGGCCGTGGGCGAAAGCGCGGGCAGCGGCGCAGCGCAGGCGCGCGGCTGGGGCCGCCCGGTGTTCGGATCGGCGGCCCTGGCCATCTGGACACGCCAG
The DNA here is from genome assembly GCF_000739995.1 of Comamonas granuli NBRC 101663. Lineage (GTDB taxonomy): Bacteria > Pseudomonadota > Gammaproteobacteria > Burkholderiales > Burkholderiaceae_C > Simplicispira > Simplicispira granuli. The sequence goes on along the minus strand of NZ_BBJX01000006.1, from coordinate 82,753 downwards.
CTTGCCGGGCTGCTGGCCTCGGGGCTGCCGCTGGAGCGCGCCCTCACGGCACTGGCCGACGAGGCCGAGAACGAACGCCAGCACCACCTCGTGGCCCTGCTGCGCGCGGAAGTGAATGCGGGCTCGACCTTTGCGCGTGCACTACAGCAGCATCCGCGCGAGTTCTCCGACATCTACTGCGCCGTGATCGGCGCGGGCGAGCACAGCGGCAACCTCGCCCTGGTGCTCGAGCGCCTGGCCGACGACCTGGAGGAACGCCAGGCCCTGCAGGCCAAGCTCATCGGCGCGGCGCTCTACCCGGCCATCGTGACGGTGGTGGCCATCCTCATCGTGCTGTTCCTCGTGAGCTACGTGGTGCCGCAGGTGGCGGGCGTGTTCGCGGGCACCAAGCGCCAGTTGCCGCTGCTCACGGTGGCCATGCTGGGGATCAGCAGTTTCGTGCGCGCCTGGGGCCTGTGGCTGGGCGCGGCGCTGGGGCTGGGGCTGCTGGCCGGGCGCTGGGCGCTCACCATCGACACCCTGCGCACGCGCTTCGATGCCTTCTGGCTGCGCCTGCCGCTGCTCGGGCGGCTGGCGCGCGGCTACAACGCAGCACGCTTTGCCAGCACGCTGGCCATGCTCGCCGGCGCGGGGGTGCCCATCCTCAAGGCGCTGCAGGCAGCGGCCGAGACGCTGCACAACCGCGCCCTGCGCGCCGACGCCCTCGATGCCCTGGTGATGGTGCGCGAGGGCGCACCGCTCGCCACGGCCCTGGCCCAGAAGAAGCGCTTTCCCGGCCTGCTGCCCATGTTTGCCCGCCTGGGCGAGCAAACCGGGCAGTTGCCGTTGATGCTCGAACGCGCCGCCACGCAGTTCAGCGCCGAGGTGCAGCGGCGCGCCCTGCAACTGGCCACGCTGCTGGAGCCGCTGCTCATCGTCACCATGGGCGTGGTGGTGATGCTGATCGTGCTCGCGGTGCTGCAGCCCATCATCGAGCTCAACCAATTCATGAAGTAGGCACGGCCATGGCACAGACGCTGGAAGACAAGCTGGTGGTGGCGATTTCCTCGCGCGCCCTGTTCGACTTCGAGGAGGAGAACCGCCTGTTCGACCAGGGCGACGCCCAGGCCTACATGCACCTGCAACTGGCGCGCCTGGATGTGCCTGCGGCCCCCGGCGTGGCGTTCTCGCTGGTGAAGAAGCTCCTGGCGTTCAACGAGCCGGGCCAGCAGCGCGTGGAGGTGGTGGTGCTCTCGCGCAACGACCCGGCCAGCGGCATGCGCGTGTTCCGCTCGGCGCATGCCCACGGCCTGACCAGCGTGCAGCGCGGCGTGTTCACCCAGGGGGCCGCGCCCTTTCGCTATCTGCGCCCGCTGGGCGCACACCTGTTTCTCTCGGCCAATGCCGCCGACGTGGCCCAGGCGCTGAGCATGGGCTACCCGGCCGCACAGGTGGCCACGCAGTCGGCCCAGGCCAGCGCCACCAACCCGCACGAAGTGCGCATTGCCTTCGACGGCGACGCCGTGCTGTTTTCCGACGAGGCGGAGCGCGTGTTCCAGTCCGGCGGCCTCGACGCCTTCCAGGCGCATGAGGCCGAGAAGGCCCACCTGCCGCTGCCGCCCGGCCCCTTCAAGCCCTTTCTTTCGGCCCTGCACCGGCTGCAGCAAAGCGGCGGCGCGCCCATGCGCATCCGCACCGCCCTGGTCACGGCGCGCAGCGCACCGGCCCACGAGCGCGCCATCCACACGCTGATGAGCTGGAACATCGCCGTGGACGAAGCCATGTTCCTCGGCGGCCTGCCCAAGGGCGAGTTCCTGCGCGAGTTCGAGCCCGACTTCTTTTTCGACGACCAGACGGGCCATGTGGCTTCGGCCGCCCAGCATGTGCCTGCCGGGCATGTGCGCAGCGGCGTGGCCCATGCGTCCGCACCCTGAGAAAAAGGGTCAAAAATGCAAAAAGCGCCCGTAGTACGGGCGCCTAAAGCTATGTTTTTGAGAGCAAAAACGTTTACAGACCGCCGGTCTTCTTGACCTTGGGGTCGGAGTACGTGAGCGGCTCGTTCTGCGCCTGGGGGGCCAGACGCTCCTGCAGCGTGTTCTTGTTGACCTCCTGCGCCGCCTCGATGGCGCTGCCGCTGGCACGCCAGAGCGCGTGCAGGTGCTCGATGAGCAGCTTGTAGAGCGGCGGCTCCTTGGGCGGCTCCGGGGGCTCCTCGACTTTTTCCGCCGTCTTCACCGCCGTCCAGTCGCGGTTCTGGACGTCCGGGTCCGAGGGTTTCTCGGGCGTCTTGACCACCGCGCCCTCGCCCAGCCGGTCCATGGATTCGACCGGATTGGCATTGTGGACGGGACGCACCGGCACCGCCCCGGAGGCTCCGGTGGAGTACAGATCTGCGCCCTGGGGACGCCAGATCGGAGATCGGTCGACAGGTGGCAGTTGCATGGCGGTGACCTCACAAAAGTGTTCAGACGGCGCACTATCACCGTCTCGTGCCTTTATTTCGGTAAAAAGAAGGGGAAGTTGAGGTCTTTTTTACCGATTGACACAAAACCAGGGTAAACCCTTATAACAATCCACCTCCCAGGCTTACAAAAACCGCTCCAGCAGCTTGCGTGACGCCTTGTCCAGGGCGCTGGTGTCGGCCACGGCGTAGTGCACGCCCTCGGCGCTGGCGATGAGCAAGGCGGTGCGGCCGCGCAGGCGGCGGATGTCTTCCTCGGCCTTGAGGGTGAAGCGCGTGGCGCCGCGGTCGGTCTCCACCGACCAGGTGCTGGGCATGGAGAAGCTCGATACTGTGCTGATTCTGGTGATAGTGGGCACAAACTCGCGTACTGCCAGTTCGGCGCGCACCAGGCTGCGCACGGGCGCGGCGAGGTCGTCCAGGCGGTCGATCCAGCACAGCTCGCGGCCGTCGGGGCCGACGAACGACAGGCCCTCTTCGGGCGCGGCCAGCGGAAAGGCGCGGACCGGCGTGACGCCGCTGTGCACGGTGCCGTCCGGGAGCTGCAGCACCAACAGCCCGTGGGCGTCGCGTTGCAGTTGCAGGCCGGCGGTAGAAAAAGCAGGGTGGGACATGGGAAACCTTGCGTTGGTCATTGGCCCGCGGGATGGGCGCTGTGCAGCAGGCTGCTGTCGATGACGACGCCCGCGGCCTGCGCGTCCTCTTCGGCGCGGCGCACCTGGGCCTGGTAGAGCCGCCAGTAGGCGCCCTGCTGTTCCATGAGGGCGTCGTGCGGGCCGACCTCCACGATCTCGCCGCGGTCCATGACGACCAGGCGGTCGGCCTTGCGCAGCGTGGACAGGCGGTGGGCGATGGCGATGGTGGTGCGCCCCTGCACCAGGTTGTCCAGCGCCTTCTGGATTTCCTTCTCGGTCTCGGTGTCCACGGCCGAGGTGGCCTCGTCGAGGATGAGGATGCGCGGGTCGATGAGCAGCGCGCGCGCAATCGAGATGCGCTGGCGCTCGCCGCCCGACAGGCCCTGGCCGCGTTCGCCCACCAGGCTGTCGTAGCCGTGCGGCAGGCGCAGGATGAACTCGTGCGCGTGCGCGGCGCGCGCAGCGGCGACGATCTCGGCGCGCGTGGCGTCGGGCTTGCCGTAGGCGATGTTCTCGGCAATGGTGCCGAAGAACAGGAAGGGCTCCTGCAGCACCAGGCCGATGTGGCGCCGGAAATCGCTCACGGCGAAGCGGCGCACGTCCACGCCGTCGACGAGGATGGCGCCGTCCGAGACGTCATAGAAGCGGCTGATGAGGTTGACCAGCGTGCTCTTGCCCGAGCCGCTGTGGCCCACCAGGCCGATCATCTCGCCGGGGCGGATGTCCAGGTTCAGGTTCTTGATCACCGTGCGACTGCCGTAGCGAAAGCCCACGCCGCGCATCTCTATGGCCCCGGCCACCTTGTCCACCTGGACCGGGTGGGCCGGGTCGGGCACGTTGCTCACATGGTCCAGGATGTCGAAGATGCGCTTGGCCCCGGCCGCCGCCTTTTGCGTGACCGAGACGATGCGGCTCATGGAATCGAGCCGCGTGTAGAAGCGCCCGATGTAGGCGATGAAGGCCGTGAGCACGCCCACGGTGATCTGGTCGTGCGCCACCAGCCAGATGCCGAAGGCCCAGACCACGAGCAGGCCGATCTCGGTCATCAGCGACACGGTGGGCGAGAACAGGCTCCAGGTCTTGTTCAGGCGGTCGTTGACCTCCAGGTTGTGCTGGTTGGCGGCGCGGAAGCGGTCCGCCTCGCGCTTTTCCTGGGCAAAGGCCTTGACCACACGGATGCCCGGGATGGTGTCGGCGAGCACGTTGGTGACCTCGCTCCAGACCCGGTCGATGCGCTCGAAGCCCGTGCGCAGCCGGTCGCGCACGTTGTGGATCAGCCAGGCGATGAAGGGCAGCGGCACCAGCGTGACCAGCGCCAGCCAGGGGTTGATGGAAAACAGGATGACCGCGGTCATCAGAATCATCAGCACGTCGTTGACGAAATCGAGGGCGTGCAGCGACAGGAAGACGTTGATGCGGTCCGTTTCCGAGCCGATGCGCGCCATCAGGTCACCCGTGCGCTTGCCGCCGAAGTAGTCCAGCGACAGGCGCAGCAGGTGCTCGTAGGTGGTGGTGCGCAGGTCGGCGCCGATGCGCTCGGACACCAGCGCCAGGATGTAGGTGCGCGCCCAGCCCAGGCCCCAGGCCAGCAGCGCCGCCAGCAGCAGCCCGCCCAGGTAGAGCGCCACCAGCATGGGGTCTATGGTCTTGCCGCTCTGGTAGGGGATGAGGATGTCGTCCATCAGCGGGATGGTCATGTACGGCGGCACCAGCGTGGCCGCCGTGGAAGCGAGCGTGAGCGCGAAACCGGCGGCCAGCTGCTTTTTATAGGGCTGGGCAAAGCGCCACAGGCGCAGCAGCACCCAGGTGGAGGTGGGCGGCTGCTGCGCGCGCGCGCAGGCCGGGCATTCGTCGCTGTCGGGCGGCAGGGCGGCGTGGCACACGGGGCACTGGGCCTCGTCGGCCGCGGCCTGGGGGGCGCCGGCGCCCGCCTGCAGGCGCTGCAGCTGCTGCTCCATGCGCTGCACCAGGCGCAGGGCCTGGGCATGGCCCCCCATGGTGAAGCGCCAGAGCTGCAGGCGCTGGCGGGCGTCGTGCAGCTCCAGCGTGCCCACGCCGCCGTGGTCGGACACGCGCAGCTCCAGGCCGGGCTGCAGCGGCCAGTCGCGCCAGTCCGCCTCGCCGGGCGCGCGGGCGAGCAGGCGCTCGGCGGTCAGCACGACCAGGCCGCTGCCGAACTGCAGCGTGCTGGCAAGGTCAACCTCCAGGCTGGCCAGGACGTTCTCGTGGGAAGCGAGCCGGGCTCGCAGTTCGCCCCCCCAGGGGCTTTGAAAGACACCGGAGGCGTCTACAGAATGGTGGTGTGGCATGTGGCTCGGTGTGTGCGCAGGCGGCGGCCTCTGGGCGCCTGGCTTGCGCAATGCGGAATTGTCCGCCATCGTGCCGCAAAGGGGGGTGGCGGTAGTTTTCCAGTCTCAACGCTGCACCCCCGCCCCCCGCTGACACGCCCGCAATGTGCCCGGCTGGGAGCACAATCGCCCCATTCTTCAGCCTGCCCCAGGCGCCAACCCCACCGCTGCAACCCATGGCGACATTCAACGACATCCAACTGCTGCGCATCAACTACCTGCGCGGTCCCAATATCTGGACCTACCGTCCGGCGCTCGAAGTCTGGCTGGACCTGGGCGCACTCGAAGACCATCCCTCGCACCTGCTGCCGGGCTTCAACGAGCGCCTGACCGCCTGGCTGCCCGCGCTGGTCGAGCACCACTGCGGTGTGGGCGAGCGCGGGGGCTTTCTGCAGCGCCTGCACGAGGGCACCTGGTGCGGCCATGTGCTGGAGCACATCGTCATCGAGCTGCTCAACCTTGCGGGCATGCCCACGGGGTTCGGCCAGACGCGCTCGACCTCCCAGCGCGGCGTCTACCGCATGGTGTTCCGCGCCCGTGACGAGCGCGTGGCGCGCGTGGCGCTGGAGCAGGGGCACCGCCTGATCATGGCGGCGATCAACGACCAGCCCTTTGACGTCCAGGCCGCCGTCGCGCGCGTGCGCACCGAGGTGGACGACCAGTACCTGGGCCCGAGCACGGCCTGCATCGTCACCGCCGCCACGGACCGGGGCATTCCGCACATCCGCCTGAACGACGGCAACCTCGTGCAACTGGGCTACGGCGCCGCGCAGCGCCGCATCTGGACGGCCGAGAGCGAGTTCACCAGCGCCATCGCCGAAGGCATCGCCTCGGACAAGGACCTCACCAAGGGCCTGCTCAAGGCCTGCGGCGTGCCCATTCCCGAAGGGCAGATCGTGCACAGCCCCGAAGAGGCCTGGGAGGCGGCGCAGGACATCGGCCTGCCGGTGGTGGTCAAGCCCTCGGACGGCAACCACGGCCGGGGCGTGACGCTGGACCTGCGCAAGGAAGAGGACATCAAGGCCGCCTACCACGTCGCCTACCCCGAGGGCAGCGACGTGATGGTCGAGCGCTTCATTCCCGGCAACGAGCACCGCCTGCTGGTGGTGGCGGGCAAGGTGGTGGCGGCCGCACGCGGCGAGGTGGTGAGCATCACGGGCAACGGCCGCGACACCGTGCGCGCACTCATCGACAGCCAGCTCAACTCCGACCCGCGCCGCGGCTACGAGGAAGAGTACCCGCTGGAGATCATCGACGTGGAGAGCGACGCCAAGGTGCAGCTCGAAATCAAGCGCCAGGACCTCACCCCCGACTCCGTGCCCGAGCACGGGCGCCAGGTGGTGGTGCAGCGCAATGGCAATGTGGCCGTGGACTGCACCGACGAAGTGCACCCCGAGGTGGCCTACATCGCCCAGCTGGCGGCCAAGGTCGTGGGTCTGGACATCGCCGGCATCGACCTGGTGGCGCAGGACATCGCCCGCCCCCTGCACGCACAGGGCGGTGCCATTGTCGAAGTGAACGCCGGCCCGGGCCTGCTCATGCACCTCAAGCCCGCCATCGGCGCACCGCGTCCCGTGGGCCAGGCGATTGCCGAGCACCTGTTCCCCGCCGACGAGGCCAGCGAAGGCGGCGCAGGCCGCATCCCGCTGGTAGGCGTGGCCGGCACGCGCGGCACCAGCACCATTGCGCGCGTGGTCGCCTGGCTGCTGCACCTGGGCGGGCGCCACACGGGCGTGGCCTGCCGCGAGGGCCTGTTCCTCGACCGTCGCCGCGTGGACACCAAGGACAGCGCCCACTGGGAGGCTGCGCACCGCCTGCTCATGAACCAGATGGTGCAGGCCGCCGTGATCGAGAACGATGCACGCACCATCCTGCAGGACGGCCTGGCCTACGACCGCTGCCAGGTGGGCGTGGTGACCGACATGGACGGCAAGGAGGCCCTGGCCGCCTTTGACGTGCATGAGCAGGAGCAGATGTTCAAGGTGCTGCGCACCCAGGTGGACGTGGTGCTGCCGGGCGGCGCCGCCGTGCTCAACGCCGCCGAGCCGCAGGTGCTGGAGCTCGCGCCGCTGTGCGACGGCGCCGTGGTGCTGTACGCCCAGGATGCGCAACTGCCCGCCATCGCGCAGCACCGCGCGCAGGACAACGGCCGCGCCGTCGTCGTGAAGAACGGCCGCGTGGTGCTGGCCACCGGCACGGCCGAGCATGTGCTGGGCACCGTCTCCGAACTCACTTTCGGCCGCAACGCCGTGGCGGCCGATACCGACACGCTGCTGGCCATCGCCGCCACGGCCTGGGCGCTGGACATCGCGCCCGACCTGATCGCTGCCGGCATCAAGACCTTCGAGCCCGACCTGGCCTGAGCCAGAGCCCACCGAAAGACCGACCATGGAAGTCACCCGCATCCGCGCCCTGCGCGGCCCCAACCTCTGGACCCGTCTCACGGCCATCGAGGCCATCGTGGCGTGCAGCGAGGCCGAACGCGACATCGGCCTGTTGCCCGATTTCGAGCAGCGCCTGCGCGCGCTGTTTCCGGCCATCGGCCCGCTGCACACCGAGGGCGGCGCCGCCGTCTCCCTGGCCCATGTGCTGCAGGAAGCCGCCCTGGCGCTGCAGGCCCAGGCGGGCTGCCCGGTCACCTTCGGCCGCGTGACGGCCACCATCGAGCCCGGCGTGTTCCAGGTGGTGGTCGAGTACAGCGAGGAGGCCGTGGGCCGCCAGGCCTTTGACGACGCGCAGGCGCTGGTCCAGGCCGCGCTGGCCGGCGGCCGCTTCGACGCCGAGGCCGCCCTGGCAGCGCTGCGCGAGCTCGACGAGGACGAGCGCCTGGGCCCGAGCACGGGCGCCATCGTCGAGGCCGCCGTGGCGCGCGGCATTCCCTACCGGCGCCTCACGCGCGGCAGCCTGGTGCAGTTCGGCTGGGGCTCCAAGCAGCGCCGCATCCAGGCCGCCGAGATCGACTCCACCAGCGCCGTGGCCGAGTCCATCGGCCAGGACAAGGACCTCTCCAAGCGCCTGCTGCACGCCGCCGGCGTGCCCGTGCCCCTGGGCCGGCCGGTGGAAACCGTCGAGGAAGCCTGGGCCGTGGCCCAGGAGGTGGGCCTGCCCGTGGTCGTCAAGCCCCAGGACGGCAACCAGGGCAAGGGCGTGACGGTGAACATCACCGACCGCGCCCAGCTCGAAGAGGCCTACAAGAATGCCGCCGACTACGGCACGGTGATGGTCGAGCGCTTCCTGCCGGGCCAGGATTTCCGCCTGCTCGTGGTGGGCGACCAGCTCGTGGCGGCTGCGCGGCGCGACCCGCCCCAGGTGCTGGGCGACGGCGAGCACACGGTGCGCGAGCTGGTGGACATCGTCAACCAGGACCCGCGCCGTGGCAGCGGCCACGGCACGGCGCTGACCAAGATCCGCCTGGACGACATTGCCCTGGCGCGCCTGGCCCTGCAGGGCCTCACGCCCGACTCCGTGCCCGAGAAGGGCCAGCGCGTGGTGCTGCGCAACAACGCCAACCTCTCCACCGGCGGCACGGCCACCGACGTGACCGACGAGGTGCACCCCGAGGTGGCCGCGCGCGCCGTGGCGGCCGCGCGCATGGTGGGCCTGCACATCTGCGGCGTGGACATGGTGGCCGAGACCGTGCTGCGCCCGCTGGAGGAGCAAGGCGGCGGCTTCGTCGAGGTGAACGCCGCCCCGGGCCTGCGCATGCACCTCTCGCCCAGCTACGGCAAGCCGCGCCCCATCGGCCAGGCCATCGTGGACCGCCTCTTTGCCCATGGCGAGGACGGCCGCATCCCCACCGTGGCCGTGACCGGCACCAACGGCAAGACCACCACGGCGCGCCTGATCGCCCACCTGTTCACCGCCCACGGCCTGCGCGTGGGCATGACCAATACCGACGGCGTGTACGTGAACGGTCGCCAGATCGACAGCGGCGACTGCTCGGGCCCCAAGAGCGCGCGCAACGTGCTGCTGCACCCCGAGGTGGACGCCGCCGTGTTCGAGACGGCGCGCGGCGGCATCCTGCGCGAAGGCCTGGGCTTTGACCGCTGCCAGGTGGCCGTGGTGACCAACATCGGCGAGGGCGACCACCTGGGCCTGAACTTCATCACCACGGTGGAGGACCTGGCGGTGCTCAAGCGCGTGATCGTGCAGAACGTGGCCAGCAGCGGCTACGCCGTGCTCAACGCGGCCGACCCCATCGTCGCCGCCATGGCCAGCGTGTGCCCGGGCAAGGTCATCTACTTCGCCAGCGACCGCCAGCACCCCCTGATGGCCACGCACCGCGCCCAGGGGCACCGCACGGTGTACGTGGACGGCGACTCCATCGTCGCCGCCGAGGGCTCCTGGCGCGAGACCATCCACCTGCGCGACGTGCCCATCACACGCGGCGGCAAGATCGCCTTCCAGGTCGAGAACGTCATGGCCGCCGTCGCCGCGGCCTGGGGCGCAGGCCTGCCGTGGCAGACCATCCGCCGCGGCCTCTCGGGCTTCGTCAACGACAGCGACAACGCCCCCGGGCGCTTCAACGTCATGGACTACCGGGGCGCGACCATCATTGCCGACTACGGCCACAACCCCGACGCCATGCGCGCCCTGGTGCAGGCCGTGGACGCCCTGCCCGCCAAGCGCCGCAGCGTGGTCATCAGCGGCGCGGGCGACCGGCGCGACGAGGACATCCGTGCGCAGACCGTGATCCTGGGCGCGGCCTTCGACGACGTGCTGCTCTACCAGGACGCCGCCCAGCGCGGCCGCGCCGACGGCGAGGTCATGGCCCTGCTGCGCGAGGGCCTGGAGGGCGCCACGCGCACGCGGCATGTGGAAGAGATCCGCGGCGAGTTCACCGCCATCGACACCGCGCTGGAGCGCCTGGCACCGGGCGACCTGTGCCTGGTGCTGGTCGACCAGGTGGAAGAAGCCCTGGCCCACCTGGCGCGCCGCTGCGCCGAGGCCGCGTGATGCGCGCGCGCTGGCTCACCGCCCTGGCGCTGGCCGCGGCAGGCTGCGCGCAGGCCGCCAGCGGCGAGAAGATCGGCAGCGTGGACACGGCCTTCCAGTGGATAGGGCGCGACCACGACATCATCGTCGAGGCCTACGACGACCCGGCCGTGCAGGGCGTGACCTGCTACGTCTCGCGGGCGCGCATCGGCGGCATCAAGGGCACGCTGGGCCTGGCCGAGGACCGGGCCGAGGCCTCCATCGCCTGCCGCCAGGTGGGGCCCATCGGCTTCCCGAAGCCGCCGCTGCGCCAGCAGGAAGAGGTGTTCAGCGAGCGCATGTCCCTGCTGTTCAAGCGCCTGCGCATCGTGCGCATGGTGGACGCGCAGCGCAACACCCTGGTCTACCTGACCTACTCGGACAAGCTCATCGACGGCTCGCCGCAGAACAGCGTGACCGCCGTGCCGGTGGACCGCGCCACGCCCATTCCGGTCAAGCCGTAGCGCTTCAAAAAGCATAGCTGGCAGCGCTTGCCACAGGCCATTTTCAAATATCTTTTACCCTGAAATAGCCTGAAAACAAGCGCCAGAAGCTCACTTTTCAGTAGCGATCTGCCGCAGCGCCTGCTCGAACACCTCCACCGGCTGGCCGCCCTGGATCAGGTGGCGGTCGTTCACGATGACGGCGGGCACCGAATGGATGCCGTGGCCCTGGTAGAAGGCCTCGCGCTCGCGCACCTCGGCGGCGTAGCGGTCGCTGGAGAGCACGGCGCGGGCGGCGTCCGCATCCAGCCCCACCTCCTGCGCCGCGCGCAGCAGCACCGCGTGGCTGCCGGGGTTCTGCCCGTCGGTGAAATAGGCCTTGAACAGCGCGTGCTTGAGCGGCCGCTGCAGGCCCTGCTCCGCGGCCCAGTGCAGCAGGCGGTGCGCATCGAAGGTGTTGTAGATGCGGCTGCGCTTGTCCATCTGGAAGGCAAAGCCCAGCGCCGCGCCGCGCTCGGCAATGGCCGCGCGCGTCTGCTGGCTCTGCTCGGGCGTGGCGCCGTACTTCTCCTGCAGGTGCTCGTTGATGTCCTGCCCCTCGGGGCCCATGTGCGGGTTGAGCTCAAAGGGCTGGAAATGCCAGTCCAGCGCCACCTCGCCCTGGAGCCGCGCGGCCGCCTGCTCCAGCGCGTGCAGGCCAATGGCGCACCAGGGGCAGGAGATGTCGGAGACGAAGTCGATCTTGAGAACGGTGGGGGCCATGGCGGCGGACTCCTGGAACGGGCAGTGCAAGAAACAGGCATGGTAGGCCCCCGGCCAAGACCTTGCGCCGTACGCGCCATCGCCCCCCGCAGGCCCGGGCGCTTGGTGCCGGGGGCTGCGCATGCCAGAATTTGCCCCCATGCCCGCCCCCTCCCCCACGGACTTCTTTCACACCCAGCAGCCCGCAGGCCCGACCGAGAGCGCCATGGCAACGCTCTACCGCGCGGCGCTCGGCCCCATCGGCACCGCGCACTACCTGCCCCGCTTCGAGCGCTTTGACACGCTGGGCCGCACCCAGCCGGGCTGGAACTGGGCCGCCAGCCTGTGCACGCTCAACTGGATGGCGCTGCGCCACCTGTGGACGCCCGCCCTGCTCTACGTGGCCGCCGCCGAGGGCCTGGGACTGCTGCTGTTCGGTGCCATCCGCACGCTGCTGCCCTGGCCCGAACCCGTGCAGTGGGGGCTGGTGGGCGCCTTCGCCCTGCTGGCCTTTGCCCTGCCCGGCCTGTATGGCGACGCCGTCCTGCACACCGAAATCCGCAAGCGCATTGCCCGCGCCCTGGCCAGCACCCGCACCCTGCCCGAGGCCTGCGCCCAACTGGCACAGCAGGCCGGCAGCGTGCGCCGCCTGGCGGCTTTGGCCGCACTGAACACCGCGCTGCTGGCCGCGGCGCTGCTGGCCTACCAGCTTCTGCCCCAGGACTCCCCTGCCAGCGCCGCGGCAGCCCCCGTCGCCAGCGCCCCGGTCACGGCGGCCCCGGCCAGCGCCGCCAGCGCCAGTGCCATGCAGCCGCCCGCACCGGCCAAGCAGCCCCAGGCCGCAGAGCCCGCCCCTGCCCGCCCGGCCACGGAGCCCCTGCCCCCCGCCAGCGCAGCCCCCGCGGCTGCCGCGCCCCCTGCCAGCGCCCCCCCGGAGCCAGCGCCCCCTGCGGCAGCGCCGGCAAAACCTGCTGCGCCTGCCACTGCAGCCTCCAGCGCCGCACCGCCCGCGCCCGCCCCGGCATCTGCTGCCAGCCCCCAGCCCGGCCCCGCGCGCCCAGGCGCGGCACCGGCGCCCCGCAGCGCCCCCGGCCCGCAGACGGGCGCACCCCCTGCCGGCAAACCCACCGCCAGCGCCCCCGCAGCCCGCAGCCGCAGCACAGCGGCGCATGCACGGCCGGCGGCGGTACCTGCCCCAGCACCCGCCGCCGACCCACCGGACGCAGCGGCATCGGCGGCGCAGCCGCCCGCCTCGGCCCCGCCCGCCGGCAGCGCCATGCCCCTGGTGGGCAGTGCGCCCGGCTACTACATCAACGTGGGCCTGTTCGCCGAAGAGGCCAACGCCCGCAAGGCCCAGGCCAAGCTGCTCAACGCCGGCCTGCCCGCCTTCCGCCAGAGCCTGGACACCCCCAAGGGCCGCCGCATCCGGGTGCGTGTGGGCCCCTACCCCCGCGCGGCACAGGCGCAGCAGGCCGCGCGCAGCATCCAGGCGCTGGGGCTGGAGGCGGTGGTGTTCCAGCAAAAGCACGCCCTGCCCTGAGCCCGTGCCTGCGGCCGGTGCGCGCCGCCGCGCTCAGTGGAAGTCCCGGCTCTGCGTCGCCAGGCGGCCCAGCAGCGGCGACAAATCCGCCAGGCGGTGCGCGATGAGGTTGCACACCGCCCCCTCGCGCTGCCAGCGCCCCTGCACCAGCAGCAGCCGCGCACCCAGCAGCACCTGGCGCTGCGCCTCCTTGACATGCCGCCAGACGATGACCTGCGTGCTGCCATGCTCGTCTTCGAGCGAGACGAAAACCGTGCCCTTAGCCGTGGGCGGCTGCTGGCGCAGCGTCACGATGCCGGCCGTGCGCACCCAGCGCCCATCGTGCACCTGCTGCAGTTGCGCCGAGGTGCGGAGCCGGTAGCGCTGCAGTTGCGGCCGCAGCAAGGCCAGGGGGTGGCTGCGCAGCGTCAGGCCGACCGAGGCAAAGTCCCAGAGCACCTCCTCGCCCTCGGGTGCGGCGGGCAGCGCCAGGAACTCCTCGTCCACCGGCGCGTCCCGCAGCAGCGCGGGCGGGGCGTGCAGGGCCGCGGCCTCCCACACCTGCTGGCGGCGGTGGCCCGCCAGCGCCGCCAGGGCGCCCGCCGCGGCCAGCAGTTGCATCTCGTGCTGCTCCAGCCGGGCGCGGCGCGCCAGTGCCTCGGCGCTGGCAAAGGGCGCCGCGGCCCGCTCGGCCACGATGCGCGCGGCGCTGGCGGCCGGCAGGCCGTGCACCAGGTGCAGGCCCAGGCGCACGGCGGGGGTGGCGGGCAGGTCCTCCAGCGTGGACTCCACGGCGCTGTGCACCACGTCCACGGGCCGCACCTCCACGCCGTGGCGGCGCGCATCCTGCACGAGCTGGCTGGGGGTGTAGAAACCCATGGGCTGGCTGTTGAGCAGCGCCACGAGGAAGGCTGCCGGCTCGTGCCGCTTGATCCAGGCCGAGGCGTAGACCAGCAGCGCGAAGCTGGCCGCATGGCTCTCCGGGAAGCCGTACTCGGAGAAGCCCTGGATCTGCTCGAAGATGGCCTCGGCGAACTCCAGCGCATAGCCGCGCTCGGTCATGCCACCCACGAGCCGGTGGTAGTACTTCTCCAGCCCGCCCTTGCGCTTCCAGGCCGCCATGGCGCGGCGCAGGCCGTCGGCCTCGCCGGGCGTGAAGCCGGCCGCGAGCATGGCGATCTGCATCACCTGCTCCTGGAACACCGGCACACCCAGCGTACGGCCCAGCGCGGCGCGCAGCGCCTCGCTGGGGTAGGTGACCGGCTCCCTGCCCTGGCGCCGGTTCAGGTAGGGGTGCACCATGCCGCCCTGGATGGGCCCGGGCCGCACAATGGCCACCTCGATCACCAGGTCGTAGAAGCACCGGGGGCGCAGGCGCGGCAGCATGCCCATCTGCGCCCGGCTCTCGATCTGGAACACGCCGATGGTGTCGGCCCGGCAGACCATGTCGTAGGTGGCGCGGTCCTCGGCCGGGATGTCCTGCATGCGGAACACCAGGCCGCGCCGCAGGCCGATCAGGTCCAGCGCACGCCGGATGGCCGACAGCATGCCCAGGGCCAGTACATCGACCTTGAGCAGGCCGGCGGCGTCGAGGTCGTCCTTGTCCCACTCGATCACCGTGCGGTGGGGCATGGCGGCGTTCTCCACCGGCACCATGCGGCACAGCGGGCCCTGGGTGAGCACGAAGCCGCCCGTGTGCTGCGACAGGTGGCGCGGAAACCCCAGCAACTGCTGCGTGAGCGTGATGAGCTGGCGCACGGCCAGGTCGTCCGCCGGGATGCCCAGCTCCGCGAAGCGCTCGGGCCGCACGCCCGCACCGTCAAACCACTTCTGGCCCTTGGCGATGGCATCCACCGTGGCCAGATCGAAGCCCAGGGCCTTGCCCACATCGCGGATCGCCGACTTGGGGCGGTAGCTGATGACCGTGGCGGTGAGGGCGGCGCGGTCACGCCCGTACTTCTGGTACAGGTACTGGATCACCTCCTCGCGGCGCTCGTGCTCGAAGTCGATGTCGATGTCCGGGGGCTCGTTGCGCTCCCGGGAGATGAAGCGCTCGAACAGCACCGACATGCGCGCCGGGTCCACCTCGGTCACGCCCAGGCAGTAGCAGACCACGCTGTTGGCCGCCGAGCCGCGCCCCTGGCACAGGATGCGGCGCGAGCGCGCGAAGGCCACGATGTCGTACACCGTGAGGAAGTAGTGCTCGTAGCGCAGCTCGCAGATCAGGGCCAGCTCGTGCTCGATCAGCGCCTGCACAGAGGGCGGAATGCCCGCAGGCCAACGCCCCTCCGCGCCCTGGTAGGTCACCTGGCGCAAATAGCTGGCGGCCGTGTGTCCTGGCGGCACCACTTCGTCGGGGTACTGGTACTTGAGCTCGTCCAGGCTGAAATGGCAGCGCGCCGCCACGCGCAGCGTCTCGGCCAGCAGCTCGGCGGGAAAGGTCTGCGCCAGGCGCAGGCGCGTGCGCAGGTGCTGCTCGGCGCTGCGCTGCAGGGCATGGCCGCATTCCGTCAGTGGCTTGCCGATGCGCGTGGCCGTGAGCACGTCCTGCAGCGGCTTGCGCGAGCGCACATGCATGTGCACGTCGCCCACCGCCACCAGGGGCAGCGCCGTCAGCTCGGACAGGGTGCGCAGGCGGTGCAGCCACAGTTCGTCGTCCAGGCGGCGCAACTGCTCCACCCCGATCCAGCCGCGGCCCGTGAACTGCCCCAGCGCCCAGCGCCCCATGGCTTCGAGCTGGGCATCGGTGGCCTGGCGGTCCGGGCACAGCAGGGCCAGGCAGTCCGCCAGCTCGGCGCCCGTGATGTGGTCCAGGGTGAGGTGGTAGCTGCCTTTCTCGGAAGCGCGCCGCAGCTGGGTGATGAAGGCGCACAGGTTGCCGTAGCCCTGGAGGTTTTGCGCCAGCACGACCAGGACGAACGGTGCTTCGGTGGTGCCGCGAGGAGCAACGCCAAACTGCGCCCCCAGCAGCAGGGGCAGGCCCACGGCCTTTGCCGCCACATGGGCCCGCACGGCCCCGGCCAGGCTGCACTCGTCGGTGATCGCCAGCGCCCGGTAGCCCAGGGCGTGCGCGCGTTCGACCAGCTCGTGCGGGTGGCTGGCACCGCGCAGAAAGCTGAAGTTCGAGAGGCAGCGCAGCTCGGCATAGTCGGGCAAGGACAGTGCCATGTCAGTCCCCCTTACGGCGCCCATGGCACCCACAACGCAGGCAATCGGCACGGCCCAGGTCAGCAGCCACCGTGCAAGGGCCGCCCCGCCGCATGGGTGGCGTCCCCCTGCCCGCGGCGCGCAGCGCTGCGAGAGCGGGGGGAAGGCGCCGAAGGCGGCTCAGGGGGGTGGCCTTCTCGTCCCTCATGCGTACAACCCATGCAGAAACCAGGCCGTCTCGTCCCCCGCCAGGCGCTGCTGGAACACCCACAGCAGCCCGGCATGGGGGCTGCGGGCAAGCCAGTAGTCGCGCTGCACGTTGAGCGCCTGGGCATCGGCCCCCTGGCCGCTGCGGTGCCACCAGCCGCCCTCCACGCGGTCGGGCCCGAGCAGCAGTTGCAGCGGGCCCTGGTAGTACGGGCGGTGCTGGCGCTCCCGCAGGCGCAGCGGCACATCCAGCAGCCAGGGGGGCTGGGGCAGGCCGGCCCCCGCCAAGGCGCTCTGCGGGACGCGTTCCGCGGACGCCTTGCCGCCTGGCGCGGGGCGGCCTGCCAGGGCGCTGTGCCAGTGCTGCATGTACTCGGGCCGGTGGTCGGCGTGCAGCACGGGCGAGCACACGGCCTGCGGGCCCAGCCGGGCCTGGATGCGCTCGAGCGCCTGCTCGGCGCCCGCGCCCTGGTGCAGGGCATCGGGCAGCCATGCGTGGTTTTCCTCGGCGCAGGGCTCCACCTCATCGGCGTGCAGGGCAATGTCGCCCACGGGTGCATCCAGCACCACGCGGGCCAGGTGCTCGGACAGCAGGCGCATGCAATGCGCCACGCTCTGCGTGGGCCGGGCGGTGCGCACCGTGAGCGCGCCCCCGCTGCCCGCATCGCGCGGGCGCAGCGCGTCGTGGCACCAGTGCAGGGTGAAGGCCCGCACGCCGCAGCGGCGCGCCGCCAGCCAACCCGCCATCTGCACCAGCAGGCGCCTGGCGCCCGCAAGCAGGGCCGGCGCATGCTCCACCCGCGCCATCAGCTCCAGCCGGGCTTCAAAGGTCTGCGGCACGGTGATCCAGTCGTAGGCCTCGGGCTGCAGGCCGTAGGCCTGGTCCAGCGCCGCCAGCAGTGTCGCACCAAAGCGGCGAACCAGGGCAGCGCGCGGCAGGCGGCGCACCTGCCCCAGCGTGCGGCAGCCCACGCGCTCCAGCGTGGCCTGGTGCTGGCCCACAGCCGTGAGGCTGTGCAAGGGCAGCGCGTCGAGCTGCCGGGCCAGGGGGCCCTCAGGCACCCGCGCGCCGCCCTGGCGCGCCAGGGCCAGCGCCGCCAGGCCCGTGGGCGCCCAGGCCACATGCGCGCCCAGATCGGCTGCGCCTTGCTGCACGCGCTGGTGCAGCCGCTCCAGCCCCCCGAACAGGCGCGCCGACGCCGCCAGCTCGGCCAGCGCCGCGCCCTCCCGCAAGGCCACCCGGGGGGTGAACTGCAAGGCCCAGGCGCCCAGCGCCGCGGCGTCAATGGGCGAGGAGCCTGCTGGCTGCGGCAGAGGAAGCAACGCGGCCCAATGCGCGGACATCGGACGACTCCTTGCACACCGGCGCCTGCCCCGGCGCAGGCACGCACGCCAGGCGCGGCGGCAGCACCGCTTGCAGAGGTGCGGGCACTGCCGCCAGCTGCAGCACGCCATCGAACGCAGCGCCCCGGCGCTTGGGGATGCGCACCTGCAGGCCCCAGCCCGGAGCCAAGGCCACGCAGACGCGCAAGGGGGCGGGCGAAGCCTGCTGCAAGGCTGCCATGGGCCGGAACAGGAACACCGGCGCATCGCAGGCCTGCGCGTGGATGTGCAGGCGGCGGATCTGCCCGGGCCGCGCTTGGGGCAGCCAGGCCAGCACGGCCCCGGCCGGGGCGGCCTGGAGGATTTGCTCGGTGGCCCAGAGCCGGTCCGCCAGCACCTCTGCCTGCACCCAGACCAGTTGCGCAGGCGGTACCCCCCATTGCGCCAGGCCGCCCGCATGCGGCGGCTGGGGCGGGCCCACCAGGTAAATGCGGCCGCCGCCCTGCAGCAGACCCGGCAGCGCCGGCCCCAGCAGGCGCCACACGCACAGCGCCGCCGCGGGTTGCAGCAGCTCCGTCACGGCCTGTGTGGGCCAGCCGCCACCGGGCAACTGGCCGTCCAGCAGCGCAAAGCCGGTCGGCACGGTGCGCCCAGCCACGCGCCCCAGGTCCGACCCGCGCCAGACAGCCTGGGCCACAGGGCCCGGCAGCAGAGCGGGATCGAAGGCACGCCCAGGGGCGGCAAAGGCAGGGGCGGACATGGCAGAAAGCGCTGGCAAGATGCAGAAAACTGTATTTATGTACAGTATACGCAAACGGGTTGGCATGCAAGCCCCGGCCCCCTGCCGCGCGCTACACTGACGCAGGTCAAGCTTCTGCCGGCCCTGGCGGTCCCCGCAACGGGCGCGCCGGCAGCGGCCAAAAAGAAGCTGCCATGTCCGACGTGGGCAAGCTCGGCAGCGACAGCGTGGTCGCCTTCTGCGTCGCCCAGTCCCAGGCCGGCGCCGACCACGAGGCCGACTACCGCGCGCTGACCAAGGACAACGGCTACGTGTGGATCCGCGACGTGGTGCACGTGGTGCGCAACGCCCAGGGCGAGCCCGAAGCGCTGATCGGTTTCATGTTCGGCATCAGCGAACAGAAAAAAACCGAGGAGAAATTGCTGGCGCTGCAAAAAGAGCTGGAGGCGCTCTCGTTCAAGGACGGACTGACCCACATCACCAACCGGCGCAGGTTCAACGCCTGCCTGGAGATCGAATGGGACAGCGCCCGCAGCCAGCGCCAGCCTCTGTCCATCCTGCTGTTCGACATCGACTACTTCAAGCAGTACAACGACCTGTACGGCCATGTGCGCGGCGACCAATGCCTGATCGACATTGCGCAGACGCTGAACCTGGCGCTGGACGGCCCGCGCGACCTGGTGGCCCGCTTCGGCGGCGAGGAGTTCATCGTGCTGCTGCCCCAGGCCAACGCCGAGGTGGCCCGCAAAGTGGCCGAACGCTGCCAGCGGCTGGTGCAGAAACAGACCATTGCCCACGCGCAGTCCCCCCACGGCCAGCACATCACCGTGAGCGTGGGCGTGGGCACCGTCGTGGCCGGCGGCCTGGAGAGCACGAAGCCCTCCGACTTCATCGACGCCGTGGACCAGCAGCTCTATGCGGCCAAGAGGAGCGGACGCAACCGGATAGAGATGGTGGTTTTAAGCGATTAAAGTCGTAAACAGCGGTCCAGCATCCATGCCATTGTGCGCACTATCTCGCCAAGTAATCGTCCATCTAAAGTCGTGAACACCGCCGAGTGCGTCGCCATGTCCGTCCAAAGAGAGGCTCACAGCAATCCAGACGAGGCCTTTTTACTACTGCTGTATGAAGCCCCCTCGGAAACCTTGTGCGTTTGCTGCGATGATCAGTCCAGGGCCACATCATCGTAGGGCGATAGCGGTCCCCAGATGGATTCGGGCAGGTTGCGCACCGTCTTGGCTGCGACCGTGTGCATGGACATGGTGGTGATGTAGTCCACGTGAAGCCCCCTCGAATTCCTGAGCCAGTCAGAAATAGAGGCTGGGGAACGTCAACGTCAGCCCACCCCCAACGTCCGGGGTTTATTCTTTTTCGATCGAGGTGCCGTTGGAATAAGGGCGGCTCACTCCACCGTCACGCTCTTGGCCAAATTGCGTGGCTTGTCCACGTCCGTCCCTCGTGCGCAGGCCGTGTGGTAGGCCAGCAGTTGCAGCGGCAGCACGTGCAGGATGGGCGAGAGGGCGCCGTAGTGCTCGGGCATGCGGATGACGTGGATGCCTTCGCTGCTGTCGATGCGCGTGTCGGCATCGGCCAGCACGTAGAGCACGCCGCCGCGCGCGCGCACCTCCTGCAGGTTGCTCTTGAGCTTTTCCAGCAGCGCATCGTTGGGCGCCACCGTCACCACCGGCATGCTGGCGTCCACCAGCGCCAGCGGGCCATGCTTGAGTTCACCGGCCGGGTAGGCCTCGGCGTGGATGTAGCTGATTTCCTTGAGCTTGAGCGCGCCTTCGAGCGCAATGGGGTAGTGCAGGCCCCGGCCCAGGAACAGGGCGTTCTCCATGCGCGCAAAGACTTCGGCCCAGCCGATGATCTGGGGTTCGAGCGCCAGCACGGCCTGCAGGGCCACGGGCAGGTGGCGCATGGCCTGGAGGTGGGCGGCCTCCTCGTCCTCGGTGAGGCGCCCGCGCGACTGCGCCAGCGCCAGCGTGAGCAGGAACAGGCCCGCCAGCTGCGTGGTGAAGGCCTTGGTGCTGGCCACGCCGATCTCGACCCCTGCGCGGGTGATGTAGGCCAGCTCGCACTCGCGCACCATGGCGCTGGTGGCCACGTTGCAGATGGTGAGGGTGTGGCGCATGCCCAGGCCTTGCGCGTGGCGCAGCGCGGCCAGGGTGTCGGCGGTCTCGCCGCTCTGGCTGATGGCCACGACCAGGGTGCGCGGGTCGGGCACGCTGGTGCGGTAGCGGTATTCGCTGGCCACCTCCACCTGGGTGGGAATGCCGGCGATGTCTTCCAGCCAGTACTTGGCCGTGCAGCCGCTGTAGTAGCTGGTGCCGCAGGCCAGGATGAGCACGCGGTCGATCTCCTTGAACACGCGCCAGGCGGCGGTGCCGCCCGGGCCGTCGAACAGCTCGGGCACGACGGCCTGCACGCCTTCGAGCGTGTCAGCAATGGCGCGCGGCTGCTCGAAGATCTCCTTCTGCATGTAGTGCCGGTAGGGGCCCAGCTCGGCCGCGCCGCTGAAGGCCTGCACGGTGCGCACGGGGCGCTGTGCGGGCGTGAGCGGGGCGCGGTCTTTGCCCACGATCCAGTAGCGGCCCAACTGCAGGTCCACCAGGTCGCCCTCTTCCAGGTAGACGATCTGGTCGGTCACCCCGGCCAGGGCCATGGCGTCGCTGGCCAGGAAGTGCTCGGCCCCGTCCTGCCCCACGCCCAGGATGAGCGGCGAGCCCGCGCGTGCCCCCACCACCCGGTGCGGCTCGTCCTTGTGCAGTACAGCAATGGCGTAGGCGCCGCGCAGCGCGCCGACTGCCGCCTGCACGGCCTGGAACAGGTCGCCGTCGTAGTGGCTGTCCACCAGATGGGCGATGACCTCGGTATCCGTCTGGCTGGCGAAGGCATAGCCCCGCGCCTGCAGTTGCGCACGCAGCTCCTCGTGGTTTTCGATGATGCCGTTGTGCACCAGGGCCACGCGGCCGGGACGGCCGTCGGCCCCATCGGCAAGCGGGCCGTAGCTGAAATGCGGGTGCGCGTTGTGCACCGCCGGCGCGCCGTGCGTGGCCCAGCGGGTATGGGCAATGCCGGAGGCGCCTTCGATGTGCTCGGTCTGCACCTGCGCCAGCAGCTCGGCCACGCGGGCCGTGCTGCGCGCGCGCTGCAGGCCCGCGGGGCGCGCGGCATCGGGGCTGGCGGCGTGCACGGCCAGGCCGCAGGAGTCGTAGCCGCGGTATTCCAGCCGCTGCAGGCCTTGCACAAGAATGGGAACGATGTTGCGCCGTGATACCGCGCCGACGATGCCGCACATGGGTTTTCTCCTGCCTGGGGGAAGCGATGGCGCGATGGTAGGCAGGGGCGCGCCAAATTTCAGATTGATTTTTGTATGTTTTTGAAATTTAATTTCGACAAATCACACATGTGAAATTTCCAAGCAAAATCACGTTAAGTATGGAAGAAATCATCCTGGATGCCGTGGACCTCAAGCTGCTGGACCTGCTGCAGGACGACGCCGCGCGCAGCAACCAGTGGCTGGCCGAGCAGGTGCATGTATCGCCCCCCACCTGCCTGCGGCGCGTGCGGCGCCTGCACGAGTGCGGGCTGATCGAACGTCAGGTGGCCATCGTCCAGCCCGAGCGGCTGGCTGCCGTGCAGGGGCATGGGCTGGCGTGCATCGTGGAAGTCGCGCTCGACCGCCAGGGCGCCGAGTGGCTGGACGCCTTCGAGGCCCGCGCCGTGCAGGAGCCCTGCGTGCAGCAATGCTGGCGCGTATCCCCCGGGCCGGACTTTGTGCTGGTGCTGCACACGAGCGACATGCCTGCCTACCTGGCGCTGGCCCAGCGCCTGTTCACGGGCGATGCCAATGTGCGCAACGTGAAGGCCTTTTTTGCCACCAAGCGGGCAAAATTCACAACAAAACTGCCTGTAGCGCTCGCCGCATAAGCACAAGCAGCTATCGTTTTGATATCAACTACCGGGCCAGCAGACACTGACCGTGCAGCCCGCCCCCGGCGCCGCCTGCACGCTCACCGTGCCGCCATGGCGCTGGGCGATGGCGCGCACGGCCGCCAGGCCGCAGCCCGCGCCGTCGAACTCGCTCTCGCGGTGCAGGCGCTGGAAGATGCCGAACAGCGCCTGCGCACGCGCGGGGTCGAAACCCGTGCCGTTGTCCTGCACGCGCAGGGCACAGCGCCCGTCGGCGCCGCGTTCGGCGTCCACGCGGATCTGCGCTGGTTCGCGCCCGCGGGTGAACTTGACGGCATTGCCCAGCAGCTCGGTGAGCAGGGTGCGCAGGAGTTCGGTGTCGCCATGCAGCGCAGGCCAGGCATCGGGCACCTGCCAGTGCACGGCGCGGCCTGCGCAGCGCGGCGCCAGGGCCGCGCGCACCTCGTGCACCAGGGCGCCCAGGTCCACGGCCTGGGGCATGAACGGTGCGCGGGCGATGCGCGCCAGTTGCAGCAGGCCGTCGAGCATGCGGCCCATGCGGCGGGCGGATTGGTCCATGGTGGCCAGGTAGTCCAGCGCTTCTGCGCGGGCGGTGGCGTCCAGGCCGGGCGCGTCCTGCAGCAGCTCGCGCACCAGCGGCCCGAAGGAGGTGATGTGGCGCAGCGGCGCGCGCAGGTCGTGCGAGACGGCGTGGGTCCAGGCCTGCAGGGCCGCCTGCTGATCGGCCAGCGCGGCGTCGCGCCCGGCCAGCAGGGCGCGCAGTTCCGGGGCATCCAGCCCGGCGTAGGGGCCGGGCTCGGGGGCTGGCGGCGGCACGGGCACGCTCATGGCTTGGGCTGCTTGGTCGGGCGCTGCCAGTTCGCAATCGCCAATTGCTTGCCGCGCGCCACACCCAGGGCGCCCGCGGGCACGTCCTTGGTGATGGTGGAGCCGCCGCCCACCGTGGCGCCGGCGCCGATGGTCACGGGCGCCACCAGCACGCAGTTGCTGCCCACGTGCACGTCGGCCTCGATCACGGTACGGTGCTTGTTCGCGCCGTCGTAGTTGGCGGTGATGCTGCCCGCGCCGTAGTTCACGCGCTCGCCCACCGTGGCGTCGCCCAGGTAGGCCAGGTGGTTGGCCTTGGCGCCGTCGGCCAAGGTGGAATTCTTCACTTCGACGAAATTGCCGATGTGCACCTCGCGCCCCAGCACGGCGCCGGGGCGCAGGCGCGCATAGGGGCCCACGAGGGCGCCCGCGCCCACGCTGGCGCCGAGCTTCTCGCCGTCGATGTGGGTGTAGGGGTGGATGACCGCGCCCGCCGCAATGCGCGCATTGGCAATGCAGCAGTGCGCGCCCACCTGCACGCCTTCGCCCAGCTCCACGCGGCCGGTGAAGATGCAGCCCACGTCGATCTCCACGTCCGGCCCGCAGAGCAGCTCGCCGCGCACGCCGGTGCGCGCGTCGTCGCGCAGGTCAAAGCGGGCGGGGTCCAGCAGGCGCACGCCCTGCTCCATCAGCGCGCGCGCCTGGCGCAGTTGGTGCGCGCGTTCGAGCTCGGCCAGTTGCAGGGGGCTGTTCACGCCGGCCACCTGCAGGGCATCGTCGATGCGGTGGGCCACCACCGGCAGCCCGTCGGCCACGGCCATGGCGACGATGTCGGTGAGGTAGTACTCGCCCTGGGCGTTGTCGTTGCTCAGGCGCGCCAGCCAGGGCTTGAGCTGGCGCGCGGGCACGGCCATGATGCCGCTGTAGATCTCATCGATGGCGCGCTGGGCCTCGCTCGCGTCCTTGTGCTCGACGATGCCCGTCACCCGCCCCGCGGCATCGCGCAGGATGCGGCCATAGCCCGCGGGGTCGGGCAGGCGCACGGTCAGCAGCGCCAGTTGCCCGCCGGGCACGGCCTGCGAGGCCGCCACCAGCGCGCGCAGCGTGTCGGCCTGGGTCAGCGGCACATCGCCCGAGAGCACGACCACCGTGCCGTCGTCTGCCAGGCAGGGCACGGCCTGCTGCACGGCGTGGCCGGTGCCCAGTTGCGGCTCCTGGCGTACGAATTTGAGGTCAAATGAGGCCGCAGCGCCCGCCAGGCCTGCGGTAGCAGCTTCTACTTCTGTAGCACCGTGGCCGGTGATGACGATGGCGCTGCGCGCCTGCAGGTGCGCGGCCTGGTCCAGCACATGGTGCAAGAGGGGACGGCCCGCCAGACGCTGCAAGACCTTGGGCAGGCGGCTTTTCATGCGCGTGCCCTTGCCCGCGGCCATGATGAGGATGTCCAGTGCGGTGGGAGTGGGAGTCATGGGGCGCCATTATCGGCATCGGGCGCGGCGCAGACGCAAAAAAACGGGCCGCGGCCGCCTGCCAATGCAAGCCGCAGCGGCCCGTCCAGAGGGCATATCAGGCGTTCGGCCAGGGGGTCAGGCGCAGCACAGTTCGGCACCGCCCGGCCCCACCTGGGCGCGTTGCCACCAGGTGGGCAGGGGCTGCGCCCGCTCGACGGCCTGCAGGCGGTACTGCAGCGGCGCCGTGCCCACGGATTCGACCACCACCTGCTGGCCCGCAGGAATGCGCAGGCTCTGGCCCGCGTGCAAGAAGCCATCGCCTGCGCGCTCGCCCGCCTGGCCGTGCGGCCCATCGCCCAGCGTGACCCAGGCCTGGCCCTGCACCACGCGCAGAACGGTGGCGCGCTGCCCCTGCAGGCTGTGCGCCGCGCCCACGGCGAGCGTGCGCACCTCCCGTGCCGCAGCCCCGGCGGGGGCGGTGAATTGTTGCAGATTGCGAAGATAGGCGAGTTGCATGGCGATCTCCTGGAAAACCCTAGGTACACCTCTATGATGCGCCGCCAAAATCACGCAGTCCAATGAATTCATGGACGGTTATTGATTACATTTCCACATCAATCAACGCATGCATGACACCCCCCACCCCCGGCTGCGCACGCGCCCTGTGGCGCTGGGGCACTGGCGCGCCTTTCTGGCCGTCGCCCGGCACCTGAACTTCCGCGCCGCCGCCGACGAGCTGGCCCTGACGCAGTCGGCCGTGAGCCGCCAGATCCAGGCGCTGGAGGACGACGTGGGCGTGGCCCTGTTCCTGCGCCACACACGCGCCGTGGAGCTCACCAGCGCCGGAGCGCAGTTGCTGCACGCCGTGGCCCCGGCCATCGAACGCATGGACGCCGCCGTGCGCCAGGTGCGCCTGCAGGCCGGGCGCAAGAGCGTGGCCATTTCCACCTGGGCGAGTTTTGCCTCGATGTGGCTGATCCCGCGGCTGGAGCAGTTCCAGCGCGACAACCCGGACATCGACATCCGCATCGACACCACCGACGCCAAGGTGGACCTGGAGATCTCCGACGCCGACCTGGCGCTGCGCTACACACAGCCCGGCCCCGGCACCCAGGGCGCCGAACTGCTTTTTGGCGAACAGCTCGCCGTGGTCGCCAGCCCCTGGCTGCTGCAGAGCGCCGGACCCATACGCACCCCTGCCGACGTGGCGCGCTTCACACTGATCGACGCGGGCGACGCCCACCGCCTGCCCTACCTGGAGTGGCTCACCTGGCCGCGCTGGCTGCAGGCCTACGGCCAGGCCGACCTGAGCCCCAAGCGCTGGCTGTACTTCAACTACGCGCACCAGATCGTGCAGGCGGCCCTGGCGGGCCAGGGCCTGGCGCTGGCGCGCCTGCCGCTGATCACCGAGTCGCTGGCCGCGGGCGACCTGGTGGAGGTGCTGCCCGCCTACCGGCTGGACTCGCCGCTGGCGTACTGGCTGCTGGTGGCACCGCGCAGCAGCCAGCGGCCCGAGATCCGCGCCTTCTGCGCCTGGCTGCAGGCCCAGGCCCTGGCCACACGCCTGGCCATCGGCGACATCGCCGCCCCGGGCACGCACCCGGCGGCGGCGTAATCGCTCCTGAATCCATAGCTGCTCGCGCTTGCTGCGCAATTGCTGAAGGCCAATTTTCCCCAAACGCCTGACAACAGATCTGCGGCCCCCGGGGCCTCTCAGGCCAGCGTCACGCGCGCAAACTTGCGCTTGCCCACCTGCACCACGTAGCTGCCTGCGTCGAGCTTCAGGCCCTTGTCGCTGACCACGCTGCCATCGACGCGCACGCCGCCGCCGTCGATCAGGCGGCCCGCCTCGCTGGTCGAGGGGGCCAGGTTGGCCTGCTTGAGCAAGGCGCCTATGCCCAGCGGCGCGCCGCAGAGCTGCACTTCGGGAATGTCGTCGGGCACGCCGCCCTTGCTGCGGTGGATGAAGTCCTGCTCCGCCGCCTCGGCCGCCGCGGCGCTGTGAAAGCGCGTGGTGATTTCCTTGGCGAGCAACACCTTGGCGTCCTTGGGGTTGCGCCCGCCGGCCACCTCGGCCTGGAGCGCGGCGATCTCGGCCAGGCTGCGGAAGGACAGCAGGGTGTACCAGTCCCACATCAGGTCGTCGGAGATCGACAGCACCTTGGCGAACATGGTGTTGGCGTCCTCGGTGATGCCGATGTAGTTGTTCTTGGACTTGGACATCTTGTCCACGCCGTCCAGGCCCACCAGCAGCGGCATGGTCAGGATGCACTGCGGCTCCTGGCCGTATTCCTGCTGCAGGTGGCGGCCCATGAGCAGGTTGAACTTCTGGTCCGTGCCGCCCAGCTCCAGGTCGCTCTTGAGCGCCACGGAGTCGTAGCCCTGCATCAGCGGGTACAGGAACTCGTGCACGCTGATCGACTGGCCCGTGGAAAAGCGCTTGTGGAAGTCGTCGCGCTCCATCATGCGCGCCACGGTGTACTTGGCGGCGAGCTGGATCATGCCGGCCGCGCCCAGGGGCTCGCTCCATTCGCTGTTGTAGCGGATCTCGGTGCGTGCCGGGTCCAGCACCAGGCTGGCCTGGCGGTAGTAGGTCTCGGCATTGGCCTTGATCTGCTCGGGCGTGAGCGGCGGGCGCGTGCTGTTGCGGCCCGAGGGGTCGCCGATCAGGCTGGTGAAGTCGCCGATCAGGAAGATCACCTGGTGGCCCAGGTCCTGCAACTGGCGCAGCTTGTTGAGCACCACCGTGTGGCCGATGTGGATGTCGGGCGCCGTGGGGTCCAGCCCCAGCTTGATGCGCAGCGGCTGGCCCGAGGATTCGGAACGCTGGAGCTTTTTCACCCATTCGTCACGCGGCAGCAGTTCGTCTGCGCCCCGCAGGGAGACTTCCAGCGCCTGGGCAACGGCGTCGGACAGGGGAGTTTGGGCAGGGGAGGAATGCATAAGGGTTTTCTAGGGTGTGCACTCCACAAGCTTGGCTATACTTGCGCGCACATTGCAGGAGCGGGGATTTTACGTTCCCCTGTAGCCCGGTGGCACCGGGCCCTGCCGCATGACTTGCTGGCGCGCCCGCGCCGCCCGGCTCCTCCGGGCCCCACGCGCGGGCGGCCTCCAGACCTGGGGATCGACTTTTGACACACGGCCTGACCACCGCCCGCGCCGCCTTGCTTGAGCGTCTTGCACAAGGCATCCAAAACCACCCCCGCCGCATCACCGCCCTGATCGCCGCCCTGCTGCTCACCGGCGGCGGAGGCGCCTTCGCCGTCGCCTCGCTGGGGCCCGACCCCGCCGAGCTGCCGGTGCACACGCTGGCGCTGCCCGTCGAGTCCCTGGCCAGCGGCGCCTCGCTGGCCGACCTGACCGAGCGCCCGGGCTTCTCGCTGTTCCGCAGCGAGCAGGTGCGCAGCAGCGACACCGCCGAATCCCTGCTGCAGCGCCTGGGCGTAGCCGACCCCCTGGCCGCCGCCTTCCTGCGCCGCGACGCGCTGGTGCACCGCAACATCCTCGGGCGCACCGGGCGCCTGGTCTCCGCCGAAACCAGCGACGACCACCGCCTGCTGCGCCTGACCGCACGCTGGGCGCCGGACGACAGCGGCAACTTCCAGCGCCTGGTGGTCGAGAAATCCGACCAAGGCTTTGTCTCGCGCATCGAAACCGGCACGCTGGCCAGCTCCTCGCGCCTGGCAGGCGGCGTGATCCAGAGCTCGCTGTTCGCCGCGACCGACGCCTCCGGCATCCCCGACAGCGTGGCCGTGCAGTTGGCCGAGCTGTTTTCCACCGACATCGACTTCCGCCGCGCCTTGCGCAAGGGCGACCGCTTCTCCGTGGTGTACGAAACCCTGGAGGCCGACGGTGAGCCGCTGCGCACGGGCCGGGTGCTGAGCGCCGAATTCGTCAACAACGGCAAGACGCACCAGGCCATCTGGTTCCAGGAGCCCGGTGCCAGCAAGGGTGCCTACTACGCGCTGGACGGCCAGAGCAAGCGCCGCGCCTACCTCGCCTCGCCACTGGAGTTCACCCGCGTCTCCAGCGGCTTCGCCATGCGCTTTCACCCCATCCACAAAACCTGGCGCGCGCACCTGGGCACCGACTTCGCGGCGCCCACGGGAACGGCCGTGCGCACCGTGGGCGACGGCGTGGTCGAATTCGCCGGGGTGCAGAACGGCTTTGGCAACGTGGTGTTCATCAAGCACCGCAACGAGCATGTCACGGTGTACGCGCACCTGAGCCGCATCGACGTGAAGAAAGGCCAGTCCGTCGCGCAGGGGCAGACCGTGGGTGCCGTGGGCGCCACGGGCTGGGCCACCGGGCCGCACCTGCATTTCGAGTTCCGCGTGAACGGCAAGCAGCAGGACCCCATGACCATCGCCCGCCAGAGCGAGGCCGCTGCGCCCATCTCGGCCGCCGCCCGCCCGGCCTTCGAGCGGCTCGCGGGCCTGATGCGCGTGGAGCTGTCCTCCGCCGCCCTGGTCACCCAGGCCAGCGCCGAATAAGCCTGCCGGCGCAGCCCAGGCGCCTGCCACCGGCCGCCCGCCCATGCCCGAGCTCTACATCGGCCTGATGTCGGGCACCTCGCTGGACGGGGTGGACGCCGTGCTGGCCGACCTGTCCGGCCCGCGCTGCCGCGTGCTGCACCACCATGCGGCCGCCTTTGCGCCCGGCATGCGCGCCGAGCTGCTGGCGCTCAATGCCAGCGGCCCCGACGAACTGCACCGTGCCGCGCTGGCAGCCAACGCCCTGGCACGCTGCTATGCCCAGGCCGTGCACGCCCTGCTGGCGCAGGCCGGCTGTGCGCCGGCCGCCGTGCGCGCCATCGGCGCCCATGGGCAAACCGTGCGCCACCGGCCCGGCGCCTTCGACGGCACGGGCTATACCCTGCAACTGAACAACCCCGCCCTGCTGGCCGAACTCACCGGCATCTGCGTGGTCGCCGACCTGCGCAGCCGCGACCTGGCCGCGGGCGGACAAGGCGCGCCCCTGGTGCCCGCCTTCCACCAGCAGCAGTTCGGGCAACCGGGCCAGGACGCGCTGGTGCTGAACATCGGCGGCATCGCCAACCTGAGCGTGCTGCGTGCCGACGGCAGCGTGCTGGGGTTCGACTGCGGCCCGGGCAACGCCCTCATGGACCACTGGTGCCAGCAGCACCTGGGCCAGGCGTTCGACCGGGACGGCGCCTGGGCGGCCAGCGGCCGGGTGGCGCCCGCGCTGCTGGCGCTGCTGCAGGCCGAGCCCTACCTGCACCAGGCGCCGCCCAAGAGCACAGGGCGCGACCTGTTCCATCCCGGCTGGCTGGAGCAGCACCTGCGCGCGCTCCCGCCGCTGCCCGCCGCCGATGTGCAGGCAACATTGCTCGAATTGACCGCCAGCGCTTGTGCAGCAAGCGCCACAAGCTATAAAAACAATAGTGAATTTCTGGCCGTGTGCGGCGGTGGCGCTTTCAACGGGCAGTTGATGGCGCGGCTGCAGGCATTGCTGCCGGGCCTGCGCGTGCAGCCCACGGACACACTGGGCCTGCCCGCCCTGCAGGTGGAGGCCGCCGCCTTCGCCTGGCTGGCGCGCCAATGCCTGCACGGCCTGCCGGGCAACCTGCCCAGCGCAACGGGCGCCCAAGGCGCCCGTGTGCTCGGGGCCATCTACCCCGCGTGAGATCCGGTGCCCGCCAGCGGGCGCCGCTCAGGTCGAGAAGCTCGAACCGCAGCCGCAGGTGGACGAGGCGCCCGGGTTCTTGATGACGAACTGCGCGCCCTGCAGGTCTTCCTTGTAATCGATCTCGGCGCCCACCAGGTACTGGTAGCTCATGGCGTCGATCAGCAGCGAGACGCCGTTCTTGGTCATCACCGTGTCGTCTTCGTTGGTGATTTCGTCGAAGGTGAAGCCATACTGGAAGCCCGAGCAGCCCCCGCCCTGCACGAACACGCGCAGCTTGAGGTCGGGGTTGCCCTCTTCAGCGATGAGATCGGCCACCTTGGCTGCCGCGCTCTCGGTGAAGATGATGGGATCGGGCATCACTTCGTCAGGGGTTTCTTGGACTGCGGCATTCATGGGCTAACTCCGGTTCGGGTCGGCAATGCTACTGCAAAGCACGCCGAGCTTCATTTTCACGAGTTGTTTGCCGCCAATTTCAGTGGGGGCTTTTCCTCCAGCACGACGTCGGCGGGAAACATCTTCCCGCAGATGGTGGCGCCCTGGTGCATTTCCAGGGTCTTGTAGTGCACGTCGCCCGCAATGCGCGCCTTGGGCTGCAGCTCCAGCATGCTGGCGGCATGCACCGGCCCATGGATCTGGCCGTTGACGATCACATGGTCGGCGTGCACGGCGCCCTCGACGCGGGCCGTGGCCGAAATCACCAGCAAGCCAGCCGCCCCGGGGCCCACACGCACGTCGCCCACCACCTCGCCGTCGATGCGCAAGCCGTCGGTGAATTGCACATTGCCCTCGATGCGGCTGCCCTCGGCGATCAGACTCTTGATGGGCGGCTGTTTGTTGCGGGAAAACATGGTGAATCCTTCGGTTGGCTCACGGCCTGGCCCGGCGGCGGCCGGCACCTGGCGCCTGCCCCTGCTGGGAAAATAGTTATTCAGTGCCTGCGGACAGAACGGCCGCCACACCCTCCAGCGCCGTGGTCTGGCTGGCATGCAGGGTGCTGCCTTCCCAGATCCGCGCGGTGACGGTTTTTACCACGGTATGGGGCGGCAGTTCGATGGTGCCCTCCAGGCGCCGGTACTGGCGGAGGTGCAGCGGGGCGTTGTCGTCCGGGGCCGTGGTGGTCCAGGGGCGGCCCTCGCGCGTGCCACTGAGCGTGATCTCCAGGCGCCCCTTGAACTCCGGCGCATTCTTGACCGTGCGCATCACCAGCGCCTGCCAGCGCACGAGCACCTGGGCCACCACCTCGGCCTGCAGGCCGCGGATGGCCACGCCCTGGGCGACGCCCGCCATGGGGATGAGGCGCTCGAACAGGCCCAGGTCCTCGCGCAGGGAGCGGTTCTCGGTCTCGGCCTGGCGCAGGCGCGCCGTCAATTGTTCCACGGCCGTGCGCTCGGCCAGCAGCAGGCTGCCGGAGCTGTCGGTCTGGGACTGGTGCTGCTGGTTTTCCTCGCGCAGGCGCTGCACCTCGGCGCGCAGTTGCTCCAGCTCCACGCGCCGGGCGGCGTCCAGCCCGGCAATGGAGCGGCCGAACTCGAAGGCCCACAGCGCCACGGCCGCCGACAGGCCCAGCACCGCCGCCGCCAGGAACCAGCGCAGCGGCCAGGGCAGCGCGCTGCGCACGGCCATGCGCGGGGCACTGATGGTCAAACGGCGGCGCAGCAGGCGCAAACGCATGGCAACGGGTCTGGCGGTAGTGGATCGTGGCCCCGGACTATACCTGCTGCGCGACGCGCCAAAAACAAAGCCGCCAGCGGCATGCACCGTGGCGGCTTGGGGGGCCCGAAGGCAGTGTCCGGCTGGGAATCAGCGCTTGGAGAACTGCTTGGCGCGGCGGGCGCCGCGCAGACCGACCTTCTTGCGCTCGACTTCGCGGGCGTCGCGCGTCACGAAGCCGGCAGCGCTGAGCTGGGGCTTGAGGGTCGCGTCATAGTCGATCAGCGCACGGGTGATGCCGTGGCGGGTCGCGCCGGCCTGGCCGGATTCGCCGCCGCCGTTGACGTTGACCTGCACATCGAAGGTTTCGAGGTTGTTGGTCAGCGCCAGGGGCTGCTTGGCGATCATGATCGAGGTCTCACGGCCGAAGTAGGACTGGATGTCCTTGCCGTTGATCGTGATCTTGCCAGAGCCTTTTTTCAGAAACACGCGGGCGACGCTGGACTTGCGGCGGCCGGTGCCATTGTTCCAATCACCAATCATCTCAAGGCTCCTTACAGTTCCAGCACTTTGGGCTGTTGGGCGGTGTGGGGATGCTCTGCACCACCGTACACCTTGAGCTTCTTGATCATGGCGTAGCCGAGCGGGCCCTTGGGCAGCATGCCCTTGACGGCCTTCTCCAGCGCGCGGCCGGGGTGCTTGGCTTGCATGTCGCGGAAGTTCGTGGCCGTGATGCCGCCGGGGTAACCGGAATGGCGGTAGTACACCTTGTCGAGGGACTTGGTGCCAGTGACCTTGAGCTTGGAGGCGTTGATGACGACGATGTAATCGCCGGTATCGACGTGAGGCGTGTAAATGGCTTTGTGTTTGCCGCGCAGACGGAGGGCAACTTCGCTGGCTACCCGGCCGAGCACCTTGTCGGTGGCGTCAACCACAAACCACTCGTGCACCACCTCAGCGGGCTTTGCGCTGAACGTAGACATGAGATTCTCTTTCGAGGGTTTGACCGGCCAAAAATAGGGGCCGGTGTCCTGCGGGCTCTTTTCCACGGTCGGTGTTTCTCTTTACCGGAAACCTCTTAGGTGGGACCTGGGCTGCCTGCCCAATCGGCATACGGCCCACTTCGCCGCGGAGCACCAGGTCGCTGCGAAGCCGGCCATTATACAAATTTCACGGCCTGCGCGCCAGGCCTCCAGCGCCCGGCCGTCAATTGGCGAGCTGGCGGTTCTCCAGCGGCTCCATCTGGCGGCGGAACTCCACACACGCGGGCAGCGCGGCATTGCCCGCCTTGCGGCACTGCTCGCGCAGGCACATGCTGCGCGTCAGCACCGTTTCGCCCTCGCACAGCCGCACCACCGGCGCCGGTTTGGGCGGCGGTGGCGGCGCGGGCACGGGCGCCGGTGGCGGCGGCGCGGGGGGTGGTGACGGCGGCTCGGCGGCAGGCGGCGGTACGGCAGCGACCACGCGGCGGCGTGGCGCAGCACGCGAGGCAGCACGCGGATCGGACGCCGGAACGAAGGCCGGAGCAGGCGCCGAGGCCGGCTCGGCCACAGCCTGCGCCACGTCGGCGGAGGCAGGCGGTGCGGGCAGCTCGGCCACCGCGCTGGCGGCGGAGGCCGCCGGGGCCGGCGGTGCCGACGCGGGCACGGCCATTTCCGTGATGATGTCTTCGGCCCGGGCGGGCGCCGAGCGCTCTGCCTGGCCACGCCAGGCGTAGGCCCCGGCCGCGGCCAGGCTCACCGCCGCGAGCGCCAGCCACAGCCGGGCGCCGCGTGCGCCACTGCCCCGACCGGGCTGCGGGCGCGCGGCCGCACGGTGCGCCCCCCGGTGGTGCGCCGAGGACGGCCGCGACGGGCGCTCGCGCTCGGATTCAAGCCCATAGCGCCGGGTGCCGGGAGGGATCTGCGCTTCGCCCACCGGCTCCGCATCGAGCAGCGAGCTGTCCACGACCTCCTCGAGCAGCACGGTATCGCCGCCATCGAGGGCCACGGTGTCCGGGCCGTCGGCGGCCTGCGCCGCAGCAGCGGGCGCGGCCGGCGCTGGTACGGCCGGGGCGGGCTGCTTGAGTTTGTCCATCACCTCGGCCGTGAGATCGACCGTGGGCACGACGATGCCCGGCCCGGGCTGGTCGGTGGGCTCGACCCAGATGTCCCCCAGTTCGGCACGGAAATCGAACAGCTCCAGCCCGCCCGGGGGCGTGGTCATGTCCATGAGCTGGAGGAAGGCGTCGATGCTCTGCGGCCTATCCTGGGGCCGCAGGGACAGGGCCTGCGAGATGGCCTCGACGAAGGCCGGGGAGTATTCCTGCCCGAACTGGCGCTTGACCGTCTTGGCCACGCGCGCAAACGGGACCATGCGGTCGCGGATGGAGCGCAGCGTGGAGGGCAAGGGGGTGTCGTTGCACAGGCAGCCATGGACCACGGCGCCCAGGGAGTACAAATCGCTCCAGGGGCCCTGGACCAGCTCCGGGTCACCCTCGGCGTACTGCTCGATGGGTGCGTAATTGACCTTGAGCACGGCCGTGTGCTTGCGGTCGCGGTCGTTGATCGCGTGGCGCGCCGCACCCAGGTCCAGCAGCACGGGGGGGCCGAAGTCCTGCAGGAAGATGTTGTCCGGCGAAATGTCGCGGTGCAGGGTCTGCCCGTTGTGCAGCACGCGCAGCGCGCCCAGGATGCACCACAGCAGCTTGCGCAGCCAGGCCTCGGGCGGCGGCGTGCGCATTTGCGCGCGCGCCTGCTTGAAGGTCATGCCGCTGTACAAAGGCATGACCATGTACGCCGTGTGGTTCGCCTCCCAGAAGCGGAACACCTTGACCAGCGAAGGATGATCGAACTGCGCCAACAGGCGCGCCTCGCCGACGAAGGAATTCAGGCCGGCGCGAAAGGCCGGCTGGTCGGCCGGCGAGCGGGTGTGCAGGGCGCCATCGGGGCCCCGGGTGGCCAGTGCCGCGGGCATGAACTCCTTGATGGCCACGGCGCGATGCAGGGAGTGGTCGAAGGCCTTGTAGACCATGCCAAAGCCCCCCACGCCCAGCAGGGCGAGGATCTCGAACTCGCCCAGGCGCGTGCCCACCGGCAGCGCGTCCACATGGACGCCCGCCGCAGAAGGAAGATGTTGTGCAGGTTCTGTCATGGTCGTCAAAACACAATCCGGGCCACGAAGGCTGGGCACCGGGACAGGGTTGCCCCGGGCTGCGCAAGCCGCCCATCATCGCCGCTGTGCCTGCCGGGTGAGCAACAAAAAGCGTCCCGGAAGCAAAAAAAGCGCACGATCTGCCTACTTTGTCCGCCATTGTGCCCGCGCAGACCTGTACCGGAACCCGGGCGAACACCCCCCAGAGCGCCGCCACCGGCGGTGCGGGGATTACCATTGCCGCATGTTCAGTTATCGCCACGCCTTCCATGCAGGCAACCACGCCGACGTGCTCAAGCACGCCGTGCTGATCGCCACTCTGCAGCATCTCACCACCAAGGAGGCCGCGCTCACCGTGCTGGACACCCACGCCGGCGCGGGCCTGTACCGGCTCGACGGAGACTACGCGCGCACCAGCGCCGAGGCCGACGCCGGGGTGCTGCGCCTGGCGGCGCAGGCCGACACGGGCACGCTGGCCCCCCTGCTGCAGGACTACCTGGACCTGGTGCGCAGCTTCAATCCGGGGGCCCATATCCGGATTTACCCAGGCTCCCCGTTCATCCTGCAGAAATTGTTGCGCCCGAACGACAGGCTCAAGCTGTTCGAGCTGCATCCCACCGACCTGCGGGCCCTGGCGGGCAATGTGGCGCAGCTCCAGGCGGGGCGCCAGGTGGCCGTGCTGCAGGAGGATGGCTTTGCCGGCCTGCGTCGCTTTCTGCCGCCGCCCTCGCGCCGCGCCCTGGTGCTATGCGACCCAAGCTACGAGATCAAAAGCGACTACGCGCGCGTGCCCGAGATGCTGCAGGATGCGCTCAAGCGCTTTGCCACGGGCACCTACGCGGTCTGGTACCCCATCATTCCCCGGCCGGAGGCGCACGACCTGCCGCGGCGCCTGAAGGCGCAGGCGCTGCGGGCGGGCCGCAACTGGCTGCACGCCACGCTCACCGTGCGCGCGGGCGGCGGCCCGCGGCCGGGCCTGGGGGCCAGCGGCATGTTCCTGGTCAACCCGCCGCACACCCTGCACGCAGCGCTGCAGCAGGCCCTGCCGCAGATGGTGGAACTGCTGGGGCAGGACCGCAACGCGGCCCATACCCTGGAGGCGGGCGGCTGATCAGCGCTTGCAGCGCTGGAGGAAGTTGTCCTCGAAGCGGCGCAAATCGGCCTGCTCGCCGGGCGTGAGGTCGGTGCGCTGTTTCTTGGCCTGGAGGATGCGGCGCGACTCGGCACACTGCTCCAGGAAGCGGGCCTCGCTCTCGCGCGAGGTCTGCTCTTGCCACTGGGCGGTCTTTTCAGCCTCGTGCCGCTCTTTTTCGCGCGCGCGGCGCTCGGACGCGTGCTTGGAATAGGCCTCGCGCTCCTGCTCCCGGCAATCGCGCTCGTATTCATAGCGCATGTCGGCAATGACGTCCTGCTTGAGCCCGCGGCTGTAGCCGGTGCGCATGGCCTGGTTGAGCGAGCGGCAGCGCTCGCTCAGGTACTGGTAATGCTCGGGCTCGTCGCGCGTCGAGCGGGAGAAGCTGCCCGACCCGCCGGACGCATAGGAGGACGATGAGTAGGCCGAGGAGCGCGCCGGCCCGGCGGCTGCCGCCGTGGTGCGCATGCCCGAGGGACAGGGGCGCGAGAACACGAAATTGTTGCCATCGGCATCCCGGCAGTGGTAGCTCGTCTGGGCGCTGGCCGCTCCAGCCCCCATCGCTCCGCACACCACGGCCATCCAGGCCCAGACCGCTTTCATCGGAAATTCCCCCCGCCACGCCCAAAAAGCGGCCATATTACCGTCGCTCGCCCCCGGGCAAGCCCAGGCGGCGGCAGATTTCGAGCACGGCAGCGCTCTGGTTCATGGTGTAGAAGTGCAGCGCCGGGGCGCCCGCGGCCAGCAACTGCTCGCACAGGCGCGTGACCACATCCAGGCCAAAGGCGCGGATGCTGGCCGTGTCGTCGCCAAAACCCTGCAGGCGCAGGCGGATCCAGCGCGGGATCTCGGCGCCGCAGGCGTCGGAGAAGCGCATCAGCTGGGTGGAGCTGGTGATGGGCATGATGCCGGGCACCACCGGCACCTCGGCGCCCAGACGGCGCGCATCCTCGACGAAGCGGAAGTACGCGTCGGCGCTGTAGAAATACTGCGTGATCGCGGCATCGGCGCCGGCCTGCACCTTGGCGGCGTAGGCCTTGAGGTCGGCCTCGGGCGACTTGGCCTGCGGGTGCACCTCGGGGTAGGCGGCCACCTCGATGTGGAAGTCGCGCCCGGTCTCGGCGCGGATGAAGGCCACCAGGTCGCTGGCGTAATGGAACTCGCCGCCCATGCCGTAGCCGCTGGGCAAGTCGCCGCGCAGGGCCACGAGGCGGCGCACGCCCATGGCCTTGAGCGCGGCGAGCTGCGCGCGCACCGACTCGCGCGTGGCGCCGATGCACGAGAAATGCGAGGCTGCGCTCACGCCCTCGGCCAGGATCTCGCGCACGGTGGCAAAAGTGCCCTCTTGCGTCGAACCGCCCGCGCCGTAGGTGACCGAGCAGAACTCGGGCCGCAGCGCATAGAGCTGCTGGCGCACGGCGCGCAGCTTTTCGGCGCCCTCGCTCGTCTTGGGCGGGAAGAATTCAAAACTCACCGGCAGGCCGGTGGATGGTGCGTTGGCAGCGGTCATGCGCCCCTCCTCGCGAAAACAAAGAATTCATGGTTGCCGTCGCCGCCGCTGATCGGGCTGCCGATCCATGCTTGCACCGCCAGCCCCAGGCTGGCGCAGCAGTCGCGGATGCGCTGCTCCACCACGGGGTAGAGCGCGGCATCGCGCACGATGCCGCCCTTGCCCACCTGGCCGGGCTGCAGCTCGAACTGCGGCTTGACCAGCATCAGCAGGTGGCCGCCCGGCGCCAGCAGCGGCACCAGCGCGGGCAGCACCAGCGTGAGCGAGATGAACGACAGGTCGCCCGTGACCAGCTCGAACACCGGCGCGGTGCTCTCGCCCGCCCAGGCCTTGAGGCGGCGGCGTGCGGCAGGCGCCGCGGACGGCGCTGCGCCCTCGCGCTCGCGCGCCAGGTCGGCCTCGATGTCCTCGTCACTCACGTCATCGCTGTCGTCGTAGTCGGTCACCTCGCCGTCGCCACTCATCCAGCGGTAGGGGGTCGCGGGCTCGGCATCGTCCTCCACGGCCACGGAGGCCGGCTCGGACCAGGCCTCCTCCCAGGCCGCCTGCAGCGCCTCGGGCGTGAGCGCGCGGGCGTTGAGGCCTTCGAGGCAGACCACGCGCGGGTCCGCGCGCAACTGCGCGTGCAACTGGCCGTGGCCCACGTCCACGCCCACCACGCGGCGCGCGCCACGCTCCAGCAGGCAGTGCGTGAAGCCGCCGGTGGACTGGCCCACGTCCAGGCACTGCAGCCCCTGCACCGCCAGGCCCAGGGATTCCAGCGCGCCGTCGAGCTTGAGGCCGCCGCGCGAGACAAAGCGCGCCTCGGCCGCGTCGAGCAGGCGCAGTTCGGAACCCGCCGGAATGTCGTCGCCGTTCTTGGCCACCGGGGTCCAGGGTGCGCCCGGGCCCAGGCGCCATTCCACGCCGGAGGCGATCAGGCGCTGGGCCTGCGAGCGGGTGCTCGCGTGGCCGGACTCCACCAGAAAAACATCTGCACGCATGGCAATTTTTGATAAAAATGGGCTGCAGGGCGCATGCATCATGCGCCAGCAGCTATCAATAACAGAGCGACCGTCTTAGTAGCGGTAGGTGTCGGGCTTGTAGGGCCCCTGCTTGGGCACGCCGATGTAGGCGGCCTGCTCGTCGCTCAGTTCGGTCAGCATGGCGCCCACCTTCTTCAGGTGCAGGCGCGCCACCTTCTCGTCGAGGTGCTTGGGCAGCACGTAGACCTTGCCCACGTCGTAGCCCTCGGGGTGGGTGAACAGCTCGATCTGCGCGATGGTCTGGTTGGCGAACGAGTTGGACATCACGAAGCTCGGGTGCCCCGTGCCGCAGCCCAGGTTCACCAGGCGGCCCTTGGCCAGCAGGATGATGCGCTTGCCGTCCGGGAAGATCACATGGTCCACCTGCGGCTTGATCTCTTCCCACTGGCAGTGCTCTTCGAGCTTGGCGACCTGGATCTCGTTGTCGAAGTGGCCGATGTTGCAGACGATGGACTGGTCCTTCATCGCCTTCATGTGCTCGAAGGTGATGACGTCGCGGTTGCCGGTGGTGGTGACGAAGATGTCGGCCTTGTCGGCGGCCCACTCCATGGTCACGACCTTGAAGCCTTCCATGGCGGCCTGCAGGGCGTTGATGGGGTCGATCTCGGTCACCCACACCTGGGCGCTGAGGGCGCGCAGCGCCTGGGCCGAGCCCTTGCCCACGTCGCCGTAGCCGCAGACCACGGCCACCTTGCCGGCAATCATCACGTCGGTGGCGCGCTTGATGCCGTCCACCAGCGATTCGCGGCAGCCGTACAGGTTGTCGAACTTGGACTTGGTGACCGAGTCGTTCACGTTGATGGCGCGGAACATCAGCGTGCCCTTGGCCGACATTTCCTTGAGGCGGTGCACGCCCGTGGTGGTCTCTTCGGTCACGCCGATGATCTGGGCGCTCTTGCGGCTGTACCAGGTGCCGTCCTCGGCCAGCTTGGCCTTGATGGCGGCGAACAGGATGCGCTCTTCCTCGCTGCCGGGGTTGGCCAGCACGGAGGCGTCCTTTTCAGCGCGCTTGCCCAGGTGCATCAGCAGCGTGGCGTCACCGCCGTCGTCCAGGATCATGTTCGGGCCTTCGCCCTCGCTGCCCTTGGGGCCGAAGTCGAAGATGCGGTGGGTGTAGTCCCAGTAGTCCACCAGGGTCTCGCCCTTGATGGCGAACACCGGCGTGCCGGTGGCGGCAATGGCGGCGGCGGCGTGGTCCTGGGTGGAGAAGATGTTGCACGAGGCCCAGCGCACGTCGGCGCCCAGGGCCTTGAGCGTCTCGATCAGCACGGCCGTCTGGATGGTCATGTGCAGCGAGCCGGTGATGCGTGCGCCCTTGAGCGGCTGCTGGGCGGCGAATTCCTCGCGGATGGCCATCAGGCCGGGCATCTCGGTTTCGGCGATGCGGATTTCCTTGCGGCCCCAGTCGGCCAGACTGATGTCGGCAATGGCGGAATCGGCAGAGGGTGCGTTGACGCGTGCGTTCATGGTTTGCTCCAAAGCATGTTTGAAAAAACCACTCGCCGGGGGCAGGGGGAAAGCTCACCACGCGGAAAGTGGATGAGCGTCGTTGCGAAGATGGGTTCCGAGCCTCACGCCCCGCTGTGCTGGGGGCGCTGCAACGCTCCTCGGATGGGCGCTGATTATAAAGGCAAGGCCAAGCCCCGGAATCGCCGCCCGGCCCGCGGGCAGGCCTTGCTGCGCCCGCCCGGTAAAATTGCCGCTTTCGCACGCCTGCCGGGGCGCCCTGTCCCTTGCGCACTCCCTTCTGGAATTCCTTGTGTCCTACGCCCCCGAAACCCGGCGCCGCCGTACCTTTGCCATCATCTCCCACCCCGACGCGGGTAAAACGACGCTGACGGAAAAGCTGCTGCTGTTCTCGGGCGCGATCCAGATCGCCGGCGCCGTCAAGGGGCGCAAGGCCAGCCGCCACGCCACCAGCGACTGGATGGAGATCGAGAAGCAGCGCGGCATCTCGGTGGCGTCCAGCGTGATGCAGATGAGCTACCGCGACCACGTCATCAACCTGCTCGACACCCCCGGCCACAAGGACTTCTCCGAGGACACCTACCGCGTGCTCACGGCCGTGGACTCGGCCCTGATGGTGATCGACGCCGCCAACGGCGTGGAGGCGCAGACGCGCCGCCTGATCGAGGTCTGCCGCCAGCGCGACACGCCCATCATCACCTTCGTCAACAAGATGGACCGCGAGGTGCGCGACCCGCTGGACATCCTCGACGAGGTGGAGCGCGAGCTCGGCATGCCCTGCTGCCCCATGACCTGGCCCGTGGGCCAGGGCAAGTCCTTTGGCGGCATCATCGACCTGCGCACGCAGAGCATGACCGTGTTCGAGCCCGGCAGCGAGAAGCGCCCGCAGGATTTCGAGGTGATCCCGCTGGCCGAGTCCGACAAGCTGCGTGCGCGCTTTGGCCAGGCCTTCGACGACGCCCTGGAGAGCATGGAGCTGGCCGTGGGCGCCTCCACCACGTGGAGCCACGAACAGTTCCTCGCGGCCAAGCTCACGCCGGTGTTCTTCGGCTCGGGCGTGAACAATTTTGGCGTGCAGGAAGTGCTCAACGCCGTGGTGGACATGTCGCCCCCGCCGGGCCCGCGCATCGCCTACCAGGAGGTCAACCGCCAGCGCGAGGAAAAGACCATCCACCCCGAGGACGAGGGTTTCTCGGGCGTGGTCTTCAAGGTGCAGGCGAACATGGACAGCAACCACCGCGACCGCATCGCCTTCGTGCGCGTGGCCTCGGGCAAGTACACCCCGGGCATGAAGATGCGCGTGCAGCGCACGGGCAAGGAGTTGCGCCCCACCAGCGTGGTCACCTTCATGAGCCAGCGCCGCGAGGCCGTGGACGAGGCCTTCGCGGGCGACATCATCGGCTTCACCACGCACGGCGGAGTGCAGCTCGGCGACACCATCACCGACGGCCCCAACCTGCAGTTCACCGGCCTGCCCTTCTTCGCGCCCGAGATGTTCATGACCGTGGTGCTGAAGAACCCGCTGCGCTCCAAGCAGTTGCAGCAGGGCCTGATGGAGCTCGGCGAGGAAGGCGCCATCCAGGTCTTCAAGCCCGACGCCGGCGGCAACATGCTGCTGGGCGCCGTGGGCCAGTTGCAGTTCGAAGTGGTGCAGCACCGCCTGAAGACCGAGTACGACTGCGACGTACGCCTGGAGAGCTGCCAGTACACCGGCGCCCGCTGGATCACCGCCGACACCCCGGCCGAGCTGCGCGAGTTCGAGAACGCCTACCCCCTGCGCCTGGCGCACGACGCGGCCAACACCCTGGCCTACCTGTGCACCAGCCCCTACGACGTGCGCCTGGCGCAGGAGCGCTTTCCCAAGATCCACTTCCACCCGCTGCGCGAGCACGCGGGGCTGAGCCTGGGCTCGAACTGAAGGCCGGGCCATGCTGCCGCTCGCACACTGGCGGGTGCCGCCCGGCCTGGCGGGCCTGCTCACCGACATCGACGACACCCTGACCACCGAGGGCGCCATCACCGCCGACGCGCTCGATGCGCTGCAGGCGCTGCGCCAGGCCGGGCTGCACGTGATCGCCATCACCGGGCGGCCCGTGGGCTGGAGCGCCCCCTTTGCCGCCACCTGGCCCGTGGACGCCATCGTGGCGGAAAACGGCGCCGTGGCCTGGGTGCCGGACAGGCAGGAAAATGGGCTGCAGGGCGCACTGGGAAAGCGCAGGCAGCTATCAAAATGGTATCAGCAGGATGCGGCCTGCCGGGCGGCGCAGTTCGCGCGCATGCAGCAGGTGCTGGCGCGCATCGAGCGCGAGGTGCCCGGTGCGCGCCGCGCCCAGGACTCGGCCGGACGCGAGACCGACATCGCCATAGACCACAGCGAGTTCACGCAACTGGCGCCCGGCGCCATCGCCC
The DNA here is from genome assembly GCF_000739995.1 of Comamonas granuli NBRC 101663. Classification (GTDB taxonomy): domain Bacteria; phylum Pseudomonadota; class Gammaproteobacteria; order Burkholderiales; family Burkholderiaceae_C; genus Simplicispira; species Simplicispira granuli. The sequence goes on along the minus strand of NZ_BBJX01000006.1, from coordinate 40,069 downwards.
AGGTGGTGCGCATCATGCAGGCCGAGGGCATGCGCGCCACGGTCAGCAGCATCCACATCAACGGCTGGTACGGCACGCACGACAAATGGGAGGGCGCGCGCTGGATCGTGCGCCAGTTGCTGGGGCGCACGCTGGACGCCGAGACCGACCGCTGGGTCTATGTGGGCGACTCGACGAACGACCAGATCATGTTCCAGCACCTGCCGCACAGCGTGGGCGTGGCGAACATCGCGCGCTTCGTGCCGCAGCTCGCCCACCTGCCGCGCTACGTGGCGCAGGGCGAGCGCGGCGCGGGCTTTGCCGAACTGGCGCGCGCCCTGCTCGCGGCGCGCTGACTCAGTCCGCGGCAGTGGCGGCCTCGCCCGTCCAGTGCAGCACGGCCCCTCCGGGCTGGGCCAGCATGACGCGGTTGCGGCCCGACTGCTTGCCCGCGTAGAGGGCGGCATCGGCGCGCTGCAGCAGCACATCGAGCTGCTCCTCGCACGGCAGCAGCTCGGCCACGCCGGCGGTGGCCCGCACGCGCAGGGTGAGGCCCTCGAAGCCGATGTCCGTCTGCTCCAGCACGCGCAGAAAGCGCAGCACCACATCGCCCGCGCTGTGCAGGGCCGTACCGGGCATGAGGACGACGAACTCCTCGCCCCCCAGGCGGCCCGCGATGTCGACCGCGCGGAACTCCTCGCGGCACAGCCGCGCCACGTGGCGCAGCACCTCGTCGCCCGCCGCGTGGCCGTACTGGTCGTTCACGCGCTTGAAGAAGTCCAGGTCCAGAATGGCCAGCGAGAGCGTGCCGCCCTCGCGCCGCGCCCGCGCCATCTCGTGCAGAAAGCGCTTTTCATACTCGCGCCGGTTGGCCAGGCCGGTGAGCGGGTCGGTGGTCGCCTGGATCTGCAGCGCCTCCTGCAGCACGGCGCGCTGCGCGGCCTCGTCGCGCAGCCGGGCATTGCTGCGGCGTGCGGACATGAGCAGGGCGTACTGCTGGCGCTGCAGCATGTGCACGCGCCAGGCGCTCACGTAGCCCATGCCCAGGGGCAGCACCAGCACCAGCCCCAGGCGCATCAGTTCCTGGGGCGGCCAGTCCGTGCGCGCCAGCATGGCCGCGGTGAGCAGGGCGCCGAACACCGCCACCCCCAGCGCCTGGCACAGGCGGTTGGGCACGAGCACGAGCAGCATGACGATGAGCATCAGGGTCGTGGCGTAGATCCAGAAGGTGATGTCGGGCCGCAGCACGTACAGCAGCATGAAGCTGGCAAAGCCCACGCATTCGAGCACCGTCGTCCAGAAGCCGCGCGTGGCCAGCCGGGGCTGGCGCGCCACGGCGCGCATGAGCAGCAGCACGCAGGCGACCACGGCCACGCGCATGGTCAGCAGGATCTGGAAGCCCGCCGTCCAGCCCAGCGCCAGGAAGTCCGAGACCGCGAACAGCAGCAGGAACAGCGCCCAGGCGCCCAGCGTCCACTGCAACTGGCGCGCGACGAGCTGCTCGCTGTAGCGCGCATAGCCGGCCTCGGTCTGCGCGTCGGCGAACTCCGCGCACCAGCCGCGCAGGCGCCAGCGCGGGTCCTGCGCGAGCTGCGCGGCGCCTTCGGCGTCGTCGTGCAAGCCCAGCAGGGAGGAGAGGCTTTCAGCGGGCATGGCGGATGCGTGGTGGGGGTCCGGCGCGCCCCGGCCCCGTGCCGGGGGTGCGGCCTTTTCCATTGTGCCCGCGCGCCTGCGCCGGACCATGGCCCCACACGGCCTGTGTGAACCGCGCGCCACAGGCGCGGCCCCGGGGCCCGGCAGTCTCAGGCCTTGTAGGTGGACAGCAGGATGCTGGTCTCGGTGTTGGCGATGCCGGGCGTGAGGCGGATGCGGCCCAGCGCCGCGTCAAAGGCCTCCAGGCTTTCGGCGCGCAGCTCGGCCACGATGTCCCAGCGGCCATTGGTCGTGTGCAGCGTGCCCACCACGGGCTCGCCGCGCAGGGCGCGGATGACCGCGGGCGCGGCGTTGCCCTCCACAGCGATGCTCATCCAGGCGCGGATGCGCTGCGGCTCGGAGTCGGGCCGCAGGCGCACGGTGTAGCCCACGATGACGCCGCCGTCCTCCAGCTTGCGCAGGCGGTTCTGCACCGTGCCGCGCGAGACGCGCACCTTCTGCGCCAGGGTGGCCACGGGGGTGCGTGCGTCCTCGCGCAGCAGGCTGAGGATTTCGCGGTCGGTATCGTCCAATTTGGTCATGGTGATTCTTATCGCTGGCGTTTTGCCAGATTTTGCATCGTTTTGACAGATTTGCTGGCTTTTTGTTGGCGACGCCTGTGCGCACACTGCCGGCACCTTGTTCATGCAGGAGCTGCCCATGTCCTTTTCCACCCCCCAGGCCCCGGCCGCCGTCGTCATGGTGCGGCCGCAGCACTTCCACCCCAACCCCGAGACGGCGGCGGACAACGCCTTCCAGCAGCCCGCCGGCGCGCGCCCGGCCCCGGCCCCGGCCCTGGCCGCGCAGGCCCATGCCGAGGTGAGTGCGGCCGCCGCGCGCCTGGAGGCCGCGGGCGTGCGCGTGCACCTGTTCGACAGCCACGACCCCGGCGCGCCCGACGCGGTGTTCCCGAACAACTGGTTCTCCACGCACGCGGGCGGCCATGTGGCGCTCTACCCCATGTATGCCCCGAGCCGGCGGCGCGAGCGGCGCAGCGACATCATCGAGATGCTCAAGGCGCACTACCGCGTGCAGGACGTGATCGACTACTCCGGCCTGGAGCACGACGGCGTGTTCCTTGAGGGCACGGGCGCCATGGTGCTCGACCACATCGGCCGCGTGGCCTACGCCGCGCAGTCGCAGCGCGCCGACCCGCGGGCGCTGGAGCGCTTTTGCACGCGCTTTCACTTCGAGCCCATGGCCTTTGCCACCGCCGACGCGCAGGGCCGGCCCTGCTACCACACCAATGTGATGCTGTGCGTGGGCACGGACTTCGCGCTCGGGGGCTTCGGGCTGATCCGCGACGCGCAGCGCCGCGCCGCCGTGCGCGCGCGCCTGCGCGAGAGCGGGCGCACGCTGATCGAGCTCGATGCGCTGCAGATCGCCGCCTTTGCCGGCAATGCGCTGGAACTGACGGGGCGCGGCGGGCAGCGGCTGCTGGCGCTGTCCGAAACCGCCTGCCGCAGCCTGGGCGCGGCGCAAAAGGCCGCCATCGAGCGCAGCGCCACGCTGCTGCCGCTGCGCGTGCCCACCATCGAGCTGGCGGGCGGCTCGGTGCGCTGCATGCTCGCGGGCATCCACCTGGCGCCGCGCTCCGCACCCCCGGCGCCCGATTTTGAAGAAAAATGGGCCGCAGTGCCCGTGGATCAAGCGCTGACAGCTATGTAAAAAATAGCATTCAAGGCCCCTTGGGCGCCAGCGCCTGGCCCGTGGCCTCGCGCCGCACCAGCCACCAGGCGACGCGTGCCAGCCAGGCCAGGGCGAGCAGCGCGGCCACGCCCACCAGCCAGGCGCCCAGGCGCGCCTGGTCGTCCTGCAGGTAGGCGTTGCACAGGCGCAGCGGCGTGTCGCTGTAGAGCTGGCCCACCACGGCCGTCATGGGCAGCACATTGCCGAGGAAAAAGCCCTGCACCACCAGCCCCGCCGCGCCCCAGGAGCCGCGCAGCGCCGCGCCCGCCAACAGCAGGGCGGCGCATTTGGCGCACTCGACCACGGGGTCGCGCAGCGCCAGGTCGAGCACACGCGGCACCATGAGCACGGCCAGCACCACGCCCACACCCACCAGGCCGGCGATGCCATGCGCATTCCAGCGCGCCGCACGCGCACGCAGGGCCGGCGGCAGCGCCCCCGCCAGGCAGGCGCCGGCCAGCATCCACAGCGGGAACTGCAGCAGCATGTGGCGCCACATGGTGGCCTCCAGCCAGGCGCGCACCGCGGGCCAGGCCAGCAGCACGCCCAGGGCCAGGGCGGCCGCGCCCTGGCGTGCGGGCGTGCACAGCGCCGCCACGCGCGCGCTCATGGCGTCCCCCCGGCCAGGTGACGCGCATAGTCCAGCGCCAGTTGCTGCTCGGCCAGGTCGAACACGCGCCGCATGCGGCCGCGCGCGTCGAACACCAGCAGCGCGGCGTTGTGCTCGTAGTCGCCGCGGCCATCGGGCACCACCACCACGCCCAGGCGGCGCAGCAGGGCCTGCTCCTGCGCGGCAGCGGGCACGCGCACGAAGCGCCACAGCGCCGGGTCGGCGTGCTGGCCGCGGGCGTAGGCCTGGAGCTGGGCCGGGCCGTCGTGCGCGCCGTCGAAGCTGATCGACAGCAGGCGCACGTTCGCGCTGCGGCCCGCCGCATGGTCGGCCTGCAGCGCCGCCTGCAGTTGCTGGAAGCTGCTGCCCAGCGACAGGCACACGCTCTGGCAGCGCGTGTAGATGAAATCGACCACGGTCACGCCGCCGCCCTGCCCCAGCAGCGCCGGCAGGTCGGGCGCGGCCACGCCCGGCCCCTCCACCGCCACGCGCGGCGCGTCCACGGGGCGCAGCGCCACCTCCAGGCGGCGCGCGCCCTCGTCGGTCCAGACCTGGAAGTCGTGCGTCAGCCAGCGCGCCGCGGCATAGCCGCCGAGCAGCAGCAGCACGCTGAGCAGGGCGGTGCGCAGCATGCGCTCAATGCCTCGACGGAAGAAACAACGGACATACCCCGCAGCCCAGGGCAAAGGGCGCGCTGACTGCCCACACTCCCGGCGCATGCAACGGGCGCGCTCCAGGCCAGGGCTCCCGCGCAAGGGCCGCCCCGCCGCGCCGGGAGCGTCCCCCTGCCCGCAGCGCGCAGCGCTGCGAGAGCGGGGGGAAGCGGCGCAGCCGCTCAGGGGGGTGTTTCATTTCAACGCCTGCAGCGCCGCCCCGCCCTCGAAGGGGGTGGTGCGCGTGCTGGCCTGGCGCTCCTGGGCGAACAGCCCGGGCTCCACCGGACCGGCCTGGTTGCTCCAGCTGCTGCGGACGTAGCTCGCCAGCGCCGCCAGCTCGGCGTCGCCCAGTTGCTGGAAGCTGGGCATGGCGCCCTGGTAGGTCTGGCCCTTGACGGTGAGCTCGCCGGTCACGCCGTGCAGCAGGATGTTGGCCAGCACCCGGGGCTCGCCCTGCACCCATTCCGAGCCGTCGAGCGGCGGGAACACGCCCGGCAGGCCCTGGCCGCTGGCCTGGTGGCAGGCGGCGCACTGCGCGGCGAACAAGGCCTTGCCGTCCACGGCCGCCGCGGCGCCCGCGCCGGCCGCGGCCGGGCCGGAGAGCTCGGCGCGCGTGCGCTGGTCGCCCCATTCGGAGAGGTCCAGCGGCTCGGTGTAGAGGATGTAGACCACCGCCCACAGCACCATGCCCAGCGCCACGAGCAGGGCGGCCAGCGGCATGGGGCGGATGGCCTCTTCGGGTTCTTCGTTCTCGCGCTGCTGGGCGCGGGTGGGCTGTTGTTCTGGGCTCATGGTGCCTGTCCTTTCACGAGGCCTTGCCGGCGGCTGCTGCGGCCGGCGCCTGGGCGCCTGCCGCGTCCCGCGGCTCGGGCGGCAGGACGGGGTAGTCGCGCTTGAGCGCCTGCAGGTACTTCACCAGGTCCAGCGCCTCGGGCTTGGGCACCACCACCTTGCCCGCGGGGGCGTGCCCGGGCGGCAGCTTGAGCGTTTCCTCGCCCGGGTCGGCCTTGTCCTTGACGTCGAACAGGTAGGGGTAGGAGGGCATGATGGAGCCGGGCACGTAGGCGCGCGGCTGGTACAGGTGGCCCAGGTGCCAGTCCTTGCTGGGCTGGCGCACGCCGATGTTGAACAGGTCCGGCCCCGTGCGCATGCTGCCCAGCAGGTGCGGCTTGTCGTACACGTAGTCGCCGGGTACCGAGGCGCGGCCCCAGCCGCGCTGGGCATCGGGGGCGAAGCTCTCGGAGCGCGGCTGCTGGCTGTGGCAGTACATGCAGCCGTTGGCGATGTAGCTGGCGCGCCCGCGCAGCTCGGCGCTGGTATAGGGCTTGAGCCCTGCGGGCGGGGCCACGTCGCGCACCTGGATGTAGGGCAGGATGACCAGCGCCGACGCGGCGATGGCGAAGGTCACCATCGCGCCGGCCGTGAGTTTGACTTCATTCTCCATGAGCGAGCTCCAGGGCCTGGGGTTTGGACGAGAACAGCGCGGCGCCGGCGCGCGTGGGGCCAAAGCGCAGCGCCATGGCCAGGAAATGGCCCACGAAGATCAGGTGGCTGGCCACCATGAGGGCACCGCCCACGCTGCGCCACTGCAGCCAGGGGAGGGTGACGGCCACTGAGTCCATGAAGGGGCGCGAGGCATCGAGCATGGCCAGCCCCTGCAGCCAGCCGCCGTAGGACAGGCCCACGAAATAGATCAGGATGCCGGTGGCGGCCAGCCAGAAATGCCAGGCAATGAGCCGGGGGTAAGGCCATTCCCAGTGCAGGATGCGCGGCATCATGAAGTAGATGGCGCCGAACAGCACCATGGTGACGAAGCCGTAGGCGCCCAGGTGGGCGTGCGCCACGGTGAAGTGCGTGAAGTGCGCCACCTGCTGCACCGAGCGCAGCGCCTCGAACGAACCCTGCAGCGAGGACAGCAGGTACATCAGCCCGCCGAACAGCATGAAGCGCAGCGTGGGCGAGTACAGCCCCAGGCGGGCGCGGCCCTTCATGGTCAGGCCCATGTTGATGGAGAAGGCCAGCACCGGCACGATCATCATCATGCTCTGCACGATGGACAGGGTGATGAGCCAGCCCGGCACCGGCCCGCCCACCAGGTGGTGGCCGCCGACCTGGGCGTAGAAGAAGGCCAGCGTCCAGAAGCCCAGGATGGACAGGTTGTACGAGCGGATGGGCCGCGCGATGATCTTGGGCAGGAAGTAGTAGATCGCGCCCACGGCCACGGGCGTGAACCACAGGCCCAGCACGTTGTGGCCGTACCACCAGTTCATGGCCGCCTGCTGCACGCCGAAGTGCACGCCCGGCATCTTGCCGACGATGAACAGCAGCGTGATCCACAGCAGCCCCGCCGTGTGGTACCAGGTGGTCACGTACAGCGACTCGACCTTGCGGTTGACCAGGGTGTACATGACCGGGACGATGATGCAGACCATGCCGGCGGCGAAGAAGATGCCGATCTGCCAGGGCATCTCCAGGTACTCCAGCCCGTCCGTCCAGCCCGCGCCGATGGCGCCTATGCCGCTGGCGATGGCCACGTTGACCAGGGCGCCGCCCATCATGATCCACATCGGGCCCAGCAGCGGCGTGCGCAGCAGGCGCGGCATGAGCCAGATGATGATGCCCAGCTCGGCATTGGTGATCCAGCCGTAGAGCACGGCCGTGAGGTGCACGGTGCGGATGCGCCCGAAGGTCATCCAGGCCTCGCTCACCAGCCAGTCGGGCCAGTGCAGCTTGAGCGAGGCCGTGAGCCCCGCGATGCCGCCCAGCAGCAGCCACATGCAGGCAAAGCCGATGAACATGAACACCGGGAAGGCGCTGGAGCGGTCGGCGGCGATGCGCGCGGCGATCTCCTGCGCGTCGGGCGGGTGGGCGGTGTCGCCGGGCTCGGCCACCGCGGCCGCCAGGCGCTGGTGCTGCGCCCGGCCCAGGGCCGGGTCGTCGGCATGGCCGATCTCGCCGCGCGCAAAGATGACGGAGGCAGCCTTGGGGTTCTCCACCAGCAGGCCCTTGCGCAGCGACCAGATGAAGACGAACAGCCCCAGGATGGACAACAGGAAGGCGCCCAGCAGGCTCAAGATGGCACTGTCCATGATCAGGTGGTCCTTTCGCAACAGCGCCACGGGGCGGCGGGCGCATAGGGTTGATGCACCGCAAGCCGCCCCTTCCCAACCCGTGTTAGGCGCCAATGCCGGCGATTCTAAAATTCATATTGAATGCATATTTATTGCGCGGCATAAACCCATTTCCGTAGCAGTGTTACCATTTGTTGGGTACTTCCTCCCCTTCTCTCTCTCCCCTCCCCCACCCCATGCAAAACCTCACTGTCCGTGCGCGGCTCACGGCCGCGTTTGCCAGCCTGCTGCTGGTACTGCTTGCCATTGCGGGGGTGGCCATCTACCTGCTCGCACAGGCCGACGAGCGCTATGAAACCTATGTCAACGGCGTCAGTGCACGTGCCCTGACGGCGGCACGTGTGGGTGCCGCCGTGCTGGTGCGCGGCGTGGCCGTGCGCAACCTGGCGCTGGTCACCCAGGCCGCGGACGTGGCCCTGGAAAAGGCATCGGCCGAGAGCGCCCATGCCGAGGCCACGCGCGCGCTGGCGCAGCTCGTGGCGCTGGCGCAGGACCCCGGTGTGACCGCGGAGATGCGCCGCATGATCGAGGAGATCGCCCAGGTGGAGCAGCGCTACGCACCCGTGGCCCTGCGCATCGTCGCCCTGGCCGCCCAGGGCCAGCGCGACGAGGCCATCCAGACGATGAACAGCGAATGCCGCCCCCTGCTCAAGGATCTGGTGGCCCGCATCAACGCCTACACGGACGCCACGGCCGCGCGCGCGCAGGCGCAGGTGCAGCAGGCGCGCGCCGCCTACCGCGCCCAGCGCAATCTGCTGCTGGGCCTGGGCGCGCTGGCCACGCTGCTGGCCCTGGGCGCGGGCGTCTTCATCGCACGCAGCCTGCGCCAGGAGCTGGGCGCCGAGCCCGCGGTGCTGCGCCAGCTCGTGGCCGCCGTGGCCGATGGGCAGCTGACCCAGGCCATCGACCTGCGCGCGGGCGACACCTCCAGCGTGCTCGCGGCCCTGGCGCGCATGCAGGCGGGGCTGATCGGCATCGTGACCGCGGTGCGCCAGGAGGCCGAGGCCGTCTCCAGCGCCGCACAGCAGATCGCCGGCGGCAATGCCGAGCTCGCCCAGCGCACCGAGTCGCAGGCCAGCACGCTGGAGCAGACGGCCGCCGCCATGGGTCAGTTCAGCAGCACGGTGCGCCAGAACGCCGAGGGCGCCGCCCAGGCGCACCAGCTCGCGCAGGACGCCAGCAGCGTGGCCGCGCAGGGCGGCGAGGTGGTGGGCCAGGTGGTGCAGACCATGCAGGGCATCAACGCCAGCTCGCGCCGCATTGCCGACATCATCCAGGTGATCGACTCCATCGCCTTCCAGACCAACATCCTGGCGCTCAACGCCGCCGTGGAGGCCGCGCGCGCGGGCGAGCAGGGCCGGGGCTTTGCCGTCGTGGCCAGCGAGGTGCGCTCCCTGGCCGGGCGCAGCGCCGAGGCCGCACGCGAGATCAAGGCGCTGATCAGCGACAGCGTGGCGCGCGTGGACCAGGGCACGGTGCAGGTGGAGCACGCGGGCCAGACCATGTCCGGCATCGTCGCGGGCATCGAGCGCGTGAGCGCGGTCGTGGGCAGCATCACGACGGCCAGCCAGGAGCAGCTCCAGGGCGTGGCGCAGGTGGGCGCGGCCGTGGGCCACATGGACCAGGCCACGCAGCAGAACGCCGCCCTCGTCGAGGAAGTGGCCGCTGCCGCGCACCACCTGCAGGAGCAGGCGCACAAGCTGGTGCAGGCCATGGCCGTATTCCAACTGCCCGCAGGCGGCGCGCCGGGCCAGCACCTGGCACTGGCCTACCGCGACTGAAGGTCCGGGGGCCGCGCGCGGCCCGTTCAGCCCGGGGGCGCCTGGGCCTGCAGGGCGGCGTCGCAGCCCGCGCCCGCGGCAATCCAGCGGTGCGCCAGCCGCCGCAGGCCGCGCACCACCCACGGGTGGCGCCAGCGCGTGACGCCCGCGGGGTCGGCCACCATGCCACACCAGTAGCGCTGGTCGGCGTCGCTCCAGCGCAGCGCTGCGCAGGGGCCGCTGCGCCGACGCGACACCAGCATGCCCAGCGGGCAGGGCTCGGCCAGGCAGCACAGGCCGCAGCCGTTGCAGGGCGCACCCGGCGCGGGCGGCGGCGGCGCCGCGGGGTGGATGAGCACCGTGCGGTACGCTGGCGCCATGGCCGGGGCCCTCAGCGCGCCAGCACCGGCGCCAGCGCCCGGCCCGTGTGCGTACCCAGGCGCACCACCTCCTCGGGCGTGGCCGCGGCGACGATGCGCCCGCCGCCCGCGCCGCCCTCGGGGCCCAGGTCGATGATCCAGTCGGCCTCGGCGATCACGTCCAGGTCGTGCTCGATGACCACCACGCTGTGGCCGCCATCGACCAGGCGGTGCAGCACGCGGATGAGCTTGTGCACGTCGGCCATGTGCAGGCCCACGGTGGGCTCGTCGAGCACGTAGAGCGTGTGCGGGGCCTTCTGCCCGCGCCGGCCCACCTCGTCGCGCACCTTGGTGAGCTCGGTCACCAGCTTGATGCGCTGCGCCTCGCCGCCCGACAGCGTGGGGCTGGGCTGGCCCAGCGTGAGGTAGCCCAGGCCCACGTCCTTCAAGAGCTGCAGCGGGTGGGCGATGCTGGGCATGCTGGCGAAGAACTCCACGGCCTCGTCCACCTCCATCTGCAGCACGTCGCCGATGCTCTTGCCGCGCCAGGTGACGGCCAGCGTCTCGGGGTTGAAGCGCGCGCCGTGGCAGACCTCGCAGGGCACCTTCACGTCGGGCAGGAAGCTCATCTCGATGGTGCGCACGCCCTGGCCTTCGCAGCCCGGGCAGCGCCCCTCGCCGGTGTTGAAGGAGAAGCGCCCGGCCGCGTAGCCGCGCGCCTTGGCCTCCAGCGTTTCGGCGTAGAGCTTGCGGATGGTGTCCCAGAAGCCGATGTAGGTCGCGGGGCAACTGCGCGGCGTCTTGCCGATGGGGGTCTGGTCCACCTCGAGCACGCGGTCTATGGTCTCGAAGCCCGACAGGCCGGTGCAGCCGGCCAGCGGCGGCGCCCTGCCCGCGTCCATGGCCTCGCGCCCGGCCTTGGTACTGCGCTGCTGCACCCAGGCGGCCACATTGGCGAGCAGCACGTCGCGCGCCAGCGTGGACTTGCCCGAGCCGCTCACGCCCGTGACGGCCACCAGGCGCTGCAGCGGCACGCGCGCGGTGAGCTGCTGCAGGTTGTGCAGGTGCGCGCCGTGCACGGTGAGCCAGGCGGGCGGGCCCGCCTCTGCTCTCTTTTCGGGAGCTGCTTGCGCTTGTCTTTTCTTGGTTTCAGGTTCTTTTTCATCTGAAACCGTTGCAGAGTCAGCGCTAGCAGCTATGGTTTTTGCGAGCACGGCGCGGCGCGCCTGCAGCGGGTGGCGCATGGCGTGCAGCAGGTAGCGGCCGGTCTGCGAGTCGGCGGCCGCCTGCACGTCGGCCACCGTGCCCTGGGCCACCAGGCGCCCGCCGCGCTTGCCGGCGCTGGGGCCGATGTCGATGATGTGGTCGGCACGGCGGATGGTGTCCTCGTCGTGCTCCACCACCACCAGGGTATTGCCCTTGTCGCTGAGGCTTTGCAGGGCGTTCAGCAGGATCTGGTTGTCGCGCGCGTGCAGGCCGATGGTGGGCTCGTCGAGCACATAGCACACGCCCTGCAGGTTGCTGCCGAGCTGCGCGGCCAGGCGGATGCGCTGCGCCTCGCCGCCCGAGAGCGTGGGCGCGCCGCGGTCCAGCGTGAGGTAGGACAGGCCCACCTCCTCCAGGAATTCGAGCCGGCTGCGGATCTCGGGGATCAGGTCGCGCGCGATCTCGGCCTCGCGCCCGCTGAGCTGCAGGCCCGCGATCCAGGCGCGCACCGCGCTCACCGACAGGCGCGCCACCTCGGTGATGGGCGTGCCGGCGAACAGCACGGCGCGCGCCACGGGGTTCAGGCGCGTGCCGCCGCAACGGGCGCAGGGCGCGTCGGCCACGTCCTCCAGCTCGGGCTCGGCGAAGGTCTGCTCGCGGCCTTTCTCCTTGTCGGCCTGCACCGAGTCGTCGAGCAGCTTGCGCTGCTCCCTGGTGAGCGCGACGCCCGTGCCCACGCAGTCGGGGCACCAGCCGTGCTTGCTGTTGTAGGAGAACAGGCGCGGGTCCAGCTCGGCATAGCTGGTGGCGCACACGGGGCAGGCGCGCTTGGTGGAGAACACCTGCAGCCGGCCGATGGACGCCGTGGGCGCGCCGTCCTGCAGCGCCTGCTGCAGGCCGTCCAGGTCGCTCAGCACATGCACCACGCCCTTGCCCAGCTCCAGCGCCTTGGCCAGGTGCCGGCGCAGCGCGTCCTCGTGCTCGGGCGCCACATCCAGGCTGGCCACGGGCAGCTCGATGGTGTGCTCCTTGAAGCGGTCGATGCGCGGAAAGCCTGCGGTCGGCAGGAAGCGGCCGTCCACGCGCAGGTGCGTGTAGCCGCGCGGGCGCGCCCAGTCGGCCAGCTCGGTGTAGACGCCCTTGCGGTTCACCACCAGCGGCGCGAGCAGGCCGATGTGCTGGCCGCGGTAGTCGCGCAGCAGTTGCGCGGCGATGCTCTCGGCCGTCTGCGGCTGCACGGCCGCGCCGTCGTGCACGCAGTGCTGCACGCCCAGCTTCACATACAGCAGGCGCAGGAAGTGCCAGACCTCGGTGGTCGTGCCCACGGTGCTCTTCCTGCCGCCGCGCGAGAGGCGCTGCTCGATGGCCACGGTGGGCGGGATGCCGTAGACGGCGTCCACCTCGGGGCGGCCGGCGGGCTGCACGATGCTGCGCGCGTAGGCGTTGAGGCTTTCCAGGTAGCGGCGCTGGCCTTCGTTGAACAGGATGTCGAAGGCCAGCGTGGACTTGCCCGAGCCGGACACGCCGGTGATGACGTTGAAGCGCCCGCGCGGGATGTCCACCGACAGGCTTTGCAGGTTGTGCTCCTTGGCGTTCACGATTTCAATCGCGTTTTTGGCCTCTGGCGCCCTGCCCGCCTGCGTCAGCAGCTCCTGTTTTCGTAGCACCGCCTGCGGCTCGTGCACCGCATGCCCGCCCGCGCCCAGCGCCTGCGCGTACGCGCGCAGTGCGGCGCCGGTGTGCGAGGCGGGGTGCTGGCGCACCTCCTCGGGCGGGCCCTCGGCCACCACCTGGCCGCCGGCGTCGCCGCCCTCGGGGCCTAGGTCGATGAGCCAGTCGGAGGCGGCGATCACGTCCAGGTTGTGCTCGATGACGATGAGCGAATGGCCCGCGTCCAGGAGTTTTCTGAGCGCGCGCATGAGTTTGGCGATGTCGTCGAAGTGCAGGCCGGTGGTGGGCTCGTCGAACAGGAACAGCGTGCCGCGGCGCGCCAGCGGCTGGCGGCTGCTGCTGGCGGCCTTGGCGGCCTCGGCCAGAAAGCCCGCGAGTTTGAGGCGCTGCGCCTCGCCGCCCGACAGCGTGGGCACGGGCTGGCCCAGCTTCACGTACTCCAGCCCCACGTCCACGATGGGCTGCAGCGCGCGCAGCACGTCGCGGTCTGGCGCAAACAGCGCTGCCGCCTCGTGCACGGTGAGCTGCAGCACCTCGGCCACGTTGAGCAGGCGGCCGCCGCGCTCGATGCGCACCTCCAGGATCTCGGGTCGGTAGCGCTGGCCGTCGCAGTCGGGGCAGCGCAGGTAGACGTCGCTGAGAAACTGCATCTCCACATGCTCGAAGCCCGAGCCGCCGCAGGTGGGGCAGCGCCCGTCGCCCGAGTTGAAGCTGAACTTGGCGGCGGTGTAGCTGCGCTCGCGCGCCAGCGGCGCGATGGCGAACAGCTCGCGGATGGCATCCCAGGCGCCCACGTAGCTCACGGGGTTGGAGCGCGCCGTCTTGCCGATGGGGGTCTGGTCCACGAACACCACGTCGCCCAGGTGGTCGGCGCCCAGCAGGCGCTCGTGCGCGCCGGGCGATTCCGTGGCCTTGCCGAAGTGGCGCATCAGCGCGGGCGCCAGCACGTCCTGGATCAGCGTGGACTTGCCCGAGCCCGACACGCCGGTGATGGTGACCAGGCGCTGCAGCGGGAACTCCACGCTCACGTCACGCAGGTTGTGCTCGCGCGCGCCCTCCAGGATCAGGCGCGGCGTGGCATCCGTCACCAGGCGCTTGAGCCCGGTGCCGACATGCTTGTGCCCGCCCAGGTACTGGCCGGTGAGCGTGGGTGCGTGGCGCAGCGCGGCCACCGTGCCGTCGAACACGATCTGCCCGCCGCGCTCGCCGGGGGCGGGGCCCATGTCGATGATGCGGTCGGCCGCGAACATCACGGCGGGGTCGTGCTCCACCACCACCAGGGTGTTGCCCGCGTCGCGCAGGCGCAGCATGGCCTCGGTGATGCGGTGCATGTCGCGCGGATGCAGGCCGATGCTGGGCTCGTCAAGCACGAACAGGGTGTTGACCAGGCTGGTGCCCAGCGCCGTGGTGAGGTTGATGCGCTGCACCTCGCCGCCGGACAGCGTGCGGCTTTGCCGGTCCAGCGTGAGGTAGCCTATGCCCACGTCGCACAGGTATTTGAGACGGGTGGTGATTTCGGCGTGCAGCAGGCGCAGCGCCTGGGCCTCGCCGCTCTTGGGGTCATGGAGGGCCGTAGCGCCCGCCCCGTCTGCGTTGGCAGCTCCCAAACCCATAGCACCCGGCGCCCCCGCCAGACGGTCGAAGAAGCGCCGCAGCCGCGCGATGGGCAACTGCATCAGGTCGTGCAGGCACAGGCCCGGCAGGGCCTCGAGCTGGGCGCGCGTCCAGTCCACGCCCTGGGGCAGGAAGCGCTGCACAGGCTCGAGCACGGCGTCGGCGTCCTGCTTGCTGCCCACGCGCCACAGCAGGCTCTCGGTCTTGAGGCGCGCGCCCGCGCACACCGGGCAGGGCGTGTAGCTGCGGTACTTGGACAGCAGCACGCGGATGTGCATCTTGTAGGCCTTGCTCTCCAGGTACTCGAAGAAGCGGCGGATGCCGTACCACTGCTTGTTCCAGTTGCCGTTTTTGAAGCCCGGCGTGCCCTCGATCACCCAGCGCTGCTGCTCGGGCGTGAGCTTGTACCAGGGCGTGTCGCGCGGGATGCCGGCCTCCTCGGCGTAGCGCATCAGGTCGTCCTGCGCTTCCTTCCAGGCGGGCGTCTGTATGGTCTTGATGGCGCCGGCGCGCAGCGTGAGCCGGTCGTTCGGGATCACCAGCCCCCAGTCCACGCCGATCACGCGGCCAAAGCCGCGGCAGGTGTCGCAGGCGCCCACGGCGGAGTTGAACGAGAACATCGAGGGCAGGGGCTCGGCGTAGCGCAGGTCGCTGTCGGGGCAGTGCAGGCCGGTGGAGAAGCGCCACAGCTCGGCGTCCTCGCCGCCATCGTGCAGGCGGTACACGTTCATGCGCCCGCTGCCGCGCTTGAGCGCGACCTCGATGGCCTCGACCACGCGCGCACGCTCGACCTTGCCCAGGCGGAAGCGGTCGGCCACCACGTCCAGCAGCTTGCGCGGGCCGGTGGGCGTGGCCACCTCGCGCTCGGCCTGCACCTTGGTAAAGCCGCTGGCGGACAGCCATTGCTCGAGCTGCGCGGCGGTGGTGCCGGCGGGCAGCTCCACGGGGAAGGTGAGCACCAGGCGCGGGTCGTCCGCAGGGCTGTGGGCTGCGGCCTGCGCGGGGGCCGCTTCCCCTGCGGTGAACCCGCAGCGCCGCCGCAGCTCGGCGTAGATGGTCTCGGGCGTGTCGTGGCGCACGGGCTGCGCCGTCTGCCGGTCGAAGAGCTGGCCGGCACGCGCGAACAGCAGCTTGAGGTGGTCGTTGATCTCGGTCATCGTGCCCACGGTGGAGCGCGACGAGCGGACCGGGTTGGTCTGGTCGATGGCGATGGCCGGGGGCACGCCCTCGACCTTGTCCACGGCGGGCTTGTCCATGCGGTCCAGGAACTGGCGCGCATAGGCGCTGAAGGTCTCGACGTAGCGGCGCTGGCCCTCGGCGTAGAGCGTGTCGAACACCAGGCTGGACTTGCCCGAGCCGCTGGGCCCGGTGACCACGGTGAGTTCCCCCGTGCGGATGTCCAGATCCAGGTTCTGGAGGTTGTGCTGGCGCGCGCCGCGGATGCGGATCAGTCCCTGGGTCATGGTGCGGGAGTCGGAAGAATGGCAGGCCTGCCCATTCTAGAAAGCTGGGCGCCGACCCGCGCCGGCACGCACCAAAGCCCCTGCAGGCCAGGGCACTGCACCCGCACCCGCAGGGCAAGCCGCCCGCGGCCGGGCGGGCTCAGCCCAGGAGCACGGCCTCCAGCTCCTTGCAGGCGCCCTTGCCTGCGGCCTCCTCGATCTTGGGCAGCAGGTCGATGAGCTCCTGCAGGCTGGCGGCGTGCTCTACCGAGAGGTTGAGGCGAAAGCCCCGCAGGCCCAGGCCGGCCGTGATCTGCGTGGCCAGGGCGCTGCCGCGCAGGAAGCGCTCCTGGTCGCTCAGGCCGCTGGCGGGGGCCACGGCATCGGTCGCGGCGGACGCGCCGCCCCCGCCGGAGGCCGCCAGGTAGCCCTGATCGACGAGCGCCTGCACATCGGCCATGGTGGCACCCATGCCGGCCGTCGTCGCCAGCACCTCTTCGACGGACTTGTGCCCATCGAACAGGATGAACATCGAGCGCTGGCGCGCCGTGATGCTGGCAGAACGCTGCTTGAATGCCTGCTGACCTGCGTCGGTCTTGCTGTACTTCATGTGTCTGAGGTATTCCGTGACGTGTCGATGGACGGCCACAGCCACCCTACCTCTTTTGACACGCCAGGGCTAGTGGGGCATGCCCGCACCGCGGCGCCGCCCCGGCCCGGCCTCACTTGCTGGCCGCAGACTCGGGCTCATGGGCCTGCGTGGCCTCGGCGCCGTGCTTTTCGCCGCCCATGTCGATGGCTCCGCCCTGGCTGATCATGTACAAGGCCACCGCGGCGAACAGCACGAAACCCACTGCAATTTTCCACATATCCATTTCCTTCTTCACGAAGGCCCGTTTCCGGGCCCAAAAAAAGCCCTCTTGCGAGGGCTTGGCAGACGGCCTGGGCGCCAGGGGGCGCCACAGGCCGCGGCAAGGGTGCCGGCGCGCAATCAGTCGCCAGCGTAGATGTCCACGTCCTTGGTCTCGCGCACGAACAGCATGCCGACCACCAGCGTCATGGCCGCGACGATGATGGGGTACCACAGGCCGTTGTACATATTGCCGGTCTGGGCCACGATGGCGAACGAGGTGGTGGGCAGCAGGCCGCCGAACCAGCCGTTGCCGATGTGGTAGGGCAGCGACATGGAGGTGTAGCGGATGCGGGTCGGGAACAGCTCGACGAGCATGGCGGCGATGGGGCCGTAGACCATGGTCACCAGGATGACGAGGTAGGTCAGGATGACGATCATCATGCCCTTGTTCATCTTGGCGGGGTCGGCCTTGGTGGGGTAGCCGTCCTTCTTCAGGGTTTCGGCCACGGCCTTCTTGAACTCGCCGTCCTTGGCCTTGGCCTCGTCGGCGGAAATGCCCTTGCTGGTGTAGCTGGGGATCACGTCGCTGCCGATCTTGATGACGGCGGGCGTGCCGGCGGGAGCGGCTTCGTTCTCATAGCTCACGGAGCCGGCGGCCAGCACCTGCTTGGCGATGTCGCAGGAGCTGGTGAACTTGACCGTGCCCGTGGGGTTGAACTGGAACGAGCACTCGGCCGGGTCGGCAACGACGACGACCTTGTTCTTGGCCTGGGCGGCTGCCAGATCGGGGTTGGCGGCTTCGGCCAGCATCTTGAACGCCGGGAAGTAGGTCACGATGGCCAGCGCGCAACCGGCCATGATGATGGCCTTGCGGCCGATCCTGTCCGACAGCGTACCGAAGATCACGAAGAAGGGCGTGCCGATGACCAGCGCGGCGGCGATCATCAGGTTGGCCGTGACGGCATCGACCTTGAGCTGCTGCGTGAGGAAGAACAGCGCGTAGAACTGGCCCGTGTACCACACGACGGCCTGGCCGGCGGTCAGGCCGAACAGGGCGAGCAGCACGATCTTGAGGTTCTTCCACTGGCCGAAGGACTCGGACAGCGGTGCCTTGGAGGTCTTGCCCTCGGCCTTCATCTTCTGGAAGGCGGGCGACTCGGACAGCGACAGGCGGATCCACACCGAGACGGCCAGCAGCAGGATGGAGACCAGGAACGGAATGCGCCAGCCCCAGTCGTTGAAGGCGGGCTCGCCCATGGCGGTGCGGGTGCCCAGGATCACGAGCAGCGACAGGAACAGGCCCAGCGTGGCGGTGGTCTGGATCCAGGAGGTGTAGGCACCGCGCTTGCCATGCGGCGCGTGCTCGGCCACGTAGGTGGCGGCGCCGCCGTACTCACCGCCCAGCGCCAGGCCTTGCAGCAGGCGCAGGCAGATCAGGATGACCGGGGCGGCCACGCCGATGCTGGCGTAGTTGGGCAGGATACCGACGATGAAGGTCGAGATGCCCATGATCAGGATGGTCACCAGGAAGGTGTACTTGCGTCCGATCATGTCGCCCAGGCGGCCGAACACCAGCGCGCCGAAGGGGCGGATGATGAAGCCCGCCGCAAAGGCCAGCAGCGCGAAGATGAAGGCCGAGGTGGGGTCCAGGCCCGCGAAGAACTGCTTGGCGATGATGGCCGCCAGCGAACCGTAGAGGTAGAAGTCGTACCACTCGAAAACGGTACCTAGCGAGGAGGCGAAGATCACCTTCCTCTCTTCGGGGGTCATGGGCCGTGCGGCGGCGACGGCTTTTGACGATGCGGCATGTGAGGCCATGGGCTTGTCTCCTTGGGAATAATGCGTGGGGCCCGCACTGCGGCGGGCTGCATGCATTTTTCAGGAGCGCACTGACCACGCTCTGACGCCAAACCAACGCAGACTTGCACGAAACTGACCGGGCTCTGACAACTTAAGGACTAACCCGCAGCTTTCATGCCGTAATGCGAAAAATGGCGTATCTCAGGGCGCCAGGCCCGAAGGAAGCTGACGCACGGCCTCCCACTGCGGGCCGTCGAACCAGGGGTCCGCCATGAGGCAGGCACGCAACATGGGCAGGCTGTCCAGGCCCCAGAAGACCCGGCCTTCGGCCACCCAGGCCGGCACGCCGAACACGCCCTGGGCGGCTGCGGCCTCGGTGTTGGCGCGCAGCAGCGCCTTGGCGCGTGCGCCGTCCTCGCCGCCAGGGCGCACCTGCGGCTCCAGCGCCTCGGCCAGGGCCTGCTGGCGCTGGGCGTCGAGCGCCTCCTGCCCGTCCTGCCAGACATGGCGGAACACCGTCTCGGCCACGTAGCGGTTGATGCGCCCGTCCTCGCTGCAGGCCAGGGCCTGGCGCAGCAGGGGCAAGGGATTGAAGGGGTGGCGCGTGGGCATCTGCAGCGGCACGCCCAGGTGGTGGCCCAGCCAGAGCGCGTGGCGGTAGGTCCAGTCGCGCTTGGGCGCAATGCCCGCAGGGCCCGGGTTGGCGTGCTGCTGCAAGAGCGCGCCCAGCAGCACCGGGCGGTAGTCCACGGCATGGCTCAGGCCCTCCAGGGCCTCGGGCAGGCGCTGGAAGGCCAGCCAGGCGTAGGGCGAGACGAAGTCCAGGTAAAAGGTGATGGTCTTCATGGCTGCGACTCCAGGGCCGGGGGAAAGGGGAAGCCCGCACGCTGCGCGAGCTGCGCCCAGATGGCCAGGCGCTGGGCGCGGTCGGCCTGGGCCCAGGCGCGGATTTCCGCGATGCTGCGCCAGCA
This sequence comes from Comamonas granuli NBRC 101663, assembly GCF_000739995.1. Taxonomy (GTDB): domain Bacteria; phylum Pseudomonadota; class Gammaproteobacteria; order Burkholderiales; family Burkholderiaceae_C; genus Simplicispira; species Simplicispira granuli. Next base: position 20,636 of record NZ_BBJX01000006.1, on the reverse strand, counting down.
CCCCACGCAGTGGCTGCGGTCCTCGGACATGCGGCACACCGAGATGCAGGGCGAGGGGATCACCTCGTCCGATTGGGGATCAAAAAAGCCCGCTTCGCCCAGCAGATGCGCGCGAGCAGCTATGGATTCAGTAGCACTCATGGGACGGGCGTCTCCTGCACCACGTCGGCCCAGGGGGCTCCGGTCAGGCGTTCGAGGTCCTGCGGCTGCAAGGGGAAGACGCCGTGCGGATGCCCGGCCGCCGCCCAGATGAGCGCGAAGCGCTGCAGTTCGCGGTCGATCAGGGTCACGCTGGGCTGGGCATGCGCCACTGGCGAGACGCCGCCGATGGAAAAACCCGTGCGCGCCTTGACGAACTCCGCGTCGGCGCGGCCGATCTTGCCGACCAGGGCGGCGACCTTCTTCTCGTCCACGCGCCGGTCGCCCGAGGTGATGACGAGCACGGCCGCGTCGTCCTCCTTGCGCCGGAAGATGATGCTCTTGGCAATCTGGCCCAATTGCACGCCCAGGGCGTCGGCCGCCTGCTGGGCCGTGCGCGCGGCGTCGTCGAGCATGCGCGGGCCGTGGGGATGGCCCAGCGCCTGCAGCGCCTGGACCACGCGCTGCACGCCGGGCGGCAGCGTCTCGGGGGAGGAAACAGCTTCAGTCATGGTGCCCCGATGGTAGCGGCGCCGCAGACGGCGCGCTGGCAGTTCAGGCGCGCTTGTTGAGCAGGGCCACGGCCGTGCGCGAGTTCGGCTTGCGGCCCAGGAAGTCGCTGATGTAGGCGCCGGCATCGACGAGCCGGTCGAGGTCGATGCCGGTGTCGATGTCCATGCCGCGCAGCATGAACACCAGGTCTTCGGTCGCCACATTGCCCGTGGCGCCCTTGGCGTAGGGGCAGCCACCCAGGCCGGCCACCGAGGCCTGGAAGTTCCACACGCCCAGCTCCAGCGCCGCCAGCGTATTGGCCAGCGCCTGGCCGTAGGTGTCGTGGAAATGGCCCGAGACCTCATCCACGCCATAGTGCTGCAGCGCCGCCTCGATGGCGCGCTGCACCTTGCGCGGCGTGCCCACGCCGATGGTGTCGGCCACGTCCACGCGCTGCACGCCGATGCCCTTCATCAGCCCCGCAAGATAGGCCACCTGCTGCGGCGCGATGTCGCCCTCGTAGGGGCAGCCCACGGTGCAGCTCATGGCACCGCGCACGCGCATGCCCGCCGCCCGCGCCGCCGCGACCACGGGCGCGAAGCGCTCGATGCTCTCGGCGATGGAGCAGTTGATGTTCTTGCGGCTGAAGGCCTCGCTGGCCGAGCCGAAGACCACGATCTCGTCGGGCCGCGTCTGCACCGCCGCCTCGTAGCCCTGCAGATTGGGCGTGAGCACGGAGTAGCGCACGCCGGGCTGGCGCGCGATGCCGGCCATGACCTCGGTGTTGTCGGCCATCTGCGGCACCCACTTGGGGCTGACGAAGCTGGTGACCTCGATCTCCTGCAGGCCGGCGTCCTGCAGGCGCTGCACCAGGCCGATCTTGACCGCGGCGGGCACGGGGGTCTTTTCGTTCTGCAGGCCGTCGCGCGGGCCGACGTCGATGATCTGGACGCGGGTAGGAATGCTCATGGGAAGGTCCTTGGTGAATGCCGTCGGTTCAATAGCCGCGCCCGGGGTCCACCACCCCGGCAATGGCCTCGCCGCGCTCCAGCGCGCCGATCTTGCCCGCGATCTGGGCGATGCTCTCATCGCGCAGCGTACGCGCCGAGGCGTGGGGCGTGAGGGTGATGCGCGGGTGCGTCCAGAACGGGTGGCCCGCGGGCAGCGGCTCGGTGCGGAACACGTCCAGCGTGGCGCCCGCCAGGTGGCCGCTGGCCAGCAGCGCCAGCAGGTCGTCCTCGACCAGGTGCGCGCCGCGCGCCACGTTGATGAGGTAGCCCCCCGGCTGCAGGCGCGCCAGCGTGTCGCGGTTGAGGATGTTTTCCGTATCCGGCGTGAGCGGCAGCAGGTTCACCAGCACGCGGCTGGCGGCCAGGAAATCGGGCAAGCCGTCCGCGCCGCTGAAGCTGCGGATGCCGTCGAGCGCCTTGGGCGTGCGGCTCCAGCCGTTGACCGGGAACTCGAACTGCGCCAGCGCCCGCGCCACGCGCGCGCCCAGCACGCCCAGGCCCATCACGCCCACAGGGAAGTCCTGGCGCTGGCGCGGTTTGCGGTAGGCCCACTCGCCTGCGCGCATGCCGGCCTCCAGGGCGTCGAGCTCGCGGAAATGGCGGATCACGGCGTGGCACACGTACTCAGCCATCTGCACAGCCATGCCCGCGTCGTCCAGGCGCACCACGCGCGCCTGGGGCGGCAGGCGCAGGCGCAGCAGCGCATCCACGCCCGCGCCGATGTTGAACAGCGCCTTGAGGCCGGTCTGTTCGTCCAGGAACTGCTGGGGCGGTGCCCAGACCACGGCATAGTCGGCCGCAGGCGCGCCGGGCGCCCACACCGAGAGGCGCGCGCCCGGCAGGGCGGCGGCCAGGCCCTGCAGCCAGGGCTCGGCCGGTGTGTCCTTGCAGCAAAAAAGAATGTTCATGGCGTGCAAGCGTACCGCGGCCGCGCGGGGCGGGCGCTCAGGCCGCGCTCAGCGTGAGCAGCTCGGCCCCCTCGGCCACCTGGTCGCCCGGGGCGTAGAGCAGCTCCTGCACCACGCCGTCGGCGGGCGCGGCGATGGTGTGCTCCATCTTCATGGCCTCCATCACGGCCAGGGGCTGGCCCTTGGTGACGGTGTCGCCCGCCTGCACGGCAAACGACACCACCTTGCCGGGCATGGGGGCCGTGAGGCGCCCGCCTTCGGACTGGTCCTCGCCCGCGTGGGCCAGCAGGTCGATGGAGACGATCTGCGTCGCGCCCTGCGGGGTGAAGACATGGTCGGTCTCGCCCAGCGCGTACACCGCGGCGCGCGTGCGCTGGCCGGCGAACTGCAGTTCCAGGCCCTGGGCATCGCCCTGGAAGGCGAGCGCGCCGCTCACGGCCTGGGCGCCCTCGCCCACCGCCAGCAGCAGGCCGCCGTCGTGCTGGTAGGTGAGCCGCGCGGGCACCTGCGCGCCGCCGAACTCGAAGGCGAAGCGCCGCTCGGTCAGCCCGTGCGAGCGCCAGCCGTCGCGGCGGCTGAAGGGGTCGGCGCCCTCGCTGGCGCGCTCGCGCAGCAGGGTGTGCGCCACGGCGGCGGCGGCGGCCAGCGGCAGGCCCACGCGCTCCTGCTGGAACAGCACGTCCTGCTCGCGCGGAATCAGCGCCGTGTCGAGCCGCGCCTGGGCAAACGAGGCGCTGCGCGCCACCAGGCGCAGGAACTGCACGTTGGTGGCCAGGCCGACGATGTGCGTCTGCGCCAGGGCCTCGTCCAGCCGGGCCAGCGCCTGCTCGCGCGTGTCGCCATGCACGATGAGCTTGGCCACCATGGAGTCGTAGAAGGGGCTGATGGCGTCGCCCTCGCGCACGCCGTCGTCCACGCGCACCGCGACGCCGGTGTCGCGCCCGTTCGCGCGCTCGAAGCTGGTGCACGCGGGCTTGCGGTACACCGCGAGCTGGCCGGTGGCGGGCAGGAACTGGTTGTCGGGGTTCTCGGCGCAGATGCGCGCCTCGATGGCGTGGCCATGGATGCGCAGGTCCTCCTGCGCCAGCGGCAGCGGCTCGCCCGCGGCCACGCGCAGTTGCCATTCCACCAGGTCCAGGCCGGTGATGGCTTCGGTGACCGGGTGCTCGACCTGCAGGCGCGTGTTCATCTCCATGAAGTAGAACTTCATCTCCTCGGGGCGCTCGTAGCCGCCGGGCTGCTCCACGATGAATTCCACCGTGCCTGCGCCCACGTAGTGCACGGCGCGCGCCGCGGCCACGGCGGCCTCACCCATCTGGCGGCGCAGGGATTCGGTCATGCCGGGGGCCGGGGCCTCTTCCAGCACCTTCTGGTGGCGGCGCTGCACCGAGCAGTCGCGCTCGAACAGGTAGACGCAATGGCCGTGCGTGTCGCCGAACACCTGGATCTCGATGTGGCGCGGGCGCTGCACGTACTTTTCGATCAGCACGGCGTCGTCGCCGAAGCTGTTGATCGCCTCGCGCTTGCAACTGGCCAGGGCGGCATCGAAGTCCTCGGCGCGCTCCACGGCGCGCATGCCCTTGCCCCCGCCGCCCGCGCTGGCCTTGATGAGCACCGGGTAGCCGATGCGGTCGGCCTCCCGCTTGAGCAGCGCGGCGTCCTGGTCGGCGCCGTGGTAGCCCGGCACCAGGGGAACGTTGGCGGCTTCCATCAGGCGCTTGGACTCGGCCTTCAGGCCCATGGCCTGGATGGCGCTGGCGGGCGGGCCGATGAAGACCAGGCCTGCGGCCTGGCAGGCCTGGGCGAACTCCTCGTTCTCGCTGAGGAAGCCGTAGCCGGGGTGGATGGCCTGGGCGCCGGTGGCCTGGGCGGCCTCGATGATGCGCTCCCAGCGCAGGTAGCTGTCCTTGGGGGCGCTGCCGCCGATGTGCACGGCCTCGTCGCACACGGCCACGTGTTTGGCACGGGCGTCGGCGTCGGAATACACGGCGACGGTCTGGACGCCCATGCGGCGCGCGGTGGCGGCGACCCGGCAGGCGATCTCGCCGCGGTTGGCAATCAGGATCTTTTTAAACATGGCGCCCTCCAGCGGCGAGATCGCCTGCGCACGCTGCGCGTGCCAGGCAATTTGTTGAAACGGCTGCTGCGCAACCGTTTTCGCCGCGGTTGGCAATCAGGATCTTCTTGAACATGTTGAATCTCTCCAGGGATTTCAGACCAGCCAGCCCGGCTTGCGTTTTTGCAGGAAGGATTGCACGCCCTCGCGGCCCTCCGCGCTCGCGCGGATGTCGGCGATGCCTTCGACGGTGACTGCGATGAGCTGCGCGTCGATCTGCTGCTGCGCCACGTCCTGCACCAGCTGCTTGCAGGCGCGCACGGCGTTCGGGCTGGCGCTGACCAGGGCTTTGACGATGTCATCGACCTTGGCGTCGAGCTGATCAAGCGCGACGACCTCGTGCACGAAGCCGATGCGCAGCGCCTCCAGGGCGCCGAAGCGCTCAGCCGTGAGGAAGTAGCGGTGCGCGGCGCGCGCGCCCATGGCGCGGATCACGTAGGGGCTGATGGTGGCCGGGATCAGGCCCAGCTTGACCTCGCTGAGGCAAAAGCCCGCCGTGTCCACCGCCACGGCCATGTCGCAGGCCGCCACCAGGCCCATGCCGCCGGCGTACACGTCGCCCTGCACGCGCGCCACGGTGGGCTTGGGGCAGGTATAGATCACGCGCAGCATCTCGGCGAGCTTGCCCGCGTCCGCGATGTTCTCGGCGCGCGTGTAGTCGGCCATGCGACGCATCCAGTTGAGGTTGGCGCCGGCGCAGAAGGCCGGGCCCTCGGCGGCCAGTACCACGGCGCGCACGTCGGGACGGGCGCCCACGTCAAGAAAGGCCGCGGTGATCTCGGCGATGACCTCGTCGCTGAAGGCGTTGCGCACCTCGGGCTGCGTCAGCGTGATGCGCGCGACCGGGCCCGACTGGGTGATGGAAAGGTTCTGGCTCATGGCGTGTGCGGGTTCTGCAGGAAATAGACGAGATCGAGCTCCGGGCAGGGCTGGCCGAGCGCGGTGAGCGCCGCCGTGATCTGCCCGCGGTGGTGCGTGCCGTGGTTGAACACATGCGCCAGCGTGGCGGCGAACGGCAGCGTGGCCGGGGTGCCGCGCATGGTGGTGTAGGACAGCTGGCCGCTCCAGCGCGCCGGCTCGATGCCGGCGATCAGCGGCTCCCAGCGCGCCGCGCCCGCGCGCAGGCGGCTGGCCAGGCGCGCGCGGTCGCTCTCCACCTCGGCGTCCAGCGCCACGCGCGGCGAGCTGCCCTCGGCAAAGCGCACGAACCACAGCAGGTGCTCGCCCACCAGCAGGTGGTTGAGCGTGCCGTGGATGCTGCGGAAGAACAGGCCCAGGTCGCGCCGGTAGTCCGCCTCGGGCAGCGCGTCCACGGCCCGGAGCAGGCGCTCGGTGGCCCACACGTTGTAGCGTGCGAGCTGGCCAAAGTGGGCGGCGGCGTCCATGGGGTGTTCCGTGCGGCGGCGTGCGTTCTTACATGCGGAACACGCCGAACTTGGTGTCCTCGATGGGCGCGTTGCGCGTGGCCGAGAGGCCCAGCGCCAGCACGCGGCGCGTGTCGGCGGGGTCGATCACGCCGTCGTCCCACAGGCGCGCGGTGGCGTAGTAGGGGTGGCCCTGTTCCTCGTACTGGCGGCGGATGGGGGCCTTGAAGGCTTCCTCTTCCTCCATGCTCCACTGGCCGCCCTTGCCTTCGATGCCGTCGCGCTTGACGGTGGCCAGCACGCTGGCGGCCTGCTCGCCGCCCATCACGCTGATGCGCGCGTTGGGCCACATCCAGAGGAAACGCGGCGAGTAGGCGCGGCCGCACATGCCGTAGTTGCCGGCGCCAAAGCTGCCGCCGATGATGATGGTGAACTTCGGCACGGCCGCCGTGGCCACGGCCGTGACCAGCTTGGCGCCGTGGCGCGCGATGCCTTCGTTCTCGTACTTGCGGCCGACCATGAAGCCGGTGATGTTCTGCAGGAACACCAGCGGGATCTTGCGCTGGCAGCACAGCTCGATGAAGTGCGCGCCCTTCTGCGCGCTCTCGCTGAACAGGATGCCGTTGTTGGCGATGATGCCGACCTGCATGCCCTCGACGCGGGCGAAGCCGCACACCAGGGTGCTGCCGAAGCGCGCCTTGAACTCGTCGAACGCGCTGCCGTCGACGATGCGCGCGATGATCTCGCGCACGTCGAAGGGCTTGCGCGTGTCCACGGGGATCACGCCGTACAGCTCTTCCGCTGCATATTTAGGAGCTACTGGCGCAGTATCGGCGGACGTTTGCGGCTTGTTTATATTCAAATTCGCGACCGCGTGGCGCGCCAGCTTGAGCGCGTGCAGGTCGTTCTGCGCCAGGTGGTCGGCCACGCCCGACAGGCGCGTGTGCACGTCGCCACCGCCCAGGTCCTCGCTGCTGACCACCTCGCCCGTGGCGGCCTTCACCAGCGGCGGGCCGCCCAGGAAGATGGTGCCCTGGTTCTTCACGATGATGGATTCGTCGCTCATCGCCGGCACGTAGGCGCCGCCGGCCGTGCAACTGCCCATGACCACGGCGATCTGCGCGATGCCCTGCGCGCTCATGTTGGCCTGGTTGAAGAAGATGCGGCCGAAATGCTCGCGGTCGGGGAACACATCGTCCTGGTTGGGCAGGTTGGCGCCACCGGAGTCCACGAGGTAGATGCAGGGCAGGCGGTTCTGCGCCGCCACTTCCTGGGCGCGCAGGTGCTTCTTCACCGTCATGGGGTAGTAGGTGCCGCCCTTCACCGTGGCGTCGTTGCACACGATCATGCAGTCCACCCCGCTCACGCGGCCGATGCCGGCGATCAGGCCCGCGCCCGGCGCGTCGTTGTGGTACATGTTCAGCGCGGCCAGCGGCGCCAGCTCCAGGAAGGGCGTGCCCGGGTCGAGCAGCATCTGCACGCGCTCGCGCGGCAGCAGCTTGCCACGCGCCACATGCTTGGCGCGCGCGGCCTCGCCGCCGCCGGCAGCGACCTTGGCGATCTGGGCGTTCAAGTCGTCCACCAGCGCGCGCATGGCGCTGGCGTTGGTCTGGAAGTCGGCCGAGCGGGCGTTGAGTTGGGTCTGCAGTACGGGCATGGTGTCTATTTCCGTTCCAGGAATTCGGCAGGGGCAGGACAGGCCGCGGGCCTGCGCCCCAGGGGCTGGCCCCGAGAATACGCCCGGCGGCCGCGCCTGGCATGCCAGCGTGGTTGCAAATCACGCCACAGTTGCGGCACACTTGCGCGGGTGAAGCCCCACCCCGCCGCCCCCCTGCCCCCGCCGCTGCCGCCGGCCGTGTCTCCCGCGCCCGCCGTCACGCCGATGGCGTTCGTGCAGGCCATCGTGCAGGCCTGCGCACGCGCGGGCGTGCCTGCGCTGCCGCTGCTGCAACAGGCACAAATCGCGCCACAGGAAGTGGAAAACCCTGGCGCCCGCGTGACCGCCTGGCAGTTCGAGCGCCTCTCGGGCCTAGCCATGCAGGCGCTGGACGACGAGGCCCTGGGCTGGTTCAGCCGCCGCCTGCCCTGGGGCAGCTACGGCATGCTGGCGCGCGCCTCCATCAGCTCGCCCACGCTGGGCGTGGCGCTCCAGCGCTGGTGCCGCCACCATGGGCTGCTGACGGACGACATCGCCCTCACGCTGCAGGCCGAGGGCGCCACGGCCACCGTGCGGCTGCAGGAGCGCCGGCCGCTGGGGGCGTTCGCGGAGTTCTGCCCCGTCTCGGTGCTGCGCAACATCCACGGCCTGGCCTGCTGGTTCATCGATTCGCGCATTCCGCTGCAGGAGTCCTTCTTCGCCTTCGCCCGGCCCGCCCACCACGACGCCTACGCCGTGCTGTTCCCCGGCCCGGTGCAGTTTGGCGCCCCCTGCAGCGGCCTGCGCTTTGATGCGCGCTACCTGCAACTGCCCCTGCAGCGCGACGAGGCGGCGCTGCGCCAGATGCTGCAGCGCGCCCTGCCGCTGACCGTGCTGCAGTACCGGCGCGACCGCCTGCTGGTGCAGCGCGTGCGCACCCTGCTGACGGCCGACCCGGCCGCCGCGCACAGCGCCGAGGCCCTGGCGCTGCGCCTGCACCTGTCGCCGCGCACGCTGCACCGCCAGCTCAAGGAGGAAGGCGCCTCGCTGCAAGGTCTCAAGGACGAGGTGCGGCGCGAACGCGCCATGGACCTGCTGCGGCGCACCGAGCGCCCGATCAAGCAGGTGGCGCACGAGGCGGGCTTCGGCAACGACAAGAGCTTCATCCGCGCCTTCCGCGGCTGGACGGGGCTCTCGCCCGCGGAATTCCGGCGCCTGAGCCGCACGCCCGGCGCGCTATCGATTCAATAGCTTCTGGCGCTTTCTTGACGGTCGTTTCACGCCGTTTTCTTATAAAACATCGCCATCCACATACCACCAGCGCCCGAGCTCGCGCACGAAGCGGCTGCGCTCGTGCTGGCGCACGGCGCGGCCCGCCACGCGAAAGCGCGCGATGAATTCGACCTCGGCATGGTCTGCGCCCAGGGCACGGTGGGCGCGCACCTCCAGCCCCAGCCACCGGGTGGCGGGGTCCAGGTCCAGCTGCGCCGGGCGCGTACTGGCGTGCCAGGTGGCCAGCAGGTAGTCCGCCCGCCCCTGCACGAAGGCGCTGTAGCGCGAGCGCATCAGGCTCTGGGCATCCGGCGCCGAAAGCGCCTGCGGCCCCGCCAGGTACGGGCCGCAGCACTGGGCATGGGGCAGCAGCCGGCCGCGGGCGTCGGTGCGGCCGCAGGGGCAAGGCAGGGGAACAGCAGCAGTGCGGGCCATGGCCGCATTGTGCCCGGCCCCGCCTGGGCGGCGCGGCTCGGAGCGGCGCGGCGCCTTCCCCACAAAGACGTTAAGGGTAAACCCTGGAATTTGTAATTTTTCGCAACAATGCCATCTTTGCCCCGGCCTGTGGCCGGGGGTCTTTTCCTGACTGGCCGGGAGTTGCCATGTTCGATCTTTCTTCCTGGCGCGTGCGCACGCGCCTGAGCGCGGGTTTCGGCGCCGTCTGCCTGCTGCTGGTGGCCTCGGCCGCCATGGGCCTGGCGTCCATGGGCCGCATCGGCACGGACTTCCGGGCCGTGGTGGACGGCCACTTTCCGCGCATCACCGCGGCCACCAGCGTGATGACGCAGACCGACGCCATCGCCATCGCCCTGCGCAACATGCTGCTCAGCCCCGATGCGGACGACCGCGCACGCCAGGTGCAGGCCATAGCCGCGGCGCGCACCGAGATCGCCCGGCAGGTGCAGGCGCTGGACCAGGCCCTGGCCGACCCGCGCGAGCGCGACCTGCTGCACCAGGTGCAGGAGAGCGGCGCGCGCTACCTGGCCGGGCAGGAGGCGCTGCTGGCGCTGATCCGCAGCGGCGAGACCGAGCAGGGCCGCGACTACCTCACCCACCAACTGCGGCCCACGCTGGCGGCCTACAAGGCGGCGGCTGGCGCGCTCGTCGCCGCCGAGCAGGAGGCCATCGGCCAGGCCCGCAGCAACGCCCAGGAGACGGCGGCCGGCGCGCGCGCCACGCTCATCGCGCTGGGGGTGGCGGCGCTGCTGGCAGCCGCCGGACTGGGCTGGCTCATCGTGCGCAGCCTGCTGCGCGAGCTCGGGGGCGAGCCGCGCACGGCGGCGCAGGTGGCGCGCGCCGTGGCCCAGGGCGACTTCACGCACCCCATTGCCGTGCAGCCGGGCGACCGCTCCAGCCTCATGGCCCAGCTTGCCGCCATGCAGGCCAGCCTGGGCCAGGTGGTGGCGCAGGTGCGCCGCAGCTCCGAGAGCGTGGCCCTGGCCAGCGCCGAGATCGCCCAGGGCAACCAGGACCTGTCGGCGCGCACCGAGAGCCAGGCCAGCAGCCTGGAGGAGACCGCCGCTTCCATGGAACAACTGGGCGCCACCGTGCGCCAGAACGCCGACAGCGCGCGCCAGGCGCATGCGCTCGCACGCACCGCCTCGGACGTGGCCGAGCGCGGCGGCGCCGTGGTGGACCAGGTGGTGCAGACCATGGCGGGCATCCACGAGAGCTCGCAGCGCATTGGCGACATCCTGCAGGTGATCGACTCCATCGCCTTCCAGACGAACATCCTCGCGCTCAACGCCGCCGTGGAGGCCGCGCGTGCGGGCGAGCAGGGGCGCGGCTTTGCCGTGGTGGCCTCCGAGGTGCGCGCCCTGGCCGGGCGCAGCGCCGAGGCCGCACGCGAGATCAAGGGCCTGATCGGCGCCAGCGTCGAGCGCGTGGCACAGGGCAGCGCCATGGTCGAGCAGGCGGGCACGACCATGACCGAGGTGGTGCACAGCATCCGCCGCGTGGCTGGCCTGGTGGGCGAGATCAATGCCGCCAGCAGCGAGCAGGCCGGCGGCGTGGCCCAGGTGGGCGAGGCCGTCACGCAAATGGACCAGGCCACGCAGCAAAATGCCGCGCTGGTCGAGGAAATGGCGGCTGCGGCCAGCAGCCTGAGCACCCAGGCCCAGGACCTGGTGCAGGCGGTGGCGGTGTTCAAGCTCGACGCACGCCTGGGCGCTGCGCCCGCACCCGCCCTGCCCGCGCGGCCGGCGGCGCCCATGCCGCCCCGGCGCGCCGCAGCCCCTAGCCTGCCCGGCGGCAAGGCCGCCCTGGCGGGCACGCCTGCGCCAGGCACGCTGCCGCGCCCGGCCCTGGCCGCGGCCGCCGCGGACCAGTGGGAAGCCTTCTGAGCCGCCTGCGGCGCGCGCCCGCTGCCGCCTGCCGGGCCCCGGTGCCGCCCGCCCTGCTCAGCCGTCCAGCCAGGCGGGCAGATGCGCCATGTGCGTCAGCACGCCCACGGCCCCGGCGGCGCGCAGCGCCTCGGGCGAGCCATGCCCCTCGCTGCCGGGGCTGAAGCCCAGCACCGTGGCCCCGGCCGCCACGCCGGCGGTCACGCCGGTGACGGTGTCTTCCACGACCAGGCAGCGCGCCGGGTCCGCACCCAGCGCCGCAGCGGCGGCCAGGTACACGTCGGGCGCGGGCTTGGTGCGCGGCATCTCGTGCCCGCTGAACACGCGCCCGGCGAAATAGGGCGCCAGCCCGACCTTCTCCAACTGCATCTCGACCTTGTAGCGGTCCGCCCCCGAGGCGCAGGCGATGCGCCCCTGCAGGCGCGCGTGCACGGCGCGCACGGCATCGACAGCGCCGTCGATGGGCTGCAGCTCGGCCTCCAGGCGCGCATTGCGGCGCGCGTAGAAATCCTGCATCCAGGCGTCGGTCAGCGGGCGTCCGGTGCGCTGCTCGATCAGCGCCGCCTCGCTGCGCACCGTCTTGCCGACGAAGAGGCTCATGCACTCGGCGGGCGAGAGCGTCCAGCCCGCCTCGCCCAGCATGGCGCACAGCACGCCGTTGGTGATGGCTTCGCTGTCCACCAGGACACCGTCGCAGTCAAAGAGAATGGCTTCAAATGGCATGGCTGCTGGCGCGCGCAGTGCGGGCGCGGGGGGCTTGGGGGGTTCAGGAATGGGGGCCAAGGGCGCAGGCAGCGCCGGCGCTGGCATGGCGGGCGGATTATGGAACGTAGACTATCCCTCGCATTGCTGGAAAGGGATTTTTATGTGGTCTATGAGCGTGCCCTGGTGGGAATTCGTGCTGCGCGGCGTGGTGGTGTACTGCTTTCTGCTGGTGTTCCTGCGCCTGACCGGCAAACGCCAGACGGGGCAGTACGCGCCCTTCGACCTGGTGCTGCTGCTCATCCTGTCGAATGCGGTACAGAACTCGATGAACGCGGGCGACAACTCGCTGGTCGGCGGACTGATCTCGGCCACGACGCTGATCGTGTGCCACGTGGCGCTGGCGCGCCTGACCTTTCACGTGCGCTGGATCGAGCGCCTGATCGACGGCCGCGCCCAGGTGGTGGTGCAGGACGGGAAAGTGGACGAGGCGCTGCTGCGCCGCGAGCTGATCTCCCCCAACGACCTGGCCGAGGCCTTGCGCATGGGCGGCTGCCTGCATGCGCACGAGGTGGAGCGCGCCACGCTGGAGACCAATGGCGCCATCACCGTGGTGCTCAAGAAGCGCTGAAGACTTTTAGCCAAAAAAGCCTCCAGCCCTTTCCAGGCGAGCACGATAAGCTATTGAATCAATAGCACCTCAGGCCAGGGCCCGCTGGATGATGATCTTCTGCACGTCGCTCGTGCCTTCGTAGATCTGGCACACGCGCACGTCGCGGTAGATGCGCTCGACCGGGAAGTCGTTGACCACGCCGTAGCCGCCCAGGGTCTGGATGGCGGCGCTGCAGACGCGCTCGGCCATCTCGCTGGCGAAGAGCTTGGCCATGGCCGCTTCCTTCAGGCAGGGCTGGCCCGCGTCGCGCAGCGCGGCGGCGTGCCAGATGAGCTGGCGCGCGGCCTCGATCTGCGTGGCGCAGTCGGCCAGGCGAAAGCCCACGGCCTGGTGGTGGAAGATGGGCGTGCCGAAGCTCTCGCGCTCCTTGGAGTACGCCAGCGCCGCCTCGAAGGCGCTGCGCGCCATGCCCACGCTCTGCGCGGCGATGCCGATGCGCCCGCCTTCGAGCGCGCCCAGCGCGATCTTGTAGCCCTCGCCCTCGGCGCCGATGAGGTTCTCGGCCGGGATGCGGCAGTGGTCGAAGTTGATCTGCGCGGTGTCGCTGGAATGCTGCCCCAGCTTGTCTTCCAGGCGCGCCACCACGTAACCGGGCGTGTTCGTGGGCACGAGGAAGGCGCTCATGCCCTTTTTGCCCGCGCCCTTGTCGGTGACGGCGATGACGATGGCCACGTGGCCGTTCTTGCCGCTGGTGATGAACTGCTTGACGCCGTGGATCACGTATTCGTCCCCCTCGCGCGTCGCCGTGGTGCGCAGCGCCGAGGCGTCCGAGCCCACATGCGGCTCGGTCAGGCAGAAGGCGCCGAGCATCTCGCCGCGCGCCAGGGGCGTGAGCCAGTCGCGCTGTTGCTGCGCGTTGCCGTAGCGCATGAGGATGGCGTTGACGGGGCAGTTGGTGACGCTGATCGCCGTGCTGGTGCCGCCGTCGCCGGCGGCGATTTCTTCGAGCACCAGCGCGAGCGTGAGGTAGTCCAGGCCCGCGCCGCCCAGGTCCTCGGGCACGCAGATGCCGTAGGCGCCCAAGGCGGCCAGGCCCTGGTGGGCCTCGCGCGGGAAATGGTGCTCCTTGTCCCAGCGCGCGGCGTGGGGCCACAGTTGCTCCTGGGCGAAGGCGCGCACGGCGTCGCGGATCATTTGCTGGTCTTGGGTCAGCAGCATGGGGTCTCCTTGGAAAGGGTGGGGCCGGCGCTCACCAGTGGGTGGCGCGCCGGCCATCGTGGTGCAGCAGGTGGCCTTTGTCGGCGGGCGTGAGGTGGGCCAGGGTGTGGCGCATACCGCGCACGCTGTCCTCGACGCTGAGCGGCGCACGCTCGCCGCCCATGTCGGTGCGCACCCAGCCGGGGTCGATGGTGACCAGCGTGGCGCCGGGGTAATCGTGCTGCGCGGCCGCCACAGCCATGTTGAGCGCGGCCTTGCTGGTGCGGTAGAGCCAGGCGCTGCTCTCGCCCACGCTGCCGATCTGCGACATGGACGAGGACAGGAAGGCGAACACGCCGCCCGCGGCCTCCACCATCGGCGCGACCTGCGGAATCGCCTGCATGGCACCGAGCACGTTGGCGTGCATCACGGCGTCGAAATCGGGTTGCGTGGGCGGCGTGCGCGCGCCGGGGCGGCGCATCACGCCGGCCACGTAGAGCGCGACGTCGAGCTCCTCGCCGTCGAGCTGCCAGGCCAGGCCGCTGACGCTGGCGGGCTTGGCCACATCCACGGTCAGGGCCTGGGCGCCGAGCGCCTGCACGCGCGCGCGGCCGGCGTCATCGCGCACGGTGGCGATGACGCGCCAGCCCTCGGCGGCGTACTGGCGCGCCAGCTCCAGGCCGATGCCGCGCGAGGCGCCGATCACCAGGACAGTAGGCATTGAATATGAATCAAACAGGCCTCCAGCGCCCTATGCACAAGCGCCAGAAGCTACCAATTCGATAGCAATCAAACCAGCTCGATCGCCATGGCCGTGGCCTCGCCGCCGCCGATGCACAGCGTGGCCAGGCCCTTTTTCTTGCCGCGCGCCTGCAGCGCGTACAGCAGCGTGACCAGGATGCGCGCGCCCGAAGCGCCAATGGGGTGGCCCAGCGCGCAGGCGCCGCCGTTGACGTTGACCTTCTCGTGCGGCACCTTGAGGTCGGCCATCAGCGCCATGGGGACGACGGCGAAGGCTTCATTGATTTCCCACAGGTCCACGTCGTCCACCTTCCAGCCGGCCTTCTTCAGGGCCTTCTCGGTCGCGCCCACCGGGGCGGTGGTGAACCACTCGGGCTCCTGCGCGTGCGTGGCGTGGGCGACGATCCTGGCCAGGGGCTTGCAGCCCAGTTGCTGGGCGGTGGACTGGCGCATCAGCACCAGGGCGGCGGCGCCGTCGTTGATGCTGGAGCTGGCGGCGGCGGTGATGGTGCCGTCCTTCTTGAACGCGGGCTTGAGCGTGGGGATCTTGTCCAGGCGGATCTTCAGCGGGCCTTCGTCCTGCGCCACCGTGACCTCGCCCTTGCGGGTCTGGAAGGTGACCGGGGTGATCTCGGCCTTGAAGGCGCCGGAGTTGATGGCGTCCTGCGCGCGCTGCACGCTGGCCATGGCGAAGGCGTCCTGCTGCTCGCGCGTGAACTGGTACTTGGCGGCGCAGTCCTCGCCAAAGGTGCCCATGGAGCGGCCGGCCTCGTAGGCGTCTTCCAGGCCGTCGAGCATCATGTGGTCGAAGACCTTGTCGTGGCCCATGCGGTAGCCGCCGCGGCCCTTCTTGAGCAGGTAGGGGGCGTTGGTCATGCTCTCCATGCCACCGGAGACCATCACGTCGCGGCTGCCGGCGACGAGCTGGTCGTGCGCGAGGATGGTGGCTTCCATGCCGGCGCCGCACATCTTGGACAGCGTCACCGCGCCGGTGCTGCGCGGCAGGCCGCCCTTGAAGCCGGCCTGGCGCGCGGGCGCCTGGCCCTGGCCCGCCATGAGGCAGTTGCCGAACAGCACTTCATCGACCTTCTCGGGCGCGACGCCCGCGCGCGCGACGGCCGCCTTGATGGCAGCGCCGCCCAGGTCGTGCGCGGCGAGGTCGGAAAAGTCGCCCTGGAACGCGCCCATGGGGGTGCGGGCGGCGCCGACGATGACGATGGGGTCTGCAGATGAGGACATGGGTTTTCTCCTAATGGTCGGAAAGGGATGGATCAGGGGGATCAGATGCCGTCGGACATGCGCGTCTGCACGAAGCGCCGGCTCACGTCGTAGGGGAAGACGTCGTACACATGGCCCGCGAGGATGCGCTCCTTGTGCGACTGCCAGAACTCCACGTCGAGCAGGTCGGCGTGGTGCTGCATGAATACTTCGCGCACGGCGTCGTTGCCGAGCAGGAAGGGGCCGAAGGTTTCGGGGAAGACGTCGTTCTTGCCCACCGAATACCAGATCTCGCCGCTCATCTCATCTTCCTCGTTGCGCGGCGCGGGCACGCGCCGGAAGTTGCAGTCGGTGAGGTATTCGATCTCGTCGTAGTCGTAGAACACGACCTTGCCGTTGCGCGTGACGCCGAAGTTCTTCCACAGCATGTCGCCCGGGAAGATGTTGGCCGCCACCAGGTCCTTGATGGCGTTGCCGTACTCGATGACGCTGTTTTCCATCTGCTGGCGCGCGCGCGGGTCGGACAGCCCGGTGTCGAAGCACTCCTGCAGGTAGATGTTGAGCGGGATCATGCGCCGCTCGATGTAGAGGTGCTTGATGATCACCTCCTGCCGGCCGTCGCCGTCGCGGTCGCTGATCTCGAGCTGGCTGGGCGCGAATTTCTGGATTTCCGCGATCAGTTCGTCGTCGAAGCGCTCGCGCGGGAATGCCACCAGACTGTACTCCAGCGTGTCGGCCATGCGGCCCACGCGGTCATGGTGCTTGACGAGCTGGTACTTGCTCTGGATCTGCTCGCGCGTGGTGTCCTTCTGCGGCGGGTAGTAGTCCTTGATGAGCTTGAAGACGAACGGAAAGCTCGGCAGGTCGAACACCAGCATGACCATGCCCTTGATGCCGGGGGCAATGCGGAACTTGTCCGTGGAGTTGCGCAGGTGGTAGAGGAAGTCGCGGTAGAACAGCGTCTTGCCCTGCTTGGCCAGGCCCAGGGCGTTGTAGAGCTCGGTGCGCGGCTTGCGCGGCATGAGGCTGCGCAGGAACTGCACGTAGGCGCTGGGGATCTCCATGTCCACCATGAAGTAGGCGCGCGCAAAGGAGAACAGCATCTGCAGGTCGTCTTCGCCGAACAGCGCGGCGTCGATGTAGAGCTTGCCCTCCTCGTTGTGCAATATGGGCAGGGCGAACGGCACTTCGTTGAAGCCGTTGATGATCTTGCCCACCACGTAGGCGCCCTTGTTGCGGAAGAACAGGCTGGAGAGCACCTGGATCTGGAAATTGGCGCGCAGGCGCACCTTGTCGAGCTTGATCTGCATGGCGCCCACCACGTTGCGCATGTCGCGCGGCAGGTCGGCGAACTCGCGCTGCAGGTCGTAGTGCTCGATGATGGTGACCAGGGTGTCGAACAGCGTCTCGCGCTGGGGATAGTAGGCGCGGAAGGTGGGGCGCGCACCGGGTTGCTCGTTCTCGATGTATTCGGTGCTCACCGCCGGCCACACGAAGATGAAGTCGTTGTGGAAATGCGTGCGGTGCAGGATCTTGGTGGTCACCGAATTGAAGAAGGTCTCGGCCAGCTCGGGCTGCTGGTGGTTCACCAGGAGGCCGATGTAGTGCAGCTTGACCTGGTGCCAGACCTCCATGGGCTGCTGGCCGGCCTTGAACTCCTTTTCCAGCCGGCGCGTGCACTCCTTGACGCGCAGGTCGTAGAACTCGATGCGCTCGCGCTGGGCGCGTTGCTGTCCATGCCAGTCGGCCGTCTCGAAGCGGTGCTTGGCGCGCGCCGATTCCGTGCGGAACAGGCGGTAGTGGCGGTTGAAGCCATCGACCATCGCCTTGGCGATGTCGTAGGCCTGCGGGGCGTCAAGGCGCTGAGGAAACATGGGGCGATCGTCCTGTGAGCGATAAACCCCCGACTTTAGCGCCGCGCCGCGCCCACGCCGGCCACGGCGGCCTTGTAGAGCGAGTCCAGGCCGTCAGAACCCGCGACGGTCATGTGCAGGTTGTTGATCAGCCCGTCCTTGAGGCCGTAGCACCAGCCGTGCAGGTGCACCTTCTGGCCGCGCGCCCAGGCGTCCTGCATCACCGTGGTGTGGGCGATGTTGATGACCTGCTCGATCACGTTGAGCTCGCACAGCACGTCGTGGCGCTGCGCTGCCGGCGTCTGCGCAAGCAGATCGCGGTGGCGGTCGCGCACGTCCTTGACGTGGCGGATCCAGTTGTCCGCCAGGCCCACGCGCATGTCCTCCAGCGCCGCCAGCACGCCGCCGCAGCCGTAATGCCCGACGACCATCAGGTGCTCGACGTGGAGCTGGTCCACCGCGTACTGGATGGTGGAGAGGCAATTGAGATCGGTAGGCACGACCACATTGGCCACGTTGCGGTGCACGAACACCTCGCCCGGCTCCAGGCCCGTGATCTGGTTGGCCGGCACACGGCTGTCGGAGCAGCCTATCCACATGTACTTGGGCTTTTGCTGCGACAGCAGGCCGGTAAAAAAGCCCGGGCGCTCGCGCTCCATCTGCGCCGCCCACTCACGGTTGTGGACGAACAGGTCTTCGATGGAGTTGATGGCCATGGGGGGTCTCCGGTGCGGCGCGCGGGGCAAGAGGTGGTGGTCGGCGGGATCAGCAGGTTTCGGCAAACAGCTCGCGGCCGATCAGCATGCGGCGGATCTCGCTCGTACCGGCACCGATTTCGTAAAGCTTGGCATCGCGCCACAGACGTCCGAGCGGGTACTCGTTGATATAGCCGTTGCCACCGAAAATCTGGATGCCCTCGCCCGCCATCCAGGTCGCCTTCTCGGCGCACCACAGGATGACCGAGGCACAGTCCTTGCGCACCTGGCGCACATGCTCGGCGCCCAGCATGTCCAGGTTCTTGGCCACGGTGTAGGCGAAGGAGCGGCCGGCCTGCAGCACGGTGTACATGTCGGCGACCTTGCCCTGGATGAGCTGGAACTCGCCAATGCTCTGGCCGAACTGCTTGCGGTCGTGGATGTAGGGCACCACGTTGTCCATCACGGATTGCATGATGCCCAAGGGGCCGCCGGTGAGCACGGCGCGTTCGTAATCCAGGCCGCTCATCAGCACCTTGGCGCCGTTGTTCACGCCGCCCAGCACGTTCTCGGCCGGCACCTCCACGTTCTCGAACACCAGCTCGCCGGTGTGGCTGCCGCGCATGCCCAGCTTGTCGAGTTTTTGCGCAATGGAGAAGCCCTTCATGCCCTTCTCGATCAGAAAGGCGGTGACGCCGCGCGCGCCCAGTTCGGGTTCGGTCTTGGCATAGACCACCAGGGTATCGGCGTCCGGGCCGTTGGTGATCCACATCTTGGAGCCGTTGAGCAGGTAGTAGCCGCCCTTGTCCTCGGCCTTGAGCTTCATGCTGATCACGTCCGAGCCCGCGCCCGGTTCGCTCATGGCCAGCGCGCCCACATGCTCACCGCTGATGAGCTTGGGGAGGTACTTTTTGCGCTGGTCCTCATTGCCGTTGCGCTTGATCTGGTTCACGCACAGGTTGCTGTGCGCGCCGTAGGACAGGCCGACCGAGGCGCTGGCGCGCGAGATCTCCTCCATGGCCACCATGTGCGCCAGATAGCCCATGTTCGCGCCACCGTATTCCTCAGGCACCGTGATGCCCAGCACCCCCAGGTCGCCGAACTTGCGCCACAGGTCCATGGGGAACTGGTCCGTGCGATCGATCTCGGCCGCGCGCGGTGCGATCTCGGCCTGCGCGAAGTCGCGCACGGCATCGCGCAGGGCGTCGATGTCTTCGCCCAATTGGAAATTCAGTCCAGGAAGAGAGGTGGTGCTGCCCATGGATACTCCTAAGGTTTGGGTTGGCGGGCCGTTCAGCCCCGGATGCCGGGTCTGCCGGTCACGGTCATGAGGGTGCAGTTCATGGTGGCAGCCAAGGTCTCCTTGGCCCCGTCCATGGCCCAGGCGCGGCCTTCGGCCACCGTGATGGTGCGCCCCGGCTTGAGCACGCGCCCCTCCATGCGGAAGCGCTGCCCCTGCGCCGGTGCCAGCAGATTGATCTTGAACTCGATGGTCAGGACGGCCGCTTCCTCGGGCATCAACGAGTAGGCAGCGTAACCGCAGGCCGAGTCCAGCGCCGTGGACACCACGCCAGCGTGCAGGAATCCATGCTGCTGCGTCAAGCCTGGTGCCCAATCCAGTTCGATGTCTACCACGCCCGGCTCCACGCGCGCGAGGCGTGCGCCCAGGGTTTGCATCACGCCCTGCAGCGCAAAACTCTCCCGCACCCGCCGTTGAAAGTCGGGGTGCTTGGCTGTCCACACGGTGGGCTGCATGCGGCCTCCTGATTTACGTTTACGTAAACGTAAATTATGCCGGATTTCGGCCGACTTTTGCGAGCAAAGTCCTGGCCTCTTTCTCGTGTTCTTTGACTTCGTCGAGATTGGCCTGCAGATCGGCCATCTGCGCCTCCAACTGCCTGCGGTGCTGCTCCAGCACGGCCAGGAACTTCTGCAGCTGCACCCCGGTGTCGCGCGGACTGTCGTACAGATCGATGATTTCCTTGGCCTCGGTCAGCGACAGCCCCAGACGCTTGGCACGCAGCGTGAGCTTGAGGCGCGTGCGGTCCCGGGCGGTGTAAGTGCGCGTGCGCCCGCCAGGCCCGGTGCGGGCTGGAGCCAAAAGACCCATGTCCTCATAGAAGCGGATGGCGCGCGTCGTGAGGTCGAACTCCTTGGCCAGGTCGCGGATGCTGTAGGTGATCGCCATGTCGTGGCACTGGAATATGGTGGTTGGTGCAGCAGGCATCCTATCCGATGCCGCGTCCGGCCGAAACGCCCCGCATCCTCCGGCCCAGCCGCTTCAGGCCGTATGCCTGCCTGTGCCTGCGCAGGTGGGAGAAAGCATTTCCCATCCCCCC
>NZ_BBJX01000007.1 GCF_000739995.1 Comamonas granuli NBRC 101663 | reverse complement strand
GGCCCCGCCCCCCGCCACCGCCATGCCCGCACCGGCGGCCGACGCCGGGGCGCCAGAGCTCCCGGCGGCCGACAGCGCCGCCGAACCCGCACCCGCGCCGGCGGCCCCCGCGTCCGTACCGGCAGCCGCATCATCGGCCGCGGAAGACGCTCCCCCAGCCCCTGCCGCAGTGGCCGCGCAGACGGGGGCGAGCGCGCCCTCCGCCGCGCCCGTGCCGGGCATCGCCATCCTGGCGCCCGGCGCCGCGGAGGACGGTGCCGGCACGCCCGCCATGCCGGTGCGCATCCCGGCGCCGGTGCGCCTGGGTTTTGACGTGCACGGCCAGGTCCGGCGCCTGCAGTACAACGCCAGCGCCGAGCTGTCCTGGCAGCATGACGGCCAGCAGTACCAGGCGCGGCAGGAGATCCGCGTGCTGTTTCTGGGCGGGCGCGCACAGACCAGCGTGGGCGAGATCACCGCGCTGGGCCTGCAGCCCCGGCGCTTTGGCGACCGCTCGCGCAGCGAGCAGGCCGCGCATTTCGACTTTGCCCAGGGCCAGGTCAGCTTCAGCGCCAACACGCCGTCGGCCGCCATCGCGCCGGGCACGCAGGACCGGCTCAGCGTGTTCCTGCAACTGAGCGCCATGCTCGCGGCCGCGCCGCAGGCCTATCCCGTGGGCACGCGCATCCGCATCCCCACGGTGAGCGCGCGTGCCGCCGATGTCTGGACCTTCACCATCGAGGGCGAGGAGACCCTGGACCTGCCCCTCGGCCCGGTGCGCGCCCTGCTGCTCGAACGCCTGCCCCGGCGCGACTACGACCTCAAGGCCCAGGTCTGGCTCGCCCCGGCGCTGGACTACCTGCCGGCGCGCATCCGCATCACCCAGGCCAACGGCGACCTGGTGGAGCTCAACCTGCGCTCGCACGAGGCGCCGTAGGCGGGGCGCGGCCGGCCGCGTGCACGGCAGCCCGGTTCGTGGAATACTGGGTGCACGGGACACCAACCCTTGAACTTGCGCCAGCCGCAGCCATCTCAGCATCTAAGCCAGCCAAGGGAGAACCGCCATGCACATGCTCTACGATTCCGATTCCTTCGTCGTGGTCCACATGCTGGCCGACGCCGAAGCGCAGGACCCCGCCGCCAGCGAGGCCACGCCGCCCGTGCCCCAGCTCGCCCGCCACGGCTTCGAGATCGTGGACAAGCGCAGCGGCAAGGAGGTCTACCTCGACGGCTCCTGGGCCGAGATGTTCCAGCAGCACATCCTGGCCTGGCAGCGCCAGACCCCCACGCAGGAGGAGGTCGAGGACATCCTCGACCGCTACACCGGCCTGGCCCAGAACCCTGTCGTGGTTCACTGAGTTTTTGGGCTGCAGCGCCCGCCAACACAGCGCGAGCAGCTCTCAATAAAAGAGCAAATTACGACGCGGCGCCACGGCGCTGGCGCATGTCCGCGCCCATGGCGGCCAGGGCGGCGTCGCTCAGCAGGGCACGGGCTGCGGGGTAGACCAGGTCTTCCTCGGTGCGGATGTGCTCCGCGTAGCCCGCGGCAAAGCGCGCGAACAGCGCCTCGTCCTCCGTCGTGAACGCATCGGCCTGCCCGTCGGCCAGCGCCAGCAGGCGCGTGCGTGCGGCCTGCCAGTGGGCATGCATGGCCTCGTGGTCGGCCTGCAGGCGCCGTACCGCCGCCGCCACGGCGCTTTCGCCCTGGGCGAGCAGGGGCGGAAAGACATGCCGCTCCTCGTCCTCATGGTGCAGGGGCGCGGCGATGTCGAAATAGCGCAGCACATCGCGCGCCGCCTGGCGTGCCGACGCATCGCAGCCGTCGCTGTGCAGGTAGTCCACCAGCCGCGCCAGCAGCGCCAGCGTGCGCTGCACGCGCTCGTGGCAGGCGCGCAGCATCTCGAACGGGGTGTCAAAGCCCACGGCGGGGCCGCCGAAGCCGGGCAAGGGGGTGTGTGGTGTGGCCATGGTCGCCGAACCGGTTCAGGAAAAATGCACCGGCTCGCCCTGCCGGTTGAAGGGGATGAACGGCCCGAACATGCCCTGGCGGATGGCCTCGACCATACGCTGCAGGGGCCGCTCGGCGTCCTGGCTGCTGGGCGCGCGGTCCAGGGTGCCCGAGAGCCCGGCCACGAACACGATGGCCCAGTCCTGGCCCCACTGCAGCGACTCCTCGGCCAGCGCGGCAAAGCTGCCCAGCTCCTGCGGTAGCCGGTCCAGGCACATGCGCGGCACCAGCGCCCCGCCCTCACCCGCGGCAAAGCGCGCGCGCTGCTCGGCCGTGGCGTCCTCGGGCAGTTCCACCGCGGCGAACACGAACAGCAGGCGCTGGGCCTCGGGCTGCGCCAGCGCGGCGCGCAGCAGGTCGTCAAAACAGGTGATGTCCATGGCAAATCCTTTCAATGATCCCTGGGTTCAGCCGGGCCGCCCATCGGGGCGCAGGCGCCCGCACCAGCCGCCCAGGCGCACCGCCCACCAGGCCAGTGCGGCGGCCCAGCACAGCGCCGCCGCCAGCAGCAGCCCGGCCGAGAGCCGCGACGGCACACTGGCCGCGATGCGCAGCAGCGTCGCCGCCTGCAGGCACCAGAACAGGGGCCAGGCCAGGCGCTCGGCCGCCAGCGCCCGCCCGCTGTGCCCGCCCGCCACGCGCGTGACCATGGCCAGCAGAAGCGAGCCCAGGCAGCCCATGGTCAGGGCGTGCAGCGCGCCCAGGCCCAGCGCGGGCGCCCCGGGCACCAGGGCCAGCGCCTGGCCCGCGCCGGCCAGCAGCAGGGCTGCGCCCAGCCACAGGAAGCCGATGTGCAGCATGGCCATCATGCGGTTGCGCAGGCTTTGCGCCAGCGCCCAGGCGCGCGCCACCCAGCACAGCGCCAGGCCCGCAGCCCCTTCGAGCACGGCGCGCAGCACCTGCCAGGCGCGCGCCCAGGCCGGCGCCAGCCCCGCGCCCTCGACCCCCACGGCCAGCACTTCGAGCGCCGCCACGCCCCACATCAGCCACAGCAGCCAGAAGGCGTGGCGCCCGTGCACGAACGGCATGGCCGGCGAGGTGAAAAACGGCACCATGCGGTGCGCCATGGTCACAAAGACCACCACCATGCACCCCCACAGCCCGGAAAGCACGCTGGCGCGTGCCAGGTCCGCATCCCCGGCGGCCACGCCCAGCGCCACGCCCAGCAGGCAGAGCACGCCCCAGACCAGCGCCAGGCCCACGGCGCGCGGGTGCAGGGTGTCGGGCGCGCGGCTGCGGCGGATGAGCCGCCACAGCAGCAGGGCCATCCACGCCAGGCCCAGGGCCGCCAGCAGCGCGCCGGCCAGCGCCAGCGGCACCCCCGCATGGGCGCCCAGCAGCCACAGCAGCCCGCCCAGCGCCTGCAGCAGCAGGGCCGGGCGCAGCGCCGCCGCCGGCCAGGGCGCGACGCGCAGCCACTTGGGCAGGGCCGTGAACAGAAAGCCCGCAAAGAACAGGGGCATGAAGCCGTACACCATGGCCACGGCGTGCACCAGAGCAGGCGGCAGCGCCAGGGATGGCCCGGGCAGCCCGCCGGCCCGGCCGGCCTGCACCAGCGCCCACCAGACGCTTGCGGCCGTGAGCTGTACCAGGGCGAGGAAAAACCCGAGCCGGTAGGGCGCCAGCATCAGGTAGCGGGGCCGCCAGCGGCGCTCGGGCGGCGCCACGGTCCCAGGAGAGGGTGGGCCCGCTGCCGGTGCAACCGCAGCGGCGGGCCCGTCAGTCTTCACCCACAGCTTCCCATGTGCCCGCACTGGGTGCAGTAGTCGCAGCCGTCCTTGCGGATCATGGCGTGCGCGCCGCACTCGGGGCATTTCTTGCCGGCCATCACCGGGGGCACGGCACCCTGCCCGGCGCCTTCGTCGGCGGCCTCGGGCTCGGGCGCGGCATGCTGCTGGCGCGCGCGGCGCGCCAGGATGTTCTGGATGGCGTAGGCGATGGCCGCCACCTCGGAGTCATGCCACTTGGGCACCTGCGTGCCGTCGCTCTTCTGGTAGGTGCCCAGGCGCACGGGGCCGCGGTCCCAGGCGACCTTGCGCATGTCCGACAGGGCGCGCTCCAGGAAGCCGCCGCGCGCCGCCAGCGAGAGCAGGCGCATGCTCGAGGTGACCCACTGCTGCGACTCGCCGCTCTGGCCCACGGGCATGAAGAACTCGATGGCCCGGTCCACCGTGCCCGTGCCGTCGGCGTTGGGCACCGGCAGGAAGGAAACGATGAGGTACAGGCGCTTCTGCCCTTCCTGCGTCCAGTAGTCCACCTTTTCGGCCACGGCCGAGAGCGCGCCCTTGGGGCGGCTCTCGATCACGGTGCGCATGGGATCGACGGGGACGTGCGGCTCGGGGGCGGCGTCCTTCTTGTCGGCGGCGGGGGCGCTGTGCGTCTCCAGCACGGCGCCCAGGATGTTGTTCGGGCGGTAGGTGGCCAGGCCCTTGAGGCGCGCGCGCCAGGCCTGCAGGTACAGGCCCTTGAAGTCGTCGTAGGGGTAATCGGCCGGGATGTTCACGGTCTTGGAGATGGCCGTGTCCACATAGGGCTGCACCGCCTCCATCATGGCGATGTGATCCTGCGCCGACATCTCCAGCGCCGAGACGAAGTAATCGGGCAGCTTGTCCACGTCGCCGCCGAGCTCGCGGTACAGGCGCCAGGCGTGGTCTTCCACGGCGTATTCGGCCATGCTGCCGTCGGCTTCGCGCTTCCTGCGCTTGTACATCCAGGAGAACGGCGGCTCGATGCCGTTGGAGGCGTTGTCGGCAAAGGCCAGGCTCACCGTGCCCGTGGGGGCGATGGACAGCAGGTGGCTGTTGCGGATGCCGTGCTTGCGGATCTGCTTTTTGATGGCCTCGGGCAGGCGGCTGGCGAAGGTGCCTTCGGCCAGGTAGCCGTCGGCGTCGAATTTCGGGAAGGCGCCCTTCTCGCGCGCCAGATCGACGGAGGCGGCATAGGCCGCATCGCGCATGCGCTCGGCAATGCGCTTGGCCATGGTCCGGCCTTCGCTGCTGTCGTAGCGCAGGCACAGCATGGCCAGGGTGTTGCCCATGCCGGTAAACCCGACGCCGATACGGCGCTTGGCCTTGGCCTCGTCATCCTGCTGCGGCAGCGGCCAGAAGGTGACGTCGAGCACGTTGTCGAGTGCGCGCACCTGCAGGGCCACCGACTGGGCAAAGGCGTCGAAGTCGAACACGGGCACGCCGTGGAAGCCGAACGGGTTGCGCACGAAGCGCGTGAGGATGATGGGCCCCAGGTCGCAGCAGCCGTAGGACGGCAGGGGCTGCTCGCCACACGGGTTGGTGGCCGAGATGGTTTCGCAGTAGTTGAGGTTGTTGTCGCGGTTGATGTGGTCCAGGAACAGGATGCCGGGCTCGGCGAAGTCGTAGGTGGACTTCATGATGGTGTCCCACAGCTCGCGCGCGGGCAGGCACTGGTACACCCACAGGCCATCGGCGCGCTGGTAGGCGCCCTGCTGCATGACGGTGGCGCCGGGCTTGGCGCGGTGCGCCAGCTCCCAGGGCTGGTCGTCGAGCACGGCCTGGACGAAGGCGTCGCTCACGCCCACGGACACGTTGAAATTGTTCCAGCGGCCCGGCGTGCGCTTGGCGGTGATGAAGTCCAGCACGTCGGGGTGGTCGATGCGCAGCACGCCCATCTGCGCGCCGCGGCGTGCGCCCGCGCTCTCGACGGTGGAGCAGGACTGGTCGAAGACGTTGATGTAGCTGCACGGGCCCGAGGCCATGGAGTGCGTACCCTTGACCTCGGCGCCGCGCGGGCGGATGCGCGAGAAGTCGTAGCCCACGCCGCCGCCGCGGCGCATGGTCTCGGCGGCCTCGCGCAGGGCTTCGTAGATGCCGGGGAAGCCTTCGTCGTCCACGCCCTGGATGCAGTCGCCCACGGGCTGCACGAAGCAGTTGATCAGCGTGGCCTGGATGTCGGTGCCGGCCGCGCTCATGATGCGCCCGGCACCGATGGCGCCCGCGTGCATGTTGGCCAGAAACAGGGCTTCGTATTTCTCGCGTTCGTCCGGTTTTTCCACCGACGCCAGCGCCCGGGCCACGCGCCGGAACAGGTCTTCGGCGCTGGTTTCCCCCGCCTTGAGGTATTTCTCCTGCAGCACATCGAGGCTGATGGGCTGCGTGGCCGTCACATCCTGTGCGCGACCCAGATTTTCTCTCTTCATGGTGTGGATGTCCGTAGGTGGTGCGTTGGGCTTTCCCTGCGGCCATGGGGCCCGGGAACACGGCCCCGCCCGGCGCGCCGGGCGGGGCAAAGCGGCAGTTTAGCGATTTGGCGCGCGCCGGTTTGAGGGTTTTCCTGCCCGGCGCGCGGGAAGCCCCATGGGGGCTGGCTGAGGGGAAGTGTAAATTATTGTGAATGCGGCGAATGCCCCAGCCACCTGCACGGATTTAACTGTCGACCCATACCTGTCCGTCGTGTTCGACGTAGGGAGGGTAAGGCCCGGTGCCGCTGGAGGTGGCCTGCGAGGCGGCGACGAATCCGCCCGTGCGCACGTCGAAGACATGCACCTCGCCGTCCTCGATGACGTAGTGCCAGCCGTGCAGGCTGATGCCGCCCTGCTCGACCCGGCGGCGCACCATGGGGTAGTCCATGAGCCGCTCCAGTTGCAGGACCACGGCGCGCTGCTCCGTGCGGCGCAGGGCCTCGGGCCCGGGCACCACGGGCAGCGCGGCCTCGCGGCCCAGGTCAAGCCAGCGGCGCAGGTTGTGCGCCTCCGGCGGCACCTCGCCGTAGAGCGTCTTGATGGCGCCGCAGTGGCTGTGGCCGCAGACCACGATGCGGCTGACCTGCAGGCTCAGCACGGCAAACTCGATGGCGGCGGCCGTGCCGTGCAAGCCGTGCGAGCCGTCGTAGGGCGGCACGAAGGCGCCCACATTGCGCACGATGAACAGCTCCCCGGGCTCCGCGCCCGTGAGCAGGTAGGGCACGAGGCGCGAATCGGAGCAACCGATGAACAGGGTGGTGGGATGCTGCCCCTCTTCCACCAGGGTCTGGAACTGCTGGCGGTACTGGGGGAACGCGTCCTGGTTGAAACGGCGCAGGCGGGCGAGCAAATCGTCGTCGGGCATGGCGCAGCTCTTGGCGGCGGGCGGGCCGGGCTACTGCACCAGCGGCGTGGGCGCGCCGGCGAGGTCCACGCCCTCGATCGCGGCCTGCCCCGCCAGCACCTGCAGGTACTGGCGCAGGGCGTTCGCCCAGGCCTGCTGGCGCAGCCGCAGGGCCACGGCGCCGCGCACCTGCGCCAGAGGCGGCTGCACGCCCGCCTCGCGCTCCAGCACCTCGACCACGTGCAGCCCGAAGCGGCTGTGCACCAGGCGCGCGAGCACGCCGACCTCGGCCCCGCCAAACAGCTCGCGGGCGAACTCGGGCGCGCAGTCGGCGCGCGTGAGCCAGCCCAGCTCGCCGCCCGCGCTGCCGCTGGGGCAGTTGGACCATTGCGCCGCCGCGGCGTGGAAGGCCTGGCCGCCATCGTCGGCGCAGCGCAGCTCCCGCAGCAGGGCCTCGGCACGCTGGCGCAGGCGCTGCACGTCCACGCCCGGGGTGACGGCAAAGAGCACATGGCGCACGCGCGCGCGCTCGCCCTGCATGGTCTGTGCTGGATGGGCCGCGTGGTAGCGGCGGCAAGCCTCTTCCGAGGGCTCGGGCACCTGCAGCTCGCGGTCGAGCAATTGCTCGATGGCGGCGGCCGCGGCCGCGCTGGTCGTGCCGTCGGCGCCGGGGGCGTCGCCGGCCGCCAGCAGGCCCGCGCGCTGCGCCTGCTGGCGCAGCAGCTCGGTGCACGCGCGCTGGCGCAGCGCCTCGGGCGCCAGCCGCTCGCCGTGGGCGTGCAGCGCCACGCCGTTGATGCAGGCGACGGGGGATGGGGCCATCACGGTCATGGAGTTCTCCTGTTTTGATAGCTGCCAGCGCTTGTTTTCATGGATTTTCAATATGAATAGAACCTGGAAATCTTTTGGAACAAGCGCAAGCAGCTATTTATTTCATAGCGTGTGGCGCTGGCCAGGATGGTGCTGGCCGGCGGGCAGGTTCAGGCGCCGGGCGCGCACGAGCTGGTAGGGGCGCAGCACATAGGCCAGGGTGCCAAAGCCGCTCCACACGTGCACCAGGCGGGTGAACGGGAAGATCAGGAACACGCTCATGCCCAGGAACATGTGCAGGCGGAAGATCCAGCCCGCGTCGGCGAGCAGCTCCACGGCGCCGGCGCGGAAGGTGACGATGCGCTGGCCCCACTCGGCGAGCTTCATCATCATGGAGCCGTCCAGGTGCTGGGCCGACAGCGGGATCGTCGCCAGCCCGAGCGCGAGCTGGACCCACAGCAGCACCAGCAGCACGATGTCGCTGGTCTTGGACGTGGCGCGGATGCGCGGGTCCGTCAGGCGCCGGTGCAGCAGCAGCGTGAGGCCGAAGAGGCCCAGCACCCCGGCGACGCCGCCCACGGCCATGGCCAGGAGCTGCTTGGCGCCCGCGCTCATGAAATGCCCGTACACCGCGTGCGGGGTCAGCATGCCCACGAAGTGGCCGAAGAACAGCGTGAGCACGCCGATGTGGAACAGGTTGTTGCCCCAGCGCAGGCTGCCCGCGCGCAGCAGCTGCGAGGAATCGCTCTTCCAAGTGTACTGGTCGCGGTCGAAGCGGATCCAGCTGCCGAGGAAGAACACGGCCAGGCAGATGTAGGGATAGATGCCGAACAGCAGGGTGTCAAGCCAGGCGGTCATACGGAGGCTCCTTGGGGTGCACGGGGGTTGCGGACAAAATGCAGGGGCTGCGGCTGGTCCGGCCTGGCCTGGCCGCGCTGGCTGCAGCCCTCGAAGGCCGCGGGCTCGTCCCAGGACTCGTCGATCCCGGGCTCGGGCGCCAGGGGCACGGACTGCACCTGCTGGCCCGCGACCTCCAGGATGGCGGCGATCACGCTGGCATAGGGATTGCCCCGCGCGAGCAGCGCACTGAAGACCGCGTTGAGGATGTGGGCCATCTCCCCCAGGAAGCTGCGCGCCACCGCGGCCGGCTGCGTGGAGGCGAACTCCAGCACCACGGGCAGATGGTCCGGCAGCTCCTGGGCGCTCAGGTGCAGGCCGGCGCGCTCGTAGGTCTGCGCCAGGTCGACGAGCGCCGGGCCGCGGTCGCGCGAATCGCCGTGCACATGCTCGAACAGGTGCAGCGAGGTCGCGCGCCCGCGGTCGAAGGTCTCCACATAGCGCGCCTCCATCTCCATGGGGTCGCCCTGCGCGAGCTGCCGGCACAGGGCCTGCAGCTCGGCCAGGCGCGCAGGGCGCAGCGCCTGCTCTGTGGCCAGCGCCGCCGACAACTGCGGCAGCAGCGCGCGCACGCGCGCATCCGGGTAGGCCAGCACATGGGCCAGGGCGCGCAGGGTGATGCGCAGGCAGTCGGGTGGTGTCGTGAACATGGTGCGCCCCTCAGACCGTGGCCTTGATCGGGATGGTGCGCGGCTTCTTGCCGCCGAACAGGCTCGCCCCGGTGCTGCCGTCGGAGCAGCCGTTGCCGAACGAGAAGCCGCAGCCGCCGCGCAGGTCGAAGGCGTTTTCCGCGTATTCGCGGTGCGAGGACGGAATCACGAAGCGGTCTTCGTAGTTGGCGATGGCCATGATCTGGTACATGTCCTCGGCCTCGTGCAGGCTCAGACCCGCCTGCTGCAGCACCTGCAGGTTCTGGCGCTGCTCCACGTGCTTGTCGCGCTGGTAGGCGCGCATGGCCAGCATGCGCTCCAGGGCGCGCACCACGGGGGCGGTGTCGCCCGCGGTGAGCAGGTTGGCCAGGTACTGCACGGGAATGCGCAGTTGCGAGACGTCCGGAATTTCGCCGTTGACGCCCACATGGCCGGCGTTGGCCGCCGCGGTGATGGGCGAGAGCGGCGGCACGTACCAGACCATGGGCAGCGTGCGGTACTCGGGGTGCAGCGGCAGGGCCACCTTCCAGTCCACGGCCATCTTGTAGACGGGGCTGTTCCTGGCGGCCTCCAGCCAGTGGTCGGAAATGCCGTCGGCGCGCGCCTGGCGGATCACCTCCGGGTCGTGGGGGTCGAGGAAGATGTCGAGCTGCGCCTGGTACAGGTCCTTGTCGCGCTCCACGCTCGCGGCCTCCTGGATGCGGTCGGCGTCATAGAGCAGCACGCCCAGGTAGCGGATGCGGCCCACGCAGGTCTCGGAGCACACGGTGGGCTGGCCGGCCTCGATGCGCGGGTAGCAGAAGATGCACTTCTCGGCCTTGCCGGTCTGCCAGTTGTAGTAGATCTTCTTGTACGGGCAGCCCGAGACGCACATGCGCCAGCCGCGGCATTTGTCCTGGTCGATGAGGACGATGCCGTCTTCCTCGCGCTTGTAGATCGAGCCCGAGGGGCAGGACGCCACGCACGCCGGGTTCAGGCAGTGCTCGCACAGGCGCGGCAGGTACATCATGAAGGTGTTCTCGAACTGGCCGTAGATGTCCTTCTGCACCTGCTCGAAGTTCACGTCGGCACTGCGCTTGGCAAACTCGCCGCCGAGAATTTCCTCCCAATTCGGGCCCCACTCGATCTTTTCCATGCGCTGGCCGGTGATCAGGCTGCGCGGGCGCGCGGTGGGCGCGGCGCGCATCTCGGGTGCCGACTGCAGGTGGTCGTAGTCGAAGGTGAAGGGCTCGTAGTAGTCGTCGATCTGCGGCAGGTTCGGGTTGGCAAAGATGCGCATGAGCAGCTTCCACTTGCCGCCCTGGCGCGGGACGATGGAGCCGTCGGGGTTGCGCATCCAGCCGCCGTTCCACTTGTCCTGGTTCTCCCACTCCTTGGGATAGCCGATGCCGGGCTTGGTCTCGACGTTGTTGAACCAGGCGTATTCCACGCCGGGGCGGCTGGTCCAGACGTTCTTGCAGGTGACGGAACAGGTGTGGCAGCCGATGCACTTGTCCAGGTTCAGCACCATGCCGATTTGTGCGCGAATTTTCATCGTGTTCTCCTTGGGGTGCGGCTCAGGCGTGGGCGGCGGCGCCAGCGCCGGCCTCGTCGTCCATCCAGTCCACGCGCCGCATCTTGCGCACCAGCACGAACTCGTCGCGGTTGGTGCCGATGGTTCCGTAGTAATTGAAGCCGTAGCTGTACTGCGCGTAACCGCCGATCATGTGCGTGGGCTTCAAGACCACGCGCGTGACGGAGTTGTGGATGCCGCCGCGCGTGCCCGTGATCTCCGAGCCCGGGGTGTTGATGATCTTTTCCTGCGCGTGGTACATCAGCACCATGCCGGGGTTCACGCGCTGGCTCACCACCGCGCGCGCCGCAATCGCGCCGTTGGCGTTGAACAGCTCGACCCAGTCGTTGTCCACGATGCCGCCGCGCCGGGCGTCGTCCTCGCTGAGCCAGACCACCGGGCCGCCGCGGTTGAGCGTGAGCATGTGCAGGTTGTCGCTGTACGTGCTGTGGATGCCCCACTTCTGGTGCGGGGTGATGAAGTTGAGCGCGATCTCGGGGTTGCCGTTGGGCATCTGGCCCTCGACCTCGTGCAGCGTCTTGAGGTGCACGGGCGGGCGGTAGCTCACGAAGCCCTCGCCGAAGTCGCGCATCCAGGGGTGGTCCTGGTAGAACTGCTGGCGCCCCGTGAGAGTGCGCCAGGGGATAAGCTCGTGCACGTTGGTATAGCCGGCGTTGTAGCTGACCTTCTCGCTCTCCAGCCCGCTCCAGGTGGGCGAGCTGATGATCTTGCGCGGCTGCGCCTGGATGTCGCGGAAGCGGATCTTCTCGTCCTCGCGGTGCAGGGCCAGGTGCACGTGCTCGCGCCCGGTCTGCCGGCCCAGCGCTTCCCAGGCCTTGCAGGCCACGTGGCCGTTGGTCTCGGGCGCCAGCATCATCACCACCTCGGTGGCGTCGATGTCGGTGACGATGCGCGGCATGCCCTGGGTGGGCCCTTGCTCGCGCACGCGGCCGTTGAGGTCGCCCAGTTGGGCCACTTCGGTGCGGGTGTCCCAGGCGATGCCCTTGCCGCCGTTGCCCACGGCTTCCATCAACGGGCCCAGCGCCGTGAAGCGCTGGTACAGATGGGGGTAGTCGCGCTCCACCACGGTGATCTGCGGCGCCGTCTTGCCGGGAATGAGATCGACCTCGCCCTTCTTCCAGTCGCGCACCTCGAAGGGCTGCGCGATCTCGGCCGCCGTGTCGTGCATGATGGGGGTGAGCACCACCTCCTTCTCCGTGCCCAGGTGGCCCACGCAGACCTCGCTGAAGGCCTTGGCGAAGCCCTTGTAGATCTCCCAGTCGCTCTTGGCCTGCCAGGCCGGATCGACGGCCGCCGACAGCGGGTGGATGAAGGGGTGCATGTCGCTGGTGTTGAGGTCGTTCTTCTCGTACCAGGTGGCCGTGGGCAGCACGATGTCGGAATACAGGCAGGTGGTGGAGAGGCGGAAGTCCAGCGTCACCAGCAGGTCGAGCTTGCCTTCGGGCGCCTGGGCGTGCCAGCGCGCCTCCTCGGGCTTGGCGTCGTCCTGGCCCAGGTCCTTGCCCTGCACGCCGTGCGTGGTGCCCAGCAGGTGCTTGAGGAAGTACTCGTGGCCCTTGCCCGAGCTGCCCAGGATGTTGGAGCGCCACACGAACATGTTGCGCGGCCAGTTGGCGGGGTGGTCGGGGTCTTCGCAGCTCATCCTGAGCGAGCCGTCCTGGAGCGACTGCACCACGTAGTCGCGCGCATCCATGCCGCGCGCCTGCGCGTCCTTGACCACCTGCAGGGGGTTGGTTTGCAGCTGGGGCGCCGAGGGCAGCCAGCCCATGCGCTCGGCACGGATGTTGAAGTCGATCATCGAGCCGCTGTAGCGGCTCTTGTCGGCCAGGGGCGAGAGCACCTCGTCCACCGCCAGCTTCTCGTAGCGCCACTGGTCGGTGTGCGCGTAGAAGAAGCTCGTGGAGTTCTGCTGGCGCGGCGGGCGGATCCAGTCCAGCGCGAAGGCCAGCGCCGTCCAGCCGGTCTGCGGGCGCAGCTTCTCCTGGCCCACGTAGTGCGCCCAGCCGCCGCCGCTCTGGCCGATGCAGCCGCACAGCATCAGCATGTTGATGATGCCGCGGTAGTTCATGTCGCAGTGGTACCAGTGGTTCATGGCCGCGCCGATGATCACCATGCTCTTGCCACGGGTCTTGTCGGCGTTGTCGGCGAACTGGCGCGCCACGGTGATGACCTGCTCGCGCGGCACGCCCGTGATGCGCTCTTGCCATGCAGGGGTGTAGGGGCGGTCGGCGTCATAGCCGGCCGCGCCGCTCTCTCCGGGCAGGCCGCGCTGGATGCCGTAGTTGGCGGCCAGCAGGTCGAACACGGTGGCCACCATGACCTCGCCGGACACCCCTTCGCCCTGCAGCGCCAGGCGCGTGACCGGCACGGGGCTCACCATCACGTCGCCCTGCGCCTGGGTGTTCGCCGTGAAGTGGGGCGTGGGCACACCGCCGAAATATGGAAACGCCACGGGCGCCACTTCATGCGCCTGGGCGCCGTCTTCGAGCACGGAGAGCTTGAGCCGGGTTGGCGCGCCGCTGCGCGCGTCCTTGCTCTCCAGGTTCCAGCGGCCGAGGTCGGCGCGCTCCTTGGCCCCCCAGCGGAACCCGATGGAGCCCTGGGGCAGGACCACGTTGCCCTGCGCGTCGTAGGCCACGGTCTTCCAGTCGGGGTTGTTGTCCTGGTCGAGCTTTCCGGGGAAGTCGCTGGCGCGCACGTAGCGGTCGGGCACCAGCGCGGTGCGCCCATCCGCAAGCTGCTTTTCCTTGAGCACCACGAGCAGCGGCAGGTCGGTGTAGCGGCGCGCGTAGTCGTCAAAGTATGCCGAGCGCCGGTCGAAATAGAACTCCTGGAGGATCACGTGCCCCATGGCCATGGCCAGGGCGGCGTCCGTGCCCTGCTTGGGGTGCATCCACAGGTCGGCGAGCTTGGCCACTTCGGAATAGTCCGGCGTGACGGCCACGGTTTTGGCGCCCTTGTAGCGCACCTCGGTGAAGAAGTGCGCATCGGGGGTGCGCGTCTGGGGCACGTTCGAGCCCCAGGCGATGAGGAAGGTGGAGTTGTACCAGTCGGCGCTCTCGGGCACGTCGGTCTGCTCGCCCCACACCTGCGGGCTGGACGGCGGCAGGTCGCAGTACCAGTCGTAGAAGCTCATGCACACGCCGCCCAGCAGGCTCAGGTAGCGCGAACCGGCGGCGTAGGAAATCATGGACATGGCCGGAATCGGCGAGAAGCCGATGATGCGGTCCGGGCCGTGCTTCTTGATGGTGTAGACGTTGGCCGCCGCGATCATCTGGTTGACCTCGTCCCAGGTGCTGCGCACGAAGCCGCCCAGGCCGCGCTGCTTCTGCCATTCGCGGCGCGCACTGTCGTTCTCGACGATGGCGGCCCAGGCGTCGACCGGGCTCTTGGCCACGGTCAGGGCGGCGCGCCAGTGCTGGAGCAGGCGTGCGCGCACCAGCGGGTACTTCACGCGGTTGGCGCTGTAGAGGTACCAGCTGTAGCTGGCGCCGCGCGCGCAGCCGCGCGGCTCGTGGTTGGGCAGATCGGGGCGCGTGCGCGGGTAGTCGGTCTGCTGGGTTTCCCAGGTGACGATGCCGCCCTTGACGTACACCTTCCACGAGCACGAGCCCGTGCAGTTGACGCCGTGCGTGGAGCGCACGATCTTGTCGTGCGCCCAGCGGTCGCGGTAGGCATCCTCCCAGGTGCGGTCCTCGCCGGTGGTCCGGCCATGCCCGCCCGAGAACGGCTCCTGCGGCTGGTTGAAGTAACTCAGGCGGTCCAGAAAATGGCTCATAGGTCTCTCCAGATGCGATGCGGTGGGGGTGACGGCTCAGGGGTTCTTGATTTCCGAACCCCGGCGCAGGTAGAACCACCAGTTCAGTACCAGGCAGAAGCCATAGAACGCAGCAAAGCCGTACATGGCCAGTTGCGGCGTGCCGGCCTTGATCTCGTCGCCGATGACGATGGGGGCGATGAACGCACCGTAGGCGGCCACGGCCGACGTCCAGCCGAGCACGGGGCCGGCCTGGGTGCGGTCGAAGATCACGCCGATGGTGCGGAAGGTCGAGCCATTGCCGATGCCGCTGGCGGCGAACAGCACGATGAACAGGCCCAGGAAAGCGGGGAAATAGCTCTCGGGCGTGGCCGATGCGTAGGCCTGCTGCATGACGTAGCCCACGGCCACCGAGGCCACGACCATCACCGCCGAGATGGCCTGGGTGACGATGGAGCCGCCGATCTTGTCGGAGATCCAGCCGCCCACCGGGCGCACTGCCGCCCCCACGAACGGACCGATCCAGGCGTAGGCGAGCACCGTGGGGGCGTTCGGGTTGTTCTGCGTGTGCTGCAGGATGCCGTTGGCATCCGGGACGTGGATCACGCCGAAAATGACCTTCATCGCCAGCGGCAGGGCCATGGAAAAGCCGATGAAGGAGCCGAAGGTCACGATGTACAGCGCCGTGAGCGACCAGGTGTGCTTGTTGCGAAAGATCGCGAACTGGCGGGCGATGTTCTCCTTCATGGTGCCGAAGGCGGCCAGGCGCATGATGAGCAGGGCGCTGCAGATGTCCAGCGGAATCGCCACCCACATGCTGATGAGGCCCAGCCCCGTGGGCTGGGGCAGGTAGAGGTACAGGCCCAGGATGGAGGGAATGAAGGCCAGCGTGTACAGCCAGGTGATCTTGGCAAAGGCCACCAGCGGACTGCCGGTGTCGGGCGAGACGGTCTTGAGGTTGTTCATGCCCAGCCAGCAGAGGATGGACAGCGGCACCAGCGACAGCGCCCAGGCGAAGCCCGCGTTCTGTATCCAGGTCGGCGTGCCGGCGGCGATCTTGCCGAAGATCCAGCCACTGTCCTTCTGCAGGATGTCGGGCGCACCGCCGAGGGTGCCGAACAGGCCCACGGTCATGACCAGCGGGATCACGATCTGCATGGTCGTGACGCCGAAATTGCCCAGGCCCGCATTCAGCCCCAGCGCCGTGCCCTGCAACCGCTTGGGAAAGAAGGTGCTGATGTTGGACATGGAGGAGGCAAAGTTGCCGCCGCCCACGCCGCACCACAGGGCCATGAGCTGGAAGGACCACAGCGGCCAGTCCTTGTGCTGCAGCACGATGCCCGTGCCGATGGCTGGCGCCAGCAGCATGGCCGTGGTCAGGAAGATGGTGTTGCGCCCGCCGGAGAGGCGCACGAAGAACGAGGCCGGGATGCGCATGGTGGCGCCCGCGATCCCGGCGATCGCCGTGAGCGTGAACAGCTCGGCCTGGGTGAAGGGAAACCCCAGGTTCATCATCTGCACGGTGATGATGCCCCACATGCCCCAGACGGCAAAGCCGCACAGGAGCGCCGGGATGGACAGCCAGAGGTTGCGGTAGGCCACCTGCCTGCCGGTCTGCTCCCAGAAGGACTCATCCTCGGGGTACCAGTCGGCAAGGGTGCGGCCACCTGCGTTGGTTTGGGTCATGGTGTGCTTTCGGTCAAGATTGCAGGGCCGCACCCTGGGCGCTCCTGCCCATGACGTCGGTGCGGCGGACTTCGGTCCAGTACATCCAAATGAGCGAGACCCAGACCACGCCATACATGAGCATGAATGCGCTGGAGCGGATGCCGCTCAGGTCCATGAGCGCGCCGAACATGATGGGCAGGACGAACCCGCCCAGGCCGCCGGCCAGGCCCACGATGCCGCTGATCGTGCCGATGTTGTCCGGGTATTCGTCGCTGATGTACTTGAACACGCTGGCCTTGCCAAAGGCCCATGCCACGCCCAGCACGGCCATGATGGCGGTGAACAGGTAGACGTTCAGGCCGATGTGGAAGCTGGTCGGGCCGTTGACGGTCTGGATGGTGAAATCGGTCTGCGGGTAGGACAGCAGGAACAGGCAGATCCAGCTCACCCACATCACCCACCAGGTCACGCTGTGCGCGCCGTACTTGTCCGAGAGCACGCCGCCGATGGCGCGCAGCACCCCGCCCGGCAGGGAGAAGCAGGCCGCCAGCAGCGCCGCGACGCGGATGTCCAGCCCGTACTCGCCCACGTAGTACTGCACCATCCACAGCGCCAGTGCCACATAGCCGCCGAACACGATGCTGTAGTACTGGCAGTACTTGAGCACCTTGGGATCCTTGAGCGCCCGGAGCTGGTCGGTGAACTTGACGTGGCTCGCCACCAGGTGCGCCGGGTCGCTGTGGCTGAACAGCCAGAACAGCACCAGCGTGCCCGCCATGATGGCCGCGTAGACCTGGGGCACCATGGTCCAGCCGAAGGCCACCACCAGCACCGGCGCGACGAACTTGTTCACCGCGGCGCCCGAGTTGCCCGCCCCATACACCCCCATGGCCGTACCCTGGCGGCTCTTGGGAAACCAGCGTGCGACATACGGCGTGCCCACGGAGAACGTGCCCCCGGCCAGGCCGACGAACAGACCGATCACGAGAAAATGCCAGTACTGCGTGGCATAGGCCATGAGCCAGATGGCCGGCACGGTGGCAGCCATCACGCTGGCCATGACGATGCGCCCGCCGTAGCGGTCCGTCCAGATGCCCAGCGGCACGCGCACCAGCGAGCCCGTGAGCACGGGCATGGACATGAGCAGGCCGAACTGGGTGGCGTTGAGGTCCAGCATCTTCTTGATCGGGATGCCGATGACGCCGAACATCATCCAGACCATGAAGCAGACCGTGAAGGACAGGGTGCTGACGATCAGCACCGACCAGGCCTGGCGCGTTTTTTGCGGGCTGTCGCCCGCAGCCTGCGGAGCATTTGCCATGGAAACGATTCCTCTCAAAGATGAGTGGATGCATCGTCGTCCAGGGCGCGCCCTTTGCACATCCTTCCGCAGACGGGTCGGGGCGCGGCAAAAGAACTAGGAATGGGAGGGCGCCATCCTCCCAAAGAACTATGGGCGCCTGCCGGCGCGAGGGGGGATCAGCGCAGGCGGTCCGAGGCGTACACGGCCGCCTGTACGCGCGAGGAAAGGCCCAGCTTGCGCAGGATGTGCTGCACGTGGATCTTGACCGTGGTCTCGGCGATGTTCAGCGTACGGGCGATTTCCTTGTTGCTCGCGCCGCGCGCAATCTCGCGCAGCACCTCTTCCTCGCGCGGCGACAGGGGCGAGCTGCTGCCCTCCGGGGCGGGCGCGGTGTCGGCCGGGGCCAAAGGCGCCAGGGGCGCAGGCGGCGGCCCCCCCAGGGCCTGGAACGCCGCCACCAGCTTGCCCATGAGTTCCTGGCTGACGACGGGCTCGCCCTGCGCCGCGCGGCGTATGGCCTGCGCCAGGAGGTCGCCGTCAATGGTCTTGAGCAGATAGCCCTGGGCGCCGTTGCGCAGCGCGACGGCCAGGTCCTGTGCGTCCTCGCTCACGGTGAGCATGAGCACGCGCGAACGCGGAGAGAGCGCGCGCAAATCCTTCACCGCATCCATGCCCAGGACACCGGGCAGGTGGTTGTCCAGCAGGATGACGTCGGGCTGCAAGCCCGGCACCAGGCGCAGGGCCTGCGCGGCATCCGCCGCCTCGCCGATCACGCGCAGGCCGCTGTCCTGCTCCAGCAGGGCAATGAGGCCGCGGCGGAACAGGGTGTGGTCGTCCACCACGAGAATGGAAATGACGGGCGCAGGGGAAGTCATGACGGGGTTTCTGTCGCTACGGGGCCGGGCACGGCTGCATCCTCGACGGCCTGCAGGGCCTGGTCGGGCAGCTCGATCAGCACGGTGGTGCCCTGGCCGGGGGCGGATTGCCATTGCACCGCCGCGCCAATGCGCTCGGCGCGCTCGCGCATGATGCCCCGGCCCACGTGCAGCGAATCGGGCGACGGCGCCGTGCTGGTGTCGAATCCCAGGCCGTTGTCGCGTACCTCGAAGCGCCAGGGGTGGCGCTGCACCAGCACCTGCACGCGGCTGGCCTGCGCATGCTTGCGCACATTGGACAGCGCCTCCTGCACGATGTGCAGGATCTGGATCTGCATGTCGGGCGGCAGGGGCAGGCCGTGCCCCGTCAGGCTGAGCTCGGTGCCGATGCCCGTCTGGTGCTCGAACTTGGAGAGCGTGGAGCGCAAGGCACCCTCGATGTCCTCCTCGTTGGCGCGGGTGCGGAAGTGCACGAGCAGTTCGCGCACATCGGCATAGCACTCGCGCACCCCCGCGTCCAGCTCGGCCATGCTGCGGTCGCGCGCGGCCTCGTTGCCCCTGGCCACGGCGTCGCGCAGGAGCTGCGTCTGGATCTTGAGGAACGCCAGCGACTGGGCAATCGAGTCGTGCAGTTCGCGCGCCAGCAGGCTGCGCTCCTGGGCGATGGCGGCCTCGCGCTCCAGGGCGATCGCGCGCAAGCCCTCCATGGAACTGGCCAGGTGGCGCACCATGGCTTCCAGCAGGTCGCGCATCTCGGTGCCGATCTCCATGCAGGAGCGGAAAAACAGGTTGAGCTCGCCCAGCACCCGGTGCTGCACCATGACGGGAATGGCCACGAGGGTCTGGTACCCGGCCTCCTGGCAATGGGGCAGCAGCATGTCCTGCTGGGCGACGATGGGAATCACGCGCGTGTGCGGCTGCTCGCCCACAGGGCCGCAGAGGCAGGCACCGGCACTCAGGCATTGCTCGCCCTGCGCCATCGCCTGGGGCAGGCCATCGGCCGCCAGAATCACGTAGCGCTCATTCGCCTCGTCCGACCAGCGCACCACAGCGGCGTCGGCACCGGCGACCTTGCGCACCTGCTGCACGAAACCCTGCGCCAGCGTGGCCAGGGAACTGGCGTCCGCCGCCATGGCGCTGATGTCGTACAGGGCCGAGAGCCGCTGGTTCTTGATTTCCACGCTGGCCGTCTTCTCGCGCACCTTGCGCTCCAGGTCTTCGTGCGAGGTCTGCAGGGCGCCGGCCATGCGGTTGAAGCCCTCGGCCAACTGGCCAAATTCGTCCTCCGAATCCACGGGCACGCGCGTTCCCAGATCTCCCTGGCGCAGGCGCGCCAAGGCCTGCTGCATGCGTGACACCGGTGCCAGCACCAGCAGAAAGCTCATGGCCATGAAGACGGCCGCGGCCACGATGGCCATGCCCAGCATGAAGATCTGGAACACGTGCAGCGCCGCCGTCCAGCGCGCGATCTGGGTCTCGATGGCATCGACGAAATGGTCCACGCGCGCCACGAAGGCATCGGCCTGGGGCACGACCTGCGCCGTATCACCCTCGCGCGCCGCCCACCAGGCGGCATGCAGGACCGTCCACCCATCGGCCACGTCGTCAAAGCGCGCGCGTGCATCGTCGCTCCAGGGCACGAACAGCGGGCGCATCGAGGTGCCGGCGCGCAGCAGCTCCAGGCTGGCGTCGAAGCGCTGTGCCAGGTCCCCCAGGCGCTCGGCGTCGCCGGTCTTGAGTGCCAGCGCCATGCGCACGGTGTACATGCGCAGGCGCCCGGCTTCGTTGATCGCCGCCGCCCCACCCTCGAGCTTCCAGGTCACCCACAGCGTCAGACCGATGGACACCATGGCCAGAAAAAGAAAAGCGCAGCCCGTGGCCATCAGCCGCGTCGTCAGGGTGGGGGTCTGCTGCATGCGCGCGAGTGTACGAGAGCCTGCGAAAATGCCGTCCCTATGAGTACTCCCGCCTATATCCTGACCCTCTCCTGCCCCGACCGGCTCGGGCTGGTGCACGCCGTCTCCGGTTTTCTGCTGGAGCATGGCGGCAACATCGAAGAAGCCGCACAGTACAACGACCACGGCACGGGCCTGTTCTTCATGCGCGTGCAGTTCGCCTGCGGCCAGCACGATGCGGCCACGCTGCGCACCCATCTGACCGCCTTTGCCGAGCCCTACCAGATGCACTGGCGCCTGCACGCCCAGGCCGAGCCCATGAAGACCGTGATCATGGTCAGCAAGGAGGGGCACTGCCTCAACGATCTGCTGTTCCGCTGGAAGTCGGGCTTGCTGCCGCTGGACATCCGCGCCATCATCAGCAACCACCGCGACTTCTACCAGCTCGCCGCCGGCTACAACGTGCCGTTCCACCACATCCCCGTCACGGCCGCCACCAAGGCACAGGCCGAAGGCCGCCAGTACGAGATCATCGAGCAGGAGGGTGCAGACCTCGTGGTGCTGGCGCGCTACATGCAGGTGCTCTCGAACGACCTGTGCACCAAGCTGGCGGGCCGGGCGATCAACATCCACCACAGCTTCCTGCCAAGCTTCAAGGGCGCCAAGCCGTACTACCAGGCGCACGACCGGGGCGTCAAGCTCATCGGTGCCACGGCGCACTACGTGACGGCCGACCTCGACGAAGGCCCCATCATCGAACAGGACGTGGCGCGCGCCGACCACACCGACACCGTGGAAGACCTCACTGCGCGCGGCCGCGACACCGAAAGCCTGGTGCTGGCGCGTGCCGTCAAGTGGCACAGCGAGCACCGCGTGCTGCTCAACGGCCACCGTACGGTGGTCTTCCGCTAGGCCCCACCATGGCCACGCACAGCCCCAGCCCGGCAAACGTGCGGCGCATCCCGCCCATCCAGTGCCTGCTGACCTTCGAGGCCCTCGCCCGGCTGCGCAGCGTCACGCTGGCAGCCGACGAGCTGTGCGTGACACCAAGCGCGGTCAGCCACCGCATCAAGCAACTGGAG
This sequence comes from Comamonas granuli NBRC 101663, assembly GCF_000739995.1. Taxonomy (GTDB): domain Bacteria; phylum Pseudomonadota; class Gammaproteobacteria; order Burkholderiales; family Burkholderiaceae_C; genus Simplicispira; species Simplicispira granuli. Next base: position 190,433 of record NZ_BBJX01000007.1, on the reverse strand, counting down.
CAGACCATTGGCACCCGGCTGTTCGGCCGCGCGGATTTCTCCCTGACCACCGAAGGCAGCGAATACCTGGCCCATGTACGCGAGGGCCTGGGCAACCTGCAGAAATTCCCGCAGGCGGCATCCGCCCCCGGCAAGCGCAAGCTGCGCGTGGCCGTCACGCCCACCTTCGCCCGCTCCATTCTGCTGCCCCGGCTGCGCCAGTTCACCGACACCTACCCCGAGATCGACCTCACCCTGCAGGTGTCGATCCCGCTGCTCGATGTGGTGGCAGAGGACGCGGACCTGACCGTGCGCTTCGGCACGGGACGCTACGCCGACATGGAGCACCTGTGCCTGCTCAAGGACGAGGTGCTGCCCCTGGCGTCACCGGCCTTCGTGCGCGAGCAGGGGCCGTTCGAGACCAGTGCCGACCTGGCTGCCCTGCCGCTGCTGCGCAGCCCGCTGGAGCCCTGGCGCACCTGGTTCGCCGCCCACGCGCTCGATTGGCCCGAACCCGCCGAAGGCTCCCAGTTCAACGACGTGGGCCTGATGTGCGATGCCGCCGCCGCGGGCATGGGCATTGCGCTGGTGCGCCTGAAGCTGGCCACCGCCTGGCTGGATCAGGGCACGCTGGTGCGCCTGGGCACCAGCGCGCCGTTCTGCCAGGCCATTGCCAGCCCGCATGCGCACTACCTGTGCTGGCGCACCGGCGCCATGGACCGCTGGGAGGTGAGCGCCTTTTCCGGCTGGCTGCGCCAGGTCTGCGCCTGAGTGGCGCAGGCGCATCTCACTGCATCATGTGGGAGACTTCGATGACGCGGGCGCGCTGGGCCAGAGTGCGCACCAGGGCGCGCGCGCGCTCACGGTTGCCGGCGTCGAGGTTGGCGTCCCATTCGTCGAGCAGGTAGTAGCGGCAGCGCGTGTGCTCGACCAGTTCCGTGAGCACCTGCAACTGCCGCTCGCCACTGGAGTAGCCGCGCTGCTCCACGGCGGCCTCCTGGGCGCAAAACTCCTCGGCCTCGGGCGCGTCGTCCTCGGTGGCGTCAGCGTCCCATTCCATGGCCGGCAGGGCCGGCTGAGCGTTGAAGCGAAAGCGCAGGCGGTCATGGGCGGGCAGGTAGAACGCCGCGCCCCCCCAGTGGGCCTTGAGCCCGGCCAGCAGCGATGACTTGCCGGCCCCATTGCCCCCGCGCACGCTCACCCAGCCCGCCGGACGCGCCTGCACGGACTGCAGCACCTGGGCAAACGAGTCGCACGGTGCGCGCGGGCCGCCTTCCTCGCCCATCTGGATGTGCGCAAAGCGCACGCGCTCGAGGGGGCGCACGGTGGGCGCCGGCTGGATATGCGCCATGGCACCCTGCATGCGCGACCAGATGGCGACCAGCTCGTTGAGTCCGGTGGTGAGCTGGTGCAGGTCCATGGTCATCTCCAGCTGGCGCGGCAGGGTCGCGGCCAGGCCGATGAGCAAGGCCGCATTGCCCCGGTCGTCCCAGACGATCCAGGCCGTGGCCGAGAGCACCACCCCCAGGGCCAGTACCCCGCTGAAGGCGCTCCAGCCTTCGCGCAGCATGATGGCGCGGATCTGCGCGCCCAGCGCCTGGCGCCAGCGTTCGCGAAAGTCCCGCTGCCACAGGCGCAGATTGTGGGCGTTGCCCGTGGCCACGTTGTCCCAGGCGTTGTAGGTACGCGCCGTCATGCGGTTGGCCATGGCCTGGTTGTGCAGGTAGGCGCGTGCCATGGGCCGGCGCAGCAGCCACTGCAGCAGCACCAGCAGCACGAAGGCCGCTGCGTAGGCCAACGGCAAGGCCGCGTCTATGGCCCAGCCGAACACGGCGGCATTGAACACCACGTTGGCAAACAGCCGCAGGTCGTACTGGATGTCATAGACCAGGCTGAAACTGATCTGGAAGGCCTCGCCGGTCAGAAAGGGTTCCGTGCTCTCGCGCGCCTGGGCGTCGCTCAGGAGATCGGTGCGCCCGCGGTTGGCGCGCACGAAGAACTGCAGATAGCGCGCATAGGCGGCAAATCCTGCGCGCTCGACGAAAAACCAGCTCGCCGCCCCGGCCAGATACGAGGCCGACTGGATCGCCGCCAGCTCGGCCAGCGCGCGCAGCCCCAGATGCCCGTCGGCGATGTCCCGGGCAATGGCGATCACCCACCAGGTGGCGACGGCACCGGCGGCTTCCTGCAGCAGCACCAGGAGCACCATGGCCCACAGGGCAGGCCCCCAGACAAAGGCCAGGAAATCGCGGGCACTGCGGGACGGGGGAGTCTGGATGGTTTCAGCCATGACAACACCTGCAAACGGCAACAAAAAAGCAGGCTCAGCCTGCTTTTTTGTCGTGTAACAGCAAGTCGGGAAAACTTGCCTGTTTCACTTTTTCTTCTTGCCTTTTTTCTTGGCCATGGCAGTTTCCTTTTCAAGCACTCGCACGGCGCGAGCAAATTCGGTGTAGCGCACGCGCCAGGGAGAAAAAGGCTTCGCCGAGGACTATTTTTTGCACGGACTTGCAACAGGGCATTTCACGGCCTCGTGCAAGATTCGTCATGGCACAGATCTGCCGATTCGCCTACAGTTGCCGGCATGAACGCCGCCGATTCAGCCCCTTTTGCTGCTGCACAGGAGCGCGCCGCCCGCCAAAGCCAGGTGGTGCAGGCGCTGCAGCGGGTCTTGCCCGCCGACGCCCTGCTGTGGCACAGCGAAGACACCACCCCCTATGAGTGCGATGGCCTGACGGCCTACCGCCAGCGCCCGCTGGCCGTGTGCCTGCCGCAGACCGAAGCCCAGGTGCAGGCCGTGCTGCGCACCTGCCACGGCCTGGGCGTGCCGGTGGTGGCGCGCGGTGCAGGCACGGGCCTCTCGGGCGGCGCCATGCCGCATGCCCTGGGCGTGACGCTGTCGCTCGCGCGGTTCAACCGCATCCTGGCCGTCGACCCGGTCAGCCGCACGGCCACCGTGCAGTGCGGCGTGCGCAACCTGGCCATCAGCGAAGCGGCGGCCCCCCACGGGCTGTACTACGCGCCCGACCCCAGCAGCCAGATCGCCTGCACCATCGGCGGCAACATTGCCGAAAACTCGGGCGGCGTGCACTGCCTGAAATATGGCCTGACGGTACACAACGTGCTGCGCGTGCGCGGCTTCACCGCCGAGGGCGACGAAGTCACTTTCGGCAGCGAGGCGCTCGACGCCCCGGGCTACGACCTGCTGGCCGCCGTGATCGGCAGCGAAGGCATGCTGGCCGTGGCCATCGAAGCGACCGTCCGGCTCGTGCCCAAGCCGCAGCTGGCGCGCTGCATCATGGCCAGCTTCGATAGCGTGCGCAAGGCGGGCGATGCGGTGGCCGCCGTCATCGCCGCCGGCATCATCCCCGCCGGGCTGGAGATGATGGACAAGCCCATGACGGCTGCCGTGGAGGACTTCGTGCACGCCGGCTACGACCTGAGCGCCGAAGCCATCCTGCTGTGCGAGAGCGACGGCACGCCCGAAGAAGTGGAAGAGGAAATCGCGCGCATGAGCGCCGTGCTGCAGGATGCCGGCGCCACGGCCCTGGCGGTGAGCCGCGATGAAGAAGAACGCCTGCGCTTCTGGAGCGGGCGCAAGAACGCCTTCCCCGCCAGCGGCCGCATCAGCCCCGACTACATGTGCATGGACTCGACCATCCCGCGCAAGCGCCTGGCCGACATCCTGCTGGCCATCCAGGACATGGAGAAGAAATACGGCCTGCGCTGCGCCAACGTGTTCCATGCGGGCGACGGCAACCTGCACCCGCTGATCCTGTTCGATGCCAACGACGCCGACCAGCTGCGCCGCGCCGAGGCCTTTGGCGCCGACATCATGAACACCAGCGTGGCCATGGGCGGCGCCATCACCGGCGAGCATGGCGTGGGCGTGGAAAAGCTCGCCAGCATGCGCGTGCAGTTCACCGACGCGGAGCTGCAGCAGATGGAGCGCCTCAAGCAGGCCTTCGACCCGCAGGGCCTGCTCAATCCCGGCAAGGTCATCCCCACGCCCAACCGCTGCGGGGACTTGGGGCTGATGAAAACCCTGGCCGGCGGACCTGGCCTGGCGCCGCGCGCCTGAGCACCGGCCATGCAGGTGCTCCAGGGCCTGGCCATCCTGCTCACGCTGCAGTCGGCGGGCGAGGCCCTGGCGCGCCTGCTGCACCTGCCCTACCCCGGCCCGGTGATCGGCATGGTGCTGCTGCTGGGCGCGCTGCGCTGGCCGGCGGTGCAGATGCGCGTGCAGGCTGTCGCCAGCTTCCTGCTGAGCCACCTCTCGCTGCTCTTCGTGCCCGTGGGCGTGGGCGTGGTCACGCAGCTCGGGCTGCTGGCACAGCACGGCCTGCGGCTGCTGCTGGTGATCGCCGTCTCCACCTGGATCGGCCTGGCCGTGACAGCATTGGTGCTGCGCCGCCTGATGAAGGCACCGCATGACTGACTTCGTGCAACTGTGGGTGTACCTGGCGTCCACGCCGCTGTTCGGGCTCAACGCCACGCTGGTGGTGTACGTGCTGGCCCTGGCGTTCTACACGCGCATGGGGCAGGCGCCCTGGGCCAACCCGGTGCTCTGGTCCATTCTGGCCCTGGGCACAGGCCTGTGGGCCACGGGCACGGCCTACCCCACCTACTTTGCCGGTGCGCAGTTCATCCACTTCCTGCTCGGGCCGGCCGTGGTCGCGCTGGCCTGGCCCCTGTGGGAGCGACGCGCCGCGCTGCGCGCGCACTGGGCGCGCTTTACCCTGGCGGCCGTGGTCGGTGGTGCGGCCGCAGCAGGCAGCGCCGCCGGCCTGGCCTGGGCCCTGGGATTGCCCGCGGAGGTGGTGCTCTCGCTGGTGCCCAAATCGGTCACCGCCCCCGTGGCCATGGGCATTGCCGACAAGATCGGGGGCGTGCCTTCCCTCGCGGCAGTGTTTGCGGTGTTGACGGGGCTGATCGGCGCCCTCAGCGGCAAAACCCTGTTCGCCCTGCTGGGCGTGGGCCGGGACACCACGGGGTGGATGGCGCGCGGCTTCGCCCTGGGTACGGCCGCACACGGCATCGGAGCAGCCCGCGCCCTGCAGGTGCACGCGGACGCGGGCGCCTGGGCCGCCCTGGCGCTGGGGCTGCAGGCCGTGCTGGCGGCGCTGCTGATTCCGCTGGCCATGCGCTGGCTATGACGCCCCTTGGGCCTGCAGCCACTCCCGGAACGCCTGCAGGGCCTCCGTGCCGGGACGGTGCTGCGGCTGCACGCACCAGTAGCCCTGGGCCCCAGCGAGCTGCTGCGGGTGGGCAAGCACCAGGCGGCCGCTGTCCAGCGCCTCCTGCGCCAGCAGCAGCGGCACCAGACCCACGCCCAGGCCCACGGCAGCAGCGGCGATGACCATGGAGAACAGTTCATAGCGCGGCCCGCGCGAGGCGTGCAGCGTGTAATGCCAGCCCCGCGCGGCGTACCAGTCGCGCCAGGCGTTGGGGCGCGAGGCCAGCGTGAGGTGTGGGCACTGCAGCCAGGCGGATTCGTCCTGCAGGCTGTGCGCCTGCGCATAGGCCGGACTGCACACCGGCGCGCAAGACCCCTCGGGCACCACCATGCTGCCCTGGGTGTCAGGCCAGAGCCGGTCGCCGTAGTAAAGGGCAGCGTCGAAACCGCTTTCGTCAAAGGCAAAGGCCTCTGAGCGCACCGACAGGTTCAGCGTGATGCGCGGGTGCTGCGCCGCAAACTGCGGCAGGCGCGGAATGAGCCACTGCGTGCAGAACGTGGAGACCACGGCCAGGTTCAGCACATAGCCTTCCTCGCGCCCCACGCGGATTTCCTGCGTGTCGCGCTCGATCTGCTCCAGGTGCAGGCGGATGCGCGCCGCATAGCTGCGCCCGGTATCGGTCAGCATGAGGCGGCGGCGCGCACGCACGAACAGCGTCACCCCCAGGCGGTCCTCCAGGGCCGCCACATGGCGGCTCACGGCACTGGGCGTGAGCGCCAGCTCCTCGGCCGCGCGGGAGAAGCTCAGCAAGCGCGCCGACGCCTCGAACGCCTGGAGCACACCCAGGCTGGGGATGTCTTTTCTCATGCCCGATAGATTCAAAAAACTCAACAACCATGAAGGATATAGCAGTTGTTGGGTGCGCAAAACGCAATTACCATGGCATGCATCGCCTCCTGAATGCCCCTGCGCCTCTGCGTGCACAGGAGCCGAGGCGGCCTCACCGTTGAAGCCTTCCGGCATGGATTTATGAACACCTCTTCGATTCCTCTTTTCGACTCCGTCCTGCAGCAACTGGGCCTGGACCTCGCACCCTGGCGCGGCCAGGGCCTGAGCGTGCGCGCACCGCGCGACGGCGCCGTGTACGCCCAGCTCGCCAGCCACACCAGCGCACAGGCCCAGGCGCTCATCGAGGGCGCACACGCCGCCTTCCTGCAGTGGCGCGCCACGCCCGCGCCCGTGCGCGGCGAACTGGTGCGCCGCCTGGGCCAGAAGCTGCGCCAGCACAAGGAGGCGCTGGGCCTGCTGGTGTCGCTGGAGGCGGGCAAGGTGCGCTCCGAAGGGCTGGGCGAGGTGCAGGAGATGATCGACATCTGCGACTTCGCCGTGGGCCTGTCGCGCCAGCTGCATGGCCTGACCATCGCCAGCGAGCGCCCCGGCCACCGCATGATGGAAACCTGGCACCCGGTGGGCGTGGTGGGTGTGATCTCGGCCTTCAACTTCCCCGTGGCCGTGTGGGCCTGGAACGCCGCGCTGGCCCTGGTGTGCGGCAACGCCGTGGCCTGGAAGCCTTCGGAAAAGACCCCGCTGTGCGCCATCGCCTGCCACCACCTGCTGCAGCAGACGCTGGACGAGTTTGCCGCCGAGCAAGGCGTGGCCGCCCCCGACGGCCTGGCCACGCTGCTGCTGGGCGGGCGCGAGATGGGCGAGCTGCTCGCGCGCTCGCCGCGCGTGCCCGTGCTCAGCGCCACCGGCAGCACGCGCATGGGCCGCGCCGTGGCAGTGGACGTGGCGCAACGCTTTGGCCGCAGCATCCTGGAGCTGGGCGGCAACAACGCCATGGTGGTCATGCCCAGCGCCGACCTGGAACTGGCCGCGCGCGCCATCACCTTCGCCGCCGTGGGCACGGCGGGCCAGCGCTGCACCACGCTGCGCCGCCTCATCGTGCACCGCGACGTGGCCGCGCCGCTGCTGGCGCGGCTGGAAAAAATCTACGCCAGCGTGCGCGTGGGCGACCCTTTGGCCGACGGCGTGCTCGTCGGCCCGCTGGTGGACCGGGCGTCTTTTGAGCAGATGCAGAGCGCCCTGGCCCAGGCGCGTGAACAGGGCGGCACGGTGCACGGCGGTGAACGCGAATGCCAGGCCCTGGGCGAGGACGCCTGGTACGCCCGCCCGGCCCTGGTGCGCATGCCGACGCAAAGCGCCGTGGTGCAGCACGAAACCTTCGCGCCCATCCTCTACGTGCTGACCTGCGCCAGCCTGGAAGAAGCCATTGCCTTGCAGAACGGCGTGCCCCAGGGCCTGTCGTCGGCCATCTTCACCACCGACCTGCGCGAGGCCGAGCGCTTCCTCTCCAGCACCGGCAGCGACTGCGGTATCGCCAACGTGAACATCGGCACCTCCGGCGCCGAGATCGGCGGTGCCTTTGGCGGCGAGAAGGAAACCGGCGGCGGCCGCGAATCGGGCTCCGACGCCTGGAAGGGCTACATGCGCCGCGCCACCAATACCATCAACTACAGCGACGCTCTGCCGCTGGCCCAAGGCGTGCGCTTCGACGTCTGATCCCATGATCGCCAACACCCAGGGCGCGCCGATCGCCATCATCGGCGGCGGCGCCATTGGCAGCGCCATCGCCTTTTTCTTGACGCAGATGGCGCCGCAGCAGCCCGTCGTCGTGATGGAGCGCGACCCTAGCTACGCGCGCGCCTCGTCGGCGTTGTCGGCCAGCTCGATCCGGCAACAGTTCTCCAGCCCGATCAACATTGCCATCTCGCAGTTCGGCATCGAATTCCTGCGCGACATCGGCACGCGCTTGCAGGTGCATGGGGAACAGCCCGACATCGGCCTGGTCGAAGCGGGCTACCTGTACCTGGCCAGCCCGGCGGGCGAATCCGTGCTGCGCGACAACCATGCGGTGCAGCGTGGCATGGGCGCCGATGTGGCCCTGCTCGCACCCGACGCGCTGCGCGCGCGCTTTCCCTGGCTGTCCACGGACGGCGTCTCGCTCGGCTCGCTCGGCCTGTCAGCCGAGGGCTGGTTCGACGGCTACAGCCTGCTGCAGGCCCTGCGCCGCAAGGCCCTGGCCCAGGGCGCGCGCTATATACAGGCCGAGGCCGTGGGCGTGGACACGCAGGCCAGCGGCGGCGTGCGGCACATCCGCGCGCTGCGCCTGGCGGATGGCCAGCGGCTGGAATGCAGCGCCGTGGTCAACGCCGCCGGCCCCTGGGCGCGCGCGGTGGCGCAGTGGCTGGGCATTGACCTGCCGGTGTTTGGCAAGCGGCGCACGGTGTTCCACTTCACCTGCCCCGAGGCGCTGCCCGGCTGCCCGCTGCTCATCGACCCCTCGGGCATCTGGCTGCGGCCCGAGGGCACAGGCTTCATCGCGGGCTATGCCCCACCCGAGGACGCAGACCCCGACGACGCACCGCTGGACCCGGACCACGCGGCTTTCGAGGACCATGTCTGGCCCACGCTGGCGGAACGCATCCCAGCCTTCGAGGCGCTGCGGCTGCGCAGCACCTGGGCGGGCTACTACGAGATGAATGCGTTCGACCACAACGCCATCCTGGGCCTGCACCCGGCCTGCGACAACCTGTACTTCGCCAACGGCTTCTCGGGCCACGGCCTGCAGCAGTGCCCGGCCGTCGGGCGCGGCCTGGCCGAGCTCATCCTCACCGGCCGCTGGCAGACACTGGACCTGGAGCCCCTGGCCTTCCAGCGCCTTCTCGACAACCGCCCCCTGCTCGAACGCAATGTCATCTGAAACCACCCCCACCCTGCTGCGCACCGGCGGCCAGATCCTGGTCGACCAGCTCGTGCTGCACGGCGTGCAGCACATCTTCTGCGTGCCCGGCGAGAGCTACCTCGCCGTGCTCGACGCATTGCACGACGCGCCCATCGAACTGACGGTGTGCCGCCAGGAAGGCGGCGCAGCCATGATGGCCGAGGCGCACGGCAAGCTCACCGGGCGGCCCGGCGTGTGCTTCGTCACGCGCGGCCCCGGCGCCACCAACGCAGCGGCGGGCGTGCACATCGCCATGCAAGACTCGACGCCCATGGTGCTGTTCGTCGGCCAGATCGAGCGCGGCGCGCGCGGGCGCGAGGCCTTCCAGGAGGTGGACTACCGCGCCGCCTTCGGCCCGCTCGCCAAGTGGGCCACCGAGGTGGACGACGCTCGCCGCCTGCCCGAGATCGTGGCACGCGCCTTCAGCGTGGCCTGCAGCGGGCGCCCCGGCCCGGTGGTGGTGGCCCTGCCCGAGGACATGCTGACCGAGCGCGCCCAAGTGCCCGACGCGCGCACGCTCCAGCCCATCGAGGCCGCGCCAGCGCCGGCGCAGATGGAACGCGTGCTGGCACTGCTGCGCCAAGCACGCAACCCGGTGGCCATCGTTGGCGGCAGCCGCTGGAACGCCGAGGCCGTGGCGCGCTTTCAGGACTTCGCCGCCGCCCACGCCCTGCCCGTGGCCTGCTCGTTCCGGCGCCAGATGCTATTCGACCACCAGCACCCCTGCTACGCGGGCGACCTGGGCCTGGGCGTGAACCCTGCCCTGCTGGCGCGCATCCGCGCGGCGGACCTGCTGCTGCTCGTCGGCGGTCGCCTGTCGGAAGTGCCCTCGCAGAGCTACACCCTGCTCGACATTCCCACGCCGCAGATCCCGCTGGTGCATGTGCACCCCGACCCGGACGAACTGGGCCGCGTCTACCAGGCCGACCTGGCCGTCAACGCCCCGCCCACGGCCTTCTGCGCCGCCCTGCCCAGCACGGCGGCGCAAGCGCCCCGTGCCGAGCGCCAGCAGGCCGTGCACGAAGCGCATACCGCCTACCAGGCCTGGAGCGATCCGGCGCCGATCCGCATTCCGGGCGAGCTGCAGATGGGCGCGGTGATGCAGCACCTGCGCGAAGTGCTGCCGCCCGATGCCATCTTCTGCAACGGCGCGGGCAACTTCGCCACCTGGGTGCACCGCTTCTGGCCGTTCCGCCAGTTCGGCACACAGCTCGCGCCCACCAGCGGCAGCATGGGTTACGGCCTGCCGGCTGGTGTGGGCGCGCAGCGCCTGTGGCCCGAGCGCACGGTGGTGGTGTTCGCGGGCGACGGCGACTTCCTCATGCACGGCCAGGAATTCGCCACCGCCGTGCAGTACCGTCTGCCCCTCATCGTGGTGCTGCTGGACAACGGCATGTACGGCACCATCCGCATGCACCAGGAGCGCGAGTACCCGCACCGCGTCAGCGGCACGGCCTTGCAGAACCCCGATTTCGCGGCCTACGCCCAGGCCTTCGGCGGCCACGGCGCGCGCGTGGAACGCACGGAGGACTTCGCCCCGGCGCTGGCCCGCCTGCGTGCGCAGGCCCAGGCCACACGCCTGCCCGTGCTGCTGCACTGCCTGATCGACCCCGAGGCCATCACGCCCAGCCGGTCGTTGAGCCAGATACGGGGCGGCTGAAGCGCCCCAACACAATTGCTATTATTTTGATAGCTTGTAGCGCTTATTCGATGGGTGCTGGAGCCCCATTTCACTCAGAACCTTCAGCCACCCAATCGCGCTGGGCGGCACCACCCTCCAGCGCCAGCAGCGCCCGCTTGCGCGGCAGGCCGCCGCCAAAACCGGTGAGGCTGCCGTCGCTGCCGATCACGCGGTGGCAGGGCACGATGATGGAGACCTTGTTCTGCCCATTGGCTGCAGCCACGGCGCGCGTGGCGCTGGGGCGGGCGATGGCGCGGGCCTGCTGGGCGTAGCTGCGCGTCTGCCCGAAGGGGATCTCTAACAGGGCCTGCCAGGCGCTGCGTTGGAAGGGTGTGCCCACCAGGTCCAGCGGCACGCCAAAACGCTGGCGTTGCCCGGCGAAATATTCCGCCAGTTCGTGCACCGTCTGCGCCAGTACCGCGCTGTCACCCGGCTGCGCCGGGCCGCCGCGCGCGGCCTCGACCTGGGCCAGCTCGCGCTCCACGCCGTCCTGGCCCACGAATTCGAGCAGGCACAGGCCCTGGGACGAGGCCACGGCCAGCATCTCGCCCAAGGGGGAGGAGAGCTGGCGCGAGAGCAAGGCCATTGGCCGGGTGGTCAGGCGATTTGATCCAATGCCTTGCGCAGGTGGCCCACCGTGCGCTCCACGTTGTGCCACTTCTCCAGGCCGAACAGGCCGATGCGGAAGCTCTTGAAGTCCGGCCCCTCGTCGCACTGCAGCGGCACGCCCGAGGCGGTCTGCAGGCCCACGGCGGCGAACTTGCTGGCGTTCTGGATCCCGGGGTCCGTGGTGTAGCTGACCACCACGCCGGGCGCCTTCCAGCCTTCGGCGGCCACGCTGGGGAAGCCCTTGCTCTCCAGCAGCGCGCGCACCTGGGCGCCCAGTTCGATCTGTTCCTGGCGCACCTTGGCAAAGCCGTATTCGCGCGTCTCCTGCATCACGTCGCGCAGGCGCACCAGCGCGTCGGTGGGCATGGTGGTGTGGTAGGCGTGCTGGCCTTTTTCGTAGCCTTCGGCGATCTGCATCCACTTCTTCAGGTCGCAGGCGAAGCTGCTGCTCGTCGTGCCGTCGATGGCCTGGCGCGCACGCTCGCTCAGCATCACCATGGCGCAGCAGGGCGAGCCGCTCCAGCCCTTTTGCGGCGCACTTATGAGCACGTCCACGCCGGTGGCCTGCATGTCCACCCACATGGCACCGGAGGCGATGCAGTCGAGCACGAACAGCGCGCCCACCTCGTGCGCGGCGGCGCTCACGGTGCGGATGTAGTCGTCGGAGAGGATGATGCCGCTGGCCGTCTCCACATGCGGCGCGAACACCACCTTGGGCTGCTCGGCGCGGATGGTGGCCGCCACTTCCTCGGCCGGGCACGGTGCCCAGGGCGCCTGCGGGCCTTCGCCCTGCTTGCGCGCCTTGCAGACCACGGCGCCGCCGCCCAGGCCGGTGTCGGCATCAAAAATCTGGCTCCAGCGGAAGCTGAACCAGCCATTGCGCACGATCAGCACTTTCTGCTTGTTGGCAAACTGGCGCGCCACGGCCTCCATGCCGAAGGTGCCGCTGCCGGGCACGAGCACGGCGGTGTGGGCGTGGTAGACCTCCTTGAGCGTGGCCAGGATGTCCTGCATGACGCCAGTGAAGCGCTTGGACATGTGGTTGAGCGCGCGGTCGGTGTAGACCACCGAGAATTCGAGCAAGCCGTCGGGATCGATGTCGGGCAGAAGGCCGGGCATGGGGGTACTCCGTGGGTGGGAAAGCGAAGGACCACGCCCGGCGGATGGCCCGGCGCGGCATCAAAGCGTTTCAGCTTAGCACGGGCCACCGGCCCTGAAGGACACCGCCCCACGGGCGGGCGGGCCTTCTCACCAGGTGTCGATGAAGCGCGGCCCCAATGCTCCCACGCGCGCCGAGGCCAGGCCACGCGCCAGCCAGGCGCGTGTGTCCGCCGGGTCGATGACGGCGTCGATCTCCAGCGTGGCGGCCATGTGCATGGCCTCGCCATTGGAATACTGCTTGGCCACGAGCTTCTGGAACAGCGCGTCGCGCTCGGGGCCTTCGGGCAGGGCTTCGAGCTCCTTGCGGAAGCCCAGGCGCACCGCGCCCTCCAGCCCCATGGCGCCGAACTCGCCCGTGGGCCAGGCGATGGTGAACACCGGCGCATGGAAGCCCCCGGCCGCCATGCCCATGGCGCCCAGGCCGTAGCCCTTGCGCAGCACCACGCTGAAGAACGGCACGCGCAGGTGCGCGGCGGTGACGAACAGGCGGCTCACATGGCGCACCTGCGCCGTCTGCTCGACCTCGGGGCCGACCATGAAGCCGGGCGTGTCCACCAGGCTCACGAGCGGCAGGCCGTGCGCGTTGCACAGCTGCATGAAGCGCGCGGCCTTGTCGGCGGCGGGCGCGTCGATGGCGCCGCCCAGGTGCAGCGGGTTGTTGGCGATCAAGCCCACGGGCCGGCCCTCGATGCGTGCCAGCGCCGTGTGGATGCCGGCGCCAAAGCCGGTGCGCAGCATCAGCAGGCTGCCTTCGTCCACCAAGCCCGCCATGGCGGCGCGCGTGTCGTACACGCGCAGGCGGTTCTCGGGCACCACGGAGCGCAGCAAGCGCTGGTCGGGCGCGCTCCAGCCCTGCACGCGGCCCTGGAAGAACGACAGGTAGTGGCGCGCGGCCTGCACGGCCTCTTGCTCGTTGTCGACGAGCACGTCGATCACGCCATTGGCGTGCTGCACATGGCTGGGGCCGATCTGCTCGGGCTTGAACACGCCCAGGCCGCCGCCCTCGATCATGGCCGGGCCGCCCATGCCGATGTTGCTGGCGCGCGTGGCGATGATGGCGTCGCAGCAGCCCAGCAGCGCCGCGTTGCCGGCGAAGCAGCGGCCTGCCGCGATGCCCACCACGGGCACCTGGCCCGACAGCGCGGCGTGGCTGGCGAAGGTGTGCACATGCAGGCCCGCGACCACGGGAATATCGGTGTCGCCCGGGCGCCCGCCGCCGCCCTCGGCGAACAGCACCACGGGCAGCTGCTGGTCGAGCGCAATGCCCAGCATGCGGTCGGTCTTGGCGTGGTTGCGCGCGCCCTGGGTGCCCGCGAGCACGGTGGCGTCGTAGGCCATGACCACGGTGCGCGCCTTCTCCTCGCCGCACTGCGCGCCGTTGACGGCGCCAATGCCCGTCACCATGCCGTCGGCCGGGGTGTTGGCGATGAGGTCGTCCATGCTGCGGCGGCGCGCCTGCGCGGCCACGGCGAGCTGGCCGTATTCGATGAAGGAGCCAGCGTCGCACAGGTCGGCGATGTTCTCGCGCGCCGTGCGCTGGCCCTGCGCGTGGCGCTTGGCCACGGCGGCCGAGCGTTGGGCGTCAAGCGTGAAGGCGTGGCGGTCGATGACGCGCTGCAGGTCGGGGCGGATCTGGTCCGGGTCCTGCGCCGCATCGGGGCCGGTGGCCTCCAGCGCGGCGTCCTGCACCGGGTCCAGCACCAGCAGCGGCTGGCCCTGCGCCACGTAGGCGCCCGGCGCGGCGGCCAGGCCGCGCACCCGGCCCGCGTGCGGCGCGAGCAGCACATGCTCCATCTTCATGGCTTCGAGCACGGCCAGCTCGGCGCCCGCCGCCACCACGGCGCCCTCGGCCACGGCGTACTGCACCAGGCGCGCGGGCATGGGGGCTCGGACGGCGTGCGGGTCAACATCCTCCGGTTCGGACGCATTCTTTGAATGATTTTGGCCACCAGCGCTCTCCAAATAAGCGCCAGCAGCTATGGTTTTGGAAGCTTCGAGCAGCGCGGGCAACACCTCTTCCACCCAGCGCGTGTGCACCTGCTGGTGCTCCATCTCGGGCCGCTGGGCCAGGGCCTGCAGCAGAGACACATTGGTCGCCAGGCCGTCGATGCGGCATTCGGCCAGCGCGCGCTGCGAGCGGCGCAGCACGTCGGCGAAGCTGCCGCCGCGCGTGGACACGATCAGCTTGGCCAGCAGCGTGTCGTAGTGCGGCGAGGGCGCACGGCCCGCGACCGCATGCGTGTCCACGCGCACGCCCGGCCCCGTGGGCAGCGCCAGCCGCGCGATGGTGCCGCTGCCCGGCTGGGCCTGGCCCTGGGCATCGAGCGTTTCGGCGTTGATGCGCCACTGGATGGCATGGCCCAGCGCGCGCGGCGGCTGCGCCGGGTCCAGGCCCAGGTCGCCCAGGCGGCGGCCCGCGGCCAGGCGCACCTGCGCCTGCACCAGGTCCACGCCCGTCACCTCCTCGGTGATGGTGTGCTCGACCTGCAGGCGCGGGTTGCATTCGATGAAGACGTAGGGCAGGTCGCTGGACGCCAGGTCCACGAGAAACTCGAAGGTGCCCAGGCCCTCGTAGCGCACCTCGCGCGCCATGGCCAGGGCGTCCTGGATGATGCGTTGGCGCAGGGCCTCGGGCAGCGACGGGCTGGGCGCGATCTCCACCAACTTCTGGAAGCGCCGCTGCAACGTGCATTCGCGCTCGCCCAGGGCAATCACCTCGGCGCCATCGCCCAGCACCTGCACCTCGATGTGGCGCGCGTTCACCATCAGCCGCTCGACGTACACGCCCGCCACGCCGAAGGCCGCCTGCGCCTCGCGCCGGCAGGTCTCGTAGGCTGCGGGCAGCTCGGCCGCCGACTGCACGGCGCGCATGCCGCGCCCACCACCGCCGCCAATGGCCTTGATGACGATGCCCGCCCCCGCCCCGCCCGCCTGCTGCGCGTGCCAGAAGGCCTGCGCCTCTTCGAGCGTGACCTCGTGCTGCGTGCCCGGCATCAGCGGCACCCCGCAGCGCGCGGCCAGCGCGCGCGCCTGGGCCTTGTCGCCGAACAGCGTGAGCTGCGCGGGCGTGGGGCCGATGAAGCGCAGGCCCGCAGCCTCGCAGGCCTGGGCGAAGTCGGCGCGCTCGCTCAGAAAGCCGTAGCCGGGGTGCACGGCTTCCACGCCGCGCTCGCGCGCCAGAGCGACGATCCGCGCACCGTCGAGGTAGGCCGCTGGGCCCGTGGCGCCGAGCGCGACGGCCTCGGTGGCCGCCTGCACATGGGGCGCACCGGCATCGTCGTCGGCATACACAGCGACGCTGGGAATACCCAGGTCGTGCAAGGCGCGCACGATGCGCAGCGCCACCTCGCCACGGTTGGCGATCAGGACTTTGGAAAAGACCGGCGTGTTCATGGTTTTGCTTCGGTTTTAATAGCTGCCAGCGCTTGATACATAAGCCCTGGAGGCCGATTTTTCATTTATCTCAGTGATTCATGGCGCGGCACGCGAAACTGGCGTGGCCCCAACCAGGGCAGCCGCGCAAGGGCCGCCCCGCCGCGCTGGCTGCGTCCCCCTGCCCGCAGCGCGCAGCGCTGCGAGAGCGGGGGGAAGGCGCGCAGCGCCACAGGGGGGTGTCACTCATCCTTCAACATGCGCCGCAGCACCTTGCCCGCACCCGTGGCGGGGAGCTGGGCGATGAAACGCACCTCGCGCGGCGCCTTGTAGGGCGCCATGTTCTCGCGGCACCAGGCCACGAGCGCGGCAGCCTCCACCTCCTGCCCCGGCTTCTGGACGATGAAGGCGCGCACCACCTCGCCCTTCTCGGCGTCGGGCACGCCAATGACAGCGGCCTGGGCCACGGCGGGGTGCTTGATGAGGATGGTTTCGACCTCCTCGGGGAACACGCTGTAGCCCGAGACCTTGATCATTTCCTTGAAGCGGCCGATGAAGGTGAGGTAGCCGTCCTTGTCGATTTGGCCCATGTCGCCAGTGAACACCCAGCCGTTCTTCAGCGTCTTGGCCGTGGCCTCGGGCTTGTTCCAGTAGCCCTTGAAGTTGCCGGGGCCGAGGATGGTGATCTCGCCCACCGTGCCGGCTGGCAGCGGCGCGCCGGTGTCGGGGTCGACGATGCGGATCTGGTTGCCCGGCACGGGCTTGCCCTGCGTGCCCCAGCGTATGGCATCCACCGGCATGGCGGTGTCCACCGTGTGCGTCTCGCTCAGGCCATAGGCCGCCTCGTGCGAGACGCAGTTCGGCGCAAACTGGCGCCACTGCTGCGCCAACTGCTCGGTGAAGGTGATGCCGAAGCTCGTCACCGGGTTGCGGCGCAGCGCGCTCCAGTCCATCTCGCGCGCGCCGGGCACCTGCATGAGCGCGCCATTCATCGGCGCGATGCTGTACCACCAGGTGATGCGGTGACGCTCCAGTGCCTGGGCCACGCCCAGGGGGTCGAAGCGGTAGAGCAGCACGCAGGTGGCGCCGGTGTAGACCGGCAGGTTCACGCCCATCACCATGCCGGCGATGTGGTACAGCGGCGCCACGGCCAGCAGCACCTCACCGGCCGACATGCCGTTGCAGTCGGCCGAGGCCGCCGTCTTGAAGCGCGCGTTCTCGTAGCTCAGCATGGCACCCTTGGGCAGCCCGGTGGTGCCCGAGGTGTAGGTCATGAGCGCCACGTCGTCCATGGACAACTCCACGGGCGCGGGTTGGCCACCCGCGCGCACGGCGGCGAGGAAGTCCTCGCAGCCCGCGGGCACCGGTGCCGCGCTGGCGCGCATGGCCAGCAGTTCGGCCGGCACGGTGATGCTCGGCTCGCCATCGGGCAGCAGTTCGGCGTAGCGCACCACGAACACATGCTGCAGCGCCGTCTGCGCGCGCACCTGCTCCACCACGGGCAGCAGCACGTCGGCGGCGACGATCACGCGCGCCTTCAGGTCATCGAGCTGGTACTGCAGCTCGTGCTCCTTGTTCAGCGGCCCGCAGGGGCAGACGATGGCGCCGATCTTCTGGATGCCGTAGTGCGCCATGAGGTACTGCGGGCAGTTGTTCATGAACAGCGCCACCGGCTCGCCCTTCTTGACGCCCAGGGCCTGCAGGCGCGCGGCGAAGGCGTCGCTGGCGGCATCGAGTTCGGCCCAGGTGATGGCGCGGCCGTACCAGAGGTAGGCCGTGCGGTCCGGGGTGGCGCGCGCGTGGCGGCGCAGGTGTTCGTGCAGGGGCAACAGGGTGGCGTTGGGGGCCATGGGGTGTCTCCAGAGTGTCAAAAACCGCCGGTTCTCGGTGCCGCATCAGGGTTTGCCATAGGGCCAGGCACCGGCCAGCGTCTTGCCAATATATACCGCTTGGTAGAACAATGCTACCCATGGGTATAACCAAAGCGACACCAAGCACCGCGCCCGCCGCGCTGGGCACGCCGCCCGTAAAGGCGCGCGGCCGCCAGAAGGCCAGCACGCCGAGCACGGACGAGAAGCGCGAGCGCATCCTCCAGGCGGCCGAGGCGCTGTTCGACCGGCAGGGCTACGCCAACACCACGATGGAGCAGATCGTGCAGCAGCTCGGCGTGACCAAGCCCTACGTCTACTACTACTTCCACAACAAGCAGGAAATCTTCGAGACGCTGTGCTGGCGCCCCTCCGTGGCCTGCTTCACGGCCATGGACTTCCCCGAGGACGACCGCCGCCCCGCGCATGTCAAGGTCACCGAGGGCATAGAGCGGCTGATCCGCGCCACCATCGAGCACCACCCGGCAGCCTTCTTTCCCTACCGCGAGCCGCAGGTCTTCCGCCCCGAGTACCTGGCCATGCAAAAAAAATTGGCCAACCACTTCTACGACCGCATGTGCGCGCTGATGGAAGAGGCCCGCGCCGACGGCATGCTCGATTTCAAGGAAACGCGCCTCACGGCCCTGGCCGCCTGCAGCCTGCCGGGCTTTCTCTACCACTGGTACCGGCCCGACGGGCGCCTGTCGCCGGCCGAGGTAGTGCGCGAACTCTCGCAACTGGCCTGGCGCGTGCTGGGCCTGCGCACGGCGCGCCGTCGCCCCGCGCGCTCCTCCACCCCCCTTCCACCATCCTCCACGGAGACCCACCCATGAAAGCCTTGTTCACTCCCCTCGCCGCCGCGGCCCTGCTCTGCGCCGGCGCCGCATCGGCCCAGGACACCTTCAAGATCGCCTACATCGACCCGCTCTCGGGCCCGTTCGCCAACGTGGGCGAGCTGATGCTCACGCACACCCAGTTCGCCGTGGAGGACATCAACGCCAAGGGCGGCGTGCTCAAGGGCACCAAGCTGCAACTGCTGCAGTTCGACAGCAAGCTCTCCGCCCAGGAAAGCCTCAGCGCGCTGCAGGCCGCCATCGACCAGGGCGCGCGCGCCATCGTCACGGGCGGTTCGGGCTCGTCGGTGGTCACGGCGCTGGTGCAGGCGGCCGCACGCCACAACCAGCGCAACCCGGGCAAGGAGATCCTGGTGCTCAACCACTCCTCCATCGACCCCGAGCTGACCGGCAAGGCCTGCAGCTTCTGGCACTTCCAGTTCGAGGCGAACACGGCCATGAAGATGAAGGCCATCGCCAACTACATCAAGAAGCAGGAGAGCATCAAGAAGGTCTACCTGCTCAACCAGGACTACGCGCACGGCAAACAGTGGGCGCATTACGGCCGCGAGCTGGTGGGCCTGGCGCGGCCCGACATCCAGTTCACCGGCGAGGCCCTGCACCCCATCGGCCGCGTGAAGGACTTTGCGCCCTATGTGGCCAAGATCAAGAGCACCGAGGCCGACTCGGTCATCACCGGCAACTGGGGCCAGGACATGGTGCTGCTGCTCAAGGCGGCGGGCGACGCGGGCTACAACCTGCGCTACTTCAACCACAGCGCGGGCTCGGTGCCGGGCACGGTGCTGGCGGTCTCGCAGGCCAAGCTGGGCCAGCTCACCTGGGTGGCCGAATGGCACCCCGGCCAGGCCGACAGCCCCAAGGCGGACGCGCTGGCCAAGGCCTACAAGGCCAAGACGGGCAAGGAGTTCCTGGCGCCGCGCATCGAGATGACGCCGCGCATGCTGGCCGCGGCGATCAACAAGGCCCAGTCCACCGACCCGGTGAAGGTCGCGCGTGCCCTGGAAGACCTGAGCTTCGACTCCGTGGTCGGCCCGGTGCGCATGCGCGGCGACGACCACCAGTTGCTGCTGCCCCAGGTGGTCAACACCATCGCGCCCGTGGACGGCAAGGCGGTGAAAGTGGGTTGGGAAGGCACGAACTACGGCTTCCGCACCGACGCGGCCTACACCGGCAACGAACTGGCGCAGGGCACCGACTGCAAGATGGCACGCCCCTGAGCCGGCAAGGGAGCGCGGCGGCCGATACCATGGGTGGCTTCTTCACGAGAGAGACCGCCCATGCCCGATTTCCGCAGCGACACCGTCACCCAGCCCACGCCCGCCATGCGCGCCGCCATGCAGGCAGCGCCGCTCGGTGACGACGTCTTCGGCGACGACCCCTCCGTCAACGCCCTACAGGAGTACGCCGCGCAGTTGCTGGGCTTCGAGGCGGCGCTGTTCGCACCCTCGGGCACGCAGACCAACCTGATCGCCCTCATGGGCCACTGCCAGCGTGGCGACGAGGCCATCGTGGGCCAGAGCTGGCACACCTACCGCTGGGAGGCCGGCGGCATGGCGGTGCTCGGCTCCATCCAGCCCCAGCCGGTGGAAACCCAACCCGACGGCACGCTGCGCCTGGCCGACATCGCCGCCGCCATCAAGCCCGATGACCCGCATTTCGCACGCACCCGCCTGGTGGTGCTGGAGAACACCACCGGTGGCCAGGTGCTGCCCACGCCCTACATCTTTGATGTGGCGCAACTGGCGCGTTCGCGCGACCTGGCCCTGCACCTCGATGGCGCGCGCCTGTTCAACGCCGCCACCGCCAACGCCGAGGCCCAGGGCAGCGACGTGTACGACGAGGCGCGCGCCCTCTGCCAGCACTTCGACTCCGTGTCGCTGTGCCTGAGCAAGGGCCTGGGCGCGCCCGTGGGCTCGCTGCTGCTGGGCCGCGCCGATTTCATCCGCCAGGCCAAACGCACGCGCAAAATCCTGGGCGGCGCCATGCGCCAGTGTGGCCTGCTCGCAGCCGCCGGGCAGCACGCGCTGCAGCACCATGTGCGCCGCCTCGCCGACGACCACGCCCTGCTGCGCCAGCTCGCCGCCGGCCTGGCCGAGGCCGGGCGCAGCCACCCGACACTGCAGGGGCGCCTGGCCGTGGCCTCGGCGCACACCAACATTCTGTTCACCGACGTGCACGCCGACGTGGCGCCCGCCTTCACCGCCTGGCTGGCGCAGCACGGCGTGCGCGTGACCAGCAGCCTCTATGGCGGGCAAACACGCCTGCGCTGGGTCACGCACCTGGACGTGGGGCCGCAGGATGTGGCGCAAGCGCTGGATTGCGTGCGCCTCTTCGGCGCCACCTGATCGCTACAAAAAATAGAGCTGGCAGCGCATGCTGCGCGGGCACCAGCGGTCAATTTGCCATGAAATCCGTTCAGGCCGCAGGGCGGGTTCTTCCGCCGAAGATGCCCGTGCCCACGCGCACCATGGTGCTGCCCGCTGCGATGGCGGCGTCGAGGTCGGCCGTCATGCCCAGGGACAAGGTATCGAAGCGCTCCAGCCCACGCAGGCCCGACGCCCGGATCTGCTCGAACACGGCGCGCGCACGCTGGTGCAGCGCCAACTGGCCGGCATAGTCCGGCGCCGGCTCGGGGATGCTCATCACGCCGCGCAGGCACAACTGTGGCAGCGCCGCCACGGCGCCGGCCAATGCCAGCGCATCTTCGGGGGCCACGCCCGACTTGTTCAGCCCGCCATCGACGTTCACCTGGATGCACACCTGCAGCGGCGCGCGGTGCGCCGGGCGCTGGGCCGAGAGGCGCTCGGCGATCTTGAGCCGGTCCACCGTGTGCATCCAGTCGAAATGCTCGGCCACGAGCCGCGTCTTGTTGCTCTGCACCGGGCCGATGCAGTGCCACTGCAGCGCCGGCGCGCCCAAGGCCTGCACGGCGGCCATCTTCTCCACGGCCTCCTGGATGTAGTTCTCGCCAAAGGCGCGCTGCCCCGCACGGGCGGCCTCGCACACGGCCTCGGGGCCGAAGGTCTTGGAAACGGCCAGCAGCGCCACGCTGGCGGGATCGCGCCCGGCGCGCGCGCAGGCAGCCGCCACTTGGTGCTGCACCTGTTGAAGCTTGTCGGCAATCGTGGTCATAATGATCATTGAGCGTACCAAACGACAGAGGGAACCGTGGACATTACCCAACTGCTGGCCTTCAGCGTCAAGAACAAAGCGTCCGACCTGCACCTGTCTGCAGGGCTGCCTCCGATGATCCGCGTGCACGGCGACGTGCGGCGCATCAACGTCGATGCCCTGGACCACAAGACGGTGCACGGCATGGTGTACGACATCATGAGCGACGCGCAGCGCAAGACCTACGAGGAATTCCTGGAGGTCGATTTCTCCTTCGAGATCGAGGGCCTGGCGCGCTTTCGCGTCAACGCCTTCAACCAGAACCGCGGCGCCGCCGCCGTGTTCCGTACCATTCCGAGCAAGATCCTCACGCTGGAGCAGCTCAACGCCCCCAAGATCTTCGCCGACCTTGCGCTCAAGCCGCGCGGCCTGGTGCTGGTGACCGGGCCCACGGGCTCGGGCAAGTCCACGACGCTGGCGGGCATGGTCAACCACCTCAACGAGACCGAATACGGCCACATCCTCACCATCGAGGACCCGATCGAGTTCGTGCACGAGTCCAAGAAATGCCTGGTCAACCAGCGCGAAGTGGGGCCGATGACGCTGTCGTTCGCCGCCGCCCTGCGCTCGGCCCTGCGTGAGGACCCGGACGCCATCCTCGTGGGCGAAATGCGCGACCTGGAAACCATCCGCCTGGCCATGACGGCCGCCGAAACGGGCCACCTGGTGTTCGGCACGCTGCACACCTCCAGCGCCGCCAAGACCATCGACCGCATCATCGACGTGTTCCCCGCCGAAGAGAAGGAAATGGTGCGCGCCATGCTGTCGGAGTCGCTGCAGGCCGTGATCTCGCAGACGCTGTGCAAGCTCAAGGACGGCTCGGGCCGCGTGGCCGCGCACGAGATCATGCTGGGCACCAGCGCCATCCGCAACCTCATCCGCG
This sequence comes from Comamonas granuli NBRC 101663, assembly GCF_000739995.1. Taxonomy (GTDB): domain Bacteria; phylum Pseudomonadota; class Gammaproteobacteria; order Burkholderiales; family Burkholderiaceae_C; genus Simplicispira; species Simplicispira granuli. The sequence goes on along the minus strand of NZ_BBJX01000007.1, from coordinate 167,894 downwards.
AGGCCAAGGTGGCGCAGATGTACTCCACCATCCAGACCAGCAACAGTGTGGGCATGCAGACGCTGGACCAGAACCTCACCGATCTGGTGCGCCGCAACATCATCAGCCCCGCCGAAGCGCGCAGCAAGGCCAAGATCCCCGAGAACTTCCCCGGCTGACGCCCCACCCAACCCACCGATACCGGCCTGCCGCAGGCCCCCACTGGAGCATCCGATGAAAGGCATTCTGGCCCTCCTGCGCATGTCCTCGCGCAACCCCAAGGCGCAGCAGGAGCATGGCGATTCCGTCTTCTTCTCCACCGCCTTCGCCACCCAGGGCGTCGATGCCTCCATGCTCGTGCCCTGGGATGCACGGGCCGTGGAGATCGGCGCCAAGCGCATGGCCGCGAGCCGCGGGGGCAAGCTGCTGCAGATGATCTGGTCCAAGGACAAGTACATGGCGCAACTGGAGGCCGACTCCATCAAGCGCATGGAGCACTTCTTCGAGTTTGCCCAGGTGCCGCCCAACCGCGACGTGATCCGCCAGGACGAGTACGGCAACTTCATGATCGTGCTGCTCACGGGCACCATCGCCGTGGACCGCGTGCAGCCCTGGGGCGAGCAATTGCGCCTGGCCGAGACGCGCCCCGGCGACATCCTGGGCGAGATGTCCCTGCTCGACAGCGGCATCCGTTTCTCCGCCTGCACCACGCTGACCGATTGCGAGATCGCCGTGCTCAGCGCCGATGCCATGGACGAGATGATGACCAAGGACCCGCAGCTTGCCGCCAGCCTCATCGCCCTGCTGGCGCGCAAGCTCTCGCTGCGGCTGCGCGCCGTGAGCGCACGCTTGAGCGAGAACCAGAAATAGGGCTGCGGCAGGCACCCACCAATCGAGAGGGACACACAAGATGGAACGCGATCAGGCGAGCAAGTTCATCAACGACCTGCTGAAGCTGCTGGTGAGCCGCAACGGCAGTGACCTGTTCATCACCGCCGACTTCCCCCCCGCCATCAAGGTCGATGGCGCCATCACCAAGGTCTCTCCGCAGACCCTGACCCCCAACCACACCTTGACGCTGGCGCGCTCCATCATGAGCGACAAGCAGGCCGCCGAGTTCGAGCGCACCAAGGAGTGCAATTTTGCGATCTCGCCCTCGGGCATCGGGCGCTTCCGCGTCAATGCCTTCGTGCAGCAGGGGCGCGTGGGCATGGTGCTGCGCGTGATCCCGCTGGCGCTGCCCACCATCGACGGGCTGGGCCTGCCGCAGGTGCTCAAGGAGGTGGCCATGACCAAGCGCGGCCTGTGCATCCTGGTGGGTGCCACGGGCTCGGGCAAGTCCACCTCGCTCGCCGCCATGGTGGACTGGCGCAATGAGAACTCCTTCGGCCACATCATCACGGTGGAAGACCCGGTCGAATTCGTGCATCCGCACAAGAACTGCGTGGTCACGCAGCGCGAGGTGGGCCTGGACACCGACAGCTGGGAGGCCGCGCTCAAGAACACCCTGCGCCAGGCGCCCGACGTGATCCTCATGGGCGAAATCCGCGACCGCGAGACCATGGAACACGCCGTGGCCTTCGCCGAGACCGGCCACCTGTGCCTGGCCACGCTGCACGCCAACAGCGCCAACCAGGCCCTGGACCGGGTGATCAACTTCTTCCCCGAGGAACGCCGCGCGCAATTGCTCATGGACCTGTCGCTGAACCTGCGCGCCATGGTCTCGCAGCGCCTGATCCCCAAGCAGGACGGCAAGGGCCGCGCCGCTGCCGTGGAAGTCATGCTCAACACCCCCCTGATCGCCGACCTCATCTTCAAGGGCGAAGTGGCCGAGATCAAGGAGATCATGAAAAAGAGCCGCAACCTGGGCATGCAGACCTTCGACCAGTCGCTGTTCGACCTGTTCGAGTCCAACGTCATCAGCTACGAAGACGCGCTGCGCAACGCCGACTCGCTCAACGACCTGCGCCTGCAGATCAAGCTCTCCAGCCAGCGCGCCAAGAGCACCGACCTGTCGTCGGGCACGGAACACTTCGTCATCGTCTGACGCCTGCGGCGCCGGACCATCGGCCTGGCCCCTGCGCCCCGCGCGGGCCAGGCATTCTTTTCTCTACAGGAGCATTCCTCACCATGGCCAGCACGAATCCCCGCAGCTACGAACCCACCGCCCCGCGCAAACTGGCCTTCATCGGCCTGGGGGTCATGGGCTACCCCATGGCGGCGCACCTGGCGCTGGCCGGGCACGCCGTCACGGTCTACAACCGCACATCCGCCAAGGCCCAGGCCTGGTGCGCCGAGTACGCGGCCAGCGCTGCGCCGCGCCAGGCCCCCACGCCACGCGAGGCCGCGCAGGGCGCCGACATCGTCTTCTGCTGCGTGGGCAACGACGACGACCTGCGCGCCGTCACCCTGGGCGCGGACGGCGCCTTCGCCGGCATGGCCCCCGGCAGCATCTTCGTGGACCACACCACCGCCTCGGCCGAAGTGGCGCGCGAACTCTATGGCGCAGCGCGCGCGCTGGGCCTGCGCTTCATCGATGCGCCGGTCTCCGGTGGCCAGGCAGGCGCGCAAAACGGCCTGCTCACGGTGATGTGCGGCGGCGACCAGGACGCCTTCGACACCGTGCAGCCGGTGGGCATGGCGTTTGCGCGCGCCTTCACGCGCATGGGCGAGAGCGGCGCAGGCCAGCTCACCAAGATGGTCAACCAGATCTGCATCGCCGGCCTGGTACAGGGCCTGGCGGAAGCCATCGCCTTTGGCCAGCGCGCCGGGCTGGACATGCCCCTGGTGCTCGACGTGATCGGCAAGGGCGCCGCGCAGAGCTGGCAAATGGACAACCGCGGCAAGACCATGGTGGCCGACCAGTTCGACTTCGGCTTTGCCGTGGACTGGATGCGCAAGGACCTGGGCCTGGTGCTGGCCGAGGCCCAGCGCAACGGTGCACGCCTGCCGGTGACGGCGCTGGTGGACCAGTTCTACGGCGACGTGCAGCAAATGGGCGGCCAGCGCTGGGACACCTCCAGCCTCATCCGGCGCCTGCGCTGAGGCCGCCGCCGGGCTGCGCCGTTACTGCGCCGGGCGCGAGGCCTCGCCGCTGGCAGGCGCCTCGGCCGGCTTGACGGGCTGGCCGGCCTGGATGCGGGCGACATCCTCGTCGCTCAGGTATTCAAACACGCGCACCACCTTGCTCACCCCGCTGATGTTGCGCGCAATGGCCGTGGCGCGGCCCGCCTCGCGCTGCGACACACGCCCCATGAGGTAGACGGTGTTGCGCTCGGTCACCACCTTGAAGCTGTTGGCCGACAGGTCCCGGGCATCGACCAGGCTGGCGCGCACCTTGCCGGTGATGTAGGTGTCGTTCGAGCGCTGGCCCAGCGAGGTATTGGGCATCACGGCGAGCTCGTTGACCACGCTGCGCACATTCTCGACGCCGACAACGATCTTCTCGACCGCATCGCGGATCTCGGCGCTGGGCACCTCGCCGGTCAGCAGCACCTGGCGGTTGTAGCTCGTGACGTTGACGTGCACCTTGTCGCCATGGACGCCACGGATGCGGTTGCCCGCGCGCAGCTCGATGCCCTCATCCTCCACCTGCGTGCCGACGGTGCGCCGGTCCAGCGCCATCATGCTGCCCACGGCAGCGCCGCCCAGCACGGCCGGGGCGCAGCCGCCCAGGGCCGCCGACAGGGCTGCTGCCGAGAGCACGGCACACAGGCTGCGATCGAATCGGAAAGTCATGACAAATCCTCCTGTTCACCAAACAATTGCGCGTCCATGCCATCGCACAGGCAGTGCAGCACCAGGGCATGGACCTCGCGCACCCGCGCCGCACGCTCATGCGGCACGGCCAGGCATACATCTGTGTCACGCAGCAGCGCCGCAAGTTCCCCGCCCTGGCGGCCGGTGAGCGCCACCACCGACATGTCGCGCTCGTGCGCAGCCTGCACAGCGCCGAGCACCTGCGCATCATGGCCGTCCACGGTGACGGCGACCAACAGGTCGCCCGTCTGTCCCAGGGCGCGGACCTGGCGCGCCAGTGCCTGGGCCACGCCACCCTGGCCCGCCGTCCACAGCGCGGCGTCGCTGCCCAGTGCCACGGCGGCGAATTCCGGGCGCTCACGCTCGAAGCCCGCCACGCAGCAGGCCACGAACTGCTGCGCCAGCGGCGCACAGACGCCGCTGCCGCACGCAAGAATCTTGCCGCCGCTGGTCACGCAGGCCAGCAGGGCCTGCACGGCCGCGGCAATGGGCCGGCCCAGCGCCTCGGCGGCCTGGTATTTGAGGTCGGCGCTGTCGATGAATTGCTGCTGGATGCGTTGCTCGATCATCAATGGGAAATCCTTGCGCAGGGTCGCATGATATACCCTGTGTGTTATCAATTTTGTAGCAATCTGTGCGCCCCGGGGGCGCGTTCAGCCGGCGTCGAAGGCTCCCTGGATCCAGGTGAGCGCGGGCTCCAGCAGCACGGCATCGAAGCGGCAGGCTGGTTCTGACCCGTAGCGCAGCAAAAAGTGCCGCGCCGCAAAGACGATGCGCCGCTGCTTGGCCGCCCCGATGCTGGCGCCCGCGCCGCCCCAGGCGCGGCTGGTGCGGCTGCGCACCTCGACGAACACCACCGTGCCGTCGGGCGCGCGCATGACCAGGTCGATCTCGCCGCCGCCACGCCCCGGTGTCCGATAATTGCGCTCCAGCAGGCGCAGGCCTGCGGCCTGCAGGTGGGCCAGCGCCCGGTCTTCGGCGGCCTGGCCCTGGGCCCGCGTACTGGCCTGCCGGCCCTGGACCGCATCGTTCTTGCCAAGGAATCCCATTGAGCGCCTCTTTTGCCCTTGCCCTGGATGCTGCCCATGCGGCAGCGGCAGCGCAGCATTATCCGCAAGGCGCACTCTACGTGGTCGCCACGCCCATCGGCAATCTGGCGGACATCACCCTGCGCGCCCTGCACGTACTGCAGCTCGCCGACACCCTGGCGTGCGAGGACACGCGCCACACCCAGGCCCTGCTGCGCGCCTACGGCATCGACAAGCCGGCAGCGCACTGGCTGGCCCTGCACCAGCACAACGAAGCCCAGGCGGCCCAGACCGTGCTCGAACGCCTGCAGGCCGGCCAGCGCGTGGCCTACGTGAGCGATGCAGGCACGCCGGGTATCAGCGACCCAGGCGCCCGCCTGGCCGCCGCCGCGGCCTCCGCGGGCCTGCGCGTGGTGCCCCTGCCCGGCGCCAGCAGCATCACGGCGGCGCTGAGCGTGGCCGGTGCGGTGGCCAGCGGCGCCGACGACGGCGGCTTTGTATTTGCCGGCTTTTTGCCCACCAAGGCCGGTGAACGCGATGCTGCCGTGCAGCGCCTGCAGGCCGAATCCCGCTGCTGCGTGCTGCTCGAAGCCCCCCACCGCATCGCCGCCCTGGCCGCCACGCTGGCCGCCCTGGGCGAGCGCCCCGTAACCCTGGCGCGCGAGCTGACCAAGCAGTTCGAGCAGATCACCACCCTGCCCGCGGCCGCGCTCGCCGGCTGGCTGCAGCAAGACCCGCTGCGCTGCCGCGGCGAGTTCGTCGTGGTGCTGCACCCGGTGGCCGCCAGCGCCGACACGGCGCAGGGCCTGGACGTGCTGCAGCGCCTGCTGCAGGAGCTGCCGCTCAAGAGCGCCGTGCGCCTGGCCGCCGACATCACGGGCGCGCCGCGCAACCAGCTCTATGAGGCGGCGCTGGCGCTCAAGGCGCAGTCCTAGATCTCGATCTTTGAGCCCAGCTCGACCACGGCATTGCTCGGCAGGTGGAGGAACTCCGCCGCGGCCGTCGCGCTGTGGTGCATCTGCGCAAACAGCTTTTCACGCCACAGCGCCATGCCCGGCCCCGGGGTCGGGGTGACGATGTCGCGCGAGAGGAAGTAGCTGGTCGTCATGGGGTTGAGGTCCACGCCGCGGCCCGTGAGCAGGGCCAGAGCGCGCGGCAGGTCGGGGTCGTTCTTGAAGCCGTAGTGCACCGCCACCTGCCAGCAATCATGGCCCAGGGGCTCGACTTCGAGCCGCTGCTCCATGCCGATCCAGGGCAGTTCGTGGCTGCGCACGGTGACGAACAGGTTCTGCTCGTGCAGCACCTTGTTGTGCTTGAGGTTGTGCAGGAGCGCGCTGGGCACGATGCCGGGCTGCGCCGTCAGGAACACCGCCGTGCCCGGCACGCGCGCGGGCGGGCTCACGAACACCGATGCGAGGAAGTCCTGCAGATCGACCGAGAACGCGCGCAGCGTCTCGTTGAGCTGCTCGCGCCCGTCCTTCCAGGTCGTCATGAGCAGGAACACCCCGCCGCCGATGAGCAGCGGGAACCAGCCGCCATCGACCAGCTTGAGCAGGTTGGAGCTGAAGAAGGCGATGTCGATGACGAAGAAAAAGCCCGTGGCCGCGATGCACAGCGCCAGCGGATAGCCCCAGCCGTAGCGGATGACGAAGAAGGTGAGCACGGTGGTGATGGTCATGTCCAGCGTCACCGCGATGCCATAGGCCGCAGCCAGGTTGCTCGACGACCGAAACAGCACCACGGCCAGCACGATCATCACGAACAGGCTCCAGTTGACGAAGGGCAGGTAGATCTGCCCCGTGTCCCGGGTGCTGGTGTGCAGGATCTGCAGGCGCGGCAGATAGCCCAGCTGGATGACCTGCTTGGTGACGCTGAAGGCCCCGGAAATCAGGGCCTGCGAGGCAATCACGGCCGCCGCCGTGGCCAGCCCCACCAGGGGCAGCGTGATCCACTCGGGGGCCATCATGAAGAACGGGTTCTTCACCGCCGCGGGGTGCTCGAGCAGCAGCGCCCCCTGCCCGAAATAATTGAGCGTGAGCGCCGGCATGACGATGGAGAACCAGGCGATGCGTATGGGCCGGCGCCCGAAATGCCCCATGTCGGCATACAAGGCCTCGCCACCCGTGACGCACAGCACCACGGCGCCCAGGATGATGAAGGTGGTGCCGGGCTGGCGCAGCATGAAGCGCAGCGCATGGTGCGGGCTGAGCGCACCGAGGATCTCCGGGTGGCCCGCGATGTGGTACACGCCCAGCGCTGCAATGGCCGCAAACCACACCACCATGACGGGCCCGAAGAAGCGCCCTATGCCGGAGGTGCCCTTCTTCTGCACCCAGAACAGCACGAACAGGATGGCCAGGGTCAGCGGGATCACGGCGCGGCGGAAGGCGGGCGAGACCACGTCCAGCCCCTCCATGGCCGAGAGCACCGTGATGGCCGGGGTGATGACGCCGTCGCCATAGAACAGGCAGGTGCCGAAGATGCCGATCAGCAGCATCCAGCGGCGCAGCGCGGGGGCCTTGTCCTTGACCGACTGCGAGGCCAGCGCCAGCATCGCCACCAGCCCGCCCTCGCCATGGTTGTCGGCGCGCAGCACCAGCGTGACGTACTTGATGGAGACGATGCTCGTGAGCGTCCAGAAGACGATGGACAGCACGCCATAGACATTGGCATGCGTGAAGGGCACATGGCCGGAGCCGAAGACCTCCTTGAGCGTGTAGAGAACGCTGGTGCCGATGTCACCGTAGACGACGCCGATGGCTGCCAAGGTCAGCGCAGCCGTGGAGGATTTTGCGTGGTTCACTGCAGTACCCCCTGCAGCCAGCAGAGTCCTGGCCGTGGGAGGCGGGTGGTCCTGAAGCCCCGGATTCTGCGCCAGCCCGCACGCCGAGGGAATCACCCGCAGCACCGGCTGCACAAAAAAGACACAGTTTGTTGCGGTGCAACAACTGTGTGTCAATCGTAGGTCTCGGCCTCCGGGTTGGTGGCTTCGAGCTCGTAGCTGGCGGCCAGCATGGCCAGCCGGGCGATCACGCCGTACATGTAGAAACGGTTGGGCGCGCTGGCCCCGGGCTTGGCCCCCAGGTGCGGGAACTGCGTGCCGGCCGCAAAGGCCAGGGGCACGAAGCCCGCGCCCGGCCCCTTGAGATCCTCATCCACGCCGCGCTCGGGATGGATGCGGTAAAAGCCGCCGACCACATAGCGGTCCATGAGGTAGACCACCGGCTCGGCCACGGCCTCGTGCACGCGCTCCTGGGTGAGCACCCCCTCCTGGACGATGAAGTCCTGCCCCGCGCGGGCGGCGCGCGCCGTGCCCCGGGGGCGCGGGCGCCGGGCCAGGGCCGGCAGGTCGCGGGCGTCGTGCACGGTGAATACGCCCATGCCATGGTCGCCGTTGTCGGCCTTGACGACGGCAAAGGGCTTTTCGTGGATGCCGTACTCCTTGTACTTGCGCCGCACCTTGGCGAGCAGCGCATCGACCAGGGTCTGCAACTCCTCCAGGCCCGCGGCGGTGGCCACATCGACGCCGCTGCCATGCCCGTACAGCGGGTGGATGAGCCAGGGGTCTATGCCCAGCAGCTTGCCGAAGCGCTTGGTCACCTCCTCGTAGCTGCGGAAGTGGTGGCTCTTGCGGCGCACAGCCCAGCCCGCGTGCAGCGGCGGCAGCAGGTACTGCTCGTGGATGTCCTCCAGGATGCCCGGGGCGCCGGCCGAGAGGTCGTTGTTGAGCAGGATGGTGCAGGGGTCGAAATGCTTGAGCCCCAGCCGGCGGCGCGTGCGCACCACGGGCTCGAGGGTGATGGACTCGCCCGTGGGCAGTTCGATGACGGTGTTCTTCTTCACCTCCGGGCTGATGGAGCCGAAGCGCACGTTCAGCCCCGCCATGTTGAAGATGCGCTGCAACTGCACCAGGTTGCCCAGGTAGGAGATGCTGCGCGTGTCGTTCTCGGGCACGATGAGCAGGTTGCGCGCCTCGGGGCAGATCTTCTCGATGGCCGCCATGGCGGCCTGCACCGCCAGGGGGAGCACCTCGGGCGCCAGGTGGTTCCAGCCGCCGGGAAAGAGGTTGGTGTCCACGGGCGCAAGCTTGAACCCGGCGTTGCGGATGTCCACCGAGGTGTAGAACGGCGGCGTGTGCTCCATCCACTCCAGGCGGAACCAGCGCTCGGTCGCCGGCATGGAGTCGATGATGCGCTGTTCAAGCTCGTTGATGGGCCCCGTGAGGGCCGTGATGAGATGCGGAACCATAAAAACCCTGGTGAAGGCCAATGCGGCATTTTAGGGACGCCATCGCGCCCGCAGCCTCCCCCACGGGCTTGGCCAGACCACTGGCGCCGCTCCCCGTCCCGCCCACGGGCCGCCAGAGGGGAAAGCGGCGCAGCCGCGCTGGGGGGATTGTCCTTCAGCGCCGCCAGAACGCTGGGGACAGCAGGGCCATGAAGCTCAGAATCTCCAGGCGCCCGAGCAGCATGCCCAGCGTGCACACCCAGAGCTGGAAGTCGCTGAGCACGGCGTAGTTGGAGCTGGGCCCGATGGCGCCCAGCCCCGGGCCCGTGCAGTGCACGCTGGCGAGCACGGCGGAAAACGCCGTGAGCGGATCCAGGTCGGTGAGCAGCAGCACCATGCTGAGCACGATGACGGTGGCGCCATAGACCAGCATGAAGGCCAGCACCGAGAAGATCATGCGGTTGTCCACCACGCTGCCGCCCAGCACCACCGGCTGCACCGCACGCGGATGCACCAGGCGCGTGAGCTCGCGCCGCGCCTGCTTGACGAGGATGAGCATGCGCACCATCTTGATGCCGCCGCCCGTGGAGCCCGCGCTCGTGGCCACGCCCGACAGCAGCAGCATGAGCACCGGGGCGAACACCGGCCACTGCAGGTAGTCCTGGGTGGCGAAACCCGTGGTCGTGGCCACCGAGACCACCTGGAACAGCCCATGGCGCAGCGCCTGCAGCGGGCCGTACACGCCCTTGGCCCACAGCAGCAGGGCGACCACCAGGCCACCGCCCACCAGCGCCACCATGGTGGCGCGCATCTCGGGGTCGCGCCAGAAGCCCCGCCAGTGGCCCTTGCGCAGCGCCACGAAGTACAGCGCGAAGTTGCAGCTCGCCACCAGCATGAACAGCACCGCAATGGCTTCGAGCAGCGGCGAGTCGAAATAGGCAAAGCTCGCATCGTGCGGCGACAGCCCGCCCAGGCTCACCGTGGTGAACATGTGCATGAGCGCGTCCAGCGGCTGCATGCCGCCCGCCCAGAAGGCCGCCGCGCACAGCACGGAAAACGCCGCGTACACCCCCCACAGGCCCTTGGCCGTCTCGGTCATGCGCGGGGTGAGCTTGGTGTCCTTGATCGGGCCGGCGGCCTCGGCCTTGAAGAGCTGGGCGCCGCCCACGCCCAGCAGCGGCAGCACGGCCACGGCCAGGATCAGGATGCCCATGCCGCCCATCCACTGCAGGAAGGTGCGCCAGACGTTGACCGAGGCGGGCAACGCGTCGAGGCCGCTGAGCACGGTGCTGCCCGTCGTCGTCAGGCCCGAGACGGCCTCGAAGTACGCATGCGTGAACGACAGCGGCCGGCCTATGGACTGCATGGCCAGCCACAGCGGCAGCGTGGCGCACAGCGGCAGCAGCACCCACACCAGCGTGACCAGGATGACGCCGTGGCGCGGCTGCAGCTCGCGCCGGTGGCGGCGCAGCCCCCACCACAGCGCCAGGCCCAGCAGCAGCGCCACGCCCATGGACACGGGGTACACCTGCCACACGCCGTCGCCCTGGAACCACGACACGGCCCAGGGCAGGCCCATGGCCAGCGAGAACATGCACAGCAGCATGCCCAGCACGCGCAGAACGGGAAGCAGGTCCGTCATGGCCGGTGCGGGCGCGTCTAGAAGAAGGTGGCGCTCACGCGGAAGAGCTTTTCCACGTCGCGCACCAGGCGCTTGTTCGGCAGGAAGAAGACCACGTGGTCGTTGCTCTCGATCACCGTGTGGCTGCGCGGCAGGATGATCTGCGGCTCCTGCGCTTGCTGCGCGGGCGGCGCCTGCCCGTCCTCGCCGGCGAGCGCGTCCGGGTCGGGCAGGCCGCGCACGATCAGGCCCATGTGCACCGCGCGCGGCAACGACAGCTCCTCGACGCGGCGGCCGACGACGCGCGAACTCTTGCGGTCGCCGCGCGCGACGATCTCCAGCGCCTCGGCCACGCCGCGGCGCAGGCTGTGCACGGCCTGCACGTCGCCCTGGCGCACAAAGGCCAGCAATTCGCCCAGCATGGCCTGCGCGGGCGACAGAGCGATGTCGATCTGCGTACCGTGCATGAGGTCGGCATAGCTCTGGCGGTGGATGAGCGCCAGCACGCGCCGCGCCCCCAGGCGCTTGGCCAGCAGGCAGGACATGATGTTGTTCTCGTCATCGTCGGTCAGCGCCAGGAACAGGTCCACCTCCTCGATGCCCTCCTCGCCGAGCAGATCCTCGTCGGACGTCTCGCCCTGCAGCACCAGCACGCCCTCGGGCAGAGCCGAGGCCAGGGCGACGCAACGCTGCGGGTCTTCCTCGACGATCTTGACGTGGAAGCGCTCGCCCTCCTGCGCCAGCAGGCGCGCCAGGCGCTCGCCCACGCGGCTGGCGCCCGCGATCAGGATGCGCCGCACCGGGCGCGCGGGCTGGTCCTCGCGGCGGTGCAGCGCGGCCAGCACCTGGGCAATGCGCTCGCGCCCGGCCAGGGCGAAGACCTCGTCGCCGGGCTCGATGCGCGTGGCGCCGTCGCAGGGCACGAAGCGGTCGGGCTCGTCGGGAAAGCGGCGGTAGATGGCGACGATGCGCACGGCCACGTCGGGCATGCGCTCGCGCAGCTCGCGGATCTCCATGCCCACGGCCGGCGCGCCGGGGCGCGCGCGCGCCGACACCAGGCAGGCGCGCCCGCCCGCGAACTCGCGCACCTGCAGGGCCTCGGGGTATTCGACCAGCTTGGCGATGTAGCGCACCAGCGAATCCTCGGGGCAGAGGATGTGGTCCACCGCAAAGCCATTGGTGCCGAGCAGGGCGCTGCCGTCTTCGTAGCCCTCGGCGCGCACGCGCGCGATGCGCGTGGGCACGCTGAACAGCATTTGCGCCACCTTGCAGCACACGAGGTTGGTTTCGTCCTGCGCGGCGCAGGCGATGAGCAGGTCGGTGTCGCGCGCACCGGCCTCGGCCAGCACCCGGGGGTCGGTGCCGCTGCCGACCACGCCGCGCAGGTCCAGGCGCGCCTCCAGCTCGCGCAGGCGCTCGGCGTCGGTGTCGATGACGGTGATGTCGTTCTTCTCCGACACCAGGCTGTCGGCCACGCTCTGGCCCACACGGCCCGCCCCGAGGATGATGATTTTCATCGCCGCACCGTGCGCCGTCTCAGGTGCGCACTTCGCCCTCGCCCAGCACCACCCATTTGAGCGAGGTGAGCCCCTCGATGCCCACGGGGCCGCGCGCGTGGAATTTGTCGGTGCTGATGCCGATCTCGGCGCCCAGGCCGTACTCGAAGCCATCGGCAAAGCGCGTGCTGGCGTTGACCATCACACTGCTCGAATCGACCTCGCGCAGGAAGCGCTGGGCGTGCATGTGGTGGGTGGTGAGGATGGCCTCGGTGTGGTGGCTGGAATAGCGGTTGATGTGGGCAATGGCCTCGTCCAGCCCCGCCACCACGCGGATCGAGATGATGGGCGCCAGGTATTCCTCGGACCAGTCGGCTTCCGTGGCGTCCTGCAGTTTCGCTCCTGAAACAGTCGCTAGCAGCGCCCTGCTTTCGGCGCAAACCCGCATTTCCACGCCTTTTTCGGCGAACACCGCGCCGATGCGCGGCAGGAAGGCGCTGGCCACGCCGCGCGCCACCAGCAGGCTCTCGGTGGCGTTGCAGGGGCTGTACTTCTGTGTCTTGGCGTTTTCGGTGACCTTGAGCGCCAGTTCCAGGTCGCAGGGGTCGTCCACATAGGTGTGGCAGTTGCCGTCCAGGTGCTTGATGACGGGCACCTTGGCCTCGCGGCTGATGCGCTCGATCAGGCCCTTGCCGCCGCGCGGGATGATCACGTCCACAAACTCGGGCATGGCGATGAGGTGGCCCACGGCGGCGCGGTCGGTGGTTTGCACCAATTGCACGGCGTCCTGCGGCAGGCCGGCTTCTTCCAGCGCCTGCTGCACCAGCCGCGCCAGCGCCTTGTTGGAGTCGATCGCCTCGGAGCCGCCGCGCAGAATGCAGGCGTTGCCGCTCTTGATCGACAGGCTGGCGGCCTCGATGGTCACGTTCGGGCGGCTCTCGAAGATCATGCCGAACACGCCGATGGGCACGCGCATGCGCCCCACGCGGATGCCGCTGGGCTGCTGCTGCAGGCCGATGATCTCGCCGATCACGTCGGGCATGGCGGCGAGCTGCTCGCAGCCCTGGGCACAGGTTTCCAGCACCTGGGGGGTCAGCTTGAGCCGATCCACCATGGGCTCGGCCAGCCCGGCGGCACGGGCGCGCTCCAGGTCGCGCGCGTTGTCCACCTGCAGCGCTGCGGTCTGCTCGCGCAGCAGGCGCGCCAGCGCCCGCAGCGCTTTGTTTTTGATAGCTGCTGGCGCTTTGGCCATCAGTGCCGAAGCCGTTTTTGCCTGTAAACCGAGGGTGTGCGTGGTTTCAGCCACGTTGAGCGCGTTCATGGGGGGATTTTGCCGCAGTTGCACACAAGACGGCGGCCCGCGCTGTAATCCCGCCAGGAGACCCGCCATGACCGAACACCCCGCCACCCAGCTCGCCGCTCTGCAGTCCGCCCTGGCGGCCCACGGCCGGGGCGAGCTGAGCGCCGCCGCCCTGGGCGATGCGGCACGCGCCCAGCAAGCCCTGCTGACCGCCCTGCCACCGCGCTACGGCGAGGTGCTGCTGGGCCTGCTCGACCGGCTGGAAGCCAGCGCGCTGTTCACCGAGGAGAGCTGTTCCTTCAGCCGCTCCGAGCTGCTCAACCACCTGCAGGCCTGGGTGGACAAGGCGCGTAGCGTGCTGCCTGGCGCCTGATTGCTTCAAAAACAATAGCTGCCCGCGTTGACACCACGAGCGTCAGCAGCACTTTTTGCTTGATTTCCCGCGACTTCAGCGCGCCGCCATGCCCAGCCGCGCAAGCTGGAGCGCCAGGCGCTGCAAGGCCTGCCAGGGCTGGGCCGGCCAGTCGGGGAGCTTGAGGCCCTTGACGATGCCATCCACCTGGTGCGCCGCCTGCAGCAGGCGCGCGAGCTGCGCGTCGTTGGCGCGCGGCAGGATGCGCTCGTACAGCCGCTCCTTCACGCCCCAGACGCGGTTTTCGCGCAGCGCCATGGGCAGGGGCTTGCCGGCGTTCATGGCGTCCTTCACGCGCTTCAGGGCGCGGATGTCCTCGGCCAGCGCCCAGTGCACCAGCACCGCGGCCTCGCCCTCGGCCTCCAGGCCGTCGAGCATGCGCTGCACGCGCAGCACCTGGCCGCCCAGCACCGCCTCGGAGAGCTTGAAGACGTCGTAGCGCGCCACGTTGAGCACGGCGGCCTCGACCTGCGCCCACGAGAGCTCACCCGGCGGATGCAACAGGCCGAGCTTCTGGATTTCCTGGTGCGCGGCCAGCAGGTTGCCCTCCACCCGATCGGCGAAGAACTGCAGCGTGCGCTGCCCCTCCTCGCCCGCCGCCACGCGCTGGCCCTGCGCGGCCAGGCGCTGGGCGATCCACTGCGGGAGCTGGGCGCGCTCGACGGGGTCGATCTGCACGGCCAGGCCCGCGCCGTCGAGCGCGGTGAACCAGCCGCCGGTCTTGGTGGCCTTGTCCAGGCGCGGCAGTTGCACCAGCGTGAGCGTGCTGTCGTTGCCGCGTGCGGCTTCCGCCAGCTGCTGCAGCGCCACGCTGCCATCCTTGCCGGGCTTGCCCGAGGGGATGCGGATCTCGACGATCTGCCGGTCGGCGAACAGGCTCAAACTGCCGCCCGCCGCCAGCACCGCGCTCCAGTCGAAATGCGCGCCCGCCACGGTGAAGCTGCTGCGCTCGGTGTAGCCCTGGGCGCGCGCCGCGGCGCGGATGGCGTCGGCCGCCTCCTGCTGCAGCAGGGGCTCATCGCCGTGCAGCACGTACAGCGGCGCGAGGCCGCGCTGCAGTTGCGAAGAGAGTTGGGCCAGGGCGACTTGCATGCCCGGCAGTGTATCGCCGCGCCCTGCCCGAACGGTCTATGAGGCAAATCGCCATTTATCGATGGCGATTTGCTCTACAAGCTGCATGAATTGCGCAGGTTTCTCACTTTTCTTTGGCCGCGCCCCTGCGGAGAATTCTTCCCAGAACACAAGTCAAGGAGATGGTCATGGTGAATTACCTCGGTGTGAGCAGCGTGCGCGAACTGGTGCGGCAGGTGGGGCTGGCCCGCTTCCTGCAGCAACTGGTGGACGCCATGGACAGCGACTACCGCCGCTGGGAGCAGTTCGACAAGTCGGCGCGGCACGCCATCCATTCGCCCGTCGGCGTGATCGAGCTGATGCCCACCAGCGACGGGCAGCTCTACTGCTTCAAGTACGTCAACGGCCACCCCAAGAACACGGCCGAGGGGTTGCTCACCGTCACGGCCTTCGGCGTGCTGGCCGATGTGGACACGGGCTACCCGCTGCTGGTGTCCGAGCTGACGCTCACCACCGCGCTGCGCACCGCCGCCATGTCGGTGTTGGCCGCGCGCCACCTGGCCCGGCCCGACAGCCGCCGCATGGCGCTGATCGGCAACGGCGCACAGAGCGAGTTCCAGGCGCTGGCCTTCCACCACCTGCTGGGCATCCGCGAGCTGCGCCTGTTCGACACCGACCCCGGCGCCAGCCTCAAGCTGGAGCGCAACCTGGCACGCCTGGCGCTGCCGGACCTGCACATCGAGCGCTGCGCCAGCGCGCAGGAGGCCGTGCGCGGCTGCGACATCGTGACCACGGCCACGGCCGACAAGCGCAACGCCACCATCCTGCGGCCCGAGATGATCGAGCCCGGCATGCACCTCAACGCCGTGGGCGGCGACTGCCCGGGCAAGACCGAGCTGCATGCCGACATCCTGCGCCGCGCCGACGCGCGCGTGGTGGTGGAGTTCGAGCCGCAGTCGCGCATCGAGGGCGAGATCCAGCAGATGCCGGCCGACTTCGCCGTGACCGAGTTCCACCGCATCCTGGCCGGCCAGGCCCCGGGCCGCCGCACGGCGCAGGAGGTGACGGTGTTCGACTCCGTGGGCTTCGCACTGGAGGACTTCTCCGCCCTGCGCACGCTGCACGCGCTGCTGCAACAATACCCGCACCTGGGCACGTCCATCGACCTGGTGCCGCAGATGAACGACCCCAAGGACCTGTTCGGCCTGCTGCACGCCCCGGCGCCCCAGGCCCGCACCGCCCTGCAACCGGAGCCGCAAGCCGCATGAACACCCACCGCCCCGCCCCCGCCATCAGCCTGATCGGCGCCCCCACCGACATCGGCGCGGGCGCGCGCGGCGCCTCCATGGGCCCCGAGGCCCTGCGCGTGGCCGGGCTGCAGGCGGCGCTCGAAGGCCGGGGGCTGGAGGTGGCGGACCGGGGCAACCTCGCCGGCCCCGCCAACCCCTGGCTGCCGCCCGTGGACGGCTACCGCCACCTGCCCCAGGTGGTGGAATGGAACCGCGCCGTGTTCGGCGCCGTGCGGGCCGAACTGCGCCAGCAGCGGCTGCCCGTGCTGCTGGGCGGCGACCACAGCCTGGGCCTGGGCAGCATCAGCGCCGTGGCGCGCCATTGCGCGGAAGCGGGCAAGCAACTGCGCGTGCTGTGGCTGGACGCGCACGCCGACTTCAACACCAGCACGCTCACGCCCAGCGGCAACGTGCACGGCATGCCCGTGGCCTGCCTGTGCGGCTTCGGTCCCGAGGCGCTCACGCAGCTCGCCGGCATGCCCGGCGGCGCCCCGGCACTGCGGCCCGACCAGATCCGCCAGATCGGCATCCGCAGCGTGGACGCGGGCGAGCGCCGCTTCGTGCACGAGCAGGGGCTGGAGGTGTTCGACATGCGCTTCATCGACGAGGTGGGCATGCGCCAGACCATGCTGCAGGCGCTCGACGGCCTGGACGAGCACACGCACCTGCATGTGAGCTTCGACGTGGACTTCCTCGACCCCGACATCGCCCCTGGCGTGGGCACCACCGTGCCCGGCGGGCCGACCTACCGCGAGGCGCAGCTGTGCATGGAGATGATTGCCGACAGCGGACGCCTGGCCTCGCTCGACATCGTGGAGCTCAACCCCGCGCTCGATGTGCGCAACCAGACGGCCCTGCTGGCCGTCGATCTGGTGGAATCGCTCTTTGGCAAGAGCACGCTGATGCGGCGCTGACTCAGCGCGGCGGCCGTGCGGCGGCAAGGCGGCGCACGATTTGCTGCACGATGTCGGTCTGCATGTTGCGGTAGAGCAGCGCCTCCTCGGCCTCCTTGGCCAGGGCGATGGTCTCGCTGTAGCTGATGTCGCGCGTCTGCACGATCTCCGTGGGCGCGATCCACTCGGCGCCGTCCGCACTGCGCAGGCGGATCTGCACGCGCAGGCGCAGTTGCAGCTCGCGCACCTGGCCGGCGGAGGTGAGGCCCACCACGGCACGCTCCTGCTTTTCCTGCAGGATGTCGAGCACCACCTGCGCCGCGTTCGGCGGCGCCGGCTCGCGCAGCACCTGCAGGCGCCCCCCCGAGGACTCCAGCATGCGCTGCAGCTCGCGCGCCAGCGAGGAGCCCGCGGGCGCGGCCAGGTACAGCGACGCAAAAGCGAACTGCGGCGCGCCCCGCAGGTGGAAACCGCAGGCAGCCAGCCCCGCGACCGGAGCCAAGGCCAGAAGCGTGCGCCGCTGCATGGTCAGACCACCACGTTGACCAGGCGCCCGGGCACCACCACCACCTTCTTGGGCACGGCACCCGCGGCGAACTTCTGGAAGGCCTCGCTCGCCACGGCCAGGCGCTCGATCGCTGCCTTGTCGGCGCTGGCGGGCACATGGAGGGCGCCGCGCAGCTTGCCGTTGACCTGCAGCACCAGTTCGATCTCGTCCTGCACCAGCGCGGCGGGGTCCACCTGCGGCCAGGGGGCGTCGAGCAGGTCGCCCAGGTGGGCCGCGTAGCCCAGCTCGCTCCAGAGCGCGTGCGTGATGTGCGGCGTGGCCGGGTAGAGCGCGCGCAGCAGGATGCCAAAGCCCTCGATCAGCGCGACGCTGGCGCCCTCGCCGTCCCAGGCCTTGAAGTCCTCCAGGGCGTTGAGCATCTTCATCGCGCCCGAGACCACGGTGTTGTACTGCATGCGCTGGTAGTCGTAGTCCACCTGCTTGAGCACGGTATGGATCTCCAGGCGCAGGGCCTGGGCCTCCTTGCCGAACTTGACCTCATTCAGGCTTGCAGCGCCCGCCACACTTGCGCCAGCAGCTACCTTATCGATAGCAGAGAGCTTGACACCGAAGTTCCACACGCGGCGCAGGAAGCGGTAGCTGCCCTCCACGGCCGCGTCGTTCCACTCCAGCGTGGCCTCGGGCGGCGCGGTGAACATGGTGTACAGGCGTGCGGTGTCGGCGCCGTATTTCTCGATCAGCTCCTGCGGGTCCACGCCGTTGTTCTTGGACTTGGACATGGTGCCCACGCCCTCGTAGTCGATGCTGGTGCCCACGGGCAGGTCGCCCACGGCGTTCTTCAGCTTGGCGCCGATGACCTTGCCGCCCTCGTCCAGCACATGTTCGACGTCGTGCGGCCAGAAGTATTCCTTGCCGCCCTTCTCGCCCTTGCGCGAGTAGATGTGGTTGAGCACCATGCCCTGCGTGAGCAGCTTGGTGAAGGGCTCGTCGATCTTCACCAGCCCCAGGTCGCGCATGACCTTGGTCCAGAAGCGCGCGTACAGCAGGTGCAGGATGGCGTGCTCGATGCCACCGATGTACTGGTCCATGGGCATCCAGTAGTCGGCACCGCCGGCCACCATGGCTTCGGCATTCTTCGGGTCGCAGTAGCGCATGAAGTACCACGAGCTGTCCACGAAGGTGTCCATGGTGTCGGTCTCGCGGCGCGCGGCCTGGCCGCAGCAGGGGCAGGTCACGCCGGCGTGGAAGGCCTCGCTTTTCACCAGCGGGTTGCCCGAGCCGTCGGGCACCAGGTCCTGCGGCAGCACCACGGGCAGGTCCTTCTCCGGCACGGGCACGGCGCCGCAGGAGGGGCAGTGGATGATGGGAATGGGCGTGCCCCAGTAGCGCTGGCGCGAGATGCCCCAGTCGCGCAGGCGCCAGGTGGTCTTCTTCTCGCCCAGGCCCTTTTCGCTCAGCGCCTGGGCCACGGCGTTGACGGCCTCGGCGTACGACAGACCGCTGAAGCTGTCGGAGTTGATAGTCACGCCGCGCTGCTTGTCGGCGTACCAGTCCTGCCAGTGGTGGAAGTCGTAGCTCTCGCCATCGACCAGCACCACCTGCTTGATCTCGATGCCGTACTTGAGCGCAAAGGCGAAGTCGCGCTCGTCGTGCGCGGGCACGCCCATCACGGCGCCGTCGCCGTAGGACATGAGCACGTAGTTGCCCACCCACACCTCGACCTGCTCGCCGGTGAGCGGGTGCGTGACGCACAGGCCCGTGCGCATGCCTTCCTTGTCCTTGAGCGCCAGCTCGGCCTCGGTGGTGCCGCCCTTCTTGCATTCCTCGATGAAGGCGGCGAGCTGCGGGTTGCCGCGCGCGGCATGCTGGGCCAGCGGGTGCTCGGGCGCCACGGCGCAGAAGGTCACGCCCATGATGGTGTCGGCGCGCGTGGTGAACACGTACATGCGCCCGTCCTGGATCAGCGCGCCGTCCGCGCCGCGGATGTCGTGCGTGAAGGCAAAGCGCACGCCCTCGCTCTTGCCGATCCAGTTCTCCTGCATCAGGCGCACCTTGTCGGGCCAGCCGGTCAGCGTGGCCTTGGCGTTGCCGATCTGCACATGGTCGAGCAGCTCCTGGGCGTAGTCGGAGATCTTCAGGTAGTAGCCGGGGATTTCGCGCTTTTCCACCACGGCGCCGGTGCGCCAGCCCTTGCCGTCGATCACCTGTTCGTTCGCCAGCACGGTCTGGTCCACCGGGTCCCAGTTCACCACCTGGGTCTTGCGGTAGGCAATGCCCTTTTCCAGCATCTTGAGGAACAGCCACTGGTTCCAGTGGTAGTAGTCGGGGTCGCAGGTGGCGACCTCGCGGCTCCAGTCGATGGCCAGGCCCATGGCCTGCATCTGGCCCTTCATGTAGGCGATGTTCTCGTAGGTCCACTTCGCGGGTGGCACGCCGTTCTTGAGCGCGGCGTTCTCGGCCGGCAGGCCGAAGGCGTCCCAGCCCATGGGCATGAGCACGTTGTAGCCCTGCATGCGCAACTGGCGCGTGAGCATGTCGTTGATGGTGTAGTTGCGCACATGGCCCATGTGCAGCTTGCCGCTGGGGTAGGGCAGCATGGAACAGGCGTAGAACTTCTTGCGGCCAGCGTCTTCGGTCACGCGGTAGGCGTCGTTGGCCGTCCAGTGGGCCTGCGCGCTGCGCTCGACCTCGGTGTGGTGGTACTTGTCTTGCATGGATGCCCTGAAAAAAGAAAAAGCAGCCGCAACCCGCTGCACTGGCTGGATTTTAGGCCCGCTGGCTCAGCGCGCGCCGGGCCGCCCGGCCTGTGCGGCCGGTTCGGCCACGAAGCCGATGCGCTGCAGCCCCGCCGCATGCGCTGCGCCCATGATCTCGACCACGCGCCCGTAGGGCACGGCGGCGTCGGCGCGCAACTGCACTTCGGTGTCGGCGCCGTCCGCGGCCGCCTGGGCCAGGCGCGCGGCCAGGGCGGCGGCCGTGGGCACGGCCTGGTCGTCGATGAAGACCTGCCCGCGCTGGTCGAGCACCAGCATGATGGCGCGCGGCGCCGCGCCGGGCGCCGTGCCTTCGGCGCGCGGCAGCTCCAGGCGGATGCTGCTGGCCAGCAGCGGCGCCGTGAGGATGAAGATCACCACCAGCACGAGCATCACATCCACCAGCGGCGTCATGTTGATGTCGCTCATGGGCGCGGGCGCGCTCGTGCGTTCCAGGCGGCCGAAGGCCATCAGCCCCCTCCCCCCGTCTGGTGCAGCATGAGCTCGCGCAGGTCCAGGGCGAAGCCCTCGAGGTCGGCCTCGATGCGGCCGACCACGCGGCCAAAGGCGTTGTACGCCAGCACCGCCGGAATGGCGACCGCCAGCCCCGCCGCGGTCATGATGAGCGCCTCACCCACCGGGCCGGCCACGCGGTCGATGCTGATCTGGCCGGCACCCGCAATGGCGGTGAGCGCGTGGTAAATGCCCCAGACCGTGCCCAGCAGGCCGACAAAGGGCGCCGTGGAGCCCACGGTGGCCAGCAGCACCTGGCCCGCCTGCAGCCGGGCCAGCACGGCGTGCAGCGCATCGCGCAGCCCGCGCGTGAGCTGCTGGCTGCGGCTCGCCGCGTGCGCCAGCGAGCCCGCAGGCGGCAACTGCGCCACCGCATGGGCGGCGGCCACCAGGGGCAGCACCAGGGTCTCGCGGTCGAAGGCCGCCAGGGCGCGCTGCGCCGCGTCCACCGTGGGGGCCTGCCAGAAGGCCGCCATGCTGCGCGCCACGTCGCGGCTGCCGCGGTGCAGGAACCAGGTCTTCCAGACGATGACGACCCAACTGCCCACGGACATGGCCAGCAGCAGCAGCGCCGTGCCCTGGGTCACGGCATCGCCCTGGCGCCACCAGTGCAGCAGATCCATGGCGGCGTGTCAGCGCAGGCCCAGCACGTCGAACATGTCGAACATGCCGGTGGCGTGGCCGCGCAGGAAGCGCACCGCGCGCAGACTGCCCTGGGCGTAGGTGGCGCGGCTGGACGACTTGTGCGTGATCTCGATGCGCTCGCCCGTGCCGGCGAACAGCACGGTGTGGTCGCCCACGATGTCGCCGCCACGGATGGTGGCGAAGCCGATGGAGGACGGGTCGCGCTCGCCGGTCACGCCTTCGCGCGCGTAGACGGCGCAGTCCTTGAGGTCGCGGCCCAGGGCGCCGGCGATGACCTCGCCCATCTTGAGCGCAGTGCCCGAGGGCGCGTCCACCTTGTGGCGGTGGTGCGCCTCAATGATTTCGATGTCGTAGCCTGTGGACAGCGCCTTGGCCGCCATCTCCAGCAGCTTGAGCGTGACGTTCACACCCACGCTCATGTTGGGCGCCATGACGATGGCCGTGCGCTGCGCATGGGCGGCGATCTCGGCCTTCTGCGCCTCGGTGAAGCCGGTGGTGCCGATGACGGCCTTGACGCCGCGCGCGGCGCACACCGCCAGGTGGCCCAGCGTGCCCTCGGGGCGCGTGAAGTCGATGAGCACGTCGGCGTTCTGCAGCCCCACGCCCAGGTCGGCCGTGATGGGCACGCCGCTGGCCACGCCGAGGAAGGCGGTGGCGTCCGAGCCGATGCCCGGGCTCGACGGCACGTCCAGCGCGCCCGCGAGCACGCAGTCCGGGCTGGCGCGCACGGCCTCGATGAGCATGCGACCCATGCGGCCCGAAGCGCCCGCCACAGCCACGCGGCAGGGGGCATTGGAGGGGGTGGGGGAGGAAGTCCCGGTCATGGCTGTCCTTGAATAACGGTTCGCAGGCCGCGCAATGCGCGCGCAGGCGCCCTCAGCGCGTGCGCGCTTCGAGCGGCGGATACGGCGTCGCCGCAGGGGCGACCGACGCGTCGCCGGGCTCCTGCGCCGCGGCGGGCTCCTGGGGCGCGGGGAATTTGGCGAGCTGCTCTTCGCTCGCCTCGAGCACCGGCACCTTGCGCTGGCCCTTGCGCGTCTCCAGCGAGGCGACGAATTCGCTCTCGGAGGGCATGTCGTCACCCTCGTAGCGCTCCAGCACCTCGCCCCGGAAGAACACGGTGAGCTTGCGCGACTGCACGGGCTGGCCCGGGCGCTGCAGGGTGAACACATATTCCCAACGGTCGGCGTGGAACAGGCTGCTCACCAGCGGGGTGCCCAGGATCTCGCGCACCTGCTGGCGCCCCATGCCCGGCTGCAGCGCCTCGACCTGCTCGCGCGAGACGAAGTTGCCCTGCACCACGTCCACCTTGTAGGGCGTGACGACGCTGGCGATGCGCGCGGTGGCGCCATCGAAACTGCCGCAGGCGCTCACGCTGGCAAGAAGCAGCAGGGCTGGCGCCAGGCGCACCCTGCGATAGGCTTTGGCGGACATGGAAAAAACGCTTGAGGATATGATGCGGCCCATTGTAGCGGCAGGCCCCGCCAGCCCATGCCACCGCATCCTCACCCCGAACCCATGCCATGTCCAACATCGACGAGCTCAAGAGCAGCGGCCTGAAGGCCACGCTGCCGCGCCTGAAAATCCTGGAGATTTTTCAGAAGGGCACGCAGCGCCACATGACGGCCGAGGACGTGTTCCGCGTGCTGCTCGAGGAGCGCTCGGACATCGGCCTGGCCACCGTGTACCGCGTGCTCACGCAGTTCGAGCAGGCCGGCATTCTCACGCGCAGCAATTTCGAGAGCGGCAAGGCGGTCTACGAGCTCAACGAGGGGCAGCACCACGACCATTTCATCTGCACGTCCTGCGGCAAGGTCGAGGAGTTCTTCGATCCCGAGATCGAGAAGCGCCAGCAGGCCGTGGCCCAGGCCAAGGGCTGGGTGGTGCAGGACCATGCCATGGCGCTGTACGGGCAGTGCGCGAGCTGCGCCAAGAAGTAAGCCCCTGGGTCACTCAGGATCAAATCCGGCTCCAGCGCTTGTCCAGCAAGCGCCGGAAGCTACTAAAATAGCAGCAAATCAGGCGCTGCCGCCGCGCTCCATGGCGCGCCGGTGGCGCTCGACGAATTCCTGGTAGGTGTCGATGCCGCGCAATTGCAGGATGGTGTTGCGCACGGCGGCCTCGACGAGCACGGCGATGTTGCGCCCCGCCACCACCTGGATGATGACCTTGAGCACCGGCACGCCCAGCACGTCCTGCGTCAGGGGCTCGTAGGGCAGGCGCTCGAAGTCGCGCTCCAGGGTTTCCT
Source organism: Comamonas granuli NBRC 101663 (assembly GCF_000739995.1). GTDB lineage: Bacteria > Pseudomonadota > Gammaproteobacteria > Burkholderiales > Burkholderiaceae_C > Simplicispira > Simplicispira granuli. The sequence continues at coordinate 144,152 of NZ_BBJX01000007.1, read as the reverse complement.
TGCGCACCAGGTGCACGATGAGCTTCAGGCGCATCTTGCGCCGCACGGCCGTCTCGCCAAAGATGGCGCGGATGTCCAGCAGGCCGATGCCGCGCACCTCCAGCAGGTTCTGCAGCAGCTCCGGGCATTTGCCCTCGATGGTGTTCTGGTTGATACGGTACAGATCCACCGCATCGTCGGCCACCAGGCCGTTGCCGCGCGAGATCAGCTCCAGGCCCAGCTCGCTCTTGCCCAGGCCGGACTCGCCCGTGATGAGCACGCCCAGGCCCAGGATGTCCATGAACACGCCGTGCATGGTGGTGCGGTCGGCGAAATGCTTGGACAGGTAGGCGCGCAGCACGTCGATCACGAAGGCCGACGACTCGTGCGTGGCGAACATGGGAATCTGCGCGCGCTCGCACATCTGCAGCAGTTCCTCGGGGGCGGTCTGGCCATCGGCCAGCACGAGCACCGGGGGCTCCAGCGTGACGATGCGCGCCACGCGGCGCTTGCAGTCCTCGCGCGTGGCGTTCGTCAGGTAGGCGACTTCGCGCTCCCCGATGATCTGCACGCGGTAGGGGTGGATGTAGTTGAGGTGGCCTACGAGATCGGAGCCCGAGCGCGCCGAGCGTACGGCCTCTTCGTCGAAACGCCGCTCCGAAGCCCCCAGGCCCGCGACCCACTGCCATTTGAGCAGGCCGCGAAACTCCTCGAACAGGGCATCGGCGCTGACGACGTTGGGTTTCACGGCACGCGGGCGGCGGGGGCGGCGCCGCTCAGACCGTCTGGGTGGACTGCCACCCGGCGATCATGCGGTGCAGCTCGGCCGCGTCGTTGCAGGCCTTGATTTTTTCGCGCAGCGGGCCGTCGCTGAGCAGCTCGGCGATCTCGGAGAGGATTTCCAGGTGCTTTTGCGTGGCCGCCTCGGGCACCAGCAGGAAGATGAGCAGGCCCACGGGCTGCTCGTCCGGGGCGTCGAAGCCTATGGGCTGCGCCAACTGGAACACGGCCGCCATGGGCGACTTGAGCCCCTTGATGCGCCCGTGCGGTATGGCCACGCCATGGCCCAGGCCGGTCGAGCCCAGGCGCTCGCGCGCAAACAGGCTGTCGGTGATCAGGGCACGCGAGAGGCCATGCAGGCTTTCAAACAAAAGCCCCGCCTCTTCGAAGGCGCGCTTCTTGCTGGTGGCTTCGACGCTCACCAGCACTTGGTTGGCAGGCAGGATGGAGGCAAGGCGGTTCATGGCTGTGTCAGGGCGCGATTATGCACCGCTTGGAACAAACGCTCACATTTGCTCGCATACAGGAGAAAAAAACCGCCCGGCAGGGCGGTCGGTCTGCGGGACGGGCCTGCAGGCCCGTCCCAGGAACGCAGCGCAGGTTCACGCGCTGAGTCCACGCACGTCGGAGTAGTGGTTCTTGATGCGGTCCTTGTGACGCACGACCTGCCGGTCCATCTTGTCCACGAGTTCATCGACGGCAGCATACAGGTCTTCGTGTGCACTCTCGGCAAACAGATCCGAGCCCTTGACGCGGATATTGCATTCAGCGCGCTGGCGCTTTTCCTTCTCCTTTTGCTTCTCGACGGTGAGCAGGACCTTCACGTCGACCACCTGGTCGAAATGGCGCGTGATGCGGTCCAGCTTGGTGGTGACGTAATTGCGCAGAGCGGGGGTGACTTCGAGGTGGTGGCCACTGATCGTCAGATTCATAGACAAGCTCCTGTTGCACTCTGTAAATAAGCGCCGCCGCCCGGTTGGGAAGGCGGCCCGGCCGTGCGCCCAGAGCGCCTGGCCGTGGATTCACTATGCGCCCGGCGGGGGGCAAAAGCAATCCCATACCGGGGCGCCGCGGCGGGTTTTCCGGCCCAGGGTGCCAAAGCCCGGATTTGCGCGCACAATGAGCGGATTGGCCTACCACGCGCCCGGCACTGGCACCCGGCGCAGGTCACACGGGCGCATACAATGCCCCCGCCCGGCTGCTGCGCAGCAGCCCCGGTTTTCCGCTCCCCCGACCGCGTCTCCCCCATGAACCTCCCGTCCCGCCCCCCTGCCCTGCACACCTCCGCCCTCACCTCGCTGCCGCTGCTGGCGCGCGGCAAGGTGCGCGACAACTACGCGGTGGGCAACGACCGCATCCTCATGGTGGCCAGCGACCGCCTCTCGGCCTTCGACGTGATCATGGGCGAGCCCATCCCGGGCAAGGGTGAGCTGCTCACGCAGATGGCGCTGTTCTGGTTCGACAAGCTGGGCCACATCTGCCCCAACCACCTCACCGGCGAGGCGCCCGAGAGCGTGGTGAGCCCCGAGGAAGCCCCCCAGGTGCGTGGCCGCTCCATGCTGGTGCGGCGCCTGCAGCCCATTCCGGTCGAGGCCGTGGTGCGCGGCTACCTGGCTGGCAGCGGCTGGAAGGAGTACCAGGAGAGCCAGTCGGTCTGCGGCGTACCGCTGCCCCCGGGCCTGACCAACGCGGCCCAACTGCCCGAGCCCATCTACACCCCGGCGGCCAAGGCTGCGGCGGGCGAGCATGACGAGAACATCACCTTCGAGCGCACGGTGGAGATGATCGGCCCCGAGCTGGCCACGAAGATCCGCGACCTGAGCATCGCCATCTACAAGGAGGCAGCAGCGATCGCCCGGGCCAAGGGCATGATCATTGCCGACACCAAGTTCGAATTCGGCCTGGCGCCCGACGGCACGCTGGTGCTGATGGACGAGGTGCTCACGCCCGACAGCTCGCGCTACTGGCCCGTGGAAGGCTACGCCGAGGCCCTGGCCCAGGGCGCCAACCCGCCGAGCTACGACAAGCAGTTCGTGCGCGACTGGCTGGAGCAGGCCAAGGTGGGCGGCAAGCCCTGGAACAAGACGGCCCCCGCGCCGCGCCTGCCGCAGGACGTGATCGAGAAGACCGCCGCCAAGTACCGCGAGGCGCTGCAGCGGCTCATGGGCTGAGCGCCCGCTCCCCCAGCAAAAAGGCCCCATCCAGGGGCCTTTTTCATGGGCGCAGCGGGTTCAGCTGAGCACGACGGAGCTCAGGCGCCGGCGGTAGGTGGCCACCAGCGGGTCCTCGGGCGGGATCTGGCCTTCGGCGACCTTGGGCTTGGGCGGCTCGATGATTTCCAGGATGGAGACATAGGTCTTGCGCGCGGCCTCCTCGTTCCAGGTCTTGTCGCGCATCAGGATTTCCAGCAGCTCGTCCATGGCCTCCTGCCAGCGCTGCTGTGCCAGCAGCCAGCGCGCACGGCCGAAGCGCGCTTCAAAGTCACGCTTGTTGGCGGCGATTTTTGCATCAAATTCGGCTCCAGCGCCCTCTCCGTAAGCGCCAGAAGCTACGAAATCAAGAGCATCCATCCAGTCCTTGAGCGCCCCCAGGCGGCGCGAGCCCGCCGCCTTGGCGATCACGGGGGCGAAAGCCACCTTGGCATCGTCCTCGCGGCCGAGCTGCAGCAGCAGCTTGACGTAGTCGAAGCGCGCGTCGTCGTTCGCCGGGTCGGTGGCCACGGCATGCTGGAGCTTTTCCAGCGCGGTGTCGGTGTCGCCCTCGGCCAGGGCGTCCAGCGCCTGCTCCTCCTCGACCTCGGCCTGCACCTCTTCGGCGCTGGGCACATGCTTGTCCAGAAAGGCGCGCACCTGGCCCTCGGGCAAGGCGCCGGTAAAGCCATCGACCGGCTGGCCGTTCATCAGCAGCACGCAGGTGGGGATGCTGCGGATGCCGAACATGGCGGCCAGTTGCTGCTCGGTATCGGAGTTGATCTTGGCCAGGCGAAAGCGCCCGGCGTACTCGGTCTCGAGCTTTTCGAGCACCGGGCCCAGGGACTTGCAGGGGCCGCACCACGGCGCCCAGAAGTCCACCAGCACGGGCACGCTCATGGAGGCGGCGATGACCTCGGTTTCAAAATTCTCTACAGTGATGTCCAGCATGCGGCAAGGCCCCTTTCAGGCAACGGGCGGCAAAACGTAAAATCCCGGGTTCACATCCGTGGCAGGCCACCGGCTTTGGTGCGCAGCCCCTCCACACTATGACACCCATCCAGATCGGCGTGGTCATGGGCTCTTCCAGCGACTGGGAGACCATGCAGCACGCAGTGCAGATTCTCCAGCAATTCGGCATCCCCCACGAGGCCCGGGTGGTATCGGCCCACCGCATGCCCGACGACATGTTCGCCTACGCCGAGGCGGCGGCCGGCCGCGGGCTCAAGGCCATCATCGCGGGCGCGGGCGGCGCGGCCCACCTGCCGGGCATGCTGGCGGCCAAGACCACGGTGCCCGTGCTGGGCGTGCCCGTGGCCAGCAAGCACCTCTCGGGTGTGGATTCGCTGCACAGCATCGTGCAGATGCCCAAGGGCATTCCGGTGGCGACTTTCGCCATCGGCGCGGCCGGCGCGGCCAATGCGGCGCTGTTTGCCGTGGCCATGCTCGCCACCGGCAACCCGGCGCTGCGCGAGCAGCTCGAGGTGTTCCGCACCGCGCAGACGCAAAGCGCGCGTGCCATGCAACTGCCCCCGGCCGCATGAGCGCGCACCCCATCCGGCCCTTGCCGCCCGGCAGCACCCTGGGCGTGCTCGGCGGCGGCCAGCTTGGCCGCATGTTCGCGCACGCCGCCCAGGCCATGGGCTACTTCACGGCCGTGCTCGACCCCGACCCGGAAAGCCCTGCCGGGCTGATCAGCCACCACCACATCCCGACCGGCTATGAAGACCCCGACGGCCTGGCGCGGCTCGCCGGGCTGAGCGACGCCATCACCACCGAGTTCGAGAACGTGCCCGCCGTCTCCCTGGCCGCACTGGCCGGGCAATGCCCCGTGGCGCCGGCCGCGCGCGCCGTGGCCGTGGCGCAGGATCGCGCCCAGGAGAAGGCCCATTTCGTGCGCTGCGGCGTGCCCTGCGCGCCCTACGCGGTGATCGAGACGGCCGAGCAACGGGCGGCCGTGTCCGCCGACCTGCTCCCGGGCATTCTCAAGACGGCCCGCCTGGGCTACGACGGCAAGGGCCAGGTGCGCGTGCCAACCGCCGCCGCACTGGCCACCGCCTGGGCATCGGTCGGCTCCGTGCCCTGCGTGTTAGAGAAGATGCTGCCGCTGCAGCTCGAATGCTCGGTGATCGTGGCGCGCGGCGCCGACGGCGCCACCGTGCACCTGCCGGTGCAGCGCAACCTGCACCGCGACGGCATCCTGGCCGTGACCGAGGTGTACGAAGGAAATCTGCCTCCAGCCCTTGCACAACAAGCGGTAGATGCTGCGATTTCCATAGCGCAAGGCCTCGATTACGTGGGCGTGCTGTGCGTGGAATTCTTCGTACTGCAGGACGGCAGCCTGGTGGTCAACGAGATCGCGCCGCGCCCGCACAACAGCGGCCACTACAGCCAGAACGCCTGCGATGTCTCGCAGTTCGAGCTGCAGGTGCGCACCCTGGCCGGCCTGCCGCTGGTGCAGCCGCGCCAGCACAGCGCCGCCGTCATGCTCAACCTGCTGGGCGACCTGTGGTTCGCCCACGGCGAGACGGCGCAGACGCCGCCCTGGGCCGCGGTGCTGCGCCTGCCCGGCACGCACCTGCACCTGTACGGCAAGACCCTGGCCAAGCATGGCCGCAAGATGGGGCACCTGAACATCACCGCCCCCACCGCAGAGGCGGCGCGCGCCACGGCGCTGCAGGCGGCGGCCATCCTGGGCATCGCGCCCTTCTGAGCGGCCCCATGATCCTCGACGGCAACGATCCCTCGGCCATCGCCGCCGCCGCGCGCGCCCTGCGCGGCGGCGCGCTGCTGGGCCTGCCCACCGAAACGGTGTACGGCCTGGCGGCCGACGCCCGCAGCGATGCCGCCGTGGCGCAGATCTTCGCCGCCAAGGGCCGGCCCAGCGACCACCCGCTGATCGTGCACGTGGCCGACGCCGCGGGCATCGCGCATTTCGCCAACGAGGTGCCGGCCTTCGCCCAGGCGCTGGTCGACACCTTCTGGCCCGGCCCGCTCACGCTCATCCTGCCGCGCCGGGACGGCGTGGCGACGGCGGCCACCGGCGGCCAGGACAGCGTGGGCCTGCGCTGCCCTGCCCACCCCGTGGCCCATGCCGTGCTGCAGGCCTGTGCCGCGCCCGGCGACGGCCCCGCGCTGGGCGGCCCGCCCGTGTGGGGGCTGGCTGCGCCCAGCGCCAACCGCTTCGGCCGCGTGAGCCCCACCACAGCACAGCATGTGCAGGACGAGTTCGGCGCATCGCTGCTGGTGCTCGACGGCGGGCCCTGCGGCGTGGGCATCGAATCGACCATCGTGGACTGCACGCGCGGCGTACCCGTGCTGCTGCGCCCGGGCGCCATCACGCGCGCGCAGATCGCGGCCGCCTGCGGCATGGAGCCGCTCTCGAAAGAAGAGCTGCCCGCGCAGACTCCGCGGGCCTCGGGAACCCTGGAAGCCCATTACGCACCGAACGCCAAGGTGCGCCTCATGGATGCCAAGGCCTTGCAGACGGGCCTGGACCTGCTCGGCGCCGAGGCCGCGCACCTGGCGGTGTATGCGCGCGCGCCGCTGCGCAGCGCCTCGCCCCACGTCCTGCTGCGGCGCATGCCCAGCGACGCCGAGGCCACGGCCCAGCAGTTGTTCGCAGCGCTGCGCAGCTTCGACGACGCGGGCGCACGGCTGATCTGGATCGAGACCCCGCCCGACACCCCCGACTGGGAAGGCGTGCGCGACCGCCTGCTGCGCGCCGCCGCGGCGGCGTAGGGCCGCACGCAGGCGCCTCGTTACACTAGCAACCCCTGATTGGAGAACTCACCATGGCAGCAAATTGGATGCGCCGCACCTTTCTGGCGGCCGCCTGCGCATCGGCCGCCCTGCTGGCGGCCTGCGGTTCCAGCACCACCGAATCGGCGATCAAGCCCGAGCGCTTCATCGCCTTTGGCGACGCCTTTTCCGATGCCGGCCAGAAGGGCGCGCTCTACACCGTGAACAACGGCTCGGTGAACAACTGGACGCTGCAGCTCGCTGCGCGCTATGGCAAGACCCTGGCCCCCGTCTCGGCCGGCGGCCTGAGCTATGCCCAGGGCAATGCACGCATCACGGCGCAGCCGGACGCCGCGGGCCAGAGCGGTACGCCAACCATCCAGGAGCAGGTGGACCGCTTTCTGGCCAGCAAGACCTTTGCCGTCAACGACCTCGTGCTGGTCAATGGCGGCATCAGCGACCTGATCGCCGGCATGGCGGCCGTGCAGGCCGGCACGCTGGCCAGCGCCGATTACCTGACCCAGGCACGGCAGAACGGCGAGGCGCTGGCGGCGCAGGTGCGCCGGCTGGTCAACGCCGGGGCCACGCACGTGGTCGTGGCCGGGGCCTATGACCTGAGCAAGACGCCCTGGGCCATCGCCACGCAGCAGCAGTCGCTGCTCTCCAGCGCCAGCCTGCGTTTCAACGAGGGCCTGCTGATCGGCATCAACGACCTCGGCGACCGGGTGCTGTACGTGGACGCGGCGTATTACGTCAACCTGTACACCTACTCCCCCGGCACCTACTACTTCACCAACGCCACCACGCCCGTGTGCACGTCGGTGGACCCGGGCCCGGGCATAGGCATAGGCGCAGGCCAGGTCAATTCGGCGCTGTGCACCTCGGCCACCCTGGTCGCTGGCGCCAACCCCGACCACTATGTGTTTGCCGACGCCGTGTACCTGAGCCCGTCGGCGCACCGCCAGTTTGGCGACTACGCCTACGACCGGCTGCGCATGCGCTGGTGAGCGCGCAGGGCGCACCCATGAAAAAAAACCGACCCCAGGGTCGGTTTTTTTGTGGACCCGGCCCCGATGGGCCGGGGGTGGACCTCACTTGACGAGGTCAAACAGGCCGCGCGCCTGGGCGTGGCAGAACGGCGGCTCGTAGGTGCCGTGGTAGGAGCCGTAGTAGGTGGCGAACTCGACCGAGGTGGGGTCGGTGGGCGCCTTGCCGCCAGGACCGTAGGCCATCTGGACCATGGCGTCCACGTCCACCGAGCTCACGTTGGTCACGCCGCGGCTGTCGAAGTCTGCCTTCATCACGTTCTGATGCACGGCCGGCGGGACGGTGGGATCCCCGGCGCCGCCGCACAGCAGCACGCGCGCCTTGGGGGTCCAGCCCAGCAGGTCGTTCTTGCGCGCCGCCACGGCCAGCGGATGCGTGTCGCTGGTGCGTGCACCGGCCAGGAAGTCGGCCTGGAACATGGCGTCGCGCGCCTGGTTGGGCGTGACACCCGGGCCGCCGGGCAGCGAGCCGCTGGTCACCAGCGTGGTGTAGTTCAGCGTGGGGTTGGGCAGCAGGTTTTCGATGTAGCCGGAATACGGAGCCTTGAACGCCGTCTTCACGTCGGTGTAGACGGTGCCGTACACCTTTTGCCAGGAGGTGACCAGGAAGGGCACGAAGAACTGGAAGCCGGCGATGGCGTCAGGCAGCTTGAGCGAGCCCGAAAGGTTGTACGGGCCGGCCAGGTGGGCACCCGCGGCGACGTTGAACTCCGTGCCGTAGTCGCGCTCGGCCGCCCGCTGCGCGGCCATGGACGCATGCCCGCCCTGCGAGTAGCCGGTGAACATCACCTTGCCCGAGAGGCTGGCACCCACCGCACCGGCTGCATGGCGCGCCGCGCGCACGGCGTCGATGACGCTGGTGGCCTCGGAGTCGGCATGCAGGTAGGGGTGGAAACTGTACTGCGACTTGGCGTAGCCCAGGTAGTCCGTGGCCACCACCGCATAGCCCTGTGCGGCATACATGGCCGCGAGCAGGAAGGTCTCGCTGTCCTGGGGATTGGCCAGGGTGCGCGGTTTTTGCACATCCGTGCCCTTGGCATAGGCCACCAGCGCCGCCGGTGCCGCGCAGGCCGCCCCGCCGGGCACGAGCATCACGCCCGAGGCGTTGGTGAAGTCATTGCCGCGCGCCCCCACGGTGTTGTAGTTCAGGGCCACCACCTTGACGTCGCATTTCGCTGCGCCCGCAAGAGGCCGCAGGCCGCTGGCCGTGGTGGCTGCGTCGATCTGCGCGGCGGTCAAGGTGGTCAGCACGGCAGGCGTATCGATCAGCGAACCGCGCTCCGGATCGTCCGAGCCACCGCAGGCGGTCAGGACGGCGGCCGCGACGGCCACACACGACAAACGGAAAAATGGCATGTTCTACCCCTCTTGGTCATGGAAAGCTGGCATGGTGCACCGGGCAGACCTATTGCAGCATCGGGGATAACACGCACCCGGCACACCGGCGCCGGGTTCACTGGTCGCGCGCCGTCCAGTCGATCAGGGCATCGAGCACCGGGCGGGCCGCGCCCGCCATGGGGTGGTTGACCAGGGCCACGAGCACATAGCGCCGCCCGCTCGCCGCATGCACGTAGCCGGCGACGGCCAGCACGTCGCGCAGGCTGCCCGTCTTGAGGTGGGCCGCCCCCGCCCGCCCCTTGCTGCGCCGCAGCGTGCCATCGACCCCGGCGATGGGCAGCGAGGCCGCCAGCTCCGGCATCACCGGCGAATCCCAGGCCACCTGCAGCATGCGCCCCAGGGCCTGGGCCGTGGTGCGCGCCTCGCGGCTCAGCCCGGCGCCGTTGTCCACCTGGGGCAGGGGCTGCCCCCCCAGGCGCTGGCGCCACCACTGTGCCAGCACGTCGCGCGCGCCCTCGAACGTGGCGGTGGCGCCACGCTGCAGGGCGAGCGTGAGAAACACCTGCTGCGCCATGACGTTGTTGCTGTACTTGTTGATGTCGCGCACCACCTCGGCCAGGGCCGGCGAAGCCACGGCAAAGGCGGGCTGCAGGCCCGCGGGCACCTGGCCGTCGCGCACCCGGCCCGTGAGCCTGCCGCCCAGCGCACGCCACATGCCCTCCACGGCGCGTGCCGCCAGGGCGGCCGGATCGGCATATGCCACGGGCCACACGCGCTCGCCGCAGGCCGCCGGATAGGCGCCCTGGAAGGCAATGCGCGCCGGATCGGCCCACTGCGCACGCAGGCCCGCACGCCAATCGCCGCAGGGCGTGCCCGCCGGCGCCAGCGGCACGCTGGGCTGGAGCTGCATCCCGGCGAGCGGCGGGTCGTACTGGATGCGCGCCAGGGCGGCCGCCGGGTCGGGCACGAAGGTCAGGGCCACGGATTGGAAGTTCACCAGCAGCGCGTCGGGCGCCACGTTGTAGGGGCGCAGCGGCTCGCCGTCGAAACGCCCGGGATCGTGCGCGGGCAGGTCGAAGGCGCTGCGGTCGAGCACGATGTCGCCCGCGATGTCCTCGATGCCCTGCGCCTGCAGGCGGCGCATCAGCAGCCACAGGCGCTCCACGACCAGCTTGGGGTCGCCCTGGCCCTGGATGTACACATTGCCGCGCAGGCTGCCGCCGCGCACCGTACCCTCGACGTACACCGGCGTGTTCCACACATAGGCGGGGCCCAGCAGGTCCAGGGCGGCAAAGGTGGTGACCAGCTTCATCACCGAGGCCGGGTTGGCGCCTTCCTGCGCGCGGTGCGCCAGGCGGGCCGGTGCGCGCGCATCCTGCGCATCGGCCACGTACACGGCCAGCGCGTCCTGCGGCAGGCGCGCGCGCGCCAGCGCAGCCTCGACCTCGGGGGGCAGGGCGCCAGCCGCCGCCTGGCACGCCAGGGCGGCGCCCAGGCCCAGGGCCGCGCCCATGCGCGCCAGGCGCAGAAGGCCACGGCGCAGGCCGCATGGGGACAGAGAATTTCGCATCGCCCAAGTCTAGCGATAATACCCTTTTGCCCCGGCGCACCCGCCCATGCACCTGCTTGCCTTCGATACCAGCACCGAAACCCTGTCCGTCGCCATCCAGCGCGGCACGGCCGTGTGGGAGCACACCGGCCCCGGGGGCGCGCAGGCCTCGCGCGGCCTGATCGCGGCCATCGAGGCGCTGCTCGCCCAGTCCGGCCTGCGGCTGGCGCAGCTCGATGCCCTGGTCTTCGGGCAAGGCCCGGGCTCGTTCACCGGCCTGCGCACGGCCTGCGCCGTGGCGCAAGGCCTGGCCTATGGCGCCAGCGGCGCCCGCGCCCTGCCCGTGCTGCCCATAGACACCTTGAGCACGCTGGCCCAGGCGGCCCGCGATGCCCACGGCTGCACCGAGGTGGTGGCCGTGCTCGACGCCCGCATGGACGAGGTCTATGCCGCCCACCTGCAATGGCAGCAGGACCGCTGGCATATGCCCTGGGGGCCCCAGCTGTGCGCACCCGAGCATGTGCCCGTGCCGGAGGGCTGGACGGTGGCGGGCAACGCCCAAGCCGCCTACGGCGCCCGCCTGGCCCCGCAGGCGCACCATGTGGCGGCGCTGCCCACGGCGCGCGCGCTGCTGCAACTGGCGCCCGCCTGGCTCGCGGCCGGCCGCGGCACGGATGCGCGCGGTGCGCTGCCGCTCTACCTGCGCGACAAGGTCGCCCAGACCACGGCCGAACGCGCGGCGCTGCGCGCCGGGGCCGCGCCATGACCACGGAAGCCGCCGTGCCCGTGCGGCTCGCGCCCCTGTCGCTGGCGCAGCTCGACGGCGTGCTGGCCATCGAGCAGCAGGCCCACGCGCACCCGTGGTCGCGCCGCCATTTCACCGATGCGCTGGCCAGCGGCTACCGCATCGACCTCCTGCTGGGCGGGGATTGCATTCTGGGCTACTTCGTCGCCATGGCGGGGGTGGACGAGGCGCACCTGCTCAATCTGACGGTCGCACCGGCCTTCCAGCGCCAGGGCTGGGCCCAGGTGCTGCTCGATGCGCTCGCCCTGTGGGCGCGCGCCCGGGGCCTGCAATGGCTGTGGCTTGAAGTGCGCGTGGGCAACCAGCGTGCGCGCCAGGTCTACGAGGCCAACGGCTTCCAGGCGGCGGGTGTGCGCAAGGGCTACTACCCCGTGGCCGCGGGCGGGCGCGAGGACGCCATCGTGATGAGCCGCGCGCTGTGAACCCTCCTGACGCCCCCTCGTCCGCACCGCCCGGCCTGGCCCTGGACGCGCGCCAGCGTGCCATGCTGCTCGAAATGGGCGTGCGGCTCTGGCAGCCCGCAGCCGCGGCAGAGGCTGCGCCGCCGGCCCCGCCGCCTGCCACTGCCACTGCCACTGCCACTGCCACTGCCGCTGCGCCGCCAGCGACGCCCGCACGCCCCGAGGCCGCCGCGCCACCGGCCACTGCAGCGGCTCCCGTGCGGCGCGCAGCGCCGGCCCCCGCCCGCCCTGCGGATGCGAGCCCGGCCGTGCTCCTGCCCGCACAAGCCCTCTACCCGGACGCCGACCCCGCCCAGACCCCGCCCGGACTGGGGACGGCCTGGCTGCTGGTGGCCGAGAGCCTGCAGACGCATGCCCGCCTGGCCGAACAGGGTGCACGCCTGCTGGACAATATGCTGCGCGCCCTGGGGCTGCACCGCCATCCGCAGGTGTACCTGTGCTCCGTGGCCAGCGCCCCGGACGCGGCAGCAGGCGGCCTGGCGCTGCCCGGCGCCCTCGACGGCGTGCTGCAGCAATTGCGCCCGGCGGTGGTGCTGCTCATGGGGCGCGCGGCCGTGCGCCACTGCCTGGGCCGCACCGAGCCCCTGGGGCAGTTGCGCGGCCAGCCCTTCGCGCTCGCGGGCGTGCCTGCCGTGGTGACCTACGACGCCCCCCTGCTGCTGCGCTCGCCGGGCCTCAAGCCGGCCGCCTGGGAAGACCTGTGCCGCGCCCGCGCCCTGGCGGCGCCAGGGCCTTCCGCCCCGGCCTGAAAAAAACGCCCCACCGCGGCGGGCAGACCGGGCGCGCGGGCCACCGGGCGCGCCCGCGCCGCGGGCGGCGCACCACCCCCTGGACATCGCGGACATGCCCCCGCACCAGCCGCTCGAGGACGGCCGGTGCGATAATTGCGTGCTTGCAATCTGGAGACCCTTGTCATGGAAGCCTATCCCAGTCGATAGCTTTCAGCTCCCGGCCGTATCGGGGCTGAAAGCACCCCCACCGTCCCCCCCGATCCACCCCTGCCGGGAGCCATCGCATGCTCAACGTCTTTACGCTCGCCAACGGGCGCCTTGTCCAGGAAGAAATCGAATCGCTGGAGGAGCTCTCCCGGTTCCAGCCCATCTGGGTCGATCTCGAATCGCCCACCACCGATGAAAAGCGCTGGGTCGCGCAGTATTTCGGCCTGTCCATCCCCGAGGACGCGATGGACGACGACATCGAGGAGTCGGCCCGGTTTTACGAGGAAGACAACGGCGAGCTGCACATCCGCAGCGACTTCCTGATCGACGACCGCGGCCAGCCGCGCGCGGCGCGCGTGGCCTTCATCCTCAACCTGGTCAACGACGAACTGCGCAGCAAGGGCGTGCTGTTCTCCATCCACGACGAGGATGTGCCCGTGTTCCGCCTGCTGCGCCTGCGCGCGCGCCGCGCGCCGGGCCTGATCGCGGACGCGCGCGACGTGCTGCTCAAGCTCTTCGACGCCGACGCCGAATACTCCGCCGACACCCTGGAAGGCATTTACGACGAGCTGGAGCAGGCGAGCAAGCAGGTGCTCTCGGGCGACGTGACGGACGAGCGCGCCGGCAAGGTGCTGGCCGCCATCGCGCGCCAGGAGGACCTGAACGGCCGCATCCGGCGCAACGTCATGGACACACGGCGCGCCGTGAGCTTCATGATGCGCAGCAAGATGCTCGACGCCGAGCAGTTCGAGGAAGCGCGCCAGATCCTGCGCGACATCGACTCGCTCGACAGCCACACGGCCTTTCTGTTCGACAAGATCAACTTCCTGATGGACGCCACCGTCGGCTTCACCAACATCAACCAGAACAAGATCATCAAGATCTTCTCGGTGGCCAGCGTGGCCCTGCTGCCGCCCACGCTGGTCGCCAGCCTCTATGGCATGAACCTGCGGTTTCCGGAGATCGAGTGGCTGGGCCACCTGGGCTACCCCTATGTGCTCGGGCTGATGATCTCCAGCGCGCTGGTGCCCATGTGGTACTTCCGCAAGCGCGGATGGCTGAAGTAGGCCTCCCCGGGGTGCTGCACGGCTTTGCACGCCCCGCGGCTGCGCCCGGACCGAGGGCAGCGCCCAGGACGCAGCGCCCACGGACATCCAATGAAATCAGCCTCCAGCGACCGCCCACCAAGCGCCAGCAGCTCTGTTTTTTATAGCGACTGGAGCAGATGGCGCACGATGTGGTCGGCGTAGCGGCTGGCCACGGTCTGGATGAAGACCGGGAAATCGACGTGCGCGTCATCATCGGCCCGGTCGGAAATCGTGCGCACGGCGGCAAACGGCAGGCCGTAATCCAGGCACACCTGGGCCACGGCGGCGCCCTCCATCTCCACGGCCAGCACATCGTGCCCGGCGGCCACCAGGGGCTCGCGCAGCGCGCGCGAGACCTGGGCGCAGGTGACAAAGCGGTCGCCACTGGCCACCAGCCCTTGGTGCAGGCTCGGCCGCCGCCCATCGGCATTTGAATGAAAATCGGCCACATCGCCCGCCAGGCAAGCGCTGACAGCTCCTGAAAGATGAGCAGTCAAGGCCGTATCGCACGGCAGGCGCACACCGGCGTAGCCCGGCACCAGCCAGCGCTCGAACAGCGGCGAGGCGTCCATGTCGTGCTGCACATAGTCCTGTGCCACCACCACGTCACCCACCTGCACGCCCTCGCCCACGCCGCCGGCCACACCCGTGAAGACGATGCGCGCCACGCCAAAGCGCTCGGCCAGCACCGTGGCCGTGGTGGCGGCAGCCACCTTGCCTATGCCCGAGAGCGCCAGCACCACGGGCCTGTCGTACAGGTGGCCGAGCCAGAAGGACCGCCCCGCATGCATCACCCGGCGCGCGCGCTCCAGGCTGGTGATGAGGCCGGACTGTTCTTCGGGCAGGGCGCTGAGGATGGCGGTGGTCATGGCAAAGTAGGCAGACAAAAGACAAGGAGCGGCGCCAGGCCGCTCCTTGATTGTCGCCCAGACCGGCTGGCGCGCTTACTTCTTGTCGCGCAGCTCGCGCCGCAGGATCTTGCCCACGGGCGTCTTGGGCAGTTCGGTGCGGAACTCCACCACCTTGGGCTGCTTGTAGCCCGTGAGGTTGGCGCGGCAGAACTCGCGCACCTCGGCCTCGGTCAGCTCGGGGTCCTTCTTGACGATGACGAGCTTGACCGCCTCGCCCGTCTTCTCGTCGGGCACGCCGACCACGGCGCATTCAAGCACGCCGGGGCAGTTGGCCACGACTTCCTCCACCTCGTTCGGGTAGACGTTGAAGCCGCTCACCAGCACCATGTCCTTCTTGCGGTCCACGATCTTGAAGTAGCCGCGCTCGTCCATCACGCCCACGTCGCCGGTCTTGAAGTAGCCGTCCGCCGTCATGACCTTGGCGGTCTCGTCGGGGCGCTGCCAGTAGCCGGCCATGACCTGCGGGCCCTTGATGGCGATCTCGCCGGGCTGGCCCAGCTCGGAGACGGTGTTGCCCTCGTCGTCCAGCAGCTTCATAAAGGTGCTGGGCAGGGGCACGCCGATGGTGCCGGTGAACTCGGTGCTGGTGGTCGGGTTGCAACTGGCCGAGGGGCTGGTCTCCGACAGGCCGTAGCCCTCGCAGATGGGGCAGCCCGTCTTCTCCAACCAGAGCTTGGCCACGGCGCCCTGCACCGCCATGCCGCCGCCCACGGAGACCTTGAGGTTCTTCCAGTTGACGGTGTTGAAGTCCGGGTGGTTGGCCAGGCCGTTGAACAGCGTGTTGACCGCCGGGAAGCTGTGGAAGGTGTGCTTGGACAGCTCCTTGAGCACGGCAGGCAGGTCGCGCGGATTGGGAATCAGGATGGTCTTGCCCCCGGTGCGCATGGACAGCATCATGTTCACCGTAAACGCGAAGATGTGGTAGAGCGGCAGCGCGCAAATGCTGGTGGGTTGCTCGCCGGCTGGCACCTTCTTCATCACCGGTTCGTTCCAGACCTCGGACTGCAGCACGTTGGCGATCACGTTGCGGTGCAGCAGCACAGCCCCCTTGGAGACGCCGGTGGTGCCGCCGGTGTACTGCAGCAGGGCGATGTCGTCGGGCTTGATGTCGGGCTTCTTGAAGGTGCCGCGCGTGCCCTGGGCAATGGCTTCATTGAAGCGCACGGCATGGGGCAGGTTGTAGGCCGGCACCATCTTCTTGACGTTGCGCACCACGTAGTTGACCAGCGCGCCCTTGAGCAGGCCGAGCTGGTCGCCCATGGCGCACAGCACCACATGCTTGACGGGCGTGTGCGCGATGCACTGCTCCAGCGTGGTGGCAAAGTTCTCGATGATGACGATGGCCTTGGCGCCCGAGTCCTTGAGCTGGTGCTCCAGTTCGCGCGGCGTGTACAGCGGGTTGACGTTGACCACCACGTAGCCGGCGCGCAGGATGGCCGCCACCGCCACGGGGTACTGGGGGATGTTGGGCATCATGATGGCCACACGGTCCCCCTTGGCCAGACCGAGCCCCTGCAGGTAGGCTGCGAAGGCGCTGCTCAGCGAGTCGGTCTGGGCGTAGGTGATGTCCTTGCCCATGAAGCTATAGGCCACGCGGTCCTTGTACTTCGTGAAGGCCTCCTCCATCAACGCCACGAGCGACGGGTACTGCCCCGCGTCGATGTCGGCGGGTACGCCGGACGGGTAGCTCTTGAGCCAAATGCGGTCGGTCATCTGCAAGTCTCCTGCTGTGTTTATCGTGTGTGAAAAACCGTGCCGGAACATTTAGCACGGTCGTGCTTTTTTGCCTGGGCCATTATGCCCCGTCAGCCCTTGAGCGCGCCCAGCACCTCGTCAAGCATCTTCTTCGCATCGCCAAACAGCATGCGGTTGTTCTCCTTGTAGAACAGCGGGTTGTCCACGCCGGCGTAGCCCGAGGCCATGGAGCGCTTCATGACGATGGAGGTCTTGGCCTTCCACACCTCCAGCACCGGCATGCCGGCAATGGGGCTGGCCGGGTCTTCGAGCGCGCTGGGGTTGACGATGTCGTTGGCGCCAATGACCATGGCGACGTCGGCGTCGGGGAAGTCCTCGTTGATCTCGTCCATCTCCATCACGATGTCGTAGGGCACCTTGGCCTCGGCCAGCAGCACGTTCATGTGGCCCGGCATGCGCCCGGCCACGGGGTGGATGGCAAAGCGCACCTGCACGCCCTTTTCGCGCAGGGTCTGGGTGATTTCGTACACCGTGTGCTGTGCCTGGGCCACGGCCATGCCGTAGCCGGGCACGATGATGACGCTCTTGGCCTCGCGCAGCATATCGGCCGTCTCGGCCGAGCTCACGGGCACCACTTCGCCCTGGGGCGCAGCAGCATCGCCAGCCTTGGCGGCGGGCGCCCCGCCGCCGGAACCGAAGCCGCCGGCGATCACGCTGATGAAGTTGCGGTTCATCGCGTTGCACATGATGTAGGAGAGGATGGCGCCCGACGAACCGACCAGCGCACCGGTCACGATCAGCAGGTCGTTGCTCAGCATGAAGCCGGTGGCCGCTGCGGCCCAGCCGGAGTAGCTGTTGAGCATGGACACCACCACGGGCATGTCCGCGCCGCCAATGGCCATGACCATGTGCACGCCGAACAGCAGCGCAATCGCGGTCATCACCATCAAAGGCAGCATGCCGGACTGCACATCGGGCGCGGCCAGGAACTGCTTGCCGAACCAGATCACCACCAGGAGCGCGACCAGGTTGAGCCAGTGGCGCGCGGGCAGCAGCAGGGGCTTGCCGCCGATCTTGCCGTTGAGCTTGCCAAAGGCGATCAGCGAGCCCGAGAAGGTCACGGCGCCGATCAGGATGCCGACGTAGATTTCCACCTCATGGATGACCTTCTCCGCGCCCTGGAGCTGGATCGAGGTATCCACATAGCTGGCAAAACCCACCAAACAGGCGGCCAGACCCACCAGGCTGTGCATGAGGGCCACCAGCTCGGGCATTTGCGTCATCTTGACGACCTTGGCCGCATACAGGCCGATGCCGCCGCCGATGACCAGCGCGCCCACGATCCAGGCAATGCCTGCCGGGCCCACGCGCGGGCCGAACACGGTGGCCAGCACGGCCAGCGCCATGCCGATCATGCCGAACAGGTTGCCGCGGCGCGAGGTCTCCGGGTTGGACAGGCCTCCCAGGCTGAGAATGAAAAGAATGGCGGCGCCCAGGTAGGCCACCGTAGCGAGACTTTGGGACATGGTGTGTTCTCCCTCTTGTTCTTATTTGCGGAACATGGCCAGCATGCGGCGCGTCACGGCAAAGCCGCCGAACATGTTGACGGCGGTAAGCACCAGGGCGGCAAAGGCCAGCCACAGGATCAAGCCGTCCGGGCGTCCGTTCGTCCCCGCTTCGGGCGGTGCAATCTGCACCAGCGCCCCGATGGCGATGATGCTGGAGATGGCATTGGTCACGCTCATCAGCGGCGTGTGCAGGGCCGGGGTGACGTTCCACACCACCATGTAGCCGATGAAGCAGGCCAGCACAAACACCGTGAAGTGGCCCAGGAAAGCCACCGGCGCATAGGCGCCCACCCCCCAGAAGAGCACGGCCAGCACGGCAAAGACGATGGTCAGCGTCTTGGCCGACATGGGCGCGCCCGGGCCGTGGCTGGACTTTTTCTCGGCCGCAGGCACTGCGGCTGCAGGCTTGGGCGCAGGGGCCGGGGCCGCCTTGAGCGGCGGGGCGGGCCAGGTGAGGGCGCCGTCCTTGACGACGGTGAGGCCGCGGATGGCGTCGTCCTCCATGTTGACCACGGCCACGCCATCCTTGGCCTTGCACAGCTCTTCGATCAGGCGCAGCAGGTTGGTGGCGTAGAGCGTGGACGACTGCTTGGCCAGGCGCGAGGCCAGGTCGGTGTAGCCGATGATGGTCACGCCATGGCGCACCACGGCCTCGCCGGGCACGGTCAGTTCGCAGTTGCCGCCCTGCTCGGCCGCCATGTCCACGATCACGCTGCCGGGGCGCATGCTCTGCACCATCTCGGCGGTGATCAGCTTGGGCGCGGGCTTGCCGGGGATCAGGGCCGTGGTGATGATGATGTCGGCATCCTTCGCCTGCTCGGCGTACATCTGGCGCTGCGCCGCCTGGAAGCCCTCGCTCATGACCTTGGCGTAGCCGCCGCCACCCGAGCCGTCTTCCTCGTAGTCCACCTTGACGAACTCGCCGCCCAGGGACTTGACCTGGTCGGCCACCTCGGCGCGCGTGTCGTTGGCGCGCACGATGGCGCCCAGGTTGGCGGCCGTGCCAATCGCGGCCAGGCCCGCCACGCCGGCGCCGGCGATGAACACCTTGGCCGGCGGCACCTTGCCCGCGGCCGTGATCTGGCCGTTGAAATAACGGCCAAAGGCGTTGGCCGCCTCGATCACGGCGCGGTAGCCGCTCACCCCGGCGGTGGAGGTCAGCGCATCCATCTTCTGCGCGCGGCTCAGGGTGCGGGGCAGGCAGTCAATGGCCAGCACCGTGGCCTTCTTGGCCTGGAGCTGCTCCATCAGCGCCGGGTTCTGGGCGGGCCAGACGAAGCCGATCAGCGTGCCACCTTCGCGCATCAGGGCCACTTCCTCGCTGCTCGGCGGGCGCACCTTGAGCACGATGTCCGATGCGGCCCAGAGCTGCGCCGCATCGGGCAGCACCTCGGCGCCCGCGGCGCGGTAGGTGTCGTCGCTGAAGTGGGCGGCATCGCCGGCACCCGCTTCCACAGCCACCTTGAAGCCGAGTTTGATGAGTTTTTCCACCACGTCGGGCACGGTGGCCACGCGCTTTTCGCCAGGGAAAGTTTCCTTGGGCACGCCAATGCGCTGCACCAGTGGACTTGGGCTCGTCTGCATGGATGATCTCCTCCAGGTTTTATGATCGTTGCGCAAGCCCTGTGCGGGCTCGGATGCACAGAAGACCAGGCGCGCACCGCTGCGCGCGCCTGTACAGGCTGACTGACCGCAAGCTTACATGAAGAAACAGGCCCCGCTCTGTCTCGCATGCGCGTGTAGAGAAGGCCCCCAAAACGCAAAACGGCAGCCCGCGGGCTGCCGTTTTTTTGCCGCCGTCGTGCGGCGGGCGTCAGTTCACCACCTGGGCCAGTGCGCCCGCAGCGTATTTCTGTGCCATCACGGCGAGCGGCGCCCCCTTGATCTTGGCAGCCTGCCCCTCGCAGCCGAACTCCAGGTAGCGCTGCTTGCAAATGGCCTTGGCCGCTTCACGCGCGGGCTTCATCCACTCGCGCATGTCGAACTTGTCGGGGTTTTCGGCCTGGAACTTGCGCACGGCACCGGTCATCGCCAGGCGGATGTCGGTGTCGATGTTGATCTTGCGCACGCCGTGCTTGATGGCTTCCTGGATTTCCGCGATGGGCACGCCATAGGTCTGCTTCATCTTGCCGCCGTACTGGTTGATGATGGCCAGCAGATCCTGCGGCACGCTGGAGCTGCCGTGCATCACCAGGTGGGTGTTGGGAATGCGCGCATGGATTTCCTTGACGCGCGAGATGGCCAGCACGTCGCCCGTGGGCGGGCGCGTGAACTTGTAGGCCCCGTGGCTGGTGCCGATGGCAATCGCCAGGGCGTCGAGCTGCGTGGCCTTGACGAACTGCGCAGCCTCCTCAGGGTCGGTCAGCATCTGGGCGTGGCTGAGCTTGCCCACGGCGCCAATGCCGTCCTCTTCACCCGCCTCGCCGGTCTCCAGGCTGCCCAGGCAGCCGAGCTCGCCCTCGACGGTGGCGCCGATGCGGTGGGCCATTTCGACGACCTGGCGCGTCACGCGCACGTTGTACTCGAAGTCGGCGGGCGTCTTGCCATCCTCCTTGAGGCTGCCGTCCATCATGACCGAGCCAAAACCCAGCTGGAGAGCGCCCTCGCAGATGGCAGGGCTGGTGCCGTGGTCCTGGTGCATCACCAACGGAATGTGCGGATAGGCCTCGGAGGCGGCGGCAATCAGGTGTTTGATGAAACTCTCGCCCGCGTACTTGCGCGCGCCGGCGCTGGCCTGCAGGATGACCGGCGCGCCCACTTCATCGGCGGCGGCCATCACGGCCTGGACTTGCTCCAGATTGTTGACGTTGAAGGCAGGGATGCCATAGCCGCATTCGGCGGCGTGGTCCAGCAGTTCGCGCATCGAGACGAGGGGCATGGTGGTCGGTCCGGGAAAATATGAGAAGTGCGGTGGGCTGTAACCGCTCCGTAACTCGCAATTCTATCCGCCATGCCTGCGGGCCCGGCCTTCGCGCAGCGCACCACCGGGTTAATGGCTCGTTAATTCTGGTGGCCTAGGATGGCAGCATGAAGACGACCGCCGAAGCCGCCACCATGCCCCTTCCTGCAGCAGGCCATGTGCGCATCCTGTTCTGGACCGTCGCCTGGCTGGTGTGCATGCTCGCATGGGACGCCAGCGGCCTGGATCTGCCCGTGGCCCGGTGGTTCGGCAACCCTTCTGGCTTTCCCCTGCGCGAGCACTGGTTCCTCGTCGGCGTCATGCACGAGCTCGCACGCCGCCTGGCATGGGTGCTGGTCGCCGTGCTGATCGCGTCCATCTGGCTGCCCCTGGGGCCCTTGCGCGGCACCAGCCGCGGCGCACGCATTCAACTGGCGGCCACCACCCTGCTGTCGCTGGCCGTGGTCAGCACACTCAAGTACACCAGCAGCACCAGTTGCCCCTGGGATTTGTCCGAATTTGGCGGCGTGGCGCGCCACGTCTCCCACTGGGCCCTGGGCGCTCTCGATGGCGGCGGCGGCAAGTGCTTTCCGGCCGGACACGCGTCGGCCGGATTTGCCTTTTTTGGCGGCTTTTTTGCACTGCGGCGCCAGCGCCCCCCGGCCGCCCAGGCATGGCTGGTCGCCACCCTGCTGGCGGGGTTGCTGCTGGGCTGGGCCCAGCAGGTGCGCGGCGCCCATTTTCTGAGCCACACCCTCTGGACCGGATGGCTGTGCTGGTGCACTGCCTGGCTCGTGGATCTCGGTATCCAGGTGCAGCAGCGGCGCCCCCGCCGCCCGGCCCGTGACAGCCTGTCCGGCGATGCTGCCGCTTGACCTGCTCCTGTTCCAGTGGATCAATGCCGGCCCCGGCACGGCGCCCGCGCTGGTGTTTCTGGCGCGTATCGCCTCCAGCGCCGAGGCCGTCCTGCTGCTGGCGCTGCTGACCCTGGCCATGCGCAGGGAACCACGCCGGGCGCACCGCGCACTGCTCGGCTGCCTGACGGCCCTGGCGCTGGCCTGGTGCACGGTGTACTGCCTGCGCCTGTGGATTCCCTTTCCCCGGCCGGCGCAATGGGGCCTGGGCATCCAGTGGGTGGCGCAAGGCCCGCGCCCGGGCTTTCCCAGCATGCACGCCGCCACGGCGTTTGCCTTTGCCTGCGCCCTGCAGTTCACCTGCCGCAGGTGCGTGGCGGCATGGACCGCCCTGCTGTTTGCCGGCATGGTCGCCTGGAGCCGCGTCTGCCTGGGGCTGCATTTCCCTTCGGATGTGCTGGCCGGCGCAG
The DNA here is from genome assembly GCF_000739995.1 of Comamonas granuli NBRC 101663. GTDB lineage: Bacteria > Pseudomonadota > Gammaproteobacteria > Burkholderiales > Burkholderiaceae_C > Simplicispira > Simplicispira granuli. The sequence goes on along the minus strand of NZ_BBJX01000007.1, from coordinate 121,841 downwards.
GGGTCGGCCTGACCTGCGCCTATGGCGCCAGGGCCCTGCTGCCCCTGCAGCTCAGGTGGCTCGGCAGATCTTCAGCATATTGGTCCCGCCTGGCGCACCCATGGGTTCGCCGCAGGTGATGGCGTAGACGTCGCCGCTGGCGACGATGCCGCGCTCCTTGAGATGCCGCTCCGCCTGCTCCAGGGCGGTGTCGCGATCGGCGCTGGTATCCATGAGCAGCGGACGCACATTGCGGTACAAGGCCATGCGGCGCTGCGTCGCCACCTTGGGTGTGAGAGCGTAGATGGGGATGTGGATGCGGTGGCGGCTCATCCACAGGGCGGTCGAGCCGCTTTCCGTCATGGCCACGATGGCCTTGGCACCCAGGTGGTGCGCGGTGAACAGCGCGCCCATGGCGATGGACTGGTCGATGCTGGCAAAACTGCGGCCGGAAAAATCGGCGTCGAGCTGGCTGTCTTCGGCTGCCTCGGCGGCTGCGCAGATCTTGGCCATTTCCTGCACCGTCTCCAGGGGATAACGGCCCGCGGCGGTTTCCGCGCTGAGCATCACGGCGTCCGTGCCGTCGAGCACGGCGTTGGCCACGTCGCTGACCTCGGCGCGCGTGGGCACGGGGTTGGTGATCATGCTCTCCATCATCTGCGTGGCGGTGATGACGACCTTGTCCATGTCGCGCGCCATGCGGATCATCTTTTTCTGCAGCGCCGGCACGGCCGCATTGCCCACCTCCACGGCCAGGTCGCCGCGCGCGACCATGATGCCGTCGCTGGCGCGCAGGATTTCCTCCAGCCGCGGAATGGCCTCGGCGCGCTCGATCTTGGCAATCAGGCCCGGCCGGTGGCGCAGGGGCGCGGCCGCCACATTGCACAGCTGGCGGGCCATTTCCATGTCGGTGGCGTTCTTGGGGAAGCTCACGGCCACGTAGTCGGCCTGCAGGCCCATGGCGGTGCGGATGTCCTCCATGTCCTTGGCCGTCAGGGCAGGCGCCGACAGGCCGCCGCCCTGCTTGTTGATGCCCTTGTTGTTCGACAGCTCGCCGCCGATGCGCACCGTGGTGTGCACGGCCTCGCCGCGCACGGCTTCGACCTGCAGCACGATCAGGCCATCGTTGAGCAGCAGCACATCGCCCGGGCGGGTGTCGCGCGGCAGCTCCTTGTAGTCCAGGCCCACGCCCTCCTGGTCGCCCGGCTCGGTGCGCGAGGCGTCGAGGATGAAGGGCGCACCCGCCTCCAGCAGCACCTTGCCCTCGGCAAATTTGCCCACGCGGATCTTGGGGCCCTGCAGGTCGGCGATGATGGCCACCTCGCGCCCGGCACGCTGCGCGGCCTCGCGCACCATGCGCGCACGGTCGATGTGGTCCTGCGCCGTTCCATGGCTGAAATTCAGCCGCACGACGTTCAGGCCGGCGGTGATCATCTTCTCGAGCAGGCCCGCATCACTCGATGCGGGGCCGAGGGTGGCCACGATCTTGGTGGCGCGGCGCGGTGACACGGACATGGGGGCTCCCTGACGATGTAATCGGGTTTCTATTTTTGCACGGATTCAGTTACATCGACACAACAAGACACGGCCGCCGCGCAGAAAAAAGGCCGTCAGAGACGGCCTGGTGCGAGACGGTGCGCCTGGAGCGGCGCGCTGTCAGCGGGGCACTGCCAGCATGCGCTGCACGTCGCGGTCGTTGGGCAGGGCGTAGTCATGCCCGCGCACTATGCGGCTGTCCTCGGTGCGCACGAGCTTGAGGCTCACGTAGGTGAGATTGGCGGCGGCCGAATAGGTGCCCACGAGGACCAGCGCGGCGTTCTGGTTGCGCGCAATGTCCTTGATCTCGCGCGACAGCAGCAATTCGCCCGTGCCTTCCTTGACGAACACATCACCGCGCAGCTTGATTTCCCTCACATTGAAGCCCTTGCCCGAGAGAGCGGAGGCGTACTGCTCGGAGAGCGTGCGGCCCAGGGGCGCGGCGCGGCTCAGGTCGTTGACGTTGACCACCGTGGCCACCAGCACCGGAGCGCCAGCCAGGGATTGCACGTCGAACCCGGCGGTGAGCTTGTCCACGGCAGCGGCGTTGGCCTGCAGGAACTGGCTGCTGGCCGCTTCCTGGTAGGTGGGTTCGGCACGCACCGGCGCGTTGTTGTTGGCACAGCCCGCGAGCAGTGCAGCAGCCAGGGCGGCCCAGAGTGCAGAGGTCTTCATGCTCATTGCGACACCACCTTCATGTTGACGCCCTTGGAAGGACGCACGAACAGGGGCGTGTCGGCGTTTTCCAGGTAATACACATCGGTCTTGCGCGCCACGTACTGGCCGCCGCGTGCCACCGTGGTGGTCAGGATCATTTCGGTATGGGTCGGCCCGCCGGAGTTGACGCTGGCGCCGTAATCGGCCGCCACTGCGAGGCCCAGGGCCCCTGCCAGCTGGGCATCCAGGTGCTCATGGCGCAGGCCATAGGCGGCCATCAATCCCGCGGCGATCATGGTGAACTGGCCGGGGATGAAGTGCGGGCGCTCGCTGTTGTGGCGCACGAGCTGTGCGTGGTAGGTCACGTCCAGCGCCTGGCCGGGCATCTGATCCACCACGGCGCCGCTCTGCACCAACTGGGTGATGAGGAAATCACGGAAACCCACGTCAAAGGCGCTGGGGTTGGGCGGCAGCGCCACATGCAGCGGCGTGCCGGGCGCCACGCCCGCCCTCTCCAGGGTTGCCAGGGTCTGGGCGACGACATCGCGCGACACCAGCTCCCAGTGCCCGGCAGAGCGGACCTTGGGCTGCACGGTCAGCTCAAAATTCTCGGCCAGCGGAATGGGTGCCCGGTTGGCGCAACCCACCATTGTTGCCACAGCACCGGCCAGAACGGCCAGGCTGACTGCCCTTGAAAATGCCATGATTTCCCTCCTACGGACTTGGAACGGTAGAAAGCCTGGAAAGCGGGCCACTACGCGATTGAAAATGATTTTGGGCGCTGTCCTCAACAAAAACAAGAAAAAGATGCGCTAACTGCGCCCAAGCGCAGACGCTTTGTTGTTTTTGTCACAGCGCCCCTGCAAGCTGTAACGGGCCGTTTCACGGCAGGGGGTTTGTTCAGCCTGCCGCGCGTTTTTCCAGGATTTCAAATGCCGGCAGGGTTTTACCTTCGAGCACCTCCAGGAAAGCGCCGCCGCCCGTGGAGATATAACCCACGTCCTTTTCAATGCCGAATTTGGCAATCGCCGCCAGGGTATCGCCACCCCCGGCAATGCTGAAGGCCGAGGATGCGGCAATGGCCTGGGCGATCGCGCGCGTGCCCTGGGCAAAGGCCTCGAACTCGAACACCCCCACCGGCCCGTTCCAGACGATGGTGCCCGCCCCCTTGAGCTGCGCCGCCAGGCGCGCGGCCGTCTCGGGGCCGATGTCCAGGATCAGGTCGTCGTCCTGCACGTCGGTGGCCCGCTTCACTGTGGCCGGGGCATCGGCGGCAAAGGTCTTGGCGACCACCACGTCGGTGGGGATGGGCACCTCGGCACCGCGGGCCTTCATGGCTTCGATCACCGCCCGGGCCTCGCCCACCAGGTCGGCCTCGGCCAGGCTCTTGCCGATGGGCAGGCCGGCAGCCAGCATGAAGGTGTTGGCGATGCCGCCGCCGACGATGAGCTGGTCCACGTTGCGGGCCAGGCTTTGCAGGATGGTGAGCTTGGTCGAAACCTTGGAGCCCGCCACGATGGCCGCCAGCGGCCGGCGCGGGTGGGCCAGCGCCTTGCCGATGGCATCGATCTCGGCGGCCAGCAGCGGGCCAGCGCAGGCGATCGGGGCGAACTGGGCGATGCCGTAGGTCGTGCCCTCGGCGCGGTGCGCCGTGCCGAAGGCGTCGTTCACGAAGATGTCGCACAGCTGCGCCATCTTGCGCGCCAGTGCTTCGCTGTTCTTCTTCTCGCCTTTGTTGACGCGGCAGTTCTCCAGCAGCACGACCTGCCCTGGCGCGACCTGCACCCCATCGACCCAGCCCGCGACCAGGGGCACCTCGCGGCCCAGCAGTTCGGCCAGGCGCCGGGCCACGGGCGCCAGCGAATCCTCGGGCTTGAACTCACCTTCGGTCGGCCGGCCCAGGTGGCTGGTGACCATGACGGCAGCGCCCGCATCCAGCGCCATGCGGATGCAGGGCACCGAGGCACGGATGCGCGTATCCTCGGTGATGGCGCCCTGGGCATCCAGCGGCACGTTCAGGTCGGCACGGATGAAGACGCGCTGGCCGCGCACGCGGTCCTGGGCGCACAGGTCGGAAAAGCGAAGAATGTTCATGGCTCGAAGAAGGGAAGTGGACAGACGGGCCGCACCGGCGGACCGGGTGGATTGTAGGCACCCGCCCTACCACCCCAGGCCGATGTGCAGGGGCAGGTAGACCAGCATGCCGACGACGATGGTGCCCAGGATGCCGCGCCGGAAGAAGTACCAGGCCACGGCACAGGCCACAGCGGGCAGGCGCGCATCCTGCCAGGTGCCGATCAACGCGCCCTGCGCCATCAGGACCTCGGGGGCGATCACCGCGGTGAGCGCGGCCAGGGGCGCGAACTTGAGTCCGCGGCGCAGCCAGCCGGGCATGGGGATTTCCTGCTCGGGCATCATGAAAAAGGCGCGCGCCACCACGGTGATCACGGTCAGGCCGGCAATGGCCAGCAGGGGTTCCCAGAAGGCATCGTTCATGGCTGGGACTCCCTGCGGTGCGGCGGCGGCGCACGCTGCGCCTCCAGGGCCTCGATGCACAGCCCGGCGGCCACGGCCGCGGCGATGGCCACCAGGATATTGAGCTTGAGCGGCAGCGCGAAGGCGGCGATGGCCGCCGTCGCCGCGACGCCGGTGGCCACCCAGCTTGCGCGGTCCACGAGCAGCGAGAGCAGCACCCCGAGCAGCGCCAGCACCCCGGCAAAGCCCAGGCCCCAGGAGAGCGGAATCGCGTGCGCCAGGACGATGCCCAGGATGGACGGCACCTGCCACGCCACCCAGTTGAGCCCGGCCGCCCCCCAGAAAAACGGCAGCTGCCCCGGCCCCGGGCGCGGATCGGGAAAGCGCTGGATGAAGGCGACGAAGATGACGTCACCGCTGAAATAACCGATCGCCAGCCGGTGGCGCAGCGGCAGGTGCTGGAAATAGGCGCGCCACAGGCTGCTGAAGATGACGAAGCGCAGATTGACGCAGGCCGCGGTGAGCCAGATCACCCACAGCGGCGCCCCGGCGGCCAGCAGGGGGATGACGGCCAGTTGCGCACTGCCGGCATACACGAGCAGGGACATGAGCACGGCCACGGGGATCGACATGCCGCTCTTGACCATGGCCACGCCCGTGACCAGGCCCCAGGCGGCAATGCCCAGGCCCGGCCCGATCATGTCGGCCGCGCCCTGGCGGAACAGGGGATGGTGCCAGGCGGCGCGCAACGGCAGCATGCCTCAGGCCTGGTCCGTGCCCAGCACCATGCCGGGCTGCAGGCCGAATCCGCGGAGGAAGTCCTGGGCCGGCAAGCGCTTGCCCCCGGCGCGCTGCAGCGCCGTCAGGCGCAGCACGCCGCTGCCGCAGGCCACGCGCACACCCTCGTCGTCTACATGCAAAATCTGGCCGCAGGGCACACCAGCCGGGCGCGACATGCTATCAATTTGAGAAGACCAGAGTTTCACCACCTCGCCTGCGGCTGTGGTGCTGGCCCCCGGGAAGGGGTCGAACGCCCGCACGCGCCGCTCGATCACCTCGGCCGGCAGTGTCCAGTCCACCGTGCTCTCCGCTTTCTCGATCTTGTGCGCATAGCTCACGCCGTGCGCGGGCTGCGGCTCGGGCACCAGCGCCCCTGCGGCCAGGGCCTGCACGATGAGCTGCCCACCCAGGGCGGCCAGCCGGTCGTGCAGGCTGGCCGTGGTGTCCTGCGGCAGGATGGCCAGGGGGGCGCGCAGCAGCATGGCGCCGGTATCGAGCCCGGCATCCATCTGCATGATGGTGATGCCCGTCTGCGCATCGCCGGCCTCGATGGCGCGGTGGATGGGCGCCGCCCCGCGCCAGCGCGGCAGCAGGCTGGCATGGATGTTCAGGCAGCCCAGGCGTGGCGCATCAAGCACCCACTGCGGCAGGATCAGGCCATAGGCCGCCACCACCATCACATCCGCCCGGGCCTGGGCGATGGCGGCCTGCGCGGCCTGCGCCTCGTCGGGGAATTTGCCGTCCAGCCGCAGGCTGCGCGGCTGCGCCAGGGGCAGGCCATGCGCCTGTGCCAACTGCTTGACGGGCGATGCCTGCAGCTTCATGCCGCGCCCGGCGGGGCGGTCGGGCTGGGTGAGCACCAGCGGCACCGCGTGCCCCGCATCGAGCAGGGCCTGCAGCGCCACGCGGGCAAATTCCGGCGTGCCGGCAAAAATCACTTTCATGGGGGATGGCGCCTGTGCAGGCGCTCAGCGGTAACGGCTGTCGGCCGCCGGGTCTTCGCCCAGGACGACGCTGGTGACCACGCCTGCAGTATTGAAATGGATGCGGGCCAGGCGGAATACGCCATGCTCCTGGTAGGAGTACACCCACTGGCTACCCTTGCCCGCATCGTCCGCGCGGCGCGCCGGTGGGCCGAATGCCTGCTGCACATCGGCCACGCGCCACTGGCCGGCCACGATGCCCGAGAGCAGCGCCGGGGTCAGCATCTGCTCGTGCACTTGCTGCAAGCGCCCCTGGGCGTCGAAATCAAGCCGCTGCACCTGCCAGGGCTGGGGGCTGTAGAACAGGCGCTGGCCAGTCTCCACCTGGTACATGGCCTTGGGCTCGCCCCACTGCGCCCGCACCTCGTCGAGGGTGGCGCCAGGACGCACGCCCCCGCCCGTGGCAGCGCAGCCAGCCAGCGCGGCGGCGACCAGCAGGCCGGCGGCAAGGCGGCGCGTCTTCATGCGCGGGCCTCGCGCTGGCGCTTGACCATCTTGGTCTTGATGCGCCCCTGCTTGAGGGGCGAGAGGTACTCGACGAACACCTTGCCGCGCAAATGGTCCATCTCATGCTGGATGCACACCGCCAGCAGGCCCTCGGCCTCCAGGGTCTGCTCCTGGCCCTGGGCGTCGAGGGCGCGCACACGCACCGCCACGGAGCGCTCGACGCCATCGTAGATGCCGGGCACCGAAAGGCAGCCCTCGTCCCCCAACTGGGTTTGCGGGCTGGCCCAGACGATTTCGGGATTGATGAGCACCAGGGGCTGGTCGCGCTCCTCGGACACGTCGATCACGACGATGCGTTCGTGCACGTCCACCTGCGTGGCCGCCAGGCCGATGCCGTGCGCGTCATACATGGTCTCGAACATGTCGGCCACCAGGCCGCGGATGCGCGCATCCACGGCCTGCACGGGTTGGGCCACGGTATGCAGGCGCGGGTCTGGGTAGCAAAGAATCGGAAGAAGGGCCATGGTGGAGCACTAGAGATTGTCGTTATTTTCGCCACTTTTTCCAGTCCGGGCACGCCCCTGGGGCAATAATCATTGCCGAATCAAGGGCTTGAGCAGAGAATCTCAGACGATTGATGACGTATTTCTGCCGGGAGGCTGCTTTGCCGCACGCCCTTGGCGCCAGTGAGGGGCGTTTGAACATGCACATCCACAACGACATGGGAGCCATTGCAACAATGCCACGCGCCGTCCTGGGCGCGCTCGGCATTGCCTGTGCCCTGCTCGCCAGCCCGGCGGCCATGGCGCAGTCCCGGCCAGTCACCCCGGCGCAGCGCGCCACGGCCGAGCAGGTGGCCCAGCAGGGCGTGCCCCTGGCGGAACTCGCCCCGAACGCCCCCGATGTGTACGTGGTCAAGCGCGGAGACACGCTCTGGGGCATCTCGGGCGTGTTCCTGCAGCGCCCCTGGCGCTGGCCCGAGCTGTGGGGCATGAACCTGCCCGCCATCGCCAACCCGCACCTGATCTTCCCGGGCCAGACCCTGTACCTGGAGAAGAAAGACGGCCGCGCCCGCCTGAGCACCGGCCCGGCTGCCGCCAGCGGCGAGCCCGAGACCGTGCGCGTCTCGCCCCGCACCCGTGCCGACAGCGTGTCCTCCATGGCGCTGCCCACGCTCAGGATGCACCTCATCGAACCCTTCCTGGCCGAGCCCCTGGTGGTCGATGCGCAGACGCTGGAGCAGGCTCCGCGCGTGGTCGGCACCATGGAAGACCGCGTGATCATGGGCCCCGGCGACCGCATCTACGCACGCGGCGACGCCGCCAACCCCCTGCGCGCCGAACCTGGCGAGCCGCGCCAGTACCGCGTGTTCCGCGATGCCGTGGCCCTGAAGGACCCGGCCTCGGGCGACATCCTGGGCTATGAGGCGCAGTACCTGGGCAAGGCCGATCTGGTGCGCGGCGAGAGCTTCGAGGAAAGCGCCAATGGCAAAGGCGGCTACGTATCCGACTACGTGCCGGCCTCGCTGGACCTGGTGTCCAGCAAGGAGGAAATCCGTGCCGGCGACCGGCTGCTGCCCGCGCCGGCGCGCACGTTCGTGAATTTCGTGCCCCACGCGCCCGAGATGAACGTCGATGCCCGGGTGGTCTCCATCTACGGCAGCTTCGGCATGTCCAACGCGGCGCAGAACAACGTCGTGGCCATCAACCAGGGCAGCGAGGACGGCATGCGCGCCGGCCATGTGCTGAGCCTGCTGACCAAGGGCAGCCGCATCAAGGACAAAACCGACAAGAACCGGCCCGTGATCAAGCTGCCCAGCGAGAGCAACGGTCTGGCCATGGTGTTCCGCACGTTCGACCGCGTCTCCTACGCCCTCATCCTGGAGGCGCGCCTGCCCGTGAGCGTGGGCGACCGCCTGGTCAATCCCGAGTGAGGCCCGCAGGGAAAGTGCCTGCAAGCAGCCGCCGCAGCCCGTGCACCCATGGAGCGCGATGAACTGGCCGGCTGGCTGCGCCTGACGCTGACCCCCGGCGTGGGCCCGCAGACGGCCCAGCGCCTGCTGGCGGCCTACGGCCTGCCGCAGCACATCTTCACCCAGACGCACAGTGCCTTGCGGGCGCATGCCACGCCCGCCCAGGCGGCCGCACTGTGCACGGTGCCCGAGACCCTGGACACCTTGCTGCAGACCACGCTGGCCTGGCTCGCACCGGGCAGTGCCGGCGAACCCTGCCACGACATCCTCACGCTGGGCGATCCCCGCTACCCGGCGGCCCTGCTGCATATCCCCGACCCGCCGCTGCTGCTGTACCTGCTCGGGCCCGCGCACTTGGTCCAGGGCCCGGTCCCGGCGCACTGCCTGGCCATGGTCGGCAGCCGCAACCCGACGCCGCAGGGACGCGAGACCGCCCGCCAGTTCGCCAGCCACCTGCGCACGGCGGGCTGGACCATCGTCTCCGGCCTGGCGCTGGGCATAGACGCCGCGGCCCACGAAGGCGCGCTGGAAGCCGCGGCCGACCCCGGCACCTGCGCCACCCTGGCCGTGGTGGGCACCGGGCTGGACCGCGTCTACCCCCGGCGCCACCTGGAGCTGGCGCACCGCATCGCGCGCCAGGGGCTGGTGCTGAGCGAATACGCTCTGGGCACGCCGCCGCTGGCCGGCAATTTCCCGCGGCGCAACCGCATCATCTCGGGCCTGGCGCAAGGCACGCTGGTGGTCGAGGCGGCCCCCGCCTCGGGCTCGCTCATCACGGCGCGCCTGGCGGGCGAACAAGGGCGCGAGGTCTTCGCCATCCCGGGCTCCATCCACTCCGTCCAGTCGCGCGGCTGCCATGCCCTGATCCGCCAGGGCGCCAAGCTGGTGGAGACGGCGCAGGACATCCTCGAAGAGCTCGCGCCGCCGGCCACCGCCCCGCGGCAGCCGCCGCCTCCCGATGCCGCACCGCCCCAAGCGTCGCTGGCAGGCGCGCATGCCGCGCTGCTTGCCGCCCTGGGCTACGACCCCGTGGGCCTGGACACGCTGCAGGCGCGGACCGGCCTGGACACCCCCACGCTGCAGGTGCAATTGCTGGAGCTGGAAATGGAAGGCCTGGTGATGCGCCTGCCGGGCGGCCTGTTCCAGCGCATGGCGCGCGCGTGAATCCCTAGCCCAACAGGCGTTCGGGATTGGCCTGCAGCTTGGCCAGGGCATCGCGCGTCGCACGCAGGGTCAGCCCCTCTTCCTCGCGGGCCACGAGCAGCCCGGCCTGCAGGTACGCCGCCAGCCGGCGCAACTGGATCAGGTAGCACGTGCCGTCGGACGCGGCGAACAGGTGCAGTTGCTTGCGCTCGCTGTGCCAGCAGTACTGCACCTGCGTGCTGGCGCCGTTGTGGTCCAGCGTGAACCAGTGGCCCTTTTGCAACTCCAGCGCCCAGGCCACCATGGACTCGTCCACCGGCGCGCCGTTGTCGGCGATCACGTGGATGGCCGAGGCGTCGATGCCGGTCATCATCTCGATGTTCTCGGCGTCCAGCGGCAGATCGCCCATCTCGGCGTCGCCGATGAAGTCCTCCAGGTGGGCCAGGCGCTTGGCCAGCGCCTGGATGTGCTCCACGGGGATGGCCGCGGTCTTGGAGAGAAAGGCTTCGGCGAGCGTGTCCGTCAGCGCCTTGATCTGCGCGTCCTGCGCCTGGCCGACCATGCCCATGAGCGTCAGCCCCTGGCGCAGGCGCTGCAGCAGGCCGGGCAGGCTCTGGATGACCTGCGCGCGCTCGGCGCGGTTGGGCTTGGCGCTGGCCGCCCACACCAGGTCGGCTGCCGTGCGCTTGTAGGACACGGTATCAGGGTGCTGCGGGCCATCGCGCACGGCAGACATGGCCAGCACCTCGGCCCAGTTCTTGAACAGGAAATCGCGGATCTCGTCGCGCACCGGCATGTCCTTGAGCAGGGTGCGCAGCTCGATGGTGTACTGGATGGTCAGCGTTTCCTTTTGCTCGACCTGCTGGGCCACGCTCACCAGCCGGGCCGTGGACTGCTTGGCCGTGAGGAACTTGGCGAGAAAGGCCTCGAACTCGTCGTGCACGAGCTGGAACACGCGCCGCCCCGTCTCGGGGTATTGCTCGATGACCTGCACGATGCGCTTGACCTCTGCCTCCAGGGCGCTGCCGGACAGCGCGGTGGAATCGAAGCCCAGCGCCACCGCGCCCATGCGGTCGATCAGCTTGCGCGCGGGATGGTCCATATTGCTGAAGAACTCGGGCTCGGCCAGCGCGACGCGCAGCACCGGCACCTGCAGGCGGGCAAACCACACGCGCACCGCGGGGGGGATGCGGTCCTCGGACAGGATGCTCTGGAACATCAGGGCCACGACTTCGATGATGGCCTTCTCGCCCTCGGTGTCCGCCTTCTTCTTGAGTTCCGTGGAGCGGTCGCGCACCACGTCGGCGAGCTTGACGACCGCCGCCGGGCTGTAGTCTTCGATGAGCGCGCCCACGGTGCTGTGGTAGCTCTCGGCCTGCACGCGGTGGGCCGCCAGCGCCTGCGCCAGGGCCGCCGAGGCGGGTGGGGCGTGCACCATGTCAAAACCCGTGGCCGGCTGGGTGAGCAGGCGCTTGAGCTGCACCATCACCCCTTGCGCACGCTGGCGCGCCCGCAGCAGCGGCGTGACGCCCCCATACCCGGACGGCACCGGACGGTGCGCCGCCGCACCCCAGGGGCCGGGCGCCAGGCGGCTGCCCGGGGGTGCTGGATGGGCCATGCCTGCCGGGGGGTGGGGGGTCGGGGCCGCGCCCGCCGCCAGGGGCGCGGCGCCGGATCCGCCCGCAGGGCGGCTGATGCGCACGCGCAATTCCTTCTGCGCCGCCACGCCCTGGGCCTGCAGGAAGTCATTGCAGGCCTGGTAGGCCTTGAGCAGCACCGCAGCCAGTTCGCGCTGCAGCGGATCGACCACCGTCTGCAGGTCTGTGCGGGCCATGCCCGCCTCGACCCACTGCTCGACCAGGCGCAAGGCCACGGCCTCCGGGCGCAGGATGTCGTCCTTGGGCAGCTCCTGCCCTTCCAGGAACTGCATGCGCAGGCGCAGGGCCTCGAAATCGGTGCTGACCTGCTCCATCACCGTCAGGGCCATGCGCGAGGCGATGATCCGGTTTTCGACGACGTCGTCATCGACCAGCTCGAAGCTGAACTCGGGAGCGGCCGTCGGGTCTGCGTGCGCGGTCGCGGTGGGTGCCAGGGCCTCGCGCCAGGCCGCGGCCACGGCGCGCATCCACTTGCCGCTGCCCTGCTGGAAGGCATGCCAGGCGTCGCGCCGGCTCTGCATCTCGCTCTGCGTGCCGGTCTGCGACATCAGGTGGTTGAAGAACTCCAACAGCACCTTGTCGATGTCCACCTGGCCGCGGCACACAGCGTCCACGAAACGCTCGCGCGTCTGCTGCGCGAGGCGGCGCTGGGCCAGGCTGGGAGGAGAATGGGATTGCATCCCCGGATATTAGTATGGGAGCGCCCGCCCGTGTAGGCCGGCGCGCTCCCTACAGGCCGGGGAGCAACAAAAAACTTACACCACGGCGCCCGCGTTGGGATCGTTGGGGTCGCCTTCCTTGCGCTGGCTCTTGACCAGGTCTTCGCGCTTGACGCCCAGCCACATGGCGATGGCCGCGGCCACGAACACCGAGGAGTAGATGCCGAACAGGATGCCAATGGTCAGCGCCAGCGCGAAATAGTGCAGGCTGGGGCCGCCGAAGAAGAACATGGACAGCACCATGGCCTCGGTGGAGGCGTGGGTGATGATGGTGCGGCTCATCGTCGAGGTGATGGCGTGGTCGATCACCTCGCGCGTGCTGAGCTTGCGGAATTTGCGGAAGGCCTCGCGGATCCGGTCGAAGATCACGACCGACTCGTTCACCGAATAACCGAGCACGGCCAGCACCCCGGCCAGCACGGAGAGCGAGAACTCCCACTGGAAGAAGGCGAAGAAGCCCAGGATGATGACCACGTCGTGCAGGTTGGCGATGATGGCCGCGACGCCGAACTTCCACTCGAAGCGGAACGCCAGGTAGATCACGATGCCCAGCACCACCATGCCCAGGGCCATGAGGCCGCCGTGCACCAGCTCGTCGCCCACCTGCGGGCCGACGAACTCCGTGCGCCGCAGGGTGACCTCGGCGTCCTGGCCTTTCAGTGCGGCGAGCACCTGCTCGCTCTGCTGCGCCGAGGTGACGCCCTTTTGCACCGGCAGGCGGATCATCACGTCGCGCGAGGTGCCGAAGTTCTGCACGATCACGTCCTGGTAGCCCAGGCGGGAGACGGTCTCGCGCACCTTGCCGATGTCCGCCGTCTGGGTGTAGGCCACCTCCATGACGGTGCCGCCCGTGAATTCCACCGACAGGTGCAGGCCGCGCGTGAGGAGGAAGAACACGGCCAGCGCGAAGGTGATGAAGGAGATCGCGTTGAGCACCAACGCGTACTTCATGAACGGGATGTCTTTTTTGATGCGGAAAAATTCCATGATTTTTCCTCCTCTTTATTGATCGCCGCGCGCGGCCACCGAACGCAGTTGCGAGTCGTCCTCGGGCTTCCACACCTGGCCGATGGCCACGCTCTTGAGCTTCTTGCGCCGGCCGTACCAGAGGTTGACCAGGCCGCGCGAGAAGAACACCGCCGAGAACATGCTGGTGAGGATGCCGATGCAGTGCACCACGGCAAAGCCGCGCACCGGGCCCGTGCCGAAGGCCAGCAGCGCCAGGCCGGCGATCAGGGTGGTGACGTTGGAGTCCAGGATGGTGGCCCAGGCACGCTCGTAGCCCGCGGCGATGGCCGCCTGCGGCGAGGCCCCCGCGCGCAGCTCCTCGCGGATGCGCTCGTTGATCAGCACGTTGGAGTCGATGGCCACGCCCAGCGCCAGCGCCATGGCGGCGATGCCGGGCAGCGTCAGCGTGGCCTGCAGCATGGACAGGATGGCGATGAGCAGCAGCACGTTCACGCCCAGCGCGACCGTGGAGAACACGCCGAACAGCATGTAGTACACGCACATGAAGGCCGCGATGGCCACCATGCCCCAGACCACGCTGTGGATGCCGCGCTCGATGTTGTCCGCGCCCAGGCTGGGGCCGATGGTGTATTCCTCGATGATCTCCATGGGCGCAGCGAGCGAACCCGCACGCAGCAGCAGGGCCGTGTCGTTGGCCTCCACGGTGGTCATGCGGCCGGAGATCTGCACGCGCCCGCCGCCGATCTCGGAGCGGATCACGGGCGCCGTGACGACCTCGCCCTTGCCCTTCTCGAACAGGATGATGGCCATGCGCTTGTTGATGTTCTCGCGTGTGACGTCCTTGAAGATGCGCGCGCCCTTGGCGTCGAGCGTGAGATTGACGGTGGGCTCCTGCGTCTGGCCGTCAAAGCCGGGCTGGGCGTCGGTGAGGTTCTCGCCCGTGAGCACGACCTGCTTCTTCACGATCACGGCCTGGCCGTTGCGGTCGAGGTATTTCTCGTCGCCGAAGGGCACGGGGCCCTGGCCGGTCTCGGCGGCGCGCGCCTCGGTGCTTTCATCGACCAGGCGCACCTCCAGCGTGGCCGTGCGGCCCAGGATGTCCTTGGCCTTGGCCGTGTCCTGCACGCCGGGCAGTTGCACGACGATGCGGTCCAGCCCCTGCTGTTGGATCACGGGCTCGGCCACGCCCAGCTCGTTGATGCGGTTGTGCAGCGTGGTGATGTTCTGCTTGAGCGCCTGCTCCTGCACCTTGCGCACGGCCTCGGGCTTGATGCTGGCGCGCAGCTTGAATTCGCTGCCCTCGGGCGTGGCCACGACCTGCAGTTCGGCAAACTGGTCGGCCAGCAGGTTGCTGGTGGCCTGGCGCGTGGCTTCGTCGCGCACCTTGATGTCGATGGCCTGGCCGTCGCGCGCGATGCCGCTGTGGCGGATGTTCTTGTCGCGCAGCGCGGTGCGGATGTCGCCGGCCAGCGACTCGGCGCGCTTGGTGAGCGCGGCCTGCATGTCCACCTGCAGCATGAAGTGCACGCCGCCGCGCAGGTCCAGGCCCAGGTACATGGGCTGGGCGTGCAGGGCCGTGAGCCAGGCGGGCGAGCGCGACACCAGGTTGAGCGCCACGATGTAGGTCGGGTCGGCGGCATCGGGGATGAGCGCCTTCTGGATCGCGTCCTTGGCCTTGAGCTGGTTGTCGGGCGTGTCAAAGCGCGCGCGCACCGAACTGCCCTCCAGGCTCACGTAGTCGGGCACGAGACCGGCGCCGCGCAGCGCCTCCTCGACGCGCTGCAGCACCACGGAGTCGACCTTGACGGTGGCCTTGGCCGAGGAAACCTGCACTGCAGGCGCCTCGCCAAAGAAGTTGGGCAGGGTGTAGAGCACCCCGATGAGCAGCGCGACCACCAGGATCGCGTACTTCCAGACCGGATAACGGTTCATGATCGCGCTTTACCTCACGGACAAAGGCGGCAGCGCCGCCGCAGGGCCCCGCGCGGGGGCCGCAGAAGAATTACTTGATGGTGCCCTTGGGCAGCACCTGCACGACGGCCGAGCGCTGGAACTGCACCTCGACGCCCGTGGCGACTTCCACGCTCAGGTACTGCTCGCCCAGGCGCGTGACCTTGCCCAGCATGCCGCCGGCAATGACGACCTCGTCGCCCTTGGCCAGGGCGTCGATCATGGCGCGGTGCTCCTTTTGGCGCTTCATCTGGGGACGGATCATGATGAAGTACAGCACCACGAACATGAGGACCAGCGGCAGCATGCTGGTCAGCGTGGTGGCCAGGTCGCCGCCACCGGCAGCGGCAGGTGCGGTCTGGGCAAAAGCAGAGGAAATGAACACGGGAAGACTCCACAGGGGATGGAAGAAAGAGGGACGACCGCCCCGACGCATCTGCTCGGGCGGTAAACGAGCGATTGTATGTCGCACCCCAAAGCCCCCGCGCAGCCGGGTGCACGGCGCCGCCCGGGGTCTGGTTTTGCAGGCAAAAAATGCCGCAAAACCTTACCCGTTAAGCGCAAATAGCTATTAATTCAATAGCATACCCACAGCTCAGGCCTGGCTGCGCCAGGCGGCCATGAGGCCCTGCCAGCGCGTGCGCGCGGCCTGCAGGTGGCGCTCCTTCACGTGGCCATAGCCGCGGATCTCTTCGGGGATGCTGGCAATCTGCACCGCCAGGGCCAGGCGCTCGGGCGCCAGGCCGGCCAGCAGCTCCTCGATGCAGGCGCGGTATTCCTGGATCAGGGCACGCTCCATGCGCCGCTCCCCGGTCTTGCCGAAGACATCCAGCGCCGTGCCGCGCAGGCCCTTCATGCGCGCCAGCCAGCCGAAGGCGCTGCGCACCCAGGGTCCGTAGGCCTTCTTGACGAGCTCGCCACGCTCGTTCTTGCGCGCCGTCAGGGGCGGTGCGAGGTGGTGCACGATCTTGTAGTCGCCTTCGAACATGGCGGCGATCTTGTCGGTGAAGGCCTTGTCGGTGTGCAGGCGGGCGACCTCGTACTCGTCCTTGTAGGCCATGAGCTTGAACAGGTAACGCGCCACGGCCTCGGCCAGGCGCGCGCCCGCGCCCAGCGGGGCCTCGGCGGCCTGCACCTTGTCCACCAACGCGCGGTACTGCGCGGCATAGGCGGCGTCCTGGTAGCCGGTGAGGAACTCCACACGCTGCGCGACCAGCTCGGCCAGGCTGGGCTTCTTCACGATCTGGATGACCTGCGCCGCCTGGTACAGGGCCTGCACCGCGGCCAGGTCGTGCGCGCAGCGGCGGCCCCATTCAAACGCGGCCTGGTTGTTCTGCACCTGCACGCCGTTGAGCTCCATGGCGCGCATGAGCGCGGCATGCGACAGCGGCACGCGGCCCTTCTGCCAGGCGTAGCCCAGCAGCAGCGGGTTGGTGTAGATGCTGTCGCCCAGCAATTGCACGGCCACCTGCTCGGCGTCGAAATGGCCGAGCAGCTCCGCGCCCACGGTCTGCGCGATCACGCTTTCGCAGGAGCTGCCGGGGAACTGCCAGTCGGGGTTGTGCACGAAGCTGGCCGTGGGCGTGGCGTGGCTGTTGAGCGCCACGAAGGTGCGCCCTGGCTGCATCACGGCCAGCGTGGCCTTGTTCGCGGCAACGATGGCGTCGCAGCCGATCACCAGGTCGGCCTTGGCGGTATCGACCTTGGTGGTGTAGATGGCGCCGGGCCGCTGGGCGATCTGGATGTGGCTCCAGGTCGCCCCGCCCTTTTGCGCCAGGCCGCCCGCGTCCTGCGTGACCACGCCCTTGCCGTCGAGGTGCGCGGCCATGCCCAAGAGCGAGCCGATGGTGATGACGCCCGTGCCGCCTACGCCGCCGACCACGATGCCCCAGGCCTGCTCGGCCAGCGGCAGCACCGGCTCGGGGATGGGAGGCAGGCTGGAGAGGTCGCCCTTGGTTTCCTTCTTGGGCTTCTTGAGCTGGCCGCCTTCGATGGTGACGAAGCTCGGGCAGAAGCCGTTGACGCAGGAGTAGTCCTTGTTGCAGGTGCTCTGGTTGATGCGGCGCTTGCGGCCGAACGGCGTCTCCACGGGCTCGACGCTCAGGCAGTTGGACTTGACCGAGCAGTCGCCGCAGCCCTCGCACACCAGTTCGTTGATGAGCACCGTCTTGGCAGGCGTGGCGAGCTTGCCGCGCTTCCTGCGGCGGCGCTTCTCGGTGGCGCAGGTCTGGTCATAGATCAGCGCCGTGCAGCCCGGGATCTCGCGCAGCTCGCGCTGGATGCGGTCGAGCTCGTCGCGGTGGTGCACCGTCACGCCCTCGGCCAGCGGCGCGCCCTCGTACTTCTGCGGCTCGTCGGTCACGATGACCAGCTTGGCCACGCCCTCGGCCTTCAGGCTGTTCATGATCTGCAGCACCGAGTGGCCCTCGGGGCGCTCGCCCACCTGCTGGCCGCCGGTCATGGCCACGGCGTCGTTGTAGAGGATCTTGTAGGTGATGTTCACGCCCGCGGCGATGCTCTGGCGGATCGCCAGCAGGCCGCTGTGGAAGTAGGTGCCGTCGCCCAGGTTGGCGAACACATGCTTGTCCTGGGTGAACGGGAACTGCCCCACCCAGGACACGCCTTCGCCGCCCATCTGCGTGAAGGTGGAGGTGCTGCGGTCCATCCACACCGTCATGTAGTGGCAGCCGATGCCGGCCACGGCGCGCGAGCCCTCGGGCACGCGCGTGCTGGTGTTGTGCGGGCAGCCGCTGCAGAACCAGGGCGTGCGCTCGCCGGTGTCGGCCTTTTGCTCCTGCAGCGCGCGCTCGCGCGCCTCGATGGTGGCCAGGCGCGCCTGCATGCGCGCCACGATGTCCTGGGGCACGCCGCGCTTGGTCAGGCGCTTGGCGATGGCCTGGGCGATGAGGGCCGGGGTCAGGTCGGCCTTGGGGCGCAGCAGCCAGTTCTGGCTCGGGTTGGGCATGCCCCATTCGCCGCCGGAGTGGTCGCCCTCGACCTCGTCGAACTTGCCCAGCACGTCGGGGCGCACGTCGGCGCGCCAGTTGTAGAGCTGCTCCTTGAGCTGGTATTCGATGACCTGGCGCTTTTCCTCGACCACCAGGATTTCCTGCAGGCCCTGGGCGAAGTCGCGCGTGATGGTGGCCTCCAGCGGCCACACCACATTGACCTTGTGCACGCGGATACCGAGCTGGCGGCAGGTGTCGTCGTCCAGGCCCAGGTCCACGAGCGCCTGGCGCGTGTCGTTGTAGGCCTTGCCGCTGGCGATGATGCCGAAGCGGTCATGAGGCCCCTCGATGACGTTGTAGTTGAGCTTGTTGGCGCGCACATAGGCCAGGGCGGCGTACCACTTGTAGTCCATGAGGCGCGCCTCCTGGGCCAGGGGCGCGTCGGGCCAGCGGATGTGCAGGCCGCCCTCGGGCATGGCGAAGTCCTCGGGCAGGAGGATCTGCACGCGGTCCGGGTCCACCGACACGCTGGCCGAGGACTCCACCACCTCCTGGATGGTCTTCATGCCCGCCCACACGCCCGAGAAACGGCTCATGGCCAGGGCGTGCAGGCCCATGTCCAGGATCTCCTGCACGCTGCTGGGGAAGAACACCGGCGTGCCGCAGGCCTTGAAGATGTGGTCGCTCTGGTGCGCAGCCGTGCTGCTCTTGCTGATGTGGTCGTCGCCGGCGATGGCGATCACGCCGCCATGGCGCGCCGTGCCCGCCATGTTGGCGTGCTTGAACACGTCGGCGCAGCGGTCCACGCCCGGGCCCTTGCCGTACCAGATGCCGAAGACACCGTCGTACTTCTTCCTGTCGGGGTACAGGTCGAGCTGCTGCGTGCCCCACACGGCCGTGGCCGCGAGTTCCTCGTTCACACCGGGCTGGAAGACGATGTGGTTCTCGGCCAGGTGCTTCTTGGCCGCCCACAGCGACTGGTCGTAGGTGCCCAGGGGCGAGCCGCGGTAGCCGCTGATGAAGCCCGCCGTGTTCAGGCCCGCCGCCAGGTCGCGCTGGCGCTGCAGCATGGGCAGGCGCACCAGGGCCTGCACGCCGCTCATGAAGGCGCGGCCCCGGTCCAGGGTGTATTTGTCCTCCAGCGTGACGGCTTCAAGCGCCTGGCGGATGTGTTCGGGCAGCGGGGCGTTCATGGCCTTGTCTCCTTATGGTGGTGCATGCAGGCCGCACACGGCGGCGCGCGCCTAGCATGCCAGGCACGCTAGCGCATGCAGCGTGTTCTGGAGTGTATGCCCTTGCTGCTGACAGGTGTTTGCTTTTGATGCCGTATTTAGGCTATCTTGAGAAAGCTTCTTTCTCGAAAACCGCCATAAATGAATAATTTGGATAAATTCGACCTGGCCATCCTGGGCGAGCTGCAGGCCGATGCGCGCCTGACCAATGCCGAGCTGGCCCAGCGCGTGGGCCTCTCGGCCGCGCCCTGCTGGCGCCGCGTGCGCGCGCTGGAGGAGGCCGGCTTCATCAAGGGCTACCGCGCCGAGATCGACCGGCGCAAGATCGGCCTGGGCGTGCTGGCCTTCGTGCGCCTGGACGCCGACCGCAACACCGGCGGCCTCACGCAGGCCATGGAGGAGGCCATACGGCGCATCCCCGAGGTGGTCTCGTGCCACTACATCAGCGGCACGGGCACCTTCGAGCTGCAGGTGGTGGCGCGCGACCTGGACAGCTTCTCGCAGTTCGCGCGCGAAGTGCTGCTGCACCTGCCCAATGTGAAGGACATGCACACCAGCTTCTCGCTGGGCGAGGTCAAGGCCAGCGGCGCATTGCCGCTGGCGCATCTGCTGCCGTCCTGAGTGCTGCTGTTTTTATAGCTGGTGGCGCTTCATCCATGGGCCTCAGCGGCATTTTCGGCTTCATTTTCCACCGGCCCGGCCGCGCCCGCGACACTGCGCTGCACCATGCCGCGCAGCATGCTCTCGAGCACGGGCAGCAGCGCGTCCTGCGCGCCGGGGGGCTGCTGCAGGGCTGCCGCCAGGGCTGCGCCGTGTGCGGCCACCGTGGCCGTCACCTCGGCGCGCCAGCGCCGGGCCAGGGGGGCGGCGTCGGCCGGCAGCACGCGCGCCTCGTGGGCGATCACGAGGTAGTGCGTGCAGGCCTGCTCGGCGCACTGCCAGAGCTGCTCCTGGGCGGCGTCCTTCTGCTGCGCGCTGCGCACCATCCAGGCCGTGGCGCCGCCCAGCAGCGCGCCCAGGGCCGTGCCCGCCCCCAGCGTCAGGCCGCCCGTGCCCAGGTCGATGAGCGCCCCCACCTTGGCCCCGGCCGCCGCGCCCGCCGCCGCCCCGGCCGAGGTGCCCACGGCCAGGGCCACGCCGCCAGCCGGGCGCGCGGGCCGCGGGGCGCCTGCGCCCTCGCCTGCGGCCCCACCCTCTGCAGGCGGCGTGCGCCCGTGCAGCGCGCGCAGCTCGGCATCGAGCGCCTGCAGGGCGCGCGCGCCGGCGGCGCCGCCATCGTCCTGCGGCGCCGCCGCGCAGGCGCGCAGGCAGCGCGCCAGGGCCTGCAGCGCCTGGGCAAAGCAGGCCTCGTTCTGCGCCACGCGCGCCTGGCGCAGGCGCTGCAGCGCCGGCCCGTGCTGCGGCCACAGCGCCGCCAGGCGCTCGAAGAGCCGCTCCTCCAGCATCCAGCTCGCGCCCCAGGCTGCCCAGGGGCAGGCGAGCCGGGGCGCCGCCTGCCATGCGGCGGGCACGGGGTCGGCATGCGCCGCGTCGCACACCAGCACGGCATCCACCGGGGTGCTGGCGGCCGCATCGGGCAGGGCCCAGCGCAGCCGGTCGCCCAGCGCGCTGTGCAGGCCGCCGCCCGCAGCCGGGCCGCCGCCCAGGGCGCGGACCTGCGCGGCGCCCACGCCCAGCAGGCCCAGCACCCAATCGACCGGCAGCGCCTGGTGCAAGGCCTCGAAGCTGCCGTCCCCCAGGTCCAGCGTGCAGCGGCGTGCGCTGCGCGCCGCGCGCCACAGCGCCCAGGCGGCCAGCAGCAGGCGCGGCAGCACCACGGCCAGCAGTAACAGGCCCACGTACATGCCCACCCAGCGGCTCCCAGCCACGCCCTGGCCGGCAAAGTCCTGCGTGGCGGCGATGTCCTGCACGCTGAACGGCGCCAGGCCCAGCAGGACGGTGAGGGGCGCGAACAGCACGGAGACGATGGCGTGCACCTGCGCGGCGTCGAGGAAGGTGCTCTCCCAGCCGAAGCGGTAGCTCACGACCAGGCCGCGCAGCAGCAGCGACAGGGCGATGCCCGCCGCCCAGGCGGCCGCGCACAGGTGCAGCACCGCGGCCGCGCGCCGCGCCAGCAGCGCCGCGGTGCGCGCCAGCCACAGCGCCTCGAACTCCGCGGCGATGCGCGCGGACAGGCCGCGGCGCGTGCCGCGCCCGGCCGGGGCGCGCCAGCGCCGCAGGACGGCGGGCAGCGCCTGCAGCAGCGCCGGCGGGCCGCCCGGGCGCCGCAGCGCCTGCCACAGCAGCAGGGCGTAGACGGCCAGGTTCCAGGCCAGCACGGCCAGCAGCGGGGGCGAGAGCAGGTCCACGCGGTGCGCGTTGGCGATGCGGTCGAGCACCAGGCCGGCCAGCAGGGCGGCCGCGGGCAGGGCCCAGGCCAGGGCGCGCCCGCGCGGCAGGCGCAGGGCGGCCACGGTGGCGTCGCGCGCGCTGGCGCGCTCGACGATGCGCTCGGCACGCGCGCACACCACGTCGCCCAGGCCCACGGCCTGCACGCCGCGCGCACGCGCCGCGGCCAGGGCCTGCTGCGTGGCTTCGTCCCACTCCACGGTGCTGACCAGGGTGTGCGCCGTATCGGCGCGCTCCAGGGCCTGGGCCAGCGTCACGCTGCGCAAGGCCTGCTCCGTCAGGTGCAGGTCGGCATCCGGGGGAAGCGTCACGCCACGGTGCTCCTATGGTTGTAGCTGCCAGCGCTTTCCCAGCAAGGGCTGGAGGCCTTTTTGACTCTTATTTCGGCCACAGGGCCCACAGGCGCAGGCCCTGCTTGAGGCGCCCGGCGAGCTCACCCGCCTCGGCCCCCCAGCCCGTGAAGTAGTCGGCGCGCACCGCGCCGACGATGGCGCTGCCCGTGTCCTGCGCCAGCACCAGGCGCGCGAGCTGCGTCTGCGGCCCGCTGGAGGCCAGCCACACGGGCGTGCCGTAGGGGATGCTGCCCTTGTCCACGGCGATGGAGCGCCCCGGCGTGAGCGCCACACCCTGCGCGCCGCGCGGGCCGAAGCCGGCGTCCAGCGCATCGAGCGGCTCCTCGCGGAAGAACACGTAGCGCGGGTTGCTCCACAGCAGCTCGTTCACGCGCTGCGGGTTGGCCGCCAGCCAGGCCTTGATGCCGGGCCAGGTGGCATCGCGCGTGGCGCCCTGGTCGAGCAGCCAGCGGCCCACGCTCTGGTAGGGCTGGTCGTTGCTGCCCGCGTAGGCCAGGCGCACCAGGCGCTGGCTGCCGTCGGGTTCGGTGATGCGCAGCCGCCCCGAACCCTGGATGTGCAGCACCAGCGCATCGACCGGGTCGCGCACCCAGGCGATGGCGCGCCCGGCGAGCTGGGCCTGCGCCTCGGGCAGGGTGTCGATCTGCTGGCGCGTGTACCAGGGCTTGCGCTCCATGGGGGGCAGGCGGTACAGGGGCACGGCATAGCCGCCGCCGGGCTGGCGCGCGGCCTCCAGCAGAGGTTCGTAGTAGCCCGTGAGCAGGCCCTCGGCGCTGCCGTCCAGCGCCTCGATGCGGTAGGGCTGCAGGCGCGCGGCCATCCAGGCACGCTGCTCCTCGCCGCTGGCGATGCTGAGCTGGCGCACCTCGGCGCACAGCGCGGCGAACGCGGGGGCCGGGCGCTCGCAACTGCGCAGCCAGGCGTTCCAGGCCTCGTGCAGGGCGTCGTCGGTAAAGCCCGGCAGTTCGCCCCAGCGCACAGGCACCCAGCGGCTCTTGGCCTGCAGGCGCACGCCGGGCAGGGGGCCGGCATCGCCCGGCCCGGGCGCGGGGCTGGTGGCGCGCGGCGCCGCCCCGGGCGCCGGTGGCGGCGCGGGCGGCGTGGAGCAGGCGCCCAGCATTCCTACAATCAGCGCCCATGTGGCAAGGCGAAGGGACTTCCAGTTCATGTGGCTGATTTTGCTCGAAGCGCTGGCAGCGCTGTTCATTCTGGTGCTGATCGTCTGGTGGACCATGTTCAGCGGGCGCCAGCGCGGCGAACTGCCGCCCGGCGAGGCGGACCCCGGCGACGATCCGGGCGGCCGCTGAGCCGCGCGCCTCACAGCACGCGGTGCGCGAGCGCGGGCAGTTGCGTGCGCACCTGCTGCAGGCGCTGGGCGTCCAGCGTGCCCACCACCAGGCCCGGCCCCTCGGCCTGCAGGGCCAGCACCTCGCCCCAGGGGTCCACGAGCATGCTGCGGCCCCAGGTGCGCCGCCCGGTCTCGTGCCGGCCGCCCTGCGCCGGGGCGAGCACGTAGGCCTGGTTCTCGATGGCGCGGGCGCGCAGCAGCACCTCCCAATGCGCCTGCCCCGTGGTGTGCGTGAAGGCACTAGGCACGAGCAGCAGGTCGGCACCGGCGCGCGCATGCGCGCGGAACAGCTCGGGAAAGCGCAGGTCGTAGCACACGCTCAGACCCACGCACCAGGACGCGCCGGCGCGGCTGGACAACCGGAACTGCACGGGCGCGCCGCCGGCCTCGATCACGCGGCCCTCGTCGTACTGCTCGCTGCCCTGCTCGAAGCGGAACAGGTGGATCTTGTCGTAGCGCGCCACGCAGGCGCCGTCCGGGGCGTAGACCAGGGTGGTATTGCGCACCTTGCCGGGCGCGCCGCAGGCCAGGGGCAGCGTGCCGCCCACGATCCACAGCCCCAGTTCGCGCGCGCTCTGCGCGAGAAAGTCCTGCATGGGCCCGGCGCCCTCCTCCTCGCGCAGCGCAAGCTTGTCGCTGTCGCGCGCGCCCACGGCGCCGAAGTACTCGGGCAGCACGGCCAGTTCCACGCCCTGGGCGGCCGCCTGCTCGAGCAGGGCGCGGGCGCTGGCCCGGTTGTCGCTCCAGCGCGGGCTGGAGACCATTTGCAAGGCGGCAATCTTCATCAGCGTGCTCCTGGGGGGTTGTCTTGCGCGGCCGGTTCGGAGGCGGGCTGCGCCGGGGCCGCCGCGCGCGCGCGCCGCGGCAGGCGTGTGACCCGCGGGTCGCTCCAGGTGCCGTCGATCTGGAACTCCTGCGTCGCCGCTTCGATCAGCGGGCCGCGCAGGGCCATCTGGGCGAGAAAGCTGCCCAGCCCCACCACGGGGTTGATGGCCGTGGCCACGAGCGAGGCGGTCAGGGCGTTGATCTCGGGCACCACGACCACGTGCAGGTCTTGCGTCTCGTGCTCGATGTCGGCGCGCCCCTCCATGAGCACGGCCGCGTTGACGCCCTTCATCTGCAGGTTGTTGGTGGCGGCCACGCCTTGCTCGATGCGCACGTCGCCGCGCACGAAGTCGAAGCTGAAGCCCTCGCTGAACACGTCGCGGAAGTCCAGCGTGAGGCGCCGCGGCAGCGCCTGCAGGCTCAGCACGCCCAGCAGCTTGGCCAGACCCGGGTCGGCCTTGAGGAACTGGCCGGACTCGATGTTCAGGTGCGTCTGCCCGGTCATGCTGGCGTAGTCGGGGCTGATGGGCGCGCCGCGCCAGGCGACCAGCCCTTCCATGCGGCCCTTGCCGCGGCGCAGCGCCCCGGGCAGGCCCAGGCGGGTGAGCAACTGGCCCGCGTCCTCGATGTCGAGCCGGTAATTGAGCACGGTGCGCCGCGTGCTGCCCGCCCCGGCGCTCGCCCCGGCGCTCGCCGCGGCCTGCAGCGCCGCCCAGTTGCCGCTGGCGACGAACTGGGCCTCGGGCATGAGCAGGTTGAGCTTGCCCAGGCGCCACTCGCGCTGGCCGCCGTCGAGCGCGCGGTTCTGCGCCTCGATCTCCAGCCGTCCCAGCTTGCGCCCGCGCAGCTCGAAGTCGTCCACCGCAATGTCCAGCGCCGGCAGGCTGGCGGGCTGGGCGTCCAGCAGGGCCTCGACCTGGGAGGCCGCGCTCTGCGGCATGTTCAGGCGCGCCAGGCGGGCAAACAGGCGCCCGCTGCCCGCCTCCTGGGGCGCGGCCTGCTGGTACTGCACATAGCCGCTGAGTTCGCGCGCATCGACGTTGGCGCGCCACAGCAGCCCCTGGCGCGCGCCGCCCACCACCACGTCGTGCAGCGTGCGCCCCTGGACGCTCAGGGCGCGCGCGCGCACGGCCAGGGTGTCGGGCAGGTAGTCCTGCAGCGCGAGCGCGGTGTCCGCCGCGCCCGGTGCCTTGCCTGGGGCGAGCAGCGCCTGCCAGGCGTCCACGTCCACCTCGCCCAGTTGCACGTGGGCGGCGACGCCGCGCTCGGGCTGGGGCGCGCCGTCCTGCGCGCCCAGGCCCAGGGCGATGGAGCCCTGCAGCACGCGCGGCGCCGGGCCCGCCAGGTCGCGCACGTACACCGCCTCGCCCACGCCCTCGATGCGCGCGAGCAGCCGGTCCTGCAGCGGCGGCAGCGGCGCGCCCGGCGCCGCGGGCGCGGCGGCCGCGCGCGTGAGCTGGTTTTCGTAGCGCACCGGCAGAGCCGTCTCGGCCGTCTTGCCCAGGGGCGCAGGCAGCGCCAGGGCCAGCCCCTGCAGGCTGGTGGAGACCTGCAGCTCGGGCACCCCGCGGCGCAGCCCGAAAACCACGGCATAGGGCGCCGCGCCCGTGGCCTGCTGCGCAAGCTGCGCCAGCAGGCCCAGCTCGCGCGCCTGGCGCAGCCCCTCGGCCGTGGCCGTGCCCTGGGCGCGCAATTGCAGCAGCGGCGCCCCGGCGGGCGCGGGGCGCATGCCGCCTTCGATGCGCACCTCGCCCCCGAGCGCGCGTGCCTGGACGCCGGAGAGCGTGAAGCCGCTCTCGCTGAACTGCACGCTGCCGCGCGCGCGCGCCAGCAGCGGCGTGTCGGGCGTGATGCGCACCTCGTTGCCGGCCAGGGCCAGGGCGCCCTGCACGCGCGACTTGGCCAGGTCGGCGATGGGCAGCTCCAGGCGCAGGCGCAGGTCGGCCGCGCCGCTGCCCTGGGCACCGTCCAGCGCATGGCCCACCATGGCCGCCAGGGGCGAGCCCTTCATCAGCGCCAGCAGCTCGGGCAGGGGGCCGCGCGCGTCGGCGCTCACGCCCACCACGGTGTGCGCCAGGTCGGGGATCTCCGCCTGCACCTTGCTCGCCTGCAGCCCCGCGCGGCCCTGAAAGCCCCCGCTGGCGTCGCGCACGCGCATGGACGAGCGCTCGAACACCAGCTCGCCCCCCAGTTGCACCAGCACCGGCCAGGGCGGTTCGCCCGCGGGCTGCAGGCGCGGCGGCACGAAGGCATAGGTCACGTCGCGCACCTTGGCGGCGATGCGGAATTCCCCCTTGCGCGGGTCGTCGAAAGGCATGTCGTGCAGGTCGCCGCGCACGCGGAACTGCACGTCGCTGGCCTTCCCGGCGAGCACGGCATCGCGCACGTAGTGGCGCGCGTCCTGCGGAATGGACAGGGGCAGGTAGCGGTGCACGCGCGTGCCGTCGGCGCGCGCGAGCGTGCCGCTCAAGTCCAGCACGCCGGGAAAGCGCGCGCCGCTGGACGAGCGCGCCGGGTCGCTGGTCTGCCAGCTCGCACGCGCCACGCCCTGCGCATCGGCATTGGCAAAGCGCGCATCGCTGACCTGCACGGCGATGCGCTCGCCCTCGATCTGCCACTGCACGCCGGCGCTGAACTGGTCCAGCGGCAGCACCGGGTCCTCGAACACGCCGGGCAGCACCAGGGCACCCTCGGCCATGGTCACGGTGGCGCTGCCGCCCTGGTGCGTGAGGTCGAAGTCCACGCCCGCGCCGCGCAGGCCGATGGCCGCCTCGGCCGGCGCTGCGCCCGCGTTGCTGCTGGCGCGCGGCCGCCCGGCCAGCGACAGGCCCGACACCCGGCCCCGGGCCTGGTAGCCAGTGGGCTGCGTCAGCGGGCCCTGCCAGCGCGCCTCGATGGTCTCGACCAGCCCCTGGGGCACGTAGGTGCGCAGCGCCTGGCGCACTTCGGGGGTGATGGGCAGGCGGTCGGCGATGCGCGCCAGCGCCGCCAGGTCGAGCCGGTCGGCCTGGAAGTCGCCGCGCGCCGCCGCGCCCCGGCGCGCCTGCACATGGCGCAGGCGCACATTGCCCCCCGGCCAGCGCAGGCCGTCGTCGGTGGTGAACTGCAGGTTCTGCGTGGAAAACTCCAGGCTGTCCGCCCCGCGGCGCCCGCCCAGGCGCCCCTGCAGC
The DNA here is from genome assembly GCF_000739995.1 of Comamonas granuli NBRC 101663. Classification (GTDB taxonomy): domain Bacteria; phylum Pseudomonadota; class Gammaproteobacteria; order Burkholderiales; family Burkholderiaceae_C; genus Simplicispira; species Simplicispira granuli. The sequence goes on along the minus strand of NZ_BBJX01000007.1, from coordinate 94,309 downwards.
AGGGGCAGGACCAGGGGCTGCAGGCCCTCGGCCAGGGTCACGTCCACGTCGGCCAGGGCGAGGTCGGCCGTGCCGCCCACCCACTGGCCGCGCTCCACATCGATCCAGGCGCGCAACTCGCCGCGCCCCTGCGCCAGGTGCACGCCAAGGTCGGCATGGTGGCGCAGGCGCGTGACATCGACCTGCGGGAAATGCGCGTGGATCTGCCCGCTCCACTGCTGCCAGTGCCCGCGGTGCACGCTCAGCAAGGGCTGGCGAAACTGCCCGGCGAGGGTAAAGCGCGTGCCCCAGGCCGGCGGCGGGGTGGCGTCTATGCGCAGGCTGTGGCGCCAGTTGCGGTTGCGCACCACGATGTCCACCGCCTGCAGCGCCAGCGGTGCGGCGCCGCGCAGCTCGTCGGTCCAGCGCACCAGGCCGCCGCGCACCACCAGCTCGGGCTGGGCGAACAGCCAGTCGGTGGCGGCACTCTCGTCGCCCGAAGACGCGGGCAGCTCCAGGCCCGCCAGCAGGATGCGCCCCTCGCGGGTGCGCCGCACGTCGAGCTCCGGGCTCTCGATGTAGAGCTGCTCGAAACCGAAGTTCCACAGCGAACGCGGCGAGACGGCCAGCACCACGCGGGGCAGGCGCAGCGCCTCGCGCCCCTGGGCGTCGAGCAGGGCCACGCCGCCGAGCTCCACGGTGGGGATCAGGCCCTCGGTGCGCGCGGCGACGGTGCCCAGGCGCACGGGAATCCCCAGCGCCCGCGTGGCCTGTTGCTCCAGCTGCGCACGGTAGTCGCCGATGCGCGGCACAATCCAGCCATGCAGCACCCCCCAGGCCAGCGCCAGCACCACGTATGCCGCCAGCAGCAGGCCCAGCAGCCACCGGGCCAGCACCGCCGTGCAGCGGAGCAGGCGCGTCGGGTGGGCGTCGGGTTCGGTCATGGCGTGCACGGGCTGAGGCCGGAATTATCGCCCGCAGCCAACGCGCCGCCGCACCTGCGGGCCTGCTGATCCACGCCGCGCCGGCCCCGCACCGCATGAGCACTCCATCCACCGCCCCCTCCAGCGCCCCCGCCGTGCTGCACTCGCGCTTCTACCAGCGCCTGCAGCGCCGCCATGGCGAGGAAATGTCCCTGCTGCCGCCCGGCGCGCCCACGCCGGCGGCCATGCAGCGCACGCTCGACGCCCTGCTGCAGCGCGGCCACCCGCTGGCCGCGGCGCTGCGCATCCTGCGCCAGCTCGTCCTGGCCCGGCTCATGGAGGCCGACTGCGCCGCCCAGGCGCCGCTGCACGAGGTCACGCGCGCCATGACCGCACTGGCCGAACTGGCCCTGGACCACGCCTGCCGCGCGGCGCGCGCCGAACTCGATGCGCGCCACGGCGCCCCCTGCGGCAGCGCGGGCGAGCCGGTGGCGCTGTGGATCATCGGCATGGGCAAGCTCGGCGCGCGCGAGCTCAACGTCTCCAGCGACATCGACCTGATCTACGTCTACGAAGAGGACGGCGAGACCTGCGGCACCGCCGATGGGCGCGGCCGCATCTCCCACCACGAGTACTTTGCCCGCGCCGTGCGCCTGATCCACGCCCTGGTGGGCGAGGCCACGGAGCACGGCACGGTGTTTCGCATCGACCTGGCGCTGCGGCCCAACGGCAGCGCCGGGCCCACCGCTCTCTCGCTGCCCGCCCTGGAGGAATACCTGCAGGTCCAGGGCCGCGAATGGGAGCGCTTTGCCTGGCTCAAGAGCCGCGTGGTCGCACCGCGCGCCGCCATCGGCAGCGACGGGGTGCAGGCGCTGCGCGCGGTGGTGCTGCCCTTCGTGTTCCGCCGCTACCTCGACTACAACGTGTTCGAGGCGCTGCGCGGCCTGCACCGCCAGATCCGCGAGCACGCCCTGCGGCGCAGCGCCGGCCACCCCGAGCGCGCCAACGACGTCAAGCTCTCGCGCGGCGGCATCCGCGAGATCGAGTTCACCGTACAGCTTCTGCAGGTGGTGCGCGGCGGGCAATTCCCCGAACTGCGCTGCCGCCCCACGCTCGAAGCGCTCGAGCGCCTGGCCAAGGCCGGCCTCATGCCGCCCGAGACCGCCGCGGCCCTGGGCGAGGCCTATACCTTTCTGCGCCGCGTGGAGCACCGCATCCAGTACCTGGACGACCAGCAGACGCACATCCTGCCCACGCGCGACGACGACCTGGCCTGGATCGCCCGCACCCTGGGCTTTGCCGACAGCCCCGCCTTTCTGCACGAGCTCGACCGCCACCGCGAACTGGTGGCGCAGGAATTCGACACCCTGCTGGGCCACCAGGAGCCCCGCAAATGCACCAGTTGCCAGCCGGGCCCCGGGGGCGCCACGCCGGACCTGGACGCCCTGGTCGAGCAACTGCCCGCGCAACTGGCCGCGCGCGTGGCCGAGTGGCGCACCCACCCGCGCGTAACCGCGCTGCGCGAGCAGGCGCGCACGCGCCTGCTGCGCCTGGTGCAGCGCACCGCACAGTGGCTGCGCGAAGGGCGCGTGGACGAAGCCGCGGCCCTGCGCCTGATCGACTGGCTCGAACCGCTGCTGCGCCGCGAAAGCTACCTCGCCCTGCTGCTGGAGCGCCCGGCCGTGCACGAGCAGCTGCTGCACCTGCTGGGCGCAGCGCGCTGGCCGGCGCGCTACCTGCTGCAGCACCCCGGCGTGATCGACGAGCTGGCGGGCAGCCCGCTGCTGTCCGAGCGCTTCTCCCCCGCCGACTTCGAGCGCGACCTGCAACTGCGCCTGGCCGCGCTGCGCTCCACGCAGGAGGACGACGACGAGGCCTTGCTCGACCTGCTGCGCCGCGCCCACCACGCCGAGACCTTCCGCACCCTGGCGCGCGACGTGGAGGGCCGCATCACCGTGGAGCAGGTGGCCGACGACCTCTCGCTGCTGGCCGACAGCGTGCTGCGCATCACCGCCCAGTGGTGCTGGAGCCGCCTGAAGAATCGCCACCGCGAGACGCCACAGTTCGGCATCATCGGCTACGGCAAGCTCGGCGGCAAGGAGCTGGGCTACGGCAGCGACCTGGACATCGTGTTCGTCTTCGACGACGACGACGAGCGCGCCCCCGAGATCTACGCCGCCTTCGTGCGCAAGCTCATCAACTGGCTCACCGTCAAGACGGGCGAGGGCGACCTGTTCGAGATCGACACCCAGCTGCGCCCCAACGGCAACTCCGGCCTGCTGGTCACCAGCTTCGAGGCCTATGCCAACTACCAGCAGCAGCGCGGCAGCAACACCGCCTGGACCTGGGAGCACCAGGCCATGACGCGCGCGCGCTTCGTGCTCGGCAGCGAGGACCTGCCCGGCGCCGACGGCGCTGCCCCGGCCTCCCGCCTGCGCGCGCGCTTCGACGCCGTGCGCCAGGCCGTGATCACGGCCAAGCGCGACCCGGCAGCGCTGCGCCAGGAGATCCAGGCCATGCGCGAGCGCGTGCGCTCGGCGCACCCGGCTCCGGCCGGGCAGTTCGACATCAAGCACAGCCCCGGCGGCATGGTCGATGCCGAGTTCGCCGTGCAGTTCCTGGTGCTCTCGCAGTCGGCGGCCCACCCCGAACTGGTGGACAACGTGGGCAACATCGCCCTGCTGCAGCGCGCCGAGGCCGCGGGCCTGCTGCCGCCCGGCGTGGGGCAGGCCGCCGCCTCGGCCTACCGCGAGCTGCGCCGCGTGCAGCACCGCGCCCGGCTCGACGAGGCCCCCACCCAGGTGCCCCTGTCCGAGCTGCAGGAGGAGCGCGCCGCCGTGCAGGCCCTGTGGCGATCCGTCTTTGGCCCGGCGCAATGAGCACGCGCACCGGCCGTTTATGAAATTTTTCTTAACTCAAACAACTGTTTGAATTAAAGTGGTGTAATCCGGGCCCATGGCCCCATCCACACCACCGGTTTCGTCGCGCGCGCCCCGCAGCGATGGCGCAGACACCCGCGCCCGCCTGCTGCTGGCGGCATTGCGCCTGTTTTCCGAGCGTGGCTTCGCCCAGACGCCGGTGCGCGCCATCGCGCAGGCCGCCGGCACCAACGTGGCGGCGATTGCCTACCATTTCGGCGACAAGGCCGGGCTGTACACCGCCACCTTCCACGAGCTGCTGGGCAGCAGCCACGCACTGATCCCGCATTTCTCGGCGCCCGGACTGGGTCTGGAAGAGGCCCTGCGGCGCTACTTCGAGGGCTTCCTGGAACCCCTCAAGCACGACGACCTGGGGCGCCAGTCGCTGCGCCTGCACATGCGCGAGCTGCTGGAGCCGACCCATGTCTGGCCCGAGGTACTCGAGCGCGAATGCCGCGCGCCGCACCAGGCGCTGGCACGGGTGCTGTGCCGGCACCTGGGCGTGCGACGCCTGGACGCCGAAGTGCACAGCCTGGCCTTCTCGATCGCCAGCCTGGTGATGCAGATGTGGACCCAGCGCGACGCCCTCGAAGCCATCGCGCCTGCATTGGCCCGCCCCGCTGCCGTGAACGCCTGGACCCGGCGCCTCACAGGCTACGCCCTGGCCATGGTGCAGGCCGAAGCCCTGCGCCGCCAGATCGTCCGGCCGGCGGCCCGCAAACGCCAGAAAGCCCCCACATGACACCTGACACCTCCGCTCTGCGCTGGCTCGCCGCCTGCCTGCCCCTGGCGCTGGCCGCCTGCGCCACCACGCCCCCGCCTTCGCGCATCGCGGCCCCGCCCCCCGCGGCCTGGCAGGCGCCGCTGCCGCACCAGGGCTCGCTGGCCAGCCTGACGCAATGGTGGGCGCAATGGGGCGACCCGCTGCTGGTGGACCTGATCCGCGAGGCACAGGACCTCAGCCCCAGCGTGGCCCAGGCCCGCTCGCGCCTGGTGCAGGCCCAGGCCGCCCGCAGCGCCAGCCGCGCGGCGCTGGGGCCCGCGCTCGATGGCCAGGCCAGCGCCAGCCGGGGCTTCAACGAGCAGATCGGCGCCGTGGCCGGCACCGCCCAGGCCGGCCTGCAGGCCCAATGGGAGATCGACCTGTGGGGCGGCAATGCGGCCGCCGACACGGCCGCACGCGAGCGCCTGGCCGGCGCGCAGGCCCTGTGGCACGAGGCCCGCGTGAGCGTGGCGGCCGAGGTGGCGCTGCAGTACAGCAGCCTGCGCACCTGCCTGCAGCAGCAGGAGATCGCCGAGCGCGATGCGCAGTCGCGCGCGGAGACGGCGCGCCTGTCGGAACTCAGCGAGCGCTCGGGCTTCACCGCGCCGGCCACGCATGCGCTGGCGCGTGCCAGCGCCGCCGAGGCCGTGGCGCGCGCCGCGCAGCAGCGCATGCAGTGCGCGGTGGAACTCAAGACCCTGGTGGCGCTCACCGGCCGCGACGAGGCGGCGCTGCGTCCGCAGCTCTCGGCCAGCCCGGCGCAGCCCGCGCCCGAGGCGCTGTTCACCATTGCCCGCCTGCCCGCGCAGGTGCTGGCCCAGCGCCCCGACGTGTACCAGGCGGAGCGCGAGGTGGCGGCCGCCAGCGCCGACGTGGGCCAGGCGCAGGCCCAGCGCTACCCGCGCCTGGGGCTGAGCGGCGCCATCGGCGCGGCGCGGGTGCGCACGGGCGGCACGACCACGGACCTGTCCACCTGGTCCATCGGCCCGCTGGCGCTCAGCGTTCCGCTCTTCGACGGCGGCCGCCGCGCCGCGCAAGAGGAGGCCGCGCGGGCCCGCTACGACGAGGCGGCCGCGCTCTACCGCGCCCGCGTGCGTCTGGCCGTGAGCGAGGTCGAGCAAGCCCTGGTGCGCCTGCACAGCAGCGCCGAGCGCAACGACAGCGCGCGCACGGCGGCCGAGGGCTACCGCGCTTCCTTCGCCGCCACCGAGGCCCGCTGGCGCGCCGGCATGGCCAGCCTGGTGGAGCTGGAGGACGCGCGCCGCACCGCCCTGGCCGCACAGAACGCGCTGACCGCGCTGCAGCACGAGCGCACCGCCGCCTGGGTGGCGCTGTACCGGGCCGCCGGCGGCGGCTGGGAGAGATGAAACACCCCCCTGAGCGGCTGCGCCGCTTCCCCCCGCTCTCGCATGGCTGCGCCATGCGGGCAGGGGGACACCGCCAGCGCTGCGGGGCGGCCCTTGCGCGGCGGCCCGCGCCTTGCGCAGCGCCCGTATTACGTACCACGCACAGCGCCATAGGCCATTGAAACCCATTCGTCAGGACAGATACCAATGCCAAATTTCTCTTTCTTTAGGTTTTCTCCCACTACCCTTGCCGTAGTAGCGGTCTGTGCGCTGGCTGTGAGCGGTGCCCTGCTGTTCTCCGGCACCCTGCGCGCCGCCGACGCCCCGGCCGCCGGCGCGGCCCGCCCGGCCCTGACGGTGTCCACCGCCCGGCCCCTGCGCGCCGCCATGCCCCTGCACCTAGCCGCCAACGGCAACGTGATGGCCTGGCAGGAGGCGAGCATCGGCGCCGAAAGCAACGGCCTGCGCCTGACCGAGGTGCGCGCCAACGTGGGCGACGTGGTGCGCGCCGGGCAGGTGCTGGCGACCTTCGCGACCGAGACGGTGCAGGCCGACCTGGCCCAGGCCCGCGCCAGCCTGCTCGAAGCCCAGGCCCACGCAGCCGAGGCCGCGGCCAACGCCGAGCGCGCGCGCACGCTGCAGGCCACGGGCGCCCTGAGCCAGCAGCAGATCCAGCAGCTCACCACGGCCGAGCAAACCGCCCAGGCGCGCGTCGCAGCCGCCCAGGCCCTGGTGCGCGCCCAGGAACTGCGCCTCCAGCACACCCAGGTGCTGGCCCCCGACAGCGGCGTGATCTCGGCGCGCACGGCCACCGTGGGTGCGGTGGTGGGCGCGGGCACCGAGCTGTTCCGCATGGTGCGCAAGGGCCGGCTCGAATGGCGCGCCGAGGTGCTGGCCTCCGAACTGCGCCCGCTGCGCCCCGGCGCCAAGGCCCGCGTCACCGCCGCCAGCGGCGTCACCGTGGACGGAACGGTGCGCATGGTGGCGCCCACGGTGGACCCGCAGACGCGCAACGCCCTGGTCTACGTGGACCTGCCCGCGCACCCGGACCTGCGCGCCGGCATGTTCGCGCGCGGCGAGTTCCAGCTCGGCCACAGCGACGCGCTCACCGTGCCGCAGGAGGCCCTGGTGGTGCGCGACGGCTTTGCCTACGTGTTCGCCGTGGGCGCCGACCAGCGCGTGCAGCAGCGCAAGGTGCAGACCGGACGCCGCCAGGCCGACCGCGTGGAAGTGCTCTCGGGCCTCACCGCGGAGACGACCGTGGCGGTGCGCGGCGCGGGCTTCCTCAACGACGGCGACCTGGTGCGCGTGGCGCCGGCCGCCGAAGAATCGGCATCAAAACCGGCTCCAGCGCCCGCCAGTCAAGCGCAAACAGCTACTAAATAAGGAGCATTCACCATGAATGTGTCCACCTGGTCGATCAAGAACCCCATCCCGGCGTTGATGCTGTTCGTGCTGCTGTGCTTCGGCGGCCTGCTGTCCTTCAACGCCATGAAGGTGCAGAACTTCCCCGACATCGACCTGCCCACCATCTCCGTCACCGTGGCGCTGCCCGGCGCGGCTCCGGCGCAGCTCGAGAACGACGTGGCGCGCAAGATCGAGAACAGCATCGCCACGCTGCAGGGCCTCAAGCACATCTACACCAAGGTGCAGGACGGCGGCGCCACCATCACGGCCGAGTTCCGCCTGGAGAAGCCCACGCAGGAGGCGCTGGACGACGTGCGCTCGGCCGTGGCGCGCGTGCGCGGCGACCTGCCCGGCGACGTGCGCGACCCCATCGTCACCAAGATGGACCTGGCCGCGCAGCCCGTGCTGGCGTTCACCATTGCGTCGAGCCGCATGGATGACGAGGCGCTCTCCTGGTTCGTGGACAACGACGTGGCCAAGAAGCTGCTCGCGGTGCGCGGTGTGGGCGCCGTCAACCGCGTGGGCGGCGTGGAGCGGCAGGTGCAGGTGGCGCTGGACCCGATGCGCCTGCAGGCCCTGGGCGCTACGGCGGCCGACATCTCGCGCCAGCTGCGCCAGGTGCAGCAGGAGAGCGCCGGCGGCCGCACCGACCTGGGCGGCAGCGAGCAGCCCGTGCGCACCCTGGCCACGGTGCAGACGGCGCAGGAGCTCGCCGGCCTGTCGCTGGCGCTGCCCGACGGGCGCGCGGTGCGCCTGGACCAGCTCGCCACGGTGCGCGACACCTTTGCCGAGCCGCGCGCGCTGGCGCTGCTCGACGGCCAGCCCGTGGTGGGCTTCGAGGTGGCGCGCAGCAAAGGCGCGAGCGAGGTCGAGGTCGGCGCCGCCGTGCAGGCCGCACTGCAGGAGCTGCGCGCCCAGCACCCGGGCCTGACGATCACCGAGGCCTTCAATTTCGTCGCGCCGGTGCAGGAAGAGTACGACGGCTCCATGCACCTGCTCTACGAAGGCGCCCTGCTGGCCGTGCTGGTGGTGTGGCTGTTCCTGCGCGATGCGCGCGCCACCTTCGTCTCGGCCGTGGCGCTGCCGCTGTCGGTCATTCCGGCGTTCATCGGCATGTATTTGCTGGGCTTTTCCATCAACGTGATCACGCTGCTGGCGCTGTCGCTCGTGGTGGGCATCCTGGTGGACGACGCGATCGTGGAGGTGGAGAACATCGTGCGCCACCTGCGCATGGGCAAGACGCCCTACCAGGCGGCCATGGAGGCCGCCGACGAGATCGGCCTGGCCGTGATCGCCACCACGTTCACGCTGATCGCGGTGTTCCTGCCCACGGCCTTCATGAGCGGCATCGCGGGCAAGTTCTTCAAGCAGTTCGGCTGGACGGCCTCGCTCGCGGTGTTCGCCAGCCTGGTGGTGGCGCGCCTGCTCACGCCCATGATGGCGGCCTATATCCTCAAACCCATCGTGGGCACGCACCGCGAGCCGCGCTGGATGGGCGTGTACCTGCGCTGGGCCGCCTGGTGCGTGCGCCACCGCTGGGCCACCTTCGTCGCCACCATCGCCTTCTTCATCGGTTCGCTCGCGCTCATCTCGCTGCTGCCCACGGGCTTCATCCCGCCGGACGACAACTCGCAGACCCAGGTGTACCTGGAGCTGCCGCCCGGCGCCACGCTGGCGCAGACGCGCGCCGCCGCCGAGGACGCGCGCCAGCGCATCATGGGCGTGGCGCATGTGCAGAGCGTCTACACCACCATCGGCGGCGGCTCGGCCGGGGCCGACCCGTTCATGGGCAGCGGCAACACCGAAACGCGCAAGGCCACGCTGACCATCCAGCTCGCACCGCGCGGCGAGCGCCCGCGCAAGCAGGGCATCGAGCAGGCCATCCGCAGCGCGCTGGAGAGCCAGCCTGGCGTGCGCTACAAGGTGGGCCTGGGCGGCTCGGGCGAGAAGTACATCCTGGTGCTCACCGGCGACGACCCGCAGGCGCTCACCAGCGCCGCGCTGGCCGTCGAGAAGGACCTGCGCACCATCCCCGGCCTGGGCAGCATTGCCTCCACCGCCAGCCTGGTGCGCTCGGAAATCGCCGTGCGCCCCGACTTCGCGCGCGCCGCCGACCTGGGCGTGACCTCGCAAGCCATCGCCGAGACACTGCGCATCGCCACCCTGGGCGACTACGACGTGGCCCTGCCCAAGCTCAACCTGGCCTCGCGCCAGGTGCCCATCGTGGTCAAGCTGCAGGACGGCGCGCGCCAGGACCTGGCCCTGCTCGAACGCCTGGCCGTGCCGGGCAGCAAGGGCCCGGTGCTGCTGGGCCAGGTGGCCCAGCTCGAATTCAGCGGCGGCCCGGCCGTGGTGGACCGCTACGACCGCGCGCGCAACGTCAACCTCGAGATCGAGCTGTCGGGCCGGCCGCTGGGCGACGTGACGCAGGAGGTGCAGCAACTGCCCTCGCTGCAGAAGCTCCCGCCCGGCGTGCGCCAGGTGACGGTGGGCGACGCCGAGGTGATGGGCGAGCTGTTCGCCAGCTTCGGCCTGGCCATGCTCACCGGCGTGCTGTGCATCTACATCGTGCTGGTGCTGCTGTTCAAGGACTTCCTGCACCCGGTGACCATCCTGGCGGCGCTGCCGCTGTCGCTGGGCGGCGCCTTCGTGGGGCTCTTGATCGCGCAGAAGAGCTTCTCCATGCCCTCACTCATCGGGCTCATCATGCTCATGGGCATCGCCACCAAGAACTCCATCCTGCTGGTGGAGTACGCCATCCTGGCGCGGCGCGAGCACGGCCTCTCGCGCTTCGACGCGCTCATGGACGCCTGCCACAAGCGCGCGCGCCCCATCATCATGACCACGCTGGCCATGGGCGCAGGCATGCTGCCCATCGCCATCGGCATCGGCGCGGCCGACCCGAGCTTCCGCTCGCCCATGGCGGTGGCGGTGATCGGCGGGCTGATCACCTCGACCTTCCTGAGCCTGCTGGTCATCCCCGCCGTGTTCACCGCGGTCGACGACCTGGGCCAGTGGTGCGGCCGGCTGCTGCGGCGCCTGCGCAGCCACCCGGCGCCGCCGCAGGCCGCGCCGGAGCGCGCCGTCCCGTGAAATAGGGCCTTTCCCTCCGGGTTTGCGCGCTTTTGCCCCCCCGGGGGCAACGGGATAATGGGCACCGACCATGAACCTTGTCCCCCTGAGCATCGACTCCATCCAGCTCGGCAAGCCGCTGCCCTTTGTGCTGCGCAACGCCCAGGGGGTGCTGCTGGCGCACAAGGGCTTCGTGATCCGCAACCGCGAGGAGCTGCAGCAGTTGCTCGCGCGCGGCGTGGCGCTCTATGTCGATACCGACGAGTCGGGCGAGAGCCACCGCGCCTACCTCAACGCGCTGCAGCAGATGCTGATCTCCGAGAAGCCCCTGGGCCAGATCGCCAGCGCACAGATGTCGGCCGACGCCACCCCGGGCGCGCGCGGCCAGGCCGGCCGCTTCCCCCCCGACTGGCCCGAGCTGCAGGCCCAGGCCACCGCCCTGCTGCGCAGCCCGCAGGGCCCGGACTTCAGCGGCCGCTTTTTTGCGTTGCACAGCGAGATCGCCCGCCAGACGCAGCAGGCGCCCGATGCCACGGTGCTGGCGCTGATCTACCTGTCCGGGCAGGAGGCGCACCAGTACAGCGCCACGCATGCCATGCTGGTCGCCTGCGTGTGCATGATCACGGCGCGCGAGGTGCTGCGCTGGCCCGAGGCGCGCGTGCAGGTGCTGGGCCAGGCGGCCCTGTCCATGAACATCGCCATGACCGAGCTGCAGGACCAGCTCGCGCAGCAGGCGCACCCGCTCTCGACGGCGCAGATCGAGGCCGTCGAGACGCATGCCGCGCGCTCCGAGGCGCTGCTGCGCCAACTGGGCGTGGCCGACGCCGCCTGGCTGGAGGCCGTGCGCTGCCACCACCACCGCCTGGGCGGCCCGCTGGCGCAAAAGTCCGAAGGCCAGCAAATGGCCCGGCTCATCCAGCGCGCCGACGTGTTTGGCGCGCGCCTGGCACCGCGCGTGACGCGCTGGCCCATGGCCGTGACGGCCGCCATGCAGGCCAGCTACTACGACGAGGAGCGCCAGGTGGACGAGGCGGGCGCGGCGCTCGTCAAGGCCCTGGGGGTGTACCCGCCCGGCGCCTTCGTGCGCCTGGCCAGCCAGGAGACCGCCATCGTGCTGCGCCGCGGCAGCACGGCCACCACGCCGCGCGTGGCGGTGGTGGTCAACCGCGACGGCATCGCCACGGGCGAGCCCATACGGCGCGACACCGCCCTGGCGCAGTGGAAGATCACCGGCCCGGTCGCGCACCGCGAGGTGCGCGTGCAAATCCCGGTCGCCCGCCTGGCCGTCATGGTGTAAACCGCCCCAGGGCGCACCGGCCGCAGGCGGGCGCCACGCCAGGCCCCCGCACCGGCCGTCTTTGCAAAATTTTGCATATCAGGCCTTGGAACTTCCTGGCCCGGCCCCCACTCTATGCAGCACAGGGCGTTGAGAGCGTCCTGCGAGTTTGGTGTTGCGGAGCCTTTCGCGCCGATTGCTGCGATTGAAACCCTGGAGCGCTTCTCCTCCCTCCCTCTCTTCTTCGTTTCGGGACGCTTCGCAACCTTTTTCTACCCGCCCCCCGGCATGGCCCGCCGGGGGGCTTTGTTTTTGGTCAGGGGGCCGGACGGGTGTCGATGAAGCTCTGGCGCTGCGCCAGCTTGTCCATCAGGCGCGCGAGGTTGGGGTGCGCGGCACGCCAGCCGATCTCCGGGAAGCGGAACTCCAGCCAGCCCAGGGCGCAGCCCACGGCGATGTCCGACAGGCTCAGGTGGATGCCGCTGCAAAATGGCTTGTCGCCCAGCCCCTGGGACATGGACTGCAGGCTGGCATGGACCTTGTCCATCTGCCGGGCGATCCAGGCCGGGCTGCGCTGGGCCTCGGTGCGGCCCTCGAAGGTGTTTTCCAGGCGCACGAGGACGGCGGCGTCGAGCAGGCCGTCGGCCAGGGCCTCCCAGGTCTTGACCTCGGCGCGTTCGCGGCCCGTGGCCGGAATGAGCCGCCCCACGGGCGAGAGGGTGTCGAGGTATTCCACGATGACGCGCGAGTCGAACACCGCCTCGCCGCCCTCCATCACCAGGCAGGGCACCTTGCCCAGCGGGTTGGCAGCGGCGATCTGGGTGTCGGCCGCCCACACGTTCTCCAGCACGAACCGGTAGTCGAGCTTCTTTTCCGCCATCACGATGCGCACTTTGCGCACATAGGGGCTGGTGGTGGATCCGATGAGTTTCATGGTGGTGGTTTCCAGGGTGCCTGCCTGCACCAGGCCGCCGATTCTATCGGCAGGTGCTTGCGCGCGCCTGTCGCGCAGTACACCCCGGCGCCAGGCGCCACCTACAATGCGGGGCCATGAACCTGTCGCCCCTCAACGCCCTCTCCCCGCTGGATGGCCGCTACGCCGCCAAGCTCTCGTCCCTGCGCCCGCTCATGAGCGAGTACGGCTACATGCACCGCCGCGTGCAGGTGGAGGTGACCTGGTTCATCGCCCTCTCCGACGCGGGCTTTGCCGAGTTTGCTCCTCTTTCAGAAGCTGATCGCGCTTATCTGCTGGGCCTGGTGGCCGATTTTGACGAGGAAGATTGCGCCGCCATCAAGGCCGAGGAAAAGATCACCAACCACGACGTCAAGGCCGTGGAGTACTGGATCAAAAAGCAGTTTGCCGGCCGGCCCGCGCTGGAGAAGGCCGCCGAGTTCGTGCACTTCGCCTGCACCAGCGAGGACATCAACAACACCAGCCACGCTCTGCAACTGCGCGCCGGGCGCGATACCGTGCTGCTGCCGCAGCTCGACACCATCATCGCCAAGCTGCGCGCCATGGCGCACCAGTACGCGGCCGTGCCCATGCTCAGCCGCACGCACGGCCAGACGGCCAGCCCCACCACCGTGGGCAAGGAGCTGGCCAACGTGGTCGTGCGCCTGGACGCGGCGCGCGCGGCCATCGCCGGGGTCCAGATCCTGGCCAAGATGAATGGCGCCGTGGGCAACTACAACGCCCACCTGTCGGCCTGGCCGGAGTTCGACTGGGAGGCCTTCAGCCGCCAGGTCGTGCAAGCGCCCGAACCCCGGGGCCTGGGCCTGACCTTCCAGCCCTACAGCATCCAGATCGAGCCGCACGACTACATGGCCGCGCTGTTCGACGCCACGGCGCGCGCCAACACCATCCTCATCGACCTGGCGCGCGACATCTGGGGCTACGTGAGCCTGGGCTACTTCAAGCAAAAGCTCAAGGCGGGCGAGATCGGCTCGTCCACCATGCCGCACAAGGTCAACCCCATCGACTTCGAGAACGCCGAGGGCAACCTGGGCCTGGCCAATGCCGTGCTCAAGCACCTGGCGGAAAAGCTCCCCATCAGCCGCTGGCAGCGCGACCTGACCGACTCCACGGTGCTGCGCAACATCGGCGTGGCCCTGGGCTACGCGGCACTGGCGTACTCCTCGCTGATGACCGGCCTGAACAAGCTCGAGCTCAACGAGGAGGCCCTGGCCGCCGACCTGGACGCCGCCTGGGAAGTGCTGGCCGAGCCCATCCAGACCGTGATGCGCCGCTACGGCGTGCCCGGCGCCTACGAAAAGCTCAAGGAAGTCACGCGCGGCAAGAGCGTGACCGCCGAGGCCCTGCACCAGCTCATCCGCAGCCTGGACATCCCCGCGGCCGACAAGGAGCGCCTGCTGGCCATGACGCCGGCCAGCTACGTGGGCAAGGCCGCCGAGCTGGCGCGCCGCGTCTGACCACCGGTTTATAGCCATTTCGGCCTCCAGCGCTGATCCATCCAGCGCTGGCAGCTCCATTTTTGATAGCGTAGCGCATGGCCCTCAAATCCACCATCTTCAAGGCGAACCTGCAGATCGCCGACATCGACCACGGCTACTACGCCGACCATGCCTTCACCCTGGCGCGCCACCCGAGCGAAACCGACGAGCGCATGATGGTGCGCCTGGCGGCCATGGCGCTGCACGCCCATGCGCTGCAGGAGGTCTGCCAGGGCGACGGCACGCTCGCCTTTGGCGCCGGGCTGTCGGACCCGGACGACCCGGACGCCTTGCTCACCGACTTCACCGGGCGCAAGCGCCTGTGGATCGAGGTCGGCCAGCCCGAGGACAAGCCGCTGGCCAAGGCCTGCGGCCAGGCCGACGCGGTGTGCGTCTACGCCTTTCACCACGCGGCCGAGGTGTGGTGGAAGGGCATCGCGGGCAAGCTCACGCGGCTGGACCGGCTGCAGGTCTGGCGCATCCCCGCCGATGCCGCCCAGGCCCTGGCGCAACTGGCCGAACGCAGCATGCAACTGCAGGCCACCGTGCAGGACGGCGCCCTCACGCTCTCCAGCGACAAGGCCAGCGCCACGCTGGAGCCGCTGCGCTGGAAGTGACGCCCCTCCCTGCGCTCTGCTTTTGATAGCTGTCCGCGCTTGCTGCATAAGCGCTGGCGCCGCATTTTTCTTCAAACCCCAGTCCGCCGTGCCGGGCATGCCTGGCGCGCCTGTGCTCTAATCCCGCCCCGAAGGGGAGTAGCTCCGGACCCGCGCAACTTGGCAGAGCGGGTATCGGCAGGCCGTCAGCACGGTGCAACGCACCCGGCCTGCCGGGGCGGCGCGCAAGCAGCGCCGCCGGGCAAGACCTTCGGCCACAGGCCCGCACCCGCACCCCGGGGGCAGGCCTGCGGCATTCCATCCCCTTCTGCCAACTCCCGAGAGAGTCCATGGAACAGTTCCTGACCCCCGAATTCTGGGTCGCCGTCGGTCAGATCATCATGATCGATATCCTGCTGGGCGGCGACAACGCCGTCGTCATCGCCCTGGCCTGCCGCAAGCTGCCCGCGCACCAGCGCCGGCAAGGCATCCTGTGGGGCACGGCAGGCGCCATTGCGCTGCGCGTGGTGCTGATCTTCTTCGCGCTCACGCTGCTGGCCCTGCCCTTGCTCAAGCTGGCGGGCGCACTGCTCCTGGTGTGGATAGGCGTCAAGCTGCTGGCCCCCGACCCCGAGGACGGCCACGGCACCGTCGAGGCCAGCGACAAGCTGCTCGCGGCCATCAAGACCATCATCGTCGCCGACCTGGTGATGAGCATAGACAACGTGATCGCCATTGCGGGCGCGGCCCAGGGCGCGGCCGACCACCACGAGATGCCGCTGGTCATCTTCGGCCTGCTGGTGAGCATCCCCATCATCGTCTGGGGCAGCCAGCTCGTCATCAAGCTGATGGACCGCTTCCCCGCCATCATCACCCTGGGCGGTATGCTGCTGGGCTGGATCGCGGGCACCATGGCCGTCTCCGACCCGGCCCTGGTGCGCGCCGACGTGCTTGCCTGGATGCCCAAGACCGGCCCCGTGACCGACGCCCTGCAGTACGGCGCCGGCGTGGCCGGGGCGCTGCTGGTGCTGGCCCTGGGCAAGTGGATGCTGGCGCGTCAGCGCGTGACGGCGGCCTGAAGGCCGCGCGCCGCTCACACCGGCGCGGCGGCGGGCGCGATGCGCAGCGGAATGGTCACCGGCCCGTCGTTGACCAGGTGCACCTGCATGTCGGCGGCGAACTGCCCTGTCTGCACCACGGGGTGCAGGGCGCGCGCCTGCTGCACCAGGTAGTCGAACAGCCGGCGCCCTGCGTCCGGCGCCGCCGCTTGGCTGAAGCCGGGGCGGTTGCCGCTGGAGGTGTCGGCCGCCAGCGTGAACTGGCTCACGAGCAGCAGGCCGCCGCCCACCTCCTGCAGGCTCAGGTTCATCTTGCCGGCCGCGTCGCTGAAGATGCGCAGCTTGAGCATCTTGGCCAGCAGCCTGTCGGCCTCCTGCTCGGTGTCGCCGCGCTCGGCGCACACCAGCACCAGCAGGCCGGCGCCGATGGCGCCCACGGTCTGCCCCTGTACCTCGACACGTGCTGCGCGCACGCGCTGCAAGACGCTGATCACTTCACACCCTCCCGGGGGGCGTCGGGGAGATCGTCGACATGCGCCTCCACATCGGTGGGCAGCAGCTCGATGGTGGCGCGCAGGCCGGGCACGGCGGCCATCAGGGCGCGCTCGACCTGGCCGCGCAGCGCGGCAGCGTGGTGCAGCGTCCAATGGGCCGGCATGTGCATGTGCATGTCCACGAAGCGGCGCTGCCCGGCGCGGCGCGTGGAGACATGGTCGAACCGCAGCGCCCCCGGCGCCTGGCCCTGCACGAAGCCTTGCAGCGTGGCCTCGATGGTGGCCTGCACGTCCGGCTCCACGGCCTGGTCCATCAGGCCCTGGGCCGAGCGCCAGCACAGCTCCCCGCCCTCCTTGAGGATGTTGAGCGCCACCAGCATGGCGGCCACGGCGTCCAGCCACAGCCAGCCCGTGAGGGCGGCGCCGGCCAGGCCCGCGACCACGCCCGCAGAGGTCCACACGTCGGTGACGAGGTGGCGCGCGTCGGCCTCCAGGGCGATGGAGCGGTGCTCGCGCGCCGTGCGGAACATCACCCAGGCCAGCAGGCCGTTGAGCGCCGAACTGAGCACCGACAGCGCCAGGCCCCAGCCCACCTGCTCCAGCGGCTGCGGGTCGAACAGGCGGTGCGCCGCCGCCCACAGAATGCCCAGGGCCACGCCCACGATGAGCAGGCCCTCGAAACCCGAGGAGAAGTACTCCGCCTTGTGGTGGCCGTAGGGGTGGTTCTCGTCGGGCGGCATCTGCGCCACGGTCACCATGGCCAGGGCGAACAGGGCGCTGGCCAGGTTGACGAAGGACTCCATGGCGTCCGACAGCATGCCCATGGAGCCCGTCACGTACCAGGCCAGCGTCTTGAGCACGATGGTGGCCAGCGCCACCACCACCGAGGCGCGCAGCAAATGGGCTGGTGTGAGCCGGGAGAGCGAGAAAAAGGCGGTGTCGGACATGGCTATGGATTACACCAGAGCGGGGCCGGCAAGCCATCCATGCCCTTGCCCAGCCCAAGGACAGCACCGCGCACCCCGTGCCAGAATCGCCGCCATGGACAAGGCATGGCACCGCCGCACCGCCGCCGCGCTGGCCTGCATCCTGGCCGCCGCTGTGGGCGCCGGGTGGCTGGCGCATGCGCGGCTGCAGCAGTTGCAGGCGGATTTCGAGACGGATGCGCGCATCGTCCACCGCCTGCTGAGCCAGCGCATGGTGCAGCACGACGCCATCCTCTCCACCCTGGCGCTGCTGCAGCCCGCCGAGCCCGACCAGGGCGGCGCCGATGCCGCGCTGGCGCGCCTGCCCGCGGTGTACCCGCAGATCCTCGGCGTGCTGCGCCGCGCACCCGGCGGCACCTGGCCCGCCGCCGCGCCGGGGCTGGACGCCGCCGAGGCCGCCTCGCGCGCCAGCGGCCACGCCGCGCTGGCCCGGCCGGACCTGGCCGCCGGGCGCTACCACCTGGTCCTGGCCAGCACGCCCGCCAGCTACGCCCTGCACATCGACCTGCACGCCAGCGTGCCGCGCGAGGAATGGCCCATGGACCGCGCCCGCAGCCCGGTGCGCGTGACGCTGGAGCATGCCGGGCAGACCTTCACCGTGCAGCCCGGAAGCACCTCGACACAGGGCTGGGCCTACGGCTTTCGCAAGACCCTGGCCTCGCCCAGCCAGCCCTTCGACGTCGTGGCGCAGCGCGTGGTCGGCTGGGACGAGCTGCCCTGGCTCGCCATGCTGGGCTGGTGCGCGGTCACCGCCGCCGCCGCCGTGGCCGCGCAGATGCTGTGGCGCCAGCGCGTGGCGCGCCGGCGCGCCGAGGAGCTGCTGCGCCTGGGCCAGGTGGCGCGCCTGAACACCCTGGGCGAACTGGCCGCCGGCATGGCGCACGAACTCAACCAGCCCCTCACCGCGCTGCTCTCGGGCACCCAGGCGGCGCAGCGCCTGCTGGGCGACGAACCGCCCGACATCGCCACGGCGCGCAGCGCCATGGCCCGCACCGTGGAGCAGGCGCGGCGCGCCTCCGACGTGGTGGGCCGGCTGCGCCGCCTGGTCGAGCGCCCCGACCTGTCCGGCCAGGTGCAATCCCTGGCGCTGCCGGCCGCCGTGCACGACGCGCTGCACCTGCTGGAGCCCGAATGCCGCGCCCGCGCCGTGGTGCCCGAGGTGCGGACCGAACCCGGTCTGCCCGCCGTGCGCGCCGAGCCCGTGGCGCTGCAGCAGATCGTGCACAACCTCGTGGTGAACGCGCTGCAGGCGCTGGAGCAGGTGCCCGCCGCCGAGCGCCGCCTGGAGCTGCACCTGGCCATGCCCACCCCCGGCCAGGTCCAGCTCACCGTGCGCGACCACGGCCCAGGCATTGCGCCCGAGGCGCGCGCGCGCCTGTTCGAGCCCTTCTACACCACGCGCGCGGGCGGCCTCGGGCTGGGCCTGCCGCTGTGCGAGAGCCTGGCCCAGGCCATGGGCGCCAGCCTCCAACTCGCCCCCGGCAACGGCCGGGGGGCGGCCTTCGTGCTCGTGCTGCCCGCCGCCACCTCCGCACCATGAACGACAGCGCACCCTCCCTCTCGCCCCTGATCCACCTCGTGGACGACGACGCCGCCGTGCGCGAGGGCCTCTCCCTGCTCATCGCCACCGTGGGCCTGCGCGTGCAGGCCTGGGCCGACCCGCAGGCCTTCCTGGCGGGGTTCGACCGCGCGAGCATCGGCGCCATCGTGCTCGACGTGCGCATGCCCGGCACCAGTGGCCTGGCCGTGCTGGAGCAGCTCCAGGCCCAGGGCGCGGACCAGCCCGTGGTCCTGCTCACCGGCCACGGCACGGTGGACATGTGCCGCCGCGCCTTCAAGGCCGGCGCGGCCGAGTTCCTGGAAAAACCGGTGCACGACGAGGTGCTCATCGAGGCCCTGCAGAACGCCGTGCGCCAGCACGTGCGCTCGCGCGAGCGCCAGCAGGCCGACCAGCAGGCGCGCGAGCGCCACGCCCAGCTCTCGCCGCGCGAGCGCGAGGTGCTGGGCCTGATCGTCGAGGGGTTGACGAACAAGGAGATCGGCCGCGCACTCACCCTCTCGCCGCGCACGGTGGAGACGCACCGCGCCAACCTGTTCGCCAAGCTCGGCGTGGACTCGCTGGCCCAGCTCATCCGGCGCTACGCCGCGCTGGTGGAATAAGGCACCCGCCCAGCGCGGGCTCCGTAGTTCTACGGAGCCGCGCGCGTAGCCGTCCGCATGGCGCGGCGCGGCGGCTTTTTCTACAGTGCTCCCACGGCGCCGCAACGGGTGGCGCCGAAGCACACACACCGGAGAACGCCATGCACCACGCCTTCAAGACCACCGCCATCGCCCTCGCCTTCATCGCCACGGCCGCCAGCGCCGAAGGCGTGCGCACCGAGCGCAATATGTCGCTCGACCTGGCCAACCAGATCGCCGCGCACACCGTCGCCGCCTGTACCGCCGCCGGCTACAACGTGACGGCCACGGTGGTGGACCGCGCCGGCACCGTGCGCGCCGTGCAGCGCGCCGACAATGCCGGCCCGCACACGCTGGAGGCCAGCCGCCTCAAGGCCTACACCTCGGCCTCGGCCAAGAACACCACGCAGGCCATCATGGAAGGCGCGCAGAAGAACCCCGCCGCGGCCAACCTGGGCCAGATCCCCGGCTACCTGCTGCTGGGCGGCGGCGTGCCGGTGAAGGTGGGCAACGAGGTCATCGGCGCCGTGGGCGTGGGTGGCGCGCCCGGCGGCCACCTGGACGAGCAGTGCGCCATGGCGGCGCTTGCCAAGGTCCAAGACCAACTGAAGTAAACCATGGCCCGCAGCGCAGCACACCGCCTGGTGCGGCACGCCCTGGCAGGCGCCGGCCTGGCCGCCGGCCTGGCCCTGGCACCCTCGGCTGAGGCCCAGGTGCCCCCCACCGCCAGCGAGATCGCCGCCTACCAGGGCCTGCACGCCGCCGCCGCGCGCGGCGATGTGCCGGCGCTGCAGCGCCTGCTGGCCGGGCGGCCCGACGCGGGCACGCTGAATGCGCGCGACGCCCAGGGCCGCACGCCGCTGCACGTGGCCACCTTTGCGCGCCAGCGCGAGGCCGTGCGCCTGCTGGCGCAGGCGGGCGCGGCGCTCGACCTGCTGGAGAACGACCGCTACGACGCCGTGACCATCGCCGCCGTCGCCGACGACGAGGACACACTGCGCCTGCTGCTGCAGCTGGGCGCCAGCGCCAGGCAGGTGACCAGCCGCTACGACGGTACGGCGCTGATCGCCGCCGCCCACCTGGGACACGCGGGCGTGGTGCGCCAGCTCATCGCCGCCGGCGCGCCGCTGGACCATGTGAACAACCTGTACTGGACGGCGCTGATCGAGTCCATCGTGCTCGGCGACGGCGGGCCGCGCCACCAGGCCACGCTGCAGGCGCTGCTGGAGGCCGGCGCCAGCACCCGGCTGGCCGACCGCCACGGCAACACGCCGCTGCAACTGGCGCGCCAGCGCCACTATGCCGCCATGGTGCAGATGCTGGAGCAGGCCGGCGCACCCCCCTGAGCCGACCCGCCCCCAGAGGGCAAGAGGGCATGGCCCGCCGGCCGGCAATCGGCTATAACCAGGGTGGGCGCTGTGCCCGGTCAGGCTATTGCATCCATGCCGCATTCCGCTGTCGATGCCCCGGTGTCCTCCCCGGCGGACCAGGACGAGAAGCTCCTGCGTCTGATCGCGGATGCCGTGCCCGCGCTCATCGCCTACTTCGAGCTGCCGGGCATGCGCTGCCGCTTTGCCAACCGGGCCTACGCGGTGCAGTACGGGCATACCGTGCAGTCCGTGCGCGGCCTGACGACCGAGCAAATCGTCGGCGCCGACGCCTGGGAGGTCATCCGCCCCTATGCCGAGCGCTGCGCGCACGGCGAGGCGGTGCGCTACACGCGCGAGCAGACACTGTCCAGTGGCGAGATGCGCATGATCGAGGTCAACCTGCTGCCGCATTTCGACGGCACGACCGTGCCCGTGGGCGCGTTTGTGCTCATCACCGACATCACCGAGCGCTGGCGTGCCGAGCGCGCGGTGCGCCAGAGCGCCGAGAGCATGCGCAAATTCGCCGCGGCGACCGAGGAAGCCATCGTGTTCCACCGCGACGGCATCATCCTCGACGGCAACGAGGCCTTGTGCCGTCTCACGGGCCGGCCGCTGCACGAGATGCTGGGCCAGTCGATCTTTCAGTTCATCAGCCCGCAGTGGCACGCCACCACGCGCGAATACATGCGCCAGGGGCGCGAGGACCACTACGAAATCGCCGTGCAGCACCAGGACGGGCGCAGCATCCCCGTGGAGGTGGTGGGCAAGACCATGCGCGAGCCGGTCGCAGACTACCGCGTGGCCGTGCTGCGCGACATCACGGCGCGCAAGCAGGCCCAGGAGCGCGAGGCCTTTGCCCGGCTGCACGACCCGCTGACCGGCCTGCCCCACCGGCGCCACCTGATGGAGCAGCTCGAGCGCCGGCTGCTGCAGGCCGGGCAGGGCCCGCAGCACGCCGCGGTGCTGCTGGCCAACATCGACCACTTCAAGACGGTGAACGACTCGCTGGGCCAGCACGCGGGCGACGAGGTGCTGCGCGAAGTGGCGGCGCGCATTCGCCAGTGCGCACGCCAGGCCGACGTGGTGGCGCGCCTGGGCGCCGACGAGTTCGCCCTGGTGCTCGCCCCGCTGGCCACGCCCGAGGAGGCCACGGCCGTGGCCGACCAACTGCTGCACGCCATGCAGACGCCCTGCGCACTGGGCGCGCACACGGTGACGATGTCGCTGTCGATCGGCATCAGCCTGTTCCCCGAGGACGGCCACAGCGGCGATGCCCTGCTGCGCCACGCCGACGCCGCCATGTACCACGCCAAGCAGACCGGCCCCGGGCGGCGCCAGCGCTTCCAGAGCGGCATGGGCACGCGCGCCCTGGAGGTGCTCGAGCGCGAGCGCCAGTTGCGCGAGGCCATCGCGGCGCAGGCCTTCGTGCTGCACTACCAGCCCCAGATCAGCCTGCAGGACGGCCGGCTGCAGGGCCTGGAGGCGCTGGTGCGCTGGCGCCACCCGGTGCGCGGGCTGGTGGGGCCGGAGGAGTTCATCGGCTTTGCCGAGCAGCGCGGCCTGATCGCCGCCATCGGCCGCTGGGTGCTGCACGCGGCCTGCCGCCAGCTCAAGGCCTGGCAGGACGAGGGCCTGGCGCTGGTGCCCGTGGCGGTGAACCTCTCGGGCCTGGAGTTCCGCCAGCGCGACCTGGTGCAGGAGATCGCCGAGGTGCTGACCACCACCGGCCTGGCGCCGCAGTACCTGGAGATCGAGCTGACCGAATCCGTGCTCATGCACCACACCGGCCAGACCATAGACACCCTGCACGCGCTCAAGGCGCTGGGCGTGGGCATTGCGGTGGACGACTTCGGCACGGGCTATTCCTCGCTCGCCTACCTCAAGCGCTACCCCATCGACAAGCTCAAGATCGACCGCTCCTTCGTGCTCGACACCCCGGGCCACAGCGACGACGTGGCCATCGTCACCGCCATCGTGCAGATGGGGCGCAGCCTGCAGATGCGCACCGTGGCCGAAGGCGTGGAGAACGCGGCGCAGATGGCGCTGCTGCGCTCCCTGGGCTGCGACATGGTGCAGGGCTACCTGCTCTCGCCGCCCATGGACGCGCAGGACACGCGCCGCTGGCTGGGCACGGCGCCACCACCGGGCTGACACACGGCGCGTGGACAATACGGCCATGCACCTCATTCCCGAGTTCATCGCCCCCACGCAGCACACCGACCCGGCCCAGGCCCTGGCCCAGGTGCAGCGCATCTACCAGCAGCAGATCGGCCACCTGCGCAGCGCCATGCAGGGCTTTGTCGCCGGCCGCACGCCGCATGCGCCCGTGCGCGCCTTCTACCCCTTCGTGCGCATCCAGACCAGCACCGTGGCGCGCGCCGCCACGCCGCTGGCCTATGGCTTCGTCGAGGGGCCCGGGCGCTACGAGACCACGCTCACGCGCCCCGACCTGTTCTCCGACTACTACCTGGAACAGTTCCACCTGCTGCGCCGCAGCCACGGCGTGGAGCTGGAAGTGGGCACCAGCCAGCACCCCATTCCCATCCACTTCTCCTTCGCCGAGCACGACCACGTGGAAGGCACGCTGAGCCCCGAGCGGCGCATGCTCATGCGCGACCTGTTCGACCTGCCCGACCTCGCCGCCATGGATGACGGCATCGCCAACGGCACGCACCAGCACCGCCCGGGCGAGGCCCAGCCGCTGTCGCTGTTCACCGCGCCGCGCGTGGACTACTCGCTGCACCGCCTGCGCCACTACACGGGCACGCAGCCCGAGTGGTTCCAGAACTTCGTGCTGTTCACCAACTACCAGTTCTACATCGACGAGTTCGTGCGCCTGGGCCACGCCGAGATGGCCAAGCCCGACAGCGAATACACCGCCTTCATCGAACCCGGCAACGTGGTCACGCGCCGCGCGGGCCTGGCGGCCGAGCCGGGCGACGAGCTCGGCGCGCCGCCGCCGCGCCTGCCGCAGATGCCGGCCTACCACCTCGTGCGCCCGGACCGCAGCGGCATCACCATGGTCAACATCGGCGTGGGCCCGGCCAACGCCAAGACCATCACCGACCACATCGCCGTGCTGCGCCCGCACGCCTGGCTCATGCTGGGCCACTGTGCCGGCCTGCGCAACAGCCAGCAACTGGGCGACTACGTGCTCGCGCATGCCTATGTGCGCGAGGACCATGTGCTCGACGAGGACCTGCCGCTGTGGGTGCCCATCCCCGCGCTGGCCGAGATCCAGGTGGCGCTGGAGCAGGCCGTGGCCGACGTGACGCAAATGCCGCAGGACCAGCTCAAGCGCATCATGCGCACCGGCACCGTGGCCAGCACCGACAACCGCAACTGGGAGCTGCTGCCCGACAACCTGCCCCAGCGCCGCTTTTCCCAGAGCCGCGCCGTGGCGCTGGACATGGAGAGCGCCACCATCGCCGCCAACGGTTTCCGCTTCCGCGTGCCCTATGGCACGCTGCTGTGCGTCTCCGACAAGCCGCTGCACGGCGAGATCAAGCTGCCCGGTATGGCCAACCACTTCTACCGCGAGCGCGTGGACCAGCACCTGCGCATCGGCATGCGCGCCATCGCCATCCTGCGCGCCGGCGGCGTGCAGCGCCTGCACAGCCGCAAGCTGCGCAGCTTTGCCGAAGTGGCATTCCAGTGAACGCCCGCAGCGCCCGAACGCTATTGACTTGATAGCTGCTTGCGCAGCATGGACGGGCGCTGCAGGCCTTTTTCCTTGAAGTAACACCCCCCGGCCGCTACCACCGCAGCACCGCCACGAAGGCGGCCGTGTGCAGCAGCACGCCGCCGCCCGCCGCCAGGGCGTAGCGCCAGCCGCCGCTGGCCAGGGCGGCCACGCACTTGCTCACGGCATGCACGGCCAGCGCCACAGCCAGGGCATCGGCCAGGCCTGCGCCCGCCGCGTCCTGCGGCCGCCCCTGCGCAACGATGGCGGCCGTGGCCGCATGCACATCGGCCAGCGCGGCGAGCAGCGCGCCGGCCAGCAGCCCGGCCTCGCCCCACCAGGCGCGCAGCGCCTGCACCAGCACCTGCACGGCGGTGAGCAGGGCGGCGATCCACAGCGCATCGCGCAGCTTGAACAGCTCCGCGCCATCGGCCTCGGGCTGCGCCGCCGGGGCCGCACGGGGCGCATGGCGCAGCAGCAGCCCGCCCCAGGCCAGCGCCACGGCGCCGCCCGCCAGGGCCGGCGCCCACAGCCGCGGCAGCCACAGCGGCTGCACCGTGGCCGCGACCACCAGGATCTGGGCCATGGTGGCCACGCACGACAGCACGGCCGCCCCGCCCTGGGGACGCGCGCTCTCGCGCCCGGCGCGCACGGCCATCCCCAGGCTGGCGATGGTGGCGGTGCTGGAGATGAAGCCCGAGGCCAGGGCCGACAGGGCGCTGGCATGGCGCGCATCCATGAGCCGCCGGCCCAGGTGGGCGAGCGCCTGGATGAGCAGCAGCACCAGCACCAGGCGCAGCAGCACCTGCGGGTCCAGCGCCTCGCCCCACAGCGGCCGGTGCGGCACCAGCGGCAGCGCCAGCAGGGCCAGCGCCGCCAGGATCAGCCCACCGCGCACCTCGCCGGGGCGCAGCCAGTCGCGTGCGAACTGGTGCAGCGCCTCGCGCGCGGCCAGCAGGCTGGTGACGGCCACGGCCAGGCCCGCCGCCACCGGCAGGCTGCGCGTGCACAGCACGCCGATCAGGTAGGCCAGCAGCAGCGCGATCTCGGTCGTCACGCCAGGGTCGTCGGAGCGGTCGCGCGCATAGGCGACCACGCCCAGCAAGGCGATGAACACCGCCCCCACGGCCATGAGCAGCTCGCTGCCCAGCAGCGCCGCCGTGGCCCCGGCCAGCGCCGCCAGCGTGAACGAGCGCACACCCGCGAGCGCGCGCGTCGGGCCCTGGCCCTTGCGGCGTTCGCGCTCTATGCCCATCAGCAGGCCGCTGCCCAGCGCGCCCGCCAGCACGGCCAGTGTGTCCTGCAGGCCCGGTGTGTCCATGGCAATGGTTCTCCCTCAGTGTCTGCAGGAATTGGACCACGGAACACCGGCACCGTACCGCCGCCTGCAGCCACCCATTCACTCCTGTTTTCATAGCTATTAACGCTTGCTGAAAGGGCGCCGGAGGCCATTTTCATGCATAAAATACCAGGACCCGCGGATTGCCCCACAATCGCGGCATGGACGTGCTTTTCGAGGCCAGCGGGCTGCGCAAACGCTATGGCGACGCCACCGTGGTGGACGGCGTCTCCTTCGCCATCGCGCCGGGCGAATGCCTGGGCATCATCGGCCCCAACGGGGCGGGCAAGACCACCACGCTGCGCATGTGCCTGGGCCTGACCACGCCCGACGACGGCGCCATCCACTACCAGCCGCCGGGCGGCGGCCCCGTGCTGCACATGCCACAGGACGCGCTAGCCATCAAGGCGCAGATCGGCGTGGTCACGCAGTTCGACTCGCTGGACCCGGATTTCAGCTGCGAAGAAAACCTGCGCGTGTTCGGCCGCTACTTCGGCCTGGGCCACCACACGATGGACGAGCGCGCGCCGCGCCTGCTGGAGTTTGCCGCCCTCACGCACAAGGCGCAGGCCAAACCCGGGGAGCTGTCGGGCGGCATGCGCCGGCGCCTGTCGCTGGCGCGCGCGCTCGTCAACGCACCGCGCCTGCTGCTGCTCGACGAGCCCACCACGGGCCTGGACCCGCAGGCACGCCACCTGATGTGGGAACGCCTGCAGCAATTGCTGCAGGCGGGCACCTCCATCCTGCTGACCACGCATTTCATGGACGAGGCCGAGCGCCTGTGCACCCGCCTGCTCGTGCTCGACCAGGGCCGCACCATCGCGCAGGGCGCGCCGCGCGCGCTCATCGCCGAGCACCTGGAGCCCGACGTCGTGGAGGTGTACGGCGCCGGCGCCCTGGCCCTGGCGCAGGAGCCCGCGCTGCTGGCCCTGGCCGCGCGCACCGAGGTGAGCGGCGACACCGTGTTCTTCTACACGCGCGCGGCGCACCCGCTGCTCGACGCCCTGCTGCAGCGGCCGCACCTGCGCACCCTGCACCGGCCGGCGAACCTGGAGGACCTGTTCCTCAAGCTCACCGGGCGCCAGATCCGTGAGGGTGGATAAGACCCTGCGCCATGGAACACTGACATGCATCCACACCGCTCCCCCAGCCCCTGGCGCGCACCCGGCCTGTCGCTGCGCTGGTGGCCCGTGTTTCTGCGCAACCTGCTGGTGTGGCGCAAGCTCGCCATCCCCAGCCTGGTGGGCAATATCGCCGAGCCGCTGATGTGGCTCCTGGCCTTCGGCTACGGCCTGGGGGCACTGGTGGGCCAGGTCGCCGTGGAGGGCCGCACCGTGCCCTACATCCTGTTCCTGGCCAGCGGCTCGGTCTGCCTGAGCACCATGAACGCCGCCAGCTTCGAGGCGCTGTACTCGGCGTTCTCGCGCATGCATGTGCAAAAAACCTGGGACAGCATCCTGAACACGCCCGTGGCGCTGGACGACGTGGTGCTGGCCGAGATGCTGTGGGCGGCGTTCAAGGCGCTGTTCACGGCCACGGCCATCCTCGCGGTGATGCTCGCCCTGGGCATCAGCCACAGCCCCAAGCTGTTCATGGCCTGGGCGGTGCTGGCCTGCGCGGGCCTGATGTTCGCCAGCATCGCGCTGATCTTCAACGCCCTGGCCCGGGGCTACGATTTCTTCACCTATTACTTCACGCTGGTGCTCACGCCCATGATGTTCCTCTCGGGCGTGTTCTTCCCGCGCGAACAATTGCCGCCCGGGGTGCACGCGCTCTCGGGCTGGCTGCCGCTGACCCACGCCGTGGAGCTGGTGCGCCCGCTGTTCATGGACCAGTGGCCCGCGCACCCGCTGCGCCACGGCCTGGGCATGGCGCTCACCACGGCCGCCACCTACTGGATCGCGCTGGCGCTCACGCGCCGGCGCTTCGCCGCCTGACCCCCATGTCCCCGCCCGCCCTGCTCAACCCCCAGCACATCGCCATGGTGGACCGTGGCGTCTCGGTGATCGTGGCCTCGCGCGACGCGGCGCTGCGCCCCAGCATCATGCGCGGCGTGGGCAGCGCCATCGACCCCGGGGGCACGCAGGTCACGGTTTACCTGCGGCGCAGCCAGTCGCGCCAATTGCTGCAGGACATCGCTGCCGGCGGCGGCCTGGCCGTGGTGTTCAGCGAGCCGCCCACGCACCGCACGCTGCAGCTCAAGGCGCGCACGGCCACGCAGCGCCCGGCCGGCCCCGCCGACCTGCCGCTGCTGCAGCGCTACCTGGCGTCCATGCAACACGAGCTGGCCCAGGTGGGCTACGGGCCTGCCTTTGTCGCCGCCATGCTCTCGGCCCCGCTGGAGGACGTGGTGGCGGTGCAGTTCAGCCCCGAGGCGGCCTTTGACCAGACGCCCGGTCCGCGCGCCGGCACGCCCCTGCAGCCCTCCACGCCCACGCCATGACCGCCCCCTCGCTGCACAGCATCCGCCCCTGCCTGGAAGGCGCCATCCCGGCCGTCATGGCCACCTGCGCCAGCGACGGCACGCCCAACGTGGCCTACATCTCGCAGGTGGTCTACGTGGACGAGGGCCATGTGGCCCTGTCCTTCCAGTTCTTCAACAAGACGCGCGCCAACATCCTGGCCCATCCGCAGGCCTCGGTGCTGGTGCTCGACCCGGTGACGGCGCGCTTTTACCGCCTGCACCTGCGTTATCTGCGCACCGAAACCCACGGTCCGCTGTTCGAGAGCATGAAGGCGCGGCTGGCGGGCATCGCCTCGCACAGCGGCATGGCCGAGGTGTTCCGCCTCAAGGGCTCGGACGTGTATGCCGTGGAGCACATCGACGCCATCGACGGCGAGGGCCTGCCGCCCCCGCCCTGCCGCACCGGGCTGCTGCACCGCCTGCGCCAGTGCAGCGAGCGCATGGCCGCCTGCACCGGTCTGGACGAGCTGCTGCAGACCGCACTGGCCTGCCTGCGCGAGGCGCTGGGCATAGCGCACGCCATGGTGCTGCTGCTGGACGCGCCGGCCCAGCGCCTCTACACCGTGGCGAGCTGCGGCTACGCCACCTCGGGCGTGGGCTCGGAGATTGCGCTGGGGCATGGCGTGATCGGCGTGGCCGCGCGCGAAAACACCCCCGTGCGCATCAACCACATGGCGCACGCCGCACTCTACAGCCACGCCATGCGCAGCAGCCTGCAGGCCGGCAGCGCGGACGGCCCGGCACTGGCGCCGGGCACCGAGATCCCCTACCCCGGCCTGCCCGAGCCGCACAGCCAGCTTGCCGTGCCCATGGTGGCGGCAGGGCGCGTGCTGGGCGTGCTGTTCGTCGAGAGTGCGCGCGACATGGCCTTCGACTTCGAGGACGAGGACCTGCTGGTCGCGCTGGCCGGTCACCTGGGCGCCGCCATCGACCTGCTGCAGGCCGCGCCCGACAGCAGCGAGGCGCCCCCCGCACCCGCGGCCGCGCCCGCGCCCGCCGTGGGCGGCGCGCCCGTGCGCGTGCGCCACTATGCGTCGAACGACAGCATCTTCATCGACGGCGACTACCTCATCAAGGGCGTGGCGGGCGCCATCTTCTGGAAGCTGCTGCGCGACTACACGCAGGCCGGGCGCACCGATTTCACCAACCGCGAGCTGCGGCTGGACCCCTCGATCCGCCTGCCCGACGTGGCCGACAACCTGGAGGCGCGCCTGCTGCTGCTGCAGCGCCGCCTGCAGGAGAACGCCCCGCCCATGCGCATCGAGAAGACCGGGCGCGGGCGCCTGCGCCTGTGCG
Organism: Comamonas granuli NBRC 101663; assembly: GCF_000739995.1. GTDB lineage: Bacteria > Pseudomonadota > Gammaproteobacteria > Burkholderiales > Burkholderiaceae_C > Simplicispira > Simplicispira granuli. Next base: position 64,711 of record NZ_BBJX01000007.1, on the reverse strand, counting down.
TGGCCTGCCCGGTACTGCTCGAGGAACAGGCGGGCTGATCGCTCACTGCAGGCCCGCGCCGGTCAGGCCCATGCCCAGGCCCGCCATAAGCTTGTCCCATTCCCGCGCCGTGAGGTGCGGGCGCACGACATCCAGCACGGCGCCGAAGGCCTCGGCCGGCGCCTGCTCGCGCATGCCGGCGAGCAGGCCCAGGCGCTCGGCCGGCGCCATGAAGGGCACCATCCAGCGCATCACCAGCATCATCTCGCCCGGCGGGATGGAGGACACCAGCGCGCCATGCACGGCCTGCAGCTCGGCGTCCGTGTAGTGCTGCCACAGCGCCGCGTTGTGCGCCGTTTCTTCCAGGTGCATGTGCTCGAAGTTGTGCGCCACGAACAGCGCCAGCTCGTGGTACAGGGCATGCGCGTGCGCCGCGCGCGCGCCGCGTGCGCACGCCGTCAGGCCGTGCAGGGCACGCGCCAGGCGCTGGATGGCCTGCTCATGGCCCTGGTGCTCATCCCCGGCCGTCTGGCTGGCGCCTGCGGCGCGCGCCTCGATCACGGGGTGGATGAAGCGGTTCTCGTGCTCCAGATGGGCCTGGCACAGGTCCAGCAGTTGCGCCACGCGCTGGCAGCCCTGGGTGAACTCCAGCTCGTCATCCACATCCAGGCGGCCCAGGCCCAGCAAGGTGTCGGCCATGAAGGCGCGCAAGGCCTTGTGGATGCCGGCGTACAGGTTCTCGCGCGGCACGGCGGGTTGGGCGGCGGCGATTTCGGCAATTTCGCGGGTATCGATTTTCATCAGTGTCTTTCCTGGCCCTGCGGGCCTGCGGTGGCGCGGACTGGTGCCGCGCCAGGCCGGGTGCCCCATGCACCCGCAGCCATACCGGAAAGTCTAGGAACCGGGGCCGCGCCGCGCTGCTAAAAATCCCTTAACTGAACCCTATCGATTTCTTAAAAACGCCTTCGCCCGCCAATTTCGTGAAATGCATCACACCGGCGCGCGCCGCCGCCTGCCACGGGTGCATGCCGGGCCGCGGGGCCAATGCCGCTACGATGGCGCTTGTTGTTTCACTTTTACGAGAGCATTTCTTATGAGCATCACCACGGTTGGCATCATCGGCGCCGGCACCATGGGCAACGGCATTGCCCAGGCCTGCGCGGTTTCCGGCATCCGCGTCGTCATGGTCGACATCTCCGACGCGGCCGTCCAGAAGGGGCTGGCCACCGTCGCCGGCAGCCTGGACCGCCTGATCAAGAAGGAAAAGATCACCCAGGCCGACAAGGATGCAGCCCTGGCGCGCATCCAGACCTCGACCCGCTACGAGGACCTCCAGGCCGCCCAGCTCGTCATCGAGGCGGCCACCGAGAACTACGAACTCAAGCTCAAAATCCTCCAGCAGGTGGACGGCATCGTCGCGCCCGAGGTCATCATTGCCTCGAACACCTCGTCGATCTCCATCACCAAGCTGGCCGCCGCCACCAGCCGTGCCGACCGCTTCATCGGCATGCACTTCTTCAACCCCGTGCCCATGATGGCGCTGGTGGAAATCATCCGCGGCCTGCAGACCAGCGATGCCACGCACGAGGCGGTCAAGCAGCTCGCCGTGGCGCTGGGCAAGAGCCCCATCACCGTGAAGAACGCCCCCGGCTTCGTGGTCAACCGCATCCTGGTGCCCATGATCAACGAGGCCTTCTTCGTGCTCGCCGAAGGCCTGGCCACGCCCGAGGACATCGACGCCGGCATGAAGCTCGGCTGCAACCAGCCCATCGGCCCGCTGGCCCTGGCCGACATGGTGGGCCTGGACGTGTGCCTGGCCGTGATGGACGTGTACCTCGCCGAGTTCGGCGACAGCAAGTACCGCGCCTGCCTGCTGCTGCGCGAGATGGTGGCCGCCGGCCGCCTGGGCCGCAAGACGGGCCGGGGCGTTTACCAGTACTGATCGCACTCCCTCCAGGCGGCGCTTGGGCGCCCCTGCAGGGCGCGGCAGCACGCAGCCCCGCCGCACCCGGCTCCCTCCCGCCGCGCCCGAGCTGCGCGGCGCGCGTCACACCAGCGCCTGCTGCCCGGCGCCTGCGCTCCCCCCACCCCCGAGGCCGCGCCCGAGCGGCACCCGTACCGGCGTGCCGCCATGCGTCAATCACCTGGGTGACCGCAGCACGCCGCGCGCGCGCACCGCCAGTCGCATGCATGACTGACCGTCCGCGACCGCCGATGCTTCAATCGTCCCGGCTTCTGATTTATTCACTACCTGCCGGAGACATTCGATGAAGAAGAAAGCGTTGTATGCGCTGATGGTTGCTGCTGCTTGCACGTTCGCCCACGCCGAGGAGACATTCAAGATCGGCATGATCGATCCGCTGAGCGGACCGATGGCCGACGTGGGCAAGATCTTTGAAAACCACCTGCGCTTCGCCGCCGACCAGATCAATGCGCGCGGCGGCATCAACGGCATCAAGCTCGAGGTGCTGGCCTACGACAACAAGCTCTCGACGGCAGAAAGCCAGGCGGCGCTGCAGGCCGCCGTGGGTGCCGGCGTCAAGGCCGTGTTCGTGGGCGGCGGATCGGCCGCAGCATCGGCCGTGGTCGCCGCCGCCAATCGCAACAACGCACGCAATCCGGACAAGCAGGTGCTGGTCTTCAACTATGGCGGCTACGACCCGGACCTGGTGGGCAAGCAATGCTCGTTCTGGCACTTCCTGACGGATGCGCAGGTGGAAATGCGCATGAAGGCGATGAGCGAGTTCGTGAAGAAGTCGGCCGACATCAAGAAGGTCTACTTCCTCAATCCCGACTACAGCTTCGGCCGCCAATGGACCGCCTACGGCAAGAAGCTGATCGGCGCCGCGCGCCCCGACGTCCAGTTCGTGGGCGAGGACTTCTTTCCCACCGGCATGGTCAAGGACTTTGCGCCCTACATCGCCAAGATGCGCGCCGCCGGTGCCGACACGGTGGTCTCCGGCAACTGGGGCAACGACATGGCGCTGATGATCCGTGCGGCCGGCGAATCGGGCTACAAGCTGCGCGTGCTGACGCACTCCAGCGCCAACAAGTCCACCATGATCGCCCTGTCCGCCGCCAAGACCGTCCAGCTCAGCATGGTCGGCGACTGGTATCCCGGCGCGAACAATCCGGAGCTCACGGCCCAGGCCACGGCCTTCGAGGCGAAATACCAGGAGCCCTTCTACCTGGCGCGCCTGTCGGTCGGCACGGAGCTGCTGCAAAAGGGCATCGAAAAGGCCAAGTCCACCGATCCGCTGAAGATCGCGCTGGCGCTGGAGAACCTGAGCTACAAGTCCGTGGTGGGCGACGTGACCATGCGCAAGGACGACCACCAGTTCCTTTCGCCGCAGATCATCTACACCAGCCACCCGGTCGACGGCAAGCGCGTCACCAAGGGCTTTGACGGCACGGACTACGGCTTCATCAAGGAGTCCGAATCGTCGGCGCAGTCGCTCACGCTGCCCAATGAGTGCGACATGAAGCGTCCCAACGGCGTTTGAGGCGGCCATGAGCGAACATCCCTGGATCAAGACCTATCCGCCCGGCACCCGTTGGAATGCGCCGCTGCGCACACTGGCGCTCCCGCAGATGCTGGACGGCGCTGCCGCGCGCTGGCCGGCGCGCTGCGCGCTGCATTTCGAGGGCCGCAGCTTCAGCTACGCCGAACTGGCCGACCTGTCGGACCGCATGGCGCAGGGACTGCTTCGCTTGGGCATAGGGCCCGGCTCCCATGTCGGGCTCTATCTGCCGAACACGCCGCACTACATCATCAGCTTCTTTGCGGTGCTCAAGGCGGGCGCGACCGTGGTGAATTACTCGCCGCTGGACGCCGGCGCTGCGCTGGAGCACAAGATCGGCGACAGCACAACCGACTTCATCGTGACGCTGGATACCCCCGCCTTGTTCGCAAAGATGAACGGGTTTCTGGGCACGACGCGGCTGCGCGGCCTGATCGTCGGCTCGGTGAACGAGTTCGGCGGCGCCAGCGCCCCGCAGGAGACGCATGCCGTGGCCTGGGACGCGCAGCGCCTGCGCTTCGCCGACCTGCTCACGGCCCCGCCGGCCGCCGGGGCTGCGCTGCCCCAGCCGCCCGCCCTGGATGCCGTGGCCGTGCTGCAATACACCGGCGGAACCACCGGCCACCCCAAGGGCGCCATGCTCACGCATGCGAACCTGAGTTCGGCCGTGTCGCAGGTGTGGCACACGCTGGTGGGCGCCGGCACGCTTGCCGAGGGCGAGGAGACGTTTCTTTCGGTCCTGCCGCTGTTCCACATCTATTCGCTGGTCGTGAACATGCTGTTCGGTCTGAGCATCGGCGCCAAGCTGATCCTGCACCAGCGTTTTGACCTGCAGGCGGTGCTCGACGAAATCGTGGCCAGCAAGGTCAGCGTCTTTCTGGGCGTGCCGACCATGTACGTGGCCTTCACCGGCCACCCGGACATTGGCCGCACAGACCTGTCCTCGCTCAAGTTCTGCAACTCGGGCGGCGCCCCCATCGCGGCCGAGGTGTTCCAGAAATTCGTGCGCCTGGCGCAGTGCCGGCTGCAGGAAGGCTGGGGCATGACGGAGTCGTGCACCATGGCCACGGCCTCGCCCGGCGTCGGTTCGCACCGTGCGGGCTCCTGTGGCATTCCTGTGCCGGGCGTTGAGGTCAAGGTGATCAGTCTCGACCAGCAGGCCGAGGTGCCGCTGGGCACGCACGGCGAGCTGTGCATCCGCGGCCCCAATGTCATGAAGGGCTACTGGAACAACCCCGAGGCGACCCGCGAGGCCATGACCGCCGACGGCTATCTGCGCACCGGCGACATCGGCTACATGACGAAGGAAGGCTTCGTCTACATCGTCGACCGCACCAAGGACATGATCATCTGCGGCGGCTTCAACGTCTACCCGCGCAACATCGAGGAAGCCATCTACCGCCATCCCGCCGTGGAGGAGGTGATCGTGATCGGTGTGCCCGATGCCTATCGCGGCCAGTCGCCCAAGGCCTTCGTCAAGCTCAAGGAGGGCAGCGCGCCGCTCACGCTCGAGCAACTGCGCGGCTTTCTTGGCGAGTACCTGGGCAAGCACGAAATGCCGCATGCCCTGGAGCTGCGCGCCGAACTGCCCAAGACGGCCGTCGGCAAGCTCTCGAAGAAGGATTTGTACACCCAGGAGCTGGGCGCCGCCTGACGCAGCCCCACCGCCCTCCCGCACGAAAAGGAATTCCGAACCATGTCTTGCGCCTTGGCCATCGCCCCTCCCACCGTCCCACCGCCCGAAGGCTGCATCGACACCCAAGTGCTCGGGCACATTCTGCTGATCGGCATCAACCGTCCGGCCAAGCGCAACGGCTGGACGCCGGCCATGTTCCGCCAACTGGCCGAGGCCTATACGCGCCTGGACGACGATCCCGCGCTGCGCGTGGGTGTGCTGCATGCGTTTGGCGATCACTTCACGGGCGGCCTGGACCTGCCCGCCGTCACCGCCTATATGCAGCGCGGCGAAAAGGCCATTCCCGAAGGCCTGGTGGAGCCACACGACTTCGGCCAGCCCGGCTACCGGCGCCGCACCAAACCCATGGTGGTGGCCGTCAAGGGCATTTGCTTCACGGTGGGCATTGAGCTCATGCTGGGCGCAGACATCGTGGTTGCGTCGGACAACTGCCGCTTCTCGCAGATGGAGGTGCAGCGCGGCATCATGGCCACGGGCGGCGCCACGCTGCGCATGGCCGAGCGTGCCGGCGCCGGCAATGCGCTGCTGCACCTGCTGACCGCCGACGAGTTCGACAGCGCCGAGGCCTTGCGCCTGAATTTCGTGCAGAAGGTGGTCCCTGCAGGCCAGGAGCTGGACGAGGCGCTGGCCATTGCCCGGCGCATCGCCGCCCAGGCGCCGCTGGCGGTGGTGGCCACCCGGCTCAATGTGCTCAAGGCGATTGAGCAAGGCCAGGCGGCGGCGGTGGCGGACTTCGTTCCCGTGCAAAAGCAGTTGGCCAACAGCGCTGATGCCGCCGAAGGGGTGCGCGCGTTCGTCGAACGGCGGCCCGCGCAGTTCAGCGGCCGCTGAACGCGCGCCCAGGTGCGCCCATGCACACGCATGGCGCGCACCCCGGCGCCAATTCCACACTGCTGACAAAGTTTTTGCAATTTAATTGCACACAATTTAATTGTTTGCGATAATTTTTTTATGTCTACCGCCGAACACGCCACCGACCGCCCCAGCCCCCCCCTCCTGTGGCTCGACAACCAGGTGTGCTTTGCGCTGTATTCGACCTCGCTGACGATGACCAAGCTCTACAAGCCGCTGCTCGATGCCATCGGCCTGACCTACCCGCAGTACCTCGTGATGCTGGTGCTGTGGGAGCAGGACGGACCCACGGTGTCCGAGCTCGGCGAGCGCCTGTTCCTCGACTCGGGCACGCTGACGCCGCTGCTCAAGCGCCTGGAGGCCGCGGACCTGGTCGCGCGCCAGCGCGACCCGCAGGACGAGCGCCGCGTGCGCATCCGCCTCACCCCCCGGGGCCGCGCGCTGCGCGACGAGGCCGAGAGCGTGCCCGCCTGCGTGCTGCGCAGCAGCCGCACCGCCCTGCCCGAACTGCAGGCGCTGACGCGCCAGCTCCAGGCCCTGCGCGCCCAGCTCGGCCAGGCCTGAACCCACCGATTCCCTCCCGCCCGCCCCGGGCACCACCCGCAAAGGAAAGCACCATGGCCACCCTCGACAAAGTTCTCTACACCGCCCGCGCCCACACCACCGGGGGACGCGACGGCGCCTCGCGCACCGACGACGGGCGTCTGGACGTGAAATTGTCCTCGCCCGGCACCTCGGGCACCGGCACCAACCCCGAGCAGTTGTTCGCCGCCGGCTACTCCGCCTGCTTCATCGGCGCGCTCAAGGCCGTGGGCGGCATGCAGAAGATCGCCGTGCCGCAGGACGTGGCCGTGGACGCCGAAGTGGACCTGGGCCCCATCACCGGCGGCTATGGCATCGCCGTGCGCCTGCAGGTGCACCTGCCCGGCATGGAGCGCGCCGCCGCCCAGGCCCTGGTGGACGCAGCGCACCAGGTCTGCCCCTACTCCAACGCCACGCGCGGCAACGTCAACGTGACGCTGACCCTGGCGCCCTGAGCCCGCAATCGCTACTAAAATGGGAGCTGCCAGCGCTTGATGGAAGAGCGCTGCAGCTCTTTTTTGCCTTATGACCACCAGCGCCGACCCGGCCCGCCACTTCGCACGCCAGCACGAGCAGCTGGATGCGCAACTGCATGCCCACCTGCTCGACGTGGTGGGCTGCGACTTTGCCAGCGCCCAGCAGGGCCTGCAGCGCTGGCGCGCCGGGCTGGCGCGGCACATCGAGGTGGAAGACACCCTGCTGCTGCCCCACGTGCCCGAGGGCGCGCGCTGGGCGGCGCGCGTGTACCGGCTGGAGCACGAGCGCATCGCCCTGCTGGCCGACGAGTACGCCGAGCGCCTGCAGGCCGTGCTCGCCCAGCCGCCGCGCGACGCCCAGGCCCAGCGGCGCGCCGCGCTGTTCCTGCTCGACGCGGTGCACGCGCTGCGCCACGTGCTGGAGCACCACCACGAGCGCGAGCACTCGGCCCTGGCGCAGGAGCTGCCGCAGGCGCTGCAGGAAGCGGCCTGGCGCAGCCTGGAGGCCGGCGCACCGCCGCCCTGAACGCGGTCCGGGCGGGGCACGGCAGCGGGCCGTGCGCATCTCCTGGTTTTCCCTAGGTTGCGGCGCAAGCTTGCCCTCAGCTTGGCACGCGATGATGGGCCTCTGGAGCCATCATGAAATTCGCCCTGCTGTCCGACATCCACGCCAACCGCCAGGCCTTTGCCGCCTGCATCGAACACGCCCGCGCCCACGGGGCGCAGCAATTCGCCCTGCTGGGCGACCTGGTCGGCTACGGCGGCGACCCCGTGGCCGTGGTCGAGCAGGCCATGGCCCTGGCGCGCGAGGGCGCGCTCATCGTGCGCGGCAACCATGACGTGGCCGCCGTCACCCCGCCGGCGCAGGCAGCGCACCTGGGCGAACAAAGCGCGCTCTGGACGCACGAGCAGCTCAGCCCCGCGCAGCGCGAATTCCTCGCCGCCCAGCCGCTGACGGCGCGCCTGGGGGCCTACGCGCTGCTGGTGCATGCCAGCGCCGACCAGCCCGAGCGCTGGTACTACGTGGAGGACGGCAGCGCCGCCGAGCGCAGCATGTCGGCCGCGAGCATCCTGGACCCGTCCATCCGCTACGTGTTCAGCGGCCATGTGCACGAGCAGGCGCTGTACTTCCTCACGCCCACGGCCAAGCTCATGCGCTTTACGCCACAGCCCGGCGTGCCCGTGCCCGTGCCCATGCACCGGCAGTGGCTGGCCATCGTCGGCTCGGTGGGCCAGCCGCGCGACCGCGACGCGCGCGCCATGTACGCCCTGTTCGACGAGCAGGCCTGCAGCATCACCTTCCACCGCGTGCCCTACGACCATGCGGCCGCGGCCGCCACCATCCGCAGCACGCCGCTGCCCGCCTTCTTCGCCGACCGCCTGGAGGCCGGCCGGTGAAGCTGCTCGAACCCGGCACCGAGGTCGACGGCTTCGTGGTGCGCGAATGCATCCATGCCGGCGGCATGGCGCATATCTACGCCGTGGAATACGCCAGCCGCGCGCGCGACCCGGGCTTTCCGCTGGCCATGAAGATCCCGCGCATGACGGCCGGCGACGGCGCGGAGAACATCGTGAGCTTCGAGGTGGAGCTGCAAATCCTGCCCGCGCTCAGCGGCCCGCATGTACCGCGCTTCGTGGCCGCCGGCGACCTGCTGCACCTGCCCTACATCGTCATGGAGTACGTGCACGGCCAGACGCTACAGCACTGGCTGGACCTGCCCGAGCGCCCGGACGCCGCCCGCATCGCACAGCTGGGCGCCGCCATGGCGCTGGCCGCGCACAGCCTGCACCAGCAGAACTGCTGCCACCTCGACCTCAAGCCGGGCAACGTGCTCATCAAGCCCGACGGCGGCGCCGTGCTGCTGGACTTCGGCCTCTCCTGCCACGCGCACTACCCCGACCTGCTGGCCGAGGAGATGCGCAAGGCCGTGGGCTCGCCCGCCTGGATCGCGCCCGAGCAGGTGGTGGGCGTGCGCGGCGACCTGCGCAGCGACATCTTCGCCATCGGCGTGATGCTCTACGAACTCGCCACGGGCGAACTGCCCTTTGGCGCACCCACCACGCAGGGCGGCCTGCGCCAGCGCCTGTGGATGACGCCCCCGCCGCCGCGCGCACACCGCCCGGACCTGCCCGAATGGCTGCAGGAGATCATCCTGCGCTGCCTGGAGGCCGAGGCGGCCAATCGCTACCCCTCGGCCGCACACCTGGCCTTCGACCTGGCCAACCCCGGGCAGGTGGCCATCACCGAGCGCGGCCAGCGCACCCAGGGGCCCAGCCTGGGCAAGCACCTCAAGCGCTGGGTCAAGGCCGCGGGCATGCACTACCAGCCCAGCCCCCTGCCCAAGAACCAGATCGAGCAGGCACCCATCGTCATGGTGGCCGTGCCGCACGAGGACGTGCAGGACGCCACGCTGTACTCGCTGCGCGAGGCCGTGGCACGCTCGCTGGGCATACGCCCGGGCGCGCGCCTGGCCTGCGTGACGGTGCTCTCGCCCTCGGCCAGCAGCACCTCGGACAGCGAGCGCAGCGAGACCACCCTGCACCGCATGCACCTGGCGCGCCTCAAGCAGTGGGCGCAGCCCCTGCCGCTGGCGGGCCACAGCGTGAGCTACCACGTGCTGGAGGCCGGCGACGTGGGCCAGGCCCTGGTGCGCTATGCCGAGGGCAACCGCGTGGGCCTCATGATCCTGGGCGCCGCCACGCACGGGCTGCAGTTGCAGCGCTTCATCGACACCGTGCCCATCCGCGTGGCGCGCGACGCGCCCTGCACGGTCATCCTGGTCAAGCAGCAATTGCCCTTCAACCAGTTGCAGGGCCACGCCAGCGGCGAGTGACGCGCACGCCAGCGCGAGCGGGGCCCCGCCCCAGGGCCGGCATCAAGGCCGCGGCGCGTGCGGCGTGCCGGCCTGCACCTCCGGCGTGCCGGCGGCCGCGCCGCGCGTCTTCCACAGCGAGACGAGCACGCCGCCCGCGATCAGGCCCACCGTGACACCCAGGCTCACGAGCGAGGGAATCTTGCCCACCAGGTTGACCAGGAAGATCTTGCCGCCGATGAACACCAGCACCAGGGCCAGCGCGTACTTGAGGTAGGCGAAGCGGTGGATCATGGCCGCCAGCGCGAAGTACAGCGCGCGCAGGCCCAGGATGGCGAAGATGTTGCTCGTGTAGACGATGAACGGGTCGGTGGTGATGGCGAAGATCGCGGGCACGGAGTCGACGGCGAAGATCAGGTCGGCGAACTCCACCATGCACAGCGCGAGGAACAGCGGCGTCACCCAGGTCACGGCGCGGCCGGTGGCCGGGTGCGGTGCGCGCACGAAGAAGGCCTTGCCGTGCAGCCCGGGCGTGACGCGCAGGTGGCCGCGCAGCCAGCGCAGCAGCGGGTTCTTCTCCAGGTCGGGCGTGTGATCGGCCATCCAGAGCATCTTGATGCCCGTCGCCACCAGGAAGGCGCCGAACAGGTACAGCACCCACGAGAACTGCGTCACCAGCGCCGCGCCCAGGCCGATCATGAGCGCGCGCAGCACGATCACGCCCAGGATGCCCCAGAACAGCACGCGGTGCTGATACTGGCGCGGGATGGCGAAGAACGAGAAGATCATCGCGATCACGAACACGTTGTCCATGGACAGCGACTTCTCGATCAGGAAGCCCGTGAAGTAGTCGATGCCGCTTTGCGTGCCGAGCTGCCACCAGAGCCAGCCGCCGAACAGCGTGGCCGCGCCGATGTAGCCGCCCGACAGCCACAGGCTCTCGCGCACGCCGATCTCGTGGTCGTCGCGGTGCAGCACGCCCAGGTCCAGTGCCAGCAGCGCCACCACCACGGCGGCAAACACCAGCCAGAGCCAGACGGCCTGGCCCAGGAAGGGGGTGAGCAGGAATGCAGTCATGAGGGAAAAAGCAGAGTCTCAGGGGAAAGAGGTCGGGGCATCAGTCGAAGATGTCGCTGAGCCAGGACGTCTTGCGCGGCCGGCGCGCCGTGGTGTGCTCATAGCCCAGGTTGCCGTGGGACGGGGGTGCGCCGCGCAGCGAGCGCTCGATCAGCTTGTCCAGCTCGCCGCGATCGAGCCAGACGCCGCGGCATTGCGGGCAGTAGTCGATCTCGATGCCGTTCCTCTCGGCGATGACCAGCGTGGTGCTGGGGCAGTGCGGGCATTTCATGGGAACTCCTTCAAAGCGGTGGCCATGGGTGCACTGTAGGCATGCATCGATCAGAAAAAAATCAGAAAATTCATTTGATACTTCGATAAAACCGCAACGTCTCCGCCATGAACTACAAACACCTGCACTACTTCTGGACCGTGCTGCGCGCCGGCGGCATCGTGCGCGCCAGCGAGCAGCTGCACCTCACGCCGCAAACCCTCAGCGGCCAGATCAAGCTGCTGGAGGAGCGTGTCGGCCAGCCGCTGCTGCGCAAGGCGGGGCGTGGCGTGGAGCCCACCGATGCGGGCCGCCTGGTCATGCGCTATGCCGACGAGATCTTCGCCCTGGGCGCGGCGCTGCAGGACGCCCTGTCCACGGGGCGCGACGCGCGGCGCACGGCGGTGCTGCGCGTGGGCATTGCCGACCCGGTGCCCAAGGCCGTGGCCTTCCACGTGCTGGAGCCGGCCATGGCGCTGCCCGAGCCGCCCCGGCTGGCCTGCCACGAGGGCGGACTGACCAGTCTGCTGGGCGAGCTGGCGGTGCACCGGCTGGACCTGGTCGTCTCCGACGTGCCCGCGCCCGCCAGCCTGAGCGTGCGCGTCTACACCCACCTGCTCGGGCGCTCGGGCGTGGCGTTTTTTGCGGCGCCCCGGCTGCTGCGCGCCACCGGCTGGACGGTGCGGCGCGCGCGCCAGAGCTTTCCCGCCTGCCTGGCCGATCTGCCGCTGCTGCTGCCCAGCGCGCCGGCGGCGCTGCGCCCGCGCCTTGACGCCTGGCTGCGCCAACACGCGCTGGCACCCGCGGTGGCGGCCGAGTTCGACGACAGCGCCCTGCTCAAGGCCTTCGGCCGCGAAGGCCAGGGCGTGTTCGCCGCGCCCGCCGTGCTGGCCGAGGAGGTCGCGCAGCAATACCAGGTGCAGTGGCTGGGCACGGCGGACGACCTGCTGGAGGAGTTCTACGCGATCTCCGTCGAGCGGCGCATCACCCACCCGGCCGTGGCCGCCATCACCGCGGCCGCACGCAGCAGGCTGTTCGCGCGCGCCGCGCCCTGAGGGCCACGCCCCGGGCACCACCGCCTTCCCCCACAATCGGCCCCATGCACCCACCCGATACGGCCCCGCACGCCTACGCCGCCCTCACGCCCGACGTGGTCCTCGACGCCCTGGCGCACGCCGGCCTGCACGGCGACGGCCGCCTCATGGCGCTGGGCTCCTATGAAAACCGCGTCTACCAGGCCGTGCTGGAGGACGGCCGCCGCGTGGTCGCCAAGTTCTACCGGCCGGGACGCTGGAGCACGGCCCAGATCCTGGAGGAGCACGCCTTCGCCGCCGAGCTCGACGCCGCCGAGGTGCCCGTGGTGGCGCCCCTGGTGCTGGCGGGGCGCACGCTGCATGCGCACGCGGGTTTCGTGTTTTCCGTCAGCCCCTGGCGCGGCGGCCGCCCGCCCGAACTGCAGGACCCGCAGACCCTGGAGTGGATAGGCCGCTTCCTGGCGCGCCTGCACACCGTGGGCGCGCGCCAGGCGTTCGTGCACCGGCCCGCGCTGAACGTGCAGCACCTGGGCGTGGAGCCGCGCGAGGCACTGCTGGCGCACGGCGCCATCGCCCCCGAAGTGCGCACGGCCTGGCGCGAGGCCTGCACCGAAGCTATCAATTTAATAGCTGCTGGCTCTTACTGCACAAGTGATGGAGCCATTTTTCACCTGGAAGATGCCACCCCCATCCGCCTGCACGGCGACTGCCACCCCGGCAACATCCTGTGGACGCCGCCGGGCGACAGCGACCCGGGCGGGCCGCATTTCGTGGACCTGGACGACGCGCGCACCGGCCCGGCCGTGCAGGATTTGTGGATGCTGCTCGCGGGCGACCGGCACCAGCGCACGCAGCAACTGGCCGCGCTGCTCGACGGCTACGAGCAGTTGCGCGCCTTCGACCGCCGCGAGCTCGCGCTCATCGAGCCCCTGCGCACGCTGCGCCTCATCCACTACAGCGCCTGGCTCGCGCGCCGCTGGAGCGACCCGGCGTTTCCCATCCACTTTCCGTGGTTCGGCACGCCCGACTACTGGCGCGGCCAGGTGGCCCTGCTGCGCGAACAAATCGACGCCCTGCGCGCGCCGCCCCTGGCGGCCTGACCGGCGCCCGCGGCATTCGGCTATGCTGCGGCCTTCTTCATTGGCAAAAAAATAACGGATTCCCGCCATGAAAGACCTGATACGCACGGTTTTGTCCATACGCCAGAAGCGCCGCAGTCCGCCGGCCGGCCCCACGCCGCCCGAAGGGGCCTACGTGATCCGCGGCGAGGTGCGCATGCTCGTGAACCAGCGCATCCCGCGCGATCTGTGGAACTGGATGCTGCTGTCGGGTTGGCGCACCATCCCGGTCAAGAAGGACCGGCGCAAGTGCATGGAGCTGCCCCCGGACGCCCTGCTGGAGCTCATCAACGCCCACCCGGCCGAGCGCGACATCGTGCACGGGCGCATCCTGGCCCGGGCGCGCCAGCCCTGAGGGCGGCACCCGCCCTGCGCAGCGCCTCAGGCCGCGCGTGGCCGCTCAGGCGCCATGGCACTTCTTGAACTTCTTGCCGCTGCCGCACCAGCACAGGTCGTTGCGCCCCGGCGCAGCCGGCTTGACCACGGGCTCCTGGCGCGGCCCCAGGCTTTGCCAGAGCTGGCGCAGGTCGTACACCGCCCAGATGGCCTCGCCAAACGCGTCCAGGCGCGCCTGGCTCACGCTGGGCGGGGCGTCGTCGTCGAACATGCTGTACGCGGGCACGCCGGTGTCGTCCTGGGTGAGCGCCTCGATGTGGCCCAGGGCCTCGTCCAGCCACTGCGCAGTCTCCTTGTCGCGCGGCGCGGCCCACTCCTCGGGCCAGACGTCCACGGCGCACAGAAACCCCAGCGCCCAGATCTGCGCAAAGGCCGGCACCGGCCCCTGCTCCTGCGCCTCGGCGCGCTGGTCTTCGGGCAGCATGGCCAGGGCGCCGCGCAGGTCGAAGGTGGCCGGCACCAGGGCCTCGTCCTGGTCCAGGCTGTCGACCTCGGTGTCGAGCTGGCGCGTCACCTCGTCCCAGCGCCGCTGCCACAGCGCCATGAAGCGCTGCTGCTGCGCCGCATCGGCAAAGCCCAGGGCCTCGGGCGCGAGCGCATCCGCCGCCGGCGCGCCATCGCCCAGCAGTGCGGGCAGGTACTCGGACGGCGGCACAGCGCGGCGCATGCATACCAGCGCCGTGAGAAAGCCGTCGCAGAATTCCCACTGCGGAATGTCACCCGCGCCGCGCTGGCGCAGGTCGTCCAGGATGGCGTCGAGTTCGTCGAGCTCGTCGCTGCTCAGAGCCGGAGCACTGCTGCCGGCGTCGGTGGAAGGGGTCATGGAGAGCTTTCGGTTCGGTGCGGCGCAAAGGCTTTTATGATGCCCGCCGGGGGCGCGTCCGCACATGGCGGCAAGTGTAGCCCCCGGGGCGGCAACGCCCGTCCGCACCCGCCGCTGTCCGCCACCGCCCCCGCGCCCCGATGAACGCCTCCGCCCCGCCCCCGGCATGGTCCGCCGCCTGCGGCCACGCCCGCTTCCTGCACGCGCAGTTGCCGCTGCAGCATGGCAATGTGCAGAGCTACCGCCTGGACGACGGGCAGGTGTGGCTCAAGAAGGCCGGCCCGCGCCACGGCATGGGGCGCTACCGCCTGCTGGGCCTGCTCGCCTGGCTGACCCGGCTGGAGGTGCTGCGGCCCGTGCCCAACCTGGGCGGGCGCGCGGCCATCGCCACCGAGGCGCGGCGCCTGCGCGACCTGGGCGCGCGCGGCCTGCGCGTACCCGCGGTGCTGGCCGAGGAGGCCGACGGCCTGCTGCTGCTGCACCTGGGGCACGCCGGCGAGGCCACGCCCACGCTGGACGACGAGCTGCGCGCCGCCGCCGCCCAGGGCCCGGCTGCCGTGCAGGCGCCG
The DNA here is from genome assembly GCF_000739995.1 of Comamonas granuli NBRC 101663. Taxonomy (GTDB): domain Bacteria; phylum Pseudomonadota; class Gammaproteobacteria; order Burkholderiales; family Burkholderiaceae_C; genus Simplicispira; species Simplicispira granuli. The sequence goes on along the minus strand of NZ_BBJX01000007.1, from coordinate 49,525 downwards.
TGGCTGCAGGGCCTGCAGGCGCTGGACTGCGTGCACGCCGCCGGCACCTGCCTGAGCCAGGCCTTTGCGCGCAACCTGGTGCGCTGCCCCGATGGGGTGATCGGCTACATCGACTTCGAGGACGACCCCGCCGCCAGCCTGCCGCTGGCGCTGTGCCAGGCGCGCGATCTGCTGTGCTACGCGCATTCCAGCGCGCTGTACCTGCGCGAGGGCGGCGCCCTGGACGCCGCGCGCGCGCACTGGGCCGCCTGGCTGGGCCAGCGCAGCCCGGCCGTGCGCACCGTGCTGGCCGCCAGCGCCGCGCGCCTGGCCTGGCTGCGCCACCTGCCGGCCGACCGCCGCCTGGGCCGCGACCTGCAGCGCGCACGCGCCGCATACGACCTGCTCGCCCCCGCGCCGCCGGCGTGACAGCGCCGCGCACCCCGCTGCGGCACACTGGCGCATGCCCATTTTCAGGAGACCCGCCATGGATGTGAGCGAAGCCGTCGCGCGGCGCACCTCGGTGCGCGCCTTCAAGCCCGACCCGCCGAGCGCCGCGGTGGTGCGCGCCATCCTGGAGGGCGCGGCGCGCGCGCCCTCGGGCGGCAACCTGCAGCCCTGGCATGTGCACGCCCTGGCCGGCGCGCCGCTGGCGCAGTTGCTGCAGCGCGTGGCCGCCGCACCGCTGCAGGTGCCGCCCGAATACGCCGTCTACCCGCCCGAGCTGTGGGAGCCCTACCGCACGCGGCGCTGGCGCAATGCCGAGCAGTTGTATGCCGCCATCGGCATCCCGCGCGAGGACAAGGCCGCGCGCCTGCAGCAGATGGCCAAGAACGCCACCTTCTTCGGCGCGCCGGTGGGCATCTTCCTCAGCGTGGACCGCCGCATGGGCCCGCCGCAGTGGGCCGACCTGGGCATGTACCTGCAGACCGTGATGCTGCTGGCCACCGCGCAGGGCCTGGACACCTGCGCGCAGGAATACTGGGCGTTTTGCGCCCAGCCCGTGCGTGACTTCCTCGGCCTGCCGCCCGAGCGCATGCTGTTTGCCGGCCTGGCGCTGGGCTGGCGCGACGAGAGTGCGCCCATCAACCAGTGGCGCAGCGAGCGCGATCCCTTCGAGGCCTGGGGCGAGATGCGCGGCTTTGACTGAGGCCGGGGTGCCGCCTAGGCCGCCAGCGCCGGGTTGAGCACCACCCCCAGGGCCTGCAGGCGCTTGCGCAGGCGCAGCACGGCGCCGTCCTTGCTCAGCAGCAGGGCGCCATGCTGCACGGCCAGGTCGATGAACTGCTGGTCGTCCGGGTCCTTGCACACGGCGCTGGCGCGCGGCGCCGGCGCCACGGTGCGGGCCTGCGCATCGAAGGCCTGCAGCACCTGCGCGGTGCTCAGGCCGTAGTAGGCCAGGCGCGGCGCGATCTGCGGGTAGCCGAGCACGCGCGCGAGTTCGGCGCGCATGGCGGGCGTGGCGATCCAGCACAGCGCGCCCGCCGCCAGCAGGCGCTGCAGCGGCTGGGTGGCCGCGTCGGCAAAGACCAGCAGGTCGAGCACGATGTTGGTGTCCAGCACCACGCTCTGCCCGCCGGCGGCGGTCTGCGCAGGCTCAGGCGCCATCGGCCGCTCCCGCCTGCGCGCCCGGCGCCGGCGCGCGCGCGGCGCCCGGCACCATGTCGAAGCGGAACAGGCGGCATTCGATGGGCCCGTTCCACAGCGGCACGCGGCGCGACTCCTTCAGGCGCATGCGGCCCGGCAGCTTGAGGTCGGGCGTGAGCATCCAGGCCGTCCAGCCCGCGTAGTGCTTCTTCCAGTGGCTGGCCAGTTGGCTGAAGAACTCGCCGCCGTCCTCGGTCTGCGCCGTCTCGCGCCCGGGCGCGGCGCCCTGGGCGCGCAGCACGGCGCGCTCTGCCGCGTTCTGCCCCGCCGCGCCCGCGGCGGCGATGCGCTCGCCATAGGGCGGGTTGAGCAGCAGCACGCCGGGCTGGGCGCAGGGCGGCATGCGCTGCAGGGCGTCGCCGCCGCGCAACTGCACGGCCTGCGCCACGCCGGCGCGCTCGGCATTGCGCTGGGCGAAGTCCACCATGCGGTGCGAAATATCACTGCCAAATATGCCTACGGGGCTTTCCTGGCGTGCGCCAGCAGCTTCTGTTTTCATAGCATCCCAGACATGCGCCTGGAAGGGCAGGAGTTTCTCGAAGGCAAAGCGGCGCAGCAGGCCCGGGGCGATGCGGCAGGCAATCTGCGCCGCCTCGATGACCACGGTGCCGCTGCCGCAGCAGGGGTCGTACAGGGGCTGGGGCGCGGGGCCATGCGGGTCCCAGCCCGTGGCGGCGAGCATGGCCGCGGCCAGGGTTTCCTTGAGCGGCGCATCGCCCTTGTCGGCGCGCCAGCCGCGCTTGAACAGGGGCTCGCCCGAGGTGTCGATGTAGACCGTGGCCTCGTCGCGCGTGAGGTGCAGGTGGATGCGCACGTCGGGCCGCTGGGTGTCCACGTCCGGGCGCACACCGCCCTTGGCGCGGAAGCGGTCGGCCACGGCGTCCTTGACGCGCAGGGCGGCGAAGTTCAGGCTCTTGAGCGGGCTGTGCTGCGCCGTGACCTCGACGCGAAAGCTCTGGCGCGGCGTGAACCAGGCCTCCCAGGCAACGCCGGCGGCGAGTTCGTAGATGTCGTTCTCCTGCTGGCAGGGGCGCTGGGCCAGGCGCACCAGCACGCGCTGCGCCAGGCGGCTGTGCAGGTTCAGCCGCAGGGCGTCGCGCCAGGAGGCGCGCAGCAGCACGCCGCCGCGACCGGTGAGCAGGTCCTGGCCTGCCAGGCCGGTGATGCGGTGCGCCTCGTCGGCCAGATAGCCCTCGACGCCGGCGGCGCAGGGCAGAAAAAGATGCAATGGGTTCATAGGTTCTCAGAGGGCAGGCGCAATTCCTGCGCGGGCACGGGGCGGCCGAACAAATAGCCCTGGTAGCCGGTGCAGCCCTGGCGCTGCAGTACGTCGAACTGCCCGGGCTGCTCGACCCCTTCGGCCACCACGCTCAGGCCCAGCGACTGCCCCAGGCGCACGATGCCGTGCGCGATGGAGGCCACGTTCGGTTCGGTAACGATGTCGCGCACGAAGGCGCGGTCGATCTTGAGCACGTCCAGCGGCAGGCGGCGCAGGTAGGACAGGGACGAGTAGCCCGTGCCGAAGTCGTCGAGCGCAAAGCCGACGCCATGGGCGCGCAGTTCCTGCATCTTGGCGATCACGCCCTCCACGTCGTGCAGCATGAGGCTCTCGGTCAGCTCCAGGCGCAGGCGCGTGGCCGGGGCGCCCGTCTGCTGCAGCGCCTGGAGCACGCCGGCGATGAAATCGGGCTGATGGAACTGGCGCGCGCTCACGTTCACCGACAGCACCAGCGGCGCCGTGGCTGCGCTGGCGCTCCATTGGGCCAGCTGCCTGCAGGCTTCCTCGAGCACCCACTGGCCCAGCGGAATGATCAGGCCCGTCTCCTCGGCCAGGGCAATGAATTCGCCCGGCAGCACGGTGCCGCGCTGCGGGTGCATCCAGCGCAGCAGGGCCTCGGCGCCCAGGATGCGCCCGTGCGCATCGACCTGGGGCTGGTAGTGCAGGCGGAACTCGCCGCGCTCCAGGCCCGCACGCAGTTCGGTGTCCATCTGCACGCGCTGGGTGACGGCCTCCTGCATCTGCGGGTCGAAGAAATGCAGCATGTTGCGTCCGGCCGTCTTGGACTGGTACATGGCCAGGTCGGCCTGGCGCATGAGGGCGTCCAGGCTGGTCTCCTGGCCGCGGAACAGCGTCACGCCAATGCTCGGGGTGTTGCGCAGTTCGCGGCCGGCGAGCTGGTAGGGCTGGTTGAGCACGGCGAGCAGCTTCTCGGCCACGGCGCGCGCCTGGGCGCCGGCCTCGACCGCATCGGGGGCGAGGTCTTCGAGCATGACGACGAACTCGTCGCCCCCCTGGCGCGCCGCCGTGTCGCTGGCGCGCACGGTCTCCTGCAGGCGCCGCGCCACCTCGGTCAGCAGCAGGTCGCCCACGTCGTGGCCCAGGGTGTCGTTGAGCGACTTGAACTGGTCCAGGTCGATGAACATCAGCGCCCCATGGCTGCCCATGCGCTCGCTCAGCGCCATGGCGTGCTGCAGGCGGTCGAGCAGCAGGCGCCGGTTGGGCAGGTGCGTGAGCGGGTCGTAGAACGCCAGGTGGCGGATCTTTTCCTCGGCCTCCTTGCGCTCGCTGATGTCGGCGAAGGCGGCCACGTAGTGCGTCACCTGTCCCTCGTCGTTGCGCACGGCGGAAATGCTTTGCAGCAGCGGGTAGATGGCGCCGTCCTTGCGCCGGTCCCAGATCTCGCCGAACCACGCGCCGCGCTCCTTGAGCGCGCGCCACATGTCGGCGTAGAACTGCGCATCGTGGCGGCCGGACTGGAACATCGACGGCTTGCGCCCCACCACTTCCTCGGCGCCGTAGCCCGTCATCGCGGTGAAGGCGCGGTTCACGCGCAGGATGTGGGTCTGCGCATCGGTGACGATCATGCCGTGCAGCGACTCGAACGCCGTGGCGGCGATGCGCATTTCCTGCTCCACGCGGCGGCTCTCGGTGATGTCGCGCAGCACGACGACGCGGTGCGTGGCCCCGCCCTCGCCGTCCTGCACGGGGTTGACCACCGCCTCGAACCAGAACGGCGTGCCGTCGCGGCGCTGGCCCTGGCCCACGCAGGGCTGGCCTGCGGCCCCCTCCCACAACTGGGCACGCGCACGCTCATCGCCCCAGAGGAAATCGGGCGCCTGGCCCACGATGTCCTGCAGCGCACGGCCCGTGATGGCGCACAGCGCAGGGTTGCAGAAGGTGACCAGGCCCTGGGCGTCCACGATGAGCACCCCCTGGGAGATGGCCTGCAGCGCCTCGTGGTGCAGGCGCAGGGCCAGGGCGCTGCGCAGCCGCTCCTCGGCCTGGGCGATGCGCGCCACATTGTCACGGAACACCAGCGTGGCACGCGCCATGTCGCCGATCTCGTCGCCGCGCTCCTGGTCCAGGATGGGCACGTGCGCATCGCGCGCATCGGGCGCGGCCAGGCGGTTCATGGCCTCGGTGATGCGGCGGATCGGCAGGATGATGCCGCGCGCCAGCGCGCCGGCCAGCACCATCGCCAGGCCCAGCACCAGCAGCACCACCAGGCCGGCGGAGAACACCGCCTGGCCCGCCGCGCGCTCCGCCTCGCGCGAGGCGGCCACCAGGTCCTGCGCCACGCGGGCCTCGACCTGCTGGAACTGGTCGATCTTCCAGGTCATGGCATCGAACCACTGCAGCGCGGCGCTGCCGCCCGCACGCTGCGCGGCCGGGGCACGCACATGCACCTGGGCGCGCATGCGCTCGATCTCGGCCAGCCGCAAATCGGCCAGCAAGGTATCGAGCAGCGCCACCTGCGGCGGATCGGCCTGGGTGCGGAACTGCTCCAGGTACAGGGACTGGCGGCTGGCCAGGGCCACGAAGGCCTCGCGCGCAGAGGCTTGCGCCCGGGGCGCAGCGAAGTACATGGCCCCGACCGCACGCTCCATGCCCGCGAGTTCCTTGGCCTGCATGAGGCTCACATAGGCGCCGATGGCGCGCGACGCCCAGGGCAGCGCGCCCACCAGGTGCATTTCGCGCACGATGGCAATGAGCTCATGGATGGCGGCGCTGTAGCGCGCGGTCTGCTCCTCGTCACTCACCTGCAGCTGTCCGGCCTGGGCACGCCATGCCCCCAGCAGCGTGAGTTGCTCGCGTGCCCGATCCAGGCGCGGGCCCAGCAAGGCATCGAAGCGGCCCAGGCCATCGGCCTGCAAGGCCTCCTCGTACTGGGTCAACTGGGCGTCGGTCTGCGTTTGCTGCGCCGCACGCCACTCGGCGAAATCGTTCCCCTGGGTCCCCAGAAAGGCCGCCGACAGACCGCGCTCGCGCTGCAGCTCGTGCACCAGGCGGCTCACGGCCGTGGCCAGTTCGGCCATTTCGCGCAAGGCGCGCATCTCCCCGGCCACGCGCTGCTGGCCCAGCAAGACCCAAAAGGCGAAGAAGAGCAACCCCGCGATGGGCAGGGCCAGCGCAAGAGCAATGCGCTGGCCGATAGGAAGCTGGTGCACGAACAATGGTTTCACATCACGGCCCAGAATGCGGAACAAAAGTAGCCGGCGAGGGTCGCGAGCGGCGTTGACACAGAGACGAAAGGCATTATGCGTCCTGTCTACCCAGGGCGCACAATCGCCCCTACACTGCAGAACACACCCTATTGCGCCTGCACCACGCCATGCACGCCACCCCTGCCGCAGCCGTCACCCGCGCCTTGCGCCAGCACCGCCACCGGCGCGATGCGCTGGTGCAAATCCTGCGCGCGGTGCAAGAGCATACCGGCTGGCTGCCGCGGCCGGTGCTGGCCCAGGTGGCGCAGGGCCTGGGCCTGACGCCGGCCGTCGTCGAGGGCGTCGCCAGCTTCTACCGCTTTTTCCACCTGCAGCCCGTGGGCCGCTACCACCTGTTGTGGAGCGACCACATCACCGACCGCATGCGCGGCAGCCGCGCCCTGGCGCAGGCCTTGTGCGCGCGCCTGGAGCTAGCCCCAGGCCAGGTGCGTGCCGACGCTCTGGCCAGCGTGGGCACCACTTCCTGCACCGGCCTGGCGGACCAGGGGCCGGCCCTGCTCGTCAACCAGCACCAGGTGCTCACGCGCATGGACGGCGAGCGCGTGCGCCAGTTGGCCGATCTGGTGCTGGGCCAGGTGCCCGTGCCGGACTGGCCGGCCGAGTGGATGCAGGTGGACGACAACATCCAGCGGGCCGATGTGCTGCTGGGCAGTCCGCCCCTGCGGGGCGAGGCCTTGCAGGCCACCGTGGGGCGTGGCGCGCAGGCCACGCTGGACGCGCTGGAGGCCTCGCGGCTGCGCGGGCGCGGCGGCGCGGGCTTTGCCACGGCGCGCAAGTGGGCACTGTGCCGCGCGGCGCCGCTCGCTGCCGGCGCCACGCGCGTGGTGGTATGCAACGCCGACGAGGGCGAGCCCGGCACCTTCAAGGACCGGGTGCTGCTGCAGCGCCAGGCCGATACCGTGTTCGAGGGCATGACCGTCGCGGCCCGCCTGCTCGGCGCGCGCCAGGGCCTGATGTACCTGCGCGGCGAATACCGCTTCCTGCTCGCATCGCTGCAGGCCGTGCTCGCGCGCCGCCGCGCCCGGGGCCTGCTGGGCCGCCACATCCTGGGCTGCGCGGGCTTCGACTTCGACATCGCCATCCATGTGGGCGCGGGCGCCTACGTCTGCGGCGAGGAGAGCGCGCTCATCGAGTCGCTGGAGGGCAAGCGCGGCACGCCGCGCATCCGCCCGCCGTTTCCGGTCGAACAGGGCTACCTGGGGCAGCCCACCATCGTCAACAACGTGGAGACCTTCTGCGCGGCCGCCCGCATCGCCCAGCACGGGGACGCCTGGTGGAGCGCGCGCGGCACGCAGCACAGCAGCGGCACGCGCCTGCACTCCGTGAGCGGCGACTGCGCGCGCCCCGGCATCTACGAGTACCCCCTGGGCGTGTCCGTGGCGCAGGTGCTGCACGACTGCGGCGCGCACGCGACCCAGGCCGTGCAGGTGGGCGGCCCGTCGGGCACCTGCATTGCCGCGCCCGAATTCGACCGCCGCCTGTGCTTTGAAGACCTGCCCACGGCAGGCGCGTTCACGGTGTTCGACCGCTCGCGCGACATGTTCGAGGTGGCGCACAGCTTTGCCCGGTTCTTCGCGCACGAGAGCTGCGGTTTTTGCACCCCGTGCCGCGTGGGCACGCAGCTCGTGCTGCGGCGCATGGACAAGCTCGCCGCCGGCCTGGGCTCCGTCTGGGACCGCGCCGAACTCGACGGCCTGGACGCCCTGATGCAGGGCACCACGCACTGCGGCCTGGGCGCCAGCAGCACGCGCGCGCTGCGCGACACGCTGCAGCGCTTTGGTCCGGCCTACGCCCGGCGCCTGCGCCAGCACAGCTTCGTCCCCGGCTTCGACCTGGATGCCGAACTCGAGAGCGCCCGGCGCGCCACCGGCCGGGACGATGCGCACGCCCACCTGGAGCAGCACGAATGAGCCACTTCCTGCTCGACGGCACCCCCGTGCCCTTTGCCGCGGGCGACACGCTAATGGCCGCGGCCCAGCGCGCGGGCCAGTCCATCGCCCACCTGTGCTGGGATGCACGCCTGGGCCCGAGCGGCGCCTGCCGCCTGTGCACAGTGCGCGTCGATGGCCGCCTGGCCGCCGCCTGCACCACGCATGCGCAGGCCGGCCAGGTGGTCGAGAACCGCACGGCCGAACTCGACGCCCGGCGGCTGCGGCTCACGCAGATGCTGTTCGTCGAGGGCAACCACTTCTGCCCCGGCTGCGAAAAAAGCGGCGACTGCGATCTGCAGGCCACGGCCTACGCCCTGGGCATGGCGGACATGCACTTCGAGCTGCTGGCCCCGCAACGCCCGGTGGACGCCAGCCACCCGGACCTCTGGCTGGACCATAACCGCTGCATTCTGTGCAAGCTGTGCGTGCGCGCCAGCCACGAAGCCGACGGCAAGAATGTGTTTGCCATCGGCGGCTACGGCGCCAGCACGCGGCTGCTGGTCAACGCGCCCAGCGGGCGGCTGGGCGACAGCGCCCTGCAGGCCAGCGACCTGGCGGCACGCATCTGCCCGGTGGGTGCCATCCTGCCCAAGCGGCGCGGCTTTGCCGTGCCCCTGGGGGCACGGCGCTACGACAGCGCAGCGCCACCCGAGGCGCCGGCCAGCGCGTCCGGGGACCGCGATGACGCCCATTGAAGAACCCCGGCGCCTGCGCGTGGCCACGGTCTCGCTGGCGGGCTGTTTCGGCTGCCACATGTCGCTGCTGGACATCGACGAGCGCCTGTTCCCCCTGGCCGAGCGCATGGTGTTCGACCGCTCCCCGTTCACCGACATCAAGGCGCTGGGTCCCTGCGACGTCGGCCTCGTCGAGGGCGGCCTGTGCAATAGCGAGAACGTGCAGGTGCTGCGCCTGTTCCGCGCGCGCTGCAAGGTGCTGGTGGCCGTGGGCGCCTGTGCCATCAACGGCGGCCTGCCGGCGCAGCGCAATGCACTGGACATAGGGCAGATCCTGGTCGAGGTCTATCGCAACCGCCCGGGCCTGGCAGCGGACAGCAGCATGCCCAGCGACCCCGAACTGCCCCTGCCGCTGGCCCAGGTACACGCCCTGCACGAGGTGGTGCATGTAGACCACTACCTGCCGGGCTGCCCGCCCAGCGCGGACGCCATATATGCCTTGCTGTCCGCGCTCATCGAGGGGCGCACGCCGCACGCCGACCCGGCCGAGATCCGTTTCGACTGATGAACGCCCCCATCTCCCCCTCGCCCATCCCGCCTGCCCCCCGGCGCGTGGTCATCGACCCGGTCTCGCGCGTGGAAGGCCATGGCAAGGTCACGCTGCTGCTGGACGCGCACGGCCGCGTGCAGCAGGCGCGCCTGCACATCGTCGAGTTCCGCGGCTTCGAGAGCTTCATCGCCGGGCGCCCCTACTGGGAGGTGCCGGTCATGGTGCAGCGCCTGTGCGGCATCTGCCCGGTCTCGCACCACCTGGCCGCGAGCAAGGCCCTGGACCGGGCCCTGGGCATACGCGCCGTGCCGCCCACGGCCGATGCCGTGCGCCGGCTCATGCACCACGGGCAAATCCTGCAATCGCACGCCCTGCATTTCTTTCACCTCGCCTCGCCCGATCTGCTGCTGGGCTTTGACAGCGACGCCACTCAGCGCCACATCCTCGGCGTGGCCGCGGCGCACCCGGACATCGCGCGCCAGGGCGTGCTGCTGCGCAAGTTCGGCCAGGAGGTGATCCGCATCACCAGCGGCAAGCGGGTGCATGGCACGGGCTCCATCCCCGGTGGGGTGAACCGCCACCCCACGCGCGCCGAACGCGACGCCCTGGCCGCCCAGGTGCCGCAGATGCTGGACTGGTGCGAGCAGGCCGTGGCCCTGATCGCACGCCTGCACGCCCAGGACCCGGAGCTGTATGCGCAGTTCGGCCACGTGCGCTCGCGCTGGATGTCCATCGTGGGCGCGGGCGGTGCGATGGATCTCTACGACGGCCACCTGCGCGTGTGCGAGGCCGACGGCACCGTCCTGCACGACGGCGTGGACGTGCAGGACTACCTGGGCCTGATCGAAGAGGCCGCCGAGCCCTGGACCTACATGAAGTTCCCCTACCTGCGTGCGCTCGGACGCGAGGCCGGCTGGTACCGCGTGGGCCCGCTGGCCCGCATGCACACCTGCAGCCGCATCCCCACGCCGCGCGCCGAACACGCCCGCCAGCGCCTGCTGGCGCACGGCCCGGTGCACGCACTGCTGGCCACGCATTGGGCGCGCATGATCGAGATGCTGCACGCCATGGAGGTGATCGCCGACCTGCTGCAGGACGAGGCCTTGCTCGGCGGTGCGCTGACCGCCCCCCTGCCGCCGCAGCCCGGCGGCGAACGCAGCGGCGTGGGTGTGATCGAGGCGCCGCGCGGCACGCTGATCCACCACTACACGCTCGGCGACGACGACCTGGTGCGCTGGTGCAATCTCATCGTCAGCACCACGCACAACAACCAGGCCATGAACGAGTCGGTACGCGCGGTCGCGCGGACCTATTTCGATGGGCGTGCCATCACCGAGGGCCTGCTCAACCGCATCGAGGTGGCCATCCGCGCCTACGACCCCTGCCTGAGCTGCGCCACCCACGCCCTGGGCCGCATGCCCCTGCAGGTGCAGGTGCTCGATGCTGCGGGGCAGGTGCTCGATGCCGCACTGCGCCATGGCGACGGCCGCACCGAACGCATCGCCCGCCTGCCCGGGCCAGGTACGGCCTGATGCGCCCGCCCCTGCTCGTGCTGGCGGTGGGCAACCCGAGCCGCGGGGACGACGCCCTGGGTCCGGAGCTGCTGCAGCAGCTCGAGGCCTGCGGCCTGCCCGCCCAGGGCGATGTGGAGTTGCTCAGCGACTTCCAGCTCCAGGTGGAGCATGCCCTCGACCTGGCCGACCGCCACGCCGTGCTGTTCGCCGATGCCGCGCACCCGGGCGCGGTGGACGGGGTGGCGCTGTACCCGCTGCTGGCCGCCCTGCAGGCGCCCAGGCACAGCCACGCGCTGTCCGCCCCCGAAGTGCTGCAGGTGGCCCAGAGCCTGGGCCTGGCCCTGCCCGCCGCCTGGCAACTGGCCCTGGAGGGCCAGTGCTTCGCCCTGGGTGCCGGCCTGAGCCCGGCCGCCCGCGAGCACCTGGCCCAGGCCCTGCCGCAGGTACAGGCCTGGGTACAGGCGCGCCGCGCCGAGATGGCGCCCGCGACCGCACGGCCAGAATCGCTCAGGGCGACACCGCCCCCTGCCCCTGGTGCTGGCGGATGCGCTCGTACAGTGCCTGTGCGGGCAGAGGACGGCTGAACAGATAGCCCTGCATCAGGTCGCAGCCGGCCTGGTGCAGAAAGGCGCGCTGCGCAGTCGTCTCGACGCCTTCGGCCACGGTCTGCATGCGCAGGCTGCGCGCCAGGCCGATGATGCTGTGCACGATGGCGGCGCTGTCCTGGTGCTCTATCATGTCCTGGACGAACGAGCGGTCGATCTTGAGCTGGTCGATGGGGAAGCGGCGCAGATAGGCCAGCGAGGAATAGCCGGTGCCGAAATCATCCACCGACAGGTCGACGCCCAGGGCCTTCAAGGCGGCCAGCACGCGCGCGGCCTGGTCGGCGTTCTGCATGACGGTGCTTTCGGTGATCTCCAGCTTGAGCTGGCGCGCCTCCAGCCCGGCCTCCTGCAGCGCCTGCTGCACGCTGGCCACGAGCTGGTCGTCCCGGAACTGCCGTGCCGAGAGGTTCACCGCCACGCGCAGCTCCAGCCCCGCACGCTGCCACTGGCGCGCCTGCTGGCAGGCGGTGCGCAGCACCCACTGGCCGATGGGGACGATGAGTCCCGTCTCCTCGGCCAGGGGGATGAAATCGGCCGGCGAGACCAGGGTGCCGTCATCCATGCGCCAGCGCAGCAGCGCCTCCACATCCGTCACCGCATCGGTGGCCAGATTCAGCAGGGGCTGGTAGTGCAGCAGCAGCTCTCCGCGCTCGAGCGCGTGGCGCAGGCGTGCCTCCATTTCCAGCTTGCGCAGCGCCTGGGTATTCATGTCGGCGGTGTAGAAGCAGAAGGCATTGCGCCCGCTCTCCTTGGCGCGGTACATGGCCGCATCGGCGTTGCGCAGCAGGGTGTCGCAATCGTTGCCGTCGGACGGATACAGACTCACGCCGATGCTCACCGACAGATTGACCTCGCGGTTGTGCAGCGGTATGGGGCGTGCGATGTCGTGCAACAGCCGGTCCGCGCGCAGCATGACCTCCTGCGGCCCGGCCAGGTCGGCCAGGACCACCACGAAGTCGTCCCCACCCATGCGCGCCGCCGTGTCGCGCTCGCGCAATTGGCCTGCCAGGCGCTGCGCCACGACGCGCAGGATGTCGTCGCCAAAGTCGTGTCCCAGGCTGTCGTTGATGCGCTTGAAATGGTCCAGATCCAGGTACAGCACGGCCACCGCCCCTTGGTGGCGCCGCGCAAAGGCGATGGCCAGGTCCGTGCGTTCGCGCAGGCGGTTGCGGTTGGCCAGGCCGGTGAGGTCGTCCTGGTTGCTCTGCCGCTCCAACTGCTCCTCGTAGCGCTTGCGCTCCGTGATGTCGTTGAGAATGCCGACGAAGTGGGTGACCTCGCCCCGCGCATCGCGCACGGGCGCGATCGACAGCTCGTTCCAGAACAGCGAACCGTCCTTGCGGTAATTGCGCAGCGTGGCATGGCCCTCACGCAGCGCGCGCATGGCGCCCGCCAGCTCGTGCACCCCCGATTGGTGGCGGTCGCTGCCCAGCAGCAGGTCGGTGCCCTGCCCGAGCGCCTGCGGGGCAGCGTAGCCCGTGATGCGCTCGAACGCCGGGTTCACATAGATGATGCGCTCGCCTTCGGGCTGGCGCGCGATGATCATGATGCCGTTGGCCGAGGCCGCGACCGCGCTGGCATTGAGGCGGCAGGATTCCTCGCTGGCCCGCAGGCGCTCTTCGGCCTGCCGGCGCAAGGCCTCCTTCTCGAAATTGGACAGGGCGAAACCCACGTCGCTGGCCATCTCGGCTACGAGGTCCTGCAGCTCGCCGTCGAAGAAGCCGGCCTCGCCAGCGAACAGCGTGAAGCTGCCCACCACCCGCGCATCAATGCACAGCGGCAGGCAGGCCCCGGAGCCGAATCCCTGGCGCTGCAATGCGCCATGCAGGTGCGCGAGCGCCGGTTCGGCCAGCAAATCGTTGCACACGAAAGGCACCAGCAGTGCGCACGCATGGTCAAGGATGCTGACGGGCACCGCGTCCCGGTGCTCTGCGCAGGGTGCGGTGCAGTGCGCCACGGGAACCATGCGCCCGGTCTGCCCATCGATCCAGCCCACCCAGGCCATGCGCAGCCCGCCGCGTTCCACGGCCACGCGGCACAGGCGCTCGAAAAGTTCGTCGCGGCCACTGGCATGGACGATGGCCTGGTTGGTTTCGCTCAGCGCTGCATAGAGCCGATTGAGCCGCAGGATGCGCTGCTGCGCGGCATCGAGCTCCTGCAGGCGCCGCTCCAGCTCCAGGCTGCGCTGCTCCAGCTTGTGCACCAGCACCTCGCTGTACATCTTGAGCATGGACGGTTCCGACAGCAGGGGCGTGCGTGCCTCGGGGCTCTGCCGGGCGGCCGTGGCCAGCATGCCGTGCAGGCTTTCCATGAAGGCTTCGGGCTCGGAGGGCTTGACCAGGAAGGCATCGGCCCCCATGTCCAGCGCCAGCCTGCGGTCCTGCGATTCGGTGTAAGTGGCGGTGTAGACCATGAACGGGATGCCGCGCAGCGCCGCATCGGCCTTCCATTCCCGCAGCAGCGAGAAGCCGTCCATGACCGGCATCAGCAGATCGCTGACGACCAGGTCGGGCGCCCGCCTCCGGGCCAGCTCCAGCGCCTGCTGGCCGTGCAGTGCCTCCTGCACCTCGAAGCCATGGCCCTGCAGCAGCATGCGCAGCAGGTAGCGGTTGTCCTCGCGGTCGTCGACGATCAGGGCCAGCATCAGGCGGCTCCTTCGATGTAGCGCTCCACCTCGTCGGCAAAGGTCTGCGGGTCTATGGGTTTTTCGATGTAGCCATTGCAGCCGGCCGCCAGGCAGCGCTCACGGTCACCGGCCATGGCGTACGAGGTGACCGCCACGATGGGGATGCGGCGCAATTGGGGGTCGGCCCGCAGGGCCTGGGCCACGGCATAGCCATCCATGCCGGGCAACTGGATGTCGAGCAGGATCAACACCGGATCGGTCCGGGCCGCCAGGGCCACGCCGGTGGGCCCATCCTCGGCATGCACCATGTCCCAGCCGCGCGATTCAAGCAGGAAATTGGCAAGGTAGCGGTTTTGCGCGTTGTCCTCGATCAGCAAGATGCGTTTGTTCATGCGGCTTCCTTCATGGGTACGGCCTGCAGGGGCAGGGTCACGGTGAAGGTGCTGCCCTGCCCCCAGGTGCTGCGCACTTCTATCGTCCCTCCCATCAGGCCCACCATGCGCTGGCAGATGGTCAGGCCCAGGCCCGTGCCCTCGTGCTTGCGCGCCAGTGTCGAATCCACCTGCCGAAACGGCTGGAACAGCAGGCCCATGTCCTCGGGCTTGATGCCTGGGCCGGTGTCCGAGACACTCAGGCGTACGGCCGCCTGCGGCAGGGGAGCACCCGCAGGCCGGAAATCATCGATCCGTTCGGCGCGCAGTGCAACGGTGCCATGGTCCGTGAACTTGACGGCGTTGCTCAGCAGGTTCAGCAGCACCTGCTCGACCCGGCGCTCATCGCTCACCATCGCCCCCAGGCCAGGCGCAGCGCTGATCTCCAGTGCCAGGTGCTTTTTCTCTGCCAGAGGGGAGATGAGAGCCGTCACCTTCTCGATGGAGCGCGCCAGGTCGAAGGGCGCGCAGCCCACGTGCAGTTCGCCCGCTTCGATCTTGGAAATGTCGAGCACATCGTTGATCAGCGCCAGCAAGTGGCGGGCGCTGTCGCGCACCATGCCCAGTTGCTTGCCCTGCTCGGCGTTCAGCGGCCCGGCCAGACCCTGCAGCAGGATGCCGGTGAAACCGATGATGGAGTTGAGCGGCGTGCGCAGCTCATGGCTCATGGTGGCCAGGAAGGCCGACTTGATGCGGTCGGCGTCTTCCGCACGGTGCATGGCCTGGGCCAGTGCGTGCGTGCGCTCTTTCACCCTTTGTTCCAGTTCCTGGGCATGTTCCTGCGCCTGCTGGTACAGGCGGGCATTCTCGACGGCCAGCCCCACCGGGCCGCACAGGTCGGCCACCAGCCGCAGGCCGGCCGGCGCTGGCGGCTCGGCCTGGCCGGAGGACAGGCACAGTACACCGAGGGTGCGCTCCTGCACCTGCAGCGCGAAGTAGGCATTCCAGCGCGCACCGGCAACGCGCCCGTGGCCAGGAGCAGCGCGCTCCCCCGGGTCGTCGGCACGGACCAGGGCGTGGCGCTTCGCACCCTCCAGCACCTCGCGCAAGGCCGTGCTGCCCTCAGGGCACGAGGACGGCGCTCCCGGCCCCTGGAGCACCCCGGGCAGCGCCTGCTGCCAGGCGCCCGCACGCAGCAGGCCTGAAGCGGTATCGCGCAGGCAGAGCACGCCGGCGTCGAATCCGGACAATGCGAGCGCGCCGCGCGTCGCCTCCTGCAGCACGCCATCGAGGTCACGGCGTGCACCGATGGCACGCAGGGTATCGTTGATGGTCTGCATCTCCTGGTTGCGCTGGCGCAACTCCCGGGTGCGCAGCGCCACCTGGCGCCGCAGCAGCAGCACACCCGCCACCGCGGCCAGCAGAAGGGCCGTGAACGCGACCGAGACCGGCAGCAGCCAGGCCGGCGTCGCCGCACGCACCTCATCGACCGACCAGCGCCGCAGAGACTGGTAATAGAGCGAACCGGAGTCCTTCTTGAGGGCGGAGAGCTGCCGGTCGATCGCCCGGAGCAACTCCGGCCTGCCCTCCAGCGGGGCGGCAAAGTACAGTTTGGACGGGCTGAAGATGATGGCCGTGTCCTCCAGGCCGTAGCGCAGCGCGTTGCGTACGCCGAAAAACCGGTTGGTCACCACGGCATCAGCGCGCCCCTGGGCCACCGCGGCAAAGGCAGCGTCGTAGTCCGGCTGCGGCACCCAGTCCACGACCAGGCTGAAGCTCTCGGCCATTTGCTCGAACTGGCGCTCCTGCACCGAGCCTGCCAGCACTGCCACGCGGCGACCTTCCAGGTCCAGCATCGAGCGCACGCCCGAACCGCGGCGGGCGTAGACCTGGTTCCAGCTCGACAGCACCGGCTCCTGGTGAAATGCGTAGAGTGCCTCGCGCTCCGGGGTGCGTGCCACGTCGGGCATCAGATCGATGTCCCCGCGGGCCAGGCGCTCCAGGCCTTCGGCCCAGGTGCCCGGGACGTACTCAATGGTCCAGCCTTCCCTGGCGGCGATGCCCTCCACCAGGTCCACGAAGATGCCCTCGGCCTTGCCGGCAGCAGACAAGCCCACCTTGGGACTGTTCTGGTAGACGCCCACGCGCACCCTCTCCGCCCCCCAGGCGGGCAGGCCCAGCAGCAGCGCCAGAAGACACAGAGCAAGCATGCGCCCTGCTGCGCCAGCGGCGCGCAAGCCCCTCAAAGCCCGGCATGGAAACTGCATGGCACGGTCCTCCTCGGCGGATGATGGCTCACCTGCTGCTCGTGCGGCAGTGACAGGACATGATACGCGGGCCCCGTGCAGGCTGCGCGGTGCACGCGCGGGCCGGGAGCCTCCATGGAAACACGCATTTACTGATCCGCATCAACATCCGGCGAACCAGCCCGCCGTCCCAGGGATTCACCCGAGGCCGCGCCCGCAGGCGCCGCCCCTAGACTGTTTCTGACCTGCGCCACGGTGGCCGCAGGCCCGTGGACGGGAGATTGCCTTGCAGCCGACCAACACCACCCACCCCGGCTACTACCACAAGGTGGTGGATTGCCAATGGGCCTGCCCGGCGCACACGCCGGTACCGGAATACATCCGCCTCATCGCCCAGGGCCGCTACACCGACGCCTACATGGTCAACTGGGCGGCCAATGTGTTCCCCGGCGTGCTGGGCCGCACCTGCGACCGCCCCTGCGAGCCCGCCTGCCGGCGCGGTCGGGTCGAGCAGAGCAACGGCGCGCACCCCGAGCCCGTGGCCATCTGCCGCTTGAAGCGCGTGGCGGCCGACCACAAAGCCGACGTGCGCGCGCGCATGCCCGCCATCGCGCCACCCAACGGCAGGCGCGTGGCCTGCGTGGGCGCCGGCCCCTCGTCCCTGACCGTGGCGCGCGACCTCGCGCCTCTGGGCTACGCCGTGACCGTGTTCGACGCCGAGGCGCAGGCAGGCGGCTTCATGCGCAGCCAGATCCCGCGCTTTCGCCTGCCGGAATCGGTGATCGACGAGGAAACCGGCTACATCCTCAACATGGGCGTGCAGTTCCAGGGCGGCCAGCGCGTGGCTTCCCTGCGCGACCTGCTCGCGCAGGGCTATGACGCGGTGTTCGTGGGCAGCGGCGCACCGCGCGGGCGCGACCTGGACATCCCCGGGCGGCGCGCAATCGCCGAGAACATCCACATCGGTATCGATTGGCTGGCTGGAGTGTCCTTCGGCCACATCACCCACATTGCGCCGCGCGTCATCGTGCTCGGCGGCGGCAACACAGCCATGGACTGCTGCCGCTCGGCACGCCGCCTGGGCGGCACTGACGTCCAGGTCATCGTGCGCAGCGGCTTTGACGAGATGAAGGCCTCGCCCTGGGAGAAGGAGGACGCGCTGCACGAGGGCATCCCCATCCTCAACTACCACGTGCCCAAGTCCTTCGTGCACGACCAGGGGCGCCTGACGGGCATGACCTTCGAGATCGTGCGCGCCGAGTACGACGCCCAGGGCCGGCGCAGCCTGGTGCCCACGGGCGCGCCCGACGTGCTCGTGCCCTGCGACGTGGTGCTGATCGCCGTGGGCCAGGAAAACGCCTTTCCCTGGATCGAACCGGACCTGGGCATCGCCTTCGACCGCTCGGGCCTGCCGCGGCTCACGGAGGGCAGCTTCCAGTCCACGCTGCCGCAGGTGTTCTTCGGCGGCGACGCCGCCTACGGCCCGAAGAACATCATCACCGCCGTGGCCCAGGGGCACGAGGCGGCCGTGTCCATCGACCGCTTCCTGCGCGGCGAGGACGTGCGCCAGCGCCCCGCGCCGCACACCCACCTGCTCTCGGCCAAGATGGGCATCCACGAGTGGAGTTACGACAACGATGTCTCCCATGACGCGCGCTACAAGGTGCCTTGGGTCCGGGCCGAGCAGGCGCTGGCCAACATCCGCGTGGAGGTGGAGCTGGGCTTTGACGTCGCCACGGCGGTCAAGGAGGCCTCGCGCTGCCTGAATTGCGACGTGCAAACGGTGTTTGACGCCCCTGCCTGCATCGAGTGCGACGGCTGCGTGGACATCTGCCCCATGGACTGCATCACCTTCACGGCCAACGGCGAAGAAGCGGACCTGCGCGACCGGCTCAAGGCGCCGGCGCGCAACCTGGAGCAGGCCCTGCTGGTCTCGCCCCCCCTCAAGACCGGGCGCGTGATGGTCAAGGACGAAGACGTCTGCCTGCACTGCGGCCTGTGCGCCGAGCGCTGCCCCACCGGTGCCTGGGACATGCAGATCTTTCGCCTGGTCCCCGCCCATGCGGGAGCCGCCTGCCACGATCCCCAGTCCCACCCCTGCTCGCGGGAGGCCGCATGAAGCGCATCCACGCCGTCAACGACTTCGTCATCAAGTTCGCCAACGTCAACGGCTCGGGGTCGGCATCGGCCAACGAGCTGTTTGCCAAGGCCATTCTGCGCATGGGCGTGCCGGTGAGCCCACGCAATATCTTCCCCAGCAATATCCAGGGCCTGCCCACTTGGTACGAGGCCCGGGTGTGTGCCAAAGGCTATCTCGGGCGGCGCGGCGGCGTGGACATGATGGTCGCCATGAACCCCCAGACCTGGGACGCCGACGTGGCCGAGATTGCGCCGGGCGGCTACCTGTTCTACGACAGCACCCGCCACCTGCCCGCAAACGGGCTCCGGGACGACGTCGAAGTCATCGGCATGCCGCTGACCGAGATCAGCAACCAGACCTACACCGACCCGCGCCAACGGCAATTGTTCAAGAACATCATCTACGTGGGGGCGCTCTCGGTGCTGCTCGACGTGGAGGCCGAAGTCTTCGAAGCCCTGTTTGCCGAACAGTACCGCGGCAAGGAAATGCTGCTGGACGCCAACCTGCGCGCCCTGCACCTGGGGCGCGACCATGCCCGTGCGCACCTGCCCTGGCCCCTGGGCATTCGCGTGCAGCGTGCCGACCACGTCGGTGACCGCATCTTCACGGACGGCAACAGCGCCGCAGCCCTGGGCTGCCTGTATGGCGGCGCCACTGTGGCGGCGTGGTACCCGATCACGCCTTCGTCCTCCATCCCCGAGGCCTTCCAGAAATACTGCCGCCAGTACCGCGTAGACCCGCAGACCGGGCAGCACCGCTACGCCATCGTGCAGGCGGAAGACGAACTCGCCTCCATCGGCATGGTCGTGGGTGCGGGCTGGAACGGCGCACGCGCCTTCACGGCCACCTCGGGGCCCGGCATTTCGCTGATGACCGAATTCATCGGCCTGGCCTACTTTGCCGAGATCCCGGTCACCATCATCAACGTGCAGCGCGGCGGGCCCTCCACGGGCATGCCCACGCGCACGCAGCAGTCCGACCTGCTCGCCTGCGCCTATGCCTCGCACGGAGACACCAAGCACGTGCTGCTGCTGCCCGAGGACCCGCACGAATGCTTTGAACACGCGGCCACGGCGCTGGACCTGGCCGACCGCCTGCAAACCCCCGTGTTCGTGATGACCGACCTGGACATCGGCATGAACCAGCGCCTGTGCGCTCCCTTTGCGTGGGACGATGCCCGCCGCCATGACCGCGGCAAGGTCATGACGGCCCAGGAGCTGGAAGCGGGCAAGGATTTCGGCCGCTACAAGGACGTGGACGGCGACGGCATCCCCTGGCGCACCTACCCGGGCACCCACCCCACCAAGGGAAGCTTCTTCACGCGCGGCACCACGCGCGACCCCTATGCCCGCTACTCCGAGCGCGGTGGCGATTACATCTACAACATGGAGCGGCTGGAGCGCAAATTCCGCACGGCCGCAGACCTCGTGCCCCGGCCGGTGCTGCGCGCGGCCGCACGGCCCACGCCGCGGGGCGTGATCTATTTCGGCTCCACCAGCCCGGCCATGCAGGAAGCGCTGGACGTGCTCGCAGAAAACGGCATCCACCTGGACGCGCTGCGCCTGCGTGCCTTCCCGTTTGCCGACGCAGTGGCGGATTTCATCGCCGCACACGAACAGGTGTTCGTCGTCGAGCAGAACCGTGACGCCCAGATGCGCCGCATGCTGATCAATGAACTGGAGATCGATCCCGCACGCCTGATCAAGCTGCTGCATTACGACGGCACGCCCATCACGGCGCGCTTCATCACCCAGGCCATCCAGAACCACCTGCAGGGCGCCCCCGTGGCGTGCAAGGAAGCCGCATGACCTACCTCGCCAAGCCCCGCCTGCACCATCCTTCGCTCACGCGCAACCAGGTGGGCTACACCCGGCGCGACTACGAAGGCCGCATCTCCACACTGTGCGCGGGCTGCGGGCACGACTCCATTTCAGCCGCCATCATCCAGGCCTGCTGGGAGCTCGACATCGAGCCGCACCGCGTGGCCAAGCTCTCGGGCATAGGCTGCAGTTCCAAGACACCGGACTATTTTCTCGGTGCCGCGCACGGCTTCAATACCGTCCACGGGCGCATGCCCTCGGTGCTGACGGGCGCCAACCTGGCCAACCGCGACCTGCTGTACCTGGGCGTTTCGGGCGACGGCGATTCGGCCTCCATCGGCCTGGGGCAGTTCGCCAATGCCATGCGCCGTGGCGTGCGCATGGCCTACATCGTCGAGAACAACGGCGTCTATGGCCTCACCAAAGGCCAGTTCTCGGCCACGGCAGACCGGGGCTCACGCAGCAAGAAGGGCGTGATCAACAACGACAGCCCCGTGGACCTGGTGGCCCTGGCACTGCAACTGGGTGCCACCTATGTGGCACGCAGCTTCTCGGGCGACAAGGAGCAGCTCGTCCCGCTCATCAAGGGCGCCCTGGGCCATGGCGGGGCGGCATTCATCGACGTCATCAGCCCCTGCGTGACCTTCAACAACCACGCCGGCAGCACCAAGAGCTACGACTATGTGCGCCAGCACAACGAGGCCGTGAGCCGCATCGACTTTCTGCCCCCGCACAGCGAGATCACGGCCCGGTACGCCCCGGGCGAAGCCATCGACGTACCGCAGCACGATGGCAGCGTGCTGCGCCTGCGCAAGCTGCACGCCGGCTACGACCCCACCGATCGCCACGCCGCACTCAGTCACCTCAACACCCAGCAGGCGCGGGGCGAAATCGTCACCGGGCTGCTGTACGTCGATCCGGTCGCGACGGACCTGCACGGCGCGCTCAACACCTGCAGCATGCCCCTCAACCAACTGGACGAGCGCGCACTGTGCCCCGGCGCCGAGGCCCTGCAGAAGATCAACGCCGCGCTGCGCTGAGACCACGCACCTCCCCGGAGCCGCACCATGGCCGCACGCACCGTCCTCCAGTCGATCACCCAGCGCCATCTGGTCAGCCTGGGGCCGCAGGCCAGCGTGCGCGACGCAGCGCGTGCCATGGCAGGTGCCCAGTGCGGCAGCGTGCTCATCCTCGATACGGCCAGCGGCACGCTTCTGGGCATACTCACCGAACGCGATCTCATGGTGCGGGTACTGGCGCGCGACCTCGACCCGCAGACCACCCGCACCGAACAGGTCATGACGCCCGCGCCCCGGACGGTGCCACCGGACACCCCCGTGGCGCAGGCCGTGCTGACCATGCTGGAGCAGGGCTTCCGGCACCTGCCCATCGTGTCGGCGGCAGGCACCATCCTTGGCGTGCTCTCGATGCGCGATGCCTTGCCGCGCGAAATCGGCGACGCCGTGAGCCTGGCGGAATTCAATGACCAGGTGAACGACGCCCTGGGGTGATCTGCTGGCCGGGGGGCGGTGCCGTATCTGGGATACTTGCACCCTGCAGAACAGACGCCCCGCAGGAAGCGAGACACGCACCATGAGCATCTTCGACCGGTTTTTGGGCGGCGCACGCAAGCCGGCAGCCCGGCCCGAGCCCAGCCCGGCGCAGGCAGCCGCCCCTGCGGAGCGGCGCAAGCGTACGCGCGTCAATGCGCGCCCGGGGACCAAGGCGCTGATCATTGACGACTCACCGACGGTCGTCGCTGCGCTGCGCAAGGTGCTGCGCTCGGCGGGCTACGAAACCCGCGAAGCCCTCGACGCCGAACATGGCCTGACCCTGATCGCTCAGGAACCGCCGGAGCTGATCTTTCTCGACATCATCCTGCCAGGCATGAACGGCTTCAACGCGCTGCGCATGATCCGCAAGACTCCGGCCACGCAGCACATCCCGGTGATCATGATCAGTGGCAACGAACACGCCACCGAGCAGTTCTATGCCAACCGCATCGGCGCAGACGACTTCATGAAAAAGCCTTTCTCGCGCCACGAAATCTTTGCCCGCATCGAGACCTTGCTCGACGCGCAGTTCGTGCCCCGGCGCAGAAGCGACACGGGGGCGGCGCCTGCACCAGGGCCAACCGCGCCGCTAGCGGCAGCGGCCACCCCGCCCGTGCCATAGGCGCGCACGGACGGACGTCCCTGGGCTCAGGCAGCTGCCTTTTTCAGGATCACGTAGATCTGGTCCTTGAGAGCGAGTTTTTCCTTTTTCAGCGTTTCGATCTGCTCGTGCGTGGCAGGGCTGATCTGCGATTCCATGTTCTTGATCTTCTGGTCGAGCTCGTTGTGCTGGTCGAACAGGCGCAAAAAATGCCGGTCGGTCGTCTTGAGCTGGGTGATCAGGTCACGGTATTCAGGAAACATGCTGTGCCTTTGGAGAAGAAGGAATACAGGATCTGCAGACCACAGTCCCTGCGCCCGAAACTACTGTACCGCGCTTTTTTGGGGCATACCAATGCCCCGGCGCTCAACTCAGCCACTGGCGCAGCACCTCGGCGGGCGGCGTGCCGTGGATCTGGCGCGCCGAACCATCGCGCCCCAGGAGCAC
Organism: Comamonas granuli NBRC 101663; assembly: GCF_000739995.1. Lineage (GTDB taxonomy): Bacteria > Pseudomonadota > Gammaproteobacteria > Burkholderiales > Burkholderiaceae_C > Simplicispira > Simplicispira granuli. The sequence goes on along the minus strand of NZ_BBJX01000007.1, from coordinate 26,315 downwards.
CACATAGGGCAAGGCGGACGGCCACTGCGCACTGATGCTGCGCCGTATCTCCGCCTCGGGTCCGCTGAAGCCATACATGCGCGTCGCTCCGATGTAGAAGCGTGCGTGCGCCAGCGCCTCCACGCCGTGCACATCCATGAGCACGATGACCAGTTCCGCGATCTTGCGCGAACCCCGGATGTACGCAAACAGTGCGTCGAATGCCTCCGTGCATGCGGCGCAATTCGTGGTGGCAAAAATATAGGCCGCCGGGCGCGGTCCCTGCTCCACCAGTCGCTGCCAGGTGTGGGTGTCGAATGGCGCCACGGAATTGAGCGTGACCTGGGGGCGGCTCATCTGCGCCAGGGTCTCTCCCGTCCAGGCCGCCAGCGCCCAGGCGCTGGCGGCGGCCAGCACCCGGCGCCGCGCCGGTATACGAGCCAGAAATTCGGAATGGCTGGGCATGGTCGTTGTTCTCCTTACGCTGGATTCTGCCCTCCCCGGTGTACCGGGCCGCTTCAGGGCAGCCACTTTCTCAGCACGGCCTCCTCCGGCGCGCCAATGCTGCGCTGCACCGAGCCATCACGCCCCAGCAGCACGATATAGGGCGTCACGTTGGGCCACTTCGGGTCCACGCTCTGGCGGATAGCGGGCTCGAAGCCATGGAATGCATAGAGCCGGGTGGCCCCCGCGTAGTGGCGCGCATGTGCCAGGGCCTTCGCTCCTTCCACGTCCATCAGCACCACCCCCAGCTCCACCGGCCGGCGTGCCTCCGTGACGAAGGCGCGCAGCTTCTCGAAGGCATCGGGGCAATTGGGGCAGTACGAGGCCGTGAACACGTAGGCTGCCGGTCGGGGGCCTTTTTCCACCAGTCGCGCCCAGGTCGCCTCGTCGAAGTCCACGATGGAATGCAGGGCACGCTGCCTTCCGGCCGGCTGCGCCAGCACGGGCTGCGCGCATACCGCCCACGCCAGCGCCGCCACCGAGGCCGCCAGCACCCTGCGGCGCCCCATGGACCGCTGCGATCTAAAAATCGAGTTCATGGACTTTCACCCCTTCCACATTGCGCCAGACCACCACCATGCGCTGGTCCTTCTGTACCAGGCGCGGAAAATCATTGTCCCCTTGCACGGTACCGAGGGTACGCAGCTGGAACGTCTGCCCTCCGTCGGTGGACAGCCAGGCCTTGAGTGTGCTGGTCATGCCGTCGGTGCTGCGCCACACCACGGCGACGCGCTGCCCCTGCGCCGCCACATCGGCATGCTCGGCGCGCTCGTCGGGCAGCATGCGCACCGTGTCGGGCCTGGGCGTGCCATCCGGCTGGAGCCGACCATAGCGCACGCCCGGCACCTTCTCCTCGCCCTGTTGGCGGATGCCGAACCAGACGGCGTGGAAGCCGTCCTCGGCCCCCGCCAGGCCGGGCCCGTGGTGGGGACAGGCGTCCACGCGCCAGTCGTCGTAGGTGGCGCGCACGGGCTCCGCGGAGGCATCGGCGCGCAGCACGGCAATGGCATGGTCGCGCACATTGGGCAGGAACACGTGGCGCCACAGGGCGCGCAGGTCGCCATCGGCGCCCCGGCCCAAGGCGATGCGGCAGCATTCGCAGGAATGGTCGGCCACCTTGATGTCTGGTCCGAAGGTGGCACCGCCGTCACTGGAGGTATTGCGGTAGATGGCTGCACCACGGTAGCTGGACTTGTTGCCCACCTTGGGCGCGGCCTCCAGGTCACGCTTGTCAATCCAGACCGTGTGCAGCACGCCCCGTGCGTCGAAGCCCAGTGACTCGAACCGATGGGTGATGACCTGCCGGTCGGCATGCACCGTGACTGGAGCGGCGAACGTTCGTCCGCCGTCGGTCGAGCGCAACAGGCGCACCTGGCCCGTATTGGGCTTGGCCAGTGGCTGGGTATAGGCGATGAGCACCGTGCCCTGCGGTCCGAAAACGAGCTTGGGACGGTTTTCGCCATCAGCAGAGATCGGATCACCGCCGGTGTCCAGCAGGCGCGGCGCCGACCACCGTGCACCGGCCTCGCCCAGCGCTGCCGCCTGGACGAACAGCCGACCCTGGGGATCGACGCCCACCATCCACAGCGCGCCATCGGGCGCGAATGCCACACCGGTTCCCAGTTGCGGCCGGCCTTTGCGTACGGCGGCGGGGGATTTGGCTGGCGCGGCATGGGCGCCATGCCCCCCCTTGACCGGCGCATCGTGAACCTGCTGCGCCGAGGCAGCGGCGCAGCTCAGTGCCAGGGCCGTGCCCAGCGCCAGCAAGGCCCGCAGGGGGGTGTTTCCTTGGAAAGATGTCATTGGCTTCCTCGTTGATGAAGCGGCGCTCCACCACCGCCTCGGCTTTTCCGAGGGGAGGTGGGGCACCAGGGCTCACTTCATGCTGTAACGCAACTCCGTCTGCACCGAACGTTGTGGCAGGCTATGCGCCTGCCACGCCTTCTGGTTGGTGACGTTGTTGACACCCAGGCTCCACTCCCAATGGCGCGCGAACTTCCATACGGCCTTGAGGTCGATCTGGCTGAGCCGAGACGTGCCGCCATAGGTATCGGGGTTCGTGTCCAGATTCAGCTCGGTGTTGTACATGCGGCCACCGTAGCGCCAGGCGGCGCCGAACAACCACTCGGCATTGGGCCGGTAGCTGGCCTGCACGGCATAGCGCTGCTTGGGAATGCGCAGCCACTGTTTGCCCACCTGCGCCGGGTTGGCCGCGTTGGCCTTGACCACGGCGTCGGTCCAGGTGGCGCTGCCGCCGATGTCCAGGCCCTTGATGCCTACATCACGGGCCTGCCAGACCAGCTCGATGCCCTGGGTCAGCACGCGGTCCACGTTGCTCACGCGGGTGACCGAGGGCGTGACCGTGCTGTCGGTCTGGCGCAGGATGGTGTCCTTCACGTCATCGCGGAAGTAGCTGGCGCGCAGCCAGTGTTCACCCCAGAACTTCTCCACCGCCAGCTCCAGCGCATTGGCCACCTCGGGGCGCAGATTCGGGTCGCTGGTGGTGATGCTGCTGCCCGTGCGCGTGCCGTTGAACAGCTCGTCCACGTTGGGGAAGCGCACGCCGCGCCCATAGCTGGCGCGCAGCAGCAGTTCGTCGACGGCGCTCCAGGCCAGCGACAGCTTGGGGCTGGTGGCGTGCAGCGTGCGCCGGGGGAAGCTCACCTGGGCCACGGGCGGTCCGGCGAAATACTGCGAACCGTCCGACGCCTCGAACGTCTCGAAGCGCAGGCCCGAGGTCAGCACCAGGTCGGGCGTGAGCTTCCAGGCATCCTGGCCGTAGAGCGCGGTGATGGTCGTGGTGCCGTAGTAGCTCTGGTTGAGCGTGGTCTCGGTGGTGCGCCAGTCGCTGGCGTTGTTCACGATATTGTCCAGCTGGTACTGGTTGCGGTGCAGGCCGAACACCAGCGCATGGCGGCCGCCACCCCAGTCCCCGGCGGTGGGGGTGTAGGTCGACTGCAGCTCCAGCGTGTTCCAGCCCGTGCCGTCGCGCCGCGTGACGGTGCCCGCGCCGCCCAGCGCGGCCAGCGGCGGCGCCGTGCTGGCCTGGCGATCGGCGTCCCGGAGCATCTGGTACTGCGTCAGCATCACCGAGGCATTCCAGCCCGTGGCGTTGCGCGTCTTCCAGGTGGCGCCGAGCTGGCGGTGCAGCTCGTCGCGCTGGCTGGGCGCGAACGCGTTGGCGGGCAGGGTGAAGCTGTTCGTGCCATCGTTCACCACGCCGCTCCAGACCGGCTTGCCCGTGGCGTCGCGCAGGTAGGTCATGGTGCGCACGGTGCTGTCGCTGCGCCAGAAGGACACCCGGCCCTCGATCTCCTGCGTCGCCGAGATGTCGTAGCCCAGGCGCAGGTTCACCGTGTCCTGCACGCTGTGGTCGATGCCGGTGGCACCGAAGATCGCCCGGTCGCGCCCCTGCGGGTCGCGGTCGTACTGGATGCCCGAGACACGCGTGCCCGCGACGGGCTTGAAGCCGCCCGCCGTCACGCCGCGCACGGCGTTGGCGTATCCCATGGGGTGGCCCTGGCTGTCCTGATGCTGCACGCCCAGGGCATACCAGAGCCCGGAGTCCAGGCGCGAGGCGATGCGCGCCGACAGCTGCTTGCTGCCAAAGGACTCGTCCGTGCCGTACTCATCGAACGACTGCCGGTTGTACTTGATGCCGGCCGACAGCTCCAGCCCCTTGGGCTTGCGCTCGGTCACCACCATGGTGGTGCCGATGGAGTTGCCCGGGTAGATGGCCGAGAACGGGCCGTAAAGGGCATCGACACGCTCGATGGCCTCGACGTTGATCATGTTCCAGCGCGGCGCGTCGAAGCGCCCCAGGAAGTTCGAGATCAGGTAGCCGTCGAGGTACACCAGCGCGCGGCCCGGCTGCAGCGTGCCGAAGCTGCGCCCGCCCACGTTGGCGTTGCGGTCGCCGAGGTAGCGCTTGCGGATGGTGGTGCTGGGCAGCAGGGCGGCGGCATCCTCGGGGTTGAAGACGTTCTGCTCTTCGAGCTCGCGCGCCGTCTTGCTGGCGGTGCTGTTGGGCAGGTTGGGATCGAGCTGCGAGCGCGTCTCGGTGACGCTGATGGCTTGCAGCTGGGCATCGGTGGCGATGCCCTGGGCCAGAGCGATGCTGGGTATCAGGGCCAGGGCCGCGGCAAGGGGGCGCAGGCGCAAGGCAGCGCCCGACAAATGACGGTGGTTCCGCACAAAAACTCCATAAGTATGAAATTGGCATCCAACGCCCGCAAACAGGGCGCCAGGCGCTATGAATTCAATAGCTTAGGAATCAGCGGAGGCCCCCGGGGCGGTGGCGCAAGGGCCGCGAACGCGAGACGGAAAAAGGGCAGCCGTGCCACCGGCGCGGGCTGCGCACTGGGTGACACCCGCCACCCGGCCTCGACCACCGGGACGGGAAACAGGGGGCCCACGCTCCACAGGCACCACGGGCACTCCATGGACAGCATGGCGGCATCCTGCCCGGACGCTGCCGCCCCATCGCCATGCGCATCCACCCAGGCCATGCCGGTGCTGGTGCAGACCTCCATCGCGGCGGCGGTCTTGTCGCCTGCCAGCGCGTGCGAGATCGCAGGCATGACGGCGCCCAGCACGGCGAGCAGCACGGTCAACCAGACCCACCGGGCGTGGCGCAAGGTTGCAAAGGCGGGCTGCGAGGTCATGGCAGAGGGCGGGAGGGCAGAGCCCACCGCGATGGGCCGCGCCACAGCATTCTAGGGGCATCGGGCGTGGGCCATGGCCCATCCGCTTGATGCGCGTCAAGTAAGTTCGGCGCCCAGGCCCGGCTCCAGGGGGTGGAAGTCCAGCGCCCGGTGCAGCGCCAGGTGGCGCGGCGTCCAGGCGTGCGGCTTGCGGTAGACAAAATGGTGCCGCGCCACGTGGTAGCTGGGGTCAAAGCCGTAGAAATTGCGCTGCATGCGCTGCAGCTCTTCTTCGCGGTAGCGTGCCAGGGGCTTGCGTGCCTCGTCCGCGGCACGGCGCCGGGCCTTTTGCTGCAGCCGCTGCGGCAGATCAGGCACGGCGGCCAGGGCCAGCGCGCGTGCGCGCGCCTGCGCCACAAAGGCATCGGCCCCCCCGGCAAAGCAGGCGTCGAGCAGGCCGCGCTGCACCGCCAGCGGCGCCACCAGTGGCAGGCGCTGCTGCATGACGGCGCGGCTGGCGGCCTCACCGATGCGCCGCGGCAGCGAATAGGTCCAGTACTCGCTGCCGTAGAGGTTGCCCATGTTCTTGTAGTGCGGGTTGAGCACCACGCCCTCGTGCGCCCAGACCTCGTCGGCCGCCAGCGCCAGAAAGCAACCGCCCGCGCCCGCATTGCCCTGCAGCGCGGCCACGGTGATGCGGTCGGTGAGCGTGAGGATCTCCAGCGCCACATCGTCGATGGCGTTGATGGCGCGCCACGAGGCATCGGCCGCGCTGTCACCGTCGATGCGCTGCGCCGCCTCGATGTCGTGCAGGTGGATGCCGTTGGAAAAGAACTCCGCCCCCCCGGCCAGCACCAGCACCTGGGTGCTGCGCGAGCGCACCCAGCGCAGCGCGTCGCACAGGCGCTGGCACTGGCGCTCGGACATGGCGCCGTTGTGAAAGTCGAAGTCCAGCCAGCCCACGCGGGCGCCCTCGGGGCCGAACTCGTGGTAGCGCAGTTCGTCCCATTCATAGTCATCCCGCATCAGCGGCACCTCCCATGCGGGCAGCGCGGCGGCCTGCGCGGCAAACACGCGCGTGGCGGCGAGCTTGAGCGCGCTCGCGCCATCGGCGCGCGCGGCCTGGCCGTCGTCGGGGCGCACATGGCCGATCCACAGCGCGCCATCGACCGTGCGGCGCAGCAGCGCCGGGCCGCGCCGCGCCACCAGCGCGCCCGGTGCCGCAACCGCGCAGCGCGCCAGCACAGCGCCGCTGGCGGCGTGGGCGTCGAACAGGCGGCAGGGCTGTCCCCAGAAGGCATCGAGCACGCCCGGGAAGCCATCGGCCGCCGCGATCTTGCGCAGCACCGTGGCGGTGTCGTCGTGCTGCCAGTCGATGCGGCGCTCGGCTTGGGGCATCAGCGGCAGCCAACGGCCCGGCCCATGCGCCACCACCGCGCCCTCGGGCGCGGGCTGCCACTGGCCGGGCACGAAGCGCTGCAGCGCCCGCAGCACCGCCACCACGGCCGCCTGCGTGACTTCGCGCCGGTACACGCTGGACTTGGTGGCCCCTGGGCGTACGTCGAAAGGCTCCCAGGCCCAGACCTCGCCCGCGTCGTAGTCCTGCACGGCCTGCAGCACAGTCACGCCCCAGTGCGCGTCGCCACGCATGAGCATCCAGTCCAGCGCGCTGGGCCCCTGGTCGCCCGGCACGCCAGGGTGCACCACCAGGCAGACGGTGCGCGACCAGACCGATGCCGGGATGCGCCGCTTAAGGAAGGGCGCCAGCACCAGGTCAGGCCGGAACAGCGCCACGGCCTCCTCGGTGACCGCATCGGCAATGTCCAGCTCCACCGACACCTCGTGCCCCTGCGCGCGCAGCAGGCCGAAGAGCCGCTGGCTCAGGCTGTTGAAACTGTGGGTGAGCAAAAGAACACGCATGGCCATCTCAGTTATCTATTCCGCGAACGCGGCACCCGCGACGCATGAAACTGGCGCGCCTCAGGCCAGGGCCGCCGTGCAAGGGCCGCCCCGCCGCACCGGCGGCGTCCCCCTGCCCGCAGCGCGCAGCGCTGCGAGAGCGGGGGGAAGGCGCCAAAGGCGACTCAGGGGGGTGTTTCACTTCAGCAGATGCGGGGGAGTTGCTCGCCGCTGAGCCAATCGACCACGCGGCGGCCGCCAAAGCGCGTGTCCATCTGCACAAAGCCGTTGACATCCTCGATGACGGTGCCGATGCGCTGCGCGCCCTGACCCAGCGGGTGCGCGCGCATGGCGGCCAGCAGGGGCTCGGCGGCCTCGGGCGCACAGATGGCCACCAGCTTGCCCTCGTTGGCCACGTACAGCGGATCCAGCCCCAGCAGCTCGCAGGCGGCGGCCACCTGGGGCTGCACGGGAATGTCGGCCTCGCGCAGCAGCATGCCCACCTGCGACTGGCGCGTGATTTCGTTGAGCGTGCTGGCCAGGCCGCCGCGCGTGGGGTCGCGCAGGACATGCAGCAGCGCAGGGTTGGGCAGCGCCTGCAGCATGGCCTGCACCAGGGTGTGCAGGGCCGCGCTGTCCGAGACGATGGCGGTCTCAAATTCCAGCGATTCGCGCAGCGACATCACCGCCACGCCATGCTCACCCAACGTGCCCGAGACCAGCACCGCGTCGCCCACGCGCGCCTGCCGTCCATCGATGGTCAAGCCCGGCGGCGCCACGCCAATGCCGGTGGTGCTGATGAACACGCCGTCGCCCTTGCCCTGCTCCACCACCTTGGTGTCGCCGGTGACGATGGGCACACCCGCCTCGCGCGCCGCCGCCGCCATGGATTCGACGATGCGCCGCAGCTCCGCTAGCGCAAAGCCCTCCTCGATGATGAAGCTGGCCGTCAGGTACAGCGGCATGGCGCCCGCCATGGCCACGTCGTTGACCGTGCCGTGCACCGCCAGCGCGCCGATGTCGCCGCCGGGGAAGAACAGCGGCGAGATCACATGCCCGTCGGTCGCCACCACCAGGCGCCCGCTGCCCGGCAGCGGCAGCAAGGCGCCGTCGTGACCCTGGCGCAGGTAGTCGTTGTCGAAGGCACGGGCGAACAGCTCGTCGATGAGCTGCGCGCTGGCACGCCCCCCGGCGCCGTGCGTCATGTCCACACGGCCGTGCTTGAAATCGATGGGGCGAACGTAGTCTTTGCGGATGCTCATGCGGACACCACCGGAATGTCTTTGAACCGCCCGTAGGCGTAGTGCGCGGCGCAGGCGCCCTCGTTCGACACCATGCACGAGCCCATGGGGCTTTCGGGCGTGCACACGGTGCCGAACAACTTGCAGTCGGTGGGCCGCTTGACGCCGCGCAGGATGGCGCCGCACTCGCACTGCTTGTGGTCAGGCACGCTGGCGTAGTGCAGGTCGAACTTGCGCTCAGCATCCCAGGCGGCAAAGGCCGGGCGGATTTGGAGCGCGCTGTAGGGCACCTCGCCCAGGCCGCGCCACTCGAAGCTCTCGCGCAGCTCGAACACCTGCGACACCAGGTTCTGCGCGGCCAGGTTGCCCTCGGGCGTGACGGCACGGGAAAATTCGTTCTCGACCTCGGCGCGGCCCGCGTTGACCTGGCGCACCAGCATGAGGATGCCCTGCATCACATCGAGCGGCTCGAAGCCCGAGATCACCACGGGCTTGCGGTATTCCTCGGCGAAGTGCTCGTAGGGCTGCGATCCGATCACGATGCTCACATGCGCCGGGCCGATGAACCCGTCGATGGGCACGGTGCCCAGCTGCCGCACCTCGGCCGATTCGAGGATGTGCGTGATGGCCGCCGGCGTGAGCACATGGCAGCACAGCACGCTGAAATTGGGCACCGCCCGCTCGCGCGCCTCGCGCAGCACCAGCGCCGTGGGCGGCGTGGTGGTCTCGAAACCAATCGCCAGGAAGACGACCTCGCGGTCCGGGTGCTTGTCGGCCAGCGCCAGGGCGTCTGCCGCCGAATAGACCATGCGCACATCGGCGCCGCGCGCCTTGACCTTGATGAGCGACAGTCCCTCCGACGCGGGCACGCGCATGGTGTCGCCGTAGGTGCAGAGCATCACGCCACGCTCCAGCGCCAGGCGGATCGCCAGGTCGATGCGGCCGATGGGCAGCACGCACACCGGGCAACCCGGGCCGTGGATCATGCGCACACTGTCGGGCAACAGGCCCGCGATGCCGTAGCGCGCAATGGCGTGGGTGTGGCCGCCGCAAAACTCCATGAAGCGGTAGCTGTGCCCTGGCCGCACCTCGGCGGCGATGTTGGCCGCGATGTGGCGCGCCTGCTCGCCGTCGCGGTACTCGTCGATGTACTTCATGCGTCCCCCTGCGCGCTGGCAAGCTCGGCAAACAGCGCCAGGGTGCGCTCGGCTTCCTCGGGGTCGATCTTGCCGATGGCATAGCCCACGTGCACGATCACATAGTCCCCCAGTTGCGCATCGTCCACCAGGGCAATGGACACCTGCTTGCGCACACCGGACAGGTCCACCACGGCCTGCTGACCGGGCAACAGTTCCACCACGCGGGCGGGTATGGCTAGGCACATGCGGCCGTCTCCTCTGAATCCATGGATTGCGGTGCCTGCGCCAATTGCTGCGCAGCCACCCAAGCCTGGCCCAGCGCGAGCCCGGCATCGCCGCACGACAGCGCCTGCGCCGTATGCACCCGCAGACCCTGCGCCTGCAGGCCTGCGATGCAACGCTCGGCCAGGATGCGGTTGAAAAAACACCCCCCGCCCAGCACCACGCTGCGCACCCCGCGCGCGCTGGCCACCTGCGCGGCCCGCGCCACCAGGGCATCGGCCAACGTGAGGTGGAACTGCGCGGCGGCGGCCTCGATCTGTGCCGGGCTGGGTGAAGACCACTGCGCCCAGGGCCGACACAGCGGACGCAGGTCGATGCAGCCCGCGGCATCCACTGGCGCCAGGGCCGGGTCGGTGCGCTGCGCCAGGGCGCCGCCGTGGGCCTGCAGGTGGCGCGCGGCCACCTGCTCCAGCGCGATGGCGGCCTGGGCCTCCATGTCCTGGCGCACCGACAGACCCAGCAGGCCCGCCACGGCATCGAACCAGCGCCCGGCCGCCGTGGTCTGCGGGCAGTTCAGCCCGCGTGCCAGCATGGTCTGCACGGTGCGCGCCGCCGTTTCGCCCACCACGGGCGCGAAGCGCGGCACGATCTGCTCGGCCTGGCCGCTGGCGTGCAGCAGGGCCGCCGCCATGCGCCAGGGCTCGCGCGCCGCCACATCGCCGCCGGGCAGTGCGAGCGGCGCCAAATGCCCCACGCGCTCACAACGCGCGCCGTGCACCCACAGCAGCTCGCCGCCCCAGGAAGTGCCATCCAGCCCCAGGCCCACGCCGTCGAGCGTGAGGGCGATGACGGGCGCCTGCACGCCGTGCTCGGCCAGCACCGCCGCCGCATGGGCATGGTGGTGCTGCACCTCCACGGCGGGTATGCCGCGCTCCCCCGCCAGGCGCAGCGCCAGGCGGGTGCTGAAGAAGTCTGGGTGCAGGTCGTGCGCCACGGCGTCCAGCGAAGCGCCGGAGCGCGCCAGCAGGTCCTGCACCGACTGCTCCAGCGCCGCGCAGGCGGCCGGGTCGGAGAGGTCACCGTGCACGGCGGACCACAGCGGCGCCTGGGGTGCCTGCGTGTCGAACAGGCAGGCGCTGTTTTTCAGGAAGGCCCCGCAGGCCAGGATGCGTGCCATGGCGCAACCCCCCTCAACCCTGCCCGGCTCTGAGCCGCGCCAGCTCGGCTTCGAGCTGCGCGATGCGCGTCTGCACACTGGTGGGCTCGATGGCATCAGGGTGCAGCAGCCAGTCGATCCAGGCGTTCATGCCCTCTCCCGTGGTGGCCGACAGTTGCAGGATGCGGATGCCGGGGTTGACGCGGCGCGCGTAGTCCACGCAGCGCTGCACGTCGAAGCTCAGGTGCGGCAGCAGGTCGGTCTTGGTCAGCACCATGAGCTGCGCGGCGGCGAACATGTCGGGGTACTTGAGCGGCTTGTCCTCGCCCTCGGTGACCGAGAGGATGACCACCTTGGCGTCTTCGCCCAGGTCCCATAGCGCGGGGCACACCAGGTTGCCCACGTTTTCGATGAACAGCAACGACTGCGGATGGTGGTGGTGCCCGTGGTCGTGGTCGTGGTCGTGGTCGTGGTCGTGGTCGTGATGATGGTGCCCGTGTCCATGCGCATGGTCGTGCAGCGCCAGGCGGGCGAAAGCCTGGGCCACCATGGGGGCGTCCAGGTGGCAACCCTTGCCGGTGTTGACCTGGATGGCCGGCGCGCCGGTGGCGCGGATGCGGTCGGCGTCGTGCGAGGTCTGCTGGTCGCCCTCGATCACGGCCAGCGGCAGCTCGGGGTGGCTTTGCTGCAGGGCGCGGATGGTGGCGCACAGCAGCGTGGTCTTGCCCGAGCCGGGGCTGGAGACCAGGTTGAGCGCCCGCACGCCATGGGCATGGAAATGCGCGCGGTTGTGCTGCGCCACCTGGTTGTTGGCGCCCAGCACGTCCTGCTCGATGCGCAGCGTGCGCGCCTCGCTCAGGCCCGGCACCGACACGCGCGCCGCACCCGCGCCAAAGTGCAGGTCGCCCGTGCGGGCATCCACCTGCGCACCGCCGGCCGCCGGCTCCTCGGGGCTGTTGCATCCGCATACGACACACATGTTCGGCTTCCTTTCTATGCCACCTGCATCTCCACCACGCGCAATGCGTCCCCGCCCTGGGGGCTGAGCCCGTAGCCGCCGCAGGCGGGGCAGGCAGCGCCATGCTGCACGATCTCCACCGCCGCACCGCAGCCCGGGCACCGCGCACGGCCGGGCGGCTCGTCGATGAGGACTTGCGCCCCTTCGAGCAGGGTGCCCGGGGCGATGGCGTCCAGCGCAAAACGCAGCGCCGGCACTTCCACCCCGGCGAGCCGGCCCACTTCCAGCCGCAATTGCAGCACGCGCGCAAAGGCCTCGCGCGCCGCCGCGTCTTCCACCACCTGCAGGATGCCACCGGCCAGGCTCAGCTCATGCACGGACCTGCTCCTCGCATTGCGCACCGCCCAGGCCGCCTGTGCACCGTACCCGGGGCATGTGCAGGGACGTACATGGCTCAGGCGCGCGCCAGCAGCATGGCCAGGCCGGCGCCGCCGATCGCCATTCCGGCCACACGCAGCCATGCCGCATGCATGCGCTGCAGCGCCAGGCCCAGCCCCAGGCCGCCGAGGTGCAGCAGCGCCGTCGTCAGGGTAAAGCCAGCGCCGTAAGCCAACCAGGGGGTGGCAGGGTCCCATTCCAGCCCATGCGCCATGCCATGCAGCAGCGCGGCGGCAGCGACCAGGCCCATGCACCAGGCGGTGGGAAACACCGCGCGCCCCAGCAGCAGCGCGCCCAGCGCGGCGACGCTCGCGGCGATGGCGGCCTCCAGCCCGCTGGCGGGCGCCCTGGCCCCCCAGCCCGCCGCCAGCGCGCCCAGCAGCATGGTGGATACGAAAAGGGTGGGCGCCTGCCAGCGGCGCCGCGCGGGAGCCGCGGCGGACCACAGCCCCACGGCCAGCATCGCCAGCAAATGGTCGGCGCCCAGCAGCGGATGGACCAGGCCGCTGAACCACGTGGCGGCCTGGGCAGGCCCCAGGCCCACATGGGCGTGGGCGGACCCCGCCGCCATGCAGAGCCCCCATATCGGCAAAACCATGGCACCCAGGCTGTCGCGTCGCATGTCCATCTCCTGGCCGAGGCCCTCGGGGGTCGGGGAACACCCCGGCGTTGTTGCAGCGCCCGCGCCGACCGGCGGGGCACAGGACCGAAGATTACAACGCCTTGCGCAGCGTGGCGACCGGAATGCGCAGCGCCTCGCGGTACTTGGCGACGGTGCGGCGCGCGCACTCGATGCCCTGCTCCTTGAGCATGTCCGCCAACTGGCTGTCCGACAGGGGCTTGGCCGGGTTTTCGGCAGCAATGAACTGCTTGATGAGCGCGCGCACGGCCGTGCTCGACGCGTTGCCGCCCGTGTCGGTGCCCAGGCCCGAGCCGAAGAAGTACTTGAGCTCGAAGGTGCCCTGCGGCGTGGCCATGTACTTGGCCGTGGTCACGCGCGAGATGGTCGATTCGTGCAGGCCCAGTTCTTCGGCGATGTCGCGCAGCACCAGGGGGCGCATGGCCAGCTCGCCATGCACGAAGAAGTTCTTCTGCCGCTCGACGATGGCGCGCGCAACGCGCAGGATGGTGTCAAAGCGCTGCTGGATGTTCTTGATGAACCAGCGCGCCTCCTGCAGGCGCTGCTGCAGCGCCTGGTGGCCCTCGCCCCCGCGGTGGCCGCGCAGGGCGGCGGCATACGCGTCGTGCACGCGCAGCCGGGGCATGACCTCGGGGTTGAGCTGCACGACAAACTGCTGCCCTGCGCGCCCGCTGCGCGTGACGAGCACGTCGGGCCGCACGGCGTTGCGCTCCACGTCGGCAAAACGCCGGCCCGGCCGCGGCTCCAGCCGGGTGATCAGCGCCATGGCAGCGCGGGTGCGCTCCTCGCTGCCGCCGCACACCTGCATCAGGCGGCGCACATCGCGCCGCGCCAGCAGATCCAGCGGCTGCGCGCAGATGCACAGCGCGGCCTGCACGGTCTCGGCGTCGGCTGCGCCCTCCTGCTGCAGCGCACGCAGTTGCAGGCCCAGGCATTCGGCCAGGTCGCGCGCGCCCACGCCGGTGGGCTCCAGGCTTTGCAGCAGGCGCAGCGCCACGGTGAAGTGGTGCACCAGTTCATCGACCTGCGCGGGGTCGTCCGTGCCCGCCAGGCCCTGGGCCAGGGCGTCGATGGCGTCTTCGAGGTAGCCGTCCTCGTTCAGCGATTCGATGAGAAAGCGCAGCGCCGCCATGTCCACGTCGGACAGGCGCAGCGCCAGGGCCTGGCGGTGCAGGTGCGCGGTGAGCGACTCCGGGGCGTGCAGCCATTCGCTGGCGTCGCTGTCCTCGTCAGCGGCCGCGCCGTGCTGGCGCGCCGGGGCGTCGCCGCCCCACTCGCTGTCGTCGGGGGCCATGTCGGCGCTGCCGTCGCCCTCCCAGCCGGGCTCTTCGCCCAGGACGGCGGTTTCTGCATCATTTTGGCCTTCAGCGCTTGCTGTGTCAGCGCCAGCAGCTCCTGAAACAATAGCATGGTCGGCTGCCGCATCGTCCCGCTGGGCGGGGGCGTCGGCCTGGGCCAGGCCAAAGGCCTCGCGCTCGGCCTCGTCGCTGGCGCGCTCCAGGAAGGGGTTGTCGTCGAGCATCTGCTCGACCTCCTGCGACAGCTCCTGCGTGGACAGTTGCAGCAGGCGGATGGACTGCTGCAACTGCGGCGTCAGCGCCAGGTGCTGTGAGACGCGGAGGGAGAGCCCGGGCTTCATGGCGTGAGCGCAGCCATTCCGGTCACATGCGGAAATGCTCGCCCAGGTACACGCGGCGCACTTCGGCGTTGTCCACGATCTCGGACGGCGTGCCCTGGGCCAGCAGGCGCCCGTCGCTGATGATGAAGGCGTGGTCGCAAATGCCCAGGGTTTCGCGCACGTTGTGGTCGGTGATGAGCACGCCGATGCCGCGCTCCTTGAGGAAGCCGATGATGCGCTGGATCTCGATCACGGCAATGGGATCGATGCCCGCGAAGGGCTCGTCCAGCAGGATGAAGCGCGGCTGGGTGGCCAGGGCGCGCGCAATCTCCACGCGGCGGCGCTCGCCCCCCGACAGGGCCAGCGCGGGCGAGTCGCGCAGATGCTCCACGCGCAGGTCCTGCAGCAGCGCGGTCAGGCGCTGCTCGATCTGCGCCTGGGGCAGGCGCTGGCCCTGCGCATCCCGCTGCAGCTCCAGCACGGCGCGCACGTTTTCCTGCACGCTGAGCTTGCGGAAGATCGAGGCCTCCTGCGGCAGGTAGGACAGGCCCAGGCGCGAGCGCCGGTGGATGGGCATGTGCGCCACCGACTGGCCGTCGATGCGGATGTCCCCCGCGTCGCTGCGCACCAGACCGACGATCATGTAGAACGACGTGGTCTTGCCCGCGCCATTGGGGCCGAGCAGGCCGACGACCTCGCCCTTTTCCACCGTCAGCGAGACATCCTTGACCACCTTGCGGCTGCCATAGGCCTTGGCCAGGTGCAGCACTTCGAGGCGGCTGGACGCCGCCGTGGGCTGGGCGTGGCTCATGGCGCCCCCCTCACCGCACACCGCCCAGGGTGCTGCTCGGCCGCAGGGCTGGCTTGCCGCCGGCGGGCTCCTGGGGCGCAGCGCTCGCCGGGGCCTCCTTGGGCGCAAGCACGGCGCGCACCCGAGCGCCGCTGCCGGCCGGGGTGTCGCCCGCCGCGCCAGGGGCGGTCTTCTGGCCGTCGACGGTGAACACGTCGGTGAGGTTGTTGTAGACGATGACGGCGCCCGAAATTTCGTCGCTCACCACCGCCCCGCGCAGGCGGCGCAGCTCGGCGTGGCGCACGAAGCGCACGGTGTCGTTGCGGCCGTCGTACTCGATGAGCTCGCCCTCGCCCTCCATGAACTCCTCGGCGGCGCCGGGCGCCACATCACGCCGCTGGCGGAAGAAGGCGCGCTGACCGGCCTCGGCCGTGACGGTGCCGAACTGGTAGCCCTCGGCGTCCTGGCGCACTTCCAGCCGCGCGCCGCGCAGCACGATGCTGCCCTTGGTCATGACCACGCGCCCGGTGAAGACGCTGGTCTGCTTGAGGTCGTCGTGGCGCAGCGCGTCGGCCTCGATGTTCATGGGCTTGTTGCGGTCGGCCTTCTCGGCCCAGGCCGGGCCGATCCCGCACAGCACGGCCAGCAGGAGCGCCCAGCACCAGGGCTGCCGTGCAGCGCCCGGGCGGCGGCCCGGGGAAGTCAAAAAACGGAGGTCCATGCGGCTTTCCTGTCAGACATGGCTGGCACCAACGTGCAAGGCACGAATCTTGCAAGCATTGTAGCCCCCGGCACACGGGGCGTCAGGAAAAAACCGCGCCGCGGCGGAGCACCGCCGCGCGCGCATCAGCCCTTGCGGGCGATGCCGACGAGCTGGTCCACCACCTGCAGCATGCCGGGCAGGCTGCCCGCCATGGTGCCGTCGGTGTAGAAGCGCCCCGCCACGCCCATGGACGGCGTGCCCTCGACGCCATAGGCTTCCTGCAATTGCGTGGCACGCTGCACCTGGCTGGCGACGTTGAAGGAGGCGTACATCTCCTTGAACTTGGCCAGGTCCATGCCCGGCTGCTTGGCCATCCAGGCCATGATGGCGTCTTCCTTGGAGAGGTTGACCTTCTCCACGTGGATGGCGCGGAACACGCGGGCGTGCAGCTCGCCGACCTTGCCCAGGCCCTGCAGCGCGTAATAGAGCTTTTGCTGCGGCACGAAGCTGGCATTGAAGGCCACGGGCACGCGGCGCACGGCGATGCCCTTGGGCTCGGCCGCCTTGGCCCAGGACTCGAACAGGGGCTCGAAGGTATGGCAGTGGCCGCAGTTGTACCAGAAGAACTCGATCACCTCGACCTTGCCTGCGGGCGCATCGGTGCTCACGGGCTTGCCCAGACGGTTGTAGTCCTTCCCCTCCTTGGGCAGGCCCTGCGCCCAGAGCGGCAGGGCCAGACCGGAGCCCGCCAGGGCGGCTGCGGCAGAGAGGGTGAAGCTGCGTCGTTTCATGAATGGTTCTCCTTGTTCGGGTCTGCGTGGGAGCGGTGGACCGGGGGGAAAGTTCAGCGCTGCACGCGCACCAGGGCCGACTCGACGCCTGCGCCGGCCAGCTTTTCCTTGATTTGCTCGGCATCGTCGCGCTTGCCAAAGGGCCCGATGCGCACGCGGAACACGTTGCGCCCGTTCTGCTCGCGTTCGTTCACCCGCGCCTCCCAGCCGAGCATGGCGAGCTTGGCGCGCTGCGCATCGGCCTCCTGCTGGTTGCGGAAAGCGCCGGCCTGCACGAAATAGTCGAACGGATCGACCGGGCCGGCCGCCGCGGCCTTGGCGTTGGCCAGGTCGCCGAGCGGGTCGGCTCCGGGCTTGCCCTCGGCTTTGCTCGCGGCGGGCTTGGCGGCATCGGCCGTGGCCTTGCTGTCGGTCTTGCTGTCGGTCTTGCTGTCGGCCTTGGCGTCCGCCGGGGCGGGGGCCGGGCTGGATGCCGGGGCCGACGCTGCCTTGGCCGGAGACTTGCCGTACAGGGGCGCGTTGGGGTCCCAGTCGCGGTTCTTGCGTGCCTCGGCGGCGTCACTGTCGCCACTGAGCAAGGCGCCCTTGTTCAGGAAAGGCACGGGCACCTTGGTGACGTACACCGCCACTGCCAGCGCCGCACCCAGGCCCACGATCAGGCCGACGATGAACCCGACGATGGTTCCGCCCCGGTGTTGGTGTTTCATAAGTCAGTTACCACTTACATTCTGCGGGGTGCCGATACGCCGAGCACCGCCAGTCCATTGTGCAATACCTGCGCGGTGGCGGCGATGAGCGCCAGACGCGCACGCTTGACGGTGTCGTCGT
Source organism: Comamonas granuli NBRC 101663 (assembly GCF_000739995.1). GTDB lineage: Bacteria > Pseudomonadota > Gammaproteobacteria > Burkholderiales > Burkholderiaceae_C > Simplicispira > Simplicispira granuli. The sequence continues at coordinate 8,766 of NZ_BBJX01000007.1, read as the reverse complement.
CCACCAGGATGCGCTCGGCGTCGTAGTAGCTGTGGTAGCTGGCTGCCAGGTCGCGCAGGTAGAAGGTGACGTCGTGCGGCGCCTCGCCCTCGGTGGCGGCCGTCAGCATCTCGGGGTACTTGGCCAGTTGCAGCATCAGCGCCTGGGCCTGGGGGCCGTCGAGCGGGGCCAGGTCGGCGCCCTGCAGGGAGGCCACATCGCCGCCCCAGGCGGCCAGCACCGAACAGATGCGCGCATGCGCGTACTGCACGTAGTACACCGGGTTGTCGTTGTTCTGCTGCACGGCCAGATCGACGTCGAAGGTGTATTCGGTGTCGGGCTTGCGGCTCAGCAGGAAGAAGCGCACGGCGTCCTTGCTGGTCCACTCGATCAGGTCGCGCAGCGTCACGTAGCTGCCCGCGCGCTTGCTGATCTTGACCTCCTCGCCGCCCTTGACCACGCGCACCATGGTGTGCAGCACGTAGTCGGGGTAGCCCTGCGGAATGCCCACATCGGCCGCCTGCAGGCCGGCGCGCACGCGCGCGATGGTGCCGTGGTGGTCCGTGCCCTGGATGTTCACCACCTTGGAGTAGCCGCGCTCCCACTTGGTGATGTGGTAGGCCACGTCGGGCACGAAGTAGGTGTAGCTGCCATCGCTCTTGCGCATGACACGGTCCTTGTCGTCACCGTAGTCGGTGGACTTGAGCCACAGGGCGCCGTCCTGCTCGTAGGTCTTGCCGTTGGCGATCAGCTTGTTCACCGTCTGCTCGACGCGGCCGCTGGTGTACAGGCTCGATTCAAGGTAGTACTCGTCGAACTTGAGGTTGAAGGCCTGCAGGTCCTTGTCCTGCTCGTGGCGCAGGTAGGCCACGGCGAAGTGGCGGATGGATTCGAGATCGTCCACGTCACCGCTGGCGGTGAATTCGCGGTCGTCGGCCTTGACGGTCTTCTTCGCCAGGAAGTCGTTGGCGATGTCCTGGATGTAGTCGCCGTTGTAGGCGGCCTCAGGCCACTGGGCATCGCCGGGCTTGAAGCCCTTGGCGCGCATCTGGGTGCTCAGGGCCAGGGTCTGGATCTGCACGCCCGCGTCGTTGTAATAGAACTCGCGGTGCACGCTCCAGCCCTGCGTGGCGAACAGATTGCTGATGGCGTCGCCGATGGCCGCCTGGCGGCCATGGCCCACGTGCAGCGGGCCGGTGGGGTTGGCCGAGACGAACTCGACCAGCACGCGTTCGCCGCGCGGGCTCTGGAAGCCGAAGCGCTCGCCGGCGGCCAGCACCTCGCGCACGATCTCCTGCTTGGCGGCGGGCTGGAGGCGGATATTGATGAAGCCGGGCCCCGCGATCTCGATCGCGGACACCCAGCGCTGGTAGGCCGGGGTGGCCAGCAGTGCGGTGCGCAGGTTTTCGGCCACCTGGCGCGGGTTCTGCTTGAGCGGCTTGGCCAGTTGCATGGCCGCGGTGCAGGCGAAGTCGCCATGCGCCGCCACCTTGGGCGACTCGAACGCGGCCTTGGCGCCCGCGCCGGGGGACAGTTGTTCCAGCTCGGCGGCCAGCGCGGCGAGCAATTCGTTCTTGACAGAAAGCATCGCGGGATTTTACGAGGCCGTGGCGCCCAGCCCACGCCGGCTGTCAGCCGCGTTGTGCGCCGCGGCGTTGTGTGTTGGAATTTCGCCAGCTTTCCCCCCCTCCACAGGAGTTACCATGAAGCAGCTACTGACCCTCGCCACCCTGGGCATGGCACTGGCACTGGGCAACGCCCACGCCGCCGAAGAGAAGGCGCCCACCAAGCAGCAGACCCGCATGACCACCTGCAACGCCGAAGCCAAGACCAAGGATCTCAAAGGCGACGAGCGCAAGGCCTTCATGAAGACCTGCCTGAGCAACAAGCCGGCCACCCAGCAGGACAAGATGAAGACCTGCAACGCCGACGCCAAGGCCAAGGATCTCAAGGGCGACGAGCGCAAGGCCTTCATGAGCGAGTGCCTGAAGAAATAAGCCCCGGCACTGCCACCCCACCCCGCCGGGCTGCCGCCGGGCGGAGCTGGGCCGCTCTGGCGCGGGGCGCTCAGCGCGTGCCCACGCCGCGCGCCAGGAACACCGCCAGCAGGACGACCACGCCCATCAGGTGCGCGGCCCACATCACCAGCAGGCGCGTGCGGCGCAAGGCCTCGGCCGGGGGCAGGCTGCCGTCGGCCTCCAGCGTGCGCAGCCAGCCCCGGTAGCGCCGGGCGGCCAGCCACAGCAGCACCAGCATCACCACCAGCAGCGAGATCTTGGTGTGCAGCAGGGGCTGGGACCAGTACCAGCCCACGCCCTTGACGCCCCAGATGCTGCGCGCCAGGCCGGTCAGCAGCACCAGCAGGCCCGAGACCAGGCTCAGCACGTTCACGCGCACCAGCCGCCGCAGCACGGCGGCGTTGGTCCATTCCACGCGGCACAGCGCGGTTTCGCTGGTCATGAAGGTGGCCAGCATCAGAAAGGCCATGATGTGGGCGTAGGCCAGCAAGCTTTCGAGTATCACGGGGCGTCGTCCTTGGGGGTTGAAACAGGGGGTGCGGCCTGAGCGGGCGCCGCGGCGGGCCGCGACCAGAACGCCGGCTGGGCGTAATGGTGGCGCAGAAAGTCTATCCACAGGCGCACGCGCAGCGGCAGGTGCTTGCGCTGGGGGAACAGCACAAAAATGCCGTTGGGCGGGGCGGCGAACTCCTCCAGCACGGGGATGAGGCGGCCCGCGGCGATCTCGCCCTCGACCTCCCAGGTGCTGCGCCAGGCGATGCCATGGCCCGCCAGGCACCAGTCATGCAGCACCTGCCCGTCCGAGCAGTCCATGGGACCGCCGGGCTTGAGGTAGGTCACTTCGGTCCCGCCGCCCTCGGCCGGCATGCAAAAAGCCCAGCCGCGCGTCTGCGAAGCCTCGCTGGACAATGTCAGGCAGTCGTGCTGCGCCAGTTCACTGGGGTGGCGCGGCGTGCCGTGGCGGCGCAGGTACTCGGGCGTGGCCACGCACAGGCGCCGGTTGTCGGCAATGCGCACGCTCACCAGCGAGGAGTCGGGCAGGTCGCCCACGCGCACGGCGCAGTCGAAGCCCTCGGCCGCCAGGTCGACCACGCGGTCGCTGAGGTTGAGCGACAGCGTCACGTCCGGATGCCCGGCGAGAAAACAGGGCACCAGCGGCGCCACGTGGCGCCGCCCGAACCCCGCCGGCGCCGTGACGCGCAAATGCCCGCTGGCCTTGACGCCGCCCGCCGACACGCTGGCCTCGGCATTGGCCACGTCGGCCAGCAGGCGCTGGCAGTCTTCGAGAAAGGCGCTGCCCTCGTGCGTGAGCGTGATGCGCCGCGTGGTACGCACCAGCAGCTTGACGCCCAGGTGCTCCTCCAGCGCATCGAGCCGCCGGCCCATGATGGCCGGCGCCACGCCCTCGGCGCGCGCGGCCGCCGTCAGGCTGCCGCGCGTGGCCACCGACACGAAGGACTCGAAGGCCTTGAGTTTGTCCATGGGGCTGGATTATCGGGAGGTCTGCCGCGCTGCGCTTCCTGCGCCCCCACACGGCCGCAGGTCACATCCAGGTCAAATAGGCCTCTAGCGCTTATGGAGCGAGCGCCAGCAGCTCTCATTGTCATAGCAAACGACCGGCAGCACCCCACCCTGGCCGTGGCCCTCCACACCCCGTCACTTTTGCAAAAAAGTCAATGGTTTCAAGATTTTCATGCTCTTTATGGATTACGCGATATGTAATACAGTGCTCCGATCGCCGTAATGGCTGTTTTCTCTGGAAGAAGGCTTCACACCATGACCGATCGCACCACCGTCCACGGCCTGCAAGTGGCCACCAATCTGTACCGCTTCATCGAAGACCAGGTGCTGCCCGGCACCGGCGTCGACGCCGCCACGTTCTGGAAGGGCTTCGACGCCATCGTCTCCGACCTGGCGCCGCGCAACATCGCCCTGCTGGCCGAGCGCGACCGCCTGCAGACCGAGCTGGACACCTGGCACAAGGCCAACCCCGGCCCGATCAAGGACATGGTGGCCTACCGCGGCTTCCTGGAAAAGATCGGCTACCTCGTGCCCCAGCCGGCCGATGTGAAGGTCACCACCGCCAACGTGGACGATGAACTGGCCACGCAGGCCGGCCCGCAGCTCGTGGTGCCCATCCTGAACGCGCGCTACGCCCTCAACGCCGCCAACGCGCGCTGGGGCTCCCTGTACGACGCGCTGTACGGCACCGACGCGATCAGCGAAGAGGGCGGCGCCGAAAAGGGCAAGGGCTACAACCCGGTGCGCGGCGCCAAGGTCATCGCCTTCGCCCGCCAGGTGCTGGACGACAACGCGCCCCTGGCCACGGGCTCGCACAAGGACGCCACCGGTTACCGCGTGGAAGGCGGCCAGCTCGTGGTGCAGTTGGGCAGCAGCAGCACGGGCCTGAAGGACCCCAGCCAGTTCCAAGGCTACCAGGGCGATGCGGCCAACCCCTCGTCGGTGCTGCTGCAGCACAACGGCCTGCACATCGACATCCAGATCAATCGCGCCACGCCCATCGGCCAGTCCGACGCCGCGGGCGTGAGCGACGTGGTGCTCGAAGCCGCGCTCTCCACCATCCTCGACCTGGAGGATTCCGTGGCCGCCGTGGACGCCGAGGACAAGGTGCTGGGCTACAGCAACTGGCTGGGCATCCTCAAGGGCACGCTGACCGAGTCGTTCGAGAAGGGCGGCAAGCAGCTCACGCGCGGCCTCAACCCCGACCGCGTCTACACCGGCCCCAATGGCGGCGAAGTGCGCCTGCATGGCCGCAGCCTGATGTTCGTGCGCAACGTCGGCCACCTGATGACCAACCCGGCCATCCTGTGGACGGACGCCCAGGGCCAGCAGCGCGAGATCCCCGAAGGCATCCTGGACGCCGTGGTCACCACCACCATCGCGCTGCACGACCTGCAGGGCCATGGTGCGGGCGGCATCCGCAACTCGCGCAAGGGCTCGGTTTACATCGTCAAGCCCAAGATGCACGGCCCCGCCGAGGTGGGCTTTGCCGCCGAACTGTTCGGCCGCGTGGAACAGCTCCTGGGCTTGCCCGACAGCACCGTCAAGCTGGGCATCATGGACGAGGAGCGCCGCACCAGCGTCAACCTCAAGGCCTGCATTGCCGCTGCGCAAAGCCGCGTGGCCTTCATCAACACCGGCTTCCTCGACCGCACGGGCGACGAGATGCACACCGCCATGCAGGCCGGCCCCATGATCCGCAAGGGCGACATGAAGACCAGCGCCTGGATCCAGGCCTATGAGCGCAACAACGTGCTCGTGGGCCTGTCCTGCGGCCTGCGCGGCAAGGCGCAGATCGGCAAGGGCATGTGGGCCATGCCCGACCTGATGGCCGAGATGCTCAAGCAGAAGATCGGCCACCCCAAGGCCGGCGCGAACACCGCCTGGGTGCCCAGCCCCACGGGCGCCACGCTGCACGCGCTGCACTACCACCAGGTCAAGGTGAGCGACATCCAGATCGAGCTGGAGAAGATCGACGCCAACGCCGAGCGCGACAACCTGCTCACCGGCCTGCTGACCATCCCGGTCACCGCGTCGCCCAACTGGACCGACGTGGAAAAGCAGCAGGAACTGGACAACAACGCCCAGGGCATCCTCGGCTACGTGGTGCGCTGGGTGGACCAGGGCGTGGGCTGCTCCAAGGTGCCCGACATCAACGACATCGGTCTGATGGAAGACCGCGCCACGCTGCGCATCTCCAGCCAGCACATGGCCAACTGGCTGTTGCACGGCGTGGTGAGCGAAGGCCAGGTGCGCGCCACCTTCGAGCGCATGGCCGCCAAGGTGGACCAGCAAAACAGCGGCGACCCGCTATACCAGCGCATGCACGGCCGCTTTGCCGAGTCCATGGCCTACCAGGCCGCCTGCGACCTGGTGTTCAAGGGCGTGGAGCAGCCCAGCGGCTACACCGAGCCCCTGCTGCACGCCTGGCGCCTCAAGGTCAAGGCCGCCGCACGCAAGGCGGCCTGAAATAGCAAGCTATTGAATCAGTAGCTGCTGGCGCTTACCCAGTAAGCGCCAGAGCCAGATTTGACCTCTGATCCACGGCACCTTCGGGTGCCGTTTTTCATGGCACTGGCCCTACACTCGCAGGCTGGCCCTCCCACCTTCTCGCGCCATGCCTGCACCACCTTCCGCCCCGCAGCACCTGTGCCCCGCCTGTGGCCAACCCAACGCCTGCCGCATGGCCGCAGGCGGCGACGCCCGGGGCTGCTGGTGCATGGACACGCCCATCGCCGCAGCGGTGCTGGCCCGCCTCCCCCCAGCCGAACGCGGCCAGCGCTGCGTGTGCGCGGCCTGCGCGGCGGATGCGGGCGCTGCGGCGCCATCCGGCGCGTGCTCTGCACAGGACCGCAGGCCCATCTTATGATGTGACCGCCTCTCCGAGGCTGCGCCCCATGCCGACCTGTCCCATCGCCATACCCGTAGGCCGCTGCCCATGAACACGTCCAGCAGCGTGCAGGCACTGCGCGCCCGCTATGGTGAACGCTACCGCTGGCTGGTGCTGCTGGCCGTGATGGTCGGCACCATGGCCTCCATCATGTCGTCCACCATCGTCAACGTGGCCATTCCAGACATGAGCCACCATTTCGCCCTCGGCCAGGACCGCGCGCAGTGGGTCTCCTCGGGTTTCATGGTGGCCATGACGGTGTCCATGCTCACCACGCCCTGGCTGCTGGCGCGCTACGGCTACCGCACCGTGTATGTGGCCACCATGGCGCTCTTGCTGCTCGGCGGACTCACCGGCGGCCTGGCCGCGCATTTTTCCGTGGTGCTGCTGGCACGCATTGCCGAAGGCCTGGCCGCGGGTGTGGTGCAGCCCATCCCCGCCATCATCATCCTGCACGCCTTCGCGCCGCACGAACAGGGCCGCGCCAGCGGCTTTTTCGGCATGGGGGTGGTGCTTGCCCCCGCCCTGGGCCCCAGCATCGGGGGCCTGCTGGTGGAGTGGTTCGGCTGGCGCTCGATTTTCTTCATGGTCGTGCCCTTCTGCCTGCTGTCGTTCTGGCTGGCCTACCGCTACGTGCCCGTGGCTGCGCCGGGCGGGCAGCCGGTGCGCCGCAGCGGCGCCGGCATGGATTGGCGCGGCCTGCTGCTGTGCTGCAGCGGCACGCTGTGCCTGCTCAATGGCCTGGTCGAGCTGCGCCACGGGCTCGATGCGGCCTCCGCGGCTCTGCTCGCCGCGTCCGCCGGCTGCACCGTGCTGTTCCTGTGGTGGCAGCGCCGCCTGGCCCGGCAGGGACGCACACCGCTGCTCGATTTGGCCCTGTTCCGGCACCGCCCTTATGCCATGGGCACCGTCGTGGCCTTCATCTATGGCACGGCCCTGTTCGGCTCGACCTACCTGCTCCCGGTCTACATGCAAATGGGCCTGCACATCGCCCCGGCCCATGTGGGCAGCATCTTGCTGCCCGCAGGCATCGTGCTGGCGGTCACCATCCCCCTGGCAGGGCGTCTGGCCGATCACCGCCCCACGCGGCAACTGGTGGCCATCGGCCTGTTCCTGCTGGCGGTGTCCTTCGCGCTCATGGTGCTGCTGCGCGTGGGGTCGCCGCTGTGGCTGCTGGCGCTGTTTTCCATTCTGGGGCGCATCGGCCTCGGCTTCATCCTGCCCTCGCTCAACCTGGGTGCCATGCGCACCCTGGACAAATCACAGGTCTCGCAGGGGTCCAGCGCCATCAGCTTTCTGCGCATGCTCGGCGGCGCTGCCGGCGTCAGCCTGTGTGCCATTGTGCTGGAATGGCGTCTGGCGGCCCATGGCGCCGTGCTGCTCCAGGGGCAGGCGAGCCCGGCGCAGCTCCAGGCCTTTGGCGACACCTTTCTGATGCTCGCCGGCCTGTGCGTTCTGGCCCTGCTGGCCGCCTCCCAATTGCGCGAGGCCCCTCCACCCACCCTGCAACCCTGAACCGCGATCGGTCGCCATGTGCCAGCTTCTCGGCATGAACTGCAACACGCCCACGGACGTGACCTTCAGCTTCACCGGTTTTTCCCAGCGCGCCGGCCACACGGGCGACCACAGCGATGGCTGGGGCATTGCATTCTTCGAGGACCGCGGCGTGCGCCTGTTCGTGGATCCGCTGCGCGCTGCCGACTCCCCCATTGCCGCCCTCATCCGCAACTACCCCATCCGCAGTTGCAATGTCATCGCCCATATCCGCAAAGCCACCCAGGGCGCCGTCGGCCTGCAGAACTGCCACCCCTTCGTGCGCGAACTCTGGGGCCGCTACTGGGTGTTCGCGCACAACGGCGACCTGAAGGATTTCCGCCCGCGCCTGCACAGCCATTTCCGCCCGGTAGGGCATACGGACAGCGAGCACGCGTTCTGCTGGATCATGCAGGAACTGGCCAAGGCCCATGCCGGCGTGCCCTCCATCGCCGAACTCACGCTGACCCTGCGCGCGCTGGCGGCGCAGATCGCGCCGCACGGCACGTTCAACTTCCTGCTCTCCAACGGGCAGGCGCTTTGGGCGCATGCATCCACACAGCTCTACTACATTGAACGGCGCCACCCCTTCTCCGAGGCCCATCTCGCCGATGAGGACTTGCGGGTGGATTTTGCCGCCCAGACCCGACCCACCGACCGCGTGGCCGTGATCGTGACAGCGCCCCTCACCCTCAATGAAACCTGGCACGCCTTCGAGACGCGCAGCCTGAAGGTATTTGTGGATGGGGCGCTGCAGCCGTATTGAAGCGCGGCTTCCCGGGCATGCCGGGACTTCTCGGCCGCAGCCTGTTTTTTGCCTCGCAT
>NZ_BBJX01000008.1 GCF_000739995.1 Comamonas granuli NBRC 101663 | reverse complement strand
CGGGATGTTTGTTGCCGGAGGCACCGGCGGCGAGTGTAGCTATCCGGGGTGAGAGAGGGAGCTACAACACGAAGGTTGCTGCCTGCCTTCTATGCCGCGAGTGTAGCTATCCGGGGTGAGAGAGGGAGCTACAACAGGCTGGCAACGGTGTCTTTGCCAGCGCCGGAGTGTAGCTATCCGGGGTGAGAGAGGGAGCTACAACGGCGAAGCGTGCCACGTAGCCCACCTGGTGGAGTGTAGCTATCCGGGGTGAGAGAGGGAGCTATGGCCTTGGCTTGGTAGGACCTTGCCCCACCAAGCCAAGGCCAGCGCTTCGCGCATGTTTAACAAGCTTATGGCATGCAGATTTCACCCCTTGGGTTCATTCTTGCCCACGCGCAGGCTGGCCAGCGCAGCAAAGGGGTTGGAGCGCGCAGCGCTGGCGGCCTCGAAGTCCTCGTCGCCGGAGGCCATGCGCACGGCGGTGGGGCACTCGTCGTGGCGCGGCACCAGGGGCAGGGCCATGAGGAGTTCGTCCTCGATGAGCTCGTGCAGGTCGAACTCGCGGCTCAGCACGAGCAAGTCCTCCTCGGTCTGCTCGTCCAGCGCCTCGGCCGTGGCCTCGTCGGCGACGAAGCGGAACCACCGGTCCACCTCCAGGGGCACGTCCACGGGGCCCAGGCAGCGCTGGCAGATCATGGGAAAGCTCGCCTGCACCTGCAGGTGCAACCAGAGCTGGCCGGTCTCGTTGCCCGTTTCGCGGCGCCACTCGCCGTGCACCTGCCAATCGACGCGCAGGTCGGGGTGCAGGCCCTTGGCTTCCTGGGCCAGGCGCTCGAACTTCAGCAGGGATTCGTGGCCCTGCAGGCTGGCGCCCGCCAAGACGAATGCCTTGACGTCGAGCCGGTCGGGACGGAATTCCTTGGTCATGTGTGCAGTGTAAGAGAATCGACGCATGCTTCAATCCCCCCCCCTGCCCCGCACTCTGGTTTTGGGCTCGACCTCGCGCTACCGGCGCGAGCTGCTCGCGCGCCTGGGGCTGCCGTTCACGGTGGCCGCCCCCGATGTCGATGAAACCCCCCTGCCCGCCGAGGCCCCGCGCGCGCTGGCCCTGCGCCTGGCGCTGGCCAAGGCGCGGGCCGTGGCCGCGCAGCACCCCGAGGCCGTGGTCATAGGCTCCGACCAGGTGGCCGACCTGCACGGCCAGAGCCTGGGCAAGCCCGGCACGCACGAACGCGCCACCGCGCAATTGCAGCAGATGAGCGGGCAGACCGTGGTCTTCCAGACGGCCGTGGCCGTGGTCTGCGCGGCCACGGGCTTCGAGCAGGTGGACCTGGCCGCCGTGGAGGTGCGCTTTCGCACCCTGGGCGGCGCCGAGATCGAGCGCTACCTGCGCGCCGAGCAGCCCTACGACTGCGCGGGCAGCGCCAAGAGCGAGGGCCTGGGCATCAGCCTGCTCGACGCCATCCTGAGCGACGACCCCACGGCCCTGGTGGGCCTGCCGCTGATCCGCACCTGCAGCATGCTGCGCGCCGCGGGGCTGAGCCTGCCATGAGCGCCCCCGCCCCCGGCCGCCTGTACCTGGTGCCCGCGCCGCTGGACTTCGGCTGCGCCGCGCAGATGCCGCTGACCGATGTGCTGCCCGCGGCCACGCTGGCCACGGCGGCGCGGCTCACGCACTGGATCGGCGAGAACGCCAAGAGCACGCGCGCCTACCTCAAGCGCATTGACGCCCTGTACCCGCTGGCGGCGCCGCTGCAGCAGCAGCACATCGCCGAGCTGCCGCACGTAGTGCACAAGAAGGGCGACCACGGCGGCAGCCCGGGCGCTGCGGATTTTGACGCGCGCGCCCTGCTGCACAGCGCCCTGCAGGGGCACGACATGGGCCTGGTGAGCGAGGCGGGCATGCCCGCCGTGGCCGACCCGGGCAGCTCGGTGGTGCGCGCAGCGCACGCGCTGGGCATCACGGTCGTGCCGCTGGTGGGCCCGGTTTCGCTGCTGCTGGCGCTGGCGGCCAGCGGGCTCAACGGGCAGAACTTCGCCTTCGTGGGCTACCTGCCGCAGGACGCGGCCGAGCGCGCCGCGCGCATCCGCACGCTGGAGGCGCTGGCGCTGCAGGGCGGGCAGACGCAGCTCTTCATCGAGACGCCGTACCGCAATGCCGCGCTGCTGCAGGCGCTCCTGCAGCACCTGCGGCCGGACACGCGCCTGGCCGTCAGCAGCGGCCTGACGCTGGCGACCGCGCACACGCGCAGCCAGACGGTGCGCCAATGGCGCGCACAGCCCGAGGCCCCGGACAAGCACACGCCCGCGGTCTTTGCCCTCGGCCGGTGAACGCCGGCGGCGGCTTCAGTGGGCGTGGTCAGTGGGCGTGGCTGTGCGCCACGCTGCTCACCAGCATGACCATGCCCATGCCCAGCAGCAGCCAGACGATTTGCTGCACCGTCTCGCGCGCCGAGAGGTGGCGCTGCAGTTGCGGGATCAGGTCGGCCAGGGCCACGTAGATGAAGCTGCTGGCCGCCACGGTGAGGAAAAAGGGCAGGCCGTCGTGCAACTGACTCACCAGAAAATAACCGGCGATGCCGCCCAGCGCCGTGACCGCCCCGGCCAGCGAGACCTTGAGCAGGGCGATGCGGCGGCTGGCGCTGCTCTGGCGCAGCACCACCAGGTCGCCCATGTGGTGCGGTACCTCGTGCGCCAGCACCGACAGCGCCGCCACCAGGCCCAGGCGCAGGTCCGCCAGAAAGGCCGAGGCGATCATGATGCCGTCGCCAAAGCAGTGCAGGCTGTCGCCCGTGAGCACCGTCCAGCCGCCGCCGGCTGGCGGGTGCGCGTGGCCGTGGTGGTGCCCGTCACCGGCGTGTTCATGCGCGGCGTGGGCGTGGCCGGCGTGTGCTGCGGCCACGCTGGCGGCCTGGCTGTGCTCGTGCCCGTGGTGCCAGAGCTCGGCCTTGTCGAGCAGGAAGAAAAACACCAGCCCCACGAGCAGCGTGGCGAACAGGCTTTCGGCGCCCACATGGCCCTCGAAGGCCTCGGGCAGCAATTGCATGAATGCCGTGGCCAGCAGCGCCCCGGCGGCCATGCTGAGCAGGTGGCGGGCACTGGCGCCGCCGGGCCGGGCACCCAGGCGGGTGTGCATGAGCCAGGCGGCCAGCCACACGCTGCCGATACCGGCAGCCAGCGTGGCCGCGATGATTGCTATTAAAACCATAGCTGTAAGCGCTTTCCCTTGAAGCCCTGGAGGGCGTTTTGATTGCCGCGCAAGACGCACGACAACATGGCCGCTGCGGCAGGCCGCCCGCATTGCGCGGAGGCTCGTTCGATCTTAGCAAGCCTGTCAAGGGGTGCGCGGCCCGGGCCCGGGCGCACCCTGGTTCACACCCCAGGTGCCGGCGCGAACAGCGCCCTAGCTCACGCCATGCTGGCGCAACCAGTCGAGCGCGCGGCGCCAGCCGTCCTCGGCGGCGGCCTGGCGGTAGCTGGGGCGGTAGTCCGCATGAAAGGCGTGCGGTGCATCGGGGTAGACCACGATGCGCGAGGCCTGGGCCGCGGCCGAGCCCTGCGCCAGCGCGGCCTGCATGCGCTCGACGGTGGCCAGCGGGATGCCTTCGTCCTTGCCGCCATACAGCCCCAGCACCGGCGCCTTGAGCGCGTCCACCACGTCCACGGGGTGGCGCGGCGTGAGCGCGCTGCTCTGGCCCACGAGGCGCCCGTACCAGGCCACGGCCGCCTGCACGGGGCCGTGCGCCGCGTAGAGCCAGGTGATGCGCCCGCCCCAGCAGAAACCGGTGATGGCGACGCGGGCCGCGTCGCCGCCGTGGGCGGTCGCCCATTGCACGGCGCCGTCCAGGTCGGCCAGCACCTGCGCGTCCGGCACCTTGCCCACGACCTCGCGCATCAGGCTGGCGATGTCGCCATGGGCCCTGGGGTCGCCCTGGCGCTGGAACAGGTCGGGCGCCAGCGCCAGGTAACCGGCGTGCGCCAGACGGCGGCAGATGTCGGCGATATGGGCGTGCACGCCGAAGATTTCCGACACCACCAGCACCACGGGCAGCTTGCTGCGCCCGCGCGGCGCGGCGCGGTAGGCGCGCACCGCGCTGCCGCCGGCGGTGTAGGCCACCTCGCCGGCGTACAGGCCGTCGGCGGGCGTGGCGATGGCCGTCTGCGCCGCCACCGGCCCGGCAGCGGCGGCGTAGCCCGCACCCAGCATCCAGTGCAGCGCCGTGCGCCGGCTGGCGCCCGCCGCCCCGTCCAGGGGGGCGTCCAGCAGCGCCACGCCGTCCTGCAGATTGTCTTCACGCACCATGGTGTTTCTCCGATGCCGGCCCGCGCCCGCAGCCCTGGCACCTTACCAAAATCGTGCCCCGCATGCAGGCGCGCAGCGCCAAGCCTGACCGAGCGGCGGCCATGCGCGGCGCCGGGCTCAGTGCGCTTCTTCCCAGTTGCGCCCCACGCCCACCTCGGCCAGCAGCGGGACCTGCAGCTCGGCCACGCCAGCCATGATGGCGGGCACTTCGCGGCGCAGCCAGTCCACCTCGCCCTCGGGCAGCTCGAACACCAGTTCGTCGTGCACCTGCAGCACCATGAGGATGCCGGGCCTGTCCTGGTCCAGGCGCTTTTGCACGGCCACCATGGCCATTTTGATGAGGTCGGCCGCCGTGCCCTGCATGGGGGCGTTGATGGCGGCGCGCTCGGCCGCCGCGCGGCGCGGGCCGTTGGGCGAGTTGATCTCGGGCAGGTACAGGCGGCGGCCGAACACGGTCTCCACATAGCCCAGGGACTTGGCGCGCGCCTTGGTGCCGTCCATGTACTGGCGCACGCCGGGGTAGCGCTCGAAATAGCGCTCGATGTAGTTCTTGGCCGCCTGGTTGTCCAGGCCCAGGTTCTTGGCCAGGCCGTAGCTGCTCATGCCGTAGATGAGGCCGAAGTTGATCACCTTGGCATAGCGGCGCTGCTCGCTGGTGACCTGCTCCACGGGCACGCCGAACACCTCGGCCGCCGTGGCGCGGTGCACGTCCAGGCCCTGCTGGAAGGCGTGCAGCAGGGCCTGGTCGCCGCTCAGGTGGGCCATGATGCGCAGCTCGATCTGCGAGTAGTCGCAGCTGGCGATCAGGCGCCCCGGCGGGGCGACGAAGGCCTCGCGGATGCGCCGCCCTTCGGGCGTGCGCACGGGGATGTTCTGCAGATTGGGCTCGTTGCTCGACAGCCGCCCCGTGACGGCCACGGCCTGCGCGTAGTGCGTGTGCACGCGGCCCGTGCGCGGCAGGGCCAGTTGCCCGAGCTTGTCGGTATAGGTGCCCTTGAGCTTGGAGAGGCTGCGGTGCTCCAGGATCTTGGCCGGCAGGGGGTAGTCCTCGGCGAGTTTCTCCAGCACTTCCTCGTCGGTGCTGCGCGCGCCGGTGGCGGTCTTCTTGACCACGGGCAGGCCCAGCTTGTCGAAGAAGATCTCGCCCAGTTGCTTGGGGCTGGAGAGGTTGAAAGGCTGGCCGGCGATGGCGTAGGCCTCCTGCTCCAGTTGCACGATGCGCTGGCCCAGTTGGTGGCTTTGCTGCGCGAGCTGCTCGGCGTCGATGAGCACGCCATTGCGCTCCATGCGGTAGAGCACCTCGCTGCTCTCGATCTCCAGCGCGTAGATGGCGCGCAGCGGGTCGTGCGCCTGCAGGAGCGGCCACAGCGCGCGGTGCACGTCCAGGGTCTGGTCGGCGTCCTCGCAGGCGTAGGCCGCGGCCTTGTCCACCGGCACCTGCGTGAACGGAATCTGGTGCGCGCCCTTGCCGCACAGGTCCTCGTAGCTCAGGCCGGTGCGGCCGGTGTGGCGCTCGGCCAGGCTGGCGAGGTTGTGCGGCTTGTGCACCTCGAGCACGTAGCTCTGCAGCATGGTGTCGTGCACGTAGCCGCGCACCTCGATGCCGTGGTTGGCCAGCACGTGGCGGTCGTACTTGATGTGCTGGCCCAGCTTGGGCCGCCGCGGGTCTTCCAGCCAGGGCTTGAGGCGTGCCAGCACCTCGGCGCGCGGCAGTTGCGCGGGCGCGTCCGGCCCGTTGTGCGCCAGCGGGATGTAGGCCGCCTCGCCCGGCTGCACGCTGAAGGACAGGCCCACGATCTCGGCGCGCATGTCGTCCAGCGAGGTGGTCTCGGTGTCCAGCGCCACCAGCTCGGCCTGCTGCAGGCGCTGCAGCCAGCGGTCGAAGTCGGGCCAGTTCAGGATGGTGTCGTAGACCACCGTGCGGTGCTGCGCGGCCGCGGCCAGCACGCTGGCCGAGTGGTCGGCGAACAGGTCACCGCTCTCGCCGGGCCGGGCGGCCGCAGGCGCAGGCGCCGCGCTGGCCGGGGCCTGCAGCGCGCGCGCCAGGCCCTTGAAGCCGTATTTCTCATAAAAATCGCGCAAAGCGTCCGTCTGCGGTACGCCGATAGCTATCGAATCGAGAGCAGGCAGGCCGGCCACATGCTCCCCAAGATCGCAGTCGGTCTTGATGGTGAGCAGTTGCCGGCCCGTGGGCAGCCAATCCAGCGCCTTGCGCAGGTTCTCGCCCGCCACGCCCTTGATCTGGCCGGCATGCTGCACCACGCCGTCGAGCGAGCCGTATTCCTGCAGCCACTTGGCCGCCGTCTTGGGGCCGACCTTGTCCACCCCGGGCACGTTGTCGATGGCGTCGCCCACCAGGGTCTGGAAGTCCACCATCAGTTGCGCGGGCACGCCGAACTCGGCCTGCACGCCCGCCAGGTCGCGGCGCTTGCCGCTCATGGTGTCGATGATGGTGATGTGCTCGTTCACGAGCTGCGCCAGGTCCTTGTCGCCGCTGCTGACGATCACCTCCACGCCCTGGCGCGCGGCGGTCACGGCCAGGGTGCCGATCACGTCGTCGGCCTCCACGCCGGGCACGTCCAGCACCGTCCAGCCCAGCAGGCGCACGACCTCGTGGATGGGCGCGATCTGCGCGCGCAGGTCCTCGGGCATGGGCGCGCGGTGCGCCTTGTATTCGGGGTAGAGGGCGTCGCGGAAGGTGGGGCCGGAGGCATCGAACACGCAGGCGGCGTAGTCGGCCTGCACCTCCTTCCTCAGCGCCTGCATCATGTTGACCATGCCGCGGATGGCGCCCGTGGCCGGGCTGGCGGGGTCGCCCGGCACGGCGCGCAGGTCCGGCATGGCATGGAAGGCGCGGTACAGGTAGCTGGAGCCATCGACCAGCAGCAGGGTTTTTTTGTCGCTCATGCGCGCGATTGTGCACACGCGCGCCCCCGGGCAGTCCCGGGCACCGCAGCGGCGCGGAACTCGGCACAATGTCCGGCTTGCACTCGCAACCAAGGATGCCTGCCATGAAGACCCTCTCCGCCCTGCTGCTGGCGGCCGCCCCGGCCCTGGCGCTCGCGCAGCCGCAATTCACCAACGTGCCCGAGGGGCTGCACAAGCCGCTGCAGGGCAATGGCCTGAAGTCGGCCCAGATGCACCAGGGCGTGCTGCGCCTGCAGGTGGACAAGCCGCAGCTCAGCGAGCTGGTGTATTCGAGCTTCATCTTCCACAGCATTTGCGCCGGGCAGTGGCGCAACCCGCAGCAGTTCGCCAGCTACGGCCTGGCGCGCGTGGAGATGCTCAATGCCAGCGGCGCCGAAGGCTACGCCTTCGACGCGCGCGGCGAAGTCTGCGCGCAAATGGGGCGCATGGGCCAGAACTACCGCCAGCTCATCGCCCAGCACACCACCACCTGCCAGGCGGGCACCTGCGCCGCCGCCAAGTAAAGGGAGCATGCCGTGAAGACACTGCGCAAGATCGCCCTGGGCACGCTGCTCGCCCTGGGCCTGGCCGGCACCGCGGGCTGGTTCAGCCTGGACAAGGAAACCCGCGGCCTGCTCAAGACCGTGCCGACCAACCGCGACCTGCTGTTCTGGAGCGTGCCGCAGCGCGACGCCGCCTTCCGCGCGCTCGACCGCATCCCGCTGCTGGCCCAGTGGCGCGTGGTGCAGGCGGGCAACACGCCGCGCGCCCTGCCTGCCGGCGCGCCCCTGGCCCTGCCGGTGGACGTGGACGCCTACATGGCCGGGCAGCGCAGCAGCGCCCTGCTCATCGTGCAGGGCGGCCGCCTGCGCCTGGAGCGCTACGGGCTGGACTTCGACGCCGGCGGGCGCTGGACCAGCTTTTCCGTGGCCAAGTCCTTCACCTCCACGCTGGTCGGCGCGGCGCTCAAGGACGGCTACATCAAGAGCATGGACGACAAGGTCAGCGACTACATCACGCAGATGAAGGGCTCGGCCTATGACGACGTGAGCATCCGCCAACTGCTCACCATGACCTCGGGCGTGCGCTGGAACGAGGACTACGGCGACCCGAACTCCGACGTGGCGAAGTTCAACAACCACCAGCCCGAGCCCGGCGTGGCCGCCATCGTGAGCTACCTGCGCCAGTTGCCGCGTGCCGCGCCCGCAGGCGAGCGCTGGCTCTACAGCACGGGCGAGACCAACCTGGTGGGCATCCTCGTGAGCGAGGCGACGGGCAAGCCCCTGGCGCAGTACCTGGAAGAAAAGATCTGGAAGCCCGCCGGCATGGAGCAGCAGGCCACCTGGATCCTGAGCAAGACGGGCCAGGAGATCAGCGGCTGCTGCATCCAGGCCGCCGCGCGCGACTATGCGCGCATGGGGCAGTTCATCCTCGAAGGCGCGCGCGTGCAGGGCCAGTCCATCCTGCCCGACGGCTGGCTGCAGGAGGCCACGGCCAAGCGCGCCGACATCGGCAAGCCCGGGCGCGGCTACGGCTACCAATGGTGGACCTACGACGACGGCAGCTTCGCCGCACGCGGCATCTTTGGCCAGGGCATCTTCATCGACCCCAAGCGCCAGCTCGTGATCGCCTCCAACGCCAACTGGGCCGGGGGTGCCAGCTCGCCCCAGGAGAGCGAGGCGCGCGAAGCCTTCTACAAGGCCGTGCAGCAGGCCGTGGACGCCGAGCGCTGAAGGCCAACGCCAGCCCCCCATCCGCTTGACCGACCCGCGGCCCACGAACCTGGCGCGCCCAAGGCCAGCGCTCCGGCGCAAGGGCCGCCCCGCCGCGCCGGGAGCGCGCCCCTACCCTTCCAGCAACTGCCGCAGCACGTAGGGCAGGATGCCGCCGGCGCGGTAGTAGTCGGCCTCGATGGGGGTGTCGATGCGCAGCAACACGGTCACCTCCTGGCGCGTGCCGTCGGGCCGGTACACCACCAGGCGTGCCGGGCTGCGCGGCGTGAGGGCGGCGTCGGGCAGCAGGTCGATGCGCTCGGCCCCGGTCAGGCCCAGCGACTCCCAGGAATCGCCCGGCTGGAACTGCAGCGGCAGCACGCCCATGCCCACGAGGTTGCTGCGGTGGATGCGCTCGAAGCTCCTGGCCACCACGGCCTTGATGCCCAGGAGCTGCGTTCCCTTGGCCGCCCAGTCGCGGCTCGATCCCGTGCCGTACTCCTCGCCCGCGAACACCACCGTGGGCACGCCCTGCGCCAGGTAGCGCGTGGCGGCGTCGAAGATGGACACCTTCTCGCCGTGCAGCGGGCCGTCGCCCTGGAACAGCGTGACCCCGCCCTCCTCGCGCCCGCCGTCGGCACGCGGCGGGATCATGAGGTTCTTGATGCGCACGTTGGCAAAGGTGCCGCGTACCATGACTTCGTGGTTGCCGCGGCGCGAGCCGTAGCTGTTGAAGTCCTGCGGCAGCACGCCGTGCGCGCGCAGCCACTGGCCCGCGGGGGAGTTCTCCTTGATGGAGCCTGCGGGCGAGATGTGGTCGGTGGTGATGGAGTCGCCGAACAGCGCCATGATGCGCGCGCCCTGCACGGCCACGGATACAGCATCATTTGGGCCTGCAGCGCTTGAACCACCTGCGCCAGCAGCTACTTTTTCAATAGCAAACTGATCGAAGAACGGCGGCTGGGCGATGTAGGTGCTCTCGGGCCAGTGGTAGGTCGTGCCGCCCATGCCGTGGATGCGCTCCCACAGCTTGCCCGGCTCTTGGGCCACGCGGGCGTAGTTCTCGCGGAAGGCCTTGCCCTTCATGGCGTGCTTGAGCAGGGCGTGGATTTCATCGCTGCTCGGCCAGATCTCGCCCAGGTACACCGGGCGGCCGCGCCGGCCCAGGCCCACGGGCTCGGTCATCAAGTCCTTGAGCACGGTGCCCGCGATGGCGTAGGCCACCACCAGCGGCGGGCTGGCGAGGAAGTTGGCCTTGAGGTTGGGGTGGATGCGCGCCTCGAAATTGCGGTTGCCCGAGAGCACGGCCGCGCAGACCAGGTCGTTGGCGGTGATGGCCTCGTTGAGCTCGGGCGTGAGGTCGCCCGCGTTGCCGATGCAGGTCGTGCAGCCATAGCCCGCCACGGCAAAGCCCAGCTTTTCGAGGTAGGGCAGCAGACCGGTCTCGCTGAGGTACTCGGTCACGATGCGCGAGCCCGGCGCCAGCGAGGTCTTGATGTGCGGCTGCACCTTGAGCCCGGCCTGCACCGCCTTCTGGGCCAGCAGGCCCGCGGCGAGCAGCACGCTGGGGTTGGAGGTGTTGGTGCAGCTCGTGATGGCGGCGATCAGCACGTCGCCATGGCCCACGGTGAGCGCCTGTGCAGCATCTTCGGGCACGGCGCACACCTGCGGGGCCGGGTGCGGCGCCTGCGCGGCGGCGCGCGCGGGACGGTTGCCCACCATCTCGACCACATTGCGCGCCGCGCCGGGCTGGGGTTGCTGCGCCTCGGCGGCCGCATCGCCCACGCCGCAGCCCACGCGGTAGCGCTGGCCCAGGCGCTCGGCCGGCTGGTTGAAGCCGTTGGCGGCCACGGGCTGGCTGAACAGGGTGGTGAACTGCTGCTTGACCTGCCCCAGCTCGATGCGGTCCTGCGGGCGCTTGGGGCCGGCCAGGCTGGGCGTGACGGTGGACAGGTCCAGCGTGACAACCTCGGAGTAATCGATCTCGCCCGCCCGGGGCACGCCGAACATGTCCTGCGCCTTGAAGTAGGCCTCGAAGGCCTCGATCTCGGCCGCCGTGCGGCCCGTGCCGCGCAGGTAATCGACGGTCTTCTCGTCGACCGGGAAAAAGCCCATGGTCGCGCCGTACTCGGGCGCCATATTGCCGATGGTGGCGCGGTCGGGCACGGAGAGCGTGCGCGTGCCCTCGCCGAAGAACTCCACGAACTTGCCCACCACCTTGTGGCGGCGCAGCAGCTCGGTCACGGTGAGCACCAGGTCGGTGGCCGTGACGCCCTCGCGCAGCCGCCCGGTGAGCTCCATGCCCACCACGTCGGGCGTGAGGAAGTACAGCGGCTGGCCCAGCATGGCGGCTTCGGCCTCGATGCCGCCCACGCCCCAGCCCACGACGCCGATGCCGTTGATCATGGTGGTGTGGCTGTCGGTGCCGACCAGGGTGTCGGGGTAGTACACGCCGTCGGCCGTGCGGTGCACGCCGCGCGCCAGGTATTCCAGGTTGACCTGGTGCACGATGCCGAAGCCCGGCGGCACGACGCGGAAGGTGTCGAAGGCCTGCATGCCCCATTTCATGAACTCGTAGCGCTCGCGGTTGCGCTGGAATTCGAGCTTCATGTTCAGGTCCAGCGCCTTCTTGCTGCCGTAGTGGTCGACCATGATGGAGTGGTCCACCACCAGGTCCACGGGCACCAGCGGCTCGATGCGGCGCGGGTCGCGCCCCAGGCGCGCCGCCGTGCTGCGCATGGCGGCCAGGTCGGCCAGCAGGGGCACGCCGGTGAAGTCCTGCAGCACCACACGCGCCAGCACGAAGGGGATTTCGTCCTGGCGCTCGGCGCGCGGCTGCCACTGGGCCAACTGGACCACATGCTCCGGGGTGATCTTGCGGCCGTCGCAATGGCGCAGCACGGCCTCAAGCACCACGCGCAGGGACAGGGGCAGGCGCCGCACGCCCGGGTATTGCCGGGCCAATGCAGGCAGGGAAAAGAACCGGCCTTTTTTGCCGGATGCCAGGGCCAGCGGCTTGACCACAGGGGCAAACGGGTGGCGCGGGGTTGCAGTGCGTGTCGCCATGGATCGACCTCCAAGAATGGGTAGAGGCATTTTGGCACTGCTGGCAAAAGCCGCAATGGCCTGGTGGCCGGCGCGGGCATGGGACACCCCTGCCCGGCCAATGGGAAATGGGGAATATCCACCCGCATAAAACAAAAGTCCGCCAGAGGCGGACTTTGCACACGCGGGGCCGGCGGCAGATTCAAATGGCGAATTGCGCGCGGTCCTGGCCGCGAATCCAGTCGGGCGGCTTGCCCCGGCCGGTCCAGGTTTTACCCGTGGCGGGGTCGCGGTATTTGGGCGCCACCTTGGTGCCGGCGGCGGCACTGCGGCCGCGGGCGGGCGGAAAAACGTCCTGCGGCGTCAAATCAAACTCGGCAACAAGGGCCCGCACCTGCTCGATGGCGCCCGCGATGGCGGCTTGGCGCGCAGCCTGGATGCGCTGCTCCAGCGTTTCGCGCTGCTTGAGGAGTTCTTTGTAATCGTCCATGGTGGTATTGGGGTGGTGGGTGGGTGGTCGCTGAACGGAAAAATTATATACCTGTTTTTAATTATTCTGTCATCTTCTGCGCGGAATGCTGGGCGCCACCCATTATCCGGCCCGGGAATCAAGTCTCGGGATATGCCAGCACCTTGTCAATGCGCTTGCCATCCAAATCGACCACCTCGAATATCCAGCCCGCACAGGCTATGCGCTCACTCACCGCCGGCAAATGCCCCATTTCCGAAAGCAATAAACCCGCCAGAGTGTTATAGCGGCCTTTATCCTCCGAGGGCAGGTCACGAATATCGAGGCGCGCCTTGAGCTCGGCAATGGGCACCAGGCCGTCGAGCAGCCAGGTTCCGTCCTCGCGCAGCACGGCCCAGGCGTCCTGGGGGGCGGCGCTCTGCAATTCACCGGTGATGGCTTCGAGCAGGTCGCGCGGCGTCATGATGCCCTGGACCACGCCGTATTCATCGACCACGAACACCATGCGCCCGGCACGCTCGCGAAACTGCTCCAGCAGTTCCATGCCGCTCAGGGTCTCGGGGACGAAGGTGGCGGCCTGCACATGCGCGCCGATGGGCTGCGGGTGCGCGGCGCCGAGTTCGAGCAAATGTGCCACGCTGATGATGCCGACCACCTCGTCGAGCGAACCCCGGCACACGGGGTACCACGAATGCGCGCCCATGGTGCTGCCCGCGCTGGCCTGCTGCAGCGCCTCAGCCGGGGTGCAGGCGGCGTCGAGCCAGTGCACGTCGCTGCGCGGCACCATGAGCGAGGTGAGCGGCCGGTCGTCGAGGCGAAAGACGTTCTGCACCATCTGGTGCTCGTGCTGCTCGATGACGCCAGCCTCGCGCCCTTCCTCCAGGCTGGCGGCGATCTCCTCCTCGGTCACGGTGCGCGCGGCGGTGTTGTCCACGCGCAGCACGGCGAGCACGCCCTGGGTGGAGAGCGAGAGCAGGCGCACGAAGGGCTTGGCCACGCGCGCCACCCAGGCCATGGGGCGCGCCATCAGGCGCGAGACGGCCTCGGGGTAGAGCTGCCCGATGCGCTTGGGCACGAGCTCGCCGAAGACAATGGTGATGAAGGTGATGAGCGTGACCACGATGGCCGTGGCCACGATGCTGGCGCCCCCCTTGGGCATGCCCAGAGACAGCAGCAGGGCGGAGAGATCGTCGCTGAACGCCGCCTCGCCGATGATGCCGTTGAGCATGCCGATGGAAGTGATCCCCACCTGCACCGAGGAAAGGAACTGCGTGGGGTTGTCGAGCAGGCCCAGGGCCGCCTGCGCGCCTTTGTCGCCGGCCTGGGCCATGGCCGACAGGCGTGCCTTGCGGCTGGAGGCGAGCGCCAGCTCGGACATGGCGAAGAGGCCATTGAGCAGCGTCAGCAAGGCAATCAGCAGAAAATCCATACCGCAAAAGTTACAAAAATCACCATGGCACTTTACTGTATCGGCGATGTGCAGGGCTGCGACGCCGCGCTGGCGCGCCTGCTCGAACGCATCGACTTTTCTCCCAGCCGCGACACGGTCTACCTGCTGGGCGACCTGGTCAACCGCGGTCCCGACTCCGCCGCCGTGCTGCGCCGCTGCATGGCGCACGAGGGCGCGCTGTGCTGCCTGCTGGGCAACCACGACCTGCACCTGCTGGCCGCGGCGCACGGTGCGCGCGCGCCCTCGCGCCGCGACACGCTGGACTCGGTGCTGCAGGCACCCGACCGCGCGGCCCTGCTCGAATGGCTGCGCCGCCAGCCCCTGGCCATGGCGCACCCGCACGGTGGCGCCACGCTGACCCTGCTGCACGCCGGCGCCCTGCCCGCCTGGAGCGCGGACGATGTGCTGCGCCTGGCCGCCGAGGTGCACGCCGTGCTGCGCAGCAGCGATCTGCCCGGTTTTCTGCAGCAGATGTACGGCAACCAGCCCGACCGCTGGAGCGAGCAGCTCGGCGGCATCGAGCGCCTGCGCGTGATCGTCAACGCGCTCACGCGGCTGCGCTTTTGCTCGCCCGCGGGGGTCATGGATTTCGAGAGCACCGAAAGCGCCCAGCAGGCACCCGCCGGCTTGCTGCCCTGGTTCGACGTGCCGGGCCGGCGCACGGCCGGCAGCCTGCTGGCCTTCGGGCATTGGTCCACCCTGGGCCATCTGAACCGGCCCGACCTGCTGGCGCTGGACACCGGCTGCGTGTGGGGCGGGCAGCTCAGCGCGGTGCGCTTTGGCGCCACGCTGGCCGAGCGCGAACTGCTGCAGGTGCCCTGCCCGCAGGCGCAGCGCCCGGGCTGATTCCATTCTGCTATTTTATTGATAGCTTCCAGCGCTCTCTGGCAGGGCGCTGGAGGGACTTTTCACGGCAAAAACCCGGACTGGACTCAGGCGGTCACGTCCGGGGCCTTGAACAGCGCGGCGAGCTTGCGCCGGGAGGCCTTGATGTTGGGCGACAGGCGGCCCTTGGAGGCGCGGTCGGCCGCCTCCCAGGCGGGCTGCTGGGGCAGGTCGGCGGGGGCCTCGTAGGGCCGGTCGAAGAAGGGGTCGCGCGGCGCCACCGGGGCTGCGCGCGCGGGGCTGCGGGGTGCGCGGGCCGCGCGCGGCTCGGCGGCGGCTTCGTCGCTGCCCTGCCAGTGGCGCCGGCCGTCGTTGATGCGCCCGCGCGGGCGGTCCTCGTCGAATTCCAGCGCCTCGACCTCGATCTTCTTCTTCAGCAGCTTCTCGATGTCGGCGACCAGGCGCGCATCGCTGCCCGAGACCAGCGTCACCGCCAGGCCCGAGGCCCCGGCGCGGCCCGTGCGGCCGATGCGGTGCACATAGTCCTCGGCGTTGAAGGGCACGTCGAAGTTGAACACCGCGGGCACGTCCTTGATGTCCAGGCCGCGCGCGGCCACGTCGGTGCACACGAGCAGATCGACCGCCCCCTGCTTGAAGGCGTCCAGCGCCTTGAGGCGCTCGTCCTGGCTCTTGTCGCCGTGCAGCGCGGTCGTCTTGAGGCCCTCGCGCTCCAGGCTGCGGGCCAGGCGCGCGCAGCCGAGCTTGCTGTTGACGAAGATGAAGGCCTGCTTGAGCCCGCGCGTGCGCAGCACCTGGTGCACGGCGCGGCGCTTGTCCTCGTCGCCCACGCTGTAGAAATGCTGCTCCACGGTGGAAGCCGTCTCGTTGGGCCGCGCGACCTCGATGGTCACCGGGTCCTGCAGGTAGCTGCCCGCCAGGCGCTTGATCTCGGGCGAGAAGGTGGCCGAGAACAGCAGCGTGGTGCGCTGCTTGGGCAGGTAGGACAGGATGCGCTGCAGGTCGGGCAGGAAGCCGATGTCGAGCATGCGGTCGGCCTCGTCGAGCACCACGTACTCAACCTGGTTGAGCACGGCGTTCTTGGCCTCGATGTGGTCCAGCAGGCGGCCGGGCGTGGCCACCAGCACCTCGACGCCCTTCTTGAGCTCCAGCGTCTGGGGCTTCATGTCCATGCCGCCAAACACCACGGTGCTGCGCAGCTTGGTGTATTTGGCGTACAGCGCGATCTGCTGGGCCACCTGGTCGGCCAGTTCGCGCGTGGGCAGCAGCACCAGTGCGCGCACCGGATGGCGCGCGGGCGAGGCCGAGCTGTTTTCATGCTTGAGCAGGCGCTGCAGCAGCGGCAGCGAGAACGCCGCCGTCTTGCCCGTGCCCGTCTGCGCCGCGCCCATCACGTCCTTGCCCGTGAGCACCACGGGAATGGCCTGGGCCTGGATGGGCGTCATGGTCTCGTAGCCCATGTCGGCCACGGCACGCTTGAGCGGTTCCGCCAGCGATAGATTGGAATAGGAAGTGGTCATGTAACCCGGTATTGTCGCACTGCGAGGCGCAAACGCCCAGGCGCGGCGTCCGGGGGGCCGGGCACAGGCCGCGTGCGCTATGGTCTCCATAGCTGTCGAGGCAGAACCAGCGCGCCCTGCAGCGGTGTCTTGCCCTGCGGGGGCGCAGCGCTGCACACGGCGCGCGTCCATGCTAAAGTTTTTGCACCCCGGCGCCGCAAGCCGCTGGCCCCGGCGGCCGGCAGGCCCGGCTGCCCTGCTGCAACCCCTTTACCCACCATGCCGATGGCCCTGCCCCCTCCCCTGCTGTCCAGCCTGCGCCGTGCCCTGCTCCTGGCGGGCTGCGCCGGCCTTGCCGCGTGTTCCTCCCTGCATGCGCCCGGCCCGGGCTGCGCCGCCGTGGCGCCCAGCGTGGCCGCCACGCTGCCGGCCATCGACGGCTTCATGATCGACAAGGACGACCCCAGCCAGTACGCCTCCTGGCTGGGGCGCAAGCTGGCCGACGGGCGGCTGATGCGCGAGCCCATCAACATGATCGTCATCGACGCCGCGGCCGGCAACGACGAGGACGCTGCGCGCCGCCTGGTCGACGCCTTCAGTCGCGCGGGCTACGCCCCGCGCCCGGGCCACAGCAGCGGCTACTCCGGCAGGATGGACGGCAAGCTGTATGCCCAGCAGCCGGCCCTCAAGGACCACGCCTTCTCCGACTATATGTGGGCCTTCTCCAACAACCACGCGCGCTTCTTCGGCCCCTACCCGGGGGCGGCGGGGCGCGTGTGGATAGGCGCCTCCAGCCGCGAAAAGGGCGTGGCGCACGACTACGTGTCCTTCCGCCAGTCGCGCAACAGCATGCAGGCCGCGCTGGTGCAGCACGCGGGCGTGCGCTACCTCGGCTGCCTCGGCCTGGACAACCGGCTCGACCTGGCCAGCGAGCAGACCGGCGACCACGACGGCTACGCAAGTGTGTTGAGGATGGAATGAAAAAAACCCTGACCGCCTCCCTGGCCGCCGCCTGCGCGGGCGTGCTGCTGACCCTGGGCCCGGGCCTGCCCGCGCACGCCGAACCGGCGGCGCCCAGCTTTCGCCTGCGCCTGTCGGGCGCGCTGAACGGCCAGTTCCACATCCCCCAGGTGCAGTGGGCGCGCGTGCAGAGCGACCCGGCGCGGACCCAGGCAAGCCTCGGCCTGTTCACCGACCCGCCTTCGGACCACCTGCCCTTTGACCTGGCCGTGGTCCTGGGCGACTTTCACGCGGCCGCGCTGCAGCCCGGCCGCTACGCCGTGCTGCCGCTGCACCGGGACATGCCGGCCGCCGTGCCGGACGGCAAGCGCGGCTTCATGGTCCTCGTCCCCACGGGGCAGCAGTTGCCGCGGGCCGAGTACGTCACCCGGTCGGGCGAGTTCATCGTGGACACGGTCGACAACCGCCACATCGCCGGACGCTTCGTGCTGCAGCTCGCCACCGCGGACGGCAGCCGCACCCTCCAGGCCGAGGGTGATTTCCAGCAGACGCTGGACTGACCCCGGCCCGGCTCATTCGAGCACGGCGCGCAACTGCTGCGTCGTGGCCGCCAGACGGCGCGTGCCGATCTGCGCCAGGCCGGCCATGACGATGAGCGCCTGCTCGGGGTACTGCTGCACCCAGGCGTCGAAATCCGCGCGCGCCAGCCGCACCACGCGCGCCTTGCCGTGCTCGGTGCCCGCGCAGGCCGAGCGCGGTGCGCCGCTGAGGAAGGCCATCTCGCCAAACGCCATGCCCGGCCCCACCGTGGCCAGGCGCAGCCCCTGCGCGGCCGGCCACTGCGTGACCAGGGTGACGTGGCCCGACAGCACCACGAGCAGGTCGCGGTCCGTATCCCCCGTGGCGAACACCAGGCTGTGCGGCGCCACGGACTGCGTGCGCAGGCACGCCTCCAGCGCCTGGCGCGCGGCGGGCGCCAGGCCCTCGCCCAGTTCGCCCAGCGGCCCGGCGCTGCCGTGGCGCACGCGCAAATGCGCCGGGCGCAGCGCCAGGATCTGCACCTCGGCCCACTCCAGGGCGCGGTCCAGGTCGGCAAAGCTGCGCACCGTGCTGCCGGCCTGCGCCTGGGCCACGGCGTCCAGCGAGGCCACGGCCAGCGCGATGCCCTGCTGCTGCAGGTCGCGCACCAGCGCCCGCAATTGCGCCAGGGCCGTGCTGTCCCACGAGGGCACGCGCGTGGCATTGAGCACCACCCAGCGGTGGCGCGGCTGCAGCAGCGCGCGCACCTGCTCGGACAGGTGCGCCGCCACGCCGAAGGACATGACGCCCTGCACCTCGAACACCGCCACCTGGTTCATGTGCTGCGCCACCCAGCCCTCGGTGGCCGCGCGGCGCAGGCGGCGCGAGCGCAGCTCGCCGTCCAGCCGCACATGGCGCAGCACCGTGCTGGCCGAGTCGCGCAGCAGCGCAAGCGTGGCCACCACCAGCCCGGCCACCAGCGCGACCGCGCCGCTGAACACCGCGAACACCAGCGCCACCAGCCAGCTCTGCACCCAGGTGACGCGCGCCT
Source organism: Comamonas granuli NBRC 101663 (assembly GCF_000739995.1). Classification (GTDB taxonomy): domain Bacteria; phylum Pseudomonadota; class Gammaproteobacteria; order Burkholderiales; family Burkholderiaceae_C; genus Simplicispira; species Simplicispira granuli. The sequence continues at coordinate 177,041 of NZ_BBJX01000008.1, read as the reverse complement.
GGCGCGCATGGCGCGCCGACCACAGCGGTCGCGGCACCTGCCACAACCCGGCCAGGATCAGACCCCCGGCCAGGCTGGCCATGGGCAGCCAGTGCAGCCACCACGCCCCGGTGCAGGCCACCCCCAGCATGATGCCTGCGTGCCAGCGCGGCGCCGCGCGCGAGGCCCCCACCTCGGCCAGCACGATGCGCGAGCGCGAGGCGCTGGTGGAGGCCGGGATCAGGCCCGCGAGCGCGCACAGCGCACCGAGCAGGCTCTCGCGCCGCAAAATGGCGTTGGCATCGCTGCGCAGGCCGTGTTCCAGCTCCAACTCCTGCTGGAACACCAGCACCTCCAGGCTGTTGACCATGGCCATGAGCAGGGCCAGCGTGACCAGGGCCTGGCCCTGCGTCTGCGCCAGCGCCACCCAGGGGATGCCGCCCCAGCCGGGCCACAGCGGCCCGGCAAACGGGCCGGGCGGAGCGGCGGCCACGAACACCTCGCCCAGACCCCACTGACCCGCCCCGGCCACCGCCAGGGACACCAGCACCACCGCGGCCAGCAAGCCCGGCACCTGCGGCCAGCGCCGGCGCAGCCCCCAGGCCAGCAGCACCACGGCCAGCGCCGCCAGGGCGTTCCAGGGCATGCGCGCATCGCCCAGCGCGCCGCTGCCAAAGCCCGTGCGCACCTGCCCGAACACCATGGACAGGCCCACGCCCGCGGCAAAGCCGTGCGTCACCGAAATGGGCAGAAAGCGCGCCGCCGAAGCCAGGCGCAGCACTCCCAGCATGCCCTGGAACACAAAGGCCAGCGCCACCGTCGCGCCCGTCACGGCCAGCACCTGCGGCCCCTGCAGGCCCAGGCTGGGCGCCGCGCCCTGCACCGTGGCCAGCACGGCGGCGAACAGCAGCGCCACCACCGTCGAGGGGGCATAGACCACGCCAGCGCGCGGCAGCACCAGCGTGAGCAGCAGGCCCGGCAGCGCCGCCGACCACAGCGCCTGCGCGGCCAGCGAGTGCACCCCCACCAGCGGGGCAAAGGCCAGCAGCCCCAGGCCCACGGCGTGCGGCACGGTCACGGCGGCGGCCGACCATGCCGCAGCCCGGGCTGCCGCCCGGCTCTCCCGCTGGGGCAGCGGTGCAGACGGTGCGCGCCCCGACGATGCCATCGCCATGGGCGGCGTCAGAGCGTGCGTGCGCCGAAGGTGTCGCAGGCCCGCACGCTGCCCTGCTGCAGGCCCGTGGAGAACCAGCGCTGGCGCTGCGCGCTGGTGCCGTGGGTGAAGGATTCGGGCACCACGGCGCCACCGTGGGCGCGCTGCAGCGCGTCGTCGCCGATTTTCGCGGCGGCGTTCATGGCTTCCTCCACGTCGCCCTGCTCCAGGATCTGGCGCGCATTCTGCGCATGGTGCGCCCACACGCCGGCGAAGCAGTCGGCCTGCAGTTCCAGGCGCACGGACAGGCGGTTGTATTCGGCCTGGCCCACACGGCCGCGCATCTGCTCGACCTGGGCGCTGATGCCCAGCAGGTTCTGCACATGGTGGCCCACCTCGTGGGCGATCACGTAGGCCTGGGCGAAGTCGCCCGGCGCGCCGAGGCGGCTCTTGAGGGTTTCGTAGAAGCCCAGGTCGATGTAGACCTTCTGGTCGGCCGGGCAGTAGAACGGCCCCATGGCCGCCTGCCCCGTGCCGCAGGCCGTGGGCGTGGCGCCGCGAAACAGCACCAGCCGCGGTTCCTGGTAGCTGCCGCCCGCCTGGCGGAATACGGCGGCCCAGACGTCTTCGGTGTCGGCCAGCACGGTGGAGACGAAGCGCGCCGGCGTGTCATCGGCCGGCGGACGCTGCGCCGGGGCCTGCTGCACTTGGGCCGGCGGCCCCCCGCCGCTGAGCAGCCCCAGGAGGGTGAGCGGGTTGATGCCCAGCACCCAGCCGCCCAGCAGGGCGATGACGATGGTGCCGATACCGATGCCGCGCCCGCCCGGGAGGGGAAATCCGCCGCCGCTGCCGCGGCGGTCTTCCACGTTGTCCGATTCCCGGTTGCCTTCCCATTTCATGGCCTGCTCCTGTGCCGTCTGCGCAATGCTGTCCCGGCATATTACGCGCCACCGACGCGGCCTGCGCGGGCCGCTACCATGGGCACCATGGCCCCGACCCGCCCCCTCCCGCATGCGCCCCTGCTGCTCACGGGCTTCGACCCGTTCGGCGGCGACGCCCTCAACCCGAGCTGGCTGGTGGCCCGCGCGCTGCACGGCCAGCGCATCGCCGGCCACCCTGTGGTGGCGGCGCAACTGCCCACCGTCTTCGGGGCGGCGCAGGAGCAGTTGCAGGCCTTGCTGGCGCTGCACCGCCCGGCGCTGGTCCTGTGCCTGGGGCAGGCGGGCGGGCGCGCGGCACTGTCGGTCGAGCGCATCGCCATCAATCTGATCGACGCCCGCATCCCCGACAACCAGGGCGCGCAGCCCGTGGACGAGCCCGTGGCGCCGGACGGCCCGGCGGCCTACTTCGCCAGCCTGCCCGTCAAGGCGCTGCGGCGCGCCGTGCAGCAGGCCGGGCTGCGCTGCGAGGTGTCGCAGACGGCGGGCACCTTCGTGTGCAATGCGGTGTTCTATGGATTGATGCGCCAGTTGGCCACCGGTGCGGCGCCGCTCGCGCGCGGCGGCTTCGTGCACGTGCCCTGGCTGCCGGAGCAGGGAACGCCCGGCATGCAACTGCGCGACATGGTGCGCGGCGTGCACGCCATGCTGTGGGCCGCCGTGCTGCACCCGCAGGACATCGCCCTCGGCGCGGGCACCCTGCACTGACGGCCGGGGTCAGGCGCGGGGGAGCGTGACCCCGTGCTGGCCCTGGTACTTGCCGCCGCGGTCCTTGTACGAGACCTCGCAGACATCGTCCTTGTCGCTCTCGAAGAACAGCACCTGGGCGCAACCCTCGCCGGCGTAGATGCGCGCGGGCAGCGGCGTGGTGTTGGAGAACTCCAGCGTCACATAGCCTTCCCACTCGGGCTCGAAGGGCGTGACGTTGACGATGATGCCGCAGCGCGCGTAGGTGCTCTTGCCCAGGCAGACGGTGAGCACGTTGCGCGGAATGCGGAAGTATTCGACGGTGCGCGCCAGCGCGAAGCTGTTGGGCGGGATGATGCAGCTGTCGCCCTCGAAATCGACGAAGCTTTTCTCGTCGAAGTTCTTCGGGTCCACCACGGTGCTGTGGATGTTGGTGAACACCTTGAATTCGGGTGCGCAGCGGATGTCGTAACCGTAGCTGCTGGTGCCGTAGCTGATGATCTTGCGGCCATCGGCCTCGCGCACCTGGCCGGGCTCGAAGGGCTCGATCATGCCGTGCTCGGCCGCCATGCGGCGGATCCATTTGTCGCTCTTGATGCTCATGCTGCGGGCTCCTCGCCAGGTACTATGGTTTTGATAGCTGGTAGCGCTCGGCCATCAAGCGCCAGGGGCATATTTTGCCTGTGAAATCACGGTTTGCTCCACGAGCCGGTCGTCGCCCAGCACGATCATGGCGAACAGCAGTTCGTCCAGGCTGGCCGCCTGCGCCGTGCGCCGCGCCAGCAGCGGCGTGGCCTGCGGGTTGAGCACGACGAAATCGCCCTCGCAGCCGGGCTGCAGATTGCCGATCACGCCCTCCAGGCCCAGGGCGCGCGCCGCGCCTGCCGTGTGCTGCCACCACAGGTGCCGGGGCGACAGGCTCAGGCCCGGCTTGGTCTGGCCCTCGCGCCCCACGGTGTAGGCCGCGAGCATGGTGCGAAACGGCGAGAAGCTCGTGCCCCCGCCCACATCGCTGGCCAGGCCGTAGGCAAAGCCCGCGCGGTCGGCCGCCTGGTAGTCGAAAAAGCCGCTGCCCAGGAACAGGTTGCTCGTGGGGCTGACAGCGGCGGCCGTGCGGCGCGCGCGCATCAGCGCGCGGTCCTCCGCGTCGAAGTGGATGCAGTGCGCGTACACGGCGCGCTCGCGCATCAGGCCGAAGCCGTCGTACACCGCGAGGTAGCTGCGCGCGCGCGGGTAGAGTTCGCGCACCCAGCGCACCTCGTCGAGGTTCTCGGCCACGTGCGACTGGATCCACACGTCCGGGTACTGCGCCGCGAGCTTGCCCGCGCCGCGCAACTGCGCCGGGCTGCTGGTGGGCGCAAAGCGCGGCGTGATGGCGTAGCCCAGCCGGTCCACGCCGTGCCAGCGCGCGATCAGGTCTTCGGTGTCGATCAGGCTTTGCTCCGTCTCGTCGCGCACGCCATCGGGCGAATGCCGGTCCTGCAGCACCTTGCCCGTCATCAGGCGCAGGTGCCGGCGCCGCGCCTCGGCGAACAGCGCATCGACCGACTGCGGGTGCGAGGTGGCGAAGGCCAGCGCCGTCGTCACGCCGTTGCGCAGCAGCTCGTCGAGGAAGAAGTCCGCCACCTGCTCGGCATAGCCCTGGGTGACGAAGCGCTTTTCGTGCGGAAAGGTGTAGTTCTCCAGCCAGGGCAGCAGGCCCTCGGCAGGCGAGCCGATCACGTCGGTCTGCGGGTAGTGGACATGCATGTCCACGAAGCCCGGCGCGATCAGGCGCCCCGGCCAGTGCGTGACATGCTGCCCCGCGAACTGCGATGCCAAGGCGTGCCAGGCCCCCGCCGCCTGCACGCGCTGGCGGCCTGACGCATCGGGGCCGATGGCGAGCAGGCCATCCTCGTCGTACAAGGCCTGGCCATCCTCGGAAAAGCGCAACAGGGCGGAACGGTAGATGTGCATGGCTGCAAGCTTACCGGAGCCGCACGCCACTGGCGCGGCCCAGACCAGGGCCCCCGCGCAAGGGCCGCCCCGCCGCGCCGGGGGCGTCCTCCTGCCCGCATCGCGCAGCGATGCGAGAGCGGGGGGAAGGCGCCGAAGGCGACTCAGGGGGGTGCGTCAAATGTGCACCGCGTGCCCCAGCGCGCGCAGCGCCGCCTCCTGCACCGCCTCGCCCAGCGTGGGGTGGGCGTGGATGGTGCCCGCCACGTCCTCCAGCCGCGCGCCCATTTCGATGGACTGGGTGAAGGCCGCGGCCAGCTCGGCCACGCCCTGGCCCACGGCCTGCCAGCCAAGGATCAGGTGGTTGTCGCGCCGCGCCACCACGCGCACGAAGCCGCCGGTGGCTTCCAGCGTCATCGCGCGGCCGTTGGCGGAGAAGGGGAAGGCCGCGTCGATGCAGTCCAGCCCCGCGGCGCGCGCCTCGCCCGGCGTCTTGCCCACGACCACGACCTCGGGGTCGGTGAAGCACACGGCCGGGATGGCCATGGGCTCGAAGCGCCGGCTCTGGCCCGCGATCTGCTCGGCCACGCATTCGCCCTGCGCCATGGCGCGGTGCGCGAGCATGGGCTCGCCGGTGACGTCGCCGATGGCCCAGACATTGCGCATGGAGGTGCGGCAGTGCGCATCCACGGCCAGGTAGCGGCCGGCCATGTCGAGCTGCAGGGATTCGAGCCCGAAGCCCGCCGTGCGCGGCCTGCGCCCCACAGCGACGAGCACGCGCTCGGCCGGCAGGGCGAACTCGTCGGCGCGCGCATTGCGCACATGCACGCCGTGCTTGGCGTCGTAGCCCTGCACGCTGCAGCCCAGGTGCAGCACCACGCCGCTCTTTTGCAGGGCATCGAGCACGGGCTGGGTCAGCTCCTCGTCGTAGCTGGGCAGCACGCGCTGCGCGGCCTCGACCACCGTGACCTCCACGCCCAGCTTGCGGTAGGCCATGCCCAGCTCCAGCCCGATGTAGCCCGCGCCCACCACCACCAGGCGCTTCGGGACAACGTCGGGCGAGAGCGCATCCGTGGACGACCAGATGGCGCCGCCAAACGGCATGCTGGGCAGCTCCACGGGCTCGGAGCCCGTGGCCAGCAGCAGGTGTTCGCAGCGCACGCGCACGCTCTCGCCGCCCTCGGCCTGCACGGTCACGGTCTTGCCGTCCTCGATGCGCGCCCAGCCCTTGAGCACCTGCACGCCCGCCTTGCGCAGCAGGCCGGCGACGCCGCCGGAGAGGCGCTTGACGATGCCGTCCTTCCAGCGCACGGTCTGCGCAATGTCGATGCTCGGTTCCTGCACGCGGATGCCCAGCGGCGAGCCCTGGGCCTGGTGGCGCGCGCGCTCGAACTCGTGCGCTGCATGGATCAGCGCCTTGGACGGGATGCAGCCGATGTTCAGGCAGGTGCCGCCCAGGTGCGCGCCTTCCGCCAGCACGGTGGGAATGCCCAGTTGCCCGGCACGGATGGCCGCCACGTAGCCGCCCGGGCCACCGCCGATGACCAGCAGGCGGGTAGTGATTTCTTTCATGTGTATTCCTCCCGCTTCACTCGACAAACAGCAGGGCCGGGGTTTCGAGCAGCGCGCGCATGGCCTGGATGAAGCGCGCCGCGTCCATGCCGTCGACCACGCGGTGGTCGAACGAGGACGAGAGGTTCATGAGCTGGCGCGCCACCACCTGGCCGTTGCGGAACATGGGGCGCTCGACCATGCGGTTGACCCCGACGATGGCCACCTCGGGGTGGTTGATGACCGGCGTGCTGGCGATGCCGCCCAGCGCCCCCAGGCTGGTGAGGGTGATGGTGGAGCCCGAGAGCTCCTCGCGCGGGGCCTTACCGCTGCGCGCGCCCTCGGCCACGCGCGCGATGCCCGCGGCGCAGGCCCACAGGTCCAGCGCCTCGGCATGGCGCAGCACGGGCACCATGAGGCCGCCGTCGGTCTGCGTGGCCACGCCCAGGTGCACGGCCGCGTGGCGCGTGACCACGCCGGTCTCGTCGTCGTAGCGCGCATTGATCTGCGGGAAGTCGCGCAAGGCCAGCACCATGGCGCGCACCAGGAAGGGCAGCAGCGTGAGCTTGCCGCGTGTGCTGCCATGGAGCCTGTTGAGCTGCTGGCGCAAGGCTTCGAGCTCGGTCACGTCCACCTCTTCCACGTAGCTGAAATGCGGGATGCGGCGCTTGGCCTCCTGCATCTTCTGCGCGATCTTGCGGCGCAGGCCGATGACGGGGATCTGCTCCTCGCCATGGCGTTCCACATAGGGCGAGGCGCCCTGCCCGGCCGGCTGGCCCTGGCCGGCGGCGTAGGTGTCCAGGTCCTGGTGCCCGATGCGGCCGGCGGGGCCACTGCCGTGCACGTAGCGCAGGTCCACCCCCATATCCTGGGCGCGCCGGCGCACGGCGGGCGAGGCGAGCGGGCGCTCGCCTTCCTTGCGCACCACGGCGGGCGTACCGCGCGGCGCCGCAGCCGGGCGCAGGGGCGCGGGCGCCGGGGCGGGAGCTGCGGCCACGGGGGCTGCAGCGGCAGGCGCCACAGCCGCTACAGAAACAGGAGCTGCTGGCGCTTGCTGGACGGGCGCTGGAGCCGCATTTTCCTTCAAATTCCCCTCACCCTCGACCTCCAGGCGCACCAGCTCGGCGCCCACGGCCATCACCTGGCCGGGGCTGCCGCCCAGCGCCAGCACCTTGCCATGCGTGGGCGATGGCACCTCGACGGTGGCCTTGTCGGTCATCACGTCGGCCAGGTGCTGGTCTTCGCTCACACGGTCGCCCGGCTGCACATGCCAGGACACCAGCTCCACTTCGGCAATGCCCTCGCCAATGTCGGGCACGCGGATCACGTAAATACCCATGTCATGCCTCCACTGCGCGCTTGAGGGCCGCGCCGACGCGCGCCGGCCCGGGGAAATACGCCCACTCCTGGGCGTGCGGGTAGGGGGTGTCCCAGCCCGTCACGCGCTCGATGGGCGCCTCCAGGTGGTAGAAGCAATGCTCCTGCACCAGCGCGGCGAGTTCGGCGCCAAAGCCGCTGGTGCGCGTGGCCTCGTGCACCACCACGCAGCGGCCGGTCTTCTGCACCGAGGCGACGATGGTCTCCAGATCCAGCGGCCAGAGGCTGCGCAGGTCAATGATCTCGGCGTCGATGCCCGCCTCGCGCGCGGCGCATTCGCTGACCCAGACCATGGTGCCGTAGGTGAGCACCGTCACGGCCTTGCCCGGGCGGAACACGGCCGCCTTGGTCAAAGGCACCTGGTAGTAGCCCTCGGGCACGCGGCCCCGCTCGTGCTTGGACCAGGGCACGACCGGCTTGTCGTGGTGGCCGTCGAACGGGCCGTTGTACAACCGCTTGGGCTCCAGGAAGATCACCGGGTCCTCGCACTCGATGGCGGCGATGAGCAGGCCCTTGGCGTCGTACGGGTTGCTGGGCATGACCGTGCGCAGGCCGCAGACATGGGTGAAGAAGGCCTCGGGGCTCTGGCTGTGCGTCTGCCCACCGTAGATGCCGCCGCCGCAGGGCATGCGGATCACCATGGGGGCGGAAAAATCCCCGGCCGAGCGGTGGCGCAGGCGCGCCGCCTCGGAGACGATCTGGTCCGTGGCCGGGTAGAAGTAGTCGGCGAACTGGATCTCCACCACGGGCCTGAGGCCATAGGCCGCCATGCCGATGGCCGTGCCGACGATGCCCGATTCGGAGATCGGCGCGTCGAAACAGCGCGTCTTGCCGTACTTGGCCTGCAGGCCCTCGGTGACGCGGAACACGCCGCCGAAGTAGCCCACGTCCTCGCCGTAGACGATGACGTTGTCGTCGCGCCCCATCATCACGTCCAGGCCCGAACGCAGGGCCTGGATCATGGTCATGGGGACGCCTGCCGGGTCTTGCTTGTGCTCTGCCATGGCTCAGACCCCCATCTGCTGGCGTTGCCGGCGCAGGTGCTCCGGCATCTGGTGGTACACGTCGTCGAAGATCGCGGCCGCGCTGGGCACGCGGCCGTCGAGCAGGGTGCCGTGGCTTTCGGCCTCCTTCTGCGCGGCGACCACTTCGGCCTCCAGCGTCTTCTGGGCCTGCTCGTGCTGCGCCTCGCTCCACTCGCCGATGGCGATCAGGTGCTTTTTCAGGCGCTCGATGGGGTCGCCCAGCGGGAAGCGCTGCCAGTCGTCGGCGGGGCGGTACTTGGAGGGGTCGTCCGAGGTGGAGTGCGGCCCGGCGCGGTAGGTCTCCCACTCGATGAGCGTGGGCCCGTGGTTGGCGCGCGCGCGCTCGGCCGCCCACTGCGAGGCGGCATACACGGCCAGGAAGTCGTTGCCGTCGACGCGCAGCGAGGCGATGCCCACCCCCACGCCGCGCTGGGCGAAGGTCGTGCCCTCCCCGCCCGCGATGGACTGGAAGGTGGAGATGGCCCACTGGTTGTTGACCACGTTGATGATCACCGGCGCGCGGTACACATGGGCAAAGGTGAGCGCGGTGTGGAAGTCGCTCTCGGCCGTGGAGCCGTCGCCGATCCAGGCGGAGGCGATCTTGGTGTCGCCCTTGATGGCCGAGGCCATGGCCCAGCCCACGGCCTGGGGCACCTGGGTGGCCAGGTTGCCCGAGATGGAGAAGAAGCCCGCGCGCTTGTACGAATACATCACGGGCAACTGGCGGCCCTTGATCGGGTCGCGCTCATTGCTCATGAGCTGGCAGATCAGCTCCACCAGGGAGATGTCGTCGCGCGCGAGCAGCAGCCCCTGCTGGCGGTAGGTGGGAAAGCACATGTCGCCGTCCTGCAGCGCCATGGAATGGGCCACGGCGATGGCCTCCTCGCCCAGGCACTGCATGTAGAAGGAGAGCTTTTTCTGGCGCTGGGCGAGCAGCATGCGCGCGTCGAAGATGCGCGTCTTCATCATGGCGCGCAGGCCGCGGCGCAGGCGCTCGGGATGGATGGCGGGGGCCCAGGGACCGACGGCCTGGCCGTCGTCGTCCAGCACACGCACCAGGCTGGTCGCCAGGTCGGCGGTGTCGGCCGGGGAGGTGTCAGTGGGGGGTCTGCGTACGGCGCCGGCGGGCGAGACGCTGAGATAGGAGAAGTCTGTCTTGCAACCCGGCCGCCCAGTCGGCTCGGGCACATGCAGCTTGAGGGCTGTGTGCGGTGTCATCCACGGTCTCCAGGCGCGCGATTGTGTCGCGCGGCTTGTTGTCGGACTGAAGCGGCGGGCCGGGTTGCGGCACGCCGTTCACGGTTGCGCGGGTAGCGCAGCCGTGGATTCTATGCCGGCAAACACCCTGCCGCCAACCAGGGCATCGGCAGGACGGCCCTGCCAGGCCCCTTCCCGCCAAGAAGCATGCTGCACCCGGGGCGGTGCCGGGCGGGAGGGCACAAACCCTGGGGGCAAAGAGACCGCCTGAGGGTGGGCAGCCCTACACTCGCAGTCCGGGCGCATCTGGTCGCGCCCCTGCCCCCGGAGCCTGCGCCATGCCCCTGTTCGTCGATACCTCGCCCCCCGGCCAATGCCTGTTCTGCCGCCTCGTGGCGGGAGAGATCCCTTCGGCGCGCGTGCACGAAGACGCGCTGACCCTCGCCTTCATGGACATCGGCCAGGTCAACCCCGGCCATGTGCTCGTAGCTACCCGGCGCCACGCGGCGACACTGCTGGACATCACGCCGCAAGAGGCTGCCGCCGTGCTGCAGACGGCCCAGCGCGTGGCCCGCGCCGTCCAGCAGGTGTTCGACCCTCCGGGCATCACCCTGCTGCAGGCCAATGGCCGCGAGGGCGACCAGACGGTGTTCCACTTCCACATGCATGTGGTGCCGCGCCACGCGGGCGACGGCATTGCCCTGTCCTGGCCGCGCAAGAACCCCGACCCGGCCATGCTGCAGGACTACGCCCGCCGCCTGGCCGCGGCCATGGCCCCGGCGCCCTGAGCGCCCGCTGAACCCCTGCGCTGCCGCAGGGCGTGCCGCAGCGCTCAGTCGTACTCGACGAAGCGCTCGAAACTCTCCTTGAGCTTGTGCTGCCAGGCGCGCTTGTCGGCCGCGCTGGCAAAACTGGCCTCGAAGCTGTTGCTGGCCAGCTCGTAGGCGTGGCGTGCGCCCATGCCGGTGGCGGCGAAGACCTGCGTGAAGTTGTCGTTGATGTAGCCGCCGAAGTAGGCCGGGTCGTCCGAGTTGACCGTGGCGCACAGGCCGGCATCGAGCAACTGGCGCAGCTTGTGGTCCCGGAGGTCCGGGAACACGCGCAGCTTCTGGTTGGACAGCGGGCACACTGTGAGCGGCACGCGGCTGCTGGCCAGGCGCTGCAGGAGCGCGGCGTCCTGGAAGGCCTGCACGCCGTGGTCTATGCGCTCGACCTGGAGCACGTCGAGCGCGCTCCAGATGTAGGCGGGCGGCCCCTCCTCGCCCGCATGGGCCACCCGGCGCAGGCCCAGCTCGCGGCAGCGCGCAAACACGCGCGCGAACTTCTCGGGCGGATGGCCCAGCTCGCTGCTGTCCAGGCCCACGCCGATGAACTTGTCCTGCAGTGGCAGCGCCTGCTCCAGCGTGGCAAAGGCCTCCTCCTCGCTCAGGTGGCGCAGAAAGCACAGGATCAGGCTGGCGCTGATGCCCAGCAGGGTGCGCGCGTCCTCGCAGGCGCGGTGCAGGCCCATGATGACGGTCTCTATGGGCACGCCGCGCGCCGTGTGCGTCTGCGGGTCGAAGAAGATCTCGGCGTGCACCACGTTGTCGGCCACGGCGCGCGCCAGGTAGGCGCGCGCCATGTCGTAGAAGTCCTGCTCGTGCAGCAGCACGCTGGCGCCGGCGTAGTAGATGTCGAGGAAGCTCTGCAGATCGGTGAAGGCGTAGGCGCTGCGCAGCTCCTGCACGCTGGCGTAGGGCAGGCGCACGCTGTTGCGTTCGGCCAGCGCGAAGATCAGCTCGGGTTCGAGCGAGCCTTCGATGTGGATGTGCAGCTCGGCCTTGGGCATGGCGCGCAGCAGTGCGGGCAGGCGTTCGGCGGCGACGGGCGGGACCTTGAACATGGGGCAGCCTCCGGGGACAGGGGAAACGAAAAGGGCCGCACTGCGGCGGCCCTGGCAAGCATACAGCGGTGCTGTGCTTATTTCTTGTCGCCGCCCGGCACCTTGCCTTCCACGCCCTTGACGTAGAAGTTGATGCCCGTGAGGAACTTGTCGTCGGCCACGGCGTCCTTGTCGAGCACGGTCTTGCCCGCGTTGTCCACGATGGGGCCCTTCCAGATCTGGAAGCTGCCGTCCTTCAGGCCGTTCTTGACTTCCTCGGCCTTGGCCTTGAGCTCGGCGGGCACGTCCTCGGCGATGGAGACGAGGTCGATCGCACCCTCCTTGACGCCCCACCAGGCCTGCTCGTCACCCTTCCAGGTGCCTTCCAGCGCGTCCTTGGTGGCCTTGATGTAGTACGGGCCCCAGTTGATGATGGCCGATGCCAGGTGGGCCTTGGGGCCGTAGGCGGTCATGTCCGAATCCCAGCCGAAGGCGCGCTTGCCCTTTTCCTGCGCGGTCTTGAGCACGGCGGGCGAGTCGGTGTTCTGGAACAGCACGTCCGCGCCGCCGTTGATCAGGCTGGTGGCGGCCTCGGTTTCCTTCGGGGGGCTGAACCATTCGTTCACCCACACGACCTTGGTCTTGATCTTGGGGTTGACCGACTGCGCGCCCAGCGTGAAGCTGTTGATGTTGCGCAGCACCTCGGGGATGGGCACCGAACCGACCACGCCCAGCACATTGGTCTTGGTCATGCCGCCCGCGATCACACCGGCCATGTACGCGCCCTCATAGGTGCGGCTGTCGTAGGTGCGCACGTTGGCGGCGGTCTTGTAGCCCGTGGCGTGCTCGAACTTCACGTCGGGGAAGTCCGGGGCGATCTTCTGGATGGACTCCATGTAGCCGAAGGTGGTGCCGAAGATCAGCTTGTTGCCCTGGCCGGCCATGTCGCGCAGCACGCGCTCGGCGTCGGCCGACTCGGGCACGCTCTCGACGAAGCTGGTGACGACCTTGTCGCCGAACTCCTTCTCGACGGCCTTGCGCCCGTTGTCGTGGGCGAAGGACCAGCCGCCGTCGCCCACGGGGCCGACATAGGCAAACGCGATCTTCAGCGGCTCGGGCTTGGGTGCGGGCGCCTCGGTGACGGGGGCCGGTGCCGGTGCGGGGGCCGGTGCCGGTTCTTCCTTCTTGCCGCAGCCCATCAGGGCTGCCGCCGCCACGGCGGAGAGCGCTGCCGTCTTGATGAGCGCGCGTTTGTGCAGATCGGTCATGTCGGTTCCTTCTGGGGAAGTTGGGGAGGGGACGAAAAAAACGGCCATTATGTGCCGGGATAAAAGGGTTTGCCCAGCGAGGCCGGCATGTTCACCCGGATCCACTGCGGATTGCGCGAGATCAGGGCCAGCACCACGATGGTCGAGAGGTAGGGCAGCATGCTGAGCCACTGGCTGGCCACCTGCACGCCCGTGGCCTGCAGGTGGAACTGCAGCATGGTCACGCCGCCGAACAGATAGGCGCCGAGCAGCACGCGCGCCGGGCGCCAGGTGGCGAAGGTGGTGAGCGCCAGCGCGATCCAGCCGCGCCCGGCGACCATGCCCTCGACCCACAGCGGCGTGTACACGGTGGAGATGTAGGCGCCAGCCAGGCCGCACAGCGCCCCCCCGGCCACCACGGCCGCCAGGCGGATGCGGCGCACCGGGTAGCCCAGCGCGTGCGCCGACTGTGGCGACTCGCCCACCGAGCGCAGCACCAGGCCGGCGCGCGTGCGGTAGAGGAACCACACCAGCGCCGCCGTGAACGCCATGGTCAGGTAGACCACGGGGTGCTGGCGAAACAGCGCCGGCCCGAGGACGGGCACATCGGCGAGCAGTGGAATGCCGTACTTGGGCAGCTCGGGCAGCTTGGCCTGCACGTAGTGGATGCCGGCGAACGCCGAGAAGCCCACGCCGAACAGCGACAGCGCCAGCCCCGTGGCGTACTGGTTGGTGTTGAGCCAGATGACCAGCCAGCCAAACACCGCGGCGAGCAGCGCGCCGGCCGCCATGCCCGCGGCAAAACCCAGCCAGGGGCTGCCCGTGTGCACCACGGTGGCAAAGCCGGCGATGGCGGCGCACAGCATCATGCCCTCGGCGCCCAGGTTGACGATGCCCGCCTTCTCGTTGATGAGCAGGCCCAGCGCCGCAATCGCCAGCACCGTGCCCGCGCTGAGCGTGGCGCCGATCAGGAGTGCGTAGGATTCCATCTCAGACCTCCCGCCGTGCAGGTTGCGCGCGCACCCAGCGCACGCGGTAGGCGATGAGCGTGTCGCAGGCCAGCAGCGAGAACAGCAGCAGGCCCTGGAACACACCCGTGAGCGACTTGGGCAGCCCCAGGCGCGACTGCGCCAGCTCGCCGCCGATGTAGAACATGCTCATGAGCATGGCCGAGAACACCATGCCCACCGGGTGCAGGCGCCCGACGAAGGCCACGATGATGGCGGCAAAACCATAGCCCGCGGGCACGTAGGGCGTGAGCTGGCCGATGGGGCCCGCCACCTCCAGCGCCCCGGCCAGGCCCGCCGCGCCGCCCGAGATGAGCAGTGCCGTCCACAGCGCGCGGCGCGACGAAAAGCCCGCGTAGCGCGCCGCCGCGGGCGCCAGCCCGCCCACCTGCTGGGCAAAACCCGCACGCGCGCGGAACAGGAACACCCACAGCAGCGCCGCACCGAGCAGGGCCAGGGGCAGGCCGATGTGCACGCGCGAACCCGCCATGAGCCGCGGGATCTGCGTGACGCGCTCGAACATGCGCGTCTGCGGAAAGTTGTAGCCCATGGGGTCCTTCCAGGGGCCGAACACCAGATAGCTCAGGAACAGGCTGGCCACATAGACCAGCATCAGGCTGACCAGGATCTCGTTGGCGTTGAAGCGGTCGCGCAGCAGCGCCGTCAGGCCCGCCCAGGCCATGCCGCCCAGCACGCCGGCCGCGAGCAGCGCGGGCACGATCCAGGCGCCCGTGTCCTTGCTCGCCATCAGCGCCACGCCGCCGGCGGCAATGGCGCCCATGACGAACTGCCCCTCGGCGCCGATGTTCCAGACGTTGGAGCGGAAGCACACGGCCAGCCCCAGCGCGATGAGCAGCAGCGGCGTGGCCTTGACCATGAGCTCGCCCAGGGCGTAGCGCGTGCGCAGCGGCTCCCAGAAGAACACCTGCAGACCGCGCACCGGGTCCTTGCCGAGCACGGCGAACAGCGCCACGCCGATGAGCACGGTGATGCACAGCGCCAGCAGCGGCGAGCCGTAGGACCACCAGCGCGAAGCCTGCGGACGCGGTTCAAGCTTGAGCATGGGCCACCTCGCCTTCCCGCGCCGCACCCTGCGCCAGGTGCGCCTGCACCTGGGCATGCCACAGGCCGCTCATCCACTCGCCGATGCGCTCGACCGTGGCGTCCTGCCGCGCTACCGAGGGCGAAAGCTGGCCCTTGGCCATCACGTAGAGCCGGTCGCTCATGTCAAACAACTCCTCCAGTTCCTCGCTCAGCACGAGCACGGCGCAGCCGGCGTCGCGCAGCTGCAGGATCTCGCTGCGGATCTGCTGCGCCGCGCCCACGTCCACGCCCCAGGTGGGCTGGGCGACGATGAGCAGGCGCGGCCGGGCCGAGATCTCGCGCCCGACGATGAACTTCTGCAGGTTGCCGCCCGAGAGCGACTGCGCCGGCGCATCGGGCCCGCCGGCCTTGACGCCGAAGCGCTCGATGATGCCGCGCGCCTGCGCCTGCAGCACGCGCATGCGGATCCAGCCCAGCGCCCCCACCGCGTCGCTGCGCGTGAGCAGCAGGTTGTGCGCCAGCCCCATGCTGGGCACGGCGCCGCGGCCCAGGCGCTCCTCGGGCACGAAATGCAGGCCCAGGGCGCGCCGCTGGCGCGGGCCGCGGTGGCCCACGTTCTGCCCCGCCACCTGCACCATGGCGGGCTGGGCGCGCGGGTCTTCGCCCGAGAGCGCGCACAGCAACTCCTTCTGCCCGTTGCCCGAGACGCCGGCGATGCCCACGACCTCGCCCGCGCGCACCTCGAACTGCACATCGACCAGATCGACGCCGAACTGGTCGGCGCGCGCCAGGCTCAGGCCCTGCACGCGCAGCACGGCCTCGCCCGGGGGCACGGCGCGGTGCTCCAGCGCCGCCGGTTCGGCACCGATCATGAGGCGCGAGAGCGAGGCGTTGGATTCGGCGCGCGGGTCGCACACGCCCGTCACCTGGCCCGCACGCATCACGGTGCAGGCGCTGCACAGCGCACGGATCTCGTGCAGCTTGTGGCTGATGTAGAGGATGCTGCAGCCCTCGGCGGCGAGCTGGCGCAGCACGACAAAGAGCTTTTCCACCGCCTGCGGCGTGAGCACCGAGGTCGGCTCGTCGAGGATGAGCAGGCGCGGGTTGGCCAGCAGGGCGCGGATGATCTCCACGCGCTGCATCTCGCCCACGCTGAGCGTGTGCACGGGGCGCAGCGGGTCGATGTCCAGGCCGTACTCGGCCGCCTTGGCCGTGATGCGGCGCGTGACCTCGGCCAGGGAGATGCTCTTGTCCAGGCCCAGCCAGACGTTCTCGGCCACGGTGAGGGTGTCGAACAGGCTGAAATGCTGGAACACCATGGCGATGCCCAGCTGCCGCGCCTCCTGGGGGTTGCGGATGCTCACGGCCTGCCCGTCGAACTGCACGCTGCCCTCGTCGGGCCGCGTGGCGCCGTAGATGATCTTCATCAGCGTGGACTTGCCCGCGCCGTTCTCGCCCAGCACGGCGTGGATCTCGCCCGGCTGCACCGTGAGCGAGACGCCGTTGTTCGCCACCACGGCAGGGTAGCGCTTGGTGATGCCCGCCAGCCGCAGGCGCGGCGGGGCCTGGCCGGGGGCAGCGGGGTGTGCGGTGGAATTCATGCGCGCATTGTCTCCCAAAGATGTTTCTATTTATGCACAAATATCGCTGCAGGGCAGGTAAGACCTGCGCCACCAGCTATGGTTTTCGTAGCGCTTGCGCCACACTGCGCACGCAATCGCGCAGCCATGCACCGGCTTCGGACGGGTGCGTGCGCTCGTGCCAGAGCTGGTAGTACACCAGCGGCGGAAACGCCACCGGGCACGGCAGTATGGCCACGGGCAGGCGCGCGGCAAAGCGCTCGCAGTACTGGCGCCCGGTGGTGAGCACCAGCAGGCTTTGCGCCACGATGTCGGGGATGAGCCCGAAATGCGCGCAGCGCGCCGTGATGTTGCGCACCAGGCCCAGGCTGTCGAGGTGGGCGTCGATCACGCCGCGCGCCCCCGGATGCGTGGGCGTGGGCGCGATGTGCTCGGCCGCCAGCCAGTCCTCGGTGCTCCAGCCGCGGCGCACGGCCGGGTGGTCCTGGCGCACCAGGCACACCACCTCGTCGCTGAACAGCCGTCCCTGGTGCAGGTCGCCGGGCGGCTCGGGCCAGTTGCCGATGACCACGTCCGCCTCGCCCTCGGCCAGCAGCGCGTGGTACGGGCTGTCGGGCGAGAGCGGCAGGATGTCGATGGGGCAGCGCGGCGCCTCCTGCTTGATGCGCGCGGCCAGGCGCGGCAGGAACAGCGGGTCGAGGTAGGCGCTGGCGGCCACGCGAAAGCTGCGCGTGGCGCTGCGCGGGTCGAAGCCGCGCGCGTCGGAAAACAGGGACTCGGCCGCCCGCAGGATGGCCGCGGCCGGCGCGACCATGCGCAGTGCCGCGTCGGTGGGCGCCATGCCCGCGCCCGAGCGCACGAGCAGCGGGTCGTCCGCCAGTTGCCGCAGCCGCTTGAGCGCGTGCGAGACCGCCGGCTGGTGCATGCCCAGCCGGATGGCCGCCTTGGAAACGCTGCGCTCGGTCAACACGGTATGCAAGACCCTGATGAGATGGAGGTCTATCTTGTCGAAAAGCGCTGGGTCCCTCATAGCGGTGCGTGCATTCCCGTCATAAGCCAAAACGTATGCCGCGCCCTGCCGCCGCACCCTACCCTTACAGCAGCCTGCCGGGACGACGGCACACCCCGCCGCACACACGGCACACCCTGGGCTTTCGCTGTAACCTCACGCCATGGGCACCCTGCAATTCATCCGACGCGGCCAGACCGTAGCGCTGGCCAATGTACCACCCGACCGCACCCTGCTGCAGGTGCTGCGCGAGGACCTGGGCCACACCGGCACCAAGGAGGGCTGCGGCGAAGGCGACTGCGGCGCCTGCACCGTGGCCGTGGGCGAGGCCGTGGACGGCCGCCTGCAGATCCGCGCCATCAACGCCTGCATCTGCCTGGCGCACTCCATCGCCGGCAAGGCGCTGTGGACCGCCGAGGACCTGGCGCAGGACCCGCTGCTGCGCCCGCAGGACGCCCCCGCCGGCAGCCTGCACCCGGTGCAGCAGGCGCTGGTGCAGCACCACGGCTCGCAGTGCGGCTTTTGCACGCCGGGCTTCGTGATGAGCCTGTTCGCCCTGTACCAGAACGAGGTCTGCCAGGGCCGCGGCGTGGAGCGCGAGCGCGCCGTGCAGGACCTCTCGGGCAACCTGTGCCGCTGCACGGGCTACCGCCCCATCCTGGACGCCGCGCAGCACATGGGCGCGCTGCCGCGCTGGCAGGTGGACGAAGCCGCAGTGCTACAAAAAATGGAGCTGCTGGCGCAATCCAGTCAAGCGCCGGAGCCCGATTTGGCTTATATGGCCCCGGGCACGCTGGCCGAACTGCTGGCGGCGCGCAGTGCGCACCCCCAGGCCCAGCTCGTGGCCGGCTGCACCGACGCGGGCCTGTGGGTGACCAAGCAGCACCGCCAGTTCGCCCAGGTGCTGGACGTGACGCGCGTGGCCGAGCTGTGCCGTATCGAAGAGACCGCGGAGCACACCGCCATCGGCGCCGCCGTGCGCCTGCACGACGCCTTTGCCGCGCTGGTGCGGCGCCGCCCGCAGTTGCAGACCTTCGCCGCGCGCTTTGCCGGCCTGCCCGTGCGCAACGCCGGCACGCTGGGCGGCAACGTGGCCAATGGCTCGCCGATCGGCGACTCCATGCCACTGCTCATCGCGCTGCGCGCCCGCGTGGTGCTGGCGAGCCCGCGCGGCACGCGCGAGCTGCCGCTCGAAGAGCTCTACACCGGCTACCGCCAGAACGTGCTGGCGCCCGACGAGGTGCTGGCGCACATCCTCGTGCCGCACCCGGCGCCCGGGGAGTTCCTGCGCGCCTACAAGGTCTCCAAGCGCCAGGACGACGACATCTCCGCCGTCTGCCTGGTGCTGAACCTGCACCTGGAAGGCGGCCGGGTGCAGGCCGCCTCCATCGGCGCGGGCGGCGTGGCCGCCGTGCCCGCGCGCGCGCGCCAGGCCGAGGCTGCCCTGCAGGGCCAGCCCTGGAGCGCGGCCGCCGCCCGGCGCGCCGCCGAGGCGCTGCAGGCGCAGTTCACCCCGCTGTCGGACATGCGCGCCAGCAGCCAGTACCGCAGCGCCCTGCTCGCCAGCCTGCTGCAGCGCTTCTGGCTGGAGAGCCAGGGCACGGCCAATGCGTCGCTCGCCACCCTGGACCTGGAGGCCCTGGCATGAACCGCGCCCCCAGCACCCTCTCCGGCCTGCGCGCCATGGGTCAGCCGCACGCCCACGAAAGCGCCCAGGCGCAGGTGGCGGGCAGCGCGCACTACGTGGACGACCTGCCCGAGCTCAAGGGCACGCTGCACGCCGCGCCCATCCTCTCGCCCGTGGCGCACGGGCGCCTGGACAGCGTGGACTGCAGCGCCGCCCTGCGCATGCCCGGCGTGCGCGCCGTGGTGCTGGCCGCCGACGTTCCCGGCGACCCGGTGCTGGCCGCATTCGGGCGCGACGAGCCCATCTTCGCCCAGGACGCGGTGCACTACGTGGGCCAGGTCATCGGCCTGGTGGTGGCCGAGACCGCCCTGCAGGCGCGCCGCGCCGCGCGCGCCGTGCAGCCCGGCATCACGCCGCTGCCCGCCATCCTCACCATTGCCCAGGCCCTGGCCGCGCAGAGCCGCGTGCTGCCGCCCGTGACGGTGCGCCGCGGCGCGCCCGAGGCGGCGCTGGCGCGCGCCCCGCACCGCCTGCAGGGCACGCTGGAGGTGGGCGGGCAGGAGCATTTCTACCTGGAGGGCCAGATCGCCTATGCCCTGCCGCTGGAGCAGGGGCAGTGGCACATCCACTCCAGCACCCAGCATCCGGGCGAGGTGCAGCACTGGGTGGCGCACGCCTTGGGGCTGGCCAGCCACGCCGTGCGCGTGGAGTGCCGGCGCATGGGCGGCGGCTTTGGCGGCAAGGAGACGCAGGCCGGCCACCTGGCCGTGTGGGCCGCGCTGGCCGCGCACAAGACCGGCCACCCGGTCAAGCTGCGCCTGGACCGCGACGACGACTTCGTGATCACCGGCAAGCGCCACCCCTTCGCCTACCGCTGGGACGTGGGCTTTGACGACAGCGGCCGCATCCTGGGCCTCAAGCTGCACATGGCGGCCAACTGCGGCTTCTCGGCCGACCTCTCGGGCCCGGTATGCGACCGCGCCGTGTTCCACGCCGACAACGCCTATTACCTGGAGCACGTGGAGATCGAATCGCACCGCTGCCGCACCAACCTGCAGAGCCACACGGCCTTCCGCGGCTTCGGCGGGCCGCAGGGGGTGATCGCCATCGAGACCATCGTCGGCGACATCGCGCGCGCCCTGGGGCGCGACGCGCTGGACGTGCGCCTGGCCAACCTCTACGGCAGCACGGAGCGCAACGTCACGCACTACCAGATGCCGGTGGAGGACAACATCCTGCACGATCTGCTCCCGAAACTGGAGCAGTCAGCGCAGTACCGGCGGCGCCAGCAGGCCATTTCGGCCTGGAATGCGCGCAGCCCCGTGCTCAAGCGCGGTATCGCCATCACGCCGGTGAAGTTCGGCATCAGCTTCACGGCCACGCTGTTCAACCAGGCCGGCGCGCTGGTGCATGTCTACACCGACGGCAGCGTGCAGGTGAACCACGGCGGCACCGAGATGGGCCAGGGCCTGCACACCAAGGTGGCGCAGATCGTGGCCGACGAGCTGGGCGTGCCCTTGGCCCAGGTGCGCGTGACGGCCAGCGACACCAGTAAGGTGCCCAACGCCAGCGCCACGGCGGCCAGCAGCGGCACCGACCTCAACGGCCGCGCCGCGCAGTACGCCGCGCGCCACGTGCGCGACAACCTGGCCGCCTTCGTCTGCGGGCTGGACGGCTGCGGCGCGGGCGCGATCCGCTTCGCGGGCGGGCAGGTGATCTCGCCCAAGACCACGCGCCGCTTCGAGGACGTGGTCGCCGAGGCCTATGCCAACCGCATACAGCTCTGGAGCGACGGCTTCTACCGCACGCCCAAGATCCACTACGACAAGACCACGCTCACGGGCCGGCCGTTCTACTACTTCGCCTATGGCGCGGCCTGCACCGAGGTGGTCATCGACACGCTCACGGGCGAGAACCGCGTGCTGGCCGTGGACATCCTGCACGACGTGGGCCACAGCATCAACCCGGCGATCGACATCGGCCAGATCGAGGGCGGCTTCGTGCAGGGCATGGGCTGGCTCACCACCGAGGAGCTCGTCTGGAATGCGCAGGGCCAGCTCGCCACGCACGCGCCCAGCACCTACAAGATCCCGGCCACGGGCGACATTCCGGCGCATTTCACGGTGCAGCTCTGGCCCGAGGCCAACCGCGAGGACAACGTGGGCGGCAGCAAGGCCGTGGGCGAGCCGCCGTTCATGCTGGCCATCAGCGTCTACGAGGCCCTGCGCAACGCCATCGCCGCAGGCCTGCCGGCAGACCACCCGGGCGTGGAGCTCACGGCCCCGGCCACGGCGGAAAACGTGCTGCGCGCCCTGCGTCCGCTGTGAGTCAGGGCGCCGGGGCGCCCGCGCGCTGCACCGGCCGGCGCCGGACGCAGTTGCGCCCGGCACGCTTGGCGTCATAGCAGGCCATGTCGGCCGCGTGCAGGATGGCGCCGACATCGGCGCCCGCGCTGCCGTCCTCCAGCACCACCAGGCCCAGGCTGGCGCCCAGGGCGAAGCTGCGCCCCTGCACCGTGGGTTCCAGCGCCTGCACGGCGCTGCGCAGGCGCTCGGCCACGGCGGCCGCGTAGGCCTCGGAGCAGTCGGGCAGCAGCACGGCAAACTCGTCGCCGCCCAGGCGCGCCACCCAGCCCGCGCCCTGCATCTGGCGTGCCAGCAGGCGCGCCACGTGGCACAGGATCTGGTCGCCCGCCTCGTGGCCCACGGCGTCGTTGATGACGGTGAAATGGTCCAGGTCCAGGAACAGCAGCGCGGCCGCAGGCGGCGGTGCACCCGGTGCGCGGGCCTGCGGCGGCTGCAGCGCCGCCGGCCAGGTGGCCAGGCGCTGCTCCAGGCCCTGGCGGTTCTCCAGGCCGGTCAGGGCATCGTGCGTGGCGCCCCAGGCAGGGCTGCGCCGCTCCAGGCGCTGGAGCGTCATGTCCTGCAGCAGCCAGAGCATGCCCGCCTCGGGTTCGCCCTCCAGCACCGGCCAGCCCTGGGCCTGCAGCCAGACCGCGCTGCCGTCCTTACGGCGCAGGCTGAGCGCTTCATCGATGCGCACCGGCCCCCTGCAGGGCAGCGGCTCGAGCGCCGCGATGCCGTCCCGCACCTGGGCGGTGTAGAGCAGTTCCACCGGCCGCCCTTCGAGGTCGTGCGGTGCGTAGCCCAGGGTCTGGCACAGGTGCTGGCCCGCGCTGTCGATTTCGCCGCCGCGCGTGACCGCCAGGCCCAGGGGCGCATGCTCCAGGGCCGCACGCCACTGCGCGCGCAGCGTGCGCACCTGGCCCTCCTGCCGCGCATGGCGCGCGAGCAGGCCCTCGAAGGCACCCGCCAGCACGCCCACCTCGCCGCTGCTGCGCTGCCCGGGCACGGGTGGCGCAGCAGCATCCGGCCCGGCCTCGAGCAGGCGCTGCGCCTGCAGGCGCAGACGCGCCAGGGGCTGGGCCAGCCACAACAGCACGGCGGCCAGGCCCAGCGCCAGCCCCGCCAGCGCCACGGCCACCTGCCCCCAGGCGCTGCGCAGGCCGCCCTCCAGGGGCGAGAGCAGGGCGCGGGTGTCGCTCACACGCGCCACCGTCCACTGCACCAGGGGCATGCCGGCCAGGCTGACCATGGCGTCGGGCAGCACCTGCGTCGTGCCGGCACCGGCCGCCAGGCCGTCGCTGGAGGCCGTGGGCCAGCGGGCCAGGGCATCGGCCAGGCCGGGCTCGTCCTGCACCCGGCCGAGCACGCGCTGCGGGTTGGAGTGCGCCAGGATGGTGCCGTCGCGCGCGAACACGAGCAACCGCGTGTCGGGCCGCTGCGGCAGCGCCAGCGAGGCCGACAGCAGCCCGGGCGACTGCAGGCGCAGCATGCCCGCGACCACGCCCAGCAGCGCGCCGTTGTCGCGGTGCAGGGGCATGGTGAGCAGCAGGCGCGCATCGTCCACGCTGCCCCCGGGCAGCACGTCCACCTGCGGCCGGCCACCGGTGAGCGTGCGCTCCAGCGCCACGCGCACCGGCAGCTCGGGCGGCACCGCGCGCTGGAAGCGCCCCTGGCGCTGGTGCACGCGCAGGGCGCCGTCGCTGCGCACCACGAACAGGGCGTCGAAGAACTGCGCCGCCGGCAGGCCCTGCTGCAGTTGCCACTCCAGCGTGGCGGGCAGGTCCAGCATGTCGGGGGTGATGCCGTCAGCCACCGAGCGCAGCATTTTCTGGTTCTGCTCGATCTTGCCCGAGAGCAGCCGGGCAAACATCTCGACTTCGTCGTTCTGCTGGACTTCCAGGCGCTGCAGCGCCTCCTGCACCGCCGCGCGCGCCAGCCACCAGCCCGCCAGTGCCCCCGCCAGGCCCAGGGCGAGCACCGCCGCGAGCACCATGCGCCAGACCAGCGGTCCGGGCAGGGCGCGCTCGGGCCAGGCGTCCGCGGGCCGGGCGCTCGCGTGCGCCAGGTCCGGCGGGCCGGCAGCGGGGAAGGGTGCAATGGGCACGGCGGGCATCGTGGTGGGGCCTGGTATCGGGAAAAATATACGCAGCCCCCACGGTCCGGGCCATGGGTGGAACCCTCACCGCAGGACAGGGACAAACCCTGAGCCCGCGCGGCCCGCCGAGGGGACGCGCGTGTGCAGGTGTATCTGCGGTATCTGCCGGTATCCGGCTCAGCCTGCGGCGAGCAGTTGCAGGGCGCTGGGCTGCGGCAGCTTGAGCACGTTGCCCGAGCCGAGGATCAGGCCGTGCTCGCGCAGGCTGCGCAGCACGCGCGAGAAAGTCTCGGGCGCAATGCCCAGTTGCGCGGCGATGAGCCGCTTGCGCTGGTTGAGGATCACGCTGAGCGTGCCGCTGTCGTCGTGCTGCGCGTGCTGCAGCAGCCACTGGGCACAGCGCGCCTCGGCGTCCTGCACCAGGCGGCTGATGGCCAGCTCGGTCTGCTGGCGGTAGCCCGCGGCCAGGTCATGCAGCAAGGTCTGCACGGGCCGCGGCAGGGACTCGATGCCGCGCAGAAAGGCTTCGAGCGGCTGGCGGCGCAGTTGCACCCGGGTTTCGGCCACCATGTCGACGGCGCTGGGCAGGCCCAGCATGGCGGCCGAGGCGTCGAGCCAGAAGGGACCCTCGGCCACGCCGAGCTGGTGGCGCATCTGGCCTTCCTCGAAGATGCCCAGTTGCACGCGCCCGCTCACCAGGTACAGCGCCGAGCTGAGCTGCTCCTGGCGCACGCGCAGCACCTGGCCCGCGGAGGCGGTTTCGCATTCCGTGCTCAGATCGGGGGCAAGGCTGGGCAACATAGAGCACCGACTTTGCAGCGCAGGCCCGTCCGAGGCATTGACACATATCAAACGGCGCGCGCGCCAGCCTTTCCTGCGCGCGCCGTTTGCGCTGCATCAACACGCCCAGGCCCGCACACGGCACCGGCATCCGGGTATCCCCGGACTGCGCGCCTGTCACGCACCTGTCATGGCCCGGCCTTATGGTTACCCTTGGTTACCCAGCCTTCCAGCGGCGATGCCGCCCCGACCGCCCGACCACGGCCCCCGAAAGCGCCACGCCGAACCCATGAACGATTTGCGCCACCACGTTCTCTCCCTGCTCTCGCCGTCCCTGCACCAGGGCGACGGCCCGCTGGCACAGATCGTCCGCAATGACCAGTGGTACTGTGTCTTCCAGCCGCTGGGCGACCTGCGCTCGGGCGGCATCTTTGCCCACGAGGCCCTGATCCGGGGCCCCACGGGCACGGCGCTGCACCGCCCCGATGCCCTGCTGGACCTGGCGCGCCGCGAGCACGTGCTTACCGACTTCGAGCTCCTGTGCGCCTTCACGGCCCTGCACCAATGGACGCGGACGGACAGCCCGGGGCGCCTGTTCGTGAACATCAGCGCCGACGCGCTGGTGCAGGACGTGAGCCGCGGCGCCAACCTGCTGCTGCAGACGCTGCACGCGCTGAGCCTGCTGCCGCGCATGGTGGTGTTCGAGATCACCGAGCACGAGCGCGTCAGCGACATGGCCGCGCTGCGCAACGCGGGCGACGAGCTGCGTCGCGCCGGTATACGGCTGGCACTGGACGACTTCGGCGATGGCCGCTCCAGCCTGCGGCTCTGGGCCGAGGTGAAACCCGCCTACGTGAAGATCGACAAGTACTTCATCGCCGGCATCGCGGCACAGCCGGAAAACCTGCAGATGCTGCGCGCCATCAAGGAAATCGCCGAGGTGTTCAGTTGCCAATTGGTGGCCGAGGGCATCGAGTCGGCCGAAGACCTGCACGCCGTGCGCGACATGGACATCACCTACGGCCAGGGCTGGCTGCTCGGGCGTCCCGCCGAGCAGCCGCGCGCCAACCTGGAGCCCGCCGCGCTGGAGGTCTTGCACAGCCGGCGCGTGGCCGTGCTGCCGCAGTTGCAGCAGTCCATCCGGCCCGGCATTCTG
Source organism: Comamonas granuli NBRC 101663 (assembly GCF_000739995.1). Classification (GTDB taxonomy): domain Bacteria; phylum Pseudomonadota; class Gammaproteobacteria; order Burkholderiales; family Burkholderiaceae_C; genus Simplicispira; species Simplicispira granuli. The sequence goes on along the minus strand of NZ_BBJX01000008.1, from coordinate 151,448 downwards.
CGCGGCCTGCAGATGACACGCGCGCCCACCGCAGCGCCCTCGGCCACCAACGACGAGGTGGCCGAGATCTTCATGCAGCACAGCGAGCTGCATGCGCTGTGCCTGGCCCAGGACAGCCGCCCGGTGGCGCTGATCAACCGCCACGACTTCCTCAACCGCTATGCCACGCTGTACTTCCGCGAGGTGTATGGGCGCAAGCCCTGCACCATGCTGGCCAACCACGCGCCGCGCATCGTGGAAATGGACTGCGACATCAACCAGCTCATCGGCATCCTGACTTCGCAGGACCAGCGCTACCTGAGCGACGGCTTCATCGTCACCGACAACGGGCGCTATGTGGGCCTGGGCACCGGCGACCAGTTGGTGCGCGCCGTCACCGAATCGCGCATCGAGGCCGCACGGCACGCCAATCCGCTCACCTTCCTGCCGGGCAATATCCCCATCAGCCTGCACATTGCCCGCCTGCTCGAAAGCGGCTGCCGCTTCGTCGCCTGCTACGCGGACCTGAACCATTTCAAGCCCTTCAACGACCACTACGGCTACTGGCGCGGCGACGAGATGATCCGCCTGGCCGCGCGCCTGATCACCGCGCACTGCGATGCGCAGCGCGACTTCGTGGGCCATGTGGGCGGGGATGATTTCCTCGTGCTGTTCCAGAGCGACGACTGGCAGCGGCGCGCGCGCAATATCGTGGAGGCCTTTGCCGGCGAGGCACGCGCCCTGTATGACGCCACGGCGCGCCAGGCCGGCGGCATCCATGCCGAGGACCGCCATGGCGTGCAGCGCTTTTTCCCGCTGGTCACCCTCTCCTTGGGCCTGGCACCGATCCCGCCGGGCGTGTTCCGCCATGCCGAGGAGGTCGCGAACCTGGCCGCCCGTGCCAAGCACGAGGCCAAACGCACGCCGGGCGGCATTGCGGTGCTTTACGGCGCCGCAGCCGCCGAACCCGCCTGCGCGGGCCCGGCCGCGGCCCCGCCGCAGGCGGCGGCCCTCGCCTGCTAAGCGCGCGCTACTCCCCGGGCGGCAGCGCCCAGCCCCCGCCCAGGGCCTTGTAGAGCAGCACCTGGTTCTGGCGCTGGGCCATGCGCACCTGGGCCAGGGCCTGCTGCGCGGCAAAGAGCGAGCGCTGCGCATCGAGCACGTCGAGGTAGCTGGCCACCCCGGTGCTGTAGCGCAGGTCGGCCAGGCGCAGGCGCTCGGCCTCGGCCACGGCCTGGGCCTGCTGGGCGCGCAGCTGCTCGCCCAGCGTGGCGCGGCCGGCCAGGGCGTCGGCCACCTCGCGGAACGCCGTCTGTATGGCCTTTTCGTACTGCGCCACGGCGATGGCGCGCCCGGCCTGGGCCGACTCCAGGTTGGCCTGGTTGCGCCCGGCGTCAAAAATGGGCAGCAGCGCCTGCGGCGCGAGCGACCAACCCCAGGAGCCGCCCGCGAACAGGCCGGACAGTGCCTTGCTGGCCGTGCCCGCGCTGGCCGTGAGGCTGATGCGCGGGAAGAACGCGGCACGCGCCGCACCGATGTTGGCATTCGCCGCCAGCAGGTTCTGCTCGGCCTGGCGGATGTCGGCGCGGTGGGTGAGCAGGTCCGAGGGCAGGCCCACGGGCAGCTCGGCAAACACGGCGTCCGGCGCACCGCCGGCCGGCAGCAGCCCCGGGGCCGGTGTCTGGCCCAGCAGCAGGGTCAGGGCATTGAGGTCCAGGGCCCGCTGGCGCTCCTGCTGGGCCAGCGCAGCCTGCGCCGCCGCCACCAGCGACTCGGCCTGGCGCACGTCGAGCGCCGAGGCCACGCCATGGGCGTTGCGCATCTGCACCAGCTTGAGCGAAGCCTCGCGCGACTGCAGGGTGCTGCGCGTGAGGGCGAGCATCTCCTCGTCGCTCTGCAGGCCCAGCCAGGCGTTGGCCACCGCGGCGACCAGGCTGGTCTGCACGGCGCGGCGCGCCTCGGCAGTGGCCAGGTACTGGGCCAGCGCCGCCTCCTGCAGCCTGGCGAGGCGGCCGAAGAAGTCGATCTCCCAGGACGCCACCATCAGGCCCGCGGTATAGGCGCTGCCGATGCTGTCGCCCGAGGTGGTCTGGCGGCTGCCCGTGGCGCCCAGGTTCACCGTGGGGGCGCGGTCGGCGCCGCGGATCTGGTACTGCGCGCGCGCCTGCTCTATGGCCAGGGCCGCCACGCGCAGGTCGCGGTTGTGCTCCAGCGCCTGGGCCACCAGCGCGCGCAGGCGCTCGTCCTGCACGAAATCCTGCCAGGGCAGCGCAGCGCCGGGCGGCTGGCCGGCCTCGGGCGCCGCCGCGGCCTGGGCAGGCCATTGCGCCGGCACGGGGGCGGCCGGGCGCTCGTAGGCGGGAATGAAGGAGCAGCCCGCCAGCGTCAGCAGCGCCAGGGCCAGGGCCGTGTGCCGCGCCATGCAGGAGGCGCGCAGGGAGAATGAATCACGCATGAGAGTCCTCCACGCCGATCTGGTGGGCGTGCTGCAGGTCGAAGTCGTGCTGGCGCCGGCTGCCCTTGAAGAAGGAACGCACGAGCACGAAGAACACGGGCACGAAGAACACCGCCAGCATGGTGCCGGTGAGCATGCCGCCGATCACGCCCGTGCCGATGGCGCGCTGGCTGGCCGCGCCTGCCCCCGTGGCCAGGGCCAGCGGCAGCACGCCCAGCATGAAGGCCAGCGAGGTCATGAGGATGGGCCGAAAGCGCAGGTGCGCCGCCGCGAGCGCCGACTCGATCACGCTCTTACCCTGCGCCTGCAGGTCCTTGGCGAACTCGATGATCAGGATGGCGTTCTTGGCCGACAGGCCGATGATGGTCACCAGGCCCACCTGGAAATACACGTCGTTGGCGTAGCCGCGCAAGAGCGTGGCCAGCAGCACGCCCAGCACGCCCAGGGGCACCACCAGGATCACGGCGAAGGGGATGGACCAGCTCTCATAGAGCGCCGCCAGGCACAGGAACACCGCGAGGATGGAGAAGGCGTAGACGATCATGGCCTGCGAGCCCGCGAGCTTTTCCTCGCGCGACTGGCCCGTCCATTCGAAGCCGAAGCCCGGCGGGAGCTGGGCCGCGAGCCGCTCCATCTCGGCCATGGCCGCGCCCGTGCTCTGCCCCGGCGCGGCCGCGCCGCTGATGCGCATGGACGGGTAGCCGTTGTAGCGCACCGTCTGCATCGCCCCCATGACCCAGCGCGTGCTGGCGAAGGCCGACAGCGGGACCAGCCGGCCCTGGCTGTTGGGCACCGTCAGGCGCAGCAGGTCCTCGGGCTGCATGCGCGCGGGCGCGTCGGCCTGGACCACCACGCGCTGCAGGCGCCCGGCGTTGGGGAAGTCGTTGATGTAGCTCGAGCCCAGCGCCGTGGCGATGGTGGCGTTGATGGCGTCGAAGCCCACGCCCAGGGCGCTGGCCTTGTCGCGGTCGATGTCGAGCTGCAGTTGCGGTGCGTCCTCCAGGCCGTCGGGGCGCACCTGCGTCAGCACCTTGCTCTGCATGGCCATGCCGAGCAACTGGTTGCGCGCGGCGAGCAGGGCCTCGTGCCCCAGGCCTGCACGGTCCTGCAGGCGAAAGGCAAAGCCCGAGGCCGCACCCAGCTCGGGGATGGGCGGCGGGTTCAGCGGGAAGATGAAGGCATCGCGGATGCCCGAGAGCGCGCCGAAGGCCCGCCCGGCCACCGCATCGGCGCTGCTGCCGGGGGCCGAGCGCTGGGCCCAGTCGGTGAGCGTGACGAAGGCCAGCGCGGCATTCTGCCCCTGGCCCGAGAAGGAAAAGCCCAGCACGCTGACCAGGCTCTGCACCTCGGGCTGCTTGAGCATGTAGGCCTCGACCTGCTCCATCACGGCGCGCGTGCGCTCCTGCGTGGCGCCCGGGGGCAGTTGCACGTTCACCAGCATGGTGCCCTGGTCCTCGTTGGGCAGGAAGGACGAAGGCAGACGCAGGTAGACCACGGCCGCGGCGGCGATGATGGCCGCGTACAGCACCAGGGTGCGCGGCGCGCGGCGCAGGATGCGCGCCACCAGCCCCTCGTAGCCCTTGGCGGTGCGTGCAAAGCCCCGGTTGAAGGCGCCGAAGAAGCCGCGCTTGGCGTGGTGGTGCCCCGCCTGCACGGGCTTGAGCAGTGTGGCGCACAGCGCGGGCGTGAGCGACAGCGCCAGGAAGGCCGAGAAGGCGATCGAGGCCACCATCACCGCCGCGAACTGGCGGTAGATATTGCCCACCGAACCGGCGAAGAAGGCCAGCGGCACGAACACCGAGATCAGCACCACCGTCACGCCGACGATGGCGCCCGAGATCTGGCCCATGGCCTTGCGCGTGGCCTGCAGCGGCGGCAGGCCTTCCTCGCTCATGATGCGCTCGACGTTCTCCACCACGACGATGGCGTCGTCCACCACGATGCCGATCACCAGCACCATGCCGAACATGGTCAGCACGTTGATGGAAAAGCCCAGCGCCATCAGCGTGGCAAAGGTGCCCAGCAACGCGACCGGCACGACGATGGTGGGGATGATGGTGTAGCGCAGGTTCTGCAGGAACAGGAACATCACCAGGAACACCAGCACCACGGCCTCGACCAGGGTCTCGGCGACCTGGGAGATGGAGATGTCCACGAAGCGCGAGCTGTCGTAGGGGATGGCCCACTTCATGCCCTGCGGGAAGTAGCGTTCGAGCTCCGTCATCTTGGCGCGCACGGCCTTGGCCGCGGCCAGCGCGTTGCCCGTGGGCGAGAGCTGCACGCCCATGCCCACCGAGGGCTTGCCGTTGAGCCGCGCCGAAGTGGCGTAGGCCTGGCCGCCGAGCTCGATGCGCGCCACGTCCTTGAGGCGCACGGTCGAGCCGTCGGGGTTGGCGCGCAGGACGATGCGGCCGAACTGCTCCTCGTCCATGAGCTGGCCGTCGACGACCACGGTCGCCGCGATGCCCTGCCCTGCGACGTTCGGCAGGCTGCCGATCTCGCCGGCCGAGACCTGGGCGTTCTGCGCGCGGATGGCCGCGTTCACATCGGCCGCGCTCAGGTTCAGGCCCTGCAGCCGGGCCGGGTCGATCCAGATGCGCATGGCGCGCTCGGTGCCAAACAATTGCGCCTGGCCGATGCCCGGCAGGCGCTGCAGCTCGGGCACGATGTTGCGCGAGGCGTAGTCGCCCAGGGCCACCGGGTCCCAGGCCGGGTCGTCCGACGAGAGGATGGAGAACAGCAGGAAGTTGCTGCGCGACTTGTCCACGCGCACACCCTGCTGCGTGACCACGGCGGGCAGGCGCGGCGTGGCGCGCGAGAGACGGTTCTGCACGTCCACCTGCGCCAGGTCGGCATTGGTGCCGGGCTGGAAGCTCAGCGTGATGTTGCCCGTGCCGTTGGCCTGGGCCACCGACTCCATGTAGATGAGGCCGGGCGAGCCGTTCATCTCGCGCTCGATGACGGACAGCACGCTGTCCTCCAGCGTCTGCGCCGAGGCGCCGGGGTACACGGCCGACACGATGATGGCCGGTGGCGCCACCGGCGGGTACTGGGCGATGGGCAACTGGGTGATGGACACCGCCCCCAGCACCATGATGAACAAGGCAATCACCCACGCAAAAATGGGCCGGTCGATGAAGAACTTCGCCATGCTGTGCGCTCCTTAGCGGGCGGCGCTGGCCGCGGCTGCGGCCGCCGGGGCGGAGGACGCGGAAGACGCTGGGGCGCCGGCTGCCGGCGCCCGGCCTGCGGCCGGCTGGGCCGGTGCCTGCCAGGGCACGGGCTTGACCACGGGGTTGCCGCGCAGCTTCTGGAAGCCGTCGACGACGACCTGCTCGCCCGCCTGCAGGCCGTCCAGCACGACCCACTGGCCGCCCTGCTGCCCGCCGATCTTCACCGAGCGCGGCGCGGGTTTGCCGTCCGTGCCGATGACCAGCACGGTGTCGCCCTGCGCCGAGCGCGTGACCGCCTGCTGCGGCAGCAGCACGGCGTTGTCCGCCTGGGCCTGCTCCAGGCGCACGCGCACGTACAGGCCAGGCAGCAGGCGACCGTCGGGGTTGGGCACCTGGGCGCGCAGCGTGATCTGGCCCGTGCCCGCGTCCACCGTGAGGTCGGAGAACAGCAGCTTGCCCGCCAGCGGGTATTCGCTGCCGTCCTCGAGCAGCACGCGCACGCTGGCCGCATCGCTGCCGGCGGCGCGCTTGAAACGGCCGGCGTCCATGGCGCGGCGCAGTTGCAGCACCTCGGCTGCGGACTGCGTGAAGTTCACGTACAGCGGATGGATCTGCTGCACCACGGCCAGCGGCGTGGCCTCGCCCTGGCCCACCAGTGCGCCCTCGGTGACCAGCGCGCGGCCGATGCGCCCAGCGATCGGCGCGGTGACGCTGGCGTAGCCCAGGTTGATGCGCGCCGTGGCCACGGCCGCCTTGCCCGCGGCGACCTCGGCCTCGGCCAGCTTCTGGGCGGCCACGGCGTTGGCGTAGTCCTGCTGGCTGACGGCCTGGGCTGCCGCCAGGGGCTGGTAGCGCTCGGCCAGCGCGCTGGCCTGGGCCAGATTCGCCTGGCCCTTGGCCAGCGCCGCCTCGGCGCTTTGCAGGGCCGCCTGGTAGGGCGCGGCGTCGATGCGGAACAGCACCTGCCCGGCCTTGACGTCGCTGCCCTCCTGGAACAGGCGCTGCTGCAGAATGCCCGCGGCACGCGCGCGCACCTGGGCCACGCGCGAGGCCTCCAGGCGGCCGGGCAGCTCGGTCAACAGGCCCACCGCGCCCGGCTGCACCGTGACCACGCCCACCTCGGGCGGGGGCATGCCGCCGCCGGGGGGGCCGGCGGGCGCCTCGGTCTTGCCGCAGGCGGCCAGCAGCAAGGCAGCGCCCAGAGGGACGAGCCAGGCCCGCGCCTGGCGCTGGCGTACAGGGGCATGGGGCGCGCGCACGGGCGCAGAAACGGCCTGGAGAGGGGCAATGCACTGGGGCATGGGAGTCCTTCGGAGGGGCGCCCGGCAGCAAGCGGGCACGAAAGCACACGAGTCTAGTTTTATTCGGCCAAGCGCGTGTGAAGCTGGAAAAAGGAAAACGCGAGTGTACATACATTCGCGAATGTATGTATAGTAAGGGAAATCCCAGGGGAGAATCCGACCATGGCCCGCCGCACCAAAACCGACGCTCAGGCAACCCGCAACGCGCTGCTCGATGCGGCCGAGCGCCTGTTCGACGAAAAAGGGGTGTCGCGCACCTCGCTGCAGGACATCGCCCAGACCGCAGGCGCCACGCGCGGGGCCGTGTACTGGCACTTCAAGGACAAGGCCGACCTGTTCAACGCCATGATGGAGCGCACCACGGCCTCGCTCGATGCGCTGGCGCGCACCCCGGAGGCGCTGGCGCAGCCGGGCATGGGCCCCTATGTGGAGAGCATGGTGCAGGTGCTGCAGCGCATCGCCACGGACGCGGCGCTGTGCCGCGTGCTGCGCATTGCCACCTACCGCATCGAATATGTGGAGGAGCTGGGCGCCGTGCAGGCCCGCCACCTGCAGGTGCACCGCCAGTGGCTGGCGCACAACCGCGCGGCGCTGGAGCGTGCGTTCGCCGCCAGCGCCTGCCCGGCGCAGGTGCCGCCCGAGGTGGCGGCGCTGGGCCTGCAGGTGCTCATCGAGGGCCTGCTGCACAGCTGGCTGCTCGACCCCGGCGCCTTCGACCTGGTGCAGGCCGGGCGCAGCACCATTGCCACCTATCTGCGCGGGCTGGGCATTGCGGCGCCACCACCGCCGGGCTGAGCGGCGGCGCGAAGCGCCGTCACTGCACGGGCGCGCCCGCCTGGTACCAGCGCGCGATGAGGGCGCGCTCGTCCTCGGTCATCTGCGTGGCGTTGTTCATGGGCATGAGCTTTTGCTGCACCACCTGCTGGTAGATGAGCTGCGCGCGCGGGCCGACCTGCGCAGCGCTGTCCAGGCGCACGTTCTTCATCTGCACCTCGGCGCCATGGCATTGCACGCAGCGCTGCTGCAGCACGGCCGCCACGGTTTGATAGTCAAAACCGGCTCCAGCGCCCGCCGATGCTGCGCCAGCAGCTCCTGAAACAGGAGCGGTAGAAGCCTGCACCGGCGCGGGCCGCAGCCAGGCGATGGTGCCCACGAGCACCAGCACGCCGGCCAGCGCGTAGGGCCAGGGGTGGGCATTGCGGCCCAGCTTGTAGCCATGGCGCATGACGAAGAACTGCCGGATGGCCGCGCCGGCGAACATCATGAGAATGAGCACCAGCCAGTTCTGCGGGTGGCTCCAGGTGAAGCTGTAGTGCCCGCTGAGCATGGCGAACAGCACCGGCAGCGTGAAGTAGGTGTTGTGCACGCTGCGCTGCTTGCCGCGCTTGCCGTGGATGGGGTCCACGGGCTGGCCGGCCTTGATCTGCGCGACCACGGTGCGCTGGCCCGGGATGATCCAGAAGAACACATTGGCGCTCATGGCCGTGGCCATCATGGCGCCCACGAGCAGAAAGGCCGCGCGCCCGGCAAACCAGTGGCAGGCCAGCCACGAGGCCAGGCACACCAGCACGAAGACCAGCGCGCCGACGATGGCGTCACCGTTCTTGCGCTGGCCGAAGACGCGGCAGACGGCGTCGTACAGCAGCCAGAACACCACCAGGAAGCCCAGCGCCGCCGCAATGGCGATGGCCGGGGCCCAGTCCATCTTGGACTTGTCGATCAGGTAGGTGCTGGCGCTCCAGAGGTAGGACACGGTGAACAGCGAAAAGCCGCTGAGCCAGGTGCTGTAGCTCTCCCAGTAGAACCAGTGCAGGTGTCCCGGCAGCTTGGGCGGCGAGACGTTGAACTTGACCGGGTGGTAGAAGCCCCCGCCGTGCACGGCCCAGAGCTCGCCGTTCACACCCTGGCGTTTCAGGTCCTCGTCCTCGGGCGGGGTGAGGCTGCTGTCGAGGAAGACGAAGTAAAAGGAGGATCCGATCCAGGCGATCGCCGTGATGACGTGCAGCCAGCGCAGCAGCAGGTTGGACCAGTCGAGAAGGTAGCTTTCCATGATTTTTCAACCCTGGGGACACAGCAGGACATTGGCTGCTCACCACTGCGGGCGCTCTGAGCAGGACAAGGGCCGCGCTTGTGGGGCATTGCATGCCTGTGCGCCGCTGCGACCGGAGGGTAAAGTGTATACAGTTTTTGTGCGCCAATCCAGCAGGCAATGCCACCGCGCCCTGCGGGATTACCCCGGGTGCGGCAGCGCGCGCGTCTGCAGCAGCTGGGCCGCCACGCCCACGGCGATGACCTCGGGCTCCTTGCCCGCGATGCCGGGCACGCCGATGGGGCAGGTCACCTGCTCCAGTTCGTGCGGCGCAAAGCCGCGCTCCTGCAGGCGGCGGCGGAAGGTGGCCCACTTGGTGCGGCTGCCTATCATGCCGATGTAGGGCAGGTCGCCCTGCGCGCGCTGGCGCAGCAGGCAGGCGGCGAGCACGTCCAGGTCCTCGGCGTGGCTGAAGCTCATGATGAGCACGCGCGACTGCGCTGCCAGGCCGGGCACGGCGCCCTGCACGGGGTCGGAATGCTCGCAGGTGACCTGGGGCGCCACGTCGGCGGGAAAGACCCCGTCGCGGCTGTCGATCCAGGTGAGCGCGCAGGGCAGCGGCGCGAGCACGCGCGCCAGCGCCTGCCCCACATGGCCGCCGCCGAACAGGGCCACGGGCATGCGCGGCGGCGCCAGCTCCTGGGCAAGGCGCGGCGCATCCTGCGCGCCCACCAGCTCGAAGCGCAGCCACATCACCCCGCCGCAGCACTGGCCCAGGCTGGGGCCCAGCGCCTGGCGCAGCACCGGCGCACCGTCCGCGCCGGCGAGCCGGCGCCGCGCCTCGGCCAGGGCCTGCCACTCCACATGGCCGCCGCCCAGGGTACCCAGGGCGCCGTCGGCAAACACCGCCATCCAGGCGCCGGCGTCGCGCGGCGCCGAGCCCTGGGTGCGCTCCACGCGCACCAGGCAGGCAGGCGCCGCCTGCAGCGCGGCGCACAATTGGTGCAACAATGTCATGTCCACCTCCCGGAGCATTGTGTCCTTCCACCTGCCCACGCGCCATGGAACCTTTGCCGCCCTCCCGCCCAACCCGCAGCCGCTGGGGCCTTGCAGGCCTGATGGCCACGGCCGTGGCCGCCCTGGTCGCCGCCTGCAGGACCGCCCCCGTGGGCAGCCCCGCCCCGCCCGACAGCCAGGACCCGGCCGGCGCGCCCAGCAGCCAGAGCCCGGGCCGCAGCGCCGCGCCCGGCGCGTCGGCCGCGCGCTCGCCGCTGGACTACCGCAAGGACGCCGCGCGCCATGTGTACGCGCACAATGCCACGCGCATCTTCCTGGGCAAGCTGCCGCCCATGCTGTACGCCATCGGCGTGCTGGAGGTGGACATCGACCGGCGCGGCCAGGTCACGCGCCTGCGCTGGCTGCGTGCGCCGCGCCACGCCCCCGAGGTCACGGCCGAGATCGAGCGCACGGTGCGCGCTGCCGCGCCCTACCCCGCCCCGGCGCGCATGGGCCGCGTCACCTGGACGGACACCTGGCTGTGGGACCGCAGCGGGCGCTTCCAGCTCGACACGCTGACCGAAGGCCAGTTGTAGGCCCGTTCCCGGCAGCGGCGCCGCCGCGCGCATCACGAGCCCCGGTAGGTGGAATAGCTCCAGGGGCTGACCAGCAGGGGCACGTGGTAGTGCTGGTCGGCGTGCGCAATGCCGAAGTCCAGATTCACCTGGTCCAGGAAGTTGGGCTCGGGCAGCACCACGCCGCGCGCGCGGAAGTACCCGGCCACGTCGAAACGCAGCCGGTACGTGCCCGGGCGCAGGCTGGCGTTGTCGAACAGCGGCGCATCGGTGCGGCCGTCGTGGTTCAGCACCAGGCGCTTGATCAGGGTCGCGCTCTCCCCCGCGGTGGCGTAGAGCGCCACTTCCATGCCCGCGGCGGGGCAGCCGTGCATCGTGTCCAGAACGTGGGTACTCAGGCCCATGGGTGCATCTCCGCAAAAAAGGCGGGCGGCCGCCGCGGCCAGCCCTGTGGACCGAAAGTGTATACACTTTTCCCGATTCGATCTATCATGCGCGCATGGAAACCTCCTCCACCAGCAGCATCGTTGCGGCGCTCACGCGCGCCATCGTCGAGCACCGGCTGCAGCCCGGCACCAAGCTGGCCGAGCAAAAGCTGGCCGACCATTTCGGCGTCTCGCGCACCCTGGTGCGCCAGGCGCTGTTCCAGCTCGCGCAGAACCGCCTGATCCGGCTTGAGCCCGCGCGCGGTGCCTTCGTGGCCGCGCCCTCGGAGGACGAGGCGCGCCAGGTGTTCGCCGTGCGCCGCATGCTCGAGGCCGAGATGACGCGCGCCTTCGTGCGCATGGTCACGCCGGCGCGCATCCGCGCCCTGCGCGAGCATGTCGCCCTGGAAAAGGCCGCCGTGAGCCAGGCCGCCACGGACCAGGGCGCCGTGCCCGGGCGCACCTCGCTGCTGGGGGACTTTCACGTGCGCATGGCCGAGCTCATGGGCAACCAGGTGCTGGCCGACATGCTGGGCGAGCTGATCTCGCGCTCGGCCCTCATCACGCTCATGTACCAGAGCGCGCGCTCGGCCGCGCACTCGCACGACGAGCACGCCGCCATCGTCAAGGCGCTGGCCGCGCGCGACGAGGCTCAGGCCGTGCAGCTCATGCACGAGCACCTGCTGCACGTGGAGGAAAACCTCATGTTCGACCGTCAGCGCCCGGTCAACGACCTGTCGCTGGCCCTGATGTCCTGAAAGCCCTGCCATGCCCTCCACACCCTGCTACGACGCCACCGCTGCTTACCCCCGCGACCTCATCGGCTACGGCCGCACGCCCCCGCACGCCCGCTGGCCGGGCGGCGCGCGCGTGGCCGTGCAGTTCGTGCTCAATTACGAAGAGGGCGGCGAAAACTGCGTGCTGCACGGCAATGCCGCGAGCGAGCAGTTCCTGTCGGAAATGTTCAACCCCGCCGCCTACCCCGAGCGCCACATGAGCATGGAGGGCATTTACGAATACGGCTCGCGCGCCGGCGTCTGGCGCCTGCTGCGCGAGTTTGAAAAGCGCGGCCTGCCGCTGACCGTGTTCGGCGTGGCCACGGCCCTGCAACGCCACCGCGAGGTGGCCCAGGCCTTCGCCGCGCTGGGCCACGAGGTGGCCTGCCACGGCCTGCAATGGATCCACTACCAGGGCGTGCCCGAGGAGGTGGAGCGCGCCCACATGGCGCAGTGCATGGAGATCTTCGGCGAGCTCTACGGCCACGGCGGCGACCACGGCCTGGGCTGGTACACCGGGCGCGACAGCCCCAACACCCACCGCCTGGTGGCCGACGATGGCCGCTTCGTCTACGACAGCGACTACTACGGCGACGACCTGCCCTTCTGGATGAAGGTGGCCAGGAGCGACGGCAGCGCGCACCACCAGCTCATCGTGCCCTACACCCTGGACGTGAACGACATGCGCTTTGCCCTGCCCCAGGGCTACTCGCACGCCGACCCGTTCTTCCAGTACATGAAGGACACGTTCGACACCCTCTACGCCGAGGGCGACCCCGCGGGCGACAACGCGCCCAAGATGATGAGCATCGGCATGCACTGCCGCCTGCTGGGGCGGCCCGGGCGCATCACGGCGCTGCAGCGCTTTCTGGACCACATCCAGGCGCACCACAAGGTCTGGATCTGCCGCCGCATCGACATCGCGCGCCACTGGGCGCAGCAGTACCCGGCGCCGCAGCCGAACGGCCAGAACTAAAGGCAAAAAACGCCTCCAGCCCTTTCTGGACAAGCGCCAGCTGCTCACCTTTTAAGAGTGAAACTCATGCCCATCACCTTGCAGGAACTCAACGCCGCCACGCCCGAGGCGGCCGCGCAGATGCTCGACGGCCTGTACGAGCACACGCCCTGGATCGCGCAGCAGGCGCTGCAGCAGCGGCCCTTTGCCTCGCTGGCGGCGCTCAAGTACGCCCTGGTGCAGGTGCTGGCCGCCGCCAGCCGCGACCAGCAACTGGCCCTGGTACGCGCCCACCCCGAGCTGGCGGGCAAGGCCATGGTGGCGCAGACGCTCACGGCCGAATCGACGAACGAGCAGGGCAAGGCCGGGCTCACGCAGTGCACGCCCGAGGAGTTCGCGCGCATCCAGCAGCTCAACGCCGACTACAACGCGCGCTTTGGCTTCCCGTTCATCCTCGCCGTGCGCGGGCCGCGCGGCACGGGCCTGGCCAAGCAGGAGATCATCGACACCTTTGCGCGCCGCCTGGACAACCCGCCCGACTTCGAGCTCGCCGAGGCGCTGCGCAACATCCACCGCATCGCCGAGATCCGCCTGAACGACAAGTTCGGCGCCGAGCCCGCGCTGGGCAATGACGTGTGGGACTGGCACGAGCGCCTGGCCCAGCACAGCGACCCGGGCTACGCGGAGCGCGGCCAGCTCACCGTCACCTACCTCACCGACGCGCACCGCGCCTGCGCTCAAGCGCTCAGCCGCTGGATGCGCGACTGCGGCTTTGACGAGGTGGAGATCGACGCCGTGGGCAACGTGGTGGGCCGCTACCACCCCGCCGCCCCCGGACAGAAATACCTGCTGACCGGCAGCCACTACGACACCGTGCGCAACGGCGGCAAGTACGACGGGCGCCTGGGCATCTTCGTGCCCATGGCCAGCGTGCGCGAGTTGCACCGCGCAGGCCGGCGCCTGCCGTTCGGCATCGAGGTCGTGGCCTTTGCCGAGGAAGAAGGCCAGCGCTACAAGGCCACCTTCCTGGGTTCGGGCGCGCTGATCGGCGACTTCAACCCCGCCTGGCTGGAGCAGCAGGACGCCGACGGCATCACCCTGCGCCAGGCCATGCAGCACGCCGGCCTGTGCGTGGACGACATCCCCGCGCTGCGCCGCGACCCGGCGCGCTACCTGGGCTTCGTCGAAGTGCACATCGAACAGGGGCCGGTGCTCTGCGAACTGGACATGCCCCTGGGCGTGGTCACCTCCATCAACGGCAGCGTGCGCTACGTGGGCGAGGTCATCGGCATGGCCAGCCACGCGGGCACCACGCCCATGGACCGGCGCCGCGACGCCGCCGCCGCCGTGGCCGAGCTGCTGCTCTACGTGGAGCGCCGCGCCGCGCAGGACGGCGACTCGGTGGGCACCGTGGGCCTGCTGGAAGTGCCCGGCGGCTCCATCAACGTGGTGCCGGGACGCTGCCGCTTCAGCCTGGACCTGCGCGCGCCCGGCAACGCCCAGCGCGACCGCCTGGCCGAGGACGTGCTGGCCGAGCTGCAGTCCATTTGCGCGCGGCGCCACGTGCACTACCGGCTCGAAGAAACCATGCGCGCCGCCGCCGCCCCCAGCGCCCCGGCCTGGCAGCAGCGCTGGGAGCGCGCCGTCGCCGCCCTGGGCCTGCCCGTGCACCGCATGCCCAGCGGCGCCGGCCACGACGCCATGAAGCTGCACGAAGTCATGCCCCAGGCCATGCTGTTCGTGCGCGGGCAGAACAGCGGCATCAGCCACAACCCGCTCGAATCGACCACCGCCGACGACATGCAGCTCGCCGTCGACGCCTTCACCCATGTCCTGAACCAACTCGCCCACGAAGCCTGAACCGCCATGAACACCTACGAACAACTCGACGCCTGGATCGACCAGCATTTCGACGAACAGGTCGCCTTCCTCCAGGCCCTGGTGCGCGTGCCCACCGACACCCCGCCGGGCAACAACGCCCCGCACGCCGAACGCACGGCCGAGCTGATCCGCGCCTGGGGCCTGGAAGCCGAAAAACACCCCGTGTCCGCAGCCGAGGTCGCGGCCTACGGCATGCAGTCCATCACCAACCTCATCGTGCGCCGCCCCTATGGCAGCGGCGGACGCACCGTGGCGCTCAACGCCCACGGTGACGTGGTGCCCCCAGGCGAGGGCTGGACGCACGACCCCTACGGCGCCGAGATCGCAGACGGCAAGATGTACGGCCGCGCCACGGCCGTGAGCAAGAGCGACTTCTCCACCTTCACCTTCGCCGTGCGCGCACTCGAGGCCGTGGCCCGCCCCGCGCGTGGCGCGGTGGAGCTGCACTTCACCTACGACGAGGAATTCGGCGGCCTGCTGGGCCCCGGCTGGCTGTTGGAGAAGGGCCTGACGCGGCCCGACCTGCTGATCGCCGCCGGCTTCAGCTACGAGGTGGTGACCGCGCACAACGGCTGCCTGCAGATGGAGGTGACCGTGCACGGCAAGATGGCCCACGCCGCCGTGCCGCACACGGGCGTGGATGCGCTGCAGGCCGCCGTGGCCCTGATGAACGCGCTCTACGCCGAGAACACGGCCTACCAGCAGGTCACCTCCCAGGTGCCGGGCATCAAGCACCCGTACCTGAACATCGGGCGCATCGAGGGCGGCACGAACACCAACGTCATCCCCGGCAAGGTGGTCCTCAAGCTCGACCGCCGCATGATCCCCGAGGAGAACCCAGCCGAGGTCGAAGCGCGCATCCGCGCCGTGATCGCCGACGCCGTGCAGGCCTTCAACCAGCAGCGCGGCTACGCGGGCGAGGACGCCGTGCGCGTGGACATCAAGCGCCTGCTGCTGGCCAACGCCATGACGCCGCTGGCGGGCAATGCGCCGCTGGTCGAGGCCATCCAGAAGCACGGCGCAGCGGTGTTCGGCGCGCCCCCGCCGGCCGTGGGCACGCCGCTGTACACCGACGTGCGCCTGTACGTGGAGCGCGGCATTCCCGGCGTGATCTACGGCGCCGGCCCGCGCACCGTGCTCGAGAGCCACGCCAAGCGCGCCGACGAGCGCATCGACCTGCAAGACCTGCGCCGCGCCACCAAGGTGATCGCCCGCACCCTGCACGACCTGCTGGCCTGAGCCCCAGACGCTCCCAAAACCATAGCTGCTCGCGCTTGTCAGAAGCTGTTTTCATGAATAAATCACCATGAAAACGCCATCTGACAAGCGCAAGCAGCTATCTTTTTTATAGGGGTCCATTGACGCCGTGCGCCGGCGCCGCCCGCCACCAGCGGGCCAGGTCCGGACGCACCCCACCCCGCCCCACCCGGGTTTCCACTATGGCAGCACCCGCTACTTTGTATACACTTTTTCCATACGCCCCAAGACCGCCGTGCGCGCGCGCAGGCTGCGGGCGCATCTGATGAATTGCGGAGACCTTCCCCCATGCATTCCTCCACCCACCCCGTTGACGAGCGGCTCCCCCTGGGCAGGCTCACCGCCCTGGGCCTGCAGCATGTGCTGGTGATGTACGCCGGCGCCGTGGCCGTGCCCCTGATCGTGGGGCGGGCGCTCAACCTGCCGCCCCACCAGGTCGCGCACCTGATCTCCGCGGACCTGTTCGTCTGCGGCCTGGTCACGCTGATCCAGGCCTGGGGCGCCACGCAGTGGTTCGGCATCAAGCTGCCCGTGATGATGGGCGTGACCTTTGCCGCCGTCGCGCCCATGGTGTCCATGGCGCAGACCACGGGGGGCGAGGCCGGCGCGGGGCTGATCTTCGGCGCGGTGATCGGCGCGGGCGTGATCTCCATCCTCATCGCGCCCGCGGTCAGCCGCATGCTGCGCTTTTTCCCGCCCGTGGTCACGGGCACCATCATCGCGGTCATCGGCATCAGCCTGATGCGCGTGGGCATCAACTGGATCTTCGGCAACCCCGTGGGGCCCACGGCGCCCGCCGTGGTCAACCCCGAGCACCTCAAGTGGCTGGCCGAAGCGCAGGCCGCCGCCGGCGCGCCCGGCTCGGCCCTGCCGCCCGTGCCCAAGGGCCTGGCCCTGGTGCCCACGGTGCCCAACCCCAAGTACGCCGACCTCACGGGCGTGGGCATCTCGGCGCTGGTGCTGGTCTCCATCCTGCTGATCGCCAAGTTCGGCAAGGGCTTCATCGCCAACATCTCGGTGCTGCTGGGCATAGGCATCGGCGCGGCCGTGACTGCGGGCATGGGGCTGATGCAGTTCGACAAGGTGGCCAAGGCCGCGTGGTTCGACGTGGTGCTGCCCTTCCAGATCGCCACGCCGGTGTTCGACCCCATCCTCATCCTGACCATGACGCTGGTGATGATCGTCGTGATGATCGAGTCCACCGGCATGTTCCTCGCCCTGGGCGAGATGACGGGGCGCGAGATCGGCCAGCAGGACCTCGCGCGCGGCCTGCGCACCGACGGCCTGGGCACGCTGATCGGCGGCATCTTCAACACCTTCCCGTACACCAGCTTCTCGCAGAACGTGGGCCTGGTCGCCGTCACCGGCGTCAAGAGCCGCTTCGTCTGCGTGGCCGGCGGCATCATCCTGGTGGTGCTGGGCGTGCTGCCCAAGATGGCCGCGCTGGTCGAGTCCCTGCCCACCGTGGTGCTGGGCGGCGCGGGGCTGGTGATGTTCGGCATGGTGGCCGCCACGGGCGTGCGCATCCTGGGCGGGGTGGACTTCAAGACCAACCGCTTCAACGCCATGATCGTGGCCGTCTCCGTCGGCGTGGGCATGATCCCGCTGGTGGCGCCCAACTTCCGCCAGTGGATGCCGCACGCCATCCACCCGCTGATCGAATCCGGTATCCTCTTGGCCTCGATCACTGCCGTGGCCCTGAACCTGTTCTTCAATGGCGCCAGCCGCGACACCTCTGCGGCCGTCAACGCCGCCCGGCAGGCCGACGCCCACTGAGCGCCGCCATCCGCAGCCCGGCACCCCCCAGGCTGGCGCCCCGCAGACCCCTCCGGTCTGTGGGGCGTTTTTGATCCCGTGTGCGCAAGCACCCCTGCTGGCGGCAGGGCCCCACGCCCGGCCCGTCAGCATGCAGTAAGCTTGCATTGCCTTTGACCTCTGCACCATCGCCATGACACAGCCCCTGTCCGCCGCGGAACAAGCCCTGCGCGAAGCCGCCCTCGAATACCACCGCACCCCCACGCAAGGCAAGGTGTCGGTCACGCCCACCAAGCCCCTGTCCAACCAGCGCGACCTCTCCCTGGCCTATTCGCCCGGCGTGGCCTACCCCTGCCTGGACATCCAGGCCGACCCGAGCAAGGCCTTCGACTACACCTCGCGCGGCAACCTGGTCGGCGTGATCACCAACGGCACGGCCGTGCTGGGCCTGGGCGACATCGGCCCGCTGGCGGGCAAGCCGGTGATGGAGGGCAAGGGCTGCCTGTTCAAGAAATTCGCCGGCGTCGATGTGTTCGACATCGAACTGGCCGAGCGCGACCCGGACAAGCTCATCGAGATCATCGCCAGCCTGGAGCCCACGCTGGGCGGCATCAACCTCGAGGACATCAAGGCGCCCGAGTGCTTCTACATCGAGCGCGAGCTGTCCAAGCGCATGAACATTCCGGTGTTCCATGACGACCAGCACGGCACGGCCATCATCTCCAGCGCCGCGCTGCTCAACGGCCTGGAGCTGGTGGGCAAGGACATCGCCGCCGTGAAGGTGGCCGTCTCGGGCGCCGGCGCCGCCGCCATTGCCTGCCTGAACGTGATGGTGGGCCTGGGCGTGCGGCGCGAGAACGTTTTTGTCTGCGACTCCAAGGGCGTGATCTACGAAGGCCGCCCCGGTGGCTACGACGAATCCAAGGCCCAGTACGCGCAGAAGACCGAGGCGCGCACCCTGGCCGATGCGGTGAACGGCGCCGACGTGTTCCTGGGCTGCTCGGCCCCCGGCGTGCTCACGGCCGAAATGGTCAAGACCATGGCGGCCAAGCCCATCATCCTGGCGCTGGCCAACCCCGAGCCCGAGATCCGCCCCGAGCTGGCCAAGGCCGTGCGGCCGGACTGCATCATCGCCACGGGCCGCTCGGACTACCCCAACCAGGTCAACAACGTCCTGTGCTTCCCGTACATCTTCCGCGGCGCGCTCGACTGCGGCGCCACCAAGATCACCGAGGCCATGAAGCTGGCCTGCGTGCGCCAGATCGCGCAGCTCGCCAAGGAGAACATCAGCGAGGAAGTGGCCAACGCCTACGCCGGCAAGGAGCTGGGCTTCGGGCCGGACTACCTCATCCCTACGCCCTTCGATACGCGCCTGATCCTCAAGATCGCGCCCGCCGTGGCCCAGGCCGCGGCGGACTCCGGCGTGGCCACGCGCCCCATCGAGGACATGGAGGCCTACAAGGAAAGCCTGTCGCGCTTCGTCTACCAGACCGGCATCCTCATGCGCCCGGTCATCAACGCCGCCAAGGCCCTGCCCGACGCGCAAAAGCGCGTGGCCTACGCCGACGGCGAGGATGAGCGCGCCCTGCGCGCGGCGCAGATCGCCATCGACGACCACATCGCACGCCCCATCCTCATCGGCCGCCCCGCGGTGATCCAGGCGCGCATCGCCAAGGCCGGGCTGCGCATGCAGCCGGGCGTGGACGTGGAGGTCTGCGACCCCTCCGACGATCCGCGCTTTCGCCAGTACTGGGAGGCCTACCACCAGCTCATGAAGCGCGACGGCGCCACGCCCGAAGTGGCCAAGGCCGCCGTGCGCCGCTCCAACACCATCATCGCCGCGCTGATGGTCAAGCTCGGTGACGCCGACGCCATGATCTGCGGCCTGGTGGGCACCTACGAGACGCACCTGGAGCGCATCCACAGCATCCTGGGCCACGCCCCGGGGGTGGCGCAGTACGCCGCGCTCAACGCCCTCATGACCAACCAGGGGCCGCTGTTCATCGCCGACACCTACGTGAACGAAAACCCCACGGCCGAGCAGCTCGCCGAGATCGCCTGGCACGCGGTGCAGGAGGTGCAGCGCTTCGGCCTGCCCGCCAAGGTGGCGTTCTTGTCGCATTCGAGCTTTGGCTCGTCCAAGCGCGCCTCGGCGCGCAAGATGCGCGACGCGCGCGACCTGTTCGTCGCGCGCCACCCCGAGATCGAATGCGACGGCGAGCTGCACGGCGACGCCGCGCTCGAGCCCAGGATACGCGCCACCTACCTGCAGGACTCCACGCTCACGGGCTCGGCCAACCTGCTGATCTGCCCGAACATCGACGCGGCCAACATCCTCTACAACGTGCTCAAGACGACCACCAGCGGCGGCGTGACGGTGGGCCCCATCCTCATGGGTGCGGCGGCCACGGCCTGCATCCTCACGCCCGCCGCCACCGTGCGCCGCGTGCTCAACATGACGGCCCTGGCCGTGGCCAGCAGCGCCTCGCGGGCGAAGTAGCACCCTGCGCCTCCACCACCCGCCCCGGTGCGCGGATGCGCTGCACAGCGCTAGTTTGCTATATTTTCAATAGCTGCCAGCGCTTACCTGCTAAGCGCTTAAGCCATTTTCCCTCCAAATGGCTAGCGCGCCGCCACCAACATTTGCACGAACATCTGCACCTTGGGTCGGCATTCCTCGCTGATGTCGGTGAACTCCAGCCCCGCCACCCAGTGGCCGCGCTCGGCCTTGGCCTTGACGACGCGCGCATAGACGCCGGCGGCGCGGTAGTCCACCAGCGCGAGGTCAAATTCGAGCTGCAGCACGCGCTGCAGTTCGACCGGCTCGGGCAGCTCCAGCTGCAGGCCGTGGTAGCTCATGTCCAGGATGGTGGCGTGGATGATGCGCGGCTGCACGTCGTCACCCTCGACGAGCTGGCACAGGCAGGGAATGCGCGTCTGCGCGCGGTGGCTGCGGCGGAACTCCTGGCGCGGCACCTTCAGGCGCAGCGACGGGATGGCCACGAGTTCGCGCATCTCCACGGGCTCGGTGCGCCCCTTGACCCAGACCTGCGCGGGCGCCGTGGCCGACACGAAGCTCCAGCAGCGCCGGTAGGTGGCCGCGCTCATCAGGATCTGGCCGCGCAGGCTGAACGCCTCGATGCGCGAGGCCAGGTTCACCTCCTCGCCGATGACGGCGTACTGCGAGAACAGGTCGGAGCCGAAATGCCCGGCCACCACGGTGCCGGTGTTGACGCCGATGCCCAGGTAGACCTGCGGCAGGCGCTCGCGCAAATGCTCCAGGTTCAGGTCGCGCATGGCCAG
Organism: Comamonas granuli NBRC 101663; assembly: GCF_000739995.1. Lineage (GTDB taxonomy): Bacteria > Pseudomonadota > Gammaproteobacteria > Burkholderiales > Burkholderiaceae_C > Simplicispira > Simplicispira granuli. Next base: position 130,588 of record NZ_BBJX01000008.1, on the reverse strand, counting down.
TTGCATCTCCACCGCGCAGACCAGGGCGCGCTCGACATGGTCGGCCAGGCCCGGGGTTTCGCTGAAGACCACGCGGATGGAATCTCCCCGGAACTGCTCGATGGTGCCCTGGTGGCGCAGCACCACCGTGCTCAGGCGCGCCAGGCAGCGGTTGAGCACGGGCACGATCTCCTGCGCCGGTCGCGTGGCGGCCAGCACCTCCAGGCCGCGCAGGTCGGCCAGCAGCAGGGTGACCTCGCGCGCACCGGCCTGGAGATCGGCGCGCACGCCCTGCAGCAGCGCCTGCATCTCGACCAGCGCCTGCGCCGACAGGGTCACGCCCGTATCGCGGGCCACCAACGCCTGCAGGCGCTCCAGAAGTTCACTCACAGCGGTGTTTGACATCGAACCAGGGCTCCACAGCAGTCCGCCCAGCGGACCATGGGCCAGAATAGTGGCCCGGGCGCGCAGCGGTCAAGCCACCGGGAGAGAAAACAACAACCGCCGCCGTGCGCTCCCGCCGCGCGTGCTGCGCATGCCGTCCTGGCCCCGGTCTGCGAAAAAGGCTATAATTGCGGGCTTTTCTGCCAATGCTGCCCGTGAGGGCTGCGCGGCAGGCCGGGGCTACCGCCACCCTTTTTCATGGCGAGGTGAGGCCAGAGCGAGACCCGCAGCGCCAGTGCGCGGCAGGTCGCCAGTGATGGCTGTCTTGATCGGAGTGTCCAAGCATGGCACGCGTATGTGAAGTCACGGGCAAAAAGCCCATGGTCGGGAACAATGTTTCCCACGCCAACAACAAAACCAAGCGCCGGTTCCTGCCGAACCTGCAATACCGCCGTTTCTGGGTCGAGAGCGAGAACCGCTGGGTGCGCCTGCGCGTCTCCAGCGCTGCGCTGCGCCTGATCGACAAGAATGGCATCGACTCTGTGCTCGCCGACCTGCGCGCACGTGGCCAGGCTTAAGGAGTAGCACCATGGCAAGCAAAGGCGGACGCGAAAAGATCAAGCTGGTGTCGACTGCTGACACCGGCCACTTCTACACCACCACCAAGAACAAGAAGACGATGCCCGAGAAGATGGCCATCATCAAGTTCGACCCCAAGGCGCGCAAGCACGTCGAATACAAGGAAGCCAAGCTGAAGTGATTCAGCCCGGCTCCTGAAGCAAAAAAACCCGCCGGGTCTGCCCAGGCGGGTTTTTTTTTATTTCCCCCGGGGAATGCACCGGGGGGCAGTGCGGTCATCAGGTGATGTCGCGGCAGACGGTGTAGGTCTGAGATTCGTTGTAGGCACCGGCGGCACCTGCCGGAACAGCGTTGTTGGCGCCCTGAGTGGCTCGGAACGACCCGTTGTTTGGTCGCCCATCGTCCAATTGGACATCCAAAGCCGCTGCAGCCTTGCCAGGCACATTACCCAAACAAACCATCACCCGTGCGGCAGGTCGTCCTTGAACTGCAACATTGGTGATCCCAAGGCGGCCACCCCAAGCATTCACCGGAAAGGCATTCGGACCCACATCCGCCGGATTGCCCGTGATAAAACCAGACGCACGCAAGTGCCGAAAAAGCATTTCAGCCTCGCCCCCGGTGAAAGTTTGCGCAGCAGTTGCATTGATAACACCATCGTTATTTCCAGCAACCATACCCGCCCAACTCGGCCCACGTGCCGTCAGCGTCGCCACAGGGCCATCATCCCCCGGCAGCTTGCGGTAACGGTCGAGGTAGCTGTTGTACGCCGCCACAATGCCATTCATGTCATTGGCCGCGTTCTTGACGCGCCCGTTCTCGATCAGCTCCTGGCCCTTGAGCACGCCGCCCAGCAGCAGGCCGATGATGACCAGAACAATGGCGATTTCCACCAGCGTGAAGCCGGACTGGGCAGTACGGCCCGCACGGCGCATGGGAAGTGATTGCATCAATGGATCTCCTGTGTGTAAAAGGCTGGCAACACCGACGGCCGCCTTTGTAAGCCATTGTGCAGAGCCGTGCGCAGGGGCAACAGTCAAATTTCTTGACGCCCGGGCGGCGCCAGCGGAACGCGCAACACAAAGACCACGCCTTGAGACTCTTCGCTGGCCTGCAGGTCGCCCCCCGCATCGCGCAGCGAGCGCCGCGCCTGGTACAGGCCCATGCCCGAGCCCGTGGGCGACTTGAGCGGCTCGAAGGCCCTGCGTGGCCAGGGTGTGGACAGGCGCGGGGTGTGCAGGCGCGCCTGCAGGGCGCCCTCGTGCACGGTGCACTCGCAGCGCAGGGGCGCGGCCCCATGGCGGGCCCCGCTGTCGCGGGCGAGGTTGGAAAAAATGTTGTCCAGCGCCCGCTCCAAGGCCTGTGCCGGGCCGGGCTCCAGCAGCGCCGGGGGCGCTGCTGCCACTGCGTCGTCGGCGCAGACCTCGATGGCCAGGCCCGCGAGTTCGGCTGCGTTTTGCAGCAGATCCAGGGCCCGCACGGGCGGCTCCCCCTGGGCCGGCACCGCCACCGGCGCCTCGGTGGCAGCCAGCAGCCGATGGGCGCGGGCCTGCAGCAAGGGCGCCTGGCGCTGCAGGCGCTGCGCCAGGCGCGGGAGCTGCTCGGGCGTGGCGGCGCCAAACTCCTCGGCCAGCAGGCCCACCCATTGGGCGAGGTTGCGCATGTCGTGCTGCCAGTACAACTGCACCTGGGCACGCTGCGCCAGGGCCACGGCCACGGCCTGGGTGCGCTCACGCATGCGCGACAGCCAGGTTTGCGCAAACACGTCGAGCACGGCCAGCGCCAGCACCCGCGCTTCGTCGGTGCGGGCCACATCGGCCCAGCGCAGTTCGATCTGGCAGTCCGGGCCGGCGCTGAGCGTCTGGCGCGGCCAATGGGCGGCCAGCGGCAGCCCCCACTGACCGCGCACCGCATCGCCAAACCACACCCCCTCCCAGGCCATGCCCGCGATGCCCGAGCGCTCCAGGATGGGCCAGGCACGCTCGGGCCAGCGCAGCGGGTGCATGTCGGCGGGCAGGGCCAGCAGTTCGGCCAGGCAGCGGCGCATGCGCTGCCCACGGTGCCACACCGCCCAGGCCGCCAGCAGCAGCACCAGCCCCAGGGCCACCAGCATCCAGGGCAGCGAATTCATGCCGCCTGCCCTGGGCCGGGATCTGGCGGCGTTTGCCGCTGGATGCCGAATTTCTTCATGTGGTAGTAGAGCTGTTCCCGCTCCAGCCCCAGGGCACGGGCGGCTGCGGCCACATTGAAGCCGTTGCAGCCCAGCACATGGCGGATGAGCTGCTCGGCCACCTGGTCGCTGGCCTCGCGTACGCCCTCGGACAACTGCGCGGGCACCGACAGGTTCAGCCGCCCCTGGGCCCAGAGCTCCTGCTGGCGCAGGGAAAACCACGCCGCCCGCTCCAGCGCCTGGCGCAGCACCGAGGCGGCCACGGGCTTGACCAGAAAGTCGAACGCCCCCGCATGCACCGCCTGCTGGCCCACGGCTTTTTCATGCTGCCCGGTGAGCACGATGGCGTGCAGCACCGGCCACTGCGCCACCAGTTGCGACAGCAGCAACAACCCTTCGTCGGGGCGGCTGGGGCGCGGCGGCAGCCCCATGTCCAGCAGGGCCACACAGGCCTGGCCCTTGGGCACCTCGCGCTCCAGCAGTTGCAGCGCCTGGCAGCGGTCGTGCGCCACCAGCATCGGCCAGCCATCCTCTTGCAGCGACTCGGCCACCCAGCCCGAGAGCACCGGGTCGTCCTCGACCCAGAGCACGGGGCAGCGGCCGGACGCCGAAGCCTGCGCAGCGATGGCCCCGGGCTCAGTCATGGTCCCCCAGCAAGGCTGCCACCGTGGGTCCGATGGCCACGGCAAAACCCACGAACAACAGCACAAATCCGCCCACCACGCGCAGCAGCAGCCATTCGCTGGCGGTGTCGGCCGATACCGCCAGGCTGGCATAGCCCGCCAGCAGCAGCAGGATGCCTGCCACCTGCTGCCAGCGCCTGCGCTGCCTGCGCGTACGCAAGGCCCGGTGCATGCTGGCCCGGGCGTAGGCGGAGTCTTCGAAGTCCTGGGACATGGTGTGCAATGGCGGCCACGCCTTACGAGGGGCAGGCCGCCGCCTGACAGAAATACACGTTTGCCACGAAGAAGCGTGAAGTGCCGACCGGCTGCACCACCACCTCGTCAAACTGCGTTCCCGGTGGCGCCAGGGAAAGGTTTGTCAGCTGCGGAGAAAGGGGCATCGAGGTGTTCACGGCCACCGACTGGATCAGGTTGCCCAGCGTGACCCCATTTTTCTTGAAGGTCACGGACACAGCGACCGTGGTGTTGGATATACCCAGCAGGCCCAAGGCAAAGCCCTGCGCCGTCTTGCCCGTGCCCAAACGGAAGCTCAGGGATTCCGACGAATCCAGCGCCCGGGCGTTGCTGTTTCCTGCACCACACCCGGAACTGCACACCCCAAGGGCTTGGTACGCGCCATCGGTGCTGATCTCTCCCCCCGCGGAGCTGATGCGCACCGTGCCCAGGTCGGTGGTGACCAAATCTATCGCCGTCAGACCCGAACCATTGCCTTTGGTGTTGATGGCATTCGGGTCTTGCAGCAGTTTTTTGATCAAGTCGCCCGTCAAGGGAGGCGGTGGTGGTGGCGGCGATGCTTCGGGCCAATCCCTTGCCTCCCTGCCTGCCGCCTGGACAAGCTGGGAAATGGTCTCGAACAGCAGCAGGTCGTCAAAGTGCGCAGCAGCGGTGGCCGGGTCAAGATCGACGATGTTTTCGTCCCGCTGGACAAAGGGGATGGAGGGGGCGGGTGAAACCACCGGTGCCTGCGCATTCGCAAGCTCATCCACACTGGCCGGAACCGGGATACGCGCTCCGGCAGACATCCATGCACCTTGGCCGCTGGCCCCGTGGCTGATCAACACCCAGGCCATCTGCGTCTGGGGGACGCTGCCTACACGCACGGTGAGACCCGGTCGGATCGCAGGATCGAGATAGGTGCCCGCGCCAGGTCCAGGCATCACATCGTGGGCTGCTGTGCACTGAAAATGGGGCGCTGCCGGAGAAGTCGGTGCGCTTTCTACCGTGTCACAGTCGGTCATGTCGGCCCCTTTGTCCCGCGTCATGCCCGTTAAGCCGTCGTACACGCGATACGAGATCTTTCTCCCCCAGGCATCCAGTGCATCATCGGCGCGCAGCCCCAGACTGACCCAGGGCACCGTTCCATCACGGTTGGTGCACAGATCCACCGCATTGGGCGGCACAGCCAGTCCGGCATCTAAGGCCCCGGCGGCGGGGCACGGCAAGCGCCCCTGGCTGGCGGCAAAGGCATGCAGCGCAGCACGAATGCGTTCCAAACGCACCTGGGTCTGTGTGACCCGTTCCTTGCGATCTTCCACCTGCCTTGCCATGCGAATGGCCAGCGTGGTTGCCGCCACCACCAAGAGCGTCGCAATCATCGCCAGCACAATCCCGCCCGCCTGCCTGGGCCGCCGGGACAATGTGCGGGGTGCGTGTGCTCGCATGGCCGGGTGGATAAAACGGGGCATCAGGGCGCCTTGCGGGGCCCCAGGCCTGCAGCCATGGCTACCGAGATGACCGTCGGACGCAGCACGATGTCGTCAAAGTATGCGGCTGGGCTCTCTGCGTAGTCTGCATCGATGTAGAAGTCACCGGGGAAACCTGTGCGCGGCGCCGCAGCATTGAAGTTGATGTTTTCCAACGGCCCCGGACCTGGCCCGCTGGGCGCATTCAGGTAAACCCCTTCGCTGGTATAGCCCCCGACCCTGTTGGCGCCATGGCTGATCAGCACATAGGCAGCGCCCGTCATCCCGGTTCGTGACGCCAGTTCGGGCGCCGCCCCGGCGTTGCATGGATTGGCGTTGCATACCCGAAAGCCACTGGCCTGCAGAAAAGCCTGAATCTGCGGAGTCATGGTGGCCGGATCCAGGTTGTGCATATCCATCCCTGCCGGGCGTGTCAATGCAGAGGCGGCCACCGTTGCACCTGCCCAAACCCGATAGCTGACCATGGTATTCCAGGCATCCATCGCATCGCCCTGCGCCAAGCCCAGAGTGCGCCAGGGCACCACACCGTTGTCCAGGCCAGCGGCAGTGCAGGCGGCGGTCCCTGGATGGGGTTGCTCCAAACCCTGTTCGGGGCTGCCCGCCGCCAATGCGCCGTTTGCCGGACACGGCAATCGACCATTCACCACCACAAACCGCACCATCGCCTGCTCCAGCGCCTCCAGCTTGGCGCGGGTTTCCTTGCGGCGGTTGTTGTCCAGCAGGGTGTTGGTGGCGGGCAGGAATACGGCCGCGAGCAGGCCCACGATGAGCAGGACCAGCGCCATCTCCACCAGCGAGAAGCCATGCCCCCGAGCACCCAGCGGGCTCGCAGTGGCAGGGGCAGATGCATGAGATGCTATTGTTTTCATAGCTTTTCGCGCTTATGAACAGGGCGTTACGGCCCTATTTCTTCCGCACGACTCCGGGGGCCACCACATCGCCGAGCACCGCACCGGTGTCGCTGACCTGCTGGCCGGGGCGCAGCACGATGTCGCTCTCGCCGCTCTGGCGCAGGCGCACTGCGCTCTGGTCGATGTGCACCGTCCGGCCCGCGTAGGTCTCGCCGTGCTGCAGCATCTGGCCATTGATCCAGGCGGTGGCGTTCTTGCGGCCCAGGGCCAGGCCGTCCAGTTGGAAGGTGGGGGCCGCCTGGGTGACAAGGGCAGCAGTGGGCTGGTCCGTGCCGCCGGGGGGTAGCCTGCGTGCGGCTTCTATGCTGGCGCGCTGCTGCGGGGTATAGAACACGCGCGGCCACAGATGGGCGGCCTCGGGATCGCCCGGGCTGGGCAGTGGCGCTGCGCTGGCAGCGTCCGCCGGGCCCGCCAGCAGGCCGCACAGCGCAGCCAGCATGGCGGCAAGACGCAGGAGCGCGGGGGCGTGGGGCATGGCGGCGTACCTCGGTAGGGCCTACGGCTTGGCATTGTGGTCAGCGCCAGGGGCCGGGTCAATGTGCAGAAAGCTGACACGGCAGCGCGCCGAAAGCCCTTCGGGCGTGGCTTGCTCGAATGCACAGCCTGCCACGCGCGACACGCGGGCATGGTGCGCGCGCAGTTGCTCCAGCACGCGCAGCACCTCGATCTCGTGCATCCGGGCAAATTGCAGCTCCAGCACATGGCGTTGTACCCGCGCCTGGGCCGCTTCGGCCAGAGGCAGCTCCACGGTCTCGGGCGCGGCCAGCGTGAAGCTGGTGTGGCTTTGCAGGTCCTGCGCCTGGAGGATGCGCAGCAGGTCTTCGACCCACTGGGCGCGGGGCTCACCGCCCACCAGCCCGGCGGCCACCAGTTGCTGGTACTGCGGCAGGTGGCTTTGCACGTCGGCTTGTTCGGCGCGTGCCTCTTCGAGCAGGGCCTGCGCCGCCTGCTGCGCGGCCTCGGCCTGCTGCCAGCCAGGGACCAGAAAATGGCGCACGCCCCACAGGGCCAGCATCGCAAGCAGCAGGGCCGCCAGCACCCCGGCCAGTGCCCACACGGCGGGCCGCACCAGCGGAAAGACCACAGGCCACAGGCGCTTCATGAGGACTCTCCCGCAGTATCGGCCGTGCGCGGCCCCAGGCACCAGCGCCAGGCGTTGGCGGCGGCATCGGCCCCGGCGTTCCCGCCACCGGCCAGGGCCATCGCCCCCTCGGCGCGCACCGGGTCGGTGCGCACCTGCCACTGCGGCCAGGCCGCCACCGACTGGCCCAGCGCCTCCAGCAGCGCCTGGCGCTGGCGCGGCAGCAGGCCGGCGTCCGGGCGGATCTCGAACTGCCACTCGGCCTGCAGGGCGGTCGTGCCCGGTGCCGCGGGATCGGCCTCTCCCGCCAAAGGCTGCGTACCTGCGCAGGCCTGGGTGCGCAGGGCCTGTTCGGTGCGCACCAGCTGGGCCTGGGGGTGGGCCTGCAGCAACTGCCCCAGCATCCACAAAGGCTGCACGGGGTCGATGCCGTGCTGCAGTTCCTGGCGCTGCACTTCCATGGCCAGGCGCAGCAAGGGCACGTCGATCTGGCGCTGGGCCAGGTCTTCCCGGATGGCCTGGGCCTGGGCCTGCATGTCTGCGCTCTGCTCTATCCAGGCGCGACTTTGCTCCGCCGCTCCCAGCAAGGCCCTGGTCTGCAGCGCCAGGCCTGCCAGTCCGGCAAGCAGCACGACGGCCGTGGCCGCCATGAGGCCCCGGCGCGCACGCCGGGCCAGGTGGTGGCGGCGCAACTCCGGCGGTGCCAGTTGCCCCGGTGCACCACGGCCCGCCCAGGCGAGCACCTCGGCCAGCATGGCGCCGGCTTGGCGCGGCGCTGCGGCGGCAAGGAGCGCAAGGCCCTGGTTTTGCAGGCTTTGGAGCAGCTCGGGCGCTGGGTCCATGGGCAGGACCTGCGGCGCAATGTCACGCTCGATGATGCGGTTGTCGGCCAGGTATTTGAGCGTGAGCGCCACCTCGCGGGCCTGCAGGTCGGGCTCGGTTTCCAGCAGCAGGCGCGAGAATACGGGCACGCGGTCGTGCAGCAGCACCATGCGCATGCCATACGGCAGGCCCAGGCACAGCAGCAGCCAGCCATGGCGCGGCAGGTGGGCCTGGCGCGCCGCCCAGTGGGCCATGAGGTAGCTCAGCGTCCAGACGCCCTCGACGGGGTGCTGCGCCTGCACCAGCGCATCGAGCTGCGCCATCAACACCGGGGACGACACACCCACGGCATGCAGCCCGAAGGGCTTGGGCAGCAGCGGCTGGGCCGAAGCGGCCTCCCAACTGGCGTGCAGCGGCACATCGGGCAGCAGGGCCTGGTATTGCACCTGGATGAAGCTTTGCCGGTCCCCGCCCATGAGGCCGGGCACCTCGATGCGCACATGGGTTTCCTCCACCAGGTCGGCCACCACGCGCACTCCGGCGGGCGCGCCAGGCGGCGCGGGCAGGGCCAGGCCCCGGGCGTCGAGCCACTGCGCCTGTGCGGGGTTGACGAGCAGCAGGTGGGTGCGGGAGGATGAGCGCTGCGTCATGCCCGGATCTTGGAAATGGTGTCGTAGATGGGGCCCAGCACGGCCAGCATGATCCAGCCCAGGATCATGCCCAGCACCACGGTGAGCACCGGCTCGATGAGCGCCTGCACGCGGCCTATGGACTCGTCGATGTCGCGCGTGAAGAAATAGCTCACGTTGGCCAGGGCCTCATCCAGCGCGCCCGTGGCCTCGCCCACGCGCAGCATGCGCACCACGAGCGAGGGAAAGAGGTTTTCCATGGCGAAGGCGTCGCTGATGGAGGTGCCGTTGGCAATGCGCTCGCGCGCGCGCACCAGGGCGCGCTGCACGGGCAGGTTGCCGGTGATCTTTTCACAGTAGCCCAGGGCCTCGATCACCGGGATGCCGGTGCGGTACATGAGCGCAAAGCTGTCCATCAGCCGCGCCAGGATGATCTTCTTGATGACCGGCCCCACGGCCGGAATGGCCAGCAGGGCCTGGTGCAGCTTGAAGCGCAGCTGCTCGTTGGCACGCGCCGCCAGTGCGACACCGATCACCAGCGCCACCGGCGTGGGCAGGATGAGCCACCAGTAGCCGACGAAGGCCTCGGACAGCCAGATCAGCAGCCGCGTCTGCAGCGGGATCTCCTGCCCCATGTTGCGGATGAAGCTGACCAGTTGCGGCACCAGGTACACCATGAGGAACACCACGACGCCGGAGATGGTGATGGTGACAAACGCCGGGTACATGAGCAGCTTCTTGGTCTGCGCCGCCAGTTCGGCCTGCCACTTGAGCGAACGCACCAGCTCCCCCAGCACCTCGGCCAACTGGCCGGTGACCTCGCCCGAGCGCACCAGGTGCACCATCACGTCGGAGAAGATGCCAGGGTCTGCGGCCATGGCGTCGGCCAGGGTGCTGCCGTTCTGGATGCGGTCCATCAGGCTGGCGGCCACCTGGCGCAACTCCAGGCTGTCGGCGCCGTCGCGCAGGTCCTGCAGGGCGCCAATCAGCGGCACGCCCGCGCGCAGCAGCATCTGCATGTGAAACAGCAGGTTGATGAGCTCGCGCGTGGGCAGGCTGGCCAGGCGCAGCGCACGGCTGCGCACCGTGGAGAAGCGGATCAGCGACAGGCCCGAGGCACGCAGTTGCGCCTGCAGGTCGGCCTCGTGCAGGGCGGTGATCTCGCCCTTGACGATTTCCTTGCCCTCGTTGATGGCGCGGTAACGGTAGCGTGGCATGCGCGCTGGGCTCCGTTACAGCCTGGTGGTCAGGTCGACCACCCGGCCCACCTCTTCCACGGTGGTGATGCCCTCGAGCACGCGGCGCAGCCCGTCCTCGGCCATGGGCACGAAGCCGTGGGCCATGGCGTGCGCGGTCAACTCGCCCAAAGTGGCGTTGCGCGTGATGAGCTCGTCCAGCATGCTGTCCATGCGCAGCAGCTCCATGATGGCCAGGCGCCCACGGTAGCCCTGGAAGCCGCAGGCCTCGCAGCCGCCGGGGTGGGCGCGGTACACCGTGCGCCCGATGGCGTGCGCGCCGATGAGGCGGGCTTCGATGCTGCCCTCGGTGACCTGCACCTCCTCGCGGCAGTGCGTGCACACGCGCCGCACCAGGCGCTGGGCCACGATGCCGATGATGTTGCCCGCCATCACCTCGGGCGAGACACCCAGATCCTTGATGCGCTGGAAACTGCGCAGCGCCGAGTTGGTGTGCAGCGTGGAGAACACCTGGTGGCCCGTCATGGCGGCGCGGAAGGCCATTTCGGCGGTGTCCTTGTCGCGCACCTCGCCCACCAGGATGATGTCCGGGTCCTGGCGCATGAGCGAGCGCACGCCGTCGGAAAAGTCGATCTTGCTGCCGTCCGAGATGGAGGTCTGCCGGATGCGCGTGATGGGGTACTCGACCGGGTCCTCCAGCGTCATGATGTTGACGCTTTCCTCGTTCATGTGGCTGAGCACGGAGTACAGCGTGGTCGTCTTGCCCGAACCCGTGGGGCCGGTCACGAGGATGATGCCCTCGGGCCGCGCCAGCATCAGGTCGAGCAGGTAGTACTGCTCCTCGGTCAACCCCAGCTTGCTGTATTCGACGATGCCGCGCTTGGCGTCGAGCACGCGCAGCACGAAGTTCTCGCCATGGATGGTGGGCTGCACGGCGGCGCGGAAGTCCACGCTGCGCCCGCCGATGGACAGCGACACCCGCCCGTCCTGCGGCGCACGGCTCTCGGCGATGTTCATGCCCGCCACCAGCTTGAGGCGCACCAGCATGGCGTTCCAGTAGCGGCCGTGCAGCACGCGCACCTGGCGCAGCACACCGTCGATGCGGTAGCGGATGCGCAGGAACTGGCCCTCGGGCTCGAAGTGGATGTCCGACGCCAGCTTGTGCACGCCGTCGGACAGCAGCGCGTCCACCAGGCGCACCACCGGGTGGCTGTAGCCGCCCTGCCCCTGCGAGAGCGAGGCCATGTCGATCTGCCCGGTCTCGATCTCCTGGATGATGCCGTCGATGGACAGTTCGTAGCCGTAGAACTGGTCGATGGCGGCGAGCACATCGGCCGCACTGGCCAGGCGCCAGGAGATCGACACCCCCAGCCCCACGTGCGCGCGGATCTGGTCGCCCGCGATGATGTCGTTGGGCTTGGGGCTGGCGAGCACGAGCTTTTGCGTCTCGGCCTGGAACGACACCGGGAACACCTGGAAGCGCAGCGCCATGGCCTTGGGCAGGCGCGCGAGCGCCTCCGGGTCGGCCAGCACCGTCTGCAACTGGATGGTCTGCTGGCCCAGCGTCTGGCCCAGGGCCTCGCGCATGGCCTCTTCGGTCACGAAACCCAGAGCGATCAGCGCGTCGCCGAGCTGCTTGCCGGTCTTGCGCTGCTCCAGCAGGGCGATCTGGATCTGGTCGGCCGATACCAGCCCCATGTGCTGGAGCCGGTCGCCCAGACGCATGGGCGCCTGGCCTGCGGGCGGGGCGGATGGTGCAGCGGCGGTCGGGGTGTCGCTCATTGCGTCCACAGCTCCTGCAATTCGTCGATGCGCCGCTCCACAGAGCGCACCGGCACGCCCGCCGCACCCCATTGCAGCGCCAGGCGGTACATGCGCAGGGCCTCTTCGTAACGCCGCGCCTGGTCCAGCGCCACGGCCAGGTTGTAGGCGTAGGCGACGTGGCCGGGGGCGAGCGACTGCGCCAGCGTCAGCGGCCCCAGCGCTTCGGGCCAGCGTCCCTGGCGGCCCAGCAGATTGCCCAGCGCCGCCTGCGCAGCCGCATCGCGCGGGCGGGCCTGCACCCATTCCTGCAGTCGGCTTTCCGCCGTGGCCGGATCGGATTCGGAGAGGATGGCCAGCATGCCGGTGCGCGCGGTGTCGTTGTCGGGCCAGAGCTGCAGGCTGCGCTGGTAAGCCGCCCAGGCAGGTTCGAGTTGGCGCTGGCGGTGCAGGGCCACGGCCAGGCCCAGGGCCGCATCGGGGTCGTCCGGCCGCTCGGCCAGCACCTGCTGGTACAGCGCCTGGGCACGTGCGGCCTCCCCCTGGCGCAGCGCCGCCCAGGCGGCCTGCAACTGCGCCTGGGCCTGCGAGCGCACCAGTGTGGCCGCTGCCGCGCTGGCGGCGGGGCTTGCCGGGGCCGCCGCCGCCGCAGCAGCCATCAAGGCAGGGCGGCGCCGGGGTTCCGGCGTGGGTGCTGGGCCCGACTGCGGGCCGGGCGCCTCCTGGGGGGGCGATGGACTGGCGGCCGGTGGCTGGGGCACAGCGTCCGGGCGATCCGCCCGTGGCGCAACGCCCTGCCTCGCGGGGGCGGCGGGGACAGCGGGCTGCCTGGCCGGCATGGCCAGCGGGGCCGGCGGCGGAAGGGATGCTGCGGCAACGGCCGCCACCGCCGGCACCGAGGCCGCGAGTTCGGCGGTGCCCGGTGTCACGGCGGCTCCGTCCGTGGCCTGCGAGGCCGCCTCCAGTGGCGGCTCCACCTCCCCCTGCGCAGCAGCAGACCCGGCCACGGGTGGCGGCGCCATGCCCACCGGGGCAAGGCCAGGGCGTTGCTGCGCCAGCCAGTATTGCCAACCCAGCCAGGACAGCACCGCCAGCGCCATGCCGACGAGCAGGCCCCACACCATGCGGCGCACCCGCGCTCCGTCGCGCTGCGGCGGCTGCGCAGCAGTGCCCACCATGGCCTGGGCGGCCGCGCGCGCCGCCATGGGGGCCATGCCCGGGGCCGCTGGCGCGCCAGTGCCGGAGGCAGGGGCGGCGGGCTGGCGGACAGGCGCCGGGGGGGGTGTAGGGGCAGCGGGCGCCTGCGGTGCCTCGGGCGTGGACGCCGCGGGTGGCGGCGCGGGCGGCGACATGGGCGCTGCCTCTGGCGCAGCAGGCTGCGGCACCGGGGCCAGCGTCAGCTCCGGCCCGCCGGCTGCGGCCGGCTCCGGGGCGAGCGCTGCGGGCGCCGCTGCGGGCGCCGCTGCGGGCGCCGCTGCGGGCGACGCAGCGGGCTCCAGCGCCAGCGGCTTGTTCTGGCTGCGCTGCAGGGCTTCAAGCAGCAGGCTCATGGGCGGCCTCCGGCGGCGGATTCTGGCGCAGGCGCGGGCTTCATGCGCTCGGGCATGGGGCGCAGGGCTTCACTCAGGTGGGGCTCAAAGGCCTGGTAGTCCCCGGTGAGGCTGGCGCTGGAAACCACCGTGGGCCGCAAAAAGATGACCAGCTCGCTCTTGCTGCTGGCTTTTTTCTTGTACTTGAACAGTTCACCCAGCACCGGCACGCTGCCGATACCGGGCGTCTGGTCGGTGCTGCCCGCCACATCGTCGCGCATCAGGCCGCCCAGCACGGCCGTGTCCCCCGAGCGCACCTTGATGACCGACTCCATCTCACGCGTCTGGATCTGCGGGATGCGGCTGCTGATTTCCGAGATGTTGATGCCGTCGTTGCGCGCCTGGGCCAGGTAGATGGGCACGGCCGGATCATCGACGTAGCTGACCACCCGCGAAAGCGTGGGCCGCAGGATCAGGGTGACCTCATCGCCCTCGCCCACCTGCGGCATGACACTCATGACCAGCCCCACCGACACCGTGTTGGGCGTGGACGTGAGCGTGAACGTGGGCGCCGAACCGGCCGAGCCCGGCGTGTAGTTGGCCGACAGCGTGAAATACACCAGGTCCTCGGTGACCTTGAGCAGCGCCGCCTGGTTGTTGAGCGCGCTGATCTTGGGGCTGGACAGCACCTTGGTATTGCCAAAGGACTCCAGCAGGCGCAGCGCCACGAACAACTGCATGGTGTTGTTGCCGCCCATGCGGGTGTACGAAGGCGTGAAGTTCGCCATGCTGGGAATGACACCGCTGACCGGCACGCCCGAGGGCAGGACCGTGCCCGCGGGCCCCACCTGCAGCAAGGGCAGGCCGTTGCGCACCAGGGACCAGTTGATGCCCTGCTGGTACTCGTCGGACAGGTTGACCTCGACGATGGTGGCCTCGATCATCACCTGGCGGCCGGCGCTTTTCATCACGCGGTCGATGAACTCGCGCACGCGCATGTGCTGGCGGTAGGTGGCGCGCACGGAAATCACGCCCGTTTCCGGGTTGGCGATGACCGAGGCGGACTCGCGAAACCGCGCTGGCGCCGCTGCAGGCAGGGCCGGCGCGGCTGCCGCGCCAGCCACCGGCGCCGAAGCCGCCGCCGCAGGGCCCGCGGCCGGTGGCGCCACCGCGGCCGGCGCGGCAGCCGCGCCCTCGGGGATGATCTTGTCCGTCTCGCGCAGCAGGTCGCGGATGTTCTGGGTCAGCGTCTCCCAGAAACGGTTGTTGGAATTGTTGGTGAGCGCGCTGCTCGAACTGTTGCCTGCCCCCGAGCCGCCTGCGCTGGCGCCGCGTGCGATGCTGGTGCTGGCACCGATTTCGCTGCGCGCCTCGCGCGCCACGTTGAGGTAATCGACCCGGTAGTGCCGCAGCACGGGCGCATCGGGCATGACGAACAGATTGCGCCCCTCCATCTCATAGCGCATGTTCACCTGCAGCGCCGCACGGTCCAGGATCTCGGTCAGCGTCTGGTCGATGGCATTCATGCTCACCGTGCCGGCCAGATCCGGATGCACGTCCAGATTCAACCGAGCATCCCGTGCGATGGCGAACAGCAGGCTGCGGATGTCCACGTTGTGCACGCTCACGGAAAACACATCGGCCTTGGCCCGCGAGGCGCTGGGCGGAGGCGGCAGCAAGGGCGCATCGACCAGCGCCGGGGGCTGGCCGGGTGCTGCCGCTGCGGGCCGCAGGTGACCGCCCCCCGGCGCAGGCGCGTTGCTGGCACAGGCCGTCAGGCCCAGGGCCAGCAGCAGCGCCAGCGGCCGCAGGCCGCAGGCAGATTTCAGGGAGCAAGGCGGGGTTCCAGACTTCATGACGGCGCCCGTTCGGGATAGGTTTCTGCGCGCAGGCGACCCAGGGAGCGCGGCAGGGGTTTATGGGTCTTCCGGCTGGCGGGCCATTCTTGCAGGTTCTGCACGGCCTGCGCCCGGCTGGCATGGCGCCCCACGTACACGGCCCACACCGGCGCCGCCGGAGCCCTGGAGCCGGGGTAGATGCGGTCCTGGACCCACACCTCGGTACCGGGCTGGCGCGCCTGCTCCAGCAGGCGCAAGGCCCCGGCGGCGCTGTCGGCCAGGCCGATCTGCAGCACCCAGAACTCCTGCGCCGGATCGTCAAAGACCGCGCGGGTGCGCAGGACGGCCTCGCGCAGCGCCGCCGGCAATGCAGCGTAGCGCTGCCCCGTGGCGTCCTGCGGGGGCATGGGGGGGGCGGCGGCCACCGGGCGTTCGGCCTCAGTCTCCTCGGGGGGCGGCGCCGGGGCCGCGGCCGGCAGGGCCGCCTCGGCAGCGCCATGGGGGGCAGAGGCCGCAGGCTCCGCGCCCGGTCCGGGCACCGGCGCCGGCGCGCCATCGAGCGCCTGCGGCGCCGCAGCCATGGCCGCCGGGGCGCTGCGCTGGCCCAGGCCGTAACCCACGGCCACCCCGGCACCCAGGCCCGCCACCGCGGCCAAGGCCAGCCACTGCACGGGGCGGCGCCAGCGTGCGGCGGGCGCAGGCGCCTTGCGCAGGGCTGCGCCGCCGCCCTGGACCTCGGCCACCGCCATGCGCACATGCGCACGCCCCACCTGGCGCGCCCCCTGGGCGAATGCCGCCAGCAGGGCCTTGTCGGCCAGCAGGTGGATGGCGCGGATGCGCCCGCCCGAAGCCTCGGTGAGCGCGTGCAGGGCGCGCGGCTCGAACAGGGCTCCGCCCTGCCAGCCCGCGCGGCGCAGGCGGTGCTCGATATAGGCCGCCGCTTCGGGACCGTTGAGGGGCTGCAGTTCAAAGCGGTGCACCACCCGGTCGCGCACCTGGCGCAGCTTGGGCAGGGCCAGCAGCGCGTCCAGCTCGGGCTGGCCAAACAGCACGATCTGCAGCAGCTTGTGCTGGGCCGTCTCCAGGTTGGACAGGAGCTTGATCTCCTCCAGCGATTCGGGCGGCATGGCCTGGGCCTCGTCGATGAGCACCACGGCGCGCCGCCCCTGGGCGTGGCGCTGCAGCAGCGCCTGCTGGATGGTCAGCACCAGGGGCTGGCCTTCGGCCGGGGGCTGCAGGCCCCAGTCGGCGATCAGCGACAGCAGGATCTCGCGCGGGCCGAACGAGGGGTTGGCCAGATAGACCAGATCGACCTGAGCGCGCGGCAGGCGCTCGGCCAGCATGCGGCACAGCATGGTCTTGCCGCTGCCCACCTCGCCCACGACCACGACGATGCCATCCTCGTCGAGCACGGCATGGTGCAGCGCATCCAGGATGGCGCCGCGCGCCTGCCCCTCGAAAAAGAATTTGCCGTTCGGCGTGATGCCGAACGGAGCCTCACCCAGCCGGAAGTGTTCAAGGTAGAGGGAAGACAAGGCAAATTCTTTTCAGATCAATCATTTACAAGATGTTGTTGAAAATGATAGTGCATTCTCCCCAGGGACGGGGAGAGATGTAACCTGATGTTGACCCGCCGTGTGGCGGGAACGCAAAACCCGCGTCACCGGCGCTGCCAGACGGCGGCGAAGAAGCCGTCGGTCTGATGGCGGTGCGGCCACAGGCGCAGGTAGCGCTGGCCGTCCTCGCCGCCGGCGCACAGGCTGGCGGCCTGCGGCACCTTGAGCTGGGTGAGCAGCGCGCCCGCCTCCAGCAGTTCGTAGTCGCCGTGCGCCTGGGTGAAGGCCTCGGCAATCGCCTCGTTCTCCTGCGGCAACAGGCTGCAGGTGGCGTACACCAGGCGCCCGCCCGGTTTGGGCAGGCGCGCCGCGCTCTCCAGGATGGCCGTCTGCTTGGCCACCAGCTCCGCGAGCGCCTGGGGCGACTGGCGCCACTTGAGGTCGGGGTTGCGGCGCAGCGTGCCCAGGCCGGAGCAGGGGGCATCGACCAGCACGCGGTCGATCTTGCCCGCCAGGCGCTTGACGCGCTCGTCGCGCTCGTGCGCAATGGCCGCAGGGTGCACATTGGACAGCCCGCTGCGCGCCAGCCGCGGCTTGAGGGCGTCGAGCCGGTGGGCGGACACGTCGAAGGCGTACAGCCGCCCGGTGCTGCGCATGGTCGCGCCGATGGCTAGGGTCTTGCCGCCGGCACCCGCGCAGAAGTCCACCACCATTTCGCCGCGCTTGGCGTCCAGCAGCAGGGCCAGCAACTGGGAGCCTTCGTCCTGCACCTCGATGGCGCCGCGCACGAAGGCGGGCAGCTTGGCGAGCGCGGGCTTGCCCTGCACGCGCAGGCCCCAGGGCGAGTACGGTGTTGCTTCTGTTTTGATAGCTGCTTGCGCAAGCTCCTTCTGCACCAGCTCGCGTTTTTCCTTCAGGATATTGACCCGCAGGTCCAGCGGCGCGCTGGTGGACAAGGCCTGCACCAGGGGCCAGAACTCCGTGCCCAGTTGCGCCTTGAGCGGCTCGGCCAGCCACTCGGGCAGGTTGTGGCGGTGGCGCTCGAGCAGGTCGTCCTCGGCAATGGCGTCGCACTGGTCGAGCCACTGCTTTTCACGCTCGTTCAGCGCCGCCTTGAGGAAGTCGCGCGGGCCGTGCGCCGCCTGCGGGTGGCTGCGGCGCGCCTCTTCGTCCTGCCACTGGGCAAAGCCCAGGATGGCCAGGCGCCGCTCACGCGGGCCGCTGCCCGAGGGGGCCAGGTGGTCGAACAGCAGCTTCTTGCGCAGCACGGCGTAGGCCGTCTCGGCCAGGGCGGCACGCTCGCGCGGGCCAAGGTGGCGGTGGTCGCGGAAAAAGCGCGAGACCACGGCGTCGGCCGGGTGCTCCAGGGTGAGGGTGAGGCGCACCAGTTCGGCGCAGGCTTGCAGGAGGGCGGTGGGATGCATGGGCGGGATTGTCCCACCCCTGCCGCTCAGCGCACGAACACGGGGTCCGCGGCGTGGCGCTGCAGCTCCTCGGGCGTGCTGGCCTGGGCGGCATCGAGCACCAGCAGGGGCCCGGGCAGCGCGAGGCCGTATTCGAGCCGGTGGCACAGCGCCAGGCTGTCGGCGGCCTCCAGCCCAGGCAGGTCCAGGAACAACAGGTAGGCGCGCCGCCGCGGGAACTCGCGCAGGTGCTTGCGCACCAGCCAGGCGCGCGCCACCGGCCGGTGGCGCGCGAGCTGGACCTGCAGCTCAGCCTGCTCGAAGGCGCTCAGATCGTGGCGCACGGCGCGCGTGAAGAAGGCCGTGGCCGCCAGTTCCTCGCCCGCGCGCTCCTCGGCCTCCTGGGCACGCTCCAGGCGCTTGCGCCACTGCTTGTAGGCGCCAGCGTCGTGTTCCATGCCGGGGCGTGCGGTCTCCAGCTCGGCCAGTGCGGTGCGCGCCGCCCACCAGCGGCTGTCGCCGTCGCCGTCCCAGAGCTGGTCCAGGTACTGGAGCTTGCCCTGGCGGTCTGCGTCGGGCAGGCAGGGCTCCAGACCGCGCAAGGCACCGGCATGCCCGGGGCTGCGCTGCAGGGCCTGCTCGTACAGGGGGCGCACGTCGGCACGCGGATCGAGCTGGAGCGACAGGCGCGCCTGCTCCACCAGCGCGTCGGCGCTGCTGTGCGCCTGGGCCGCGCAGAGCTGGTGCACGCGCTCGCGCACCTGCGCCAGCCAGGCGTGGTGCCGCTTCCATTCGCTGGCGTGGTCGCGGCACCACTGCTTGTCGAAATGCGCGATCCAGCGCTTGGCATCGCTGCCCAGCAACTCCAGCGCGCTGCCTTGCGACCAATCCGGCAGAAGGGGCGCCACC
Source organism: Comamonas granuli NBRC 101663 (assembly GCF_000739995.1). GTDB lineage: Bacteria > Pseudomonadota > Gammaproteobacteria > Burkholderiales > Burkholderiaceae_C > Simplicispira > Simplicispira granuli. The sequence goes on along the minus strand of NZ_BBJX01000008.1, from coordinate 111,455 downwards.
TCCAGCGCCTCGATGCGCTCGCGCAGGCCGGGGTGGGTGTCGTCCACGCTGCCCAGACGCTTGAGGGCCTGGCGCAGCGCGTCGTTGGCGAAGGCCTGCTCGGGCATGCGCGCCAGGCGCCTGCGCAGCGAGCGGTACGGCCCCACGGGCAGGGGCTGCGCGGCCGCCTTGCTCCAGTGGCGCGCCCAGAAATGGCGCTCCATCCAGGCGCTGCGCACCTCGATTTCCACCCAGGCCGCAGCCACCACCTCGCGGCCCACCAGGCGCCCGGCGATGCGGTCCGCCTCGTACTCGTCCTGGCGCGCCAGTGCGAAGCTGCGTGCGGCAAAGCGCGGCAAATACCAGCGCATGAAGGCGTTGGACGCCGCCGCCACGATGCCGCCGTCCTCGCGCAGGCCCTGGTGCATGCGCAGCCAGGCTATGCGGGTGCGGTAGATCCAGGCGGCAAAGCGCCCATGGCCGCCGCGCAAATGGCCGTATTCGTGGCCCAGCACGGCCAGCAGGCGCGGGCGGTCCAGCGCCATGAACAGCGGCAGGCCGATGGTGAGGTGGTTGACCGCGCCGCCCAGCAGGCCGTAGCGCGGCTGCTGGCGGATGCAGGCGTTGAACGCGCCGTCCAGGTAGACATGGTGGATGTGCGGGCCCTGGATCTTGCGGCGGATGCGCTCGAGCGCCTCGAACAGGGCGGGCGCGTCCAGCGCCGTGATCTCCACGCCCTCGGGCGGGGCGCTGCGCAGCCACAGCGCCTGCAGGCTGGTCCACAGCAGCGCCAGGCCGCCGATGAGCGCCAGCACCAGCCCGAACCTGAAGCGCCCCTGCAGCAAGGGCGGCAAGGCCCAGGCGAGCATGCCCAGGGCCAGCAGCAGGCCGCCCAGCACCCAGGCGTAGCCCAGGGCTGCAAAGGCCGCCACGCGCCAGCGGTAGGCGCGGCTGTTTTCGGCGCTGGCAATCTCGCTCATGCGCACCAGATGGACGAAATCGGCCTGATCCACGCTCCTGCCCTCCAAGACGCTTGCCGGGCATCCATGCTAACCGGCCCCCACCCCCTGGCGGCCGCGCGCGCCGTCCGCGGCAGTATGGAGAGGACGAAAAATGGCTTGAGCGCCCGTCCAGCCAGCGCTGCAAGCTACATGGTTGATAGCAAATTGGCCACGGCGCGCGGGTAGATCACATGCTCCTGCGTGAGCACCCGGGCCGCCAGGGTGGCGGCCGTGTCGCCCGGCAGCACGGGAACCACGGCCTGCTCGACGATGGGGCCCACGTCCAGCTCGGCCGTGACCTGGTGCACCGTGCAGCCGGCGAACTTGCAGCCCGCGTCCAGGGCGCGCTGGTGCGTGTGCAGCCCGGTGAAGGCGGGCAGCAGCGAAGGATGAATGTTGAGCAGCCGCCCCGCGTAATGCGCCACGAAGCCCGGCGAGAGGATGCGCATGAAGCCGGCCAGCACGACGACGGCGGGGTCGTACCGGTCTATGACCTGCTGCAGCGCGGTGTCGAAGGCCTCGCGGCTGGCAAAGCCCTGGTGCTCCAGCACCTCGGTGGCGACGCCGTGCTCGCGCGCGAACACCAGCCCCTTGGCGTCGGCCTTGTTGCTCACCACGGCCGCCACGCGCGCGCCCAGGCGCTGGCCCCAGTGCTGCTGCTCGGCCGCGCGCACGATGGCCGCCATGTTGGAGCCGCCGCCAGAGATCAAAATCACGATGTTCTTCATTTGCCGCGATTATCCCTGCCATGCCTTTTGACCCCGCATCCCACCCCTTGAGCGCCCTGGAGGCCCGCGTGCTGGCCACGCTGATGGAAAAAGAGCGCACCGTGCCCGACAGCTACCCCCTCACGCTCAACGCCGTGACCACCGGCTGCAACCAGAAGACCGCGCGCGAGCCCGTCATGCAGGTCAGCGACGCGCAGGCGCAGGAGGCGCTCGACAGCCTGCGCCTGCGCTCGCTGGTGTGCGAGAGCAGCGGCGGGCGGGCCACGCGCTACGAGCACAACTTCCAGCGCGTGGTGGGCGTGCCCGAGCAGTCGGCGGCGCTGCTGGGCCTGCTCATGCTGCGCGGCCCGCAGACGGCGGGCGAGCTGCGCATCAACGCCGAGCGCTGGCACCGCTTTGCCGACATCTCCTCGGTCGAGGCCTTTCTGGACGAGCTGCGCGAGCGCAGCGCGGACAAGGGCGGCCCCCTGGTGGTGCTGCTGCCGCGCGCCCCGGGCACCCGCGAGCCGCGCTGGGCCCATCTGCTGTGCGGCCCCGTGGACATGCAGGCCCTGTCGGCCGCCGCAGCCGCATCCAGCCCCGGCGCCGCACCGGCCGGCGCGGCACTGCAGGCGCGTGTGGAGGCCCTGGAGGCCGACGTCGCCGCCCTGCAGGCCACGGTGCGCCGCCTGTGCGCCGAGTTGGGCGTGCCGCCGCAGGCCGAAGCGCCGTTGTCACCACCCGGACAGGACTAAAACGAACGGTCGTGCTACAAATACCGCTTCACTGGAGACAACCGCATGGATCTCGCATTCACCCCCGAAGAGCAGGCGTTCCGCGAAGAGGTACGCGCCTGGGTGCGCGCCCACCTGCCCGCGCACATCGCCCACAAAGTCCACAACGCCCTGCGCCTGACGCGCGAGGACATGCAGGGCTGGGCCAAGATACTCGGCAAAAAGGGCTGGCTGGCCTTTGGCTGGCCCCAGCAGTTCGGCGGCCCGGGCTGGACCGCCGTGCAAAAGCACCTGTTTGAAGAAGAATGCGCGCTGGCCGGCGCCCCGCGCATCGTGCCCTTCGGGCCGGTGATGGTGGCCCCGGTCATCATGGCCTATGGCACGCCCGAGCAGCAGCAGCGCTTCCTGCCCGGCATCGCCAGCGGCGAGGTCTGGTGGAGCCAGGGCTACAGCGAGCCCGGCTCGGGCTCCGACCTGGCCAGCGTCAAGACGCGCGCCGAGCGCGTGGGCGACAAGTACATCGTCAACGGCCAGAAGACCTGGACCACGCTGGGCCAGTATGGCGAGTGGATGTTCAACCTGGTGCGCACCAGCAACGAGGGCAAGCCGCAGACGGGTATCTCCTTCCTGCTGATCGACATGAAGAGCCCGGGCGTGACGGTGCGCCCCATCAAGCTGCTCGACGGCGAGTGCGAAGTCAACGAGGTGTTCTTCGACAACGTCGAAGTGCCGGTGGAAAACCTGGTCGGCGAGGAGAACAAGGGCTGGACCTACGCCAAGCACCTGCTCTCGCACGAGCGCACCAACATCGCCGACGTCAACCGCAGCAAGCGCGAGCTCGAGCGCTTGAAGCGCATCGCCAAGACCGAAGGTCTGTGGGACGACACGCGCTTTCGCGACCAGATCGCCCTGCTCGAAGTCGACATCGTGGCCCTGGAGATGCTGGTGCTGCGCGTGCTCTCCATGGAAAAGAGCGGCAAGAACCCGCTGGACATCGCCGGCCTGCTCAAGATCAAGGGCAGCGAGATCCAGCAGCGCTACTCCGAGCTGATGATGCTGGCTGCCGGGCCGTTTGCCCTGCCCTTCATCGAAGAGGCCATGGAGGCGGGCTGGCAAGGCGACTTCCCCGGCGGCGTGGTGGCCAACGCGCCCCTGGCATCGACCTACTTCAACCTGCGCAAGACCACCATCTATGGCGGCTCCAACGAAGTGCAGCGCAACATCGTCGCTCAAACCGTCTTGGGCTGATTTCGCGACAGGAGCCCCAGCAGGGCAGCATCAGGAGTAAGAACATGGATTTCGATTTTTCCGACGACCAGCAGTCCCTGCGCGATGCCGTGCGCAAGTGGGTGGGCAAGGGCTACAGCTTCGAGCGCCGGCGCGCCATCGTCGCCGCGGGCGGCTTTGACCGCGCAGCCTACGGCGAGCTGGCCGAACTGGGCCTGACCGCCCTCACGGTGCCCGAGCAGCACGACGGCCTGGGCCAGGGCGCGGTGGACGCCATGGTCGCCATGGAGGAGCTGGGCCGCGGCATCGTGCTCGAGCCGCTGGCGCAGACCTACGTGGCCACCCGCGTGCTGGCGCAGCATGCCCCCGCAGCCGTGCAGGCCGCCTGGCTGCCGCGCATGGCCAGCGGCGAGGCCCTGGTGGTGCTCGCCCACCAGGAGCGCAAGGCGCGCTACCGCCTCGACGTTTGCGAAGCAAAAGCGGTGCAAACGCCCGCAGGATATGCGCTGACAGCTAGCAAAAGCATAGTTCCCGCCGGTGACCAGGCCGACGCCTTCATCGTGCCCGCGCACTGGGACGGGCGCATCGCCCTGTTCCTCGTCGAGCGCGCCGCCAGCGGCGTGGCCGCGCGCGGCTACGGCACGCAGGACGGCAGCCGCGCCGCCGAGCTGGTGCTGGACCAGGCCCCCGCCACCCTGCTCACCACCGACGGCCTGGCCGCGCTGGAGCTGGCTGTGGACACCGGCATCGCCTGTGCCTGCGCCTACGCCGTGGGCGTGATGGACCAGACCGCCACCGTCACCTTCGACTACCTGAACCAGCGCAAGCAGTTCGGCGTGCCCATCGCCAGCTTCCAGGCCCTGCGCCACCGCGCGGCCGACGTGAAGATGCAGCTTGAACTGGCGCGCTCCATGAGCTACTACGCCAGCCTCAAGCTCGGCGCCCCCGCGGCCGAGCGCCGCCGCGCCCTGGCCCAGGCCAAGGTGCAACTGGGCCAGTCCATACGCTTCGTGGGCCAGCAGTGCGTGCAGATGCACGGCGGCATCGGCGTGACCGACGAGTACATCGTCAGCCACTACTTCAAGACGCTCACCCAGCTCGAAATGACCTGGGGCGACACCCTGCACCACCTGGGCGAGGTATCGGCACGCATGCAGGAGACGGCCGGCGTGTTTGCCTGACGGCGCGCCATGCCCCCACCAACGCGGCCCCCGGCCGCGTTTTTTCATGGATGCGCGCGCCCTGGGGGCGTCTCACCATCAATGCAACAGACGCGAAGACTTGGGCACATGCGCCATCAGGAATTGCATCTGGTCGGCCAGGATGCGCCGGTTGCGCAGGATGAAGTCCTCCCACAGGCTGGGCACATAGGGCGCGTACAGCAGGGGCATGTGCGCCTGCTCGGGCGTGCGCGGGCCCTTGCGGTGGTTGCACGGGCGGCAGGCCGTGACCACGTTCATCCAGTGGTCCCGCCCCCCCTTGGCGCAGGGGACGATGTGCTCGCGCGTGAGCAGCTCCTCGGGAAAATGCCCGCCGCAGTAGGCGCAGACCTGGCGGTCGCGCACGAAGAGCTTGCCGTTGGTGAGGCCGGGCTGCAGCTCGAAGGGGTTGATGACCGGCACACCGCGGGTGCCGATGATGCTGTTGACCGCGATCACCGACTGCCGCCCCGTGAGGGCGTTGTGCCCGCCGTGGAACACGGCGATCTCGCCCCCGGACTCCCAGCGCACCTCGCCGGCGGCGTAGTGCAGCACCGCCTGCTCCAGCGAAATCCACGCCTGGGGCAAGCCCTGGGCGGAGAGCTTCAAGACCTTCACGACACGCCTCCTCGTACAAGCCACGGGCAAGGAATCGATGCAAATGCCTGGCGCCGCGCCTGCCCGGACCGGGGGCCGGCGCGGCTGCGTCACAATATACGCTCATTTCCTGTCCCATCGATGTCCTGCGCTGCAGGGCCGCGCGCCAGGCGCTACAAAAAAGATACCGCCCCATGAAGATCTTCCGCGGATTCCGCCACCCGGACATCGCCCCCGCGTGCGCCCTCACCATCGGCAACTTCGACGGCGTGCACCGCGGGCACCAGGCGATGATCGCCCTGCTCAACAGCGAGGCGGCGCAGCGCGGCGTGCCCAGCTGCGCGCTCACCTTCGAGCCGCACCCGCGCGACTACTTCGCCCAGGCGCTGAACAAGCCCGAACTCGCCCCGGCGCGCATCGGCACGCTGCGCGACAAGCTCGCCGAGCTGGCGCGCTGCGGCGTGCAGCAGGCCGTGGTGCTGCCTTTCGATGCGCGCCTGGCCGCGCAGTCGCCGCAGGCCTTCATCGACGAGGTGCTGGTGCGCGGCCTGGGCGCGCGCTACGTGCTGGTGGGCGACGACTTCCGCTTCGGCGCGCAGCGCGCGGGCGACTATGGGCTGCTTGACGCCGCAGGGCAGGCCCAGGGCTTCGACGTGGCGCGCATGAACAGCTACGAGGTGCACGGCCTGCGCGTCTCCAGCTCCGAGGTGCGCGCCGCGCTGGCCGCCGGCCGCCTGCAGGACGCCGAGCAGTTGCTGGGCCGCCCCTACGCCATCAGCGGCCATGTGGTGCGCGGGCGCCGGCTGGGACGCAGCCTGGGCGAGGCCCGCCAGGGCGCGGGCGACGGCTTTCGCACCCTGAACCTGCGCTTTGCGCACTGGAAGCCCGCCGCCAGCGGCATCTTCGCCGTGTGGGTGCACGGCCTGCACGAGACGCCCCTGCCCGGCGTGGCCAACCTGGGGGTGCGCCCCTCGCTGGACGCGCGCGACGTCAACGGCGGCCGCGTGCTGCTGGAGACGCATTGCCTGGAGTGGCCGCGGCATCTGGGGCCCGAGGGGGGCTACGGTAAAATCATCCGCGTGGAACTGCTGCACAAACTGCACGACGAGTTGAAGTACGACAGCCTGGACGCCCTCACCCAAGGCATCGCCCGGGACTGTGCGGATGCGCGCGCCTGGTTCGCCGCCCACGCCGAAACCCGCCGCCAGACCACGCGCGACCGAATTTGACGGGGTCGCCTTCGCCCCGTCCGGCAGGCTCCGCCCTGCCCTCTCTGCATCCGTGTTGCCGGCCCGGCGCCCGCAACCCCCGATTGGAAGGTTTCACCATGTCCGAACCGACGAACGCCAAGAACGCCCCCGCGAGCGGCTACCGCGCCACGCTCAACATGCCCGACACGCCGTTCCCCATGCGCGGCGACCTGCCCAAGCGCGAGCCGCAATGGGCCCGGGAATGGGACGAGAAGGGCGTCTACAAGAAGCTGCGCGCCGCGCGCCGCGGCGCGCCGAAGTTCATCCTGCACGACGGCCCGCCCTACGCCAACGGGCAGATCCACATCGGCCACGCAGTGAACAAGGTCCTCAAGGACATGATCACCAAGGCGCGCCAGCTCGAGGGCTTCGACGCGCTCTACACCCCGGGCTGGGACTGCCACGGACTGCCGATCGAGAACGCCATCGAAAAGCTGCACGGCCGCAACCTGCCGCGCGACGAGATGCAAGCGCGCGGCCGCGCCTTCGCCACCGAGCAGATCGCCCAGCAGATGGCGGACTTCAAGCGCCTGGGCGTGCTCGGGGAGTGGGACAACCCCTACAAGACCATGAACTTCGCCAGCGAGGCGGGGCAATTGCGCGCGCTCAAGAAAGTCATGGAGCGTGGCTTCGTCTACCGCGGCCTCAAGCCCGTGTACTGGTGCTTTGACTGCGGCTCCTCGCTGGCCGAGTTCGAGATCGAATACCAGGACAAGAAGAGCCAGACGCTGGACGTTGCCTTCAAGGCGCACGACCGTCAGCAAGTATTTGACGCTTTTGGAGTTAAGGACTCATCAAAATATCAAGCCAAAGACATTTTTATCGTCATCTGGACTACTACAGCTTGGACCATCCCGGCAAACCAGGCCCTGAATCTGAATCCTGAACTTGAATACTCGCTGGTTGATACCGAACGTGGTCTTCTAATTCTTGCGTCATCGCTGGTCGCATCGTGCCTCTCAAGATACGAGCTTGACCAAGATGGAAAATTTGGCATCGTCGCCTACACCCAGGGCGAGAAGCTCGCGGGCATCGAGTTCGAGCACCCGTTGCACGACGTGCACGAGGGCTACAAGCGCCTCTCGCCCGTGTACCTGGCCGACTACGCCACGGCCAGCGACGGCACGGGTATCGTGCACTCCTCGCCTGCCTACGGCGTGGAAGACTTCAACTCCTGCGTGGCGCACGGCCTGGAGTACGACGACATCCTCAACCCCGTGCTGGGCAACGGCCGCTACGACGAATCGCTGGCCCTGTTCGGCGGCATGAACATCTGGAAGGCCTGCCCCATCATCATCGAGGCGCTGCAGGCCGCCGGGCGCCTGATGGGCACCACCACCATCACGCACAGCTACCCGCACTGCTGGCGCCACAAGTCGCCCGTGATCTACCGCGCCGCGGCGCAGTGGTTCGTGCGCATGGACGAGGGCGAAGGCGTGTTCACCGACCCGGCGCAAAAGCCCGCCCAGACGCTGCGCCAGATCGCGCTGCAGGCCATCGAGCACACGCATTTCTACCCCGAGAACGGCAAGGCGCGCCTGCGCGACATGATCGCCGGCCGGCCCGACTGGTGCATCTCGCGCCAGCGCTCCTGGGGCGTACCGCTGCCCTTCTTCCTGCACCAGGATTCGGGCGAGCTGCACCCGCGCACCATGGAGATCATCGACCAGGCGGCAGACATCGTCGAGCAGGGCGGCGTCGAGGCCTGGAGCCGCGTGCGCACCGAGGACATCCTGGGCGCGCAGGACGCCCAGGTCTACACCAAGAGCACCGACATCCTGGAGGTCTGGTTCGACTCCGGCTCCACCTTCTGGCATGTGCTGCGCGGCACGCACGCGGGCATGCACCACGACGAGGGCCCCGAGGCCGACCTCTACCTCGAAGGCCATGACCAGCACCGCGGCTGGTTCCACAGCTCGCTGCTGCTGGCCAGCGCCATCTTCGGCCGCGCACCCTACCGCGGCCTGCTCACGCACGGCTTCACGGTGGACGGCCAGGGCAAGAAGATGAGCAAGTCGCTGGGCAACACCGTCTCGCCGCAGGAGGTGAGCAACAAGCTCGGCGCCGAGATCATCCGCCTGTGGTGCGCCGCCACCGACTACTCGGGCGACCTGGCCATCGACGACAAGATCCTCGCGCGCGTGGTCGACGCCTACCGCCGCATCCGCAACACCCTGCGCTTTCTGCTGGCCAACGTGAGCGACTTCGACGCCGCGCAGGACGCCGTGCCCTTCACCGACATGCTGGAGATCGACCGCTGGGCGCTGGCGCGTGCGGCGCAGCTGCAGCAGGACATCCTGGCGCATTACCAGGTGTATGAATTCCACCCCGTGGTGGCCAAGCTGCAGCTCTATTGCTCCGAGGACCTGGGCGGCTTTTACCTGGACGTGCTCAAGGACCGCCTCTACACCACGGCCCCCAAGAGCCTGGCGCGGCGCAGCGCGCAGACCGCGCTGTACCAGATCACGCACGCCATGCTGCGCTGGATGGCGCCCTTCCTCTCCTTCACCGCCGAGGAGGCCTGGAAGGTGTTCGGCCACTCGGCGTCCATCTTCCTCGAAACCTTCCAGACCCTGCCCCAGGGCGACGAAGGCCTGCTGGCCAAGTGGGAGCGCATCCGCGCGCTGCGCGACGCCGTGAACAAGGAGATCGAGAACGTGCGCGCGGCCGGCACCGTGGGCTCCTCGCTGCAGGCCACGGTGCGCCTCACGGCGCCGCCGGAAGACCACGCCCTGCTCGCCAGCCTGGGCGCGGACCTGAAGTTCGTGTGCATTGTGTCCGCTATTGAATTGGTAGCTGGTGACGCTTTACAGATCAGCGTTTTAGCCAGTTCCGATACCAAATGCGAACGCTGCTGGCACTACAGCGCCGACGTGGGCCAGAGCGCCGCGCACCCGACGCTGTGCGGCCGCTGCGTGAGCAACCTGGAAGGCCCCGGCGAGAGCCGGACCTGCGCCTGAGCATGGCGCGCACCACCGCAGCGGGCGCACGCGCCAGCGTCTGGCCCTGGCTGGGCTGGGCGCTGCTCATCCTGCTCCTGGACCAGTTCACCAAGACACTGATCCTGGGCTACTACCAGCTCGGCGACGCCACGCACGTCACCAGCTTCTTCAATATCGTGCGCGCGCACAACACCGGGGCGGCGTTCTCCTTCCTGGCTTCGGCCGGAGGCTGGCAGCGCTGGCTGTTCACCGGCATCGGCGTGGCGGCGGCGGTGTTCATCGTCTGGCAATTGCGCCAGCACCCGGGGCAAAGGCTTTTTGCGTTCGCGCTCTCGAGCATCCTGGGCGGCGCCGTGGGCAATGTGCTGGACCGGCTGCTGCACGGCTACGTGGTGGACATGCTGGACTTCCACTGGGCCTTTCTGGCCGGCATGTTCCCGGGCGGGCATTTCCCGGCCTTCAACATCGCCGACGCGGGCATCACCGTGGGTGCGGCCTGCCTGGTGCTCGACGAGCTGCTGCGCGTGCGCGGCACACGCTGAGGCCGCACGCCCAACAACCCCAGGTCGTGTGCCAGCATAGGCGGCGCGCCGGGCAGGCACCGCCATTTACCGGTATGCTGTAAGGTTTTCCATCGCCAGCGCGCCCGCGGCCCTGTGGCCCGGCCCGCCCCCGTCCAGGAGACCCCGCACCCCCCATGAAGCACCTGCTCAACCTGTTGGCCGCCATTGCCCTGCTCGTCTGGGGCACCTACCTCGTGCGCACCGGCGTGCTGCGGGTGTTTGGCGCCAAGCTGCGCGGCCTGCTGGCGCGCAGCATGGGCAACCGCTTCACGGCCGCGCTCTCGGGCATCGGCGTGACCGCGCTGGTGCAGTCGAGCACGGCCACGGCCCTGATGACCTCGTCCTTCGTGGGCCAGGGCCTGATCACCCTGCCCGCGGCGCTGGCCGTCATGCGCGGGGCCGACGTGGGCACGGCGCTCATGGCGGTGCTGTTCTCCACCGACCTGTCCTGGCTCTCGCCGCTGTGCATCTTCGTGGGCGTGGTGCTGTTCCTGGCGCGCCAGGAGAGCACCACGGGGCGCGTGGGGCGCGTGCTCATCGGCCTGGGGCTGATCCTGCTGGCGCTGCGCCTGGTGATGGAGGCGAGCGAACCCCTGCTGGCCGCGCCCATGGTGCGCCAGCTCCTGGGCAGCATCACCAGCGACCTGCCCACCGAGCTGGCCGTGGGCGCCACGCTGGCCGTGGTCTCCTACTCCAGCCTGGCCGTGGTGCTGCTCATCGCGGCCATGGCGGCCGCGCATGTGGTGCCCATCGAGGTGGCCTTCGGCCTGGTGCTGGGCGCCAACCTGGGCAGCGGCCTGCTGGCCGTGCTGACCACGCTCAAGACCCCGGCCGAGGTGCGCCAGGTGACCCTGGGCAACATGGCCTTCAAGGTGCTGGGCGTGGCCCTGGTGGCGCCCTTCATCGGCCTGTGGCTGCGCCATGCGCACCCCCTGATCGGCGACGCCGCCGCCAGCGTGGTGCTGTTCCACCTGGGCTACAACGTGGTCATCAGCCTGGGCTTCATCGGCCTGACGCAATGGGTGGCGCAGGCCATGGCGCGACTCATCCCCGAGCAGGACCCGGCGCGCAAGAGCCCACTGCGCCCGCACCACCTGGACCCCTCGGCGCTGGCCATGCCCTCGCTGGCCATCTCCTGCGCCGCGCGCGAGGCCCTGCACCAGGCCGACCTGGTCGAGACCATGCTCGTGGGCATGCACACCGTCATCCGCACCGACGACCTCCAGCTCTCGGCCGAGCTGCGCCGGCTCGACGATTCGGTGGACGAGCTCTACTCGGCCATCAAGTACTACCTGACCAAGCTCTCGCGCGCCGAGCTCGACGAGCGCGAGGGCCGGCGCTGGACCGAGATCATCGGCTTCACCATCAACATGGAGCAGATCGGCGACATCATCGAGCGCGTGCTCATCGACATCGAAGACAAGAAGATCAAGAAGGGTTTTCAGTTCTCCGAGGCCGGCATGCAGGAGATCAGCGAGCTGCACGCCCGCCTGCAGGGCAATCTGCGCCTGGCCATGGGGGTGTTCCTGAGCGGCGATGTGCGCGACGCGCAGCGCCTGCTCGAAGAGAAGGTGCGTTTTCGCGACCTGGAGCGCGACTACGCCACGGCACACCTGGAGCGCCTGGCCGACCGCTCGGTGCAAAGCATAGAGACGAGCTCGCTGCACATCGACCTGCTGAGCGAGCTCAAGCGCATCAACTCGCTGCTGTGCTCCATGGCCTACCCCATCCTGGAGACCGCGGGCGTGCTCGCCCCCAGCCGCCTGCGCACCGAAGACGCCGCACCCGCGCGGCGCTCCGCGGGCGCACCGCGCCCGCCGGCCTGAGCCGCAGTCTCAGCCGCCGATGGCGTCCAGGGGCCAGCGCGGCTTGACGTCGAAGGCGTAGTCGCGGCGCGGCTGCTCCAGTCCGGCCTGCAGGCGCATGGCCGCGGCCAGCGCGATCATGGCGCCGTTGTCGGTGCACAGGTGCAGCTCGGGGTAGTGCACGCGCACGCCGCGCCGGGCGCAGGCCGCATCGAGCTGCTCGCGCAGCAGGCGGTTGGCGCCCACGCCGCCGGCCACCACGAGGCGCGCCAGGCCCGTGGCGTCCAGGGCCTTGAGCGATTTCTTCACCAACACCTCGACGATGGCCGCCTGCGTACTCGCCGCCAGGTCGGCGCGCGGCTGCTCGCAGGGCGCGCCCTCGATCTTGCGCGCCTGGGTGAGCACGGCCGTCTTGAGGCCGGCAAAGGAGAAGTCCAGGTTGCCGCTGTGCAGCAGCGGGCGCGGCAGCGCATAGGCCGTGGGGTCGCCAAACTCGGCCAGACGCGCCAGCGCCGGCCCGCCCGGATAGCCCAGGCCCAGCAGCTTGGCGGACTTGTCGAAGGCCTCGCCGGCCGCGTCGTCGATGGTTTCGCCCAGCAGGGTGTAGCGGCCCACGCCGTCCACACGCATGAGCTGGGTGTGCCCGCCCGACACCAGCAGGGCCACGAAGGGGAATTGCGGCGGATCGCTGCTCAGAAAGGGCGAGAGCAGATGCCCCTCGAGGTGGTGCACGCCCAGCACCGGCTTGCCCAGGGCGCAGGCCAGCGCCGCGGCTACGCCCGCCCCCACGAGCAGCGCGCCCGCCAGGCCGGGGCCGCGCGTGTAGGCCACCACGTCCACTTCGGCCAGCGTAGCGCCGGCCTCGGCCAGCACGGCGTCGGTGAGCGGCAGCACGCGGCGGATGTGGTCGCGGCTGGCCAGCTCGGGCACCACGCCGCCGTAGGGCTGGTGCATGTCGATCTGGCTGTGCAGGGCGTGCGCCAGCAGCGCGGGCACGCCCGCGCCCTGCGTGCGCACCAGCGCCACGCCGGTTTCATCGCACGAGGACTCTATGCCCAGCACGCACTGTTCTGCTTGTCCGACCATGGTGGCGCCCAGTGTAGGGCCTGCGCCCTTCCCGCATGCGGGAAGGGGTAAGCCGCAGAGTGCTTACTGTCCCAGGGCGCGCGGCTGCGCCGCGCCCAAGGCGGCGGCCGCGGACGGCTGCCCGCCCGCCGCCACGGGGGCTGCGGCCTGGGCAGTGCGCAGCTTGGCGCCGCGCTCGAGCTGGAAGGTGCCGGCCAAAGCGGCCAGGTGGCGGGCCTGGTCCTGCAGCGCGCTGGACGCGGCCGAGGTCTCCTCGACCAGGGCGGCGTTCTGCTGCGTCACGCCGTCCAGGTGCGCCACGGCCTGGTTGATCTGCGACAGGCCCAGGGACTGCTCGCGGCTGGCCGAGGCGATCTCGCCGACGATGTCGGCCACGCGCTGGATGCCGTCGACGATTTCCTGCATGGTGGCGCCGGCCTGGGCGACCTGCTCGGTGCCGATGCCGACCTTCTCCACCGAGTCGGTGATGAGCGCCTTGACCTCCTTGGCGGCCTCGGCGCTGCGCCCGGCCAGGGAGCGCACCTCGCTGGCCACCACGGCGAAGCCCCGCCCCTGCTCGCCCGCACGCGCCGCTTCCACGGCGGCATTGAGGGCCAGGATGTTGGTCTGGAAGGCGATGCCGTCGATCACGCCGATGATGTCCACGATCTTGCGCGAGGAGGTGTTGATGGCCTCCATGGTCTGCACCACCTGCCCCACCACGGCGCCGCCGCGGTGCACCACGCCCGTGGCCGCCGCGGCGAGCTGGCTGGCCTGGGCGGCGTTGTCGGCGTTGTGCTGTACGGTGCCCGAGAGCTGCTCCGTGGCCGAGGCCGTCTGCTCCAGCGCGCTGGCCTGCTGCTCGGTGCGCGAGGACAGGTCGAGCGTACCCGTGGCCACCTGCGTCGCGGCGCCGGCGATGGTGTCGGCACCCTCGTGCACCTGGCTGACGATGCGGTTGAGGTTGCTGCGCATGGTCTCCATCTGCGTGAGCATCACGCCGATCTCGTCCTTGCCCTCATGCGCGATGGGGTGGGCCAGGTCGCTGGCGGCAATGGCCGCAGCCGCGGCATTGGCCGCCCGAAAGCCGCGCACCATGCGCGCCAGCAGCAGGAAGCCCAGCGCCGACCCGGGCAGGCCCAGCAGGAAGGTGGCGATGAAGAAGATGATCAAACCGATGTCATAGCGCCGCTGGCCCTCCTTGTAGGACGCATCGGCGCGCTGCACCTGGTAATCGCGAAAGCGCTGCACGCTGCGGATCACCGCCTCGCCCTCGGTGCGCCCTGCGGCCAGGAAGGCGGCCATCACCTCCGGGCTGAACTGCCCGGCCTGCACGGCCTTGGTGGCCTCATCGAGCTTGGCCACCCAGGCGTTGCGTGCGGTATGGATGTCGGCCGCGATCTTCTTTTCCTCGGGGTCGGTGATGGCCGCATTGATGGACTGCACGGCCTGCAGCACCTTTTCGCGGTTGGCCGCCACGGCCGCCAGGTGCTCATCGACCGGATGCTGGTGGATGGCCGCCAATGGGCTGTCGGGCGCATGCTGGAACGCCAGCAGCACCTGCAGGCGGTTCTGCACCGTCAGATCGGCCAGGTCGTTGGCGCGCAGCGCCAAGGCCATGGAATGGTCATGCAGGGTCTTGAGGCTATCGCGCGCCGAATACAGGCCCCAGTAGCTGACCGCAATCACCGCCGCGCCCGACAGCCAGAAAAAGCTCAGTACCAGGATGAATCGCTGGGTGATCCGCAGGTTGTTCCACATAGCATCAAGGCAAAAGACTTATAAGTCTCAAATGGTAACCGCTGCCGTCCGCGCTCCGGACACCCCAGCGAGGCGCTGGGTCTTTGTGCGCAGCCGGCCCCGCCGGCGCAGGCGCGGGGGCATGGGACAATCGTCCCCCATGACTCCGGACCAGTACGTCGAGCAACAGGCCGCCGCCTCGGGCAGCAGTTTTTATTACGCCTTCCTGTTCCTGCCGCGGCCCCGGCGCGCGGCCATCACGGCCTTTTACGCCTTTTGCCGCGCCGTGGACGACGTGGTCGACGAAGTCGCCGACGCCAGTGTGGCGCAGCGCAAGCTGGCCTGGTGGCAGGGCGAAGTGGCCCAGGCCTTCCGCGGGCAGCCCACGCACCCGGTCACGCAGGCGCTGATGCCGCACGTGGACACCTACCAGATCGAGCCGCGCCACCTGCTGGCCGTCATCGAAGGCTGCCAGATGGACCTGGAGCAGACGCGCTACCTGGACTACCCCGGCCTGCAGCGCTACTGCCACCTGGTGGCCGGCGTGGTGGGCGAGGTGGCGGCGCGCATCTTCGGCCAGACGCAGGAGGCCACCACGCGCTACGCCCACACGCTGGGCCAGGCCCTGCAACTGACCAACATCATCCGCGACGTGGGCGAGGACGCCATGCGCGGGCGCATCTACCTGCCGGTGAACGAGCTGCAGCGCTTCGACGTGAAGGCGCACGAGATCCTGCAGCGCGAATACTCCGAGCGCTTCACCGCCCTGATGCGCTTCCAGGCCGAGCGCGCGCACCGCCTCTACGACGAGGCCCTGGCCCTGCTGCCCCTGGCCGACCGTCGCAGCCAGAAGCCCGGCCTGATGATGGCCAGCATCTACCGCACGCTGCTGCGCGAGATCGAGGACGAAGACTTCCAGGTGCTACACCAGCGCATCAGCCTCACGCCACTGCGCAAGTTCTGGCTGGCGTGGAAGATGCAGGCCCTCGGGCGCATGTGAGCGCAGGCACCATGCGCATTGCCCTCATCGGTGCCGGCTGGGCCGGCCTGGCTGCGGCCCTGGAGCTGGTCGCCGCCGGCCACCAGGTCCGCATCTTCGAAGCGGCCCGCAGCGTGGGCGGGCGCGCGCGCGGCCTGCCGCTTGCGCGGCCGGACGGCACGGCGCTGCTGCTGGACAACGGCCAGCACATCCTGATCGGCGCCTACACCGAGACCTTGCGCTGCATGCAACTGGCCGGCGTGGACGTGCCGGCCGCCCTGCTGCGCCTGCCGCTGGCCCTGTGCCAGCCCGGCGGCAGCGGTCTGCAACTGCCCAGCGCCCCGGCGCCCTGGAACGCCCTGTGGGGCATCGTGCGCGCGCGCGGCTGGCGCTGGAGCGACAAATGGGCGCTGCTGCGCACCGCCCGCGCCTGGCAGCGCGCGGGCTTTGCCTGTGCAGAGCACGCCAGCGTGGCCGACCTGTGCGCCGAGCTGCCCGCGCGGCTGCGCGAGGATTTCATCGACCCGCTGTGCGTGGCCGCGCTCAACACCCCGGCAGCGCAGGCCAGCGGCCAGGTGTTCCTGCGCGTGCTGCAGGACAGCCTGTTCGGCGCACGCGGCGGCAGCGACCTGCTGCTACCGCGCCAGGACCTGGGAGCGCTGTTCCCTGATGCCGCCGCACGCTGGCTGCAGGCGCGCGGCGCCCACCTGGAAACCGGGCGGCGCGTGCAGGCCCTGGCCGCCGCGCCCCAGGGCCAGGGCTGGCTGGTGGACGGCGCAGCCTTCGACGCCGTGCTGCTGGCCACCGCCAGCACCGAGGCAGCGCGGCTGGTCTCGCAGTGCGCGCAGACGGCGCCCGGCGCGCTCATCGTGCCGCTGTGCGACTGGGCTGGCGCCACCCAGGCGCTGCGCTTCGAGTCCATTGCCACGGTCTATGTGCAGGCCGTGCCGGGCGCCGGCGGGCGCACGCTGGCGCGGCCCATGCTGGCACTGCCCAGCCACGCCCAGGCGCCGGCGCAGTTCGTCTTCGACCGCGGCGTGCTGGGCGGGCCGCCGGGCCTGCTGGCCTTTGTCGTGAGCACCAGCCAGGGCGAGCGCGCACGGCTGGAGCACCAGGTGCTGGCCCAGGCGCGCAGCCAGCTCGCCCTGCTGCAGGCCGAGGTGGTGCAGACGGTGGTGGAAAAGCGCGCGACCTTCGCCTGCACCCCAGGCCTGCGCCGGCCCGGAGCGGCCATCGCCCCCGGCCTGTGGGCCTGCGGGGACTACATCGCCGGCCCCTACCCGGCGACGCTGGAAGGCGCGGTGCGCAGCGGCGTGCAGGCGGCGCGGGCACTTGCCGGGTGAAAGGGGACACCGGCACGCCGCGGCGCAGGCCTCTGCGCTCAGCGCTGCCGGTTGCCGCGCAGCATGGCGCGCATGTCCTGCAGCGAGACGGCGGACTCATCCGCCACCGGCACGCCCGGCTTGCGCGGCAGGGGCTTGTAGGCGTGGCCGTAGATGATCTCGAAGGTCAGCGCCAGTTGCCCGCCATGCTCGGGCCGCGCCAGGCGCTCGGTCAGGGCCTGCTCCAGGCGCTGCTTCCAGCGGCGTCCGCGCAGGCCGGCAAAGCGGCCGGGGTGCAGGTTGCCGCCGAGTTCGCGCAGCTCCTGCAGCAGGCGCGCGGCGCTGGGGAAGGTGAGCGTGATGTGCTCCATGTCCACCACGGGCTCGGCAAAGCCGTGTGCCAGCAGCATGTCGCCCCAGTCGTGCATGTCGGTGCAGGCATGGGCCGGCGGCGGCCAGCCCAGCGCGGCGTAGAGCGCGTGCAGCTCGCGCAGCGTATCGGGCCCCAGGCACGAGAACATGAGGTAGCCATCGGCGCTCAGCGCCTGCTGCCATTGGGCGATGAGCGCCTGCGGGTCGGCCGCCATGTGCAACTGCATGTTCGCCCAGAGCATTTGCACGGCGCCGGGGGCGGGCGCCTCGAAACGCACGGCGCCGCCCTTCCAGCGCTCTGCGCTCCACCACGCCGGAATCAGCGCCTGCGCGGCGAAGGCCTGGCGCCGGGGCGTGGTCTCGACCACGTGGCACGGCGCCTGCGGATAGCGCGCGCGCAGCAGGGCGTGCGCCTGCAGGCCGCCGCGCACCGGCTCCCAGTGGCACCAGGCCGCGGGCGCCTGGCGTATCCACTGCAGGCGCTGCTCCATGCGGCGCGCCACCTCCTCGTGCAGCCAGGGGGAGGTGGCGGGGGCAGCGCGGTGCCAGCGCAAGGCGGCAGCCGGGTCGATGGTGGGCGGTCGTTCGGTGGTCATGGGGGCACGGGGGGCGCAGCAGCGCCATGGTTTGCCCTATATTGGACACGATCATGCATACCCCTGATGCCCATGGGTGGCGCGCTGCCGGGCAGCGCGTGCTGGCGCACCTGCCGAGCCAATGCGCCATCTGCCGCGCCTGGCCGGCACAGCGCGTGTGCGATGCCTGCGCGGCCCGCTTTGCGCAGCCGCGGCCGCGCTGCACGGGCTGCGCCCTGCCCCTGCCGGCGCCCGGCCTGCGCTGCGGCGCCTGCCTGCAGGCCCCGCTGGCGCTGCAGACCTGCGTGGCCGCCGTGGACTACGCCTGGCCTTGGGACGGCATCCTCGCGCAGTTCAAGTTCCACGCCGACCCGGGCTGGGCGGCCATGCTCGCGGGGCTGATGGCCAGCACGCCCTGGGCCGGGCCGCTGCTGGACGCCGCCGATGTGCTGGTGCCCGTGCCGCTGTCGCGCGAACGCCTGCGCGCACGCGGCTTCAACCAGTCGCTGCTGCTGGCGCGCCAGCTGGGCGCGCGCAAGACCGATGCCGCCCTGCTGCTGCGCCTGCACGACACCCCGGCGCAAAGCGGCCTGGCGCGAGCGCAGCGCCTGCGCAACCTGGCCGGAGCGCTGGCCGTGGAGCCGCTGCGTGCCCCTGCGCTGCAAGGCCGCCAGGTGCTGCTGGTGGACGACGTGATGACCACGGGCGCCACGCTGCAGGCGGCCGCGCTGGCGCTGCGCCAGGCGGGGGCGGCGCAGGTTTCGGCCCTGGTGCTGGCGCGCACGCCGCCGGCCGGGGCGGACTGAGACAATACGCGGCATGTTCCACATCGTTCTGGTCGAACCCGAGATCCCGCCCAACACGGGCAATGTGATCCGCCTCGCGGCAAACACGGGCTGCACGCTGCACCTGGTCGAGCCGCTGGGCTTTTCCATGGAAGACCGCCTGATGCGCCGCGCCGGGCTGGACTACCACGAGTACGCCACGGTGCTGCGCCACGCCGACTGGAACGCCCTGCTGCAGTCGCAGCAGCCCGAGCGCGCGCGCATGTTCGCCCTGACGACCCAGGGCACGGGCCAGGTCTACGGCACGCGCTTTGCGCCGGGAGACTGGCTGGTGTTTGGCGCCGAGTCGCGCGGGCTGCCGCCGGCGCTGCAGGCGGCGTTTGCGCCGCAGCAGCAGTTGCGCCTGCCCATGCAGCCGGGCCAGCGCAGCCTCAACCTGTCCAACGCCGTGGCGGTGACGGTGTTCGAGGCCTGGCGCCAGAACGGCTTTGCCGGCGCGGCCTGAGCCTCATCCGGCCGGCGCCGCCGCGACGCGCCGCTGCGCCACGGCCTGGGGCACCTGCTCGGTGACGAAATCGAGAAAGGCCTTGGTGCGCGCGGGCACCATGCGCCGCGTGGGCAGGGCCGCGTACACGGTGTAGCGCGCGAACATCCAGTCGGGCAGCAGGTGCACCAGCGCGCCGCTGGCCAGGTAGGGCTCGACCAGCAGGCGCGCCATCACCGCCACGCCCACGCCGTCGAGCGCGGCGCGCAGCAGCAGCTCGGTGCTCACGGACTGCAGCACCACCTGCGGCATGTCCACCTCCTGCGCCGGGTGTGCGCCCTGCACGTGGCGCAGGTGGAGCTTGCGGCCGAACTGCGTGCGCGCCGCCACGCCGCTGTCGCGCAGGTACTGGTGCCGGGCCAGCTCGGCCGGCGTGCCCGGCAGCCCGGCGTGCTGCAGGTAGGCAGGCGCGGCCACGACGATGGCCTCGCCCTGGAACAGCGGGCGCGCGACGATGTTGCCGTCATAGTCCTCGGGCACGACCATGAAGGTGAGGTCGAACTCCTCCACACGCGCCGTGGCCTGGTTGTCGGTGGCGATGTCCAGCAGCAGGCGCGGGTAGCGCGCCCGCCACGGCGCCACCAGCGGCGCGAGGAAGTGCGTGGCGAGCACCGGCGTGGCCAGCACGTGCAGGTGGCCGCGCAGCTCGCGCGCGCTGGCCGCGGCGCTGGCCTCGGCGTCGTCGATGTCGAAAAGGATGGCGCGCACGCGCTCGAGGTAGCGCTGGCCCGCGTCGGTGAGCGCCAGCTTGCGCGTGGTGCGCTGCAGCAGGCGCGTGCCCAGGTGCTGCTCCAGGTCGGCCACCAGGCGCGTGACCACGGGCGGCGACATGTCGAGCGCGCGCGCCGCCGCGGCAAAGCTGCCCTCGTCCACGACGCGGGCGAACACCCGCATGGCCTGCAGGCGGTCCATGGCTCAGGCCCCCGCGGCCGCGGTGTGCGGCAGAGGCGTCAGGCGGGCGCGCCGTAGACGCGCGAGAGCGATTCGGCCACGCAGGCGGGCTTTTCCGAGCCCTCGCGCTCCACGGTCACCAGCCACTGCAGTTGCAGGCCGTCGGGCGGCAGCGACTCGGTGGCCTGCAGCAGCAGGCGCGCACGCAGGCGGCTGCCCACGGGCACCGGCGCGGTGAAGCGCACGCGGTTGAGACCGTAGTTCACGCCCATGCGCGCGCCCTCGATGTGGATGCCCATCTCGAAGAAGCGCGGAATCAGCGACAGCGTGAGAAAACCATGCGCAATGGGCGCGCCGAACGGCCCGGCCTTGGCGCGCTCGGGGTCCACATGGATCCACTGGTGGTCGCCCGTCGCCTCGGCAAACTGGTTGACCTGCTCTTGCGTGATGGTGATCCAGTCGGTGACGGCCACTTCCTGGCCTACGCTGGCGCTGACTTCGGAGTAGGAGCGAAAGGTTTTCATGCGGCCAATGTAGCGCCGCCCCCGCGCCCCGCTTGTCGGGCAGGTGACAGCGCCTCATGCGTCCAGCCACTGGCCAATGCCCTGCCACTGCTCCAGGTCGCGCGCCACGCGGCCCGGCGCCAGGTCGAACAGCGTGAGGCCGTGCGCCGCGAGCTGCACGTAGTTCTGCGTGCTGCGCAGCGCCCCCAGCACGGGCAGGCCCAGGGTGGAGACGAAATGCTGCCACTGCTCGGCCGCGCGCGTGCGCTCATCCACGCGCATGCCCACGATGCCCACCTGCAGGCGCCCGGCGCGGCGGTGCGCGGCCAGCTCATCGAGGAAGGCGCGCGTGGCGTAGATGTCGAACAGGCTGGGCTGCAGCGGCACGATGACCTTGTCGGCGAGCTTGAGCGCGTCGCTCAGGCGCCAGCCCTGCAGGCCTGCGGGGGTGTCGAGCACGGCGTGCGTGCAGGCGCGCGGCGGCCGCGTGATGAGGTCGGCCCCCGCATCCCACAGCGCAATGGCACGCGCCTGCGGCGGGCGCAGGCCCAGCCACAGGCGGGAGGACTGCTGGCGGTCGGCATCGCCCAGGGCGACCGCATGGCCCTGGCGCGCCCAGTAGCCGGCCGCCTGCGTGGCCAGCGTGGACTTGCCCACACCCCCCTTGGGATTGGCGACGACGAGCACCGGCATGGTTCACCTCCTGGCGCCAGCGCGCCACTGTGCATCAAACAGGCCTCTAACGCTTACCCAGCAAGCGCCAGCAGCTATCCAACCTATAGCATTCAAACACTTTGCGCACTGCGCCGCACAAAGAACAGCCCGGCCCCCACGGCCATGAGCAGGCCGCCGAAGACGCGGTTCTGCATGCGCAGCGCCCGCGCGCTCTGCAGGAAGCGGCGCAACTGGCTGGCGCCCGCGGCATAGCCGTGCATGACCACCACGTCCACCGCCACGGAGGTGGCCGCGAGCACCAGGAGCTGCGTCCACAGCGGGCGCGCGGGCGTCAGGAACTGGGGCAGCACGGCGACCATGAAGACGATGCTCTTGGGGTTGGTGGCGTTCGTCAGAAAGCCCGTGAGGCAGCGCCGCTGCCAGGTGCCGCTGCCGTCCTCCCCCTGCGCCTGCTGCGGCGCGGCGGCGCCTGCGCGCCATTGGCTCAGGCCCACCCAGATGAGGTAGCACGCGCCCAGAACCTTGACCACGCCGAAGGCCGTCTCCGACGCCAGCAGCAAGGAGCCCACGCCGGCCCCGGCGATCACCAGCACCAGCAACAGGCCGAGCTGCAGGCCCAGGATGGTGGCCCCGGTCTTGCGCACGCCGTAGTTCAGGCCATGGCTCATGGAAAGCACGGCCCCCGAGCCGGGCGAAACCGCGATCAGGCAGGAAGCGGCGAGAAATGCGAGCCAGGTATGGAGGTCCATGGTGTACGCGGGAAATGCGATGCTGCGAGCCGGACATCTTAGCAACCCCGCCCCGCGCGTGCTGCAACGCACTACACTGCCCGCATGTTCCAGCCCAGCCAAGCCGACGTCCGCCGCTTCTTCTGTGCCACACACGCCAAGGCACTGGCGGGCAGCCCCATGGAGGCCATAGAAACCCTGGCCAGCCTGTGGATCGCCGAGCACCCCGAGTACCACGCCGAGCTGGCCGACGTGGACGCCGCCCTGGCGCGCAACTACGACGAGGCGCCGGGCCGCACCAACCCGTTCCTGCACCTGTCCATGCACCTGTCGATCAGCGAGCAGTGCAGCATCGACCAGCCGCGCGGCATCCGCCAGGCGGTGGAATTGCTCGCCAGAAGGCTGGATTCACTGCACGACGCGCACCACGCGGCCATGGACTGCCTGGGCCAGATGCTCTGGGAGGCCCAGCGCGCCGGGCGCGCGCCCGACGGCGAGGCCTACGTGGCGCAGGTGCAACGCCTGGCCACGCGGGACTGAAACGCTATTCTTTCAATAGCTGCTGGCGCCCTGTCTGCGGGCGCCACAGGCCTCAAAACCGCGTATCAGCGATCTGGGGCACTGCACCCCACCCACGCGGCATGAAACGGGCCCAGGCCAGGGCAAGCCCGCCGCGAAGGCTGCGTTCCCCTGCGCGCAGCGCCTGAAGGGCGGTGCGCTTGCTTTCAGCGGAAACGCGACTGCGGCACCACGCGCAGATCGCCGTCGAGCTTGCCGATGTACTGCGCCAGGGCCTTGAGTTCGGCGTGGGTGAACTGCGACGCCACCCCGCCCATGACCGGGTTGCCGCGCCCCACGTAGTGCTGGCCGGGCTGGGCCTGGTAGGACTTGAGCGCCACGTACAGGTAGTCCGCGTGCTGGCCAGCGATCTTGGGGTAGGAGGGGTCGATGGGCTTGGCGAAGTTGTCGCCATGGCAGGAGACGCAGGCGCCCTTTTGCAGCAGCGCCGCCACCTGCGGGCTGGGCTGGCGGCTGGGGGTGGCGGGCGGCTCGGCGCCCTGGCCCTGCTGGGCGTAGAAGGCCGCCAGGTCGGCGATGTCCTGCGCGCTCAGGCTCACGGAGATGCCGCGCATGGTGGGGTGCTTGCGCTCGCCCTTCTGGTAGGCCTGCAGCGCGGCCACGAGGTAGCCGGCGTTCTGCCCGGAGATCATGGGCACACGGTGCACCTCGGGAAAGCTGGACTGGTAGCCCACAATGCCGTGGCAGCCGATGCACATGGCGTTTTTCTGCTCGCCAGCCTGGGCGTTGCCCGCGATGTCCTGGGCATGGGTGGCGGCGGTCCCGCATGCGACAGCCAGAGCGGCCAACGTGAGAAGCGTCTTTTTCATTTTGCGAGCACAATCTTCGTGGATGGAAACCCCGGGGCCGTGCCCTGGAGTCGCGGCGCTGCAAAGATTATAGCCAGCACTTGTCAAGTCTATTTGTCAACGAAACTGCATTAAATTTCATGAAATTCCAAGGCTCCCAGAATTACGTCGCCACCCAGGACCTGATGCTGGCGGTCAACGCCGCCATCACGCTCAAGCGCCCCCTGCTCGTCAAGGGCGAGCCCGGCACGGGCAAGACCATGCTGGCCGAGGAAGTGGCCCAGGCGCTGGACATGCCGCTCCTGCAGTGGCACATCAAGTCCACCACCAAGGCGCAGCAGGGCCTGTACGAATACGACGCGGTGAGCCGCCTGCGTGACAGCCAGTTGAACGACGAACACAGCAGCGAGCGCGTCAAGGACATCCGCAACTACATCGTGCAGGGCGTGCTGTGGCAGGCGTTCACGGCCGAGCGGCCCGTGGCGCTCTTGATCGACGAGATCGACAAGGCCGACATCGAATTCCCCAACGACCTGCTGCGCGAGCTCGACCGCATGGAGTTCTACTGCTACGAGACGCGCGAGCTCATCCGTGCCAAGCACCGCCCGCTGGTGTTCATCACCTCGAACAACGAGAAGGAGCTGCCCGACGCCTTCCTGCGCCGCTGCTTCTTCCACTTCATCAAGTTCCCCGAGGCCGACACCATGCGCCAGATCGTGGACGTGCACTTCCCCACGCTCAAGAGCGAGCTGCTGAGCGCGGCCATGAAGACCTTCTACGACGTGCGCAACCTGCCGGGCCTGAAGAAAAAGCCCTCCACCAGCGAGCTGCTCGACTGGCTCAAGCTGCTGGTGGCCGAGGACATCCCGCCCGAGGCGCTGCACAGCGGTGACCAGAAGATCGTCGTGCCGCCGCTGGTGGGCGCGCTGCTCAAGAACGAGCAGGACGTGAGCCTGTTCGAGAAGCTGGTCTTCATGAACCAGAGGAATCGATGACCCCCACGCTCCGCCGTTGCACGGGTCGCTGCCCCCCAGGGGGGCTGGCCCGCCTTGGGGCGGCCCGGCGGCGGGCCGGCCGCAAACCTGGACTGATCCCATGACCACAGCAAACCGATTATTGATGGAAGGCCTCACCGACGCCGCAGGCTTCCTGGGCGGCGCCCTGGCGGGCTACTGGCTGGGCCTGTTGCTGGGCCTGGACATCTTCCACGAAGGCTACGGCACGGCCAGCCTGCTGGGCATCGTGCTCGTGGGCCTGGGCGGCGGCGGCGGGCTGCAGGCGGCGCGCCGCTGGCGCGCCGCGCGCAAGCCGCAGGACGCGGAGTAACCGCCATGGCCTTTGTCGAGCCCGTCGTGCTGCAGGACCGCGGCGTGCGCCTGGAGCCCCTGGCCCTGGCGCACGAGGCGGGCCTGGCCGCCGCCGCCGCCGATGGCGCGCTGTGGCGGCTGCGCGTCACCTCCGTGCCCGAACCGCAGGACACGCGCGCCTACATCGAGACGGCGCTGGCCATGCGCGAGCAGGGCAGCCGCTTCGCCTTTGCCGTGCTCGACGCCGCCACGGGCCGCGTGCTGGGCACGACGAGCTACCACGACATCCTCCCCGCCGTGCGCCGCGTGGAGATCGGCTACACCTGGTACGCCGCGAGCGTGCAGCGCACGCATGTGAACACCACGGCCAAGCTGCTGCTGCTGGGCCATGCGTTTGACACGCTGCAATGCCATGTGGTGGGCTGGCGCACGGACAACTTCAACTTCGCCTCGCAGCGCGCCATCGAGCGCCTGGGCGCGCGCAAGGACGGCGTGATCCGCGGCCATGCGCTGCGCCGCGACGGCACCATCCGCGACACCGTGATGTACAGCATGCGCGCCGGCGAATGGCCCGAGGCCCGCGCGCAGCTGCTCTATCTTTTGCAGCGCCATACGCAGGATGGACGGGCGCTGGAGACCTGAAACATGCTGATCGACTTTTTCTACACCCTGCGCGCGGCCAAGCTGCCGGTGTCCGTCAAGGAGTTCCTGGGCCTGCTCGAAGCCCTGCAGGCCGGCGTGGTGGGCCCCAAGTCAGAGGACGCCTGGAGCCTGGACGACTTCTACTTCCTGGCGCGCACCGCGCTGGTCAAGGATGAAAAGCACTTCGACAAGTTCGACCGCGCCTTTGCCGCCTACTTCAAGGGCGTGGAGATGCTGGCCGACTTCACCAAGGAGATCCCGGCCGACTGGCTGCGCCAGGTGCTGGAGCGCGAACTCAGCCCCGAGGAGAAGGCCGCCATCGAGAAGATGGGCTGGGACGAGCTCATGGAGACGTTGAAAAAGCGCCTGGAAGAGCAAAAGGGCCGCCACGAAGGCGGCAGCAAGTGGATAGGTACGGGCGGCACCAGCCCCTTCGGCCACGGCGGCTACAACCCGCAGGGCGTGCGCATCGGCGGCGCTGGCAAGAACAAGAGCGCCGTCAAGGTCTGGGAGCAGCGCGCCTACCGCGACTACGACGACCAGCAGGAGCTGGGCACGCGCAACATCAAGGTGGCGCTGCGCCGCCTGCGCAAGTTCGCGCGCGAGGGCCACGAGCTCGAACTCGACCTGCCCGACACCATCCGCAGCACGGCGGCCAACGCCGGCTACCTCGACATCAAGATGGTGCCCGAGCGCCACAACAACGTGAAGGTGCTGCTGCTCATGGACGTGGGCGGCACCATGGACGAGCACATCCAGCGCGTCGAGGAGCTGTTCTCCGCCGTGAAAAGCGAGTTCAAGCACCTGGAGTTCTACTACTTCCACAACTGCGTCTACGACTTCATGTGGAAGAACAACCGCCGCCGCTTTGCCGAGAAGTTCCCGACCTGGGACATCATCCGCAAGTACAACAAGGACTACAAGCTGATCTTCGTGGGCGACGCCACCATGAGTCCCTACGAGATCCTGCAGCCCGGCGGCAGCGTGGAATACAACAACGAGGAAGCGGGCGCCGAGTGGCTGCAGCGCCTCACGCACGCCTTCCCCAAGTTCGCCTGGATCAACCCCGAGCCGCAGGGCGTGTGGCAGTACCGCCAGAGCATCAGCATCATCCAGCAGCTCCTGGGCCACCGCATGTACCCTTTGTCACTCAAAGGCCTCGAGGAAACCATGCGGCTTTTGTCAAAATAGCCTGCATGACCCCACCCCACGCGGCGCCGGCCCGGTGGCCGGCGCTGTGGTTTCTGCTGCTGGCCCTGGCCCTGGGCACGACCACCGGCTGCGCGCTGCGCCGCGGCGCAGCGCCTGCGGCGCCCGCCGAAGACGCCCCCAGCCCCGCCTTCACCCTGCAGGTGGACGCACATGACGAGTCCCTGCGCGCCTACCTGCTGCGCCACCTGGAACTGCAGCGCTTTCGCCACCTGCCGGACCTGCAGGCCAGCGAGCGCGAGCGCCTGGCCACCGCCGCCGAAGGCAATGCGCGCGAACTGCTGGCCACGCTGGGCTACTTCAGTCCCGCCATCCGCATCACCACGCAGCCGGCGCCCGCGCCCGGCGCCCTGCCCGCCATCACCGTGCAGGTCACGCCCGGGGCGCGCACGCAGGTGGCCCGCGCCGACATCACGCTCGAAGGCCCCGCAGACGATGCGCAGCGCGCGCACCGCCAGGCGCAGATCGCCGGCGCCTGGAGCCTGCCGCCGGGCACGCCCTTCACCCAGCAGGGCTGGGACGCAGCCAAGGCCGAGGGCCTGCGCCAGCTCCAGGCGCGCAGCTACCCCACGGCGCGCATCGCCGACAGCCGCGCCGACATCGCCGCCGACCCGGCCCAGGCACACCTGAGCGTGCGCTACGCCACCGGGCCCGCCTACCGCCTGGGCGCACTGCAGGTGCACGGCAGCACGCGCTACGACCCGCTGGGCGCCGAGCGCATCGCCCGCCTGCCCGCGGACGCCGACTACAGCGCGGCGCTGCTGCTCGACGCCCAGCAGCGCCTGGCCGCCAGCGGCTACTACGACTCCGTCTTCCTCACGCTGGACACCGCGGCGCCCGACCCGCAGGCCGCCCCCGTCATCGCCCAGGTGCGCGATGCGCCGCTGCAAAAGCTGGTGCTGGGCGCGGGCCTGTCCACCGACAGCGGCGCGCGCCTGTCGCTGGACCACACGCACAACCGTCTGCCGGGCCTGGGCTGGCGCGCGCTCAGCCAGGTGGCGCTGGACCGCACGCAGCAGCGCCTCTCCAGCGCCTGGAGCGGCCTGCCGCAGGCCAATGGCTGGCGCTGGTTTGCCAGCGCGCTGCTGCAGCGCGAGGCCACGGGCAGCTACGACGTGAACAGCACGCGCCTGCGCGCCGGCAGCACGCGCGAGGACGAACGCATCACCCGCAGCCTCTACCTGCAGAGCGACACCGCCAGCAGCCAGGGCCCGGGCGCACCGCCGCGCAGCAGCGCGCTGAGCCTGAACCACGGCTGGACGGCGCGCCGCTTCGACCAGGCCACGGCGCCCACGCGCGGCTGGGGCCTGGCCCTGGAGAGCGGCCTGGGCAGCACGCTGCACCCGCGCTACGACCCCTTCGCGCGCCTGCTGCTGCGCTGGCAGGGCTTCGTGCCTCTGGCCCGCGTGGACCTGGGCGAGAACGTGCAGCGCCGCAGCCGCCTGGCGCTGCGCCTGGAGGGCGGCGCCGTGCTGGCGCGCAAGGCGGCGGACATCCCCGTGACCCAGCTCTTCCTGACCGGCGGCGACACCACCGTGCGCGGCTACGGCTACCGCAGCATCGCCGCGCGCGACCAGGCGGGCACGCTCTACGGCGGGCGCTACCTGGCCGTGGGCAGCCTGGAGTGGCAGCGCCCGGTCACGCTGCGCGGCAACCGCACGGACTTCGAGAGCGCCGTGTTCATCGACGCCGGCGCCGTGGCCGACACCCCGGGCGCCCTGCGCGCGCGCGTGGGCCTGGGCGCAGGCCTGCGCTGGCGCAGCCCCGTGGGCCCGCTGCAGGCCGACCTCGCCTGGGGCGTGCAGTCGCACCAGTTGCGCCTGCACCTGCGGCTGGGTTTCAGTTTCTGAAGCTATCAAAACATGAGCTTCTCGCGCTTCATTCACAAGCAATTCAGGTACTTTTTATTTTCAATCCTTTGAGAATCAAGCGCCAGCCGCTCTCTTTTTGAAAGCACATGCCCCCGCACGACCCACCCCGCCCTGCTGCCCCGCCCCGCCGCCCCTGGCGCCGGGCGGCGCGCGCTGCCGCGCTACTGGCCCTGGGCCTGCTCGCGCTGCCCGGGGGGCTGTGGTGGTGGGCGGGCACGCCGGGCTCGCTGGCCACGCTGCTCGCCTGGGCCGCGCGCGCCCTGCCCGCGGACCAGACCCTGGAGGCTGAGGGCGTGGACGGCACGCTGCGCGCGGGCGGGCGCATTGCCGCACTGCGCTGGCGCAGCCCCACGCTGGAGCTGCAGGTGCAGGACGCCGAACTGCGCTGGCAGCTCGCGCCGCTGCTGCAGGGCCGCCTGCAGTTCAGCACGCTGCAGGCCGCGCGCCTGACCCTCACGCCGCAGGACGCACCGCCCGCCGCCAGCACCGCGCCGCCCATGCCGCCGCAGCAACTCACGCTGCCGCTGCCCGTGGAGCTGCCGCTGCGCGTGCAGCGCATCCATTGGGCCGGCGCGCGCCCGCTGGAGCTCGGCGGCCTGGCCGCGCACTACCGCTATGACGGCAGCCAGCACCACCTGGACATCGCCACCCTGGACATCGCGCAGGGCCGCTACGCCCTGCAGGCCACGCTGCAGGCGCACGCGCCCCTGGCGCTGCAGGCGCGCGTGCAGGGCCGCGTCGCGGCCGCCGTGCCCGGCGCCGGCCCCGCCCGGCCCTGGGAGGCCGAGGCCCAGGCCCAGGGCACGCTGGCCGGCGCCGACGCGCAGGTCGCCGTGCAGGCGCGCGTGCGCAGCGCAGCACAGGCCGCGGCGCCCGTGCACGCCGACCTGCAGGCGCACATCGCCCCCTGGGCCGCGCAGCCCCTGCGGCAGGCCCAGGCCACGCTGCAGGCCCTGGACCTGGCCGCGCTCTGGCCCCAGGCGCCCGCCACGCAACTGGACGGCAGCGCCCGGCTGGCCCCCGCGGACGGCGACGGCTGGCAGGTCGAGGCCGACCTGCGCAACGCCCGCCCCGGTCCCTGGGACCGCCAGCGCCTGCCCCTGGCCGCGCTGCAGGCCCAGGCGCACCTGCAGGACGGCACCTGGACCCTGGAGCACGCCCACCTGCGCGCCGGCGGCGGCAGCGCCACGGCCCAGGGCCGCTACACACCCGCACGCCAGGCGCTGCAGGGCCAGGTGCAGGTGCGCGGCATCGACCCGGCGCAGTGGCACAGCCAGTTCCCGTCCGCCCCGGTGAGCGGCAGCGCCAGCGCAGCCCTGCAGGCCGATGGCGGCGTGGACTTCAGCGCCGACCTGCGCAGCCCCGTGCCCGCCGTGCGCCGCGCCGGCGCGCTGCACCTGGCGGCCCAGGGCCGCTGGCAGGGCACGCAGCTCAGCCTCGCCCGGCTGGAGCTCACCGCCCTGCAGGCCCGGCTGCAGGCGCAGGCCCTGCAGATCGACACCGCCGCCCCCCAGGCCCGCGGCCGCGTGCAGGCCCGCGTGCCGGGCGCCACGCTGGCGCTGGACGGCAGCATCGCCGCGCACACCGGCAGCGGCGCCCTGGACCTGCAACTGGCGGACGCCGCCCTGGCCCAGCAGTGGCTTGCCGCCCTGCCCGGCCCGCTGCTGCAGGGCCTGCCCACCCCCCTGCTGGCCACGCGCCTGCAGGGGGGCGCCACGCTGCAGGCGCAGTGGCAGGGCGGCTGGCAGGCCCTGCAGCAGCCCTGGCAGGCCGCCGCCCGCCCCCCCGGCAGCGCCACGCTGCAGGCGCAATGGAGCAGCCCGCGCCTGCGGCTGCAGCCGCCAGCGCCGGCCGCCGCCATCGAGCTGCTGGAGACGCGCGCCAGCCTGCGCGCCACCCTGCCCCGGGCCGAGGTGGAGATCGACGGCGCGCTGCGCCAGGGCGCGCAGCAGGCGCGCCTGCAACTGCGCGCCAGCGCCACGGCCCAGGGCGCCGGCCGCTGGCAGGCCGAGCTGGACGCCCTGCAGGCCCAGGCCGCGCCCGCCGGCGCGCGCGCCCCCTGGCGCCTGGAACTGGCCGGGCCGCTGGCCCTGGCGCTGCAGACGCAGCCGCGCCTGCAGGTGCAGGCGGGCGCGGGCGCAGCGCGCCTGCACGCGCCCGCGCCCGCCGGCAGCAGCGCGCTGCTGCGCTGGAAGCCCCTGCAGTACGCCCAGGCCGCCGACGGGGCGCCGCAGTGGCGCAGCCAGGGCACGCTGCAGGGCCTGCCGCTCGCCTGGGCTGACGCCTGGGCCCCGGACGGGGGGGCGGGCGCGCTCGCACGCCTGGGCCTGGCGGGCGACCTGGTGTTCGACGGCCATTGGGACATCGCCGCGGCCAGCAGCCTGCGCGCCCGCATCAGCCTGCAGCGCGCCAGCGGCGACCTGCGCCTGAGCGCCGCCGACGCCGCCGCCACCAACGCCGTAAGCGCGCCCGCCGCCACGGCCGGCCTGCGCCAGGCGGCGCTGCAGATCGAGGCCGACGGCGACGCACTGCTCGCCCGCCTGCACTGGGACAGCGAGCGCGCAGGCCGCGTGCAGGCCGAGGCGCGCACGCGCCTGGAGCGCAGCGCCAGCGGCTGGCTCTGGCCCGCCGGCGCGCCCCTGGACGGCCAGGTGCGCGCCGACCTGCCGGACCTGGGCGTGTGGACCGCCTTCGCCCCGCCGGGCTGGCGCGTGCGCGGCAGCCTGCAGGCCGACGCGCGCCTCTCGGGCACGCGCAGCGCACCGCGCTGGAACGGCCAGCTCGCGGCCGACCAGTTCACCGTGCGCTCGGTGCTCGACGGCGTGGACCTGCGCGACGGCCGCCTGCGCGCCCGCCTGCAGGGCGAGCGCCTGGAGATCACCGAGCTGCTGTGGCGCGGCGGCCCGGGCAGCCGCGCGCGCATCCCGGGCTACAGCGGCAACCGCACGGCGGCCCCGGCCGACGGCGGGCGCCTCGCCGGCACGGGCCAGTTGTCCTGGGCGGACGGCCGCATCGCCCTGGACCTGCGCGCCCAGGCGCAGGCCCTGCAGTTGCTGGTGCGCGCGGACCGGCAGCTCAGCGTCTCGGGCGACCTGCACGCGCAGTTGCAGGACGGCCAGTTCACGCTGCGCGGCGCGCTGCGCGCCGACCGCGCCACCCTGCTGCTACCCGAGGCCGGCGCGCCCGCGCTCGGCCCGGACGTGGTCGTGCACACCAGCGCCGCGCCGCGGCAGGGCGGCGCGCCCGCGGCGCCGGGCCGCGTGGCGCCCGCGCGCGCCCCCGACATCGCGCTCACGCTGGACCTGGGCCCGGACTTCGCGCTGCAAGGCCACGGCCTGACCACGCGCCTGAGCGGCCGCCTGGAGCTGCAGCGCAGCGGCGCCGCGCAGGCGCCGCCGCGCGTCACCGGCGAGGTGCGCACCGAGCAGGGCCGCTACCGCGCCTGGGGCCAGGAGCTGGACGTGGAAAGCGGCCTGCTGCGCTGGAACGGCCCCTACGACGACCCGCAGCTCGACATCCTGGCCCTGCGCCCGCACATCCGCGTGCGCGCGGGCGTGCAGGTCAGCGGCACGGCCCGGGCGCCGCAGGTGCGCCTGTACGCCGACCCCGACCTGCCCGACGCGGAAAAGCTCTCCTGGGTCGTGCTGGGCCGCAGCGCGGCCGCCGGCGGCGCCGAGGCCGCCCTCATGCAGCAGGCCGCGCTGGCCCTGCTGGGCGGCGGCAGCGACCCGGGCAGCCGCATCGCCCAGCGCCTGGGCCTGGACGAAGTGGGCATCAAAGGCCCGCAGGCGGGCAGCGAGGCCAGCAGCGCCGCCCTCACGCTGGGCAAGCGCATCTCGCAGGACTTGTACCTGAGCTACGAGCGCAGCCTCTCGGGCGTCATGGGCACGCTGTACATCTTCTACGACCTGTCCCAGCGCCTGACCCTGCGCGGTCAGACCGGCGAGCAAAGCGCCATCGACCTGGTCTTTACCGTGCGCTACGATTGAGCATCAAAATGGGCTGCAGCGCTTACCGGACAAGCGCAGGCAGCTATACAAACAAGAGCATCCGGCAGCCGCACCGCCGGCCCGCGCCCTGCCCTTACAATGCTCGGCCACCTCCCCGTAGTTCAATGGATAGAACGAGTGCCTCCTAAGCGCTAGATACAGGTTCGATTCCTGTCGGGGGGACCACGCCCAGGCCGCACCGTTGCAAGAACGTGCGGCCTTTTTCTTTGCCCGCAGCAGGCACGGACCGCGGAGGCTGCCCGGCGCTGCGGCGCCCGCGCCTTCACGGCAGGCGCGCGAACGGGTCCACCAGCGCGGCCAGCGGCACCGCGCCCGGGGCACCGCCCCCGCCGTGGGACGCTGCAGGCTCGGGCGCAACGCTGACCGGGTGGGGCGTGAGCGGGGCCATGCTGCGGCCGTAGATCCGGCGCACGCGCTCGGCCAGGCTGGGGTGGCTGTCGAGCCAGCGCTCCAGGCCGTGGGCGCCGCCGGCCTCCACCAACAGCATGTGCTGCACCGAGGGGTGGCCCAGGCCCATGCGGTCGGGGTTTTCCGCGTAGCCGGGCGGGGTGTTTGCGCACTGCGCCATGACCTTGCGCAGCACGCCGCCCAGGCCGTCCTTGCTGCGCGTCCATTGCACGGCGCGCGCGTCGGCCAGGAATTCGCGCTGGCGCGAGACCGCCGCCTTGAGCAGGCGCCCGGCGAGCCAGCCGGCAAACCCGGCCAGCATGATGGCCGTGCCGAACCACCACGACAGGCCGGCGTGCTCGCGCATCTCTTCGCCGAAGTTGTGCACCAGCTCCAGGCCGAACACCATGCCCGCCAGGCGCATCTTCAGGCGCGTGTCGCCCTCGTGCAGGTGCGAGAGTTCGTGCGCCACCATGCCCTGCAATTCCTCGCGCGTGAGGTAGTCGAGCGCGCCCTGCGTGACGGCGAGCACCGCGTCCTGCGCGTCCCAGCCCGCGGCAAAGGCGTTGATGGCATCGGCGCGCGGCAGCAGCATGACCTGGGGGCGCGGCATGTGCGCGGCGATGCACAGCTCCTCGACGACGTTGGCCAGGCGCTGCTCGGCGTGCGAGACGGCAGGGCGCAGCTCGCGCGCGCCCACGCGCCGCGCCAGCCGGACGCCGCCGGCGCGCAGGTTGGACGTCTCCACCCACCAGCCGCCCAAGATGAGCAGAAAGGACACACCCACGTTGGCCGCGAGAAAGCCCGCGGGAAACGGCAGGTGCCCGGGCAGCAGCAGCGCCATGAGCCACCAGGCCAGCACCAGCGCGCCATGCACGGCGGCCACGAGCAGCAGCACCGCCAGCGCAAAGGCCAGCAGCAGGCGGCGCGTCTCGGCGCGGGCGCTGTGCTGCTGGTCCCAGAAACGCATGGCCGGCGCCGCCGCGTGGGGCTGCGTCAGAACCGGACCTGGGGCGCGGCGCGCTCGGCCTCGCTGCGCGTGGCCTCGAGCATGGGCGCGGGCGCAAAGCCCAGCAGCCGCGCCACGATGAGCGCGGGGAAGCGGGTGGCGGCGTTGTTGAAGTCCAGCACCTGGTCGTTGAAGGCCTGGCGCGCAAAACCCAGGCGGTTTTCCGTGCTGGTGAGCTCCTCGCTGAGCTGGCGCATGGTGGCGTCGGCCTTGAGCTCGGGGTAGTTCTCGGCCACGGCCATGAGGCGCCCCAGGCTGCCGCCCAGCGCCCCTTCGGCCACGGCCAGCGCGCCCATGGCGGCCGCGCTGGTGGGCGCCGTGCGCGCCGCGGCGGCCGCCCCCTGGGCCTGGCCGCGCGCCTGGATGACGGCCTCCAGCGTAGCGGCCTCGTGCTGCAGGTAGCCGCGTGCCACTTCCACCAGGTTGGGGACCAGGTCATGGCGGCGCTTGAGCTGCACGTCGATCTGGCCGAAGGCGTTGGCGATGCGGTTGCGCAGCTCCACCAGCCGGTTGTAGGCCGCGATGGCCCACAGCACGGTCGCCGCCGCCACGCCCACGATGATCCATCCGCTTGCCGTCATGGTTTCCCTCCTTGTTGGGTCTGTGCCCCCGCCGGGCGCTGCTGCAGAGAGCCGGCCCAGCCGGCCGTGGCGGTCGGCATATTTTGGAGCATTTTGGGCCTCTAGCGCTTATCCATCAAGCGCTGGCAGCTCCTGAAGCCATAGCATCATTCGGCCGCCTTGCGCAGTGTCTCCACCACCGGGCGCTGCAGCACCTCGCGCAGGCCCCACCAGCCCGCCAGCAGCGCCAGCACGGCGCCCGCCAGGCTGCCGGCCAGCGGCACCAGCGCGGGCGCCGTCCAGGCGAAGTCGAACACGTAGCGCGCCAGCGCCCAGCCCACGGCCACGGCGGCGCTGCTGGCGAGCAGGCCGGCCAGCAGGCCCACGCCCGCCAGCTCGGCGCGCTGCACCTGGCGCAGCAGGCGGCCCGGGGCGCCCAGGGCGCGCATGATGGCGTACTCGCGCGCACGCTCCTCGCGCGTGGCGGTGACGGCGGCAAACAGCACCACCAGCCCGGCGGCCAGGGTGAAGCCGAACAGGAATTCCACGGCGCGCACCACCTGGTCGAGCACGTTCTGCACCTGCAGCAGCGTGGCGCCCATGTCCACGTTGGTGACGTTGGGAAACTGGCGCACGAGGGCGTTGTCGAAGCCCGCCTGCGCAGGCGCGCGGTAGGCGGCCAGGTAGGTGAGCGGCGCATCGGGCACCTGGGCCACGGGGAACATGACGAAGAAGTTGGCGCGCATGGAGGCCCAGTCCACCTTGCGCAGCGAGGTGATGCGCACCTCCTGCTGCACGCCCGCCATGTCAAAGCGCAGGGTGTCGCCCAGCTTGAGGCCCAGGGTCTGGGCCAGGCCCTCTTCCACGCTCGCGGCCCCCTGTTCGCCCGGCGTCCAGCGGCCGGCGACGACCTGGTTGTGCGGCGGCTGCTGCTCGGCGTTGGAGAGGTTGAAATCGCGCTCCACCAGGTGCTGGGCGCGCTCCTCGCGGTAGCTGTCCGGGGCGATGGGCTGCCCGTTCACGGCCACGAGGCGGCCGCGGAACATCGGGTACCAGTCGTAGCGGCGCACGCCGGCCTCGCCGAGCATGTGGCGGAAGGCCTCGGCCTGATCGGGCTGGATGTTGATGACGAAGCGGTTGGGCGCGTCGGGCGGCGTGGCCTGGCGCCAGCTTGCGATCAGGTCGGTGCGCAGCAGCACCAGCAGCACCAGCGCCAGCAGGCCCACGGCCAGGCTGCTGACCTGCACCACGGCAAAGGCCGGGCGCGCCGCCAGTTGCCGCGTGGCCAGCACCAGCCAGCGCGGCGCGGTGGCCTCGCGCACGCTGCGGCGCAGCAGCCACACGGCCAGCCAGCCCAGCACGGCGAACAGGGCCACGGCCGCGGCAAAGCCGCCCACGGCGATGAGCCCGAGCCGCACGTCGCTGCTGACCACGAGCAGCAGGGCGGCAAAGCCCGCCACGCCCAGGCCCAGCACGGCGGCCGAGGCCGGGCGCAGCGCGCCCAGCTCGCGCCGGATCACGCGCAGCGGCGGCACCTGGGCGAGCTGCAGCACCGGCGGCAGGCCGAAGGCCGCCAGCAGCGTGCCCCCCACGCCCAGGCCCAGCGCCGCGGGCCACAGCCCCGGCGCGGGCAGGCTGGACTCGACCAGGCCCGCCAGCAGTGCCACGAACACGTAGTGCACGCCCCAGCCGAGCAGCACGCCCGCGGCGCTGGCCGCCAGGCCCACGAGCAGGAACTCCAGCGCGTAGCTCAGGGCAATGGCGCGCTGGCCCAGGCCCAGCACGCGCAGCATGGCGGCGGCATCCAGGTGGCCGGCGGCAAAGCCGCGCGCGGCCAGGGCCACGGCCACGGCGGCGAGCAGGGCCGCGAGCAGGGCCACGAGGTTGAGGAATTTCTGCGCGCGCTCCAGCGTCTGCTTCATCTCGGGGCGGCCCGTCTCCAGCGACTCCAGGCGCACGCCGCGCAGGCTGCCGTGCGCGAGCTGCTGCTCGGCCCAGGTGCTGAAGCTGCGCACGGCGCGCGGCTCGCCCGCCACGGCAAAGCGGTAGGTCAGGCGGCTGGCGGGCTGCACCAGGCCGGTGGCGGCCACGTCGGCGGCGTTGACCATGACACGCGGGGCAAAGGCCATGAAGCCCGCGCCGCGGTCGGGTTCGAGGACGATGATGCGCGCAATGCGCAGCGCGGCATCGCCCAGCAGCAGCTCGTCGCCCATCTGCAGGCCCAGCGCGTCGAGCAGGGGCGCGTCCACCCACACCTCGCCGGGCGCCGGAATGTCGCGCGTGCTGCGCCCCTCCTGGCCTGGGGCGTCGGCCACGCGCAGGCTGCCGCGCAGGGGGTAGCCGGGCTCCACGCTCTTGAAGGCGACGAGGCGGCTGGCCCCGCCCCGGGCGTCGCTGGCGCGGCCCATGGTGGGAAAGGCCACGGTGGTGACGGCGGCCAGGCCCAGGTCGCGCGCGTGCTGCACGAACGCCTCGGGCGTGGGGTTGTCGCTGGCGACGACGGCGTCGCCGCCGAGGATTTGCAGCGCATCGCGCTGCAGGCCGCCTTCGAGCCGGTCGGCGAAAAAGGCCACGGAACTGAGCGCCGCGACGGCCAGGCAGACCGCCACGGCCAGCAGGCGCAGCTCACCGGCGCGCCAGTCGCGCCACAGGGTGCGCCAGGCCAGGGAGAACACGGAGAGGGGCATGGCGTTCACTCCCACCACATGGCGCCGATGTCGTGCGCGGTGATCGGGTAATTCATCCACACGCCGCGCAGGCCCTTGCGCGCCACGGCGGCGTTCTGCGGCGCAAAGATCCAGACGTTGGCGGCATCCTGCGCCAGGTGGCGCTGCAGGTCGGCAAACAGCATCTGGCGCTCGCGCGCGTTGCTGCTGGCGGCATGGCGTTCGGCCAGGCTGCGGAAGTCGGCGCTGTCGTAGC
Organism: Comamonas granuli NBRC 101663; assembly: GCF_000739995.1. Taxonomy (GTDB): domain Bacteria; phylum Pseudomonadota; class Gammaproteobacteria; order Burkholderiales; family Burkholderiaceae_C; genus Simplicispira; species Simplicispira granuli. Next base: position 73,988 of record NZ_BBJX01000008.1, on the reverse strand, counting down.
CGAAGTAGTACGTGGGGTCGGTGTAGATGAGGTAGTCCAGCGGCTCCACATGGTTGATCAGGGTCATGTCGAAATTCCCCTTGAAGGCCCCCGCGAGCCATTGTGCCCACTCGACCTGCTCCAGGCGCACGATGATGCCGACCTTGGCCAGGTCCGCCGCGACCACCGGCCCGCCCATGCGCGCGTAGGGCGTGGGCGGCAGCGTCAGGGTCAGCCGCAGCGGCAGCGTGACCTCTGCCTCGCGCAGCAGGGCGCGTGCGCGCTCGGGGTCATAGGGGTACATGCCCGCCAGGTGCACGTAGCCCTGGTCGGTGGGCGAGAAGTGGCTGCCGATCACGCGGCCGCGGCCGTCGAGCACCTTGCGAATGAAGGCCTCGCGGTCGATGGCGTGCGTGATGGCACGGCGCACGCGCACATCGCCCAGCGGCGCGCGCCGCTGGTTGAGCGCCAGCAGCCCCTTGCTGGCCGACGAGCCGATGAGCACCTGGTAGCGGCTGTCGCCCTGGAAGCGGGCAATGTCCTGGGTGGCCAGGTTGAAGAACACATCCACCTCGCCGGCCTGCAGGGCGGCCGACTGCGCGGCCATGTCGTGGATGAAGCGGTAGCTGGCGCGCTCGATGTGCACGCGCGCGGCGTCGCGGTAGGTGTCGGCCTTGAGCAGGGTGATGCTGTGGCCGCGCGTGCGCTGCGCGATGCGGTAGGGCCCCGTGCCCACCGGCTGCGTGGCCGCCTGGCCGGCCGTGGCCGGGTGCAGCACCACGGCCGGCGGTTCACCGAGGCGAAACAGCAGGCTGGCGTCGGGGCGGTGCAGGGTGAGCACTACGGTGTGCGGATCGGGCGTGGCAATGTCGGCGATGTTGTCGAACAGCGCCTTGCGCGCCTTGTTGGTGGACTCGGGCGCCGCGGCGCGCTCGAAAGAATAGCGCACGGCCACGGCGTCGAAGGCCGCGCCATCCTGAAAGCGCACGCCCTGGCGCAGGCGGAAGGTGTAGACCTTGCCGCTGGCGTCCACGCTCCAGGAATCGGCCAGCAGGGGCACGACGGCGCCGCTTTCCTCGATCTTGGTCAGGCCCTCGAGCACGTTGTAGTGCACCACCTCCCCGATGGCGGCGGCGGCCCCCATGGTCGGGTCCAGGGTATCGGGTTCGAGCGAGATGTTGATGGTCACGCTGCGCGGTGCCGGCTGGGCCTGCGCGCCCGGGGCCAGCACCAGCAGCAGGGCCAGGGCGGGGGCCCAGAGGCTGTGCAGAATCTTCACGGGAATCACCTTGTCAGAGCAGGCGGCTGGCGGTGGCTGGAGGGTTTTCCACGACCGGCGGCCCTGCCACCAAATGCAGCAAAGTGTGACATAGTACCCAGCGCACGCCCCGCCGCGAGAGCACATGCCCTTCTCCAGCCCTTCTTCGCCACCCCCGCTGGCCCGATCGCCCTGGATCTGGGGCCTGCTGGCGCTGGTCGTGCTGGCCCTGCTGGGCGGCATTGCCTGGGGCTTGCAGGTGACCTACCAGGCGCGTGCGCAGGAGCACCGCCACCAGATCGAACGCGAACTGCTGGCTATCAGCCAGTTGCAGGCGCGCAGCGTGGGCGAATGGCGCGAGCGCCGCCTGCTCGACGCCATGGCCCTGTCGGACGACGCGCTGTTTGCCCGTGCCGTGGCCGACTGGCTGCATGCCCCGTCCATGGCCCGCCAAACCCTGGTGCGCGAGCGCCTGCGCATTCTCGAGGAACGCGCCCGCTACAGCGCCGTGTACCTGGTGGACACGGCCGGGCGCCTGCTGCTGGCACCGGACGGCCCGCGCCCGGGCCACCTGCCCGACCCCGAGCAGCAGGCGCTGCAGCAGGCGCTGCAGCAGGCCCAGGCCATGCTGGTGGAGCCGCGGCGCGACGCCATCTTCGCCTTTCCATTCCTCGGTGTGATTGCGCCGCTGTTCGACGGCATCGAGCCCCTGGGCGCCGTCTGGCTGGTGACCGACGTGCGCACCACGCTGTACCCGCTGCTGGAGTCCTGGCCCACGAACAGCCGCACCGCCGAATCCATGCTGGTGCAGCGCAGCGGTGACGAGGTGCTCTACCTCAGCCCCCTGCGCCACCGCAACGAACCGCCGCTGACCGCGCGCCTGTCCATGGCGCAGACGGACAACACCGCCGTGCAGGCCGTGCGCGGGGGGCGCGGCATTCTCTACGGGCGCGACTACCGCGGGGAGAACGTGCTCGCGGTGGTCAGTGCCGTGCTCGACTCGCCCTGGTTCCTGGTGTCGGAAGTGGACATCGCCGAGGCCTTCACCGACGTGCAGGCGCGCGAATGGTGGTCGCTGGGCCTGCCCATCGGCCTGGTGCTGCTGCTGGGCGGTTTTCTCACCGCCTTCTGGCAATGGAACGCGCGCCGGCGCGAGCGCCGGCTGCAGCGCGAGCTCGAACGCCACCTGCGCTGGCTCGATACCGCGCAAAAGGCAGCGGCGGTGGGCTACTTCGCCTATGACACCGAAAGCCAGGAATTCATCATTTCGCCCATGGTCAGCCAGATCTACGGCCTGCCCGCCGACGGGCGCATGGGACTGGACCAATGGACCGCCCTGCTGCACCCGCAGGAGCGCGCGCACATCCTGGCCGTGCACGGCCAGGCCATGGCCGAGCGCAGCCCCTTGCGCATGCAGTACCGCATCCTGCGCGCCAGCGACCAGCAGGTGCGCTGGGTCCAGGTCTGGGCGGAATACGAGAAGCCCTCGCAGGCCGAGAAAGGCAGCGCCCCGCGTATGACGGGCACGGTGCAGGACATCACCGAGCGCAAGCTCACCGAGGAGCAACTGGCCGGCTACCGCAGCGCCCTCGAAGCCCAGGTGCGCACCGACCCGCTCACCCAGGTGGCCAACCGCCGCGCCCTCGACGAAGCCGTGGCCAGCGAATGGAGCCGCGCCGCGCGCAGCGGCTCAGCCCTGTCGCTGCTGATGGTGGACGTGGACCACTTCAAGGCCTACAACGATCACTACGGCCACGTGGCGGGCGACCACTGCCTGCGGCAGGTGGCGCAGGCCCTGTCGTCCGCGGTCGGGCGCGCGGGCGAGGTCGTGGCCCGCTACGGGGGCGAGGAATTCGCCGTGCTGCTGCCGCACACCGACCTGCCCGCGGCCCTGGCGATGGCCGAGCACATGCGCGCCGCCGTCAGCGCCCTGGCGCTGGAGCACCGCGCCGCCGGCCCGGGCAACCGGCACGTGACGGTGAGCATCGGCGTGACCTGCCTGCACCCCCAGGAGCTCATGGCCTCTGGCGCCTTCCCGGAGGCCGCCGAGGCTGCGCGCGCCCTGTTCTACCAGGCCGATTCGGCCCTCTACAACGCGAAAAAGGCCGGGCGCGACACCGTGATGGCCTGCCCCGCGACCTGGCAGCCGCTGGAGCCCGCCGCCTGAGGCGCCTCATGGGCGATCTCAGGTCGAGCGGCTGATGGTGATGCTCGGAATCTTGGCGGAATAGTCCTTGGACTGCAGCGCGATGCGCGCGGCCACGTCGCGCGCCACCTGGAGGTAGATCTGCGCCACCTCGCTGGCGGGTTGTGCCACCACCGTGGGGCGGCCGCTGTCGGCCTGCAGGCGGATGTTCAGGTCCAGCGGCAGGGCGCCCAGGTAATGCATGCCGCGCTCCTGCGCCAGGCGGCGCGCGCCGCCCTCGCCGAAAATGTGTTCCGCATGCCCGCACTGCGAGCACACGTGCACGGCCATGTTCTCCACGATGCCCAGGATGGGCACGCCCACTTTCTCGAACATGGTGATGCCCTTCTTGGCATCGAGCAGGGCGATGTCCTGCGGCGTGGTCACGATCACCGCGCCGGTGAGCGGCACGCGCTGCGAGAGCGTGAGCTGGATGTCGCCCGTGCCGGGCGGCATGTCCACGATGAGGTAGTCCAGGTCCTTCCAGTTCGTCTGGCGCAGGAGCTGCTCCAGCGCCTGCGTGGCCATGGGGCCGCGCCAGATCATGGCCTGGTCCGGCGTGACGAGAAAGCCGATGGACATGACCTGCACCCCGTGGTTGACCAGCGGCTCCATGGTCTTGCCGTCCAGGCTGTCGGGCTTGCGGTCTATGCCCATCATCATGGGCTGGCTCGGGCCGTAGATGTCGGCGTCGAGCAGGCCCACGCTGGCGCCCTCGGCCGCCAGGGCCAGGGCCAGGTTGGCGGCGGTGGTGCTCTTGCCCACGCCGCCCTTGCCCGAGGCCACGGCCACGATGTTCTTCACCCCGGGCAGGAGCTGCACGCCGCGCTGCACGGCGTGGGCCGTGATGTGCGTGCGGATGTCCACCGCCACCTCCTGCACCCCGGCCACCGTGCGCGCCGCGGCTGCCAGGCGCGCGCGCAAGGCCTCGTGCTGGCTGCGCGCGGGATAGGACAGCTCCACCTCGAAGGCCACGGCCGCGCCCTGGATGCGCAGGTTCTGCACCGCCTTGGTGCTGACGAAGTCCTTGCCCGTCAAAGGATCCGGCACCGCTGCCAGCGCCGCCAGCAGGTTCTGTTCATTGATCGCCATGGTCTGATGTATCAAGTAGGGGACAGCGAAGTCTAGCGAAGCACCCCACAACCCCACTGGCATTGCGCACTTGCGCGCCACTGTGGCGGGCATGCCGCATGCGGGTTTCCCCCACGCGGCCCGGCGCCGCGCGCTGGCGCACACTGGCAGCCACACCATGCCGTCGACCGCCGCCCCGCCACCGCACCGCCCCGCCACCGGCCTGCTGCTCACCGGCGGCGGGGCACGCGCCGCATACCAAGTGGGCGTGCTCGAAGCCATTGCCGACCTGCGCCTGGTCTGCGGCGCCGGCAAGGAGCCCAACCCCTTCCCCATCGTCACCGGCACCTCGGCCGGCGCCATCAATGCGGCCGCGCTGGCCTGCGGCGCCGACCAGTTCGACCGCGCGGTGCGCCGCATCGCACGGGTGTGGAGCAACTTCCATGCGCACCACATCTACCGCGCCGACTCCATCGGCGTGATGCGCAGCGGCGCGCGCTGGCTCACGCTGCTCTCGCTCGGCTGGGTGCTGGTGCGCTGGCGCCGCATGCGGCCACTCTCGCTGCTGGACAACACGCCCCTGACCAGCCTGCTGGTCAAGCTGGTGCCGCTCGTGCGCCTGCCGCGCCTGTTCCAGCAGGGACACCTGCAGGCGCTGGCAGTCACCGCATCGAGCTACAGCTCGGGCGAGCACGTCACATTTTTCGAGGCGGGCGAACGCCTGGGGCCCTGGGTGCGCTCGCAGCGCCGCGCCGTGCGCGACCGCATCACGCACGAGCACCTGCTGGCCTCGGCGGCCATCCCCTTCGTCTTTCCGGCCACGGCCATCGACATCGACGGCCACACCGAGTATTTCGGCGACGGCTCCATGCGCCAGTCGGCCCCGATCGCGCCGGCCATCCACCTGGGCGCCGAGCGCGTGCTCGTGGTGGGCGCGGGCCGCATGCACGAGCCGCAGAACGACCGCTCGGCCGCCGCCTCGCAGGGCTATCCCTCGCTCGCACAGATCGCGGGCCACGCGCTGTCCAACATCTTCCTCGACGCCCTGTGGGTGGACGTGGAGCGCATGCAGCGCATCAACCAGACGATCTCGCTGATCCCGCCCGAGGCGCGCGCGCACAGCAGCCTGCGCCCCATCGAGCTGCTGGTGATCGCCCCCTCGCAGCGCCTGGACGCCGTGGCCGCGCGCCACCTGGCCGAATTGCCCACGCCCGTGCGCGCCATGCTGGGCGCGCTGGGCGTCTCGGCCAAAAGCCCGGACGTGCGCAGCGCCGCCCTGGCCAGCTACCTGCTGTTCGAACAGGGCTACACGCGCGAGCTCATGGCCCTGGGCCGGGCCGACACGCTGGCGCAGCGTGCCGCCGTGTGCCGCTTCTTTGGCTGGCAGGATACGGGCGCCGAGTTGCCCCAGCGCCCGGCCACGTGATCCGCACGGCGCGCGGCCAGCGCGCGCCGCCCTGGGCCTTTGCCCGGGCCGGCCCGCCGGCAGCGCGACCCAGCCCGTAAAATTGACCGTTTCGCCAGCCAGGCGAGCCTGCTTCGAGAGCCGCATCCATGCCCGCACGCAAACTCTTTGTCACCACCGCCCTGCCCTATGCCAACGGCCATTTCCACATCGGCCACATCATGGAGTACATCCAGGCCGACATCTGGGTGCGCACGCAGCGGCTGCTGGGCAACGAGGTGAACTTCGTCGGCGCCGACGACACGCACGGCGCGCCCATCATGATCGCCGCCGAGAAGGCCGGCAAGACGCCGCAGCAGTTCGTGGCCGACATCGCCGCCGGCCGCCAGCAGTACCTCGACGGCTTCCACATCCAGTTCGACAACTGGCACAGCACCGACGCCCCGGAAAACCACCAGCTCGCGCAGGACATCTACCGCGACCTCAAGGCCAACGGCCTGATCGAGACGCGCACCATCGAGCAGTTCTTCGACCCCGAGAAGAACATGTTCCTGCCCGACCGCTTCATCAAGGGCGAATGCCCCAAGTGCCACGCCAAGGACCAGTACGGCGACAACTGCGAGGTCTGCGGCGCGGTGTACGCGCCCACCGACCTCATCAACCCCTACTCCGCCCTCTCGGGCGCCAAGCCGGTGCTCAAGCACTCGGAGCACTTCTTCTTCAAGCTGTCGGACCCGCGCTGCGTGGCCTTCCTGGAAGACTGGACGCAGGACGGCCGCCTGCAACCCGAGGTGGCCAACAAGGTGCGCGAATGGTTCACCGTGCGCACCAACCCCGACGGCAGCACCAGCGAGGGCCTGGGCGACTGGGACATCTCGCGCGACGCGCCCTACTTCGGCATCGAGATCCCCGATGCGCCGGGCAAGTACTTCTACGTGTGGCTCGACGCCCCCATCGGCTACCTCGCCTCGCTGAAGAACCTTTTGACTAAGCGCGGCCAGGACTACGAGGCCTACATGGCCGACCCGCAGCTCGAGCAGTACCACTTCATCGGCAAGGACATCGTCACCTTCCACACCCTGTTCTGGCCCGCCACGCTGAAGTTCAGCGGCCGCAAGGTGCCCGATGCGGTGTTCGTGCACGGCTTCCTCACGGTGAACAACGGCGAAAAGATGAGCAAGAGCCGCGGCACGGGCCTGGACCCGCTCAAGTACCTGAAGCTGGGCATGAACCCCGAGTGGCTGCGCTACTACCTGGCCACCAAGCTGTCGGCCCGCAACGAAGACATCGACTTCAACGCCGAAGACTTCATGGCGCGCGTCAACGCCGACCTGATCGGCAAGTACGTCAACATTGCCAGCCGCGCCGCCGGTTTCATTGCCAAGCGCTTTGGCGGCCAGCTCGGCGAGGTCTCGGCCGACGGCGACGCGCTGCTGGAGCACCTGCGCGCAGGTGCCCCCGCCATCATCGAACTGCTGGCCGAGCGCGAATACGGCAAGGCCCTGCGCGAGACCATGCTGCTGGCCGACCGCGTGAACGCCTACGTGGACCAGAACAAGCCCTGGGAACTGGCCAAGCAGGAGGGCATGGAAGGCCGCCTGCAGGACGTGTGCACCACCTGCATCGAGGCCTTCCGCCTGCTCACCATCCTGCTCAAGCCCGTGCTGCCGGCGCTGGCCGCGCAGGTCGAGGCCTTCCTGAAGGTCGCGCCCTTCACCTTTGCCGACGCACAGACCGCGCTCGGCAAGGGCCATGGGATCGGCGAGTACAAGCACCTGATGCAGCGCGTGGATGCGAAGCAACTGGAGGCCTTGTTTGAGCCTCCAGCCCAGGCGGAGCAAGCGCAGGCAGCTACCGAAACCGTAGCTCCCGGCGGCGAGGAGCTGGCCCCGACCATCACCATCGACGACTTCGCCAAGATCGACCTGCGCATCGCCCGGATCGTCCACTGCGAGGCCGTGGAGGGCTCGACCAAGCTGCTGCGCCTCACGCTCGACGTGGGCGAGGGCCGCACGCGCAACGTGTTCTCAGGCATCGCCAGCAGCTACCAGCCCGAGCAGCTCACGGGCAAGCTCACCGTGGTGGTGGCCAACCTGGCGCCGCGCAAGATGAAGTTCGGCGTGTCCGAGGGCATGGTGCTGGCCGCCAGCCATGCGGACGAGAAAGCCAACCCCGGTATCTACGTGCTGGAGCCCTTCCCCGGCGCGCAGCCGGGTATGCGGGTGCGCTGAGCATGAACCCCAGGCCTGGCGCCTGGGGTTCATGATTCCACGGGATCAGGTCAACCCCAGGTCGGTGCCGTACTGCGCAGGAGTGAGGATGCCCTTGATCACGTCCTTTTGGTCGGCGGTGAGATTGGTTGCAAAACCCTGCAGCGCGTTTATTTGGGCAGTACCGGCGGTCGCGAGCGCAGCGATTTGGGACAGTGTGAGCTGCGAAACATTGGCCCCATCGATCGCACCGAGCTGAGTGGTGGTCAGATCGTCGATCTGGTCCGGGCTCAACGCGCGAACCTGCGATGCCGTCATGGCGCCGATCTGCGTAGCATCCAGGTTGGCAAGCCCCGCCACCAAGCCTTGAAGCTGCGTGTTCTGCACCTTCGTGATATCAAGAGCAGCGAACTCTGTGGCACCAAGATTGTTGAGTTGCGTATCGGTCAGCGAGCCCACTTGCGAGGCGGTGAGCTGACCGATCTGCGCCGCGCTCAGCATATTGATGCCTATCGAATTCAACGCAACAACCTGGGCGTCGGAGAGCTTGGCGATATCTGCAGCGAGATCGCGGACCAGAGTATTGGCCGAGGGCGCGCCCGTGCCATCGTCGAGCTTCTGCTGGAGTTGCGCTGCCGTCAGTGCCTGCAGCTGTTCGTCGCTCAAACCCTTGTTTGCAGTGGTGACCTTGGCCAGTGTGACCTTGGTCATGTCGAGATCGGCCACCTGAGCGGTGCTCAAATCGCGCAGCTCGCTCAGCTTGGGCAAGATGTAGCCGATCTGGTCCTTGTCCAGCGCCTGGATCTGGTCAGAACTGAGCATATCGACCTGTTTCGAGGTCAGTTTTTGCAGTTGCGTTTGGTCGAGCGCCTTGATCTGGTCCGGCGTCATATTGGCGATATCCGCGGCAACCATCACGTCCCGGAGTACGTTCAACTGACTGCCATTGAGCGAGCGCAGTTGCGCCTGTGTCAGGGCGGCGAGTTGCTGGGTGGCCATGCCGGAGAGCTGGTCTGTGCTCAAGGCTGCGACCTGGGTGGTGCTCAGATCCTTGATCTTGGTTGCATCCAGCTTGCCCAGCACGCTGCCCAGCTCTGGGGCACCTAGGGCGCGCAGTTGGGTGCTGGTCATGTTATTCACCTGGGTTCCGGTCAGGAACTGCAGTTGCTCCGACTTGAAGGCTTGGATCTGGGCCGTCGTCAGGGCCGCCAGATCCTCGGTTTCAATATTGGCGATCTGGCCCGCCGTCAAGGCCTTCAATTGGTCCGCGCTCAAGGCACGCGCCTGGCTGGCGGTCAGTTTCTCAATCTGGGTATAAGAGAAGGCTGCCAGCTGGCCGGTCGTGAAGGCGCGCACCTGCGCGGTAGTCAGCGCCGCGACCTGATCAGTATCCAGCGCGCTAATTTGCGCTGCGCTCAATCCCTGGATCTGGGCCGACTGGAACTTGGCGAGTTTGGCCGCGATGTCCTGCGACTCCAGCGCCTTGACCTGGTCTGCGGTCAGCGCGGCCACCTGAGCATCGGTCAGGGCCGCGACCTGGGTGTCTTTCAGGTTGCGAATCTGCTCCGTGGAGAGTAATTTCAGTTGTGCGGTGCTGATCGCCTGGATCGCGGTATCCGTAATGCCCTGCAGGGCGCTCGAGGTCAGCTGGTTGAGCTTGGTTGCGGTGAGCGATGCCACCTGGGCAGAACCGAGCTTTGCCGTCTGCGCGCCGGACAGGGCGGCGAGCTGGGCATTGGTGAGCTGCGCCAACTGCCCGGTGGTCAGCTTGGCCATGTCGGTATCCTTGAGCGCGGCGATCTGCGTATCGGACAAACTCCCGATCTGACCGCTCTGGATCTTGGTGATCAGCTCCTGGACGTCCTTGTCCTCCAGAGCCTTGAGCTGGCTGGCATCCAACACCTTGACTTGCGCTGCGGTCAGTTTGGCTGCCTGGGAATCCTTCAAGGCCGTGATCTGTTCCGCGCTGAGCTTCTCGACCTGCTCGGTCTTGAGCGCGGCAATGGCCACGTCCTGCAGGGCGCCGATTTGTTCGTTGCTGAGCTTTTGCAACTGGTCAGTCTTCAAGGCCCGGACCTGCGCTGTGGTCATGGCATCCAACTGCTGCGTGGTGAGCGCGGCAATCTGGTCGGTCGAGAGCGCGGCCACCTGGGCCGTGGTGAGCGCCTTGAACTGCGTGCTCGTGAGGGATTGGACCTGGTCGGTTGTCAGCGCGGCGACCTGGCTGGCTGCCAGGGTAGGGACGAGCTTGGCCACCTCGTCATAGGCCATGAGCTTGAGCTGGTCAGCACTGAGCTTGCCCACAGCGGCCTTGTTGAGCTTTTCGACCTGGCCCACCGTGAGGGCCTGGATCTGCGTGGAGCTCAGGGTCTGAATTTGGTCCGTAGTCAAGGCGGCCACCGCGCGTGTGGAGAGCGCGGCGATCTGCTCGTTGCTGAGCGCACCGATACCATCGGTTGTCGCCCCCAACGTCTTGACTTGCGCGGCCGTCAGTGCATTCACTTGGTCTGTGGAGAGCGCCTTGATGTGATCGGAGCTGAATTGACCAATCTGGGCATTGGACAGCGCCGCAATGGCTGCCGTGGACAGGGCCGCAACCTGGTCCGAAGCCAGGGCCTTGATGCCGTCAGTGTTGGCTTTGTTGGCAACCAGCATGCGCACCTGCCCCGACGTCATGGCGCCAAGCTGCACATCCGTCAAGGCACCGAGCTGCGCGCCCGACAGGTAGCTGATCTGGGTAGTGGTCAGCGCCTTGATGGCCGCGCTGCTGAGCGATGCGATCTGGTTGCTGCCCAGCGCTGCGATCTGGGTGGAGCTCAGCGCTGCGGCCTGCGTGGGCAGCAGGGCGCTCAATTGCTCGTCGGAGAAGCTGCTGACATCGGTACCCAGGGCGCCGATCTGCGCGCCGCTCAGGGCCTTGAGGTTGTCGGTGGACAGAGCGGCTACCTGGGTATTCGTGAGCGCGGTGAGTTGCTGATTGGTCATCGCGCGCACCTGGGTGGCTCCCAGGTTGCGGATTTGTGTATCAGACAAACTGGCCACCTTGATGCCCAGAGCCTTGATCTGCGTTCCACTCAAGGCCTGCAGCTGGTCGTTGCCCAGCAAGCCTATCTGGTCGTTGCTCAGCCCGGCCAATTGCTTGGCTGACAGCATGGACACCGCACTACCCAGGGCGTCAATGGCGTTCAGCTGCGTGGCCTTGAGCGCCTGGACCTGGCCGGAGGTAAGTGCGCCCACCTGGGCGGGACTCATGGCGCGGATTTGCTCTTCCGTCAACGAGCCCATTTGCGTGGCCGTCAAGGCGCGGATCTGGTCGGTGGTGAATGTGTCGATGATGTCGAGCTGTTCACCTTTGAGCGCCTGGACCTGCAAGTTGTTGAGCTGACCGCTGGCGTCGTCTTTTTCGATTTGCCGAAGCTGGTCGGCAGTCAGCGCGGCAATCTGCGCCGTGGCGAAGGCCGCAAGCTTGCTGGCATCACCCCGGAATTGGTCGATCTGGTCATACTGCAACGCCGCCATCTGCCCGGCGGTCAGCGCCTTGAGCTGGGTGGACGATAGCCCACCCACCTGATCGGAGGTGAGGCCATAGCGAACCTGATCGGCCGACAGTGCCTTGAGGGCCGTGGCGCTCAGGTTGACGATGGTGCTGCTGTCCAGGCCACTGACCTGCTCGGCCGAAAAAGCCTGGATCTGTGTCGCTGTAAGTTTTTTGACCTCATCACTATTGCTGGAGATGCTGGCGATGTCCGCCTTGGACAGTGCGGAAATCTGATCCAACGACAGACCGGAAAACGAGGTAATCGCCATAGCTTTGCTCCTTCAATACAACCAAGCAGAACGCCAGCGGGCAAGCTCTGCGTCCAGGATTCGACAAATTCTTATCGGCGGCGCTGCAAACTTCTTAAGGGTTTGCGTCAAAATGTTCAATAATGTTACAAAATATATCAATAGACGGTAGAGCACCTACTGGTTTTTAGGTATGCACCGCTAGCCGCTGGAATTCGACCTCTAGGTGGCGCACGAAGCGCGGCGTATCGAACAGCACGCCGTGCTCGCGCGTCTGCTGCAGGTGCGCACACAAGCGCCTGCAGTCCGCGGGCGACTGGGCCAGGGCCACTGCCTTGTCTTCATAGGCCTGCAGGTCCGCCGTGATCAGCTCGGGCAGGCCAGCGGCCGTCAGCAAGGCGCCCGCCATGCGCGAAGCGAAAGTCTGGCCGCTCATGGTGAGCACTGGCAGCCCCATCCAGAGCGCATCGTTGGCCGTGGTGCCGGCGTTGAACGGGTAGGTATCGAGGAACAGGTCGGGCACGGCCAGGCGGGCCAGGTAGTGCTCGGGCAGGAGCCGCGGGGCAAACAACAGGCGCTCCCCAGACACGCCATGTTCCAGTGCGGTGCGCCGCAGGTTTTCCTGCGCCCAGACGTTGTCTGCCAGCAGCCACAGCACGCTGCCCGGCACGCGCTGCAGGATGCGCATCCAGGTCGCGAAGACCTCCGGCGTGAACTTGTAGTTGTTGTTGAACGAACAGAACACGAATGCATCAGGCGGCAAGCCGCAATCGGCGCGCGAGGGCACGGGGCCCACGGGGCGCTGGCGGTCGCTCACCTGGTAGATGTCGGGCAGGTAGAGCGGCTTTTCCGAGTAAAACGGCTGTGCGGACTCGGGAACGAGGTAGCGGTCGGCAATGACGTAATCAATGAATGGCAGCCCGGTGGTGGCCGGCAGGCCCAGGTAGGTGATCTGAATGGGCGCGGGCCGGTAGGCCAGCATATTGGCCCGGGCACCCAGGGTTTGCCCTTGCAGGTCCACCAGGATGTCGATTTCGCATTCGCGGATGCGCCGGGCCGCAGCCTCATCGCTCAGCGTATGGATGCGCTCGAAGTGGTCCATGGCCGCCTCGACACGCTGGCGCAGCGGCGAGCGGTCCTCGCGGCTCCAGTCGAAGCCATAGATCTCGAACTGCTCTCGGTCGTGGAGCTCGAACAGCTCGACAGTCAACATGGCCACCGGATGCAGGCAAAAATCAGACGAGCAATAGCCAATGCGCAGTTTGCGATGGCGGTAGGGCTTGGTGGGCGCCAAGCGCGGCACGTCCAGCTTCAGCGAGGTCGCCACATAGTGACGCGCCGCCGCCAGTTGCATGGCCGGGTCTTCGGAGAGGGCAATCATCGCCATGGCCGAGGTGTGCTGGCGCTGCAGGTCCGGCGTGAGCGCACCCAGGGGCTCATAGACCGGCCAGATGCACTGCTTGGCGCGCAGGAACACCCAGTGGTGGATCACCTTGGGCTGGTCGGGCTCCAGGCGCAGGCTGCGCGTGAGTGCCGCCAAGGCCTCGGCGTAGCGGCCACTGTCTTCGTAGTGGCGCCCGAGGTTGTTGAGCGCCAGCAGCAGCAGGGGCCTCTCCGTCTCGTCGTCAGGGGCGGCATTGTTTTCGATGTGCAGCCACTGCGCGATGGCCGCGTCGCTCTGGCCCAGCTGCTCGTAGACCAGGCCCAGGTTGAAGCGCGGCTGCAGAAAGCGGGGGCTCAGTTGCAGGGCACGGCTGTAGGCCTCGCGCGCACCCTCGAAATCCCGCTGATTGAAAAGAATGACGCCCAGGTTGAACCAGGCCAGATGATCGTGCGTGGTGCGGTTGCGCCGCAGCCAGGTATGGTAGAGCACGGCGGCCAGGGGTTCGCGGCCCTGCGCAGAGAGAAGGTCTGCCGCTTCCAGCAGTTGCAGGAGGTTGAGCTGCCGGTCCCAGGCATGCTGGACCAGTGCGCCGAAATCGAAGGCAGAGACTGCTTTTTTCATGGATAGGCCGGAGAGTGGGATGGGTAAGGGTTCACCGGAGCAGGCGACACGCGCCCGAATGCAGCGGCAGCGCGGCAATATCGCCACGGCCCAGCATAGCCGCGGGCACGCCTGCTCGAATGCGGGAAAACAACCGGTTTGTGCAAGCTATTGCCCGCATGTCCCGGCCTACGTGCGCGTTTCATAATGCAACGCATGGCCTTCTCTTTCCGCCCCCGCACCCTGGAAGCCCTGCGCCACTACAGCCGCGCGCGTTTCTGGGCCGACCTGGGTGCCGGGGCGACGGTGGGTATCGTGGCCCTGCCGCTGGCCATGGCATTTGCCATCGCCAGCGGGCTCAAGCCCGAGGCGGGGCTGTGGACGGCCATCATCGGCGGCTTTCTGATTGCGCTGCTCGGCGGCACCAACGTGCAGATCGGCGGACCGGCCGGGGCGTTCATCGTCATCGTGTACGGCATCGTCGAACGCTACGGCGTGAGCGGGCTGCTGCTGTCCACTGCGGCCGCGGGCGTGCTGCTGTTCGTGCTCGGCATGCTGCGCCTGGGCACGCTGGTGCGCTTCGTGCCGGTGGCCATTGTCATTGGCTTCACCAACGGCATCGCCGTGCTCATTGCACTGTCGCAAATCAAGGACGCACTGGGCCTGGCCATCGACAAGATGCCGGGCGACTTTGTCGCGCAAGTCCAGGTGATCGCACAGCACCTCGCCAGCACCAACCCCTACGCGCTGGGCCTGGCGGCAGCCTGCCTGGGCGGGCTGTTCCTGTGGCCGCGCCTGTTCGCGCATGGCTCGCCCGTGCTGCGCCTGGCCGAGGGGCAGACGGTGCGCAGCTTCGCGCGCATCCCGGCGCCGGTAGTGGCCCTGGTGTCGCTCACGCTGTGGGCACACGCCCTGGGCTACCCGGTGGAGACCATTGGCACGCGCTTTGGCGGCATTCCGCAAGGCCTGCCGGCATTGGCGCTGCCCGCCCTCACCTGGGACACCGCGCGCCAGCTCGTGATGCCCACGCTCACCATTGCCGTGCTGGGCGCCATCGAGTCGCTGCTGTGCGCGCGCGTGGCCGACCAGCTCGCCAGCGGCCCCTGGCACCGCAAGCACGACCCCAACCAGGAGCTCATGGCTCAGGGGCTGGCGAATGTTCTGGTGCCGTTCTTTGGCGGCATGCCGGCCACGGGCACCATTGCACGCACGGTCACCAACCTGCGTGCCGGGGCGACCTCGCCGGTGGCGGGCATGGTGCACGCGCTCACCCTGGGCGCCATCGTGCTGCTGGCCGCGCCGCTGGCCCTGCACATCCCGCTGGCGGTGCTCGCGGGCATCCTGCTCTACGTGGCCTGGAACATGGGCGAATGGCACGAGTTCGTGCGCCTGAGGCATTTCAGCAACCACTACCGCCTGCTGATGCTGGGCACCTTTTTCCTGACCGTGGTGTTCGACCTCACGGTGGCCGTGGAGGTCGGGCTGGTGCTGGCCTGCGTGCTGTTCGTGCGGCGCATGAGCGCGCTGTTTCGCGCCGAGCCGCTGCCCCGGGAGGCCGCGGCCCCCACCGCCCGCCTGGGCTGGAGCCTGCACGGCGCGCTGTTCTTCGGCGCGGCGTCCAGGATCGACCCCTTGGTGGAAGCCATAGAGGCTGCGCCACAGGGTGTGCAGGTGGAACTGGACATGCGCGACCTGTTTGCCCTGGACACCACCGGACTCGACGGCCTGGAGCAAATCCTCAAGGCCGTGGTGCAGCGCGGCGGCTACCTGGCACTGCACCACCCGCAGGAACAGGTGCGCTCCTTGATGGAGCGCTCGGGCTTCAGCGCCAGGCTGGCAGAGCAGACACCGCCTGGGCCGCGCGGGGACGCTTCAGGACAGGCGTAGCGCCGGCACAGCGGGCGGCCGGGGCAAACCAGCCGCAACGCCCGCATCCACCTGGAACACCGCGACTGCCTGCACGAGTTCCTGCGCCTGGGTGCTCAGTCCCGTGGCTGCCGCGGCAATCTGCTCCACCAGCGCGGCGTTTTGCTGGGTGACCCGGTCCATGTGCGCGATCGCCTCGCCGATCTGTGCCACGCCTGAGCGCTGCTCGGCGCTGGCGCCGCTGATCTCGCCCACCAGGGCCGTCACCCGGCGGATGGACTGCACCACCTCCTGCATGGTGGCGCCGGCCTTGTCCACCAGCTCCGTGCCCTGCTCCACGCGCTGCACGCTGCTGGAGATCAGGCCCTTGATCTCACGCGCGGCCTCGGCGCTGCGCCCTGCCAGGGCGCGCACCTCGCTGGCGACCACGGCGAAGCCCCGCCCCTGCTCGCCGGCGCGCGCCGCCTCGACGGCGGCATTGAGAGCCAGGATGTTGGTCTGGAAGGCGATGCCGTCGATCACACCGATGATGTCGGCGATTTTCCGGCTGGACGTGTGGATAGCGCGCATGGTGTCCACCACCTGCCCCACCACAGCGCCGCCGCGCTCGGCAACGGCACTGGCCTCCCGTGCCAGGGTGCTGGCCTGCTGGGCGCTGTCCGCGTTGTGCACCACGGCGCCGCTCAGCTCCTGCATGGCGGCCGAGGTTTCTTCCAGTGCACCGGCCTGGGCCTCGGTGCGGTGCGACAGATCCATATTGCCTTGCGCGATCTCGGTGCTGCCCCCCAGCACGCTGTGCGCGCTCTGGCGCACATGCGTGACCACGCGCGCCAGCGCGCCCTGCATTTCCTGGAGGGCCAGCAGCAGTTGCGCCACCTCATTGCGCCCCTGCGCCTCGATGGGCTCGCGCAGCTTGCCCGCAGCCACCGCGCGCGCGACACGCACGGCCTGGCGCAAGGGTCCGGTGATGGAGCGCACGATCCACCAGGCCAGCACGCCGCCCAGCACCATGACCACCAGCGTGGTGGCCAGCAGCATGCCGCGCACGCGGTTGGCGGCCTGCTCCGTGGCGCCGGTGGCCTGGCCCAACTGCTCTTGCTGCTGTTGCAGCAGGGCGTCCATGGCGCTGAAATAGGCCTGCTGGGCAGGGTGCATCCGGTCCAACAGCAGATCCTTGGCCTCGAAGACCTGGCCCGATCCTGCCAGGTCCTGCGTTTCGTTCTGCAGCGGTTCGTACGCCTTGCGTGCGGCCTGCACCTGCCGCAGCGCCGCCTGTGCGGCGCTGTCGCCTGCCAGGAGCTTTTCCAGCTCGGCAAAGCGCTCATCAATGCGCTTTTGCACGCGCCCTATGCGCTGCGCCTCGGCCATGATGGCGGAGCTGTCGCGCATCAGAATCATGTTGCGCACGCTGCTGGAGATGGCCTGCACGTCTTCCTTGATGGCACTGCCCACCACCATGCGCGGAATGCGCGCATTGGCGACGTCCCCCAGCAGCCCGCTCATGGTGGCCACCTGCACCCAGACCACCGCCACCATGGCCAGAATCATCAGGCCCAGCAGGGCAAAGCCCAGCTCCAGCCGGGTCGATATCCGCAAATCGTCGATGCGCATGGCGTCGTCCTCCTGGCAGTGTCCACTGCCTGCTGTGGGCGCATCTGCCGGGCCTTCGCCAGGCCGCAGACCGCCGGTCCCCGATGCAAGTGGTCAGCGCCGGAAGCGCCCGCCGGTGCCGATGATGGAGAGGTCGGCAAAGTCCAGCCCGGTGTGGTCGCCGGGGCTGTAGTCCAGCGCCAACCCACCGAGGTCCACGCGGCCCAGGTGGTCCAGCGCCTGGTGCAGGCTGGCGCGGCTGGGCTTGGGGCCGGCGCGGCGCAAGCCCTCGACCAGCACCTTGGCGGCGGCGAAGCCTTCGAGCATGGCCGGGCTCACCTCGTCCACGCCCTGGGCCTTGGCCAGTT
The DNA here is from genome assembly GCF_000739995.1 of Comamonas granuli NBRC 101663. GTDB lineage: Bacteria > Pseudomonadota > Gammaproteobacteria > Burkholderiales > Burkholderiaceae_C > Simplicispira > Simplicispira granuli. The sequence goes on along the minus strand of NZ_BBJX01000008.1, from coordinate 56,286 downwards.
GGGTGGCCTCCTTGACCACACCGAACCCCAGGCTCGCAGGCATGACCTGGCTGACGATCACCCCCTTCGCCTGGTCGCCCAGCAGCTTGACGAAACCGCCCGAGGCGTTGTTCGACAGCGTGAGGTACTGCCCGCCCACCCGGGCCGCCTTGAGGCTGCGGATGCCCTCCACCACCGCCGTACCCGAGCCGATGATGAGCACGGCCTGCGGATCGGCCGCCTGCAGCGTCGGCAGCAGCGGGGCAAAGTCGGGCTGGGTGCGGTCGAACTTGGCCACGGCCACGGGCTCCAGCCCTGCCGCATGGAGTCCGTTGCGCGCGCCCTGCAGGCCGTCGGCGCCAAAGCTGTCGTCCACGTGCACCACGGCCAGGCGGCGCACACCGATGGAGGTGAGATGCGCCATGGCACGCTCGGCCTCGCGCTGGTAGGTGGCGCGCACGTTGAAGATGTAGGGCTTGACCGGCTGGTGCAGCACCATGGCCCCGGTGGAAGGGCCGATGAGCGCCACATGGTGCTGCTCCAGCACGGTGTTGATGGCCTCGGTGTGCGGCGTGCCCCGGCTCATGAACAGCGCCAGCACGCCGCGCTCCTCGATCAGCGTGCGGGCATTGGCTTGGGCTTTCTTGACGTCAAAACCGTCGTCCAGGGTGATGATCTCGATTTTTTCGCCGCCCACGCCGCCCTTGGCGTTGACATGGTCCAGGTAGAGCTGCGCCCCGTGCATGGACTCCTTCACCGTGGCCGCCACCGCCCCGGTGACGCCCACGGTCTGCCCGATGCGCAACTGCGCGCAGGCGGCGCTGGCAGCCAGGGCCAGCGCCCACGCCAGCGCCAGGGGCTTGACGTGCAGCGCTGCCATGCCTACAGCATCCCCAGCAGGCGCGGGAACCACAGGCTCAGGCCCGGCCAGTAGGTCACCATCACCAAAAAGCCCAGCATGGCCAGCAGCCAGGGCCAGACGGCGATGGTCAGCTCGGTGATGCCCATCTTGGTGATGCCCGAGGCCACGTAGAGGTTCAGGCCCACGGGCGGGTGGCACATGCCCACCTCCATGTTCACCACCATGATGATGCCGAAGTGCACGGGGTCTATGCCCAGCTTCATCGCCACTGGGAACAGGATGGGCGCGAAGATCAGCATGATGGACGAGGGCTCCATGAAGTTGCCCGCCAGCAGCAGGATCACGTTCACCGCCAGCAGGAAGGCGATCACACCCAGGCCATGGCCCAGCATCCAGTCGGCCAGGGCCTGCGGGATGTTCTCGTTGGTCATGATGAAGCTGAACAGCACCGCGTTGGTGATGATGTACAGCAGCATGGCGCTCATGTTGGCCGAGTTCAGCAGTACCTTGGGCACGTCTTTGAGGCGCATGTCCTTGTAGACGAACACCGCCACGATGAAGGCGTACACCGCGCTCATGGCCGCCGCCTCGGTGGGCGTGAACATGCCCGTGTAGATGCCGCCCATGACGACGACGATGAGGAACAGGCCCCAGGCGGACTTGCGAAACGCCGTCCAGCGCTCGCCCCAGCTCGCCTTGGGCAGGCGCGGGTAGTTGTACTTGCGCGCGCGCCACCAGGTCACGCCGCCCAGCACGGCCGCCAGCACCAGGCCCGGCACCACACCTGCCATGAACAGCGCGCCCACCGAGGTGTTGGTGGCCACGGCGTACATCACCATGACGATGGACGGCGGAATCAGGATGCCCAGGGCCCCCGAGGTGGTGATGACGCCCGCCCCGAAGCGGTTGGGAAAGCCCGCCTTGACCATGGCCGGCAGCAGGATGGAGCCAATGGCCACCACCGTGGCCGGGCTGGAGCCCGAGACGGCCGCGAACAGCGCACAGGCCAGCACCCCGCCCAGGCCCAGGCCGCCGTACCAGTGGCCGACCATGGCCGTGGCGAAATGGATCATGCGCCGCGCCACGCCGCCATGGGTGAGGAAGTTGCCCGCCAGGATGAAGAACGGGATGGCCATGATCTCGAACTTCTCGATGCCGGTGAACAGCTTCAAGGCCACGGACTCCAGCGGCACGTCTGTGAAGCCGAACAGGAAGGTGAGCACCGTCAGGCCCAGCGAAATGGACACCGGCATGCCGGTGAGCATGAGCACCAGCAGGATGATGAAGATGATGGCGGCGTTCATGGCTTGCCCCCTGCGCTGGGGTCGTTGTCGTTGGGATGCAGGTTGTCACGCATCGACAGGGGGTTGATGTTCTGCGCCTGGGCTTCCTGCGCATCCTCTTCCAGCCCGTCTACGTGGCCGTGGTCGTGGTGCGGCAGTTCGCCCGTGCGCACGAAGCCCACCAGCACCTGCAGGAAGCGAAAGCACATCAGCCCGCTGCCCAGCGGAATGGCGCTGTACACCACCCAGGTGGGCCATTCGAGGTCGGGTGTGGTCGGGCCTTCGATCAGATCTTCGACGTTCAAGCCCAGCGCATGGAAGATGCCGTAGTGCGCGCCGTTGTCCCACACGAAGGTGGCGCCCATGACGGACACGATGCCCGTGAACAGCGCGCCGGCGGCCATGCCGAAAATGATGAACTTGCCGCGGGTGTCCTGGTTCATGCGGTTGATGAACACATCCACCCCCACGTGGATGCCGGTGCGCACGCCATAGGCGGCGCCAAACTTGGCCATCCACACGAACATGATGATGGTGAGCTCCTGCGCCCAGGTCATGTTGATGGACAGCAGCCAGTCCTGCAGGCCGGGAATGGCGTAGCCGGCGGCATAGCGGTGCAGCACCGCCACAAAAATGATGAGCGTGGCTGCGCCCATCAGGAAGGTGATGAGCCACTCTTCCAGGTGATCGAGGATTTTCATGGGAGGTTCTCCGCAGAGATCGGGGCGCGGTGCAGCACCGCTGCACCCGGGCCGGGCCGCCCGGCAGGAGCGGGCCCGGTGGCCAGCGCGGGAGCTGCGCCGCACCCGCGCCGTGTGCCGTCAGATGCTCAGAGCTTGGCGGGATTGAAGCCCGTGGCCTTGTAGACCTCCTGGATGGTCTCCTTGCCCACGCGGCTGGCCATCTTCTCGTGCACCGGGATCAAGGCCTTCTTCAGCGCCTGGCGCTCCTCGGCGGTGGGGGTGTAGATGGTCGTCTTGCCGCTCTTCTTCACGGCTTCGAGCGCCTGGTCGTTCTCGTCCTGGGCGATCTGGTTGGCATAGGCCGTGGCCTGGCGCATGGCATCGCTGAGCTGCTCACGCACGTCGGCGGGCAGGCCATCCCAGAATTTCTTGTTCACGATCACGGCGTAGCCCAGGTAGCCGTGGTTGGTCAGGCTCAGGTGCTTTTGCACCTCGTGCATTTTCTGCGTGTAGAAGTTGGACGGCGGGTTCTCCGTGCCATCGACCACGCCCGTCTGCAGCGCCTGGTAGGTCTCGCCAAAGGCGATCACCTGCGGAATGCCGCCCAGCGCGCGGATCTCCTCCTCCAGCACCTTGGACGATTGGATGCGGTACTTCAGGCCCTTGTAGTCGGCCACGGCGTGCAGCGGCTTGTTGGCCGAGAAGACCTTGAAACCATTGTCCCAGTACGCCAGGCCGGTAATGCCGCGCGCCTCGAGCTTCTTGAGCAGCTTGGCGCCCACGGGGCCGGTGGTCACCTTGTGCAGCTCATCGCGGTTGTCGAACATGTAAGGCAGGTCGAACACCTCGAACTCCTTGACGCCCAAGGGGCCGAACTTGGCGAGCGAGGGGGCCAGCATCTGCACCGAGCCGAGCTGCAGGGCCTCCATCTCTTCCTTGTCCTTGTAGAGCGCGCTGTTGGCGTAGACCTCGACCTTGACCTTGCCCTTGGTCAGCTCACCGGCCTTCCTGGCAAAGAACTCGGCCGCCTTGCCCTTGGGCGTGTCCTGCGCCACCACGTGGCTGAACTTGATCACGGTTTGCGCTTGCGCAGCCAGGCTGGCACCAAAGGCCAGCAGAGCGCAGGCGAGGATTTTCTTCACGGGAAATGGCATGACAGTCTCCTTGGACGGGGGTGGATGACAATGCCGCGGACTGTAGGCCTTGCGCTGCGGCGGCGTAACTGTGGCGTTCCACAGCTAGGGTTATCCCGGAGGGCTCAGGCCAGCGCCGCCTGTACGCGCTCGAGCCACGCGCCCCCGATGCGCCCCTGCAGGCCCAGGAACACCTCCTGCGTGGCCTGGCGCAGGCGCCGGCGCTGCGCCTCGTCCAGCGCATGGATGCGCGTGCTGCCGCTGGCGCGCAGGGCGGCCAGGGCGGCGTCGTTCTCGCGCTGGGCGATGGTGTTGCCCCAGTCGAGCGCCTCGTCCACCGCCTGGCGCACCAGGCGGCGGTCGCCGGGGGACAGGTGGCTCCAGAAGCGCTGGTGCACCACGACGGCATAGCCCAGGTAGCCGTGGCGCGTCAGGCTCAGGTCCGTCTGGGCCTCGTGCATGCGCTGGGTCCAGAAGTTGGAGACGGGGTTCTCCGTGCCATCGACCACGCCCGTGGCCAGGGCGCGGCGCGTCTCGCCGAAGGGCAGCACCACGGGCCGCGCGCCGAGCGCACGCATCTGGTGGGCGATGACGCGCGAGCTTTGCACGCGCATGCGCAGGCCCATGTAGTCGGGCGGCGCCAGCAAGGGGCGGTTGGCGCTCATGTGCTTGAAGCCATTGTCCAGATAGCCCAGACCCACCATGCGCTGGCGCGCCAGCAGGGCCAGCAGGTCCTGCCCGACGGGGCCCTGCGTGATGCGCCGCACCTGCGCGCTGCTGTCGAACAGGAACGGCAGGTCGAACAGTTCGAACTCCGGAAAGCCCACTGGCCCGAACTTGGAGAGCGAGGGCGCGAGCATGTCCACCGCGCCGAGCTGCAGCGCCTGCATCTCGTCGGCATCACCGTAGAGCAGGGAGTTGGGATGGATCACCACCCGGATGCGCCCCTGGCTCAGGTCCTGCAGCCGCTGGCCGAAGCGCTCGAGCGCCAGCCCCTTGGGCGTGGGCTGCGCCACCACGTGCGAGAGGCGGATGGTGATCGGCCCCGCTGCCCGGCCCCGCGCGGGCAGCAGCCCCAGGGCCAGGGCCTGCAGGCAGCGGCGGCGGGCGAGAGGGGCGGCGCACATGGCCGTTATTATCGAGCGCCCAGGCTTGCGCGCATGTCCCCATGCCCTTGATGACGCCCCAATCCTCCGACGACTTCGCGCTGCTGCACGCGAGCACGCGCAGCCTGCCCGACCGCAACCGCTGGACCGTGCTGTGGATGATGGGGCTGGCCGTGCTCATCGTGGGCGCGGTGGTGGCCCTGGTGTGGTACCTGCACCATTTCGAGAACGAGGAGGAGGAGCGCCGCCGCGGCGCCGACGCGCAGTGGCTGGAGCAGAACGTGCAGTTCCACTTCCGCCGCCTGGAGGACGACCTGGCCGAGCGCGCGCAGCAGGCCGCCTTCGGCACGGCGCCATTGCCTGCCTCCGGCACCGCAGACGGCGCGCCCGAGCTGCCCGCGGGCCTGCTGTGGCGCAGCAGCGGCGTGGTGCTGGCGCGCGTGTGGCTGGCCAGCCAGGGCGCGAGCAGCGGCGACGTATTCCGCTGGCAGGAAGACCAGGCCCTGCACCCCGAGAACTACCAGACCCTGCAGACGCTGCAGGACATCGTGGGCGGCCTGCGCCGCGCCAGCTACGCGGGGCCCATGCGCCAGGCCGATGGCCGCGCGACCGACCGCGTCTGGCTGGCCGTGCCCTTTTTCGACGGCCCGCGCCTCGTGGGCGTGTATGCGGCGCAGTTGGCCATGCGCCAGGCGGTCGATGCGCTGCTGCCCCCCTGGTTCCTGCAGAACCAGACGGTGCGCCTGGTGGTGGACGCCGTGGACCCGCCGTCCGCCCCGCCGGCCAGCGGCCCCTACCGCACGGTGATGAACCTGCCGGGCACGGACCTGATGCTCGAAGTCGTGCCGCAGGGGCCCCAGACCTCGCCCGTGCCGCGCATCTTCTTTGTCGTGGCGCTCATGTTCCTGCTGGGCATGCTCGCCAGCCTGGCGGCGCTGCGGCGCGACTTCGTCAAGCGCCAGCAGGTGCAGCAGCGCCTGCTGGCCGAGGTGGCACTGCGCTCGGCCATGGAGCGCTCGGTGACCATCGGCATGCGCGCCTGGGACATGAAAGGCCGCATCCTCTACGTGAACCAGGCCTTCTGCGCCATGGTGGGCTACAGCGCGCAGGAGCTGCGCGGCGCCAGCGCCCCCCTGCCCTACTGGCCCGCGAGCCACAGCGGCGAACTGGCCCTGCTGCACGAGCACGTCATCCACCAGGGCACGCAGCCCCAGGGCATCGAGGTGCAGTTCCAGCACCGCAACGGGCACCGCGTGGACGTGCTCATCCACGAGGCGCCGCTGCTGGCCGCCGACGGCACGCAACTGGGCTGGATGAGCTCGGTGCTCGACATCAGCGAGCGCAAGCGCGCCCAGCAGCTCACCGCCTTGCAGCAGGAAAAGCTCGAAGCCTCGGGCCGCCTGGTGGCGGTGGGCGAGGTGGCCTCGACCCTGGCGCACGAACTCAACCAGCCGCTGGGCGCGCTCGCCTCGTTCGCCAACGGGCTGCTCAACCGCCTGCGCGCCAGCAGCATCACGCCCGCGGAGATGCAGCCCGTGGTGCAGCGCATGGCCCAATTGGCCGAGCGCGCGGGCGGCGTGATCCAGCGCGTCAACGCCTTTGCGCGCCGGCGCGAACTCACGCTCACGCGCGTGGACCTGGTGCCGCTGGTGCGCCGCGCCGTGGCCGCCGCGCAGGAGGCGCGCAACACGCCCGTGGCCCTGGACCTGCCGCCCGCACCGGTGTGGGTGCAGGGCGATGCGCTGCTGCTCGAGCACCTGGTGCACAACCTGTGCGCCAACGCCCTGGACTGGGCCCGGCTGGGCCTGCAGGGGCCGCGGGTGCAGGTGCGGCTCCATGCCGGCCCCGAGGCCGAAGGCCGGACCGCCAGCCTCACCGTGGCCGACAGCGGCCCCGGCGTGCCCGAGCACGCCCAGGCGCGCATCTTCGACGCCTTCTTCAGCACCAAGGACGGCGGCATGGGCATGGGCCTGGCCATCTGCCGCTCCATCGCCGAAGCGCACCACGGCCGCATCCACGTGGGGCAGGACGCCCAGCTCGGTGGTGCGCAGTTCACGGTTGCGCTACCCTTGTCACCCCCCGCCACTGCCGCCCCGCCCGCCGCCCCATGACTGCGCCGCACCGTACCGTGGACATCCACATCGTGGACGACGACGCCGACGTGCGCGACGGCCTGGCCTGGCTGTTCGACTCGCGCGGCTACGCCACGCGCGCCTGGGCCAGCGGCGCCGCGCTGCTGGAGGCCGCGCGCGCCCTGCACGGCGACTGGGGCGAGGCCGTGGTGCTGCTGGACATGCGCATGGAGCCGCTCTCGGGCCCCGTCACCTTCGAGCAGCTCAAGGCCCTGGGCTGCCCCTGGCCGGTGCTGTTCCTCACCGGCCATGGCGACGTGGGCAGTGCGGTGGAGGCGGTGAAGAACGGCGCCTGGGACTTCCTGGAAAAACCCTTCCAGGACAACATGCTGGTGGACCGCATCGAACAGGCCATGCAGGCCGTGCGCGCGCGCACCGATGCCGAGCGCGAGCTGCAGCGCCTGCGCCAGGCGCTGGCGTCCTTGAGCCCGCGCGAGCGCGAGGTGCTGGACGAGCTCATCCGCGGCCACTACAACAAGAACATCGCCGAGCACCTGGGCATCACGGCGCGCACCGTGGAGTTCCACCGCGCCAACATCTTCGAGAAGATGGGCGTGGAGTCGGCCATCGAGCTGGCACACCAGCTCGGGCGCCTGGCGCCCATGGGCGCGAGCAAGTAGGCGCGGCGCAGCGCTATCGATACGATAGCTGTCAGCGCTTGCTGCATAAGCGCTGGAGCCCTAAATCTCTTTATCGTGCCGCGCGCGCCACTGCGCTGGCGTGCAGCCCGTCCAGCGCCGGAAGGCGCGCCAGAACACGCTGGGCTCGGCAAAGCCCAGGCGCTGGCCGATGTCGGCCAGGGCTTGCGGGGTGTGCGCCACGGCGTGCAGCGCCGCGTCGCGGCGCACACCGTCGAGCAGGCCGGAGAAGCTCAACTGCTGCGCCTGCATGCGCCGCGCCAGGGTGCGCTCGCTCAGGCCCAGGGCCTGGGCGGCGGCGGCGCGCGCGGGCACGCGCTGCGGCAGTTCGCTGGCCATCCAGGCGCGCAGCTCCTGGGCCAGCGCCGCCCCTTGGCCCAGGCCCGCGAGCTGGCGCGCCGCATGGCGGTGGTGCTCGCGCACGCGGCGCACATTGGCCTGGGGCAGCGGCGCATCGAGCTGGGCATTGGCCAGCAGCAGGCCGCTGAAGGCCTGCTCGAACGCCACGGGGCAGGCAAATACGGCGCGGTAGCCCGCCAGGGGCCCGATCTGCGCCTGGCTGAACTGCACGCGCTGGGGCCGCAGCCCCGGACCCGCGACACGGCGCGCAAACGCCACCACGGCGGCGAGCACGGCCTCGATCTGGTGCGGGCTGAAGGCGAGCTGGCCCTGGCGCGGGTGGTAGATCACCCAGGTGGCCACGTCCCCGGCCAGGAGCTGGAAGCGCCCGCCGTCGCTGATGAGGCGCTGGTACTTCTGCACGGCGGCCAGGGCTTCGCGCAGCGTGGGCGCGGCCTGCAGGATGCCGCCCACCCCCTGGAAGCGCGCAGGCTCCACCGCCGCGCCCGCCTTGAGGCCAAAGCCCGCGTCCTGCGTGCACTGCACCGCCGCGCGCCACAGCCGCGTGATGTGGTCAATGGGCCAGCGCTCGCGCTCGAGTTCCGCCCCGGCCATGCCCGCCTGCGCCAGAAGCTGCATGCGCGCCACGCCCTGCCGCTCGGCGGCCGTGAGCACGGTCTCGACCCATGCCATGGAGACACTGGCCTGCAACGTCAACCCGCTTGTCCTCCAAAGTCAATGCGCCGCCATGATAAGGGGCTATCTTTGCCTGCGGAGGAGACAAGGGCATGGCACAACACGCATCCGACATCCTGGTCATTGGCGGCGGTCTGGCGGGCATCGTCACCGCCTTGCAAGCCTTGCGCGCCGGCCAGCGCGTGACCCTGGTGGACCGCGACCGCCCCGAGCGCCTGGGCGGCCTGGCGCTGTGGGCCTTTGGCGGCATGGCCCTGGTCGGCACGCCGCTGCAGGCCAAGATGAACATCCCCGACACGCCCGAGCGCGCCCTGGCCGACTGGCTGCGCTTTGGCGAACTCGGCGCCGATGACCACTGGCCGCAGGCCTGGGCGCGCTACTACGCCGAGCATTCGCGCAGCGAAGTCTATGACTGGCTGCTGGGCGAGGGCATCACGTTCATGCCTGCGGTCAACTGGGTCGAGCGCGGCATGAACGGCGACGGCAACAGCGTGCCGCGCTACCACATCGTCTGGGGCACCTCGCGCTTTCTAACGCTGCGCCTGATCGAGCAACTGCGCGCCGCCGGCCAGGGCGGGCGACTCACGCTCCTGCATGGCCACCGCGTGACGCAGCTCGACCACGCGGGCGGGTGCATCGCCGGTGCCGTGGCGGTGCACGAAGCCACGGGGCAGGAGGTGCGCCTGGCGGCCCCGGTGGTGGTGCTGGCCATGGGCGGCATCAACGGCAGCCACGAGGAGGCGCGGCGCAACTGGCCCCCAGAGCGCCCCCGGCCCGCCACCATGCTCAACGGCGCCCACCCCTTTGCCGATGGCCGCCTGCACCACGCTGCCACCGGCCTGGGCGCGCGTCTCACCCACGCGGGCGAGATGTGGAACTACGCCGCCGGCTTTCCGCACCCCTTCCCGCATTTCCCGGGCCACGGGCTGTCGACCATTCCGTGCAAGTCGGCCCTGTGGCTCAACCACCGGGGCGAGCGCATCGGCCCGCAGCCGCTGGTGACGGGCTTTGACACCCACTGGCTGTGCCAGCAGGTGGCCGCACAGGAAAAGCCCTGGACCTGGCATTTGCTCAACTGGCGCATCGCGGCCAAGGAGTTTGCGATTTCGGGCGCGGAGCACAACCAGCGCATCCGCGACCGGCAGTTCCCGCTGTTTCTCAAGGAAACCCTGCTGGGCAACCACCGCCTGGTGCGGCAGATGCAGGCGCAGAGTCCGCATTTCCTGGTGGCCGACACCCTGACCGAGCTGGCGACGAAGATGAATGCGCTCACCGCCTCGCACGACGTCAGCGCCGCCCGGTTGCAGGCCACGGCCGATGCGTTCGACGCCAACTTCGTGCGCGGCGCCAAGCTGCACAACGACGACCAGATCCGCCGCATCCTGCACGCCCGCCAGTGGGGGCCGGACAAGCTGCGCACCTGCGCGCCCGCGCCGCTGCAAATGAAAGGCGCGGGCCCGTTCATCGCCATCCAGATGCAGCTCATCACGCGCAAAAGCCTGGGCGGGCTGCAGACGGACCTGCAAAGTCGCGTGCTCGATGCCGCGGGCCAGCCCCTCAGCGGGCTGTACTGCGTGGGCGAGGCCGCGGGCTTTGGCGGCGGTGGCGCCAGCGGCAAACGCTCGCTCGAAGGCACCTTCCTGCCCGGCTGCATCCTCACGGCGCGCGCGGCGGCGCGCCATATCACCCACGGAAAATAAGCAACAAATCGGCCTCCAGCGCCTATCCATCAAGCGCAAGCAGCTATCAATAAAGGAGCACATATGAACGGCGCACAAGCCCTGATGCAAACCCTGGCCGACGCGGGCATCGAGGTCTGCTTCACCAACCCCGGCACCAGCGAGATGCACTTCGTCGCCGCGCTCGACAGCGAGCCGCGCATGCGCGCCGTGCTCGCCCTGTTCGAGGGCGTGGCCACGGGCGCGGCCGACGGCTATGCGCGCATGGCGGGCAAGCCCGCCGCTACGCTGCTGCACCTGGGCTGCGGCCTGGGCAACGGCCTGGCCAACCTGCACAACGCACGCAAGGGCAAGGTGCCGGTGGTCAACATCGTGGGCGACCACGCCACCACGCACGTGCCGTACGACGCGCAACTGCAGTCCGACATCGAGACCGTGGCGCGCAACGTCTCGCCCGGCTTCGTGCGCACCGCACAATCCACAGCGCAACTGGCGCAGGATGCGGCCGACGCCATCGCCGCCGCGCGCGGCCTGCCCGGCCAGGTGGCCACGCTCATCCTGCCGGCCGATGTGTCCTGGGGCGAAGGCGGCGTGCCCTGCCCGCCCCCGCCGCCGCCTGCCGCGCCCGCGGCGGACGAAGCCGCCATCGCCGCCCTCGCCCAGGTGCTGCGCGCGGGCGGCCAGCGCTGCGCCCTGCTGCTGGGCGGGCAGGCCCTGCGCGAGAGCGCCCTGCTGGCCGCCGCGCGCCTGGCCGCACACTGCGGCGTGCGCCTGCTGGCCGAGGTCTTCCCCACGCGCATGGAGCGCGGCGCGGGCCTGCCCTTCGTCGAGCGCATTGCCTACCTGGCCGAAATGGCGGGCGTGCAGTTGGCGGACGTCGAGCACCTGGTCCTGGTCGATGCCAAGGCCCCGGTCTCGTTCTTCGCCTACCCCGGCAAGAAGAGTGACCTCGTGCCCGCCACCTGCACCGTGCACACCCTGGCCACGCCCGCGCAGGACGCCGCCGCCAGCCTGAAACTGCTGGCCCGGGCCCTGGGCGCCGCGCAGGCTGCACCCGCCCTGGAGCCCGCCCAGCGCCCACCACGCCCGCGCGGGCCGCTCACGGCGCCCAAGGTGTGCAAGGCCGTGGGCCACCTGCTGCCCGAGGGTGCCATCCTCATCGACGAGGCCATAACCTCGGGCCTGATGCTGGGCGTGATGACGCGCGGCGGCCCACGCCACGACCTCATCACCCTCACGGGCGGCGCCATCGGCCAGGGCCTGCCCAATGCCGTGGGCGCGGCCATTGCCTGCCCCGACCGGCCGGTGCTTGCCCTCATTGGCGACGGCACCGCCATGTACACCATCCAGGCGCTGTGGACCATGGCGCGCGAGCACCTGAATGTGACCGCCATCATCTTCAACAACGCCGCGTACTCGGTGCTCAACGTGGAGCTCGAGCGCGTGGGCGCACAGGAGGCCGGCCCCAAGGCCCAGTCCCAGCTCGACCTGGGCGGCCCGGTGCTGAACTTCGCCCAGCTCGCCCAGGGCATGGGCGTGCACGCCGTGCGCGCCCGCACGGCCGAGGAGCTGTGCCAGGCCCTGGAATACGCGCTGGCCCAGCCGGGGCCGCACCTGATCGAAGCACTGGTGCCCGAATCGCTCGGCGGCGCCAAGCGCAAGGTGCTGCCCTGGCTGCTGCGCTCGCTGCCCAGCCTGCCGCAGCCGCTGGCGCGCGCCCTGAAAAAGAAAATTGCGCCTTGAGAGCGCAGCGGGGGCTTTACGGGGCGGACACGGCCGAGCCGGTAAAATCTCCCCTCCTTGCTACCTGCCACGACCATGTCTTTCTTTGCACGCCCCCACTACACCTCGGTTGCCACCCAGTTTCTGGACCAGCTCAAGGAGCAAAAGCCCGGCCTGCAGGAGCGCCAGCAGGCGGGCCGCGCGCTGCTGTGGGACAAGGACGTGGACCGCGGCCTTTGGCAGGAGTACCGCGCCGGCGGCGTCACGCAAAAACCCTACGTGTACTACTCGTACCAGGGTTATTGAGCAAAAACGGCTCCAGCGCTTGATGGTCAAGCGCCGGCAGCTATCCATTCAATAGCACCACACTCCTGATGGCCCCCGGCGTCCTGGCACCAGACGGCACATCCGAGCGGGACGGGTCGCCCGCCATGCCCGAGGTGGTGGACCAGGTGGCGCTGGCGCGCCTGTATGGCGAGCCGCTGTTTGCGCTGCCGCAGGACTTGTACATCCCGCCCGACGCGCTGGAGGTGTTCCTGGAGGCCTTCGAGGGGCCGCTCGATCTGCTGCTCTACCTGATCCGCAAGCAGAACTTCAACATCCTCGACATCCCCATGGTCAGCGTCACGCGCCAGTACCTGGCCTACGTGGACGAAGTGCGCAGCCGCAACCTGGAGCTGGCGGCCGAGTACCTGCTCATGGCCGCCATGCTCATCGAGATCAAGTCGCGCATGCTGCTGCCGCCGCGCAAGCACGAGGGCGCAGAAGAAGCCGAGGATCCGCGCGCCGAGCTGGTGCGCCGCCTGCTCGAATACGAGCAGGTCAAGCTCGCCGCGCAGCAGCTCGCGCACCTGCCGCAGTACGGGCGCGACTTCCTGCGCGCCCAGGTCACCATCGAGCAAAGCCTGCAGCCGCGCTTTCCCGACGTGCACCTGACCGACCTGCAGGAGGCCTGGCGCGACATCCTGCGGCGCGCCCGCCTGGTGCAGCACCACCGCATCACGCGCGAGGAGCTCTCCGTGCGCGAATACATGAGCCAGGTGCTCAAGACCCTGCAGGGGCGGCGCTTCGTGGAGTTCGAGGAGCTGTTCGACCCCGCCAAGGGCAGCACGGTGCTGGTGGTCACCTTCATCGCGCTGCTGGAGCTGGCCAAGGAGACCCTGGTCGAGATCACCCAGGCCGAGGCCTTTGCCCCCATCTACGTGCGCCTGGCCTACACGCCGGCCTGAGGGCCTGGCGCCGTGGCGGCCCGCGCCCCGGGCAGGAACCCTGGCGCCAGCGCGGCCGCAAGGCGCGCCCGCCCGCGCCCTCTCTACAATGCACCCTCCCCCAGCGCGCCCGTTTGCGGCGCACCACCACCATGGCATCGCACGATTTCGACGTACTCATCGTAGGCAGCGGCCTCGCCGGACTCTCGGCGGCGCTGCACCTGGCGCCCACGCACCGCGTGGCCGTGATCACCAAGCGCCAGATGCAGGATGGCTCCAGCGGCTGGGCCCAGGGCGGCATTGCCGCCGTGCTGGCCGATGACGACAGCTTCGCCGCGCACATCCAGGACACGCTGGTCGCCGGCGCCGGCCTGTGCGACCTCTCCACCACCCGCTTCGTGGTGGAGAACGCCCCGGCCTCCATTGCCTGGCTGCGCCAGCTCGGCGTGCCCTTCACCCTGGAGGGCGAGGGGCTGCACCTCACGCGCGAGGGTGGCCACAGCGCGCGGCGCATCGTGCACGCCACCGACGCCACGGGCGCGGCCGTGCAGAAGACGCTGATCGAGGTGGTGCGCGCCACGCCCGGCATCACCGTGTTCGAGCACCACACGCTGGTCGACCTGATCACCAGCCGCAAGCTGGGCCTGGCGGGCCAGCGCTGCCTGGGGCTGTACGCCCTGGACGAGGCGAGCGACGAGGTTGTCACCTTCCGCGCGCCACACACCATCCTGGCCACAGGCGGGGCGGGCAAGGTCTACCTCTACACCACCAACCCCGACACGGCCACGGGCGACGGCATCGCCAGCGCCTGGCGCGCCGGCTGCCGCGTAGGCAATATGGAGTTCGTGCAGTTCCACCCCACGGGGCTGTACCACCCGCACGAAAAGTCCTTCCTCATCAGCGAGGCCGTGCGCGGCGAGGGCGGGCGCCTGCTGCTGCCCGACGGCACGCGCTTCATGCCGCAGCACGACGCGCGCGCCGAACTGGCGCCGCGCGACGTGGTGGCGCGCGCCATCGACTTCGAGATGAAGAAGCACGGCCTGGACTGCGTGCACCTGGACATCTCGCACCAGAGCCCGGAGTTCCTGCACGAGCACTTCCCCAACATCCTGGCGCACTGCGCGGGCCTGGGCATCGACATCACCAAAGAGCCCATCCCCGTGGTGCCCACGGCGCACTTCACCTGCGGCGGCGTGCTCACCGACCTGGCCGGGCGCACCGACCTGCCGGGCCTGTACGCCGTGGGCGAGGTGGCCTGCACCGGCCTGCATGGCGCCAACCGGCTGGCCAGCAATTCACTGCTCGAATGCATGGTGTTCGCGCGCGCCGCCGCGCAGCACATCGCCCAGGCGCCGCGCGCCCAGATCCCGGCGCTGCCGCGCTGGGACGACAGCCGCGTGCAGGACGCCGACGAATCCGTGGTCATCTCGCACAACTGGGACGAGCTGCGCCGCTTCATGTGGGACTACGTGGGCATAGTGCGCACCAACAAGCGCCTGGAGCGCGCCGCGCACCGCATCGCCCTGCTCACGGACGAGATCCACGAGTTCTATTCGCACTTCCACATCACGCGCGACCTGCTGGAGCTGCGCAACCTGGTGCAGGTGGCCGACCTCATCGTGCGCAGCGCGCAGATGCGCCGCGAGAGCCGTGGCCTGCACTACAGCCGCGACTACCCGCAACTGGCCGCACCGGCGGCGCCGACCATCCTCGTGCCCCCCGTCAACCACTGAAAAGCACCACCATGTTCCGCACCCTGCTCAAATCCAAGATCCACCGCGTCAAGACCACGCACTGTGAACTGCACTACGAGGGCTCCTGCGCCATCGACGAAGACCTGCTGGACGCCGCCAACATCTGCGAGAACGAGCAGGTGCACATCTGGAACGTGGACAACGGCGAGCGCTTCGTCACCTACGCCATCAAGGGCCAGCGCGGCAGCGGCATGATCTCGGTGAACGGCTCGGCCGCGCGGCGCGCCTGCGTGGGCGACCTGCTCATCATTGCCGCCTTTGCCCAGGTGCCCGAGGTCGACGTGGCCGCGCACAAGCCGCAACTGGTGTTTGTGGACGAGAAAAACCGCCAGGTAGAACTGCGGCACAAGGTGCCTGTGCAGACTCTCTGACGAGGTCCCAGCCCCCGTTTCAGCCGCGCAGCACCGAAAAGCGGCGGAACATCGCAACAGGGATGGGGCGCTCCAGCTTCCAGACCATCGACATGGGCTTGGCGCCCGTCGGCGCGCCGTCCAGCGTGACCGGCCCCAGCGCGACAAACGGATGGTCTGGTGTCTCCCTGACGAACAACTGGAAGCGCCAACCATTGGTGGCGCTTTGCGTGTAAATGCGCCCCGATGCTGTGTCCGGCCCCGCGTTGTTCTGGCTTTGCCAGTGAAAGAGTTCGGGGCTGATAGCGTAGTCGTGATACGCGATGCGTTCGTGAAACCCCTCTTTCTTGTCCAAGGTCACGAACAACAGTTGTAACTTCAGCACTTTGAAGTTCAGCAAGCCCTCGAACATCGGTGGACGCGCTTGCGAGTGCCAGAACCCTGTGGCACTCAGGATTTCTGTGCGGCTGTAGGTCCCGTGCAGCAACAAAGGCCAGTCTGGCGGCACACCGGGCAGCGGCTGCAGCTCCAGGTCTGCACGCAGGTCGATCCATTCGGCAAGCTCGCCCAGCTCCTCACGCATCAACGGCGAAGCATCCAGGCGCGCCTGGAAACCATCGCCATCCATGATGTCGCTTCGTTGTCCATAAAGCTGATACGCCAGCATTTGAAGCTGACGCAGGGTGCGCAGGTCAGTGCATCCCCACAGCAGAGGGTCCCGCATGGCAATCCGCCGCAACAGCTCCACGCGCTCGCCGTCATTGACGTCCAGCAAGGCGCTCAAACGCTTTCCCAGATACGGCTCGTCTGGCCCCGCCTCTCGCACCTCCAGGCCAGCGGCGCGTTTGAGCGTCGTCCAACCCGAACTGGAACGGGTGCTGCTGTAGAGGTCCGTGGCTTCAAGACACTGCTCCGTCAGGAAATCGGTCAGGCGAATCGCGTTGCGTGGCCGGCCCTGGGCAAAGGCCGCCAGCTCGCCGGTCAGGTGACGCCAGCTCTGGTTGGCAACAGCACGCAGGGCATCGAGCACGCGCTCACGGGCAACGCGATCAAACTGGATATGGCAGCCTGGCGGCAGACTGGCAAACCCCTGCTCCATCTCCTGCTGGAACTGCTTGCGTGTGAGCCCCGTCATGGCTTGGTAGAGGCGATCGAAGCGGAAACCCTCCTGGATGCGCCCCACGAAATCCAGCACCAGGCAGCTTTCCTTGCCTGGTGCCAGGCGCAAACCGCGCCCAAGTTGCTGGGCAAATACCACCGGGCTTTGGGTAGGACGCAGAAACAGCAGGGTATTGGCGTCAGGAATATCGACCCCTTCGTTGTAGAGGTCGCAGGTACACAAAACCTGCAGCCCACCGGACGCCAGACGAGCCGGCGCAGCCAACCGCTCCTCGCGGCTGGTCTGGCTGGTCACGGCCATCGCCGGCCAACCCGTCTCCGAAAACCGTGCGGCCATGAAATTGGCGTGATCGATGTCCACGCAAAAAGCGATGGCGCGCACCGCACTGCGTCGATCTGCATAGTGTTCGAGCGCATGGATGATCCGCCGCGCCCGAGCGTGGTCTGCGCCCAACAGCTTGCCCAGGTCTTCGCGTTCCTGCTGCGGCTGGCCCCAGCGCACCTGTTCCAGATTCGTCTCATCGGCGCTGGCGTAGTACTCGAAGGGTGCGAGAAGTTGCTGGTCCAGCGCATCCCACAGACGCAATTCCACGGCGGGGCTGCCGTCCGGGCGTGCATCAAAAAAATCTGTCACCCGAGCGCCATCAGCGCGCTCGGGCGTGGCCGTGAGCCCTAGCAGCACATTGGGTCGAATGCCCTCGGCAAATCGGCGAAACGATGCCGCCGGGAGGTGATGACACTCGTCGATGATGACCGTATGCCAGAAATCTGCTCCATGGACCTCGATCAGCTTGCGCGAATCCACGCTGGCAATGCTGGCAAATAGGTGCTGAAAACTCAGGGGCTCGCAGCCATCGGCAAGCAGCTCGCCAAAATCCGGGCGGCGCAGAATCTGGCGGAATGTGGCCATGGCTTGGCGCAGGATTTCAACGCGGTGGGCGACAAACAGCAGACGAGGCGGCGTGCCCTGAGACTGCACCTGGCGCAGATAGTCGAATGCAGCGACCACCGTCTTTCCAGTTCCAGTGGCTGCGACCAGCAAATTGCGGCCGCGGCCATGGCGGCGTTCGCTGGCAAGGCGCTCCAGCATGGCTTCTTGAAAGGCGCGCGGGCGCAAGTCAAACCAGGTGGGCAACGCCACCACGTTGGCGCCGCGCTCCGGGTGCCGCGCCTCACCCAGTGCGACCCTCAGGCGTTGGCGGTGCTCCTCGTTTTCTGGATCAAAGCGCTGAAACTCGGCGTCGTTCCACAAGGTCTCGAAGTGCGCCGTGGCTGCGGCAAACAGATCGGCCTGCCCGGCCTGGGTGAACTTTACCGTCCACTCGATGCCGTTGAGCAGGGCAGCGGCCGAGAGATTTGCACTTCCCACCAAGGCCGAGCCAAAGCCCGTCTGGCGGTGGAACATCCACGCTTTGGCATGCAACCGCGAGCGCTGGCCATCCAGGGAAATTTTCACCTCCACACCGGGAAGGCGCGCGAGCTTTTCGACCGCAGCGGACTCCGTGGCACCGGTGTAGGTGGTCGTGATGAAACGCAACCGCACACCCGGCCGGCCGCTGCCGTCCGGTGCCGTAATGGATTCGAGGACATCAATGATCTTGCGCAGACCGCTCCAGGTGATGAAGCTCACCAGTACATCGATGCGGTCCGCGCTCGAAAGCTCAGCACGCAGCTCTGCATACAGCGATGGATCGACCCGGCCGGCGGTAAAGAGCCAGGGCGCGCTCAGGCCGGTGGGCGGATAGCTGGGTGGGGCGCCGTTGGGGTGGATCGCACGCAGCGCGCGCAAGGGCGCAACAAGCCGCGCATCCTCGGCACTCTCCTGGCGCAAGCCCGCCAACAGTTCATTGATCAACGCCAGCTCGCGTCCACTTGCCTCGTCTTCTGGGTCGGTTGCGGCGTCCAGTATCTCCGGCAATAAACGGGCGACCTCCCACACCAGCCGACGGCGCTGCTCCGCACGGCCGAGCTTTTCCAACTGCGCCTGCCTCCCATCCGGAAGTTCTTGCAGCGCGCGCTCCAGCGCACTGTTGACCAGGCGGTCGTAAAGACCATCGGGCAGCGTTGTCATTGATCGATCCCCATGGCTGAAATACCCTCGGCTGTCACGACGGCGCGCATTCTTTCAGCGCAACGGCAGCGGCGTGCCCATGCCCCGCAGCGGGCCCAGGGCACAGGCCGTCAACACCGTGCCGAGCAGCAGAAAGACCCGTCCCTGGAAGATTGCCATGGTGGTCTCGGCCTACGGGCGGCCACCCTGCGGGTGGAGGATGGCCATGTACTGGCGGTACTTCTCGTTGTCCGGGTTGAGTTCGCGCACGCGTTCGAGCAGTCCCATCACCTCGGTGGTCAAGGCATCGCTGCGCCCTTCCGCGCGCATCTGGCCGATGAGCAGGCCGCACAGGTTCAGCATCACCACCTCGCTGCGGGGCAGGTTCTGCAAGGCCGTGCGCAGCAGGCGTGCGCCTTCGGCAAAGTTGCCCTGCTTGGCCAGCATCACCCCCTGGTTGTTGATGTTGACGACCTCCTCGCGCGACTGGGCGATGAGCGAGCGGCCCTCGGCCCCCATCTGGGCCTTCTCGAACAGGCCCTGGACCTGCTCCGAAAGCCGCTGGTCCTCATGGTGGCTTTTCACGAGATCGCGCATGAGGTCGAATGCCTGGTCCTTGCGCCCCACAGCCAGCATGCCCTGGGCCAGCTCCATGGCGGTCTCGGGAGCGATCTTGCCCGCCTGGCCCATCAGCGCCTCGGCCTGCGCCATCGCGGCGCGGGACTCTTCGTGCCGCCCGGTCTGGTGGTAGATCGCGCTCTGGGCCGCGGCCGTCTGGATGGCGATGTCGGTGCTGTCCTTGAACACCTCCTGGGTCCGCGCCAGCAGCTTGAGGGCCTCGTCGGGCGTGTTGTTGTCCGACAGCACCTTGGCCAGCGCCACATAGGCGCCCGGGTTCTTGTTGGAGGAGTGTTCGCTGATCTTGATGGTTTTCTCGAACGCCGCCTGCGCCACGTCCAGTGCGCCATTGCGGTAGGCGGTCTCGCCCAGGGTCTTCTGCCGGCTGGCGGAGTTGGGCGAGAGCTTGACCGCGCTGGCGAGCACCTGCTGGGCCTGCACCCGCTCGCCCATGGCGTCGAGCGTCCTGGCCAGCCAGTCGGACGCCTCGATGAACATGCGGTTCTCGTCGAGCACCTGCTGGAAGGTGTCGCGCGCTGCCTCCAGTTCCCCCTGGTAGAAATGCACCTTGCCCAGGCCGGTCCGCGCCCAGGGCACGCTGCGCGCCGCCAGCACCGACTCGAACAGCGCCCGGGCGCCGTCGTAATCGCCCACCTTGAGCTGCAGGTCGCTCTTGATGCGCAGGATCTCCTGCGGCTTGGTGGCCTCGGTGCGCAGCAACTGGTCGCAGCGCGCTATCGCCGAGACGTAATCCTTGGCCCGGATCGCCTCCTCGATGCCGCGCAGAGCCTGCTTCTTGACGATCAGCCGCTCCAGCCGGCTCTCCAGAATGCTCTGGTTGATGGGCTTGAGCAGGTACTCATCGGGGCGCACTTCGGCCGCGCCCATGACCATCTCTGCCGTCTTCTCCGCGGTCACGATGATCCAGATCGTCGAGACGCCGATGTAGTCATGCTGGCGCGCTTCCTCCAGCACCTGCTGGCCGTTCAGGCCGGGGCCCAGGTTGTAGTCGCAGATCACCACGTCGTAGCGCGTGCCGCGCATCATCTGCAAGGCCTCCTTGCCGTTGGCCGCGGTGTCCACGCGCGCCACGCCCATGGAGCGCACGATGTCGCGCAGGATGGTGCGCATGCCCTGAAAATCGTCGACGACCAGGATGCGGGCCTGGGTAAGCGATGCAGACATGGGGGGAAATCCTTTCGATGATCAAGGCAGCCGGACCACGAAGCAGCCCCCGCCGTAGGCGCCGCCGTTCTCGATGAGCAGCATGCCCTGGCGATCGCCATTGCGGTGCATGCGCGCCACCTGCGAAGAAAAATAGAAACCCAGGCCGGTGCTGCCGGTCAGGAAGTTCACGCTCTTGTCGGCGGCCGCGGCCTCATCGCGCAGCATGTAGGCCGGGTAACCCTGGCCGTTGTCCTCGATGCGCAGTTCCAGCCAGCCCGCCTGGATGCGCGTCGCCACCCGGATGCGGTCCCGCGTGTACTGGTAGGCGTTGTTCAGGGCGTTGAGCAGCACGCCGGCCAGCAGGTCGCGGTCCACGTACCAGAGGCAGTCGGCGCTGCAATCCATGGTCACGGTGAGGTTCTTGAACTCCATCACCGAGCGGTTCTGCAGCAGCACGTCGCCGATCAGCTCGGCGATGTCGCATTCGGCGATGTCCACGGGGTAGATGGACTTGTCCAGCTTGTACAGGCTCAGCAGCTGCACCAGGTTGGAGTTCATGCGGTTGGCCTGGTAGATCACGCCGCCCAGGTTCTCGTAGGCCTGCAGGTCACCATCCTTGCGGCATTGCTCGGAAATCTTCTCCAGCTCGCTGATCTGCACGTTCAGCGAATTCTTCATGTCGTGGATGGACGAGGCAATCAAGTCCGTGAAGCTGATCTCATCTTGTGCCATGGGCTCCCCCTGTGTGCAAACCAATACTCCCGGCCGCTATCCTGCCATGGCCGCGCCTGCCGGCGCTTGACATGGTGCAGGGGAACTCACGCCAGCCGCGCGGCCAGCCAGCCGCGCAGGCTGTTGATGAAGGCCCAGCCCTGCACGCGCGGCAGGTCGTCCAGGCGCACCACGGCCTCCTGCACCCGCCCTTCGCGCAGCGCCACGGCGCGCCCCACGCCGGGCAGCAGGCCGCAGGCGAGCGCCGGCGTGACCCAGCGGCCGTCGAGCAGCAGGGCGATGTTGCCGAAGGTGCCCTCGGTGAGCTCGCCCTCCTCGTTCCAGAGCACGGTGTCGAACACGCCGGGCTCCTGGGGAGCAAAGGCCGCGTAGTGCGCGCGGCGCGTGGTCTTGTGGCGCACGAACTCGCCATGCGCCTGGGCCAGCGGGCGCTCGGCCAGGCGCAGCAGCACGGGTTCGGGCGTGGGGGCCAGGGCAAAGGCCTCGGCGTGCGGCGTACCGCGGGCGTCGAGCCGCAGGCGCACGCGCCAGGCGCCGTGCGCGTGCCGGGCCGCCAGCGCCTGCAGGCACTGGTGCAGGGCGGCGTCCTCCCAGGGGTAGCCGAAATGCGCCGCCGCCTGCCGCATGCGCTCGAGGTGCTCCGGCAGGTGGCGCCACTGCCCGTCCTGCAGGCGCAGCGTCTCCAGCAGGTCGAAAGGCTCGCTGGCGCGCTCGACAAAGGCGCGCTTGGCGGCCCATTCGCGCCATTCGGCATCGGGCTCGGCCCCCCAGACGATGCCGCTGCCGATGCCGCAGCGCACCGCGCTGCCCTGCAGCTCGACGGTGCGGATGGGCACGTTGAAAGTGGCGCGCAGGCCGCCGCCCGCCTGCGGCCGCAGCAGGCCCAGGGCCCCGCAGTACACGCCGCGCGGGCCGCCCTCCAGCGCGGCAATGGCGCGCATGGCCTGCACCTTGGGCGCGCCCGTGACCGAGCCGCAGGGAAACAGCGCGGCAAACACGTCCTGCAGGCGCGTGCCCGCGCGCGTGGTGGCCGCCACGTCCGAGGTCATCTGCCACACGGTGGGCAGCGGCGCCGTCTGGCACAGGGCGGGCACGCGCACGCTGTGCGGCTCGGCGATGCGCGAGAGGTCGTTGCGCAGCAGGTCCACGATCATGACGTTCTCGGCGCGCTCCTTGGGCGAGGCGCGCAGGCGCGCGGCCTGCTGTGCATCGTCGGCGGGCGTGGCGCCGCGCGCGGCCGTGCCCTTCATGGGGCGCGTGAGGATGGGGCCGCGCCCGTCGGCACCGGCCTGCCAGTCGAAGAACAGCTCGGGCGAGACCGAAAGCACCTGGATCGCGCCCGCGGCGATGTGCGCCGCGTAGCCGCCGGGCTGGGCGCGCTGCAGCGCGGCAAACAGCGCCCCCGCGCTGCCCTGTAATTCGCCGCGCAGCGGCGCGGTGTAGTTGACCTGGTACAGCTCGCCCGCGCCAATGGCCTGCTGGATGCGCGCCAGCGCGGCGTCGAAGGCCGCGCGGTCGTGCCCGCCCTGCCAGTGCACCTGGGCGCTGCCGGGCTCCGCGGCCGCGGGCCAGGGCTGCGGCGCAGCGTGCACGCCGAACCAGGCCAGGGGCTGGCCGGGGGCGCTGGCGTGCACCGCGAAGGCCGCGTCGAACGCCGGCGCCGCCTCGTAGCCGAGCCAGCCCAGCACCCAGGCGCCGGCGCGCGCCGCCGCCTCGGCGGCGTCGAGCACGGGGCGCACCTCGTCCAGGGTGTGGGCAGCGAGCACGGCCTGCGGCGGCCCGAAGGCCCAGCGCAGGCGCTCCCCGGCCGGGTCGTGCGGGTCGGCGAAGTCGATGCGGGAGTCAAGAGCCAAACAACCCCCTAACGCTTATCCAGCAAGCGCAAGCAGCTATCAAAAGCGCAGCATCAGGCCGCGCCGATGTGCGGCACCAGCCCGGCCACCGGCTGGCCGCTGCGCAGCGCCGCGGTGAACGCCAGCATGCGGTCGATGGGCAGGCGCGCGCGCGGGATCAGCGCGGGATCGACCTCGACGGCATTGGCGCCCGTCTGCAGCACCTGCGCCACGCCGGCCAGGCCGTTCATGGCCATCCAGGGGCAGTGCGCGCAGCTCTTGCATGTGGCGCTGTTGCCCGCGGTCGGGGCCTCGAAGAAGACCTTGCCGGGGTTGAGCTGGCGCAGCTTGTGCATCATGCCCTTGTCGGTGGCGACGATGAACTCCGGCGCATCCATCTCCTGCGCGGCCTTGAGGATGCCGGAGGTCGAGCCCACGGCGTCGGCCAGGGCGATGACCTCGGCCGGGCTCTCGGGGTGCACCAGCACCTTGGCGTGCGGGTGTTCCTTCTTGAGCATCTCCAGCTCCAGCGCCTTGAACTCGTCGTGCACGATGCAGGCGCCGTTCCAGAACACCATGTCGGCGCCGGTCTCGCGGCGGATGTAGTCGCCCAGGTGGCGGTCGGGGGCCCAGAGGATCTTGTGGCCCTGCTCCTTGAGCGCGCGCACGATGTCGAGCGCACAGCTCGAGGTGACCAGCCAGTCGGCGCGCGCCTTCACGGCGGCGCTGGTGTTGGCGTACACCACCACGGTGCGGTCGGGGTGCTGGTCGCAAAAGGCGCTGAACTCGGTGATGGGGCAGCCCAGGTCCAGCGAACAGGTGGCGTCCAGGTCGGGCATGAGCACGGTCTTGTCGGGCGAGAGGATCTTGGCCGTCTCGCCCATGAAGCGCACGCCGGAGACGACCAGCGTCTGCGCCGGGTGGTCGCGGCCGAAGCGCGCCATCTCCAGCGAGTCGCTCACGATGCCGCCGGTCTCCTCAGCCAGGTCCTGCAGGTCGGGGTGCACGTAGTAGTGCGAGACCATGACGGCGTTCTTCTCCTTGAGCAGGCGCCGGATCTGGTCCTTGAACTGCGCACGCTCGGCCTGCGAGAGCTCGGCCGGCACGCGCGCCCAGGCGTACTTGGTGGAACAGACCGCGCCGCCCTCGGGCTGCTCGTAATCGACTTCTTTCAGGGTGATCGTGGTGGTCATGGCAACTCCTGCAGGCGCATCGAAAAATCGGTCGCCTTCACGTCCTTGGTCAGCGCGCCGATGGAGATGCGGTCCACGCCGGTGTCGGCCAGGGCGCGCACGCTCTCGAGCGTCACGCCGCCGGAGATTTCGAGGATGGCGCGGCCGGCGTTGAGGCGCACGGCCTCGTGCAGCATGGGCAGGGGCATGTTGTCGAGCAGCACCATGCGCGCGCCGGCGTCCAGCGCCTCCTGCAGCTGCGCCAGGGTCTCGACCTCGATCTCGATGAACTGCGCGCGCGCCGCCACCTGCTGCGCCGCGCGCAGCACGGCGGTCACGCCGCCCGCGGCGGCGATGTGGTTTTCCTTGATGAGCACGGCGTCGTGCAGGCCGATGCGGTGGTTGGTGCCGCCGCCGGTGCGCACGGCGTATTTCTGCGCCAGGCGCAGGCCGGGAATGGTCTTGCGCGTGTCCACGATGCGCGCGCGCGTGCCCTGCACGGCCTGCACGTAGGTCGCCGTCTTGGTCGCCACGGCCGAGAGCAGTTGCAGGAAGTTGAGCGCCGTGCGCTCGGCGCTCAGCAGGGCGCGGGCCTCGCCCTCGGCCTGCAGCACCACCTGGTCCGGGGCGCAGCGCTGGCCCTCGGCCACGTGCCAGGTGATGCGTACGCCAGGGTCCATGGCGCGCAGCGCCGCATCCACCCAGGGGGCGCCGCAGATCACGGCAGCCTCGCGCGCCAGCACGCGGGCGCGGGCGCGGCGCGCGGGCGGCACCAGGGCCGCGGTGAGGTCGCCGCCGCCCACGTCCTCCTGCAGGGCGCGGGCCACGTCGAGCAGGACCTGGGCGTGCAGGGATTCGGGAGAAAAATCGGAAAAGGAGCTCATGGGCCGCAAGCATAGCCGCTGGCGGTCGCATACCGGCGCCAGGGTTTTGTAGACTCCCGGCTCCCCTGGACTTTGCGAAGACGCCACCATGACCGACGCCTCCACGCCCGCCTCTGCCAACCCCGGCACCCCCTACGGCACGCTGCCGCCGGCCTCGCCCCTGCCCCAGCGCCGCCCCGTGAGCCTGCCGCGCCTGCAGCAGATGCGCGAGGCGGGCGAGAAAATCACCATGCTCACGGCCTACGACGCCACGTTCGCCGCCGTGGCCGACGCCGCGGGCGTCGAATGCCTGCTCGTGGGCGACTCGCTGGGCATGGTCTGCCAGGGCCTGCACAGCACCGTGGGCGTGTCGCTGGAGACCATGGTCTACCACACCGAGAGCGTGACGCGCGGCCTGCGCCGCGTGCAGGGCACGGCCTGGGTGATCGGCGACATGCCCTACGGCACCTACCACGAGTCGCGCGAGCAGGCCCTGCGCAGCGCCTGCGCGCTCATGCAGGCGGGCGCGCACATGGTCAAGCTCGAAGGCGGCGGCTGGACGGCGCCCACGGTGCAGTTCCTCGTCGAGCGCGGCATCCCCGTGTGCGCCCACCTGGGCCTGACGCCGCAGACCGTGCACGCCCTGGGCGGCTACCGCGTGCAGGGCAAGACCGAGCAGGCCGCGCAAACCCTGCGCCGCCATGCGCACGAGCTGCAGGATGCCGGCGCCTCCATGCTGGTGCTGGAGATGGTGCCCGCGCAACTGGCCGCCGGGCTCACCACGGAGCTGGCGCACTGCCACACCATCGGCATAGGCGCAGGCAACGGCACGGCGGGCCAGGTGCTGGTGCTGCACGACATGCTGGGCATCAACCTGGGCAAGAACCCGAAGTTCGTGCACAACTTCATGCAGGACGCCGGCAGCGTGCGCGGCGCCATGGAGGCCTACGTGCAGGCCGTCAAGGCCGGGCGTTTCCCCGACAATGCGCTGCACGCTTGGTAAACCCTGCATCATGCACATCGTCCACACCATTGCCGACCTGCGCGCCGCCCTGGCGGACAGCCGCAGCCCCGCCTTCGTGCCCACCATGGGCAACCTGCACGACGGGCACCTCGCCCTGGTGCGCCAGGCCAAGCCCCTGGGCGACCGGCTGGTGGCCAGCATCTTCGTCAACCGCCTGCAGTTTCTGCCGCACGAGGACTTCGACAGCTACCCGCGCACCCTGCAGATGGACGCCGACAAGCTGCGCGCCGCCGGCTGCGACCTGCTGTTCGCCCCCAGCGAGCAGGACCTCTACCCCGAGCCGCAGACCTTCAAGATCCAGCCCGACCCGCTGCTGGGCGACATCCTGGAGGGGCAGTTCCGCCCTGGCTTCTTCACCGGCGTGTGCACGGTGGTGATGAAGCTGTTTGCCGCCGTCTTCGCGGGCAAGGCCCAGGGCACGGCGCTGTTCGGCCAGAAGGACTACCAGCAGCTCATGGTGCTGCGCCGCATGGTGCAGCAGTTCGCGCTGCCCGTCACCGTGGTGGCCGGCCCCACGCAGCGCGCCGCAGACGGCCTGGCGCTGAGCTCGCGCAACGGCTACCTGAGCGAGGCCGAGCGCGCCGAGGCGGTGCAGCTCGCGCTCGCCCTGCGCGCCCTGGGCCGCGACGCCCTGGCCGCGGCCCACGCCCTGCCCGCGCAGCGCGCGGCGCTGGAGGAGCGCGCGCTGCAGGCCCTGGCCGCGCGCGGCTGGCAGCCCGACTACCTGACGGTGCGCCGCCGCGCCGACCTGCAGCCGCCCCAGGCGGGCGACGCGCTGGTGGTGCTGGGCGCGGCGCGCCTGGGCCGCACGCGCCTCATCGACAACCTGGAAATCTGAGGCGCGCCCCGCCGCCCCCGCCCACCCCCCCACGCCATGGACATCTTCTTCCTCGCCCTGCTCCTGGCCCTGGGGGTACTGGCGCTCAACGGGCGCCAGCAGCGCCAGCGCGTCGCGCTGCTGGCCAGCCACCTGGCGCAGTACCAGATCGAAAAGCTGCTGGAGAACCTGATCGAGGGCTATATGCGCGCCCTGGGCGAGAGCACGCCCGAGCGGCGCCAGCAGATCTGGGAGCTGCTGCGCACCACCGAGCTGCAACTGAACGAGCAGTTCGGCCAGTTCACCAACGACATGGCGCATGTGGACGCCGCCCTCACGCGCGTGAGCACCCTGCCCCTGGCCCTGCCCTTTGCCGACCAGTGGTGGCCCAGCGCCAGCTTCGACCTGCGGCGCATGCTGCGCGTGCACGCCGAGGGCATCGAGCGCGCCGTGCGCAACGCCGCCGGCCGCTCGGCGCGCGACAAGGCCTACACGCTGATGGCCGAGCTGTTCCTGATGCAGCACACCTGCCACTGGTACTGCAAGTCGCGCACCGTGGCGTCGGCGCGCATGCTGGCCCGCCACCAGACGGCCTACGCCGACGTGCTGGCCGCCGTGGACCCCGCCACGCGCAGCGCCTACCAGGCCCTGCTGCCGGCCGCATCTTGAAGTAAAAAAGGCTTCCAGCTCCCGTCCTTCAAGCGCTGGAAGCTCTCATTTCAGTAGCGCATCAGCGCTCCGCGGTGATCGCCCCCGCCTGCGTGAGGCGTTCGGCCACCAGGAGTTTCTGCATTTCTGCCTGGCCCATGATGCCCAGGTCCTCGGCCACTTCGGCGATGGGCCGGCCCGAGGCAATGGCCGCCTTGGCGATGGCCGCGGCCTTCTCGTAGCCGATCAGCGGGTTGAGCGCGGTCACCAGCGTCACCGAGGCGGCGATGCGCGCGGTCAGCAGGTCCTGGTTGGCGACGATGCCCTCCACGCAGTGCACCTGCAGCGTGTGGCAGGCGTGCGCCAGGTGGTGCAGGCTCTTGTGCAGGGCCCAGGCGATGAGCGGCTCGAAGGCGTTGAGCTGCAACTGCCCGCCCTCGGCCGCCATGGTGATGGCGGTGTCGTTGCCGATGACCTCGAAGCACACCTGGTTCATCACCTCGGGGATCACCGGGTTGACCTTGCCCGGCATGATGGACGAGCCCGCCTGGCGCGCCGGCAGCTTGATGTCGCCCACCCCGGCCTGCGGACCCGAGGACAGCAGGCGCAGGTCGT
Organism: Comamonas granuli NBRC 101663; assembly: GCF_000739995.1. Taxonomy (GTDB): domain Bacteria; phylum Pseudomonadota; class Gammaproteobacteria; order Burkholderiales; family Burkholderiaceae_C; genus Simplicispira; species Simplicispira granuli. Next base: position 28,065 of record NZ_BBJX01000008.1, on the reverse strand, counting down.
TGCTGATCTTGGAGAGCTTGACGGCGATGCGCTTGAGCACGCCGGAGATGTCGGCAAAGGCGCCGGTGTCCGACGTGGCGGCGATCAGGTTGCCCGCCGCCTGCACCGGCACGCCCGAGAGCTCGGCCAGCCGCGGCGTGACCACGTCCACATAGCCCACGGGCGCGTTGATGCCCGTGCCTATGGCCGTGCCGCCCATGTTGATCTCGCACATCAGGTGCGCGGACTCGCGCAGGCGCTTCTCGTCGTCGGCGATCATGGCGGCGAAGGCGGCGAACTCCTGGCCCAGGGTCATGGGCACGGCGTCCTGCAACTGGGTGCGGCCGATCTTCAGGATGGGGGCGAACTCCTGCGCCTTGGCCTCGAAGGCGCCGCGCAGCGCGGCCAGCGCCTGCAGCAGGGTCTGGATGCCGAAATACGTGGCGATCTTCACCGCCGTGGGGTAGGCGTCGTTGGTGCTTTGCGAGGCGTTGACGTGGTCGTTCGGGTGGATCACGTCGTAGCGGCCCTTGGGCAATCCCAGGTGCTCCAGGGCACGGTTGGCGATCACCTCATTGGCATTCATGTTCGTGGAGGTGCCGGCGCCGCCCTGGATCACGTCGACGACGAACTGGTCGTGCAACTGTCCGGCAACCAGGTCGTCACAGGCCTGGGAAATGGCGCGGGCTTGGGTGTCGTTGATCACGCCCAGCTGCAGATTGGCGTGGGCGGCGGCCTTCTTGACGAAGGCAAAGGCCCGGATCAACGCGGGCATCTGGGCCACGGTCTGGCCGGTGATGGGGAAGTTTTCGACGGCGCGGGCGGTATGCACGCCCCAGTAGGCGTCGGGAGGGATGGTTTTGATGCCGATGAAATCGTGTTCTTGACGCATGGCCAATGGGCTTTCTTGCAGACGAATAGGGGGAGGGCGCCCCGCCCTGCGCCCCGCGCGCAGCGCGGGGCCTGGAGCAGGGAGCGGGCGGACAGGATGCGCCGCCTCGTGGACGGCGGGGTCGGGCCGGATGTGGCAACGCCCTGGTCGCGAACACGGCAGGGATGCTTGCCATATCGCCACGCAGGGCATTCGGGGGCGGATTATGGCGCAAGAACCATGTTGCGCATAGGCCATTCCGTTTTGTGCATAACCCCGGCTGCGCCAGGCCCTACACTGCCAGGCCCATGCATGCCGCGATGCCCCCCTCCAGCGCCCTCCCCTCTGTCTGCCGCCCTGAGCTGCCCTGGCCCCGGCGCCGCTGGCTGCAAGCGGCCGCGCTCGCCGCGCTGTGCCCCGGCGCCGCGCTGCACGCCCGGGAGGACGGCCCCTGGCCGCAAGCGCTGCCCGTGCCCGGCGGCGTCGCCCGGCTGGACCTGGGCCCCGCGCCCGAGCGCCCCGTGGTGCACGCCGACGGCGTCCCCGTGCTGGTGCTGGGCAGCGCGTCCGGCTGGACGGCCGTGGTCGGCATCGCGCTCTCGGCGCCCGTGGGCGAGGCCCATGTGAGCGTGCAGGCCGCGGCCGGCGCAGCGGCGCGCCGCCTCGCCTACCGCGTGGGCCGCAAACAGTACCGCGAGCAGCGCCTGACCGTGGCGCCGCGCACGGTGGACCTCAGCCCCGAGGACCTGGCGCGCTTCGAGCGCGAGCACGCCCACCAGCAGGAGGTCATGGCCACCTTCTCCACGCCGCTGCCGCAGGACCTGCGCATGCGCGCACCCGTGCCCGGGCCGCGCTCGAGCAGCTTCGGCCTGCGCCGTGTGTTCAACGGCCAGGCGCGCAACCCGCACAGCGGCATGGACATCGCCGCCCCCACGGGCACGCCCGTCGCCGCGCCCCTGCCGGGCCGGGTGATCGACGTGGGCGACTACTTCTTCAACGGCGGCACGGTGTGGCTGGACCACGGCGGCGGCCTGCTGAGCCTGTACTGCCACCTGAGCGCCGTGGACTGCCAGGTGGGCGAGGCCCTGGAGCGCGGCCAGCGCCTGGGCCGCGTGGGCGCCACGGGCCGCGTGACCGGCCCCCATCTGCACTGGGGCGTGATGCTCAACCGCGCCATGGTCGATCCGGCGCTGTTCCTGCCCGCATGACGCCGCGCAAGACCCTGGCCCTGCCGGCGGGCAAGCGCCCGCCGGCCGCGGCGCGCCCGGCCCCGGCCCCGGCCCCGGCGCGCAGCGCGCCACCCCGGCTGCTGCGCTTTTGCAAGCCCTATGGCGTGCTGAGCCAGTTCACGCCCGAGGGGCGCTGGCGCGGGCTCAAGGACTACATCGACCTGCCCGGCGTGTACGTGGCCGGGCGGCTGGACGCCGACAGCGAGGGCCTGCTGCTGCTCACCAACGACGGGCGGCTGCAGGCGCGCATCAGCGACCCGCGCCACAAGATGGAGAAGACCTACTGGGTGCAGGTCGAAGGCCTGGCCAGCGACGCGCAGCTCGAATCGCTGCGCCGCGGCGTGCTGCTCAACGACGGCCCCACCCTGCCCGCCCGCGTGCGGCGCCTGGAGCCGCCGCCCGCGCTGTGGCCGCGCGATCCGCCCATCCGCGTGCGCCAGAGCGTGCCGGACTGCTGGCTCGAAATCGCCATCCGTGAAGGCCGCAACCGCCAGGTGCGGCGCATGACGGCGGCCGTGGGCCTGCCCACGCTGCGCCTGGTGCGCGCGGCCATCGGCCCCTGGAGCATCGAGGGCCTGGCGCCGGGGCAGTGGCAGGACGCCCCCCTCCTTTGAGCCGAAGCCCCCGCAGGCGCGCTGCGCCGCGGGCGGGCTATTCGCCCTTGGGCTCGCGTTCCATCAGCGCGGCCACCGCCTCGGCCGGGCGCAGGCGGCCGTCGAGCAGGGCCACCACGGCTTCGCTGATGGGCATGTCCACCCCCAGGTGGCGCGCGCGCTGCAGCACGGTGCGCGCGCTGTACACGCCCTCGGCCACGTGGCCCAGCGAGTCCACGGCCTGCGCCAGCGTCTGGCCCTGGGCCAGCAGCAGGCCCACGCGCCGGTTGCGCGAGAGATCGCCCGTGGCCGTGAGCACCAGGTCCCCCAGGCCCGACAGGCCCATGAAGGTGTCCATGCGCGCGCCCAGCGCCAGGCCCAGGCGCGTGATCTCGGCCAGCCCGCGCGTGATGAGCGCGGCGCGCGCATTCATGCCCAGCTGCAGGCCGTCGCACAGGCCGGTGGCAATGGCCAGCACGTTCTTCACGGCGCCGCCCACCTCCACGCCCACGATGTCGTCGTTGGCGTACACGCGCAGGCTGGGTCCGTGGAAGGCGCGCACCAGCGCGTTGCGCACGGCGGCATGCTCGCTCGCGGCCACCAGCGCCGTGGGCCGCGCCAGCGCGACCTCCTGGGCGAAGCTCGGGCCGCTGAGCACGCCGGCCTGCAGGCGCGGCGCCACCTGGGCGCACACCTCGTGCGCCAGCAGGCCCAGGCCCTGGCTGCCCGGCGCCACGGCCTCGAAGCCCTTGCACAGCCAGGCCACGGGCACGGCGCTCGCCTGCAGGGACTGCAGCATGCCGCGCAGCGCCGCCATGGGCGTGGCCACGACCAGCAGATCGGCGCCTTCGGCCGCCGCCGGGACGCTGCCCGCTGCCAGCGCCAGGCGCTCGGGCAGGACCACGCCGGGCAGGTAGCGCGCATTGCAGCGCGTGGCCTGCATGGCGGCCACCTGGGCGGCGTCGCGCGCCCACAGGGTGACGGCATGGCCCTGCGGATGGCTGGCCGCGCTCAGCGCCAGGGCCGTGCCCCAGGCGCCGGCCCCAAGGACTACTATTTTCATAGCATCAGGCGCTTGCCACGCAAGCGCCAAAGGCCTCAAACCGTGTTATTGCGGCAGTTGCGATGCGGCCGAGTCGACCTGCGCCTGCTGCTGTGCGTACATGGCCTGGAAGTTGATTTCGGCCAGGTGCACGGGCGGGAAGCCGGCGCGGTTGATCACGTCGGCGACGTTGCCGCGCAGGTAGGGGTAAATGATCTGCGGGCAGGCCACGCCGATCACCGAGCCCATCTGCTCCTCGGGCACGTTGCGGATTTCAAAGATGCCGGCCTGCTTGGCCTCGACGAGGAACACGGTCTTGTCCTCGATCTTGGTCTGCACGGTGGCCGTGACGCAGATCTCGAAAATGCCCTCGGCCACGGGGTTGGCTTCCACGCCGAGCTGGATGTCCACGCTGGGCTGCGCCTGCTCCAGCAGGATGGCGGGGGAGTTGGGCTGCTCCAGCGACATGTCCTTGAGGTAGACGCGCTGGATCTGGAACACGGGGGTGGCGTTGTCTTGATCGGCCATGGAAATCTTTCAGCTCAAACCGCGCCCGGCACCGTGCCAGGCCACACAAAAAGACCCGCCCCGGGAGAACCCCTCCCGCGGCGGGTGCGAAGAGGGGGATTATGCAGCGCCGAGCAGCGCGGCCAGCTCGCCGCGCGCATCCAGCGCCATCAGGTCGTCGCAGCCGCCGACGTGGGTGCTGCCGATGAAGATCTGCGGCACGGTGCGCCGGCCGGTGAGTTCCATCATGCGCGCGCGCTCGGCGGGCTGGGTGTCGATGCGGATCTCCTCGATCTGCTCCACGCCCCGCGCCTTGAGCAGTTGCTTGGCGCGCACGCAGTAGGGGCAGACGGCGGTGGTGTACATGCGGACGGCTTGCATGGAATCGCTCCTGGTGGGGTGGCCTCAGGCCTTTTTGTCGATGGGCAGGCCGGCTTCCTGCCAGGCCTTGGTGCCGCCGGCGAGCACCTGCACGTTCTGGTAGCCCATGCGGCGCGCCATGATGGCCGCGCGCGTGGCGCGCGCACCGCTGGCGCACACCATGACCACGGGCACGGACTTGTTCTTCACCACGGCGGGCAGGCGCGCCTCGATGTCGTTCACCGGCACGTTCTTGGCGCCGCCCACATGGCGCTCGGCGTATTCGTCGGGGCCGCAGACGTCGATGAGCACGGCCTTCTCGCGGTTGACGAGCAGCACCGCGGCCGCGGGCGACAGGCCATTGGCTCCCGACTTGAGCATGGGCAGCAAGAGCCCGCCCCCCGACACGAGGGCCAGGAGAAACAGATACCAGTTCTCGACGATGAAATTCACGACATTCCTTGGTGTGACAAACAGGCCGATTTTAGAATGATGGGTTTTGACCTGCCATTCCTGGGGAGACCATGCACAAACTCGTTCTGATCCGCCACGGCGAATCCACCTGGAACCTGGAGAACCGCTTCACCGGCTGGACCGACGTGGACCTCACGCCCACGGGGGTATCGCAGGCCATGTCGGCGGGCAAGCTGCTCAAGGCCGAGGGCTACGAGTTCGACCTGTGCTTCACCAGCGTCTTGAAGCGCGCCATCCACACGCTGTGGTACTGCCTGGACGAGATGGACCGCACCTGGCTGCCCGTGCAAAAGAGCTGGCGCCTGAACGAACGCCACTACGGCGCCCTGCAGGGCCTGAACAAGGCCGAAACCGCGCAGAAATTCGGCGATGAACAGGTGCTCGTCTGGCGCCGCAGCTACGACACCCCCCCGCCCGCCCTCGAACCCCAGGACCCGCGCTGCGAGCGCGGCGACCGCCGCTACGCCGCCCTGGAGCCGGCCCAGGTGCCGCTGACCGAGTGCCTCAAGGACACGGTGGCGCGCGTGCTGCCCTTCTGGAACGACACCATGGCGCCGGCCATCCGCTCGGGCCAGCGCGTGCTGGTGGCAGCGCACGGCAACTCCATCCGCGCGCTGGTCAAGTACCTCGACGGCATCTCCGACGGCGACATCGTGGGCCTGAACATCCCCAACGGCATTCCGCTGGTCTACGAGCTGGATGACCAGCTCAAGCCCCTGCGCCATTACTACCTGGGCGACGCCGAAGCCGCCGCCCGGGCTGCGGCCGCCGTGGCCTCCCAGGGCAAGGCCTGACCCGCGCGGCGCCGCAAACCCTGCCAGAATGTGAGCAGGCCCGCGGGAACCCACGCGGCCTGGGCCCTTCCAAGGTGTATATTGAGTCGGCTAAAGGTATTCGTATGGGCCAGAAACTGAAAATCGCGGGCTGGATTTCCGTGGGCGCGCTCGCCGGCGCGCTCACCACGGTCTCGCTCCAGACCATGGCACGCGGCGCCATGGCCCCCCTGCCGCTGGAGGAGATCCAGCAGCTCGCCGCCGTGTTCGGGCTCGTCAAGACGGACTACGTCGAGCCGGTGGACGACAAGAAGCTCATCACCGACGCCATCTCGGGCATGGTCGCCAGCCTGGACCCGCACTCGCAGTATTTCGACAAGAAGTCCTTCGCCGAATTCCGCGAGGGCACCTCGGGCAAGTTCGTCGGCGTGGGCATAGAGATCACGCAGGAAGACGGTCTGATCAAGGTCGTCTCGCCCATCGAGGGCTCGCCCGCCTTCCGCGCCGGGCTCAAGACCAACGACCTCATCACCAAGATCGACGAGACCGCCGTCAAGGGCCTGTCGCTCAACGAGGCCGTCAAGCGCATGCGCGGCGAGCCCGACACCAAGGTCACGCTCACCATCCTGCGGCGCGACGAGAACCGCAGCTTTCCCGTGACCATCACGCGCGAGGAAATCAAGACCCAGTCGGTCAAGGCCCGCATGGTCGAGCCCGGCTACGGCTGGGTGCGCCTGTCGCAGTTCCAGGAGCGCACGGTGGACGACTTCGTGCGCAAGGTCGAGGAGCTCTACAAGCAGGACCCCAAGCTCAAGGGCCTGGTGCTGGACCTGCGCAATGACCCCGGCGGCCTGCTCGACGCGGCCGTGGCCATCTCGGCAGCCTTCCTGCCGCCCGACGTGACCGTGGTCTCCACCAACGGCCAGTTGGCCGAGAGCAAGGCCACCTTCAAGGCTTCGCCCGACTTCTACGCCCGCCGCGGCAGCGGCGACCCGCTCAAGCGCCTGCCCGCGGCCCTCAAGACCGTGCCGCTGGTGGTGCTGGTCAACGAGGGCTCGGCCTCGGCCAGCGAAATCGTCGCCGGCGCCCTGCAGGACCACAAGCGCGCCACCATCATGGGCAGCCAGACCTTCGGCAAGGGCTCGGTGCAGACGGTGCGCCCCCTGGGCCCGGACACCGGCATCAAGCTCACCACGGCGCGCTACTACACGCCCAGCGGCAAGTCCATCCAGGCGCGCGGCATCGTGCCCGACGTGATGGTGGACGAAACCGCCGAGGGCAGCCCCTTTGCCGCCCTGCGCATGCGCGAGGCCGACCTGGAGAAGCACCTGGGTAACGGCCAGAGCGAGGAAAAGCCCGACCCCGAGCGCGAAAAGGCCCGCGAGGAAGCCCGCAAGCGCCTCGAGGAAGAGGCCAAGAAGCCCGTGACCGAGCGCAAGCTGCCCGAATTCGGCACCGACAAGGACTTCCAGCTCGCCCAGGCGCTCAACCAGTTGCGCGGCAAGCCCGTGCTGGTGAGCAAGACCCAGACCGAGCGCAAGGAAGAGAAGAAAGAGCAGTAAGAAGCTGCTCACCATCCCACACCGCCCACCGGGGCCGGTCACGCACCGGCCCCTTTTTTTCTGCATCGCCCCATGACCGACGACCAGCTCCTGCGCTATTCCCGCCACATCCTGCTCGACGAGGTGGGCATCGAAGGCCAGGAGCGCATCCTGGCCGCGCATGCCGTGGTCATCGGCGCCGGCGGGCTGGGCTCGCCGGCGGCGCTGTTCCTGGGCTCGGCCGGCGTGGGGCGCATCACGCTGGTGGACCACGACACCGTGGACCTGACCAACCTGCAGCGCCAGATCGCCCACACCACGGCGCGCGTCGGCCAGGCCAAGGTGCTGTCCGCCGCCCAGGCGGTGCAGGCCATCAACCCCGAAGTGCAGGTGCAGGCGCTGCAGGAGCGCGTGGACGCCGCGCGCCTGGAGCAACTGGTGCAAGGCGCCACCGTGGTGCTCGACTGCAGCGACAACTACGCCACGCGCCAGGCCGTGAACGCGGCCTGCGTGCGCCAGGGCGTGCCGCTGGTGGCGGGCGCCGTGATCCGCTTTGACGCGCAGGTCACCGTCATCGACCCGCGCGAGGCCGGCAGTCCCTGCTACGCCTGCCTGTTCGACCCGCAGGCGCAGTTCGAGGAGGTGGCCTGCTCCACCATGGGCGTGTTTGCGCCCCTGGTGGGCGTGGTCGGCAGCCTGCAGGCCACCGAGGCCCTCAAGCTGATCGCGGGGGTGGGCCGCTCGCTGGCCGGGCGCTTGCTGATGCTGGACGGGCGCAGCCTGGAGTGGAGCAGCCTGCGCACCGCGCGCAACCCGGCCTGCCCGGTCTGCGGCGGCGCCCCGGCGCCTACGCCGTAGCGCTGCGGCCCAGTTTGGCCATCAGGCGCCCGTGCACCACGGGCGAGACGAACTGCGCCACGTCGCCGCCCAGCGTGGCGATCTCGCGCACCAGCGTGCTGCTGATGGACTGGTAGCGCGCATCGGGCGTGAGGAACACCGTCTCCACCTGCGGCATGAGCGCGTGGTTCATGCCCGCGAGCTGGAATTCGTAGTCGAAATCCGTGCCCGAGCGCAGGCCGCGCACCATGGCCACGGCGCCCTGCCCTGCGGCAAAGGTGGTCACCAGGCCGTCGAACGGCAGGACCTGCACCTGCGGGCAGTCGGCCAGGGCGGCGCGCGCCATGTCCATGCGCTCGTCCAGCGAGAACAGCGTCTTCTTGTGGTGCGCCATGGCCACGGCGACGATCACGCGATCGAACAGGCGCGCCGTGCGGCGCAGCAGGTCCTCATGGCCCAGGGTGATGGGGTCGAAGGTTCCGGGGTAGACGGCGAGGCGGCTCAAGGACATGGCGAGGGAGTGTGCGGCAAGTAGGGGGTCAGGCGCGATTATGCAGTGCACGCCTCCCCGCCACAATACAAGTCAAAATGGCATCCAGCGCTTATGCAGCAAGCGCCAGCAGCTATTAATTCTGGAGCACCTAGGTCTCACGCGCCAGCAGGTGGGCATGCACCATGCCCGCGCGCAGGTGGCGCAGCACGGCCAGGCCCAGCGGCGCCAGCGCCGCGTCATCCCAGGCCTGGGGGGCTTCCAGGTAGATGCGGCCCTGCGGGGCCAGGGCCTGCGCGGCCGCCTGCAGCGCGCTCTGGAACAGGGTGCTGCCGAAGGGCGGATCGATGAACACCAGGTCCAGGCTGGCGGCGGGGCATTGGCGCAGCTGGGCCAGGCCGTCGCCGCGGCGCACCTGCACGGCCTGGGCCTGCAGGCGCTGCACATGCTGCTGCAGGCGCGCGGCCAGGGCGGCGTCCTGCTCCACGAGCAGCACGCTGGCCGCGCCGCGCGAGGCCGCCTCCAGGCCCAGGGCGCCGGTGCCGGCAAAGGTGTCGAAGCAGCGCCAACCCGTGAGGTCCTGGCCCAGCCAGTTGAACAGCGTCTCGCGCACCCGGTCGGGCGTGGGACGCAGCCCGGGGAGCACGGGCACGGCCAGGCGCGTGCGCTTCCATTGCCCGCCGATGATGCGCACCTCGCCCGCGCCGCGTGCTGCGCTCGGGTTCGTGGCCGGGGCCGCCCCCGAGGCGTTGCGCGGGGACGCGGCGGCCCGCCCGGCAGGCGCCCCGGGCGCGGCGCGCAGGGCGCGCTGCACCTGGGCGGGGCTCAGGCGGCTGGTCATGGCTGCGCGCCCACCACCACGGTGAGCATGCGCGCGGGCTGGAGCTTGCGCGCCATGGCAGCGCGCACCTCGGCCACGGTGAGGGCCTCCACGCGCTGGGTCCAGCCGTCCAGGTAGTCCAGCGGCAGGCCGTAGGTGGCGATGTTCACCACATTGGCGAGCAGCTTGCGGTTGCTGTCGACGCGCAGCGCAAAGCCGCCCACGAGGTTGTCCTTGGCGGCGCGCAGTTCCTCCTCGGTGGGGCCCTCGGCAACGAAGCGCTCGAGCACCTCGCGCGCCACCTGCAGGGCCTGCGCGGCCTGGTCGGGGCGGGTCTGCAGGCCGATGGTGAAGGCCCCCGCCTGCAGCCCCGGCGCAAAGGCGCTGTACACGCTGTAGGAGAGGCCGCGCTTCTCGCGCACCTCCTCGGTCAGGCGCGAGACAAAACCGCCGCCGCCCAGGATGTGGTTGCCCACGAGCAGGGCGAAGAAGTCCGGGTCCTTGCGCGCAAAGCCCGGCTGGCCGATGAGCACATGCGCCTGCGCCGAGGCGAAGGGGATGGCGCGCTCGGCCGCGGCCTGCAGCGGCGCCACCTCGGGCACGGCGGGCAGCGCCGCGCAGGGGCTGGACGCCGGCAGGCGCGAGAGCAGCGCCGCCACCAGCAGGCGCGCCTGGGCGCGCTCGACCGCCCCGACGATGTGCACGCGCGCGCGGCAGGCGTCGAGGTAGCGCGCCTGAAAGCGCTGCAGGTCCTGCACCTGGATGCGCGCCAGCGTCTCCGGCGTCGCCTGCTGGCCGTAGGGATGGCTGCCGAACACGCCCGCGGCAAAGGCCTTGGCGGCGACCACGCCCGGGCGCGTGTCGGCCTCCTTGAGCGCCGCGCTCCAGCGCGCGCGCTCGCGCTCCCACACGGCGGGCGGGAAGGTGGGCTCGGCCATGACGCGCGCAGCCAGGTACACGGCCTGGTCCAGCAGCTTGGGCTCGGTGAGCGAGCGCAGCGAATAGCTCAGCGCGTCGCGCCCGGCGCTCACGTCGAACTGCGCGCCCAGGTCGGCCCAGGCCTCGCCCAGGCCGTTCTCGTCCAGGGCCGCAAACCCGCGCCCGGCGCGCACGCCCTTGGTGGCCATGCCGGCCACGGCCTGCGCCAGGCCCGCCTGCTCGGACGGGTCGCGGCGGCTGCCGGCGTCGAAGTCGATCTGCACGTCCACCATGGGGATGGCCGGGCTCTGCACCAGCCAGACCTGCGCCCCGCTGGGCTCCTGCCAGTGCTGTATGGGCAGCAGCGCCCACGCAGGATTTTGAACAAAAAGGGCTGCAGCGCTTACCAATAAAGCGCGAACAGCTATGTTTTTAATAGCAAGCATAAACAGGCCTCGCAAAGGGTGCCGGGCGCTCAATGGCGGTGGGGGGCCGCGCCCTGCGCGGCGGCAGGGCGCTGAGCGCCGGGGGGCAGGGGCTGGGGCAGCAGCGTGGCCACGGTGAGCTGGTCGTCGCCGAACCAGCGCTGCGCCACGGCCTGCACCTGCTGCGGCGTGACGGCGCGCAACTGCGCCAGCAGCCGCTCCTCGGCGTCCAGCGGCCAGCCCTGCACCCAGTGCTGGGCAAGCAGCATGGCCTGGCGGAACAGGGAATCGCGCTCGTACACCTTGGCGGCGATCCACTGCGTCTTGACGCGCTCGAGCTCGGCGCCGTTCACGCCCTCGCGCGCAATGCGCGCGAGCTCGGCGCGCAGGGCGTCCTCGACCTGGCGCGGCGTCTTGCCCTGGGCGGGCACCGCCGTGAGCACGAACTGCCCCGGCCCGCGGCCCATGACCGAGGCGCTGCTGTCGGCGCTGTCGGCCACGCGCTGCGGCCCCTGGGTGAGCGCGCGCTCCAGGCGCGCGCCGTCGTAGCCGCTGAGCACCGCCGAGAGCACCACCAGCGCCAGCGCGTCGCGGTCCTCGTCGCTGGCCGCGTCCACCGAGGCCAGGCGCGGCGCGCGGAAGGCCAGTGCCACATAGGCCTGCTCGGCCGGCGCCTTGACCTCGATGCGGCGCAGGCCGCGCTGCGCCGGCTCGGTGCGCGGCTTGCGCGCGGGCACGGCGCGCGCGGGAATGCCGCCGTAGTACTTCTCGGCCAGGGCGCGCACCTGCTGCACGTCCACGTCGCCTGCCACCACCACCACGGCATTGCCGGGCACGTACCACTGGCGGTGGAACTGGCGCACGTCGTCCGGCACCATGGCGTCCAGGTCGCTCATCCAGCCGACGATGGGGCGGCGGTAGGGCGAGGCGACGAAGGCGGCCGCGTTCAGTTGCTCCCACAGCAGGGCGCGCGGCTGGTCCTCGGTGCGCATGCGCCGCTCTTCCTTGACGACCTCGATCTCCTTCTTGAACTCGGCATCGGGCCACTGGTTGTTGGCGAAGCGGTCGGACTCCAGGCGCATCACGTCTTCGAGGCGGCCAGCGGGGATTTGCTGGAAGAAGCCCGTGTAGTCCTGGCTGGTGAAGGCGTTTTCCGAACCGCCCAGCGCCGCCACGCGGCGCGAGAAATCGCCCGGCGGCACGGCGGCCGTGCCCTTGAACATCATGTGCTCGAGCACATGGGCCACGCCCGAGGTGCCATCGACCTCGTCCATGGCGCCCGTGCGCACCCAGACCATGTGCACCGCCGTGGGCGCGCGCCGGTCCGGCTGCACGATGAGCTGCATGCCGTTGGAGAGCTGGAACTGCTGCGGCCCGGCAGTCGCCTGCGCGGCGCTGGAGGCCGCAGGCAGCGGGGCACGCACGGGCTGCGCGATGGCAGCCGCCGACAGGCAGGCCCACAGGGCCAGGAGGGAAGTGAGGTGTTTCATAGAATGCACAGATTCTACGAACCCGCCAATGTTCAGTTTTTTCAAGAAGAAAGTCCCTCCTGCGCCGCCGCCCGAGGCCGCGGCGCCCGCTCCAGCTCCTGCACCTGCGCCCCAGCAGGCGCCTGCCGGCCCGGAGCCCACGCCGCCTGCCGCGCCGGCCCTGCCCGCGGCTGCGCCCGCCCCGGCAGCCAGCGAACCGGCTGGCGGCGGCGGCTTGTTCGGCTGGCTGAACAAGCCGGTCACGCCACTGACCCCGCTGGCGCCCTCGCCCAGCGCCCCTGCTGAAGTGGCGCCTGCAGCCACGCCGCCAGCGCCAACAGCATCGGCATCTATTCCTGCCCCCGCTCCGGTACCGGTTCCCGCGCCGGTGCAGGCGCCCGTGCAGACGGCCACGCCTACCCCTGCGCCCGCTCCGGCGGCTGCTCCAGCCCCCGCACCGGCACCCACGCCAGCACCCGTCGCCGCGCCCGCGCGCCAGAGCTGGATGGAGCGCCTCAAAAGCGGCCTGCGCAAGACGGGCAGCAGCATTGCCACGGTCTTCACGGGCACACGCATCGACGATGCGCTGTACGAGGAGCTCGAAGACGCGCTGCTCATGGCCGACACGGGCGTCAAGGCCACGCAGTGGCTGCTCACCGACCTCAAGCGCCGCGTCAAGGAGGCCAAGGCCACCGAGCCGGCCGCCGTCAAGGCCCTGCTGGCCGATGCGCTGGCGGCCCTGCTCGCCCCGCTGGAAAAGCCCCTGGTCATCGGCGAGCACCAGCCCACCGTGATCATGGTGGCGGGCGTGAACGGCGCCGGCAAGACCACCTCCATCGGCAAGCTGACCAAGCACCTGGCCGACCATGGGCAGCAGGTGCTGCTGGCCGCGGCCGACACCTTCCGTGCCGCCGCGCGCGAGCAGCTCGGCGTCTGGGCCACGCGCAATACCGTGGAGATCGTGAGCCAGGAGGGCGGCGACCCGGCCGCCGTGAGCTTCGATGCCGTGAGCGCGGGCAAGGCGCGCGGCAAGGACGTGGTGCTGGTGGACACGGCCGGACGCCTGCCCACGCAATTGCACCTGATGGAAGAGCTGAAGAAGATCCGCCGCGTGGTCACCAAGGCCGACGCCACGGCGCCGCACGAGGTGCTGCTCGTCATCGACGGCAACACCGGCCAGAACGCCCTGGCGCAGGTACGCGCCTTCGACGATGCGCTGCAGCTCACGGGCCTGATCGTCACCAAGCTCGACGGCACGGCCAAGGGCGGCGTGCTCGCCGCCATCGCGCAGGAGCGCCCGGTGCCGGTCTACTTCATCGGCGTGGGCGAGAAGCTCGAAGACCTGGAAACCTTCAACGCACGCGAGTTCGCGCAGGCGCTGCTGGGTTGAGCGGCCCGCACCCGTGTATACACGGGATGTTTACGGAAATACGGGTTTGGCGCATGATGCGGCGCTGGCGCACCATTCGCTCCACCCGATGCTCCTCGAACTCATCCAAGGCGTGGCCCTGCTGCTCGCGCTGTGCTTTCTGCACGGCGTGAACATGCGCCTGTGGCGCGGCCACCCGCGCATGGGCCAGGTCCTTTCGGGGCTGCTGTTCGGCAGCATTTGCATCCTCGGCATGGCCAAGCCGCTGCAGCTGGCGCCCGGGGTCATCATCGATGCGCGCTCGGTGGTGCTCAGCATGGCGGCGCTGTTCGGCGGCCCCCTTCCTGCGGGCATCGCGGCCGCCATGGCGGCTGGCGCGCGCTGGTCCCTGGGCGGCGCGGGCATGGCCGTCGGCCTGCTCGTGATCCTGTGGTGCACGGCAGCCGGCCTGCTGTACCGCTATGCGCGCGGGCGCGGCAAGCTGGGCGTCGACCTGGCCACGCTGCTGGCGTTCGGCCTGCTGCTGCACCTCACGGTGCTGGGGCTGTTCCAGGGGCTGGAGCCGGCCGTGGTGCAGCACATCAACCGCGACCTGGCCCTGCCCTATCTGCTGGTGTTCGGCCCGGCCACGGCGCTGCTGGGCTGGCTGCTGCACGACGTGGAGCAGCGTTTCGCCACCGAACGCGCGCTGTCCGAGAATGCCGAGCGCCTGGCGGCCATCATGCAGTCCGTCCCGGACCTGGTGCTGCTGCTGGACGAAGATGGCCGCTACCTGGAGGTGCTGACCCCCGAGGACGCGCGCCTGGCCGCACCGGTGGCGCAGTTGCTGGGCCGCCACCTGACCGATGTGCTGCCCGCCGAGACCGCCGAGCGCATCCTGCGCCACATCCGGCGCAGCCTGCAGGGCGAGCCCGTGGATACGCTGGAATACGACATCCAGACCATGGCGGGCGTACGCCACTTCGAGGGCCGCTGCCAGCCCCTGGGCACGCCGGTGCGGGGGCGGCGCGCCGTGGTGTTCATTGCGCGCGACCGCACCGAGCGCGTGCAGGCGGAGGCGGCGCTGCGCGAGTCGGAGCTGCGCTTTCGCACCCTGCTGCGCGACATTCCCTCGGTGTCCGTCCAGGGCTACCTGGCCGATGGCACGACGGTGTACTGGAACAAAGCCTCGGAGCAGCTCTACGGCTACTCTGCCGAGGAGGCCGTGGGCCGCAGCCTGCTCGAACTCATCGTGCCGCCAGACATGCGCCCACAGGTGCAGGCGGCCATGGCGCAGATGTTCGCCACCGGCACCCCGGTGCCGGCAGAGGAACTGCGCCTCATGCGCAAGGACGGCACGACGGTGGAGGTGTATTCCAGCCACGCCCATGTGCAGACGCCCGGCAACCCGCCGGAGATGTTCTGCATCGACGTGGACATCTCCGGCCGCAAGGCCGCGGAGAAGCAGGCGCGCTACCTCGCGTTCTACGACGCGCTGACCGGCCTGCCCAACCGCCGCCTGCTGGCCGACCGCCTGCAGCAGGTGCTGGCGGGCAGCGCGCGCACGGGGCTGTGCGCGGCCGTGCTGTTCATGGACCTGGACCACTTCAAGACGCTCAACGACAGCCGCGGCCACGAGATCGGCGACCGCCTGCTCGTGGAGGTGGCCAAGCGCCTGCAGGCCTGCGTGCGCGCGCAGGACACCGTGGCGCGGCTGGGGGGCGACGAGTTCGTGGTGCTGCTGCACAACCTGAGCGCCGACAAGGTGGAAGCCGCCGCCCAGGTGCGCGCGCTGGGCGACAAGATGCTCGAGCACCTGCGCCAGCCCGTCGCACTGGAGCAGCAGGAGTACATCCTCACGGCCAGCATGGGCGCCGTGATGGCCGACGCCACGGCGGTGCCGTCGGTCGAGGACCTGCTAAAGCACGCCGACCTGGCCATGTACCGCGCCAAGGACGAGGGGCGCAACACGCTGCGCTTCTTCGACCCCGTGATGCAGGCCACCGTGAACCAGCGCGTGGCGCTGCAGGCCGATCTGCACCGGGGCCTGCGCCAGGGGGAGTTCGTGCTGTTCTTCCAGCCCCAGGTGAACGGGCAGGGCCGCATCGTCGGCGCCGAGGCGCTGCTGCGCTGGCAGCACCCGGACAAGGGCCTGGTGCCGCCGGGCGTATTCATCCCGCTGGCCGAGGAGACGGGCCAGATCCTCGCGCTCGGGCAGTGGGTGCTGCAGTCGGCGCTGCACCAGCAGGCGCTGTGGCAGAGCGACCCGCTGCTCGCCGGCGTGAGCCTCTCGGTCAACGTGAGCGCCCGCCAGTTCCGCAAGGACGACTTCGTGCCCGGGCTGCGCGAGCTGCTGCGCGCCAGCGGGGCCAACCCGGCGCGCATCACGCTGGAGCTGACCGAGAGCCTGCTGCTGCAGGACGTGGACGGCGTGATCGCCATCATGCAGGAGCTGCGCGCCCTGGGCCTGGCCCTGGCGCTGGACGACTTCGGCACCGGCTACTCCAGCCTGGGCTACCTCAAGCGCCTGCCGCTGGACCAGATCAAGATCGACCAGGGCTTTGTGCGCAATGTGATGCTCGACGCGCGGGACGCGGCGATCGCGCACAGCATCATCGGGCTGGGAGGGCTGCTGGGCCTGGAGGTGATTGCCGAAGGCGTGGAGACCGAGGCGCACCACCATTTCCTGCTCGAGCACGGCTGCCGCGACTTCCAGGGCTACCTGTTCGGCCGCCCCGAGCCGCTGGGCGATTTCGAGCGCCGCGTGCGCGCGCAATACTGAGCGGCACGCGGCGGCCTCACAAGCCGGGCTGCGCGGTCTGTGCGTGCACCCAGTCGGCATAGGCCTGGCTGGCCTGCACCGGCTGGACCAGGAGCTGCGGCAGCGCGTAGGGGTGCTCCTGCTGCAGGCAGGCCAAGAGCCGCGGCACGGCCTCGGGCGTGGTCTTGCAGACCAGGCGCCACTCGGCATCCGCATGCAGCGCGCCCTGCCAGTGGTAGTGCGAGGTGATGGGCTCGATCTGCACGCAGGCCGCCAGCCGGTGCTGCAGCAGCACCTGCGCCAGGCGCTCGGCGTCCTGCGGCGACGCGACCGTGGTGGTCACTGCGCAGACGGCCTCGGGAGCCAGGGGTACGTGGGGGTCGGAACGGGTCATGGACGGGAGTGTGCGCCCGTCTGGCCCAAAGCGCACAACCAGCCCATGGGTGGGCAGACGGAAGCTTCTGAATTGATAGCTGCTCGCGCTTGCCAGTATTGCGCTGGAAGGTCATTTTTGTCATAAAACCCCGTTCCGGAAGACCGCAGGGGAACTTGGCATTTAGCAGTCTCTCCAAGAGAGTGCTAACATGAAGTCTCCCAAGGAGAGGACAAGCCCCATGACCCTTCCCACCGCAACCGCGACGACCGCCCTGGCCCCGGCCAACCCCTGGGCGCTGGTGCCTTCGCTGGGCAACCTGGACGCCTACATCTCTGCGGTCAACCGCCTGCCCCTGCTCACCGCCGAGGAGGAGCAGCAGGCCGCGCGCGCCCTGCGCGAGCGCAATGACCTGGAGGCCGCAGGGCGCCTGGTCATGTCGCACCTGCGCCTGGTGGTGTCCATCTCGCGCCAGTACCTGGGCTACGGCCTGCCGCATGGCGACCTGATCCAGGAGGGCAACGTGGGCCTGATGAAGGCCGTCAAGCGCTTCGACCCCGATCAGGGCGTGCGCCTGGTGAGCTACGCCATGCACTGGATCAAGGCGGAGATCCACGAATACATCCTGAAGAACTGGCGCATGGTCAAGGTGGCCACCACCAAGGCGCAGCGCAAGCTGTTCTTCAACCTGCGCTCCATGAAACAGGGCCTCAAGGCCGACGCCGCAGCGCTGGACACGCACCGCAGCACCCTGACCGACCACGAGATCGACCAGGTGGCCGCGCAGCTCAACGTCAAGCGCGAGGACGTGCTGGAGATGGAGACGCGCATGGCCGGCGGCGACGTGCTGCTGGACCCCGCGCCCGCCGAGGACGGCGAGCAGGCCTTTGGCCCCATCGCCTACCTGTCGGATGCCGCGCACGAGCCCACGGCCATGATCGAGTCGCGCCAGCGCGACGTGCTGGCGACCGACGGCATTGCCACGGCCCTGGCCAGCCTGGACGAGCGCAGCCGCCGCATCGTCGAGGAGCGCTGGCTCAAGGTGAACGACGACGGCTCGGGCGGCATGACACTGCACCAGCTGGCGGCGGAGTACGGCGTGAGCGCCGAGCGCATCCGCCAGATCGAGGTGGCCGCGATGAAGAAGATGAAGAAGGCGCTCGCCGAGTTCGCCTGAGGCCGTGCCGGGCCCGCGTGCCCGGCCGCACATGCAGAAAGGGCTGCCTGGCGCAGCCCTTTTTTGCGGGCGCCTGTGCCGCGCGGGGCACAGGCCGGGAGCCCTCAGCCGGCTTCCTGCAGCAGCGCCTTCACGTCGTGCGCCATGGCATCGACGCCGCTGCCGTAGCGGTAGTACACACGCAGGCGGCCCTGCGTGTCGTAGATGTAGCTGCCCGCCGAGTGGTCCATGGTGTAGCTCGTGGGCGTCTTGCCCTCGACCTTCTTGTAGAAGATCTTGAAGTCCTTGGCCACGGCGGCGGTCTGCTCGGCCGAACCGTGCAGGGCGAGGAAGCTCGGGTCGAAGTTGGCCATATAGGCCTTGAGCATCTCGGGCGTGTCGCGCTCGGGGTCCACGGTCACGAAGATGGATTGCAGGCGCTCGCCGTCCGCGCCCAGCATGCGCTTGACCTCGGCGACCTCCTGCATGGAGGTGGGGCAGACGTCCGGGCACTGGGTGTAGCCGAAGAACACCACCACCACCTTGCCCTTGAAGTCCTTGATGCTGCGCGGCTGGCCGTACTGGTCGGCCAGGGGGGTGAAGTCGCGCGCATAGTCCACCTGCGAGATGTCCACGCCGCGGAACTCCGGCTGGCTCTTGGAACATGCAGCAAAAAGCACGGAAACGCTTGCCAATACAGCGCAAGCAGCTATCGTTTTAACAGTATTCTGGAATCGCATCGGGCTCACAGGACGTAGTGGTCCACCAGCAGCGCGGCAAACAGCAGGCTCAGGTAGACGATGGAGAAACGGAAGGTGCGGCGCGCCAGCGCGTCGGAGTAAGCGCGCCACAGGGCATAGCCGTAGGCGCAAAAGCCCGCCCCCAGCAGCACCGCGGCAACCAGGTAGATCCACGAGCTCATGCCGTAGACGAACGGCATCAGGCCTGCGGCGAACAGGATCAGCGTGTAGAGCAGCACCTGCAGCCGCGTATAGGCATTGCCGTGCGTGACGGGCAGCATGGGCAGGCCGGACTTGCGGTACTCCTCCACGCGGTACAGCGCCAGCGCCCAGAAGTGCGGCGGCGTCCAGAGGAAGATGATGAGGAACAGGATCAGCGCCTCGGGGCCCACGTCGCCCGTCATCGCCGCCCAGCCCAGCACCGGCGGCATGGCGCCCGAGGCGCCGCCGATCACGATGTTCTGCGGCGTGTTCGGCTTGAGCAGCAGGGTGTAGACCACGGCGTAGCCCACGAAGGTGGCAAAGGTCAGCCACATGGTGAGCGCATTCGTGCCCTCGTACAGCACGATGGAGCCCGCCACGCACAGCACGGCGGAGAAGGCCAGGGCCTGCACGTCGCTGAGCTCGCCCTTGGCCGTGGGGCGCCAGGCGGTGCGCTTCATCTTCGCGTCGATGGTCTTCTCGACCAGACAGTTGAACGCCGCGGCCGCAGCCGCCACCAGCCAGATGCCCAGGCTGGCGACCAGCATGCGCCAGAGCTGCTCCACGGTGGGCAGGCCCGGCACGGCCAGCACCATGCCGATGAGTGCGCAGAACACGATGAGTTGGACCACGCGCGGCTTGGTCAGCGCGTAGTACTGCGCCAGGCGCGGGGGCAGGGAGATCGAGGTGGTGTTCATGCCTTGGCCTTTGCTGCGGTCAGTGCGGCGCCGGCGCTGCGCGCGGCCTGGTGCACGGCGGCGGTGCGGCTGCCCGCCAGCGCCCAGGTGAGCACGACCACCATGGCGGCCGCCCCGCCCGTGTGCAGCACGGCGGCAGCCAGCGGCCAGTCGAGCACCACATTGCTCAAGCCGGTGAGCAGTTGCAGCAGCGCCAGCCCCAGCAGCCAGCGGCCCTGCGCCGCCACGGGCGGGGCGCTCCCGCCCGGCAGGCGGTGCGCGGCCTGCCGCAGGCGCCAACCCAGCAGCAGCAGCGCCGCCAGCACCAGGTAGGCGAACAGGCGGTGCACATAGTGGATGGCGGTGAGCGCTGCAAAGCCGATGTGGCTGCCGTCCTTGAGCACGCCCAGCGGGCGCCAGAGCTGGAAGCCCTGGGCAAAATCCATGACTGGCCACCAGCTGCCATTGCAGTCCGGGAAGGTGGTGCAGGCCAGCACGGCGTAGTTGGTGCTCACCCAGCCGCCCAGCGCCACCTGCACGGATACCAGCACCAGCGCCAGCAGCACGCCCCAGCGCAAGGCTCCGGGCAAGGCCACGGCGGGCCGGCCCAGGGCGGTCTGCGCCTGCCGCACCGCCTGCACGCACAGCAGGGCCAGCAGCACCAGCCCGCCGATCAGGTGCAGCGTGACGATGGCCGGGAAGAGCTTCATGGTCACCGTCCAGGCGCCAAAGGCGCCCTGCAGGCACACCCAGGCCAGCGTGGCCCCGGCCCACCAGGGGCTCAGCGGCGCCGCCGCGCCCCCGGGGGCACGCTGCCACAGCCGCCTTTGCCGCCACACGCCCACGGTGATGGCGATGATGAGCACGCCCACGCTGCTGGCGAGGTAGCGGTGGATCATCTCCACCCAGGCCTTGCCGTGCGTGACCGGCCCCGTGGGCATGGCCTGCTGCGCGGCCTGGATGTCGGCGCGCGCACCGATGGGGCTGGCGCTGCCATAGCAGCCGGGCCAGTCGGGGCAGCCCAGGCCGGAGTCGGTCAGGCGCGTGAAGGCACCGAACATCACCAGGTCGAAGGTCAGGAACAGGGTCAGCACCATGAGCGCCTGCAGGCGCCGTCCCTGCCCCGCCCCGCGGCTGCGCCAGGTGACCCAGGCCAGCGGCCCCAAGGCAATGGCTGCGCCCAGCAGCATGAGCTCAAGCACCGGGGCAAAGTCGTACAGGGTCTGGGCGTCGTTCATGGGCGGTCTGGCTCCTTGCGTCCCGCCTGGTCCCAGGAGGCGGATGCGCGCAGTAGGCGCTCGAGGTCGCGCCGCGCCTTGGCGGCGCCCGCAGCGTCAAGCAATGCAGGAAAACGCATCATCCAGTTCCCCTTCGGATCCACCAGGTAGAGGTGTTCGTTCAATGCCTGGCCCGGCGCCGGCTCCAGCCAACGCGCGAGCGCCTGGGCGTCCACGCGCAGCACTGTCGCCTGTCCGAGTGCGCCTGCCAGCGCGCTCGGCACGGGGGCCGCGTCCGTGATCAGCCAGACCCAGTCCAGGCGATCCTTGTCGCGCCCCAGGCTCTCGCGCATCTGGCGCTGCAAATACAGGTGATTCTCGCAGACCGCGTCGCAGGCGCCGGAGCCCACGCTCACCAGCAGCCACTGGCCACGCAGCGCGTCCAGGGGTTCGCGGCGGCCGTCCAGGGCGATCGCCGCCAGGTCGGCAGGCAGGGCACGCTGCGGTTCGATCAGCGTGCCGAAGTTGCGCCGCCCCTCCGGGCGCACGACGTAGTAGGTGAAGTAGGAGGCCGCCACGGGCGCGAGAAAACCCAGGAACAGCAGCAGCAGCGTCCAGCGCGCGCGGCGCCGCGCGCGCGGCGCCACGGGCGGGCGGGCGCCGCTGGCGTCAGCGGGCGTTGCCGGGCCAGGGGCGAATGCGTCGGACGACTTGGAACCAGACATAGAGCAAAGCAATCAGGCCGCTGAGTGCGAACCATTGGAAGGCGTAGCCGTGGTGCTTTTCCACCCCGGCCGTGAAGGCAGGCCACTGGCGCTGCAGGCCATCGCCCGGACCCTCGGTCTGCAGCACAGTCCAAGGCGCGAGGGCCAGGCCGGTCTCGGCGGCGTAAGCGGTCAGGTCCAGATTTTGCCGGATGCGCGAAGACCCTGGCCCGGGTGCGGGGCCGCCCAGGTCCAGCAGACGGGCCGGCGCCGGTGCCAGGCGCCCGGACAGCTCCACCACGCCAGCGGGCGTATCCACCGGCGCGAGCTGCGTGCGGTCCTGCACCTGGCGTGCCAGCCAGCCGCGCTGCACCAGCAGCGTCAGCGGCAGGCCCTCGAGCTGCAGCGGCGTGAGCACGAAAAAGCCCGGACGCCCTTGCATCTGGCGGTTGTCCAGGTACACGGTGTGTTGTGCCAGCCAGCGCCCGCGCAGAAGCACACGCCGGTGCAGCAGGGGCCCGGTCTGCGCCGCCCCGGCCTGCACGGCGGCGGCGAGCGCGGCGGCCGTCAGCGGCGGCAGGGCGCCCTGGGCCTGCACCGCATCCTCCAGGGCCTGCTTCTGCGCGGCGCGCTGCATCTGCCAGCGCCCGAGCAGCGCGGTCGCCGCGACCGCCAGCACGGCGGCCAGCGTCACCGTCCAGAATCGCGCGTGCGCGCTGCGTGCCGACACGGGATAATGCCCTTCATGAAAACGGTCATTGTGCTCGTCTTCCTGGCCATTGTGGCCAGCCTGGGTTCGGCTCTGTTCTTCATGCTGCGCGGCGATAGCCGCCAGCCTGGACAGGGGCAGCGCATGGCCCGCGCCCTGGCTTGGCGCATCGGGCTGTCGGTGGCACTGTTCCTGTGCCTGCTGCTGGCCTGGAAACTGGGCTACATCCAGCCCACGGGCCTGCCCACGGGCCCGTGAGCCCCTCGATCACATCCAGTAGACGAGCAGGTACAGGCCAAGCCAGACCACGTCCACGAAGTGCCAGTACCAGGCGGCGCCCTCGAAGCCGAAATGCCGCTCGGCGCTGAAATGCCCGCTGTGCAGGCGCAGGGTGATGAACAGCAGCATCAGCATGCCCAGGAACACGTGGAAGCCGTGGAAGCCCGTGAGCATGAAGAAGGTGGAGCCGAACACGCCGGAGCTGAGCTTGAGGTTCAGGTCGGTGTAGAGGTGGTAGTACTCGTAACCCTGCACGCACAGGAAGACGAAACCCAGCAGCACCGTGACCCACATGAAGCCAATGGTCTTGGCTCGCTGGCCGGCGCGCAGCGCATGGTGGGCGATGGTCAGCGTCACGCCCGAGGTCAGCAGCAGCGCCGTGTTGATGGTGGGCAGCCAGAACGGCCCGACGGTGCGGAAAGGCTCGACCGTGCCCGCAGGCGACGCCGTGGCACCTGCCATCACGCTGGGCCACACGGCCTTGAAGCCGGGCCACAGCAGGCTGTTGTCGAGGCTGCCGAGCTGGGGCACGGAGTGCGCGCGCGCCCACCACAGCGCCGTGAAGAAGGCGCCGAAGAACATCACCTCCGAGAAGATGAACCAGCTCATGCCCCAGCGGTAGGACAGGTCGATCTTGCGGCCGTAGAGCCCGCCTTCGCTCTCGCGCGCGGCCTCGCGGAACCAGCGGAACAGCACCGCCAGCCACCACAGCAGGCCGAAGGCGAAGGAATAGGCCCCCCAGCCCGCGCCATTGATCCACTGGCTGGCGCCGAGGATGACGAAGAACAGCCCCGCAGCCGCCATCACCGGGTGGCTCGATTGCGCGGGAACGTAGTAGTAAGGCGTCGCGCCGTGGGTCGTTGCACTCATGTCAGCTCCTGTTTCTGGTGTTTGTTCTATGCCTTCAGACGGCCCATTGCACGACCGCCATCAGCAGGCCCACGAATACGAAGATGGCCACCAGCCCCACGGCAATGACGTGCAGGGGGTGCACCTGCTGCAGGTCCTGGCGGTACTCGCTGCCCTTGCGCAGCCCGATCAGCGACCAGGCGACGGCGCGGATGCTGCGCAGCAGCGACATGCGGCCTGCCTCGGGCAGTTGGGTCGTGGTGGTGGTGGGGTGGGTCATGTTCCGGTCTCCTGCGCCGCAGCGGCCGCTACGGGAGCGGCCGGCGTTTTGCCGCCCACCTCGAAGAAGGTGTAGGACAGCGTGATGGTGGTGACGTCCCGGGAGATGCGCGGATCGACCACGAAAACCACGGGCCACTCCTTCTTCTCACCGGGCTCCAGCGTGTACTGGTTGAAGCAAAAGCACTCGATCTTGTTGAAATGCGCCGCCGCCTGCCGCGGTGCATAGCTCGGTATGGCCTGGGCCGACATGCGCCGGTCCTGCACGTTCTCGAATTCGTACATCACGGTGGCAAGCTCGCCCGGGTGCACCTGCAGCGAACGCTGCGCGGGCCGGAACTTCCAGGGGCCGCGCGCGTTGGCGTCGAATTCGACGGTGATGGTGCGGCTCTGGTCCACCTGCGTGTTGCGCGGCAGCGCCGCCGCGGGGCCGGCCACGCCATTGCCTGGCACCTGGCGCTCGGACAGCGCCAGGATGTTGATGCCCGTGGCCTCGCAGATGCGCTGGTAGATGGGCACCAGCACATAACCGAAGGCGAACATGCCGACCGCAATCACGGCCAGCTTGCCCAGCATCCTGGCGTTGGCGCTCTGGCGTGCCATGGCTCAGGAGTGCAGCCAGGCCATCTTGGCCATGAAGCCGATGAAGAACGCGGCCACCACGGACGCCAGCACCAGGGCCGTGCGCAGGTTGGCCTTGCGCTGCGCGGGAGTGGTCATGGCGCGGGCTCCTTTCATCCGATGATGCGCGTGGCCGTGGCGTCGAGCTTGGGCGGGGTCTCGAAGGTGTGCAGGGGTGCGGGCGAGGGCACCTCCCACTCCAGGCCTTCCGCACCTTCCCAGGGCTTTTGCGGTGCTTTTTCACCCTGCTTGCGCATGCAGGGCAGCACCACCGCGAGGAAGAAGTACACCTGCGCCAGACCGAAGCCGAAGGCACCGATGGACGCCACCGCGTTGAAATCGGCGAACTGCATGGGGTAGTCCGCATAGCGGCGCGGCATGCCCGCCAGGCCCAGGAAGTGCATGGGGAAGAAGGTGATGTTGAAGAACACCATGGACGCCCAGAAGTGGATGCGGCCGCGGGTTTCGTTGTACATCACACCCGACCACTTGGGCAGCCAGTAGTAGACGCCGGCAAACAGGGCAAACAGCGAACCGGCCACGAGCACGTAGTGGAAGTGCGCCACGACGTAGTAGGTGTCCTGCAACTGGATGTCGATGGGGGCGACGGCGACGATCAGGCCCGTGAAACCGCCGATGGCGAACACGAAGATGAAGCCGACGGCAAACAGCATGGGCGTCTCGAAGGTCATGGAGCCGCGCCACATGGTGGCCACCCAGTTGAAAATCTTCACGCCCGTGGGCACGGAGATCAGCATGGTGGCGTACATGAAGAACAGTTGCCCCGTCACCGGCATGCCCGTGGTGAACATGTGGTGCGCCCAGACGATGAACGACAGGATGGCGATGGACGAGGTGGCGTACACCATGGAGGCGTAGCCAAAGAGCTTCTTGCGCGCGAAGGCCGGGACGATCTGGCTGATGATGCCGAAGGCCGGCAGGATCATGATGTAGACCTCGGGGTGGCCGAAGAACCAGAAGATGTGCTGGTACATCACCGGGTCGCCGCCGCCCGCCGGGTTGAAGAAGCTGGTGCCGAAATGGCGGTCGGTCAGCGTCATGGTGATGGCCCCGGCCAGCACGGGCATCACGGCGATCAGCAGGTAGGCCGTGATCAGCCAGGTCCAGCAGAACAGCGGCATCTTCATGAGCGTCATGCCCGGGGCGCGCATGTTCAGAATGGTCACGATGATGTTGATCGAGCCCATGATGGACGAGGCACCCAGGATGTGCATGGCAAAGATGGCCGCGTCCATCGAGGGACCCATCTGCAGCGTCAGCGGGGCGTACAGCGTCCAGCCGGCGGCCGGCGCGCCGCCGGGCATGAAGAACGAACCGACCAGCAGCGTGGCGGCCGGAATCATCAGCCAGAAGCTGAAGTTGTTCATGCGCGCAAAGGCCATGTCGGATGCGCCGATCTGCAGCGGGATCATCCAGTTCGCAAAGCCCACGAAGGCCGGCATGATGGCGCCGAACACCATGATGAGGCCATGCATGGTGGTGAGCTGGTTGAACATCTCCGGGTTGAGCAGCTGCAACCCGGGCTGGAACAGCTCGGCGCGGATCAGCAGGGCCAGCACGCCGCCCACCATCAGCATGGCGAACGAGAACAGCATGTACAGCGTGCCGATGTCCTTGTGGTTGGTGGCGTAGACCCAGCGGCGCCAACCGGTGGGCCCATGGTGGCCGTGCGCATCGTGGGCGTGATGGGCGGCGTGTGCGGGATGGTCGATGACTGCGCTCATGGTGTGGATTCCTCAGGGCGTTCGGGCGCGGCTCACTTGCCGCGCTGGGCCACGATTTCAGAAGGCTGCACGATTTGCCCGGTCTTGTTCGACCAGGCGTTCTTGGTGTAGCTGATCACAGCCGCGAGGTCGGTATCGCCCAGCTGCTTCCAGGACGGCATGGCACCATTGGCCGCACCCTGGAGCACCACCTGGATCTGCTTGGCATGGTCGGCGTCCTGCACGATGGCCGAGCCATCGAGCGGCTTGATCGGCCCGGCACCCTTGCCGTTCGCCTGGTGGCAGGCGGCGCAGTTGGCGGCATAGACCTTCTCGCCGCGCTGCACCAGGGCCGCGAGTTCCCAGACCTTGGCCGGGTCGTCGCGCAGGGCGGCGGCCTTCTTCGTTTCGGCCTGCACCCACTCGGTGTAGTCGCTGGCCGACAGCACCTTCACATGGATGGGCATGTAGGCGTGCTCCTTGCCGCACAGCTCGGCGCACTGGCCATAGTAGTCACCCACCTTCTCGGCGCGGAACCAGGTGTCGCGCACAAAGCCCGGGATGGCGTCCTGCTTGATGCCGAAGGCCGGCACCATGAAGGAGTGGATCACGTCGTTGGCGGTGGTGATGATGCGGATCTTCTGGCCCACGGGCACGACCAGCGGGTTGTCCACCTTGAACAGGTAGTCCACAGGCGCATCGCTCACATTGCCGCTGTTGGACATGGCGCGGTGGCTGCTGTCGAGCGTGGAGAGGAAGGAGATGCCCTCGCCCTCGCCCTTGAGGTAGTCGTAGCCCCACTTCCACTGGTAACCCGTGGTCTTGATGGTGATGTCGGCGTTCGTCGTGTCCTTCTGCGCCACCAGTACCTTGGTGGCGGGCAGGGCCATCAGGATGATGATGATGAAGGGAACCACCGTCCAGGCGATTTCCACCGCCACCGACTCGTGGAAATGCGCCGCCTGCGCGCCCTGCGACTTGCGGTGCTTCCAGATGGAATAGAACATCACCGAGAAGACGGCGACGAAAATGACCGTGCACAGGATGAGCATCATCCAGTGCAGCCAGTGCTGCTCCTCGGCGATGCGCGTGACCGGGGGATGCAAATTGAGCTGCATGACCGCCGGGCCGCCAGGCAGGTCCTGCACGGCCTGGGCCGCCGTGGCCATCCATGCTCCTGCCCAGCCCAGTGCGCCGGCCAGCTTGCGGGGAATACTCATCATGGTTCTCACTTTATTGCGCCTCATGGATCGAAACGTCTCCCTCACCCGTACGCCCAGACCCATGGCGGGGGCTGGCACACGCGCTGCGGCGGCACAGACCCGGGCCGCGCCGCGCGTCGGAAAATCCATTGTAGCGTTATTGAGATAGATCAGACGTTCACGTAATTACTCACGTTTGGCGGCATGTCTTTGCGCTGCGTCATACCCCTACAAACGGAATTTGTGGAATACACGCTCTCTGAGCGCCATCCCGGGGCCGCCCGCAAACGCATGAAAAAGGGCCCTGAAGGGCCCCATGCGGTGTTGGCGGCCCTTGCCGCGCACAACATGCGTCAAAAGCTCTCCCACTCCCCTTCCGATGCCGTCGCCTGAGGCGCTGCTGCTATGCGCTGGGCGGGCGCGGGCGCAGGCTTGCGTGCCTGCGGCGGCGGCGCCAGGGGCGCCTTGGCCTTGGCGGCACCTGCCGCCACCCGTGCCGGGGCGCGCGGGGGCGCGGGCGGCGCAGGTCGGTGCACGCGCGCCGCTGCAGGCGCCGGCGCCGGCGCATTGGCCCCGGCCCCGACCTGGAAGACGGCCACCACGGCATTGAGGCGCTGCGACTGGTCGTTCAGCGCGCTGGCCGCGGCCGTGGACTCCTCCACCAGCGCCGCGTTCTGCTGGGTCATCTGGTCCAGTTGGGTCACGGCCTGGTTGACCTGCGCGATGCCGTCGCGTTGCTCGGTGGCCGAGGCCGTGATCTCGCCGATCAGGTCGCTCACGCGCTGCACGCTGGCCACGATGTCGTTCATGGCCTGGCCCGCCTCGGCCACCTGCTGCGAGCCGGTCTCGACGTTCTCGACCGAGGCGCCGATGAGCTGCTTGATCTCCTTGGCCGCC